>NZ_RHOQ01000001.1 GCF_003946605.1 Companilactobacillus baiquanensis
ATGACTTACGGCGTAGGCATAAAGGCATTCATCAACCTGATTAAAATCAGGAGATTTCTGCCATAATGTTTATTAAACTTTAAAAAAATTTGTTCAAGTTCTTTAATCTTTAGTACAATTTATAGGTACAATTAAATTAGTTTTAAAATTCGTATTTATATATTTGACAGTCTAATGTCAAATTGGTATTATCGTTCTATTATTAAAGAACACCAATAGCAAGGGCGTTAATTAATAACTCGCTAAAAATGGTATATACAATAGGAGTGGTAAAAGTGCATAAGTATTCTTCTGAAGATATTAAAAAAATGGTTGCTGATGAGAACGTAGAATTTCTATGTTTGATGTTTACAGACATCAATGGAATTATTAAGAACGTTGAAGTTCCCGTTTCTCAAATTGATAAGGTTCTTGCAAACAAGATCACTTTTGATGGTTCGTCAATTGATGGATTTACAAGAATAGAAGAAAGCGATATGTTATTGCATCCCGATCTATCAACATGGCTAATTTTCCCATGGGGATCAGAACATGGTAAAGTCGCTAGATTGATTTGTGACATCTATACAACTGATGGCGAACCTTTTGCAGGGGATCCTAGAGTTAATCTTCAACGTATTATTAAGAAAATGAAAGACATGGGTTACAGTAATTTCAATATTGGACCTGAGCCAGAGTTCTTCTTATTTAATACAGATGACAAAGGAAATCCAACATTACATTTGAACGATGATGGTAGTTATTTCGATTTTTCTCCAGTTGATCTTGGTGAAAATTGCCGTCGCGATATTGTTTTAGAATTAGAAAAGATGGGCTTTGAAGTTGAAGCAAGTCACCACGAAGTAGCACCTGGACAACAAGAAATCGACTTTAAGTATGAAGATGCTCTTTCTGCGGCTGATAGTATCCAGATGTTCAAATTAGTCGTTAAAACAATTGCTAAACAACATGGACTATATGCAACATTTATGCCAAAACCACTACAAGGAATCAATGGTTCCGGAATGCACATTAATATGTCACTATTTGATGGTGATACGAATATCTTTGATGATGAAAACGATAAATTGTCACCTATTGCTAAACAATTTATGAGCGGTATTTTAAAACATGCACGTGCACTAACAGCCGTTAATAATCCTACAATTAACTCATATAAGAGATTAGTTCCTGGATTTGAAGCACCAACATATATTGCTTGGTCAAGTAAAAACAGATCTCCATTGATCCGTGTACCAGCTGCTAAAGGTAAGTCAAAACGTGTTGAGATGAGAAGTGTTGATCCAACAACTAATCCATACTTAGCAATCGCAGCGATCCTTGATGCCGGACTAGATGGAATCAATAGCAGTTATGAACTAGTTCCAGAAGTTAAAGAGAATATCTATGAAATGACAGAAGAAGAACGTGCTGCAGATGGCATCATTGACCTTCCTTCAACATTGCATAATTCATTAAAGGCATTACGTAAAGATGAGTACGTTCAACAATCACTTGGCAAAGGACTTACAAATAGTTTCTTTGCTGCCAAGAATGCTGAATGGGCACAATATCAACAAACCGTTTCTCAATGGGAACGTGATACATATATGCCACTATATTAAAAATTAAAAAAAGATCGATAATTCCCAGACGAATTATCGATCTTTTTGTGTTTTTAAATAGTTACTGTATTATCTGACCAATCGACCATATTTACGCAATCGATCATTGTAGAAATTGGACATTCTGTTGAATCCTCACGGTGTCTACTCTTGATGCAAGTTCCACAAGCTAAGATTTCTCCACCATTCTCAAGGAATTCATGCATTTTTTCACTAACATCAAACTTTTCATCATGGATGTCCTCAACTTCAACACCTTCACCCATTAAGAAAATTTTAACTTCGTGACCTTGACCAAGTGAAGCAATAGCTAATCTAAAGCCATTCCATGCCTTTTCGTGCTCTTTAGTTTCTAAAATTATTCCTAGTTTCATATTGCCCTCCAAATATGTTAACGTTTTCACTTTCTATCATAGATTATTATTATTCGATGGTCAAATGGATTTTTAGTTGCAAATGCAACAAAAAGTGTTTATAATAAATCCATTCTTAAAAGAAGGTGACTAAATGCCAGAAATATTGCGATCTATTGGGGTTATTGCACGATCACTAGATTCAATCAGTAACATTGAATTTAAAGAAATCGAGTTGACGAAAGGTCAATACCTCTATGTTGTTAGGATAGGCGAGAATCCAGGAATAATTTTAGAAGATTTAGCAAATATCATTAAAATCGATAAAGCCACAGCTTCAAGAGCACTTCAAAAATTGGAAAAGAACGGTTTTATCGAACGAAAAAATGATGAAATCAATAAGAAAATCAAAAAATTATATTTAAGTGAAAAAGGTAAGGAAATCTATCCATTTATTAAGCGTGAAAATGAACATTCTAACAATAAGGCTTTGCAAGGTTTAACCAATGCTGAAAAAGATCAGATCAAAAAGTTACTGTCCAAAGTTCAAAAGAATATCGAATCGGACTGGGATCTAGTTAAAAATGGTGGAAAGAGGATTTATTAATATGGAAAAAATAGTTGATTGTAATTTGTCAGATTTACAAGCTTTGAGTGATATTAGTGTTCAAACGTTTTCTGAAACATTTGCCAAAGATAACACAGAAAAGAATATGAGTGAATTTCTGCATGATTCATACAATAATCAAACTTTAAAAGACGAGCTAGAGGATGATAATTCTCGTTTTTATTTTCTATTACATGATGATAAAAAAGTTGGATATTTGAAAATTAGATTGAAAGCCGATTTAGTAGATTTTGAAAACATTTTGGAAATTGAAAGAATCTATTTGCTAAAAGAATATCAAAATCATGGATGGGGCAAATTATTGATGAATTATGCACAGGATATGGCGGTTAAATTAAAAAAAGACGGTATTTGTCTAGGCGTTTGGGAAAATAATTTTAAGGCACAAAGATTTTATGATCGACAAGGATTTGTTAAGATTGGTTCGCATGATTTTAACTTGGGAGATTCGAGACAGACAGATTTTACTTTACTAAAAAAATTTGACCATTAAAAAAATCGGCATACGCCGATTTTTTTACATGTCGCATTTGTTGCTTAATAGACAATGTATTTCTTGATATAATTTTACTAATAAGTAGATTCCACCAGTTACAATTGAAGCAATAAACAACCATTGGTATGATTTTGCAGGTTTATTAACTTTTTCCATCTTAATTCTCCTAAAATGTTTTAACTTAACTATACTATCAATATGTGCAAAAATATATATCATGATACAAAATAATTTATAGTGAGGAAAATACATGGATAAGTCAGATAATAAAACGATTGAGGGCCTTTTAAAACACGTTTCAGTACGTTCTTTTACAGATGAACAATTAGACGATGAAACAGTAAAACAACTTGTAACAGCCGCTCAATCAGCCTCAACAACAAGTTTTCAGCAATCTTATTCAATAATTGATGTAGTCGATGAAAATATACGTGAAAAAGTAACCCAGGCAGCTCGTAATCAGCGTTTTATGAATCAAGGAGGACGTTTATTTGTCTTTTGTGCAGACCTAAGTAGAAATAACGAAATGGCAAAGAAATTAAATCTAGATGTTTCTCAGACAATTGAGGGAGTAGACGCAACCTTAGCAGGAACGATCGATGCAACATTGGCCGCCCAAAATATGGTTATCGCCGCGGAATCTATGGGTCTTGGAGTCTGTTTTATTGGTGGAGTTAGAGATAATATTCAAGTTGTGTCTGATCTTTTAAATATTCCAGAACACGTCTTTCCAGTATATGGATTGGTCATTGGCCATCCTAAAGGAAAATTAAATGATATTAAACCAAGACTGCCATTTGAAGCTGTTTATCATCAAAATAAATATGATGCAAAAATTGATGTAGTTGAAAGTTATGATAAGCAGACGAATAATTATTACAATAAAAGATATGGCCGACAAACAGATCGTAGTTGGGCTAAAACTGCCGTTAATAGTTTGATCAAGTTACCAAGGTCATTTATGAAAAAGTATCTTAATAGTCATCATTTGAGTGAGCATTAGGAGAGTCTAAAAAGGGCCACGACAATTGTCGTGACCACATGTATTCTTATTCTTTATTCCAATGTATTAACTTATGAATATTTATTGCGATTGAAAAAATATTTAAAATTGATGATATTGAAAGTAAAATGATGATTGCTTTTGTTTTGTTTGATTTCATTTTAATAAGACCACCTTATTGACATATATTCATAGCTAATAAAGCATATTTTTGATAAGCGAACTACGAGAATCGAACTCGCGACACTAGCTTGGGAAGCTGGCATTTTACCATTAAACTAAGTTCGCATTTGCTACAACTATTAATTATACAACAAAGTATTACAAATTAATAAAAAATTCGTAAATTTGACAGGAAATTGTGTAATATAAATTGATTTTTATTCCTGATTACAATAGAATCAAACATGATGAATGATTTTAAAGAGCATCGAGGAGAATAATATGAAAAAAACATTAGTTACATTGATGGCTGCTATCACTTTGATGGGTGGCTTCACAACTGTTGCTACTGGTTGTTCAAACGCAAGTACAACTCAAAAGAAAGATGTCCACTCAGCTAAAAAAATCACAAAGTCAGAGATCAAAGGTCATGACTATGTTGGTGTAAGCAAGGACAACAAGGACGAGTACATTACTTTCTTCACTGGTAAGGATAAGAAGGATGTTAAGTATTTCCGTGTAAACAAAGATGGCTCAAAGAAAACAATCACATATTTCCAAAAGTCTAAGTTAGTTATGAACAAAGACAACAAGAAGAAGTTTAAGATCACTGGTTTCAGAATTATTGCTGAACCTGACTTCTCATGGAAATTTACTAAAGTTGGTAAGACAACAATTAAGACTCCAGACGGTCAAAAGTGGAAGTTATACGAAGGCAGTCATAAGAGTGTTGTAAAACATGTTGAAAAGAGTGCTAAATAATAAATTGTAAAATTGGGGTGTGATATTCACATCCTTTTTTGTATTACGATTTTATTATTGAAACGCGCAACATATGGCAGAGACCTCCGCTTATCTACGAATATCGAACAATTGAAAGTACACAATTATTCGATATTCTAGGATATGCTCAGTATCTAACCGCCATATGTTGCGCTCTTTTTGTAAACTTTTAAATTGCATCTTCACTGGTTAGCGCTTACAATTAAAATATCTTAATGAGGCTGAGGGTGATTTGCAATGTTTAAATTACAAACTGGACTAGGATCGTTAATTGGAACAATTGGTGGCAATATATTAAGTGAAATTTTTATTTGGCGTGATAAAGCCTTGAAGAAATAGGCTATTAGAACATTCTAAAGTTAGAATGTTCTTTTTTTGTATGGATTTATTAAAATCTTTGCGTTATCATTACAGGCAGATTTTAACTTTATGAAATTATTTTTAATTTTAGGAGGATATATTATGGCATATCAAGGACAAGAATCATCAGTATTTCAAGGCAGAAGCTTTTTAAAAGAAAAGGATTTTACTCCAAAAGAATTGGAATATTTAATTAATTTAGGATTACATTTGAAATCTTTAAAGAAACAAAATATTCCTCATCATTATCTTGAGGGCAAGAACATTGCTTTACTTTTTGAGAAAACTTCAACAAGAACACGTTCATCATTCACAACGGCAGCTGTTGATATGGGTGCACATCCAGAATTCTTAGGTTCACATGATATTCAACTTGGCAAAAAGGAAAGTGTTGAAGATACAGCTAAAGTTTTAGGCAGAATGTATGATGCAATCGAATTTAGAGGTTTCAAACAAAAGACAGTTGAAGATTTGGCAAAATTCTCTGGTGTTCCAGTTTGGAATGGTTTGACTGATGATTGGCATCCCACACAAATGATTGCCGATTATATGACTGTTAAAGAAACTTTCGGAAAGATCAAAGGTATCACCTTAACATTCGTTGGCGATGGTCGTAACAATATGGCCAACAGTTTCTTAGTTGCCAGTGCAATGTTGGGTGTTAATATTCATATTTTGGCACCAAAAGAATTATTCCCAGAACAATCAGTTATCGATACTGCCAAGGGATTCGCTAAAGATTCTGGTAGTGAGATCTTAATTACTGACGACATCGACAAAGGTGTGAAAGGTTCAAATGTTATTTACACAGATGTTTGGGTATCAATGGGTGAAGAAGATAAGTGGGACGAAAGATTAAAACTTTTAACACCTTATCAAGTAAATATGGACATGTTAAAGAAGGCACAGATGCCGGATGATCAATTGATCTTTATGCATTGTTTGCCTGCATATCATGATACTTTAACAACGACAACTCATGATGTTTACGAAAAGTACGGTATAACTGAAATGGAAGTAACCGATGAAGTATTTAGAAGTAAATATGCTCGTCAATTCGAGGAAGCTGAAAACAGAATGCATTCGATCAAAGCTATCATGGCAGCAACATTAGGCCACATGTTTATTCCTGAAGTGTAGAATTAAATTGTAATTAATTTTTCTTTGTGCTAATATACTTATGCAAAAGAAGGATTAATTAATCTAATGATTCTAAGCGAGATCAGATGTTGGTGAAAGCTGATCGTATCAATGATTAAGTCGCACCTTTTTAAACAGTTAAATACTTTTTGAGTGGATATTTATCAATTAGAGTGGTACCGCGGGAATTCTCGTCTCTTTCAAATTATTTTATTTGAAAGAGGCGTTTTTTATTTTGAGGAGGACTTTATGAATTCAAAGAAACAGATTGTAGAAGCCTTGGCCAAGGTTTTACCAGCAGAAATTACTGCTGAACAAATTACAAAATTAATTGAAAAACCTAAAACATCAGATTTAGGTGACTATGCATTTCCAACTTTTATTTTAGCTAAAACAATGCATAAAGCACCAAATATGATCGCCGAAGAATTAGTTGGACAGATGGATCAAACAGGGTTTGAAAAAATCGTTAATACAGGCGCATATATTAACTTTTTCTTAGATAAAGCAGCATTTTCAGATGCTATTTTAAAAGAAGTTTTAAAAGAACAAGATAATTACGGTAATCAAAACGAAGGTAGTGGTAATGTTCCAATCGATATGTCATCACCTAATATTGCTAAACCAATGTCTATGGGACACCTTCGTTCAACTGTGATCGGTAATTCGATTGCCAAGATCTTGACTAAACTAGGATATTCACCAATTAAGATCAATCATTTAGGTGATTGGGGAACACAATTTGGTAAATTGATCGTTGGTTACAAGATGTGGGGTTCAAAAGAAGACGTTGAAAAAGATCCTATCAACAATCTTTTGAAGTATTATGTTCGTTTCCACAAGGAAGCCGAAGAAAAGCCTGAACTTGATGATGAAGCTCGTGCTTGGTTTAAAAAAATGGAAGATGGCGACAAAGAAGCTCTTGCATTATGGACATGGTTTAGAAGTTTATCATTAAGTGAATTTCAAAAGATTTATACACGTTTAGGTGTTGAATTCGATTCATTTAACGGTGAAGCTTTCTATAACGACAAGATGGATGCTGTTATTGATACTCTTGAAGAAAAGAATTTGCTTAAAGAAAGTCAAGGTGCTGAAATCGTTGATCTTTCTGATTTAGACCTTTCACCAGCCTTGATCAAAAAGACTGATGGAGCAACACTTTATATCACACGTGATTTAGCTGCTGCGATTTATCGTAAGAATACTTACAATTTTGTGAAATCACTTTACGTAGTTGGTAGTGAACAATCTGAACACTTTAAGAAATTAAAGGCTGTTTTGAAGATGATGGGTTATGACTGGTCAGATGATATTCACCATATCGAATTTGGTTTGATCACAAATGGCGGTAAGAAACTTTCTACTCGTAAGGGCCGTGTCATCTTATTGGAAAATGTTTTGAACGACGCTGTTGATCTTGCTAAAAAGCAAATTGAAGAAAAAAATCCTGACTTGAAAGATAAAGATCAAGTTGCCGAATCAGTCGGTGTCGGTGCGGTTGTTTTCCACGATTTGAAGAATGAAAGACGTGACAGTTTCGACTTTAACCTTGAAGAAGTTGTTCGTTTTGAAGGTGAAACAGGTCCATATGTTCAATATACAAACGCTAGAGCTTTGAGCATTCTAAGAAAAGCCGGTGATGTTGATTTTGATGGTGATCTTACATTAGCCGATCCAGAAGCTTGGGATACTTTGAAGATGATTCAAGAATTCCCAGAGATCTTATCACGTGCCGGACGTATTTACGAACCATCAGTAATTGCCAAATATGCTTTGAAATTAGCAAAGAGTTTCAATCAATATTATGCACATAGCAAGATTTTGACAGAGGATGATGGGCGAGTTGCTAGATTGGCACTAGTTAAATCAGTAACGATTGTATTGCAAATCTCCTTGGCACTGCTTGGTGTTAAGGCTCCAGAGGAAATGTAGAACATAGTTATGAATCGAAAACTTTTCGTTGAATTATCGGAAATTAGGACCACTGTACTTGATTTTGCTTGGCTAGTATTAGCAGCCAGTTATTCTTATTTAAATATTGGTAGATTCGATATTATAAATGGAATTTTAGGATTTATCACAGTATTTTTTATTCACATAATTATTAATTTTCATAATAACTATATGGATTTTCGCCATTCTAAAAGTGAAGAATATCGTAAAAAAATCAGTACCATCGGTGTTAATCGTGAATCATTGGTAATAGTCAAAAAATGGATGTACGGTTTGACCATTTTTCCATTATTGATTGGTGCATTTCTGGTTTATCGGACTAATTGGTGGACACTTTTGATCGGGATTATCTGTGTTCTCATTGGTTTATCATATTCAGCAGGACCAAAACCATTGAATTCAACAATGTTTGGATCGTCAGTGGTGGCTATTGCCATTTCCATATTGATTCCAGTTGTCTACGTCTATCTAGGGACAGTAACTAGTGGAAAATTGACTTCCAGTGCAATTATTAATGCGATCATAGTTTGTTTGCCGAATACATTTGCTATGTTTTCAGCACAATTATGTAATGATACTTGTGATTTGGAGGCTGATAAGAAAAATGGTCGTCATACATTAGTTACCAAGATCGGTAAAACTAATGCCTTGAGTTTGTTTAAAGCTAGTTGGTGGTTAACATTCTTGTTGATCCCAATACTAGCGGTTTTAAAGGTAGTACCTTACATTACAATGATAGCCGTGCTACTTTATCCCAATATTTGGGACAATTATCATCCTTATTTAAAGGAACAAGTTAAAAAGAAAACTTATCCTTTAGTTATGAAAGCTGTTGTAAAATTGGTCAATACATATGTTTTCTTAGTTGCTGTCGGGGCGATTATTAAACTAGTTAAAGCAATTTTATAGTAGTAATCAAAGAGATCACTCCTAAGATTTCTTTCGTGTAATAATTAAAAATGACCGTAATCCAAAGTCGGATTGCGGTCATTTTTTTAGTATTTAAATTAATTGCACAGTGTTTGTTTTAATTTTGAAGTATCTATATTAGCCAGTCCCCAATCACAAATTGCATCAACTACTGGGATAAGTGACTGTCCTCTTTTAGTTAAATGATATTCAATATGCAAAGGTTGTTCGTGAAAGTCTATTCGTTTGACTAATCCATCGTTGATCATTTGTTGGATTTGTTCCGATAAGATTTTGTGAGTCACAGGATCGAGATTTCTCTGCAAGGCATTGAAGCGGGTATGCGGGTCAGAATTTAACTCGTATAAAATTCTGATTTTCCATTTACCTCTAATTAACTGCATTGTTGCATCGAATTCATTTTCGTACATATTTAAAACTCCTGCCTGCCCAGTAACTAAAAAGTGCGTACTAGGAAAATAATTATCTCAGTCTATAATATTAATTCGTAATCGTCAAATTGATTTAATAGGAGATATATAAATGAAAAAATTAATCGTAATTACCGGTGCCAGTTCTGGGTTTGGTGCTGAAATGGCCAAAATATTTAACGCTGATGGTTTTCCATTATTGCTACTAGGACGTCGAACTGAAAAAATTGAGGCATTAGGCTTGAGTGGTGAAATAATAATCAGACATGCTGATGTAACTGATCAAGATGAATTGTCAAAGGTTATTAAGGAAGCAGAAAATGTTTATGGACCAGTGGACTTACTAATAAACAATGCTGGAGTAATGTTGTTAGGAAATATTTGGAAACAATCATCTAGTGAATGGCAAACAATGCTTGATACTAACGTTATGGGTGTCCTGAACGGTATGCAGGCTGTTCTTCCTGGTATGAAAGATCGTCAACATGGAACAATTATCAATATGTCATCAATTGCTGGATTTAAGGCTTTTTCAAATCATGCAGCCTATGTTGCAAGTAAGTTTGGAGTTCATGGTCTAAGTGAGACGATCAGACAAGAAGTTTCTGGTGAAAATGTACGTATTATGTTAGTAGCACCAGGTGCCGCGGAAACGGAATTATTAACTCACGTGACCGATAGCAGTGCTCTAAGTGAATATGAAGCATGGAAAAAATCAATGGGCGGCATTACGCTTGACCCGAAACATGTCGCAGAAACAGTGAAGTTTATGTACGATATGCCACAGGAAGTTAATATTTGTGAGATTGATATTGCAGCAACTAGACAAGATAGTTAATTAATTGTTATTGCTAGTTCATGGTGGTTCAATGAAGTTGACAGATCTATCGAGTCACAGGAGTAATGAATTATGAAAAAAATATTTAAGATCTTGTCACTGTTATTGTTGTTATTTTTGGTAGGATGTTCAGTTGAACCTTCGAGTGAATCAAATACTAAGAAACAGGCTGTAAATTATCAAAGTTTATCTAGACATGATAGACGGGATGTATCCTTTCAGTTTCACAAATCAAAAACAACATATAATTATGCAGTTAATATGACCGTTAAAAATAATTCAAGTAGAGATATTAGATTCTACTTAACTAAGTTTGCTATTCTGAATTCTAATAATCCTGATGTCAAAGTTGATTCTGATTCCAAAAAAATTATTGTTGTGGAGCCTAACAGTGAAGTAACTGTTAGAAATTTGTTTGAGCATGTATCAAGTGCGCTCTTCAATGGACCGAGTGGATATTATTATTTGAACAGTAATTATCTATTAGCAAATTTAAAGTAATAATTTAATAAAGTATATTTTTGTATATCGCTTTTGCTATATGAATCGTTATTTTAATGTAGGATAATTTTAATAATGAAATAAATTGGCAAAGGAGATAGATTATGAGTGATTTAAAAATGATGATCCAGCAATTACAAGCAATAGCTCAATCAGGACAACATTATACTAAAGATGTTTTTGATCATGAAAGATATAATCAATTAGAAGCGGTAGCCAAAAAACTATCAGCTGAATTAACTAATGCTACACCTAAACAAATGGATATTTTCTTTGATTCAGATAACGGATATGTCACTCCTAAAGTTGACGTTCGAGCAGTAACTTTTAATCATGAGAATAAGATATTGCTAGTTCATGAAAAAATGGAAGATACTTGGTCGATCCCTGGAGGATGGGCCGATATTGGATATACCCCAAGTCAAATTGCAATTAAAGAAACGCGTGAGGAAGCTAATATTCATGTGACTCCGAAGCGTCTTATTGCGGTAAAAGATATTCAAATTCATAATTATGAGCAAAGAAATCTAAATTATGTTTATAAACATTTCATTGAATGCGTGCCCGATAATGATCAACTTAATAGTGTTGATAATTCTGAAACTAGTGATGCAGAGTATTTTACTTTGAAAGAAGCTTTGAAGTTAAATTTGTCGCTTCACCGTAATTTACCCGAAGATATTGAATTAGCCTTTAAATGCCACGAAAGTGACGTTTGGCAAACAGTTTTTGATTAGTTGAATTCAAAGATTTTTTCATTAAACAAATCTGTAAAAATCTTCGATCTAGTTTGCGAATCTAGCGCCAGATCACCTTTATTTTCAGCTATCAAAACTTTGGCAAATAAATAATACAAATTTGCCAACATATAATGAGAATTATTTTTAGTAGCAAAATCGATGCCTTGATTGATCCAATTAAGTGCATCGATATTTTTTCCCATTAAAATATTTGCATACGCCGCTAAATAGAAAAGTATGATTTGGTTGTCTTCAAAATGGACTTCATTAAATTTAATAAAAGCATTATTTAAGTAGTCTAAGTATTTTGAATTTTTCCTTTTTGCATAAAGAACAGCCATTGAAATAAAGATCAAGCGATCCAAGGTGGTCAATGCGATAGAGTGGGGATGTTCAGACATTGCCAAATTTAAATTATATTCAAACTCGTCTAAATCATTGTCTGCCTGCAAATAAGCGATACTCAAATAATAGTAATAGGCTTTTTGCTGACTGGCTTTAACTTGTGCAATCGTATCGTCTGATAAAAGAAATTTTTTTAACTCAATGTAATTGTGATCGTTACATAATTTTTCAAGTTTTTGATTAAAGCTATTCAAAGAACTTATTTGATAATTACTACTAAGACTAAGCTGATCTATATTAATTCTTAGTCTTTTGCATAACAAAATTAATATGTGTGAATTGGGGATATATTTTCCTTGTTCAATAGAAGAAAGCATGGGCTGTGAACAAATATTTTCACAGGCTTTTTTTTGTGATAAATGCAAGGCGATTCTTTTTTCTTTTAGAGTTTTACCCAAATTATCCATATGTTTTCCTAAGTAAACTAAATTTTGGTATAAGTATAGCAATTTAAAAGTCTAATTAATATCGCCTATTTACAATGTATCTGCAATTGACCAAGTAATAATACCGTTATATTCTCCGGCTTGGCTATTGCCAGGCACACGTAATTGCCATTTATTCGTATCAACATAATTAGTTAAATCAAGATCATCATATGATCCAGCAAAACCATCAGAATTGATTGGGATAGGCGCCGTTGACAGTGGTTGCCAAGTATTTCCATCAGTTTGAGCTTGATTAATTAGTAGTGTATGCCCATCATCTTGAACTAGTTTATTACCATTACTAGAAAGAGAGTTATCACCACTGCCGTCATAACTAACGTTTACTTGAAATGGTGTATCCGAAGTATGACTAACTCGTAATTTACCGATGGTACTGATATTTTTTAAGAGACGATCAGTATTCAAACTATGAACAGTACCAAATTTAATTTGGGATGGTACTTCCTTGAATGAAGTTGTTCTTGGATTCTTAACATCCACTATGGCGGGTTCTTCTGTGTCTGTACGGTAGTTCAGATTACCACCGTCAAGAAAATATATTAGAGTGGATTTGTTGGAAATTGAAGATTCAGGTGTGTCTTTTTTAACTTTGGCTTGGAAAGAAATGGTATATGTTACGCCATTAGTAAGATTCCCAAGTGGGAAGTATAGTCCGTCATCACCGGGACCACCATTCCAGGTAACACTATTAGGTACTACCTCTAAGCCATCTGTTCCAAGTGTATTATAAAAACTTGTATTAGTTACAGTACTAGATCCATTGCTAACAAAGTTGACTTTATAATCAATAATATCTCCGGCTTTAGCGTCAACTCTGTTAGTGAAAGTACCATTAGGATCATCAGTATTATTTCTTAATTGTTCCGTGAACCGGTATTTAAAACTTGGGGTTTCCACAGGTATTTTGACACTATCAGTAAGTGTTATCGAATCATCTTTACCACTATTATTACCAGTCACACTAGCCTTGTTGATCAAATTTCCACTGGAGTCTAAGTTATATGGAGCAGTGTTATTGATAGTTGCCTCAAAAGTTAACACCCCAGTTGTTCCATCTTTAATAGCTAAATTAGGATCGTAGTCTATCGAATTGTCTTTAATACCAACTGTTGAAGGATCAAGCGTTAATCCTTGTGGCAGAACATCTAAAAGATGATTTATTATCCAAGTCGAGTCATAACCGTCATTTGGGACTTTAATTGTGAACTCTAATTTATCATTTACCTGATTTGTACCGTCTGAGCGGTTTAAATTTTTATATGTCATTTTCATTGAAGGTATAGAAATTCCCTTAATAGTTGCTCCAATTTTAGCAGAAAATCCCTTTATCTCACCTGCTTTTATGGATACTTCAGGCCATCTTAATGTATATGCAGAATCCTGCTTTCCATCACCATCAACGACATCATATTCTTGTCCGGCAAGAGTAGTGCGTAAAAGATTGGTATCCAGTGCAGTATCAGTGTCACCATTTTGTGTTGAGGTGGGGTTTGAAGCCCAGGGAAGAGTAGGGCTAGATATTGAAGGAGCATTTCCACTGCCGGTTTTACCCTTAACACCCCAATTACCAGGGTTAGTTAAAACTCTACCCATAAAATCCTTAAATCCATTATTGACATCATTAGAAATAAACAATTTTGAAGCGGGATCGTATTTGTCTCCGTTTTCATCCACCCCGCTTAATAGATATAAACCTTGTTTATTACCCATTGAGTACATTGGGACATTATCCACAGCTTGGGAAGAATCATTGTTTGGATCAAGACCAGTATCTTCGCCATAAAATACTTGGAATTTTTTCGCGGAATTTGCGTTATATATGTACAATTCACGCCGGACGATAGGTGCACCACTAGGATCAGCTTTTAAAACTATTTCTACATAGATACTTGATTTTGCATAGTAACCGGCTAATTTATATGCTGGTCTTCCGTTGGCATCTGATCCTTTGAAGAATAGTTTGGTACAACCATTATATGTACTAGAAATAGGAACTAATTTTGCAAGAATATTGGAAGAACTGTAGAATTCTGAGTCTAGATTACCAGTAGGTAAAGCAAAATCAATTGAGGTATCTGAAGCCGTTTGAGGTGTACCTCCATCACCAATATATGAGTTTTTTCCTTGATGTAAAATACCGTAGTATTGGCCATTTATATCTAAGAAAATATTAACCTTTGAATTAGTAATTGAAGGTGCGCTACTATTTGGACCTAGAACGGCATTAGTAACAGTACTTTCCTGAGTAATAGTTGTATCACCGCCAACTACTTTACCGGTAGCATCACGTGCAGCACCAAAAGTGTAGCCAAGTGACACATTGCCCCCAATAGGAATTCGCCCGATTTCATTAGGTGGTTGACCAGGTTGCAAGTCCCAATTATCTATGCCATCAAACTTTGCCATACGATTAGCACTATCAAAAACGGCTGAATTTGTTATAGAGGTCATAGCGGCATTGACAATTGTATTGAATTGATTAGAAATCAAAATTATTGAAATGTTTATAAATAATGCAAGAAATATTTTAAAAATAGCCTTAATTAATCTCATTTTTATCCCCCTGTGGTTATGGAATGAATAGAAATAATTTAACTGATGTTATTTACAAAAACTCTCTCACATTAATTATAAATCATAATAAATATATTTGTATCCTATATATCATGTTATTTTTTATGAAAATTGAATCTACTAATATAAGAACTCTTATTATCTTGAAAAATTGTTTCTTGTTATATTTTTGGTGAACAAAAGGAGAGATTATCATGCAAGCAATTATTCAAGATTCGTTTAATGGAATTGAAGATTTAAAAATCAAAGAAATTGCCGATCCGAAAATAAGTCCACTGTCGGTTTTGGTAGAAACCAAATATACACCGGTCCTGCCTTATGATTGGCGAACGGAATCTGGTGAATTACAAAATATCCGTCCGTTAAGATTACCGATCATTATAGGGTATGGGTTTGGCGGAATTGTTAAAAACGTCGGCAGTTTGCGGAGCAGTAAATTAATTGGTCAAAAAGTAATTGGAGCATCAATGTCTGGTTCCAACAGTGCATTAATAGATTCAAAAATACCGCCTTTGCTGTTTAAAGTCCCAGATAAAGTTGATCTATCAAAAGCGACAACGATTATCGGTGGTGCTGATGCGGCATTAGGAATAATTAATAAATTACAAGTTAAGGCGAATGAAAAAATTTTGATTACCGGTTCTTCAGGCGGGATAGGAACTTATTTGATTCAATTGCTAAAGCTTAAAAATGTACAAGTTGTTGCGCTAGGACATAGTTCTAACCTTGAATTTTTAAAGAAGATTGGAGCTGATCAAGTCATTGATTATTCATCCAATGTATTAAAGCAGCTGTTAAACCATAAGGATATTACTCAGATAGTTGATACGGCCGGAAATATTAATCTGCTTAAAATTATTTCTGAAGTTTTCCCAGATAGAAGGATATTTTCAATAGCGAATGACCAATTTGGACAATTCATTCAGCCTCGTATTTTTCCTAAAGATTATGAAAATCTATTAAATATGCTATCGAGTGGACAATTACAGGCATATATTCAAAATATCTTTAATTTTAGGGATGTAAGAACAGCACAAGCCTTATCGAAAAATCATCATTCGCAGGGAAGGATCCTATTAAGTTATTAGAGGTGGTCTTATGTTTGAACATTTGATAGTAATGTTTTTTAGTTCTTACTTGGTAATTCAAGCCTTGAGAATTGGAATAATCATCGTTTTAGTCTTATATTTTAGAAAAAAATTTAAAAACTATATTTAATGAAGAAACTGGAAATTAGAAATTAATTTCCAGTTTTCGTTGTGTTTAAACGTGACAAAGTTACAAGTAAATTTATAAAATATAATTATAATAAAAATCATGAAAAAGGAAGTGAAATTATGAAGCGAAGAGTAATTATGACGGCAACAGGTTTATCGATGGGAATTGGGTTGGCTAAGTCAGTCATCTACGCTCCCATGTTACCTAGTCTTGTGAGAACTAGAAAAATATATGCGGAAACTAATATAGATAATTTGCAACAAAATTTCAGCATTCAAACTAGAGCTAATAATGCTGATGTGAAGGATGGCTTGACCGTTGATAAGGACTTTCCGACGGCACCGCTTAACTTATTAAGTTATGCAGCCTACTTTCATATTTTTGCTGAATCAGCTCACTTAACAGCACATACTCACGGTAATTTAGCCGTCGGTGTGTTAAGCGGAACATCCAATTTTGGAACTGGTATTCATGAAGGTACTTTGGAAAGAGATATTCATTACATTCAAAATTTAAGTTCAATCGCTAACAGTTCGTTTATAGATAAAAATGATAATAGAGAAAACAAAGTTGTTTTTGGTAATGGTTTAAATCTTGATGTTTCAGGAACCACTATGACGGTGAATGGAATTAGTTTGGATCATTTAACTAAAGATGAAATTTATCAAGACAAAGATGATAATAAATATATTGATTTTGATACAATTTTTAAATTTCTAAGCGTACAATCAAGTGAGTTGTCACAGATGGAAAGTTATGGAGAAAAACTTACTAGAGCGGATTTTCCAAATGAAAATAATCGTGTGATCAACTTACGAGACTATACTCCGAATGCTGACAACGAAATCGTGATCAATATTTCTGCTGATGTTTTAACGCTTGATCGTCCGTTAACAATTGATGGCATAAGTGATGAAGTTGACGGTACAACTGTAATTATTAATGTTGATAATGAGGGTGATGATAACATTGATATGCGAGCACCCATTAAGATTAGATATAGTAACGGGGAGTATAGATACAACAAAGAAACAGATAAATTTGAGGACAATCATTTACTGTGGAATTTTTATGACAGTACATCAGAAGACAACTTATTCTACGGTTTGATTACGATGAATGCGACTTTTCAAGGAAGCGTCTTAGCACCTAAAGCTGATATTGTTGTTGAACAAAATTTAGATGGTAACATTGTAGCTAAAGTCGTTAATATTAAGGGTGGAGAGACTCATAGATGGGATCTTCAGGACGGTTCAAGGGAGGTTACTACTTATCCAGATCCGGATCCAACGGACCCAACAGATCCAGTAGATCCGACAGATCCAGTGGACCCAACAGACCCAGTGGACCCAACAGATCCAGTAGATCCAACAGATCCAGTGGACCCAACAGACCCAACAGATCCGGTAGATCCAGTGGACCCAGTAGATCCGACAGATCCGATAGACCCAACAGATCCAGTAGATCCAGTGGATCCAACAGACCCAACAGACCCAATTGATCCAGAAGACCCATTTAGACCAGAAACAGATGGTGGCGCGGAAAATCCATTCCCAGAGTTAACACCAGATCCTGAAAAGGAAGAAAAAGATGAAAAAGAAACTACTCCAGATACAGTTAAAGTGGAAAGTGCTTCAGAAAATCCTCTGAAAGCAACTAGAGTAGAAGAATTAACAAAAGAAGTAAGTACACCAGTTACTACACCAAATACTTCAGTGACTCAAGCAAGTAGTGAAGGATTTCTACCTAAAACAGGATTGTCCAGAAGTGGAGTTTTGGGAATTTTAGGAGCATCCCTGCTGGCAATCATTGGTACATTTGGATTTAGACGTAAGCGTTAATATTCGAAAAAAGATGTGACGAAAGTCGCATCTTTTTTGTATCCTAAGTATGGATTATTTTACAATCTTTAGATTAAAAACTTGCGTTAACTAGTAAGACATCGGTATAGTTGATAAGTTATAATTAACTATTTTGATTGGAGATGAGATTGTGACCCAGTCACCTTACTGGAATCGCATCGCAGAAAAGGCAAAAAAAGAGAATCGGCCATTTTTTAGTCTGGCGCCAATGGAAGCTGTAACTGGTTCGGTTTTTCGTCGTGTAGTTGAAAGAGCTGCATCACCAGATGTCTTATATACTGAATTTACTAATGCACTAAGTATTACGCATCCTAAAGCTAAAGAAACGACTAAAGGCAGATTATATATCGATTCCAAAGAAGATCCTAAGCCAATCGTTCAATTGTGGGGCAATAATTTTGAGGATTTCGCTAAAGCTGCTAAAGAAGTAAAAAAGCAGGGCTACGAAGCAATCGATGTTAATACAGGTTGTCCTGATATTGCGGTAATTAAAAATCATAGCGGAAGTGATTTGATCCGCCATTTTGACCGTGCTAAAGAAGTTATCGAAGGCGCACGTCAGTCAGATCTTCCTGTAACGGTTAAGACTAGAATCGGTTATAGCGAAGTGGATGAATACAAAACTTGGATTCCATTTTTGTTAGAACAACAAGTTCCAGTTTTAACGGTCCATGTTAGAACTCGTGAGGAAATGAGTAATGTTCCGGCCCATTATGAATTGATCGATGATCTAGTTAAAATGCGTGATGAGATTGCACCAGATACTCTTTTACAAATTAATGGTGATATTGCTGACTATCAAGCAGGGATGAAACTTTATCACGAACATCCTGGAATTGACGGTATTATGATCGGACGTGGAATTTTTACCAATCCTTTTGCTTTTGAAACAACCGCTAAAGAGCATTCAACGCATGAATTGTTAGGGTTATTGCGCTACCAATTAGATCTATACGATCAGTTCGTGGCTATGGGAATCCCTGGTCATTTTGCACCATTACAACGCTTTTTTAAGATCTATGTCCGTGGTATGAAAGGAGCATCTGCAATCAGAAATGATTTGATGCAAACTAAAACTACCGATGATGCACGTAAGATTATTGATAGGATCGATATTGGAAAATAAAAAAATGAACTTGTGACTTTGTCGCAGGTTCATTTTTTTAGTAGAGATTATAAAAATAATTTGTAGTTAATATTGGATTTATTTTTCACTTTTGTTTAAAATTTGTTTAAACAAATTGTAGATAAAGATGTGGAATTTTATGAATAAATTAATTAGAAAAAATTATTTCATTCTGTCACTTTTCATTTTGATCAGTATCGTGTTAATTGCTTTAGTCGATTGGCATATTGGATATATTTTTGCGACAGGTGATTATCATTACCACCTTGACCGAATTGAGACATTGGCGGGTTCAATGAAACATTTTGATTTCTGGCCCAAAGTTGATGGTCATTTTATTGGCGGTTATGGTTATGCATCAAGTCTTTTTTATCCAGATATATTTTTATATTTACCAGCTTTATTGAGAGTATTCGGTGCCAGTCCGGTGATCACTTATTTATTTACATTATTTTTGATCAATTTAGCTACGCTTTGGGTAGGGTATACTGCCGGAAAGAGAATGTCCTTTTCCACCAAAAGAGCTTTATTGTTCACACTTATTTATACTTTAAATCCTTATCGCTTACAGACTTTATACAGTCGTCAAGATCTTGGCGAGTTATTAGGACAAATATTTTTTCCACTAGTATTGTCAGAATTAATGAACTTTAAAAATGGATATTTTAGACAATGGTACGTATTAGCGTTTGCCATGATAGGTATAGGCTGTTCACATACGATTTCTTTATTTATGGCAATTATCTTTGTCGCAATGTACGTTATTTTGAATGCTAAATACTTTTTGAATAAGAAAAAAATCGTTGCTCTTATTAAAGCAGCTTTATTAACTATTGGCGCAACGGCAATGATATATTTACCCATCCTTGAACAAATGTACGGGCAAAAATATGCACTGACGACTGATCCGTTGATCAATATTGTAGGACAAGTATTTCCTGCATCGGATTTAGCTAAGAATTCTTTGCTGAATTCTGTTTTTCATGGCGATACAGTGAATATTGGGGTCATAATTTTTGTAAGTTTAATTGTTTATACGATTTATAACTTTATTAAAAGAAATAATTTAGATTTAACTGTTATTGCGTTATTTTTACTTTTTGCCTGTACGAATATTTTTCCATGGCATTTAATGAATCACTCAATTTTTGCGGTTATTCAGTTTCCATGGCGCTTCTTCTCAATTATTTCCTTAATAACAGCTTATTTGTTAGTAAATGATGACTTACATCTATTTTCTAAAAGATATTTTACATATGCCTTCTTGGCACTTTTGGCAATTTTTACGTTTAGTTTATCTCAACAAACTGTTGCCCAATCTAAAGAAAAGCTAGATAGTTATTCTGATTTTAATCAAATTGATAGTTATTATATTGGAGCTGGACATGAATATTTACCAAGTCAGGTTAATTATTCAGAGATCAGACAACATAAAAATCGTGTTCTTGATTATAATAAATCTGATATTTCTATCCAAAATCCAACGATCAATCGTCAATATATTGCCTTTGATTTCAAGACACTCAAAAAATCTGCAAAGATCCAATTACCTTTAATTTATTATAAAGGCTATCAAAGTGAGGTCTATGGTTCGGGCGAATCCACTGTACCTAAAATATCAGCACTAGGATTGGCAGAAATAAATCTAAGCGGTAGTGGTATGGTCAAAATTCAATACGATCATACATTGATTCAAAAAATTGGTCTATTTATATCAGGGATAACTTTCTTGTTAGTATTGTTGCACTTCCTAATTAATAGGAGAAGATACCGAGTTTCAGTTGTTAACCAAGTACCGATCTTTGCTTCACCAGGTTCTCCAGGTTACGTTTTTGTTTATCGAATTGTAGAAAAGGTGAAAGATTAATCACTTTTCGTTATGATGTTTGGTGCTTGCACTTGAACAACTTTAGTTTGCGTGGAAAAAGGGATTTGGTAACTTAATTTATAAGCAAATAGCTTTAAAGGTCCGGTTTTATGGTTGGAATTATACAGTGGATCATTGACGATTGGCCAACCTTGATTTGACAAGTGCACTCGCAATTGGTGAGTTCTCCCAGTGTATAATTTCAAGTCGATCAAAGCTTGTTTAGAATTTTTACTAAGTAGATGATAGTCTGTTTTGGCATTTTGACCATCGTTTCTAACCATTCTTTTTCGTTTGTCGTTAGGATCAATCCCAATCGGCTGATCAATTGTTCCAGCAGTATTGATCGGTTGGTTGAGGTCTACAACTGCAAGGTATTCTCTTTGTAAAATCTTACTGCTAAGCTGACGATTAAATATTGGAACTAGATATGGTGTTTTTGAAATGAGAACTAATCCAGAAGTTTCTTGGTCAATACGATGAACCATGTAGGGATGTTGGTTTTTTTGACTTAAATAACTTTCAGCGTCATTGAACAGTGTATCGTTTTCACGGTTTAAGTTAGGGTGAGTCTTTTGTCCAGCGGGTTTATTGACAACTATTATGTCGTCATCTTCATAAGCTATATTGAGTTTACTGTGACCAGGCAAGTATTTTTGTAAATTTGTTCTAGGAGAAAAATCAAAGTTCATAGTTACAACATCTTTATCTTTAACAATCGTATTAAAAGTTTGGTAGCTTCCATTGATCAATACTTTTTGTTCTACTCGTAAAAAATGCTGCCATTTTTTTGGGACTAGCCATTTTTTGAGTAGTTCACGTACTGATAATTCCTCTGATCCAACTTGATTATAGACAACTTTTTTTTGATACATTTATTTACCTCTGGTTAAGATTTTAATTGTAATTCAAAAAGTACGCAATTATATGATAAAATTTGTTCTTACAGAGGTATGTAAGATGAATAAGAATAATAGGTTTTGGGAATGGTTAAAACCAAAATTAGCCATTGTTTGGGCCTTCATAAGAAAATATTGGAAGAGATTCCAAATTACTCGTTGGTTAATTTTACTTTTTCTAACGTTAATTTTAATACTTAGTTCCTTTTGGACTTTTAAAGCCAAATCAGCTGATGTTGAAAATTTGCAATCGTCATTACAAACAAAGACGACGGTGGTTGATAAAGATGGGGATGACGCTGGTGAATTATATGCTAGTAAAGGAACCTATGTCAGTTTAAAGAAGATTTCACCAAATATACAAAATGCAGTTATTTCAACTGAAGATCGTACATTTTGGACTAATCCAGGTTTCAGTATCAAAGGATATGCCAGAGCGGCTTTAGGATATTTGATTCATCATGGAATTACCGGTGGTGGTAGTACCTTGACGCAGCAATTGGCTAAAAACGCCTTATTAACTCAAAAACAAACTCTTTCTCGTAAAGGTGAAGAATTGTTTTTATCAATTGAAATTAATCGTGTTTATTCCAAAAAAGATATTTTAACAATGTATTTGAACAATACTTACTTTGGTAATGGTGTCTGGGGTGTTCAAGATGCTTCAGAAAAATACTTTGGTAAAAGTGCTAGTGAATTGAATCCGGGTGAAGCAGCTGTTTTAGCAGCTACTTTAAAGGGTTCTACCATGTATAATCCAATCAATAACTATAATAATTCCGAATCAAGACGTAATTTGATCTTGGACTTGATGGTTCAAAATAATAAGTTGTCAGAATCACAAGCTAAATATTATCAAAGCCAGCCAATTAATTTGGATGATAATTACAATGATGGTAATTCTTATAAATATCCATATTTCTTCGATGCAGTAATTGCTGAAGCCGTTAATAAATATGGCTTAAAAGAAGACGATGTTTTAAACAAGGGTTACAAGATCTATACAACGCTGGATCAAAGTATGCAAAAATCAATGGAAAATTCGTTTGATAATAGCAATTTGTTCCCAGCTAATGCTAGTGATGGTACTGCTGTTCAAGGAGCTTCTATTGCTGTCGATCCTAAAAATGGCGGAATACTAGCGGTAGTTGGTGGTCGTGGTGACCATACATTTAGAGGCTTTAATCGTGCTACTCAAATGAAGCGACAACCCGGTTCATCGATCAAACCGCTTGCTGTTTATACACCAGCTTTAGAGAAGGGGTATAGTTACGATTCAGAACTTCCTGATCAAGTAACAAGTTTTGGTAAAAATAAATACACTCCAACCAATGCTGATGGATTGTACCAAGATGAAATTCCAATGTATAAAGCTTTAGCACAGAGTGAAAACGTTCCGGCTGTTGCTTTATTGGATAAAATCGGTGTAAAAGCTGGTGTCAATTCAGTCGAGAACTTTGGTATTAAAGTTCATAAAAACGATCAAAATTTGGCATTAGCTTTAGGTGGTTTGGAGACTGGTGTTTCGCCAATGCAAATGGCAAGAGCATATACGGCCTTTGCCAATGAAGGTAAATTATCAGAGACACATTTTATTACAAAAATTGTTGATTCAACAGGAACAGTAATTGTAAATAATACCGATACATCTAATAAGCAAATAATTAGTAAAGATACAGCTAAAGAAATGACAAGTATGATGTTAGGTGTTTATAACGAAGGTACAGGTAAAACAGCTAAACCAGCAGGATATAAGATCGCTGGTAAGACTGGTAGTACCGAAGTTCCTAATTCATATGGTTATCCAGGAACTAAGGATCAGTGGATGATCGGTTATACACCTGATGTAGTTGTTGCTAGTTGGATCGGATATGATAACACTGATAAGGATCATTTCTTGTATGGTGTCAGCGAAACAGGAGTGTCATCATTATTTAAGAATGAAATGAGTAATATTTTACCTAATACTGATAATACTTCCTTCAATGTTAAAGATGCATCAGATATTGCCAACGAAGATAGTGGAAGTAATAATGACAGTTCAACAAATTCCTTCCAAGATGGAGTAAATACCATTAAAGATAAGGCTTCGGAATGGTATAATGATATTAAAAGTTTTTTTGGTCAGTAGGAGGACAACATGATTAATATTTATGATAGTGCCAATCAATTAGAAGAAGATTTAAGAAAGACACAAGAGGTTGCCGACTTAAAACTTGCTTTTGAGGCTGTTAAAGCTAATGATTTAGCTTTCAAGCTATTCGATAAGGTTCAAAACAAACAATTTGAACTACAACAAAAGCAAATGGCAGGTCAAGAAATAACTGATGAAGATGTTGAAGCAATGCGTCAATTAACTGACCAACTTCAAAACTACACAGAGATTCAAAACTTGATGGAAAAAGAACAAAAGATGAATTCCATGATGGAAGAATTAAATAAGATCATTTCAAAACCAATTGCTGAAATTTATCAAGGTGAGAAATAAATTTACTTATCCAAAAAGTCCGGTATTTGCTTAGCAAATATCGGGCTTTTGTACTTTTAAAGGAGTTATTATGAAATTTATACATGCTGCTGATCTTCATTTGGATACACCATTTTCAAGTATTAGTAAATTTTCCAAACAGTTACAAGAAAATTTAAAACAATCGACGTATACTGTGGCTAAAAAAGTCTTTAAAACAGCTATTGATCAACAAGTAGATTTTATTATTTTGGCAGGAGATACATTTGATGACACAGATCGATCCCTTGAAGCACAGATGTTTTTGCGTGATGAATTTGAGCAACTAAATAATTTTGGTATTAAAGTTTATTTAATTTATGGAAATCACGATTATTTTAGAGATAATTTTTCTGTAATAAATTTCCCCAATAACGTAACTGTTTTTGGCAAAGATGTCTCAACTGCCGAACTTATTGCTGACGGTTTACATGTTGGTATTACTGGATTTAGTTATTACCAGCAACACGTTAATCAAAATGTCGTCGCCACGTATCCTAGTCACGGTAACTTTGATTATCAAATAGGTATTTTACATGCTGGAGTTATGGATAATAATTACTCTCCTTTTAAAATTTCTGATCTATTATCAAAAGGATACGATTATTGGGCACTAGGTCACATCCATAAACGAGAGATCCTGCATGAATATCCTTATATTATTTATTCAGGAAATACTCAAGGGCGTAATCAAAACGAAACAGGAATTAAAGGGTTCTATTTATTAGAAGTAAAAAACAAAGTAACTACTGCTAAATTCATTCCTAGTTCAGTCTATACTTGGCAAAATAAAAGCCTCAATGCCAGTGAGGACGAAACCATTGATAGTTTGATTTTAAAAATTAAAAATTTATTGTTAGATAAAAACAACTTGGTCACGATAGATATAAATAACGCTCAAAAATATGCCGCTGACGTTGTTAAGACAATTGATCGTGGAGAATTGTTAACACAATTTAAAGATAGTCCAGCAATTTTATATAAAATAAATTTAAAGTATGGTCGTAAAAGCAATCTGTCTGAAATTGACCAAAAATATTGGAATGAAAGTAAAGAAAAGACTTTCGATTTAAATGAAATCAAAGACTTAGATAGTCGATTATATGGTAATGAAGTTTTAAGAAAGCATATCAATCAGCCTGAATTTCTTTCCCACATGGAAGAACTGGTACAAAATACGATCAATAAGAAATATAACGGAGAATAAGTTTGAAATTAACAAAGGTAAAAATATATGGATTCGGTAAATGGATCGACCAAGAATTTGATATTGCTACCGATTATCAAATTATTTTTGGTCCAAATGAAGCTGGAAAAACAACACTTTTGACTTTCATAAAAAGCATCCTTTTTGGCTTTGCTACTAATCGTGGTGAAAATAAGTATCAACAATATAAACCAAAGCATGCAAGTAGATATGGTGGAGAATTGGAATTTTTTGACGGCAATTCTACTTGGACTGTGATTAGAGTTGATGGTAAATCGGGTGGTGATTTAACCTTATTTAGGGATGATCAGCAAGTCCCAGAATCTTTAATAACACAAATTACCGGTGGATTTAGTAAAGAAGAGTACGAGAATACACATGTTTTAAATGATGAAAGTATTTTCTCGATTTATAAAATGACTGAAGATCAGTTGGAAACTGAAATAATGTCAGTTGGAGCGGTTGGAAGTAAGGATTGGCTGGCAGTAGCTGATAATTTAGAAAATGATAGCGAACAAGTATATAAAAGCCGTGGGAAAAAACAGCCTTTAGTGCAAGCTTTAGTTCAAAATCAAAAACTTCTACAAAAAAAGGCCAGTTTTGAAAATCAACAAGCAGCATATAATGCTGTTAATGAACAACTGGACTCGACTAATGAGACTTCAAAAGAAAATCAATTGGTGCATCAAAAAGCTGTAAAAGAACAAACTGATTTGTTAAATCTATCTAAAAAATGGTCTAGATTTCAAGAATATCAACACCTTTCAATAAGTGACACGAATCTATCGAATCCAATTTCAACACAGGATTGGGAGCAGGCACTTAGACTTGATCAGGAATTAAAGACTATAAATAATAGCCAGCAGACAAGTGATCTAACCGCTAATGAGCAGACATATTTACAATTTTATTCAGCAAATAAATTTGAGTTAGATAATATTAAAAATCATAAGAGTGATATACAACAAATTAAATTTCAAATAGATAATTTAAATCGATCGTTGAATAACAACGATAATCAAATTGACCAATTGTTTGCTAAAAGTCCGCAGTTAGATGAGAATATGCAAATATTAACGACTGATGAATTAGATAGTTTAAAATCAACTAAGAAAGCTTTAAATACACCGTTGTTAGCGATTTCTGCCGCAGCATTATTATTGACCTTTTTTATGTCGGGTATACTTCGTGTTGCAGCGGGGATAATTTTTTTGATCAGTATAATTTCAGCCATTTATCAACAAAAATCTCTTACAACACCAATTGATTCACAGAATTTTTTAAATAAAAAAGGTTATTCAAACATTTCAATTGAAACTGTTAAAAATTTGCAACCCAGTTTGATCCAATTACAACAATTGCATAGAGAACAAAATTCATTAGAGAAAAATCTTCAGCAACAAGAATTTCAATTGGACACTTGGGAAAATAAACTGCAAAAACTTAATCTGATCGATAATTCGCAAGATCCAATAGTTAATATTGATAATTACTTTAATGAATTGAGTCGTATTCAAGCTAAATTCAATGTTATAAATTCAAACAGTTCAAAAGATGAGCAAATTCAAACTTTGCAACAAACTTTAAGCCGTATTTTTAATAAGTATCAAGTTGCCAATATGGATACATTAACCAAATTACATTCTGATCAGCAAAATAAACGTAATTTAGTTAATCAGTTAAGAGCTGATAAAGAATATTTAGGCAGTGATTTTAATAAACTGATGGAATTTAAAAATTTTGAGGAACTTTCTAATAGGATTGCTTTACTTGATAAAAAGGTGAAAGATTTAGCACAGACAAATGATCAGTTAAATCGTCAATTAGGTACGTTAAAAGCTAAAAAAGATCAAATTTTTGACGATAAAGAATATCGACAAGTTGTTGATGAACTAACTCAAAATGAAGCTGATCTAGTTGAATGGTATGATGAATGGCTGGCAGATAAATTGGCTAGTAATTGGATTCATGAAATGTTAAATCTCGCTAGTGAAAATCGTTATCCTAAAATGTTAGAAACTGCCAAGAGATATTTTAAATTGCTGACAACTGAAAATTATATAAATATCGAATTACAAGATAATAAATTACTGTTAACTAATCGAAATAAGACTAAGTTTGATGTTCACGAGTTATCTAAAGCTACCACGGTTCAGTTATATCTTTCACTAAGACTAGCTTTCATCAAAGAAATATCCGATATAGTGAATTTACCGATCTTGATCGATGATGCTTTTGTTGACTTTGATAGTAAGAGAACGGAAAATATAATAGAATTAGTAAAAGATATTTCAAAAACGAATCAAATAATTTATGTTACAGCTAAAAAAACAATTGAAATGGATAATAAACATATTTTGGATTTAAAGGAGGAAGATCATGCCTAAGATCATTGATTATAAAAACGGCGAACAGATGAGTTTAGAAGCAATTATAAAGAAATCTGATTATCGTTTAGCAAAAAACGGGAAAAACTTTTTATCATTAGTATTTGAAGATAAATCAGGTCAAATACCAGGTAAATTTTGGGATGCCAGTGAAGATGATGCCAAGAGGTTTCGAGTAGGTACAGTCGTCCAATTAGACGGAAAAAGAGATGTTTATCAAGGTAAACCTCAAGTTATTATCAATCACTTAGGACCTTTGGACCCTAATACGGTTGATATGTCACAGTTCATTCAGACTGCACCAATAAAACGGGCAGATATGGAAAATGAATTTGAAGATATTTTTCTTGAAATCACCAATGGAGCTTGGAACAGAGTAGTCAGATATTTATTTAAAAAATATCATAACCAATTTTTTACTAGTGCAGCAGCTAAAGTTAATCATCATGATTTTCAAGGCGGGTTAGCATTCCATACACTTAGCATGGTTCATTTGGCTGAAAAAATTGCGGATCAGTATCCTCAAATAGATAAAGCCTTATTGATTGCTGGCACTTGTTTGCATGATTTAGGTAAAACGATTGAATTATCAGGCACCTTAGATGTTGAGTATACTTTTGAAGGAAATATGTTAGGCCACATTACTATTATTGATGAAGAAATCGTCAAAGCCGCCCAAGAGTTGAAAATAGACTTGGATTCACAAGATATGGTTATGCTTCGCCATATGGTCTTGTCACACCACGGACTGTTAGAATACGGATCACCAGAACGTCCAAAATTGCTGGAAGCCGAAGTTCTACATGATATTGATGTTTTAGATGCATCAATTAATATGATAAGTAAAGCACTCGATAAAACAGAAGAAGGTAAGTTCTCTGAAAGAATCTTTGGAATGGATAATCGAGCATTTTATAAGCACTAGCAAACAAGCGAAGTAATCCGATTTTGGACTACTTCGCTTGTTTATTTCAATATTGGCAATATTTCATCTAACTTGGTTACTTCATAAGTGGGTCGAGCACTTCCGTAAGGCTTTTCTTGAAAACGATTGACCCAAATTGACTTCCATTCCATCTGTTCGCAGGGGACAATATCGTAATCATATCCTTGAGCAATATGGATATGATTTTTTTGTGTAAAGTTGTAGTGTTCTTGAACTGCTTTAAAGAAATGCAGATCTGGTTTATGAGCATGCACATCTTCTGCTGTCCAAACATCAAAGGGTACCTTTAGAGCATCAGAATTGTTTTTCATTAAACTCCAGGCAGAATTGGACATTATGATCAATTTGTAGTCCATCTCTAAGAATTCTTTTAAGGTTGAAATAACTTCAGGAAACGGTTTTAAATTACGATGTGCTTCTAAAATATCAACATAGTATTCTTCAAATTTATGATTCAAATTAAATTGATAGTCTAAATTGATCAAATTATTTCTAGTAAACAGATCATAATCCACATATGGATGAACGTTACTAGGATCTTCGCGGTATTCAATAAATTTTTTCAGAGCTTGTTTGCCATCGACACCAATTTCATTGCCAATTTGTTCAACTTTTTTGTAAAGAATATCTTCGTTTAATAAGGTTCCGTAACAATCAAAAGTTAAATACTTATCCATTTCTTTTTCCTCACAGTCAACTTATATATCGATACAAGCTGATTGTATCATTTTGTGAATAATTTAACTATCCAAGTATTAAAAAAAGCAACCATCAAAAGATGATTGCTTAATCGTAATTATTTACTTGATGAAGAACTTGATGATGATGATGAGCCTGAAACATATCCTGAAAGAATATCTTTAAGATCATTATCCTTGATTGAAACATCAGCCTTCTTCAAGACTTTAGAAATAACTTTTTGCATAACGGTTGAATCTTGCATCCATTCTGCATAGATCTTAGATTTCAATAGAGCCTTGTGGTCAGCAAGTTTACCCTTAGCAGGTTTCTTAACTAACTTGATTACTGAGTAACCATAACTTGTCTTAACTGGTTCTGATGTAACATCGCCAACTTTATCAAGTTTGTATGCGGCTGTCTTGAAGTCTGAATCAATTGTTGTACTGTCTTTATCAAATGCTGCCATCTTACCACCATTATTCTTTGTGGCAGAATCAGTTGAGTATTCTTTAGCTAAATCAGCGAACTTCTCACCGTTATTAAGTTTATCAATAACTTCTTGAGCAGTAGCCTTCTTCTTAACTAAGACTTGAGCAACAGTGATTTTTGGTTGATATGATTTCCATTCACTCTTAAGTTTCTTATCAGAGATCTTCTTGTTATCCTTCAAAGCAACTTTTGTAAGAAGGTTAGTACGGATATTCTTCTTAAATTGTTTTGTTGTCATACCATTTTGTTGAAGAATTGAACTGAATGAAGAACCATATTGTGACTTGTATTTGTTATATTCTTTAGTAACTTGTTTGTCACTAACTTTTTTACCATATTGTTCTTCAAGAGCCTTAGAGATGATCATTGTTTGAAGTGTTTGCTTACCAGAAGAAGAACTCTTCATTTCATCGTAATATTCTTGTTGAGTAATTCTTCCACCCTTCATAGAAGCAACGGTCTTGTTACCAGAACAACCAGCAACAACGGTTATCATTAGAAGACCAGCAATTGCTAAGATCCACTTAGTAAATCGTTTATTCATCCTTTACACATCCTTATTTAATATGTCTACAATTGAAGAGAATACCATAAAAAGGCAACTTAAGCCTGACAATTCGGGAAAAATTCATAAAAACTTCATAAATTATCCATTTATGCTCTTAAATTCATCAAGATTGTCTTGCATCTTAGAAATTGTCGATTGTATATTCTCAACATCAGGTTGTATATCGCTAGTATAATCCGAAAAGTCTTTTTGGAGGTCTTTAACGACTCCAGGAACAACTTTGACATTATTCGAAAGTTCTGTCAGCGATTCTTTAATTATTTTGATGTTCTTTAGGACTTTATTAGCGTCTTTAGTTAAAGAACCCTTTTGGTAATAATTTAATGCTACACCGGAAATGGTTCCAATAATAAAACCAGTAGCAAACTTCATAAATTAGCCCTCCAAGTTTTTCTTGATAGCATCGGCACGTTCTTGTAGTTGTTCATTTGATGCAAGTCCAGTGTTATCTGCCCATTTCATTGAAAAACCATCTTGATCAGAATATCTAGGTACTAAATGAATATGTGAGTGCATAACACTTTGGTAGGCGATCTCACCATTATTCAAACAGATATTCATACCAATGATATCTGGATTTGATTCTTTGATAGCACGAGCAATCATAGGAACCTTCTTGAAAACACGTTGAGCAAGATCTTCATCATATTCAAAGATATTTTTAACGTGCTTCTTAGGTACTATTAATGTATGTCCAGGAGTTACTTGAGAAATATCAAAGAAAGCTTTGATATCGTCGTCCTCATAAATAGTAGTATTTGGAATTTCGTTCTTGATTATTTTACAAAAGATACAATCGTCCATAAAAATCTCCTTTCAAAAACAGTATATTTATTATAATGCTATCATAATTGATTGCATCAGTTTACACAATTTCTATCTAAAAATGAATTTAGCTTTAATTGACCAATCAACAATAATGTAATTGATTAGCGCTTGGGTTATAATATTAATAAGTATAAGCACAGTTCAAAGTCATGTCGGCTTAGAATTGTGCTTTTGTAATTAAAACAGGTATAGGTGGTTATCTATGACTCTAGAACTTAAAGAATTGACCGGAGGTTACGGTCAAGTATCAGTCTTAAAAAAAGAAACTTTTACGGTTGAGGATGGTCAAGTTGTTGGATTGATTGGACTCAATGGTGCCGGAAAGTCGACAACTATTAAACATATTATTGGATTGCTTACTCCTCGTGGCGGTCAGATCCTTATTGACGGCTTGAGTTTGCAAGATAACGTTGAAGAATATCGCAAAAAAATTGCCTATGTTCCAGAAATGCCGATCCTTTATTCGGAATTAACTTTAAAGGAACATATCGACTTAACTATTATGGCTTATGATCTGGATCATGATAAGACTTGGGCAAAGGCGCATGAACTTTTGAAAACATTCAGACTTGATAATAAATTGGATTGGTTCCCACAAAACTTTTCAAAAGGTATGAAGCAAAAAGTCATGATCGTTTGTGCTTTTATGACTGATGCCAGATTGTTTATTATTGATGAACCGTTCACAGGACTAGATCCATTAGCAGTTAATGATTTATTGAATATTGTCGAAGAAAAGAAACAAAAAGGTTGTTCAGTATTGATGTCTACTCACGTTTTAGCAACCGTTCAAGATCACGCGGACAAGTTTATTCTATTAAATCACGGACAAGTCAGAGCTGATGGTACTTTAGATGAACTAAAGGAGAAGTTTGACATGCAAAATGGTAACTTGGATGATATTTATATCAAGATGTCAAACGAAGATCAGTAATGACAAAGTTGTGGAAAGAAAGATTAAGAAGACATCAGCTTGATCAATTCAAATATTTACGTTTGATATTTAATGATAATTTTGTTTTAGCATTCATTGTTTTAATTGGTGCATTAGGATTTTGGTACTCTAATTTTCTCGACACTATTAATCAAGTCAACGTTTTTGGAAAACCAGTAGTAATAATTCTTTTTTGGTTGATTGCTCAATCTGGTAGTGTTGCTACTTTATTGGAAGAACCCGACAGTACCTTTTTATTAGTAAAAGAAAAAGATTTTTATGAATATTTTCAAGCGGCCAAAAATTACAGCAGTATGTTGCCAGTTGTAACGATTGCTTTAGTAGGATTTTTAATGTCGCCATTTGCCTTTAAAGCTGCAGGTTTGTCGGTATTATCGATCGTCATGCTGACCTTGGGTGTTGTAGTTTATAAATTCGGTATGCTGAATTTTGAAGTCTTTGGTATTTACGGTAAGGACAATTTTAAAGGTTTATCTGCCAAAAATTGGATAAATCTGATTTTAATTGCTTTATTAATTTTAGCGGTCTATCTGAATAGTTTTATTTTATTGATAGGTGCCATAGTTTTACTTGGTATCGCGATCTCAAGAAGTAAACAGATCTGTGGATCTGGACAGCTTCAATGGCAAAATGCAATTGCTAAAGAGAATCAGAGAATGTTTAGGATTAAACGTTTTTATAATTTATTTACCGATGTTCCTGGTGTTAATAGTAAAATCAGACGTCGTAAGTGGTTAGATTTCCTATTTAAAGGGATCAAACAAGAACAGAGCAATACATATCTTTATCTATTTGCTCGTGGTTTTGTTAGAAATAACGAATATATCGGATTATTCTTTAGGTTAACAGTGATTCAGGCAATCATGCTATGTTTGATCGATAATTTTTATATTTCGTTAATTGTCGAGATGCTATTCATTTACTTAGTAGGATTCCAATTAAAGCCCTACTTTAAAGAAACCATGCAAAATTTGATGCAGCGGATCTATCCTGTTAAACAGACTGATAAAATCAAAGATTTTACTAAGTTAAGTACATTTGTACTGTTTGTCCAATGGATCATCAGTGCCTTTGCAATTTTGTATAAGTTCAGTTTCAGTATGAATAGTTTGATAATTATCGCAGCAGGTCTTTTAGTATTAGTATTTGTGGGATATTTTTATATTCCCAGACAGCTTAAAAAAATATTTTAATAGTGGAGTGTATTTAGATTTATGAGATTAAGAAACAAACCTTGGGCCAAAGATATGATCAATGACAATTTAGATTTGATTTCGGTTCAACCAGAGAATATGCAAGGTAAGTGGCAAGATAGATTTGAAAAGAAACAGCCGCTTTATCTTGAGTTAGGTTCAGGTAAGGGAGCATTTATCACTGAACTGGCAAAAAGAAACCCTCAAAATAACTATATTGCCATGGAAGTTCAAGAGGGTGCTATTGCTTTGATTTTGAAGAAACAAGTTGAGAATAAATTGCCTAACTTACAATTATTATTAGCCAATGGATCAAACTTATCTGATTTATTTGCTGAAAATGAGATCAAAGGTCTCTACCTTAATTTTTCTGATCCTTGGCCAAAGACACGTCATGTAAAAAGAAGATTAACTTACAAATCATTTTTAGAACAATATAAGTACGTGCTTGAAGATGATGGAAATATCGAATTTAAGACGGATAATCAAGGATTATTCGAGTATTCTTTAGTAAGCATGAATAATTTTGGTATGAAGTTTGATGAATTGTCATTAGATCTGCATAATGATGAGGCTTTAAATGAGAACAATATTCAGACTGAATATGAAGAAAAGTTCTCAAAAAAAGGCTTCAGGATAAATTACCTGAAAGCCTCGTTTTAAATTAATTATTGTACTTTTTTAATGTTTAGTAATTCGCCAGATACAGCGTCAGCGATAAAGTGGTATTGAGCAACATCGAATTCGTCCATAGTTGTTACGCCACCAACGATTCCCCATGAGGATTGTCCGTTAACATCGACACGTTGGTAGAATGGCTCAACCCATGAACCAATTACTTTGCTGTCTTCGCCAAGAACTGATTTAACTTTATCAATAATTTTCGCACTATCTAAATGATGTTTTACTAGAACAGTAGTAGCGGCACTAGCTACAAGCACAGCACCACAAGCAATTAAAGAACCGAAACCTTTTTTACTCATTTGAATCACTCCTTGATGTTTTATTAACCATATATTAACACTATTATATATTATTCTACTAGCCAAGGACATTTAATTGACCGAATTAGAAATAAAAAGTATCTTAATTACGAGAGGTGAATGATATGAAAGAATTTGAGGACTATGGAGTTAAAGATTGGCATGAAGTAACAAAAGAAGGCAAGTTTATTTTATTCTTCCACGCTGACTGGTGCCCAGACTGTAAATTTATCGAGCCTAAACTACCAGAGCTAGAAAAAGAATATTCTGATTTCGATTGGATCAGTTTTAATCGTGATAATAATATGGATATTGCCAGAGAATTAGATATTATGGGAATTCCTAGCTTTGTTATTATTGAAAATGGTCAAGAAATTGGTAGACTAGTAAATAAAGATCGTAAAACTAAAGAAGAAGTTGAGACCTTTATTAATTCAGTAGTAAATAAATAATAGTTGAGTGAGGAAATAATGTTATTAAGCTTTTATAACCCTGATGTCCTAGGTGACATTTTGATTGTGGAACTAGCAGATGATGCTGGTGTTAGTCAATCAAGCGAAAATAAGAATAATGTTGTAAGAATTTTTAATGATGAAACAAATGAAGCCATCGGCTTCAATTTTTTTGGTCTAGGTAAAAAGCTTAATTTGACCGAAAAGGGTCAAGTATTTTTGGATGACGACCAAGTTTCAATTTTAAATGATGCAATTGCAAATTCAGGCTTTAGCGACCAGTTAGTTGCTGACAATAGTCCAAAATTTGTGATCGGTCATGTTGAGGAAATGAAGGAACATCCTGATTCTGATCATTTACATATTACCCAAACAGATGTTGGACTCGACAAGCCTGTTCAAATCGTTTGTGGAGCTTCAAATATCGATCAAGGCCAATTAGTAGTAGTCGCTTTGCCAGGGGCTGTAATGCCAACTGGTACAGAAATATGGCCAGGTCAATTGCGTGGCGTAGATAGTTTTGGGATGATTTGTTCCGCTAGAGAACTGGGCATTCCTAATGCTCCACAAAAGCGCGGTATTTTAGTATTAGATTCAGGTAATGCTGGAGAAGCATTTGATTTTGATAAAGCAGCAAAAATGTTCGATTAGGAGTTATTTTATGGAAAATACAGTCTATCATTTCGTTGGTATTAAAGGTACAGGAATGAGTGCACTAGCACTTATTTTGAAAGATTTAGGATATACAGTTCAAGGTTCAGATATTGATAAATATACATTTACTCAAAGAGGCCTTGAAAAAGCGGGCATTAAGATTTTACCTTTTGATGAGAAAAATATTCATGAAGGTTTAACTATTGTTAAAGGTAACGCCTTTGATGATGATCAAGTAGAAATTAAAAAAGCCAATGACATGCATTTGCCAGTTGTCACATACCCACAAATGGTTGGTAAATTAGTTTCAGAATATACATCTATTGGTATTGCTGGATCTCACGGTAAAACTAGTACGACCGGATTATTGGCACATACACTAAGTGGTATTGCTAAGACGTCATATTTAATTGGTGATGGTTCGGGTAAAGGTGTTAAAGATGCTAAATTCTTTGTTTTTGAAGCTGATGAATATCGTCGTCACTTCTTAGACTATTCACCTGACTATTTGATCATTACAAATATTGATTTTGACCATCCAGATTACTTCTTTGGTGGGATCAATGATGTTGTCGATGCTTTTGAATCAGAAGCACGTAAGACTAAAAAAGGTATTTTCATTTGGGGCGAGGATAAGCACGCTAAGTCGATCAAGACGGACGTTCCTATCTATTATTATGGTCTAAATGAAACTGATGATATTCGTGCAACTAATATCAAACGTACTGTCAAAGGATCTTCATTTGACGTTTCTATCAAGGGTGAAAATATTGGTAATTTTGAAGTTCCATTGTATGGTGAACATAATGTATTGAATTCACTTGCAGTTATTGGCGTTGGTCACATGGAACATCTTGACCATGCTTTGATCAATAAGGAATTGCAAACTTTCAGTGGTGTTAAGAGACGTTTCAGTGAAAAGAAAGTCGCTGATATGGTTATTATCGATGACTATGCTCATCACCCACAAGAAATCAAAGCCACAATTGATGCCGCTAGACAAAAATATCCAGACCGCGAAGTAGTAGCTGTTTTCCAACCACATACTTATACAAGAACACTTGCATTAATGGATGATTTTGCTAAATCGCTAGATCTTGCCGATGATGTTTATTTAACAAATATCTTTGGATCCATTCGTGAAAAACATGGTGATATTACAAGTAAAGATTTAGGTGATAAGATCCATAAAGGTGGACAAGTTCTTAAACTAGAAGATATGTCACCATTATTGGACTACCATAATGCTGTTATTATTTTCATGGGTGCAGGGGATGTTCAAAAGTACGAGACTGCTTATGAACAAGTTTTGAGTAATTTGAATCCTAATCAACAATAAAATTTAGAATTAAAGGTGTATCAGATAAAATCTGATACACCTTTTTTTTATTTCAAACAAAAATATTTATATACGGAAAAATTAATGACAACGGTAGTTGCACTTGAGTATAATGTTATTGTTATAAGGAATTTTATAGGAATAGGGAGAAAACTAATGACAGAGGCGATTCAAGAAGCAGACCTTAGAACAATTGAGAGAAATTTGAGTGTTTTGGCTAATAATATAGGAAATGTTGATGCTAATGTTCAAGATGTTGATAATAAAGTCGCATCAGTACAAAGTGAAATTTTGACTTTGAGACGACAATTTAACAACTATGTGGAGCAACAAATGCTCAGTAATAATTTGAGTGTTTCAGAGACTAGAGTCGTTAAAATTAGACAAGAAATTGAAAAGAACTATGGTCATTATGATGAAATAAGAAGAACAACAGTTGGTATCCTGCAAGCAGATGATTTAGAAATAGTTCGAAAAGAAGTAATTACTTCTGCTAGTGAAAAAATGATGATTTCCGCTCCTGGATATTGGTTAGCACCTTGTTTGGTGGCATTGTCCGCATGGATAAACGATGATCATGAGTTAGCTGATAAAGCATTAAATGAAGCATTAAAGCGCGATAAACAAAAAACAGCATTGTTATTTGCATTAATATGTCGCAGAGCCAATCGAAAGAATGCTAGCCTTAAGTGGACTTCATATTATTTAAGAAGCCAAGATGAAACACAATTAGACCGAAACTCTATTATTATAATTGATGCTTTTGCTAATGGTTTATTAGGTGTTGATGCAGAAGGTACTGTATCCAATACCCTTGAACGTTGGTTAACTAACCTTGAAAATCGTCCGAACTTCACTCAACAGCAAGAAAAACAATGGGGTGAAGCTTTAGCCCTTTATAAACCTGATAAATTGAATAATCCGTATCCAATGTTGCAACAATATTCTTCAAACTGGGTAGATCTTGAGGATACCTTGAAAGGCGCGTATCTCCACCGAAACATTTTGGATTATTTTAAAGAAATATTCAGTAAAGTTGATTCAACTGAAAATACCAAAAAACAGTTAGATGAGATTTTAATGTCATTAGTTACCGGATTTGATAGTGAGGAACTTAAATATAAACGTGAGGAACGATTAAATGAACTTATCATTAAATATAGTGGTAATAAAGTAAGAGCTAATCAGGATATGAAGGTGGAGGATAAATCATATGTTGAAAGAAAGGATTTCTCTCAACTGTTGACTGATGCTGCTTTGATGAATGGCGGCAGTGGTGGTAGCTCCTCAACTCAAAAATTTGCCATTGCTCTATCAAAAGATTGGATCAAAGATGCTTATGGTGATTTAATTTTAAAAAACCGTAATCGAGTACCTGAAAAAGTTAAGTACACTGTAAATGGCTTTTCTGGTGTGACTGAAAACGGTGAGAATGAAATTGATAGTATAAATAATTATCAAACTGATGTTGAAGCTAAGAAACAAGTCGAATTAAATAAAAATAAAATAAGCAAAACTCGGTTTTATATTGGAGGAGTTTTGGGTGCAATAGGGATTATCCTTGCCTTATCTGGACACACAATTATAGGAGTTGTTTTGGCCTTATTTGGTGGTTATTGGGCTATTCATTCTAAACGAAAAATTGACATTATCGAAAAGAGAAAACAGGAAATAATTCAACAGTTTGAAGATCAGAAAAAAGATGGAGCTAATATAATTAGGCAAATTATGGCAGAAACCGTGGATATTAGGGATGAATTTGCGGTAGCAGATGCCGAATACAATAAAGTTATTGAGTTTTTAGATCAACTGACTCCACAACAATATGTACGTAATTTAAAAACTAGTACTCGTCACATTAATGTGAAAAGTGAGGCTTAATAATGGATAATAAAAATAATTCTGCATTTTCAACAATAGACGAAAATATCTTTAAACCAATTCAAACCTCGGATAATGAAAATTCAAAGACAGTGGAACACGAAGACGTATTTGCTAAAGGTCTACCTGACTGGGACCTAGTACCAGACAATATTTTAGTTAGGAGACATCAATAATGGCTAATATATCAACGTATCGTGAGTGGGTAGATTTATTAAAAAAATTTGATACTCATGAAAATGACGATCAAGTTTTAGAGATTGCAAAGAACGGTATACTAGTTTGGCAAACGGGTGTCGCAGATAGATTTATGAAACGTTTAACTACTGTAATTAATAAACGCATGACGGATTCAGTCAAAACTTTTGAAAAACAAATTAGTCATCCAGGTATACAGGAAGCTAATTTTGTTAAATCCGTTCATCAATTAAAAAAAGAGTTTGATACTATGAAATCCTTGGTTAATATAGAAGCAATTCCAACAGATCCAAGGCGAAAATTAATTGAGATGTTATACAATTCACGTAAAGATCTACAAAGTAACTTAGAAGAATCAGCAGAGGCTGATAAAAGTGGAAAATTATCTAGTTTAGTAAGAAATAATAGAGTGGATAATTAAGGAGGAAAACTTTTTTGAGCGGAATAAAAGAGGCTAAAGACTTATTAACGAGATATTCCATCGCTAGAATACCGTTCATTGCGTTGAATACGATCGAGAGATCAAGAGCGTTAGATTTACTAAAATCGATTTCTGAGGAATTAAATTTAGGCTTTTTAGTACATACCTTATCAAAAGGCACGTATAATATTGAAAATGACCAAGTAGTTAATGAAGATAAGTCAGTTTATGGTGCGATGGATTATATTGGTGAAGAGATGAAACATCGTCAAAATCTTACTTTGATTTTGACTGAAGTACCAGATATATCTAGCGGAAATGATGGTGCAAAGCAGATTCTTGATTTAGTTACGCTGGCTAATGAGTCAGGTGGAATGGTAATTACTTTAACGAATACAACTGTATGGAGTCAGTTACAGCGCTTGGGGATGGTTCTTAAACTGGATCTTCCTGATGAAAACGAAATGTACGATATTATTTCTGAATATATTGATGATTATCGTAGTGAGATCCCAATAGAATGGGATGATGAAGATGTTAAAGAAGCGGCAACATCATTAGTCGGTGTTACTAAAATAGAAACCGAAAATGTTATAGCTTCCCTTATTGCTAAGAAGTCGATTAAAAAAGATGATATTGATGAAATTAGAAAGTCCAAAGATAGATTATTTACCAATATATCCGGATTAGAAAAAATAACTGTTGATGATAGTGTCAAAGAAGTCGGTGGACTATCAGGTTTGCAACAGTGGTTAGCATCTAAAAAGAAATTATTAACACCTACTAAACATGCGGAGTTACGAAAACGTGGATTAAGACCTCCAAGAGGAATCCTGTTAGTCGGTGTTCCCGGTTGTGGGAAGTCTTTGTCTGCTAAATCAATTGCTGCTAATTGGAAGTTACCGTTATACAGATTAGATTTTGCAACGGTCCAAGGAAGTTACGTAGGCCAAACTGAACAACAATTAAAAGATGCACTTAATACAGCGGATCAAGTTTCACCGTGTGTATTATGGATCGATGAGATCGAAAAGGGATTATCAGGAGCTAGTTCAAGTAATGACGGCGGTGTGTCAACTAGAATGGTTGGACAATTTCTTTTCTGGCTTCAAGAAAGCAAGAAACAAGTTTTTGTTGTAGCAACGGCCAATGACGTTAGTAAACTACCTTCGGAATTATTAAGACGAGGACGTTTTGATGAGTTATTTTTCGTTGATTTACCAACTGCTGAAGAGAGAAGAGAGATTATTTCGCTTTATATGAAAAAATATCTCAAAGTTCAATTTGCCGGTCCGTTGTCTGATAATATCGTTGATATATCGAATGGTTTTACAGGTGCCGATTTAGAATCAGCTGTCCGTGATCTAGCGTATACAACGTTATCTGAAGATACTGATCTGTCAGAAAACTTAATTACGGAAACTTTTCAAAATGTGGTTCCCTTATCACAAACTAGTCCCGAAAAAATCGATGATATAAGAGAATGGGGTAAAAGTCGTGCTGTTCCCGCATCCGGTCGACCAATTGGAGCAGAGAAGAATGACTTAAATAAAGTTTCTAAAACTAGAAAGGTACTTTTGTAATGCCAAGAAGGTTACTCAATATGAGTTCTAATAGTTCCATGAATTTGTCTAGTAAGAAGAGGATAGATAATAATTCTAATACAGGAACTAAAACAGGCAGGGTTGCTAATATTTTACGAAAAAAACGTTCCAAAAAATATATGGATGCGCTTAGTAAATTAGATATTGGTGATGGTCGGTTAAATCAAGCAGAAATAGATCAAATCATTGCTACGATTCAAGGTGAATTTCCAGAAGTTAATTTAAATGGAATCCTAATGGGCTATATTTCTAAATGTTATTTAGGTGGTACTTATGAAGTTCACACGTTGACGTATGTTTTAGAAATATTAACTCATTATCATACTGGAGAAGTTTTACCGGATGGTATGGATCGCGCACGATCATTGGCGAAAAAGGGCATGTATGAATACATTGAAGTTTATTCTGATTGTTGTAGAGCAATTAGTAGAAATGGGGATGTTTCGGTTATAGATATATAAAAAAATAAGCTAAATTCCTATTTGGAATTTAGCTTATTTTTGTGTCTAATTAACGATTAATATCAACATCAGCTGCTTTAACAAATTCATTTGTTGAAACACGATAATATTGTTCACCGTTAATATTTGTAATACTATCAGTCTTCCAACTGCTGTTGGCACTTAATGATCTATTTGTAACTAGATCACCTTTAGCAGTGTACAGACTTGCATATGAACCAGCATGAGTTGTTACGACTGCGTCTATTGGAGTGTAAACATAAACATCTTTTTCGTTAACAAATTCATTAGTAGAAACACGATAGTGTTTTGTATTGTTGATTACATATGTTTGATGATCAGCAACCCAACTACTGTTTGGAGCAAGAGATCTGTTTTCAATCAAATCACTTTCAGCTTTGTAAAGTAGTTTAGCAGAATCATCATAAGCTCTGACATAAACATTAGGTGCAGTGTATGGATAAGCTTGGCTCATCTTAGCCCATTCATTTGTTGAAACACGATAGTATCCAACACCGTCAACTGTGATTACAGCATCACTTAACCAATCAGTTGCAGAAGCAAGTGAACGAGTTGTTGAAAGTGTCATCTTGCCATCTTCACCAAGTTGATAAAGTTGGACGGCAGGTTTGTCAGCGTATGTGGAGATTGTTTGGTTCTTGTACTCGATATCACCATTTTCAGGTGTATCTGGATCTGTTTCGCCTGAACTAGTTGGGATTGGTGTGTAAGTTAATGTACTTTGATCATCCACCTCTTTAGTTGGATCATTTGCGTAATTTAATGACGGTGTACCGTCTTCATTATTAAATGTAACAAGAACAGCAGGAGCTGTATATCCATTTATTGAATCAGGTGTAATTGTTATGGGATCATCACCATATTTATGAGAACCAGCGAGTATAGGAACTACTTGTGTACTACCATCAGGTTTTGTAAATGTGATAGAAATTGCTTTATTTGGTACACCTGTGTAAGTAGGTAATTTGTCACTAGTGATTTCAGAACCATCTAGATTAGTAACAGTTGCAGTCCCATCAGGATTGTAAGTAACTGATACTTCAGGAGCATCATAACCAGGTTTACTTTCAAGAGTTACTGGTTTAACAGTAGTACCAACTTCACCTTCAGGGACAGTTAGAGTAACAGGACCTTTATTTGTCTGAACGGTGACAGGGTCTGGTGTAATATTTTCACCATTAAGTTTAAGAGGGTCTTTAGTTGTACCAGTAGCTACATCTGCATCAGTATAAGTAGCGGTGTAATTACCCTGTTCATCAACAGAAATAGTAGCTTCAACCTCTTTAGGTTCGTATCCTTTTACGGAAACAGTGACCTTAGTAGGGGTACCGATTACAGCATCATCAGGAATTGTAACTGAAACTGGAGCGGAGATGGCGTTACCTGAAGCATCTGTACCTTGATCAGTAACGATAGTTACTTCGGAACCAGCTTTGACGGTTTTACCTGTGTAGGTAGGTAAGTTGTCACTAGTGATTTCAGAACCATCTAGATTAGTAACAGTTGCAGTCCCATCAGGATTGTAAGTAACTGATACTTCAGGAGCATCATAACCAGGTTTACTTTCAAGAGTTACTGGTTTAACAGTAGTACCAACTTCACCTTCAGGGACAGTTAGAGTAACAGGACCTTTATTTGTCTGAACAGTGACAGGGTCTGGTGTAATAGTGTCTCCCTCTAAAGTGATTTTTGAGTCTTCAGAAGCAACCACTGGTTCATCCGTGGAATTTTGGAATGTTACTTGAACTATAGAATCATCTGAAATGTGATATCCCGTTGGCAATTGTGCTGTTATCGTGGGATCACTCAAATCAACGTTAACGGTGTCGCCAACTAAATGATTGGTTGGATCAACTGTAATGGATATAGGGGTATTACTTTCATCGCTAGTATTTATTGTTACAGTTCCACCTGTAGCAGGAAGGGAATCATATGTTGCTTCTGGCAAAGCCGTGGCCATTGTTTGCCCAAATGTAAAACTAGCTGTTGTTGCGGTAGATGTTCTTGTGTAAGGGTTACCGTCTGCAAAAGTATACGTAGCTGGGATTTCTATAGTTCCGGTATCTCCAACTTTACCAGAAATATCCTGAACAATATCGCCTTTGTTAGTATGTAGGGTAACGTGGTTTACAACAGATGTCCCTGTTGCTAACTTATCAGTTGCATTTAATACTATTTTTACACTTTGACCATCTTGTTCCTTACTTGAGGATCCTTTAAAGACATCACCAAGACCATTTGATATTCCGGTTGCTGGGTTATCCTGTGGAACTCCATATAGGGATACAGACTTATCTTCCGTTGACCAAACGGTTCCTTCATTAGAAGTCAATAGTGTTTTGGGGTTAAAAGAAAGGATTGAACTTAATGTTAGTGAACTCAAGTTAGTTCCATCAAACATACCTTCACCAATTGATGAGTCACCTGTTTCAGCCCGGTCACTTTCAGAAACCGTCGATTTTGCCCATGCCCATGTGTACATATTAATTGTAGAAAGGGACACGTCATTTTTAAACATAGCTCTTAAATCTCTTTTACCTGGCACACTGCTGTCGGTATTAACAATCCAAGAATTGGTTCCTGAATTATCTGGATTTGGACTTAGTATGTCAGTTAATGAAGTACAATTAGCAAATGCATAACTTCCGTTAACAATTTTAGTGAAGCCAGTACCAATTCTATTAAAGTTTTTGTCAAGACCACCGAATTTGACCGTTATAAGACCAGTATCATTTTCAAACATATGGCTGATATTTGTGGCCATTTTAAATGAGTTTTGAGAAAAGTCAGGATTCGTTAAACTGATATCGTTTTTGAACATTCCTTCGGTACTTGCCACGTTGCTAGTGTCTAATTGACTCATATCAATAGAAGTAAGCTTAGGCATATTGGCAAATAAATAAGATGAATCAGTAGGCGCAGTTACGGCAGCAGTAACATTAATAGTAGTAATACTATTTAAATTATCAGTACCTCCCCAACCTTGGTAATCACTAGGGTTATCAGTGTCCAATTGACCATTAATTTCCAAAGTTTTACCATCTTCACTAATTAACCAACCAGTTCCGCTTGTTCTAGGACTAGTATTGTCACTTACTGGTTCGTCTTCAGCAACGGGTGCAGCTTCCGCACTAAATGCCTGTGCTTGTAGTTGTGGCTGTTGCTGTGTTGTTTCATTACCTGTATTAGTGGCATCAGTGCCACCATTTTCAACATTATTATTAGTTGGATCAGGTGTTGTTGATGTATCATCTGTTACTTGGTTAGTAGTATCGGCTGTATTAGCGGTATTTTCTGATGTTGCATCAGTATCTTTTGTTGTATCAGTAACATTTGTATTATTGCTATTTAATTGTGGCGTTTCTTTAGATCCGTCAGTTACAGGGGCTGCAGTTGTCGTTTGTGCCGACGTGGTCCCCGAACTGGAAGGGTCAGATGTTACGACTTCTTGTTGTACGGTGTCAGTTGTTGCAGCATTTGCAACGTAACTAGGAGCACCGAATAAGAATAATCCCCCTGCGATTGAAAGGCTGCTTACTACAACCCAATTTTTATTCGATTTAACCAATTTCTTTTTCATGACAGTATTTGGGTCATGATTTAGTTGTTGAAATCTCATGTTTTTTACCTCTATCCCTGATAATTGTCAAATTATGAATACCCTGTATGACATATTTAAATTATAATATTCATTCTTTGCTATATAATTCATTTATTGTAAGAGATGTTTTCTTAAAATGAGTATTTTTATGAAAGATTCATTTTATTAATTGGAAAAATCATGAAAATTGAATATCTAAATTTTGGCAAAAAAAATAAGTATTTCTTAAACTATATAAAATAGGAAAGAAATACTTTATTTTTTAAATTAGTTTCAAGAAAACCGAAGCAATAATTACTGATGCCATTGAAACTGTGGCGAAACCACCAACGAGCATTTTCGGTAACATATTTTGTGTTAAATATTCTTCTTCTTGATCGTTATCGGCAATGGTACGGCAAACTTCAGTTGTTAAAATAAAATCAGCCGGGAAGCCGAACAAGGCAGTAAGTGAACAAGCAAATGCCATTTGTTTACTCATACCAAAGGGTTTTGCTAGAAGATATGAAGCAACGAACATTCCAAAAATTCCCAAAGCAATTAAAACTAAGATTTGAACTAGTATGCCACCAATGATATCTGGTGTAGTTAAACTTAGTTGCGAGAATACGTAAGCCATTAATCCATAAATCAACCAATTGAAAACACCAGCTCGTGTTAAGGCGTTATCTTCTAGTAGTCCTAGTTGATGTGCTATAACACCTAAGATAAGGCAGATAACATTGGCGTTAATAACTCCATTCATCAATCCTGCTAACCAATTACCCAAAAGAGCAATCAAGGCGACACGTACGATAATGAAAACTGGAGATTGAAACTGTTCAGGCAAATTCAGAATATGTTTTTTAGTATCTAATGAATCAGCCATACCGGTGATTTTCGGTGCATTAGGATCGATGTGTCCTTTGCCACTCTTAAATTCATCTTTTAATCGTCGTCCTTCTTTTCGTAAAAGAATAGCGGTCATTGGGTAGCCAATAAATGAATGCAAGATAAACATTGAAACTGGTAGTGCGACTAATGTTGTTGCACCGGCTGCTTTTAAACCATCTGTCATCAAAAGTGTAGCAACCATACCACCTGTTAGTGGAGGAATGGCAGCAACAACTGTATGCCAGTCAAAAATCAATGTACCTACAGTAAGTGTTAGAACTAAAGTCCCCAAAACTCCTAATAGCGCAATACAAACTGCTTTCCATTGATTAATAAGTTCTTTTAAACTCATCAAAGTACCAAGGTGTACTAGTAATAGTGAAACCCCCATACCAGTGAAAGCGGTATTGAAAGATGCTTTTGCAACAATATCCTTAGGAATGATCGTCCAAAATCCAATAGCGAAAAGAACCGCCGTGATAAAGATAGATGGTATAAATGCTTTGGTGGCGGCTGAAATCCAGTCACCGATCAACATGAATACCATAACAATAGTGAATGCAATTAAGTATTCCATAAAATAGATCCCCCTTGAATATTAAGTAAAGAATAGGTCTAAATTTAATCTTTTCTAATCTTTATGTCAATGGAAAAATCGATAAAATGGGCAATATATGTCGATTTTGTTAATGTAAGTCACATGAAAGTATTAATTTTTTAATTTTAATTTGACAATAATTAGAAAGACTCTTAGAATTTGGAGTACATTTTAAAAAGTAAGGCGAAAACCTTCAATAAGGAGAGAATTTTATGACAACATTCACTAATTTTAATTTATTTAACGGAACCGATAACAAGATAGTTGAAAATAGCTATTTTACAGTTGATGATGGTGGAAAGATTACTGAAGTCGGTACAGGTACTCCAAATAGTGACGACGTTGTTGATCTTCATGGTAAATATGTTATGCCAGGTCTTATCAATGCCCATACCCATTTAATGATGGATCCTGATGACAGTGATAAGCTTGAATATTTATCAGAAACAGAAGTTACTTTCTTAGCTCTGAAAAATCTAAATACCTTATTACACGCAGGTGTTACATATATTAGAGATTGTGGTTGTGCCTTTAACACCGATATCAAGCTGGCAAAGATCCAAGCCGAAGGAAATTTGAAAGGGACTGAAATCTTACCATCAGGTCGTCCGATGACAATGACTGGTGGCCATGGTGATTTTACTGAAGGTTTAAACGGCGAAACTACTATGGGTCATTTAGTTGATTCACCAGATGCAATGAGAAAAGCAGTTCGTGAAAACTTCAAACTCGGTGCTAAAAATATTAAAGTTATGGCTACTGGTGGGGTTATGTCCTCAACTGACCAAGTTGATGATACTGAATTAACTGAAGGTGAAATGGCAGTTGCCGTTCAAGAAGCTCACACAAAACACATGACAGTTGCTTCACATGCTCAAGGTAATCGCGGTATTCAATTATCACTTGATGCTGGTGTCGATTCAATTGAACATGGTATCTATGTAGATGAAAAACAAGCTGAATTTATGAAGAAAAACAATGTTTACCTTGTTCCAACTTTGAATGCCTGTGCTGGAATTGATAAATACGGTGTTGGTAAGATCCCAGATTACATGATCAAGAAAAATGACATTGTTAAAGATGATTTCTTCAAGAATATTGGTATGGCTTTAAAGAAGGGTGTTAAAGTAGTTGTCGGAACAGATGCCGGAACTCCATTCAACAGTTTTGAGACAGGTACAACTGATGAATTAGCTCTATTAACAAGTATTGGCGCTACACCATATCAAGCACTTCTTGGTACAACTAAGTACGCTGCAGAATTACTTAGAATTACTGACGAATATGGCAGTCTTGAAGAAGGCAAGTTTGCGGACTTCCTAGTCTTAGACAACGATCCTTTGGAAAGTGTCGAAGCAGTAGCTCAAGCTGATAAGGCAATTTACAAAAAAGGCGAGTTAGTTAAATAGGAAACATTATTAAATAAGGACGGTAATCCGATTTTGGATTGCGGTCCTTATTTTGTGGGGGCTGTATATGCCGTCTCCGGAACTGGAAAAAATCACTGGCTGTGCGGAACGGTCAGAGCCTGAAAGGCTGTCTCTGACCTCGGTTTGAAGCCTTGCAAGTTCGGCAAGTCTCCAAAAAAGAGTACCATCATTATTGTTAATTATTGTTTTAGTAGGATTTCCACAAATAAGTGAATCCATTTTTACACCTGTATTGCCACAAATTAGTACGAATATGTTAGTCAGTGCCTCTAAAGCACAGTTGACTATGAGTATTTATTTTATTGCTTTTGCGTTGGGAGTATTTTTCTGGGGACAACTATCAGACAAAATAGGTCGTAGAAGTGCGATGCTTTCGGGTATTGTAGTTTATTTGGTCGGTAATATCGGTTTACTGATCAGTTTTAACTTTCAATTATTACTGTTAAGTAGATTTGTTCAAGCGTTTGGTGCAAGTGTTGGATCTGTTGTTACTCAAACCATTATGCGTGAAAGTTTTGATGGTATAGAAGGTGCTAAAGTGTTTTCTAAAGTAGGTGCAGCAATGGCGCTTTCTCCTGCTTTTGGCCCTTTGATAGGTGGAATCGTACAACAGTATTTAGGATATCGAAATGTATTCAGTACATTGGTAGTTATGGCTGTTTTAATATTGTTTTATAGTTTTTATCGTTTACCAGAGACACAAGTTATTACAAACACAGAAACAGTTTCAATTTTAAAAGTAACTAAACGACTTTTAACGGACTCTCGGGTTTGGTCGTATGGGATTCTGATAGGTGGTATCAATGGGATACTTTTTGGTTATTATTCCGAAGCACCATTTATATTTATGGATCATTTCGGTTTTACATCAGTACAATATGGAAGTTTGGGAATTGTTTTAGCACTAGCCAGTTTATTAGGTGCTTTTTTAGTTAACTATCTGGTTAATTACTTTAAATCAGAGATGATCTTAATATCTGGATTGGTCTTCAGTGTTATTTCTAGTGGCGTGTTGTTACTATTATTGTCATTTGACCAGTCGATTATTTTGATAATAGGATTTTTCTTAATATTTTTAGGATTAAATACTTCCTTGCCAATCGCGTTAAACTTAGCTTTGAAAGGTTATGAAGATGTCATTGGGACTGCTAGTGGAATTTTTAGTTTAGGTTATTATTTGATCGTCAGTCTTTTAACTTATGTGGTAAGTTTGATTCACAATGGAACGATTGCTTCTTTGCCAACTTTTATGTTTTTCATTAGTTTAATAATGCTAGTGGCTTGTGTTAATTTGCGTGTTAAAGCGGATCTGATCGAGGAATAATTTTGCTTTGACAAATTAATAATCTTGGCTTAGAGTAAAAGTCATTAAAATAATGTCTGTAACGGAGATATCGTTGAATACACGGTATCTCTATTTTTTTTGGAAAAGAGGAAGTAATTTGGATCAAAGAGTATCTACACGAGTTAAGTTATCAATTTTAGCGGTTGGATTACTATCCTTTGTGGGAATATTGGTAGAAACTTCGATGAACGTAACTTTTCCGACCTTGACTAAAGATCTCAATGTTAGTTTAGGAACGGTACAGTGGCTGACAACGGGGTATTTGTTATTGACGACCATTGTTATGAGTACGACTGCGTATATTTTGAAAAAGTTCAAACCGATAAAAATTTTTAGTTTTGCGGCGCTATCTTGTTTTGTCGGAACTCTAATATGTATGTTTTCACCAAATTTTGTTGTTTTGCTATGTGGCAGACTAATTCAGGCAATTGCAACTGGTTTAGCGACACCATTGATGTTTAATCTGATTTTTGAAGAGGTCCCTCCAGCAAGAATTGGTGTCTATACTGGATTTGCTAGTATTATTATTTCATTAGCGCCTGCACTTGGACCAACTTATGGTGGAATCGTGAGCGGTATGTGGTCATGGCGGGCTATTTTTATTGGCGTTATTCCTATTATTGTTTTACTTAGTATCATCGGATTTTTAAGTATTAAAGGTGAAAGTATAGGGACGCAGACTTCTTTTGATTATTTGAGTGTTGCTGGGTTAGCGGCAATATTTACAATGATCTTATTCACGTTTGATCAAGCTGGGCGTCATGGTTTTATTTCGATGCAATTTGGTATCTGGATTTTAATGACAATAGCAGTAGTGGCAATTTTTGGTTGGTACAATGCTAAAAGTAAACGCCAATTGATCGATTTTTCTATTTTAAAGATCCCGGTGCTTAGATTTAGATTATTCGGATATTTTGGTTTGCAGTTCATTAATATTGGATTATCGTTTGTACTGCCTATTTTTGCGCAGACGGTTTTAAAAATGAATTCGGCACAAGCTGGGTTGATGTTATTGCCAGGTTCATTGATCGGTGCGATGGTTGGACCTGTGGCGGGGTATATATATGATAAAAAAGGTCCAACTATTCCGTTAGTTTTAAGCGGATTCTTAGTTACTATTGGTGCATTTCTATTCTTTGTTGTCGGAAAGGATCTGACACTGGTAAGTATTATTTTAATTTACTTAGTGCTACGAGTTGGCTTTAACTTTGGTTTTGGACCGTCTTTGTCAGATGGTAGTATGCAAGTTACCGGACGCAGTAAATCTGATCAAAATTCACTTTTTAGTATGATGCAGCAATACGCCGGATCATTAGGGACTAATGTTTTGTCAGTCATAATTTCAGTGGCAGCTTTGAATCATGGTGAAGTTGCTAGTACAATAATTGGTTCAAAACTTGATTTTGGGATTTTAACCGTTATTTCATTGATGATCTTGATTTCAGTTATTTATGTTGAAAGAAAATATAAAGTAAAATGATTTTGAAGAGGAGCGCAGTTTGTTGCGTTCTTTTTGTTTGACCCTTTATTTTTCAATAAGTGGGATACTTTGTTAAAATAGATATGATTAATTTCGTTTTCAATGGGAGAAAATATGACGGAAAAGAAAAAATTACTTTTAATTGATGGGAACAGTGTTTCTTTTAGAGCATTTTTTGCCATGCATAATGTCTTAGATAAATTTGTTTCAGGCGACGGTATTCACACGAATGCTTTGTATGCCTTCAATAATATGTTAGAAATAGTTTTAAAGGACGAAAAACCAACACATGCTTTAGTAGCGTTTGATGCTGGTAAAACAACTTTTAGAACAGAGATGTTTTCTGATTATAAAGGTACTCGTGCCAAAACTCCACCAGAACTTATGGAACAGCTTCCACTAATTCAGGAACTACTGAATTTACGCGGGATCAAAACTTATGAGTTAAAAAATTATGAGGCTGATGACATTATTGGAACTTTGTCTAAAGAAGCTGACGAAGACAATATGGACGTAACTGTCATTACTGGTGATCGTGATCTAACTCAATTAACGACTGATAAAGTTACTGTAAAAGTTAATGTTAAGGGAGTTACTGAAACTGAAGCCTATACTCCAGAACATGTTAAAGAAAAATTAGGGATAACTCCGGAACAAATCATTGATATGAAAGGTTTGATGGGCGATAACTCTGATCACTATCCTGGTGTTGAAAAAGTCGGTGAGAAGACTGCCATTAAACTATTAAATGAATACGATACGATGGAAAATCTCTATGAACACGTTGACGAAATGAAGAAAAGTAAGCTCAAGGAACATTTGATCAACGATAAAGATCAAGCTTTTTTGAGTAAGAAATTGGCTACGATCAATAAAGAAGCTCCAATAGAGATCAAATTAACTGATTTGGAGTATCAAGGTGATAATCAGGAACAACTGATCAAGTTTTATCAAAAATTAGGTTTCAATTCATTTTTAGAGAGAATGAATGTTGAACCAGAACAAACTCAAGAGGCCTTATCTGAAATAAAATATTCAGAACTTAATGATGAAGCAGCTAAGAATATTTTAAACAGTACAGAACCTCAGACTTTGATCATTGAAAGCTTTGGAAGCAACTATCATCTTGATCCAATTATCGGTTTAGCAGTTAAGAGCGGTGATAATTATTACGCTACAACTGATATTTCTATCTTAGAAAATCCGGATCTTAAAGCATGGATAGAGGATGAATCTAAAGAAAAGTATACTTTTGACAATAAGAAGACGATTGCATTATTGCATCGTTATGGCTGTGATCTAAAAGGTGTAAGTTTTGATATGTTGTTAGTTTCATATCTTTTGGATACTAATGACAACAAGTCTGATATTGGGATCGTTTCCCAAAACTACGGTTACAACTTGCCAATGGAAGAAGAATTTTATGGTAAGGGTGTTAAAAAAGCCGTTCCAGAAGATGATCATGTCTTGATGAATTTCCTATCTCAAAAAACTAAAATTATCGCTGAATTAAAAGATAAGATGATGTCAGAGTTAAAAGACAATGACCAAGATAGTTTATATGATGAAATTGAATTGCCATTATCTAATGTTTTAGCCGAAATGGAGATCAAAGGTGTCAAAGTTGATGCAACTCGTCTAAAAGAGATGGAAAATACTTTTGCTACAAGACTTACAGAAATTGAGCAAAAAATTTACAAAGAAGCTGGACAAGAATTTAATATCAATTCTCCTAAACAACTTGGAGTTGTTTTATTTGAGGACTTAAAATTGCCAGTTATCAAGAAAACTAAGACTGGTTATTCAACTTCAGTCGACGTTTTGGAAAAATTAAAAGATAAGTCACCTGTTGTGCAAATGGTTTTGGATTATCGTCAAATATCAAAAATTCAATCTACTTATGTAGTAGGATTACAAAAATTTATTCAACAAGATAACAAAATTCATACGATTTACTTACAAACTTTGACTCAAACAGGACGCCTTTCTTCAATTGAACCTAATTTGCAAAATATTCCAATCAGGATCGATGAAGGAAGACAGATCAGACGTGCCTTTGTACCACAACATGAAGACTGGGAAATGTTTTCTGCCGATTATTCACAAGTTGAATTGCGTGTTTTAGCTCATATTTCTGGTGATGAACATATGCAAGAGGCATTTAAAGAAGACTATGATATTCATGCACATACTGCTATGAGGATCTTTGGACTAAATAGTACCGAAGATGTCACACCTGACATGCGTCGCCAAGCCAAAGCTACTAACTTTGGAATTGTTTACGGAATTAGTGACTACGGTTTGTCACAAAATATTGGCATAACTAGAAAGCAAGCCGCAGCATTTATTGATTCTTATTTTGAGCAATACCCTGGTGTTAAAAAATATATGGATGATATCGTTAAATATGCTCGTGAAAATGGTTATGTTGAAACGATCATGCATCGTCGTCGTTATTTGCCAGATATTCATTCTAAGAACTTTAATGTCAGAAATTTTGCTAAGAGAACCGCAATGAATACACCAATTCAAGGTAGTGCTGCTGATATTATTAAAGTTGCCATGATAAATATGCAAAAGATGCTTGATAAAGAAAATCTGCAAGCTAATTTGTTATTGCAGGTACATGATGAAATGATTTTTGAAGCTCCAAAAGAGGAAATACCAATTCTTGAAAAATTAGTTCCAAGTGTTATGGATTCAGCGGTTAAGCTAGATGTACCTTTAAAGGTTGAGTCAGCACATGGTAAAACTTGGTATGAAGCCAAATAAATTATAGAGTAGGTGAATTAAATGCCTGAAATGCCAGAGGTAGAGACGGTCAGACGTGGTCTCATTAAACAAATTAAGGGACGTAAAATATTAGATGTAGAAATACGTTATCAAAATTTGATCACTGGGGATGTTGAACAATTTGTCGACATGGTTACCGGTGCTACTATTACTGATATTGGTCGTCGTGCAAAATTTTTATTGATTCATTTGGATAATGGTTATACAATTATTAGTCATCTTCGTATGGAAGGTAAATACCGTGTTTCAAATGATCCCGCAATGATCGATAAGCATTCGCATGCCATTTTCACATTAGATGATGGTCAAAAACTTATATACAATGACGTTCGTAAATTTGGTCGCATGCAACTTTGGCGAACAAGTGATTTGGATGTTAATAAATCCATTCAAAAGTTAGGTCCGGAACCACTTTCAAAAGAATTTACTTTTGAAAATGTTAAACCAAGGATCATGCGTCATCGTAAAGATATTAAGACTGTTTTGCTGGATCAGTCAGTTATGAGTGGTCTAGGCAATATTTATGTTGATGAGGTTTTGTGGAATGCTAAACTGCACCCAGAAACTCCTGCCAACCATTTAAACGATGAAGATATTAAAAATGTTATCAAGTATTCTAATATGGAAATGAAAATGGGTATCGAAGCTGGAGGATCAACGGTTAGATCATATCTTGATTCAACTGGCCACGCTGGTCATATGCAGGATTTTTTGCATGCATATGGTAAAGAAGGTACTCCTTGTGATCGTTGCGGAACTGAAATTGAAAAAATCAAAGTCGGTGGTCGCGGAACACACTTTTGCCCACACTGTCAGGTAATCAAATGAGTAAAATATACGGGTTAACTGGTGGTATTGCTTCAGGAAAAACAACCGTTTTAGATATTTTGGCTGATAATGGCTGTAAAATTTTCAATGCTGATGATATCGCGCGTGAAGTAGTAGAAGTGGGCACAGTCGGATTAAATAAAATTGCCGCTTCATTTGGGAAGAATATTTTATTAGCTGATGGTAGTTTAGATCGCAAAAAAATGAGTCAAATTGTTTTTAGCGATAAACTGCAATTGAAAAAGCTGACTGATATTACCGCACCACTTATTCGTCAGCGTATTTTACAAATAGTAGAAAATATTCATTCATTAGATGACAAAGTTATTTATATCTTTGAAATTCCATTGCTATTTGAAAGTGATTATCAATCGTATTTTGATGCCGTTATTAGTATTTATGTTGATTCCAACACTCAATTGACTAGATTGATGAAACGAAATAATTTAGATGAGCAAACTGCTAAAAAACAAATTTCATCACAAATGTCGATGTTAGAGAAGAAAAAATTGGCTGATTTTGTTATTGATAATTCGGGTAATTTAGACGAATTAAAAATTGAAGTAAAAACGTTATTAAAAAATCTATAATCAAGAAAAGAGGTCTGTCTTATGATCTGTCCACATTGTCATCATGATTCATCAAAGGTTGTCGACAGTAGACCAAGTGATGAGGGACGTGCTATTCGCAGAAGACGTGAATGTGAGTATTGCGGTACTAGATTTACTACTTTTGAACGAATTGAAAAAGCACCTTTATTAGTAATTAAAAAGAATGGTAATCGCGAAGAATTCAGCCGAGAAAAATTACTTCGTGGTTTAGTTCGTGCGGCTGAAAAACGCCCGGTAACAATGGATCAAATGAATGAAATAGTTGATAAAGTTGAAAACCAAGTTAGAGCAACTGGCGAAAATGAAGTACGTTCACAGGTGATAGGTGAACATGTCATGAAGATCTTGGCTGATGTAGATGACGTTACTTATATTCGTTTTGCCAGTGTCTATCGTGAATTCAAGGATATGAATAATTTCATGAAAGAAGTTCAAGAAATGATGGCTAATGACGGCCAAAACAAACATGATTAAGGATGGGGAATTTGGATAGAGATAATAATTCCATTGTGGAAATTAATCCTTTAACAGGTTATTGGTGTCTTCCTCACGGCCAAATAAACGATTATGATCGTCATATTTTGACGGATCTTTATTTGCCGTTGTTAGGAACTGCCGCATATAGCGTGTATCTATTGTTGTGGGAAAAAATCCCTAACAAAGAAGTGATAACAGATCGAAAAAAACACAGTGATCTGTTGAGTTTACTAAATATTGACTTGAATAAATTCAATGCTGCTAGAGTTCGCGCAGAAGCTTTGGGTTTGATCAGAACTTTTACAAAACAAGATGACTTAGGTGAATACTGTGTTTATCAGTTGTTTGAACCTCTAACCCCTAAGGAGTTTTTTAAAGATGACCTGATGAGTATCTTTTTGTATGAGAAAATTGGACAAGTTAATTACAGTGAATTAATTTCTAAATATTCTAGATCTGAAAAAATTTTAGAAAATTCAACCGAAATAACTAAAGACTTTTTGGAAGTATTTCAACTAAATAATGACGATTTGATCAACACGCCGGCTGAAGTAAAGAAAGGCCAAAATGAGTTTTCAGGTGGATCTGATGAAAACAAACCTAAAGTTGATTCCAAAGCCATGGAACAGCTAGATTGGGAACTGATTGAAGATAGAATTGGCCAGCTATATAAGATCAATCCAGCTGATCTTTTGCAAAATCAGGAATTGATCATTAATTTGCATTTGTTTTATGGGGTCAATGAAATAGCTTTGATCGATTTGATAGGCAAGACTGCCAATATTGTTGATAACAAGATCGATCCAGTTCGTTTACGAAAAGCAGTACAGGATCGTTTTGAAAAGAATGCTAATATCACTGTTAAAGAGACGGTTCAGCCTGAAACAAATGCACCAGTGACTAATAATTTGAGCCGGGCCGATAATTTGTTATTGCAACAGGCAAAATCAATGGTCCCAGCTGACTTTTTGGCAGCTGAAAAACAAAAAAGTGGCGGTTTTACTGGTGCTGCTGAATCTAAAGCTCTTAGAGATATGGCTATGAAGACGTATCTTTCTCCAGCCGTATTGAATATTTTAGTAGATTATATTTTACAAAATTCACCAACACTATCAGTGGCTCTAATGGAGACTGTTGCCAATGACTGGCAGCAAAATCAGGTCAAGACACCAGAAGACGCACTGAAAAGATTGCGTGATTTTCAAAATAGACCTCGTAATACTCGCCGTTATAATAATCGTAATAAAAAAGTTGAAAAAGCTACTGACTGGAGTAAAGTCAAATCAAATACTCAAACTGACGATAAAAATGCCCAAGTTAAACGTCAAGAATTACAAGCAAGACTTAGAAAAATGCGAAATAAGGATAATTAATCATGGAAAATTTAGGAAAAACACTCTCAGACTATTTAAGCTCGAAAAATTTGACCGACGATTATCGAAAATTATTGAATAAAGCTTTGAATGATGTTGATGTTCAAAGATTTTTAAAAGAAAACCAAGAGTCGATCAATCAAGATGCTATTTCTGTTAGTGCGGCTAGTATTTATGAATTTTATAATCATAAAACTAATCAAAGTGAATTATCCAAGGGATACTATCCAAAATTAGTCGTTAATAATCATAATATCGAAGTAGCTTATGTGCCCAATGCTAAAAAACGTAATGAGGCGAAAAAGTCTGAATATGAATCTCGTTTTGTCTTGATGGATATGCCTAGTGATATTCGTAAGGCTACTTTAGACGATTACGACGGAGATGGCAGACAAGAGGCTTTAAGTGCCGCTATTGACTTTATTGAAAGTTACAATAACCACAAGGGCTATGTTCCCGGACTTTATTTAGCAGGGGATTTTGGCGTTGGTAAAACTTATTTATTGGGTGCGATCGCCAATGAACTGTTTAAATCCGATGTCAGAACTACGATTATGCATTTTCCAACCTTTGCTGTCGAAATGAAAAATTCTATTGGGCAAAATAATGTTTTGGATCGAGTAAATAAAGTTAAAGATTCAGAAATTTTAATGCTGGATGATATTGGTGCTGATTCAATGTCTAGTTGGATAAGGGATGAAGTCTTAGGAGTTATCTTGCAATATCGTATGCAAGAAAATTTACCAACATTTTTCTCGTCTAATTTTTCGATGAACGAACTGGAAGAACACCTTGCCGTTAATCAGCGTGGAGAGCAAGAGCCCGTAAAGGCAAAGAGAATTATGGAACGGGTCAAATATCTTTCAAAAGAGGTAATCGTCACTGGTCCAAATAAAAGATTTCAGCGATAAGACTTGCAAAAATAAAAAATAAATGTTTCAATGTGTTCATGAAAGACAACACTTCGGTTCTAATTCAGGGAGGGTACGATTACTGAAAGCTTACCCATTACTGGAGCTACCACTTTCATATTAAAACTGTATATTTGTAGTCGGTAACTTTATAACTAAAGAGAGAAAACTGTTCAATTGTCCAGTTTTAATGTGGGTGGAACCGCGTAGAAATGCGTCCCTGAGGTATATATGCAAATTTTGTATACATACTTCAGAGACGCATTTTTTTATTTGTTGTCAAAGAATTAGGAGGAAACAAGATATGTCAAAAATCAAACTGCAATTCCCAGATGATTCTGTTAAGGAGTTCGATCAAGGCACCACTGTCTTAGAAGTTGCTAAGTCAATTAGTACATCTCTAGGTAAAAAAGCTGTTGCCGGTAAAGTTAATGGCATCTTAGTTGATATTGAAAGTGCCATCAAACAAGACGGAAAAATTGAAATCCTTTCACAAGATGATAATAAGGATTCATTGATCACCTTGAGAAATACAGCTAGCTTAGTATTTGGTGCTGCTGCTAAGGAAATCAAAAAAGATCTACACTTTGGTGAAAAACAAAGTAATGATGATGGTTTCTATGTAGACACCGATGATAAAGAAGGCCAAATCAGTGTTGACGAACTTGAAGACATCGAAAAGTCTATGGAAAAGATCATCAAGAAAAACGACAAGATCGAACGTACTTTGATGGACAAATCAGAACTTGTTGAAATGTTCAAAGATGATCCATATAAGTCATCATTGATCGAAGCTATCGAATCTGTTCAAATTCCAGTTTACAAGTTAGATAACTTTGTTGACTTTGGTTATAAAGCAGTTCTTCCTAGTTTAAGCGGTCTAAAACACTTCAAACTTCTATCAGTTGCTGGTGCTTACTGGCAAGGTAAGTCAAGTAACCCAATGCTTCAAAGAATTTATGGTACAGCATTCTTTAACCAAGATGACCTTGACGCTGATATGAAACGCCGTGCAGAAATCAAAGAACGTGACCACAGAACATTAGGACGTGATCTTGACTTGTTCTTCGTTGATCCAGAAGTTGGTGCTGGACTTCCATACTGGATGCCAAATGGTGCTACTATCCGTCGTGTTATCGAAAGATATATCATTGATAAGGAAGTTGCTTGGGGTTACCAACACGTTTACACACCAATCCTTATGAACTTAAATGCTTATAAGACTTCAGGTCACTGGCAACATTATCGTGAAGACATGTTCCCACCAATGGACATGGGTGATGGCGAAATGCTTGAATTACGTCCAATGAACTGTCCTTCACATATTCAAATTTACAAACATCACATTCGTTCATATCGTGAATTACCAGTTCGTATCGCTGAATTAGGTATGATGCACAGATATGAAAAATCAGGTGCTTTAAGTGGTCTACAACGTGTTCGTGAAATGACTCTAAACGATGGTCACACATTCGTTGCTCTTGATCAAATTCAAGAAGAATTCAAACGTACACTACAATTAATGGTAGAAGTTTACAAAGACTTCGATATTACAGACTACTCATTCCGTCTAAGTTATAGAGATCCAGCTAACACAGAAAAATACTTTGATGACGATGAAATGTGGAACAGATCACAATCAATGCTTAAGGGTGCTATGGATGATCTTGGTCTTGACTACTATGAAGCAGAAGGTGAAGCTGCTTTCTATGGTCCAAAACTTGATGTTCAAACAAAGACAGCTCTAGGTAATGATGAAACACTATCAACAATCCAACTTGACTTTATGCAACCAGAACAATTCAAGTTGACATATGTTGGATCAGATGGTGAAGAACATAGACCAGTTATGATTCACCGTGGTATCGTTTCTACTATGGAAAGATTTATTGCATACTTGATCGAAATGTACAAAGGTGCTTTCCCAACATGGTTGGCTCCAATGCAAGTTAAGATCATCCCAGTTAACAAAGAGATCCATGGTGAATATGCTAAGAATCTTCTTGCTGAATTACGTGCTAAGAACATTCGTGCCGAAATTGATGATCGTGACGAAAAGATGAACTACAAGATCCGTGACGCTCAAACAATGAAGGTTCCATATACAGCCGTTGTTGGTGATCAAGAAATGGCCGACGCTACTGTTTCAGTTAGAAAATATGGTGAAGAGGATTCAAATTCAGAGAATGTTGCCATGTTTGTAGGTAGTGTTAAAGCAGATATTAACAATTTCAGTCGTAGAAATGGATAAAAACATCATATTTTGTTGACATATAAAGATTATGTTGTTACAATTTATAACTGTTGAGATTAAGCAGAAGCGCCCGCTTCTCACCTATGCAATTGCCTCTAGGTTATAATACGATTGTATAAATAATGGTGGGCGTTGTATGCGCCCACTTTTTTTGTGGGTCCAAATAATTATGGAGGTGGCTACTCATAGCAAGAGATCTATTAATAAACGATCAAATACGTGCCAAAGAAGTGCGATTAATTTCTGAAACCGGAGATCAAGTTGGGGTTAAACCAAGAGCAGAAGCACAACGTCTAGCTGACGCAGCTAGTATGGACTTAGTGCTTATGTCCCCTGGTGCAAATCCTCCCGTAGCTAGAATTATGGACTACGGTAAATATAAGTTTGAACTTCAAAAGAAAAACCGTGAAGCACGTAAAAAACAAAAAACCGTTAGTTTAAAAGAAGTACGATTAAGTCCTACTATTGAAGACAATGACTTTAATACAAAACTTAACAACGCTCGTAAGTTCTTGTCTAAAGGTGATAAGGTCAAAGTTTCTCTTCGCTTTAAGGGTAGGGCTATTACTCATAAAGAGATAGGTAAAGAAGTTTTAGACCGTGTTGCTGAACAGACTAAGGATATTGCAAACGTAACTACAAGACCTAAGATGGATGGTCGTAACATGTTCTTGATGCTTGATCCAATTAGTTCAAAAGATAATAAGAAAAAATAGTGGAGGGACTTTCAATGCCTAAACAAAAAACACACCGCGCATCAGCAAAAAGATTTAAGAAAACTGCTAATGGTGGCTGGAAGAGAAGTCATGCTTATACAAGTCACCGTTTCCACGGTAAGACAAAGAAGCAACGTCGTCAATTGGCTAAACCAGGAATGGTTGATGCAAGTGATATGAAGCGTATCAAACAAATGCTCGCTACATACTAATTAATTTTTGATAATTTAAAGGAGGAGTCATTATGCCACGTGTAAAAGGTGGAACAGTAACTCGCAAACGTCGTAAGAAAGTTTTAAAATTAGCTAAGGGATATCGTGGATCAAAACATATCACTTTTAAAGCAGCACATACACAAATCATGGTTTCATATCGTTATGCATTCCGTGATCGTCGTCAAAGAAAACGTGATTTCCGTAAGTTATGGATCGCTAGAATTAATGCTGCCGCAAGATTGAACGAAATCAGCTACAGCAAGATGATGCATGGTTTGAAGTTGGCTAATGTTGACATCAACCGTAAAATGCTAGCACAAATTGCTATTGAAGATCCAAAGGCATTTACAAGTTTAGTAGACACAGCTAAGAAAGCCTTAGCTTAATGATTAAAACGTAATTTGGACATTCCAAATTACGTTTTTTTACTAAGGATAGAGGATTGAAAATGTTTAAACCATATATTATGCTCAATAAAATTACTGATATTGATGCTCAAGATTTAAAAAAGTTGGGTATTACAACAATAATGACTGATCTTGATAATACTTTGTTGCCATGGGATAGTAACGATTATAATTTGTCGTTAAGAAAATGGCTTAATCAAATGAATCGTGCGAATGTCGAGGTAATGGTGGTTTCAAATAACAGTTATGAACGTGTGGAAAAAGCCGTTTTAGATTTGCCAGTAAGTATTGTTGCCAGAGCCGTTAAACCATTGCCATTTGTCATCATGAAGCACTTGCATGAAATGCAGATCGATCCACAAAGTGTCTTATTTGTTGGGGATCAAGTAATGACGGACGTTTTGGCTGGCAATATGTCAGGTCTAAAAACTGTCTTAGTAAAACCATTGGTTAATACCGATGCTAAAAAAACTCGTGTGAATAGATTTTTTGAACGTCCTCTTTTAAAATTTATGCAGAGTCATGATTCAAATTTAAATTGGAAGGATTCATTAAATGACAGAGACTAGTGAAAAAATGTATTGTATCGGCTGTGGTGCTGAACTTCAAACGGAAGATAAGAATAAACCCGGCTATGTACAAAATTCTACCTTGAAAAAATATCAAGAAGATGATTCACGTGAACTCTTTTGCAAGAGATGTTTTAGATTAAGAAATTATAATGAAATAACTGATGTTGATATTAGTGACGATGATTTCTTGAAATTATTGGATTCCATTGCTCAAGAAGATGGATTAATTGTTAATGTAATCGATATCTTTGATTATGAAGGTAGCGTTATTCCCGGATTGCAAAGATTCGTTGGCGATAAAGATATTCTAGTAGTAGGTAATAAGGTTGACTTATTGCCAAAATCAGTTAATCAAAACCGTCTGCTGAATTGGTTGCAACAAAAGAGTAAGGAAAACGGTATCAAGTCGGTTGATCAAATCATGGTATCAGCTGAAAAGGGCACTAATATAGATAAGTTAATGCGATTGATCGAAAAATATCGTAATGGTAAAGATGTATATGTCGTTGGAACGACTAATACTGGTAAATCAACGTTAATTAATAAAATTATTAGTCAAAATTCAGATGTAAAAAATTTGATCACAACATCTAGATTTCCTGGAACTACTTTAGATCGTATCGACATTCCTTTGGATGATGGTAAGAGTTTAGTTGATACACCCGGAATTATTCACAAATATCAATTGGCACATTTCTTGAATGATCAAGATTTAAAGACTGTTACACCTAAAAAGCCTCTTCGACCAGCAACTTTCCAATTAAGAGATGGACAAACTATCTTTGTTGCCGGATTGGCAAGATTTGATTTTCTTGATGAAAAGACGAACGTTGTTTTCTATGTAAATCAAAATTTGTTATTACATAGAACTAAGACAATTAATGCGGAAGAATTTTATCAAAAGCATTTGGGTGAAATGTTAACACCACCATCTGACATTGATGAATTCCCTACTTTGAAAAAAGAGGATTTTGTGGCACATCAAAAGTCAGATATTGTTATTTATGGTTTGGGATGGGTTACTATTCCTGCAGGTAGTAAGGTTAGAGTCTATGTTCCAGATGGTGTAAGTGTTTCTATTCGCGATGCCATTATTTAATTGTTAAAATGTAGATAAGGAAAAAATTAATGATAATAAAAGGTAAGAAGAATCGCTATTTGAGAAGTCAAGCAGCTACTATGAAACCAGTTATTCAAGTTGGACGTGAGGGTATCAGTGAGAATCTTTTAAATCAACTTGAATTGTTGATCAATAAAAAAGAGCTTATCAAAGTATCTTTGCTTCAAAATACAATGGTAGAACCAGCTGATTTAATTGATTCATTGTCAGAATTCGATGAACAAATAGTTCATATTCAGACAATTGGTTCCAAATTGGTTTTCTATAAAAAAGCGCCTAAAATCAAATATCGTAAGTATTCGATCGAACTAGAAAATATTCAGTAATAAGTGATGAAAAATGAACACACAACAACAAATATTAACTAAAGTAAAATCGCAATTTCAAACAAGTCATCAAAAGCGACATGTCGGAATATTGGGCGGAACTTTTAACCCGATCCACTTAGGACATTTAGTTATTGCTGACCAAGTTTCGGAGCAGCTTTGTCTAAATAAAATATTGTTTTTGCCGGATAAAATACCGCCACATCGTGGTGTTGAAAAACAAGAGCCGATCAATAGTGATGATCGTATCGAGATGGTAAAGCTGGCAATTGAGGATAATATTCACTTTGATTTAGATCTAACTGATGTAAATCGTGGTGGTGTTAGCTATACCTATGACACGATCAAATTACTTAAACAATATAATCCTGATACTGAATATTATTTCATTATTGGGGGAGACATGGTTGAAAATCTGTCAAAGTGGGCTCATATTGATGAATTAGTCAATATGGTTCATTTTGTCGGAGTTTGTCGAAAAGGTTTTGAGAAAAAGTCTAAATATCCTATACTTTGGGTAAATACTCCGGAACTAGAAATCAGTTCTAGTATGATCCGTCAACATGTCAAAAAGGGACAGTCGATCAAATATTTAGTTCCTAAAAAAGTTGAAGAGTATATAAAGGATAGGAGGCTATATCTTGACTAAATTCAATTATGAAAATATCAAACACGATTTGGATCGCGATAAACTTTTGGATCGTATGAAAAATCAATTAAGTGATTTTCGTTTTAACCATTGTTTACGAGTTGAAAAAGAAAGTCGTAGATTAGCGGCAAAATATAAAGTTGATGTTGATAGAGCGGGCCTAGCTGGTCTTTTACATGATTATAGTAAGGAACGTTCTGACAAAGAATTTATTGATGTTATAAAATCTAAACATTTAGATAATGACCTGCTTAACTATGGAAATGCCATTTGGCATGGAATTGTTGGAGCAGAGATCATTAAAAGTGAATTAGGTATCTATGATGAGGATGTCTTAAATGCTGTCCGTCGTCATACTGTTGGATCGACGAATATGACAGGAGTCGATAAGTGTGTTTTCGTAGCTGACTTTATTGAACCGGAAAGAGATTTCCCTGGTATCGATAAAGCTCGTAAGTATGCAGATAAATCTTTAAACGCAGCAGTCGCTTTTGAATTAAAGCATTCTGTTGCATACTTGGTTAAAAAAAATCGCGTAATCTATCCTGAAACATTTGATAGTTACAATTACTGGATAGATAAAGGAGAACTTTAATTGAATTCAAAAGAAAAGATGGAAATTGCTGTTAAAGCAGCAGATAGCAAACATGCTAATGATATTAATGTATTAAATATCAGTGAAGTAAGTATTATGGCAGATTATTTTGTCATTATGGACGCAAGTTCACAACGTCAAGTTGATGCGATAGTTCAAGCTGTTTTAGATGAAATGGGCAAGAATAATGTCGATGTTGGTCATGTTGAAGGTAAACGTGACTCTAAGTGGATCCTAATTGATCTTCATGATGTTGTTATTCATGTCTTTATTTCAGAAGAACGTGACTTTTACAATCTAGAAAAACTTTGGTCAGATGCACCAAGTGTTGATATTTCTAATTTGGTAACTGAATAATGATCTACAATTCATTTGCACGAGTTTACAGTGAATTAATGGATGACACTTTGTATGCCAAGTGGGCAGATTATGTTCAAAAACAGACACCAGATGCTAAAAGTCTACTTGATGTTGCCTGCGGTACAGGTGATTTGACGATTCAATTGGCAGATAATTATCAAGTAACTGGGACTGATCTGTCAGAAGAGATGCTAAAAATTGCTGAAGAAAAGGCAAAGTCTAATAATGTAGAAATTCCTTTTGTTCAAAGTAATATGATGGATCTATTTGAATTTGAAAAGTATGACGTCATAACTTGTTTCGATGATTCAATCTGTTATTTAAATGGTCAAGAAGAGCTAGAGATCGCTTTTAATCAGGCTTATAAACATCTAAATGAAGGTGGGCATTATCTTTTTGATGCGCACTCACTTTACCAGATGGATCAAGTATTTCCAGGTTACATGTTCAATCATAAGAGTGAAGATTCAGCATTTATGTGGAGCAGCTATGAAGGTGAGTACCCTCATAGTATTGAACATGAATTGACGTTCTTTAATTGGAATGAAAAAATCGGCGGATATTCAGTTAATACTGAGATCCATCGTGAAAGAACTTATCCAATTGAGACCTTTGTTAATATTCTAAAGGAAACTGGCTTTAAAAATATTAATGTAAGTGCAGATTTTGGTAGTTCAGAAGTTAAGGATGATTCTAATCGCTGGTTTTTCTCTGCTCAGAAATAGAGGTTAATATGCAAAAAATCTACGGATTTGTAGCTGAATTTAATCCATTTCATAATGGACACAAGATTTTTATAGATGAAATAAAACAAAAATTTCACCCCGATGTTTTAATTGCCGTAATGTCTGGTAATTATGTACAACGAGGTGATTTTGCCGTTCTCGATAAATGGACTAGATCACAAATTGCCGTAGAAAATGGAGTTGATTTAGTTGTCGAATTGCCATTTGCCTATGCAGTGCAACCTGCAGAATTATTTGCTAAAGGTGCTATTTTTTTGTTAGATCAATTAGAAGTCAATAATCTAGTATTTGGATCAGAAAGTGATCTAGATTTTGAATCATTAGCTTTCAAGATGTTACAAATGGATACGAGTTTTCAACAAGACTACCAAAAAAATACCGCTAGTAATTTGAATGAGTTTTATAAAAAGGCTGGAATCAATATCTTGGATCAGCCGAATCAACTGTTAGGGATCAATTACGTTCAGCAGATTTTAAAAAATAAATATCAAATTAAAACTAATGTTGTTTTAAGACAAGATCAGTCGTACAGTGCCACAAAAATTAGACAAAATTTACGTGATAATAATTCTGTCGCTGATTTAGTACCTGATAGTATATTGAATGCACTTAAAAATGATAAAATTATTATGTGGGATGATTTATATCCTTTCTTGAAATATCGAATTCTTAGCGAAACAACTGATAGTTTGCATAATACGTATCAGATGGTGGAGGGATTGGAAAATAAATTAAAAAAAGAGATTTCCAATAATAACTTTGAATCATTTTTAGATGCAATTAAATCTAAACGTTATACTAGAGCAAGGCTCAGAAGATTGTTGATGTATACTTTGGTCAATGTTAAAAACGAAGAAATCAGCGAGGTTTTTGAAGAACCTTATTTGAGAGTATTAGCTTTTAACAAAGTTGGCCAAGAATATTTAAGTCAATTGAAGAAGAGAACTGAATTTATCACGAAAGTTGGTAAAAATGAGCGTCAAGAATTGAGCTTAGAGTTAAAAGCTGATAGTATAATAAAACTCATTAATAATAGAGAACAAAATTTTGGAAAAATTCCTTTTATGGAGGGAAAAAATTAATGCTTAATTGGAATGTTTCAGATATTCGAAAGTACAAAGACAAGCCATTTGGTTTTAAAGAGGAAATCGATATAGAAACAGAACTAAAAAGTCGTTCAAAGGATATTTTGAATGCAGATAAAGTTATGGTTGACGGACAATTATTCAATGATAACGGATTAGTAATTTCAGATATTAAAGTATCAACAAATGTTACGCTTCCATCTACAAGAAGTCTTAAAGAAGTTAAGGTACCATTGGAATTTAGAATCAATGAGGCTTACAACATAGACAATGTAGATACGGAAGAATTTGAGGAAAACACGATCATTATTCCGATTGACGAAGAGGATCCAGTTATCAACGTCTATGAATCGATCGTCGATAATATTTTGTTGAATGTCCCAACTCAAGTTTTAACAGTTGAAGAACGAGAAGAAAACTTGATGCCTTCAGGTAATAATTGGACAGTTATTTCAGAAGAAGACTACAACAAGCAAAAAGAAGAAGATAAACAAGTTAATCCTGAATTTGTTAAATTAAAAAATTTATTTAAAGATACTGATAATGAGGAGTGATATTATACACTCCTTTTTTATTTTTTTGTTACTATTAAAGGTGTACATAATTACAGGTCGGAGGTATTAATATGTCAAAACCACAAATTGGTGTTATCGGAATGGCTGTTATGGGTAAGAACTTAGCCCTTAATATTGAAAGTCGTGGATACGAGGTTGCTATTTTCAACAGAACAGGCTCAAAGACTGAAAATGTTGTTAAAGAACATCCTGACAAGAAATTGGTACCAAGCTATACTATTGAGGATTTTGTGGATTCCTTGGAAAAACCTCGTCGTATTTTGATGATGGTCAAAGCTGGTGCTGGTACAGATGCAGTCATTAAAGAATTGATCCCATTACTTGATAAAGGTGATGTTTTGATCGATGGTGGTAACACATTCTTTGAAGATACAATTAAGAGAAGTGAACTCTTAGACAAATCAGGTATTAATTTCATCGGAATGGGTGTCTCCGGTGGTGAATTAGGTGCCTTACAAGGACCTTCATTAATGCCAGGTGGTCAAAAAGAAGCTTATGATCTAGTTGCTCCAATTTTGGAACAAATTTCTGCTAAGGCTGATGAAGATGGTGCACCTTGTGTATCATATATCGGACCAAATGGTGCCGGACATTATGTAAAGATGGTTCATAATGGTATTGAATATGGTGACATGGAGTTGATTTCTGAAAGTTACAATCTATTAACTCACTTGTTCAACAATGATTTGAACAAAGTTGCCGATGTCTTTAAAGACTGGAACAAAGGTGAACTATCAAGTTACTTGATCGAAATTACAGCTGAGATCTTAACTAGAAAAGATGACGAAGGCAGTGATGACTTTATCGTCAACAAGATTATGGATAAAGCTGGTAATAAAGGTACTGGTAAGTGGAGTTCACAAAGTGCCCTTGAACTTGGTGTTCCACAATCACTTATCACATCTGCTGTTTATTCACGTTACATTTCGGCTTATAAAGATGAACGTGTTAAGGCAAGCAAGATCCTTGCTGCACCAACAAGTAAACCAGAAGTAAATATTGATGAATTCGTTGAAAAGATCCGTAAAGCTTTGTACTTCAGTAAGATCATGAGTTATGCTCAAGGATTTGCTCAAATGAAAGCTGCTTCAGATCACTATGACTGGAACCTTCAATATGGTGAGATAGCACAAATCTGGCGTGCTGGTTGTATCATTCGTGCACAATTCTTGCAAAAGATCACTGATGCTTATGATAAAGATGCTGACCTTGATAACTTATTGTTGAACGATTACTTCAAAGATATCGTTGATAAGTACCAAGCAGCCGTTCGTGACGTTGTTAGCTATGCCGTTCAAGCAGGAATTCCTGTTTCAGGATTCATGTCTGCTGTTTCTTACTACGATCAATATCGTTCAGAAGTATTGCCTGCTAACTTAGTACAAGCACAAAGAGACTACTTTGGTGCCCATACCTATGAAAGAAATGACAAACCAGGTATTTTCCACTATACATGGTATAAAGAACAATAAGATTAAATTAGACCTCCGATAATTAAGTTTATCTGAGGTTTTTTTTACTTTCTAAAATTTTGTGAAAGAATAAAAATAAAAACTTGCCTTCTTTTAATATTTGCTATATGTTAAAATCATTAATGCATGTCCATAGACGGGCAATACAAATAAAAATGATTAAGCTATAATTAAAGATTATTTAATATATAGGAGATAAAAATGGCTAAGATACTTGTTATTGAAGATGAAGAAAATATGGCCAAGTTTGTTCAACTCGAGTTACAGCATGAAAACTATGATGTAACTGTTAAACGAGATGGCCGTACTGGTTTAGAAGCCGCACTAGGCGAAGAGTGGGATTTGATCCTACTCGATTTAATGTTGCCCGAATTAAACGGGATCGAAGTATGTCGACGTATCAGACAAGAAAAGAATACGCCAGTTATTATGATGACTGCACGTGATTCAATTATTGACCGTGTATCTGGACTTGATCACGGAGCAGATGATTATATTGTTAAGCCATTTGCAATTGAAGAACTATTAGCAAGAATTCGTGCTTTGCTTAGAAGAATCGATTTAGATATTGATGTGACAAGAAATAACGATCAAGTTTTGAAGTACAAGAACTTAGTTATTGATAAAACAACCCAAACTCTAAAACGCAACGGGGAAGTTATCGACCTTACAAGACGTGAATATGATCTTTTAAGTGCTTTGATGGAGAATGTTGGCACTGTTTTGAGTCGTGATGACTTGTTAGAACGTGTTTGGGGTTCAGGATCAAGTACTGAAACTAACGTTGTTGATGTTTATATTAAGTATCTTAGAAATAAGATCGACCGTGGCGGTGCTCCTAGTTATATTTCAACAGTTCGTGGTAAAGGATACGTGATGAGACGATGAGAATCTCGATCAAATTCAAATGGACTTCACTTATATCGTTAGTTATCTTGGCCGCATACGTTATTGTTGCGGTTATTGCTTCAAAAACTGTTGATGGTATAGCTACTGCTAATGAAATTCACGCCTTTAATGTAAAATTGATCATTGGTGGCGTGATAATTGTAATTATTGGGATCTTGATCAGCTATTTTGCAGTTAATCAAGTTCTAAATAATCTCAAGGTTATTAATCGAACAATTGATGATTTAAATAAGAAGCCTGATTCAGATTCCAGAATTAAGATCAGAAAACGTGATGATGAAATATATGATTTAACAGTTAATATTAATAAAATGCTAGATCGTATGCAGGCATACACGAATCAGCAAAAAGAATTTGTTGAAGACGTATCACATGAATTAAGAACTCCGGTTGCTGTGTTAGAGGGGCACTTGAGCATGTTGCAACGTTGGGGAAAAGATGATCCTGAAGTCTTAAATGACTCGATCAATTCGTCCTTGCAAGAATTAAAACGAATGCAGTCATTGATTCAAGAAATGCTAGATTTAACACGTGTTGAACAAATAGATAGTGACTATCTAAAACAAACAACTGAAGTTAAACCTTTGTTTATACAAGTTTATAATGATTTCAAAATGTTGCACCCTGATTTTGTGATCAATTTTGATGATGATATTAAAGAAGGCAGTTTAGTTCAAATATATCGTAATCATTTGGAACAAGTGTTAGTCATTCTATTAGACAACGCCTTTAAGTATTCTGCCGATCGTAAAGAGATCAGTTTGTCTGCTTCAACTAATTCAGCATTGCTAGAAGTGGTTGTTCAAGATTATGGCTTAGGAATCGCCAAAAATGACCTCAAAAGGATCTTTAATCGTTTTTATAGAGTTGATAAGGCACGCTCTAGAAAACGTGGTGGGAACGGTCTGGGGCTTTCTATCGCCAAAAGACTGATCGAAATATATCATGGTAGTTTGGAAGTAGAAAGTGTTGTTGGTTCAGGAACTGTATTTAAGATCGAATTGCCGATCGTAACTATTGAACCTGATGATGAAAAAACTAAAGATACTAAAAAATAAAATTAAAAGAATCGGCATATTTAATCAGTCGATTCTTTTTTTGTAGGAGAAACTATGAATAATATTTATGACAATGAAAAGTTTTTTGAAAAATATAGTCAAATGAATCGCAGTGTAAACGGATTAGCCGGTGCTGGCGAATGGAGCACGTTGAAAAAGTTACTGCCTGATTTTACCGATAAAAAAGTTCTTGATCTGGGATGTGGATATGGCTGGCATGACAGATATGCAGTAGAAAATGGTGCTAGTAAAGTTATCGGCATTGATTTGTCTGAAAAAATGTTAACAGTCGCAAGAGAAAAGACGTCTAGTAAAAAAATTGAATATATTCAAGATGACATTTCAAAAATAGATTTTAAAGAGGATCAATTTGATATTGTTTTAAGTTCCTTAGCGTTACATTACGTTGAATCATTTGATGATTTAGTTAAAAAAATCAGTAAATATCTTAAATCTAATGGAAAATTTATTTTTTCAGTTGAGCATCCTATTTTTACCGCACAAGGTAGTGAGGAGTGGGATTACGATAAAGACGGAAAAATAAAGAGTTTCCCAGTTGATAATTACTTCTATGAAGGAAAAAGAGAAACTGACTTTTTAGGTGAAACTGTTGTTAAATACCATAAAACTTTGACCACTTATATTGATGGTCTGTTAACGAATGGTTTTAAAATCGATCGTCTTGTTGAACCAATGCCGCCAAAAGATATGATGAATATTGCTGGTATGAAAGATGAAATGCGTCGTCCGATGATGCTGATTATTTCAGTTACAAATGAAAACTAGTAATCCGATTTTGGATTACTAGTTTTTTCATGTTTATTGTAATATTTACAATTTGAATCGATTAAAAAAGTATATAATGACCTATAATTATTTATGTAGATATACGGAAAGCTGTGCGTGTATGAAAAAAATATTTATTTTATTATTGTTGTTGCCATTAGTGCTTTTGTCGGGATGCAGTAGTGATGCCAAAGTCAATTTACCAAAAATGAGTTCCAGCAATTTTTTAAATAACAGCAGCTACGGTAATTATTCAGCTAAAAACAAGTTATTGGATAACTTTGTTAGTAAGAAGATGCTGACTAAACAAGGTATTTATACTAATTATCATCAAACCAATACCACAAAAAATGTCGCGACTGGTCATGAATTATTATCAGAATCGTCAGGTTTGTGGTTGGAGTATTTAGTTTATACACATCAATATAAGAAATATCGAGCGTTTTACAAAGAAACTAAGAAAACTTTCGATCAGGGAGATCAGTTTAGTTATCGCTATGATGCAAGTAAGAAGAAGCAGTCTAACGTCAATGCTACGCTGGATGATTTGAGAATTATTCGTTCACTTCAAATGTATGCTCAAGCTACTAAAAATAGTAAATATCAAAAAGAAGCGGCGACTCGTTTTGCAAAACTAAAATCTGGTTCGATCCCTAATGGTAAACTGGTAGATTTTTATGATACAAAGTCGAAAAAATCCAGTACCAATAGTTCTTTAGCCTATTATGATCTCAAAACTTTGAAGTATTTTGAATCTACGTCAGCTAAAGAAAAAAAATATTACAAGAGTCAGCTAAAACTTGTACAAAAAGGATATCTTGGGGATGCTTTCCCTCTATATGCATCAAGTTATAGTTGGAGTTCCGGTAGTTATAGCAGTAAAGATCTTAATACGTCTGAGGCTTTAGAAACGATCTTGCATCTTTCGGAAGTTGGAAAAGTTAAGCAAGTAACGTTGAATTGGCTTGAACAACAAGTCAAACATCATAAGTTGTACAATACTTATTCCATTAATGGAACAGTCGTCGATAAGGACCAATCCACCGGTAGCTATGCTTTAGCAGCAATGATTTTTGCGAATGCCAAGGATAAAAAGATGTATAGGTATACTATGAAGGTGATGTGGAAATCACAAGTTACTGATAAGAGTTCACCTATTTATGGAGCTTTAGGTATTAAACATTTAAAACAGGCTTATTCATTTAATAATTTGTATGGTTTAGTTGCATCAAAATATTGAGGGAATGAATTTGAAAAAAATTGTGAAAGTGTTGAAAGAAAATTTTAGTAAATATATTTCTCCTGCACTATTTGCCATGATTTTAGCTGCGGTGATCAGTGGGATACTACTTTTTGTACCACCGATTCATGGATATGCTGACAATGGTGACTTTTATCAAGCAATGACTACAAATGGTATTTATCGTTTAGGTCATGGTTCGATAAGTAATTATGTGATAACAAAATTTGGTATTTATCAATATTTTAATGGGAATGGAATAAATGGATTTTCATCTCAATCTATATTTATTCAAATTGCTTTGTTGCTGAATAAAATATTTTACAGTTCCAAATTTTTTGACATTAGATTTTTGGGGATCGTTTATTATGCGTTTTATTTAGGTGCTATTTATATGTTGACTAAAGCCCTAGTTTATCCTTATAAAGCATTAAAAAGTTATGCCATAGCTTTGGTAGTTGTCGTTATGTTCACTGACTCCTCATTTATGTTGTATTTTAATTCCTTCTTTGTTCAGCCAGTGATGATTATTTCTTTGATATATGGATTTTCTTCAATATTGCTGTTAGGACGGCAAGTCTACAAAAAGAATTGGCCCTTAATAACACTTTTCTTTGTCAGCGTGATGATATTGATCACATCTGAAGCACAGAATGCTTTGTTAGCTTTGAGTTTTTCAATTGTAGCAATTGGGTTGATGTTTTTACCTCATTTTAAAACTAGAAGATTTGCAGTCGCACTTGGGATGCTGGCTCTTATTTGTTCGGGTGTATTTACATATACGACTATGAATAATGAAAGAGAAGTTGATCGGTATCAATCATTCACGCACGGTGTCTTAATGGATGCTGGAGATCCTACTAGAAAAATTAAGAAAGAAGGGGTCAACGAACAATTTGCTTTATTGCAATCTCAAGATTACTACCCGCAGACATATACGGCTGTTGAACCTCAAGGAAAGATGATCAAAACTCATTTGTTATCAAATGATGGGATAATTTGGAAATTAAAATATTTTTCTCATAATACTAAACAATTTGGTCAGTTAATAAATTTTGCTTCTCAAGGCATTATGTTTACCCAGGTTAGATCGGTTGGAAATTACGTTCCAAGTAGTAATAAACCAAAGGGACAAGTTAGATACTTTACTATATATAGTCAATTGATGGGCGACTTATTTCCAAGTAAATATGCATTTCTTGTTCTGCTGATAGTAGGCTTGGTAAGTTGCTACGGTGTTGGATTGTATTTAGATTATAAATCCAAGCAATCTCTTGGGGTCATGCGCTTTTTCTTAGTATTGGGACTAAGTACCATCGTATTGTTTGTACCTGTAAATACGATTTTAAATTATGGTGTTATTAATATATCAGCCCATATTTTTATGGTTCCCTTATCTTTAGATTTGATGTTTATTTTGTTTATATCGGATGCTTTACATGATCGTTTGTGGAATACAGAAGTTAAAGAGGGGTCTTTGGATCATGCAAAATAGAGTTATCAAAGTTTTATTCCTTGTATTTTTGAGCATGATAATTGTTTTTGGATTCAATACTTCGCAAAAAGTAAATGCGGCTGAAAATAAAGATCAGGTCATGCTTGTATACGATTCTGAAAATACGACAGATAAAGGAAACAAGAAAATTGATGCTTTGCAGCGTGTTTTAACTAGTATGAATTTAAAAGTCAGGACCTTGAGCCAATCAAAATATAAGTCCGGTATGTTGACTAAGAAGTATCTTGGAATAATTTCAATGGTCAATTGGGATCAAGTTGGATTTGTTAATAAATCGTTTATAAAAGATAGAAATAATTTTTCTGGAATCAAATTACATATTGGAAATAATATTTCTAAAGATGAAGTATCTTCGTTGGGTGCCAAATCAAGCAAATTATACCAACAACAACTTACTTTAAAAAATAAGGGTAGTAGTCAAATACTTCCATTTAGTGAAACTATAACTGTTTTGACTGATCTTCCCGACGGATCACAAACAATTGGGGTTTTAAATACTCAACAACCTGATTTGAAGACTTATGGATATGGAATCATCAATGGTAAAAACGGTTATCTTCCTTATTTTGATTCGACTGGTTTAAGTTACCTTACAGCGGTAGAAATGATCTCTAAATTATTTGCTAAACAAGGTAGTTTTTTACCTATGTTGACTATTACCGGAGTATCGCCAATTAGTGATTTAAAAATGCTAGATAAAGTCAGTGAGTTTTGTTATAAAAACAAGATCCCATTTGCAATTAGTACTACTTCAGTTGCTGATAATACTGGAATGAAGGCTTTCACAAGATTTACTTCTGAGTTGCGTAATATTGAAAACAGAGGTGGGATCATCTTCATAAAATCTCCAGAAGTTGCTGGATCTGGGAATAACAGTAGCGAACTGCGACAAGTTTTAACTAGTTATATTGTCAGTCTTGCTAAGGATAAAGTTTATCCAGTTGGTATCAGTACAGATGGATTTTGGAATCAAGATAAAATTTTGCGAAAGAATTTTTTGATGAGTGCTGATCATTGGATATTACTTCCAAATTCAAATGTTACTTATTTAAAGCAGGACAATAGATCCCAAATTGCTGACATGTCGTATTTGGGAATCAAAGCGTCGTCATTAAAAGACGTTAAAAAATCTGCAAAGACTAAATTCACGACCCCAACAGCAATTCTGTTTCCTTTACCAGGATCTAATGTGGAGTTAGCCAGTTTTAAAGAAGAAATCAACAAGTTTGTGTGGTTCAACCCGAAAAAAGCGGGAATGACGACTGCAATCAGTACAGGGACTTCGACAGTTTCCTTTAAGAATGGTGATTATTTTGTTAACGGTAAGAAGGAAAATATTGATACAGCAAATTCTTCTAGTGTTTTCAATAAGACAATTAAAAAGAAAGCAGTATTGAAAAATTATTTCAATGTTCAAGGAAACGTTTTAATGATTTTGTTTGCAGTCATAACAATTATTTTAATCATATTCATATTACTAGGCAGAAGAATTTATTGGAATGGATTTAATAAGAGGAAGTGATAGGAATCACAGTCTTAGATGTATTCTTATTCATAGCAGTAATAGCAATTTGGGGAACCTTAGTAGTTAATCTTATTTTGACTATCGCTGGATATACTTGGTATCTTGGCCACGTCAATAAGCCCGATCCAAAATTACCAAAAGAAGTGCCTTTTGTATCCGTAATGGTTCCAGCACATAATGAGGGTGTAGTTATTGTTAAAACCGTTCTATCTTTATTGTCCTTTGACTATCCTCAAGATAGATATGAGATCATCGTTATCAACGATAATTCAGATGATAACTCGGCACAATTGCTGGCGAATCTTCAAGATAGATTTTCAAAAGAACGTTTGAAGGTCATCAACACTGATAAAACTAATGGTGGCAAAGGTAAATCCAATGCCCTGAATATTGGTCTTAAACAAGCAAAAGGCAGTATTATTTCAATTTATGATGCTGATAATACTCCCGAACACCAAGCGTTAAGAATTTTGGTAGCGGAGTTATTAAAAGATGATAAAGTGGCTGCGGTTATTGGTAAATTTAGAACACGTAATAAAATGGCAACTTTATTGACTAGATTTATTAATATTGAGACCTTGTCTTTTCAGTGGATGGCACAGGCTGGAAGACAACAGTTATTTCATCTTTGTACGATTCCTGGGACTAATTATGTTATCCGTCGTAGTGTGATCGAAAAAGTTGGCGGTTGGGATGTTAAAGCCTTGGCTGAAGATACGGAAATTAGTTTCAGAGTTTATCGGATGGGTTATCGAATCAAATTTCAACCTAAAGCAGTAACTTGGGAACAAGAACCACAAACCTTAGGTGTATGGTTTCATCAACGAACCCGTTGGGTTAAAGGAAATATTTATGTAGTTGTTAAAAATGCTCATTTATTGTTTAAAAAAGAAGGTCGTAGAATTAGATTTGATTTACTGTACTTTTTATCAATATATTTCTTATTGATGACATCGTTAATTTTATCTGATTCAGTTTTTGTCCTCTCGGTAGCAGGTATAGTTCATTCTGATTTGCAGGGATTTAGCAATTCACTATGGTTATTTGCGGTTTTGATGTTTGTCATAAGTACTTTTTTGACAATAACGACCGAGCGAGGGGAATTAACCTTTAGCAATTTGTTGTTAATAATATTTATGTACTTGGTATATAGTCAAATGTGGCTTGCAGTTGCGGCCTATGGAATGGTGGGGTATATTCGTGAACAAGTATTTCATAAACAGGCAAAGTGGTATAAGACAAAGCGTTATCAATAAATTTTTAATGGTGGTTTGTTTTGCTCTAGCAATAATATTTATCAGTAAAACAACAACTACAAATGTGTATGCAGATACCTACACACAACAGTTTCAAGATAATACGACTACTCTTTCCGGCAGATCAGTAGAATCGAATATGTATCTGACTAAGATGGATTATTGGGATGTAAAAAAAGTTACCTTTAACTTTAATTTTCAAGTGTCACAGTTAGCCTCACGTGATAGTTCAGATATTACTGTTTCACTTAATGGTGTGAAATTTTATTCGTTCAGACCATCAAAAAAGATGGGCGTCCAAACTAAGGCTATTAATATACCTGTAAAATTATTAGGCAAAAGTAACAAATTACAAATTGATGGTCAGGTTATTAGTTACGATAGAAGTAACAATTACCAGTTGGCACAAACGCCAGCTAATTGGCTGACAGTCGAAAAAAGTTCCAATGTTAATTTCGACTATGATTTAAAAGATGCTGACGTTTCAATTAAATCTTTCTACGATCATTTTTTGGGTCAAGATACGATTTCAACCGCACATTCAAGAATCGCTACGGCAAATGATCCAACCGCAGATGAATTGACGGCAAGTATGATAGCTCTTGCTGGCGAGTCGCGAGTCGTAACTAATGTTAATGATCAAATCCCAGTCGTCAAAATGGATAATATGAATGTGGCAGTTGGTGATTATATTATGATTATTTCTAAATACGATCATCTGGCTAAAAAGTTTAAAGATCAGTTCGATAAAAACGATTTGAATGATCACGGAGTTATAAAAACTTTTTACGACAATGGTAAACATTATTTAATCGTTACAGCAAATAGTGGATCAATACTAAAACGTGCGGCTCGATTCATTGCTAATGCTGAATTAATGAAAGAAACGGCGACAGACACAGAAAAAATTACCGATAAAACGGCCACATCGTCTGCTTCTTTGCACAGTGGCGATGTCAAAACTCTTACTTCGACTACGGATAAAATTACTGGGGTAGGTCATAGAGAAAATAATTACTTAATAAGTTTGCCCAATGATCGGACTAACGCTGATGGATCCGAAGTTCATTTAAAGTTTAGATATAGTAAAAATTTGAATTTTAAACGTTCGTTAGTAACTGTCAAGGTAAACGATACGATTTTAGGCAGCAAAAAATTAAGTTCAGTTAGAGCAAATGGAGATACTTTGAATTTGAAAGTACCTCGTGGTCTAAATCTAGGTAATAGTTTTACTGTAAATGTTGCTTTTGATTTGGAAATGAAAGATCAAAAAACTTCTGATAACAGTCAAACCCCTTGGGCAGAAATAGATAAAAATTCAAAGATGTTTGTCCAATCAAAAAGAAGTAATGATCTATTGTTTACAAATTATCCAACGATCTTTATTAATAATGAAACGTATGACAATATTGCGGTTGTTGCTCCACGTAATTTAAGTAATGATGATTTCAAAACATTAACGAATGTATTTAACTTGATTGGTAATTTTTCAAAGAGTAATACTGGTAATATCCAATTTTATTCTAAAATTCCAAGTAAGAATGTTTTAAAGAATAAAAACGTTATCGTAATTGGTACACCCAAAAATAATTCAATGATCAAAAAGTTGAATCCTAAATTATATTTTAAATATTCGAAGAATTTCAATCGAATCGTTTCCAATGAAAAATTAAGTATTGAACAAAATTATGGAAAAACTATCGGTACAGCGCAATTACTTCGTTCACCATATAATGATAAGCGCGGGATGATGGTTATTACGGGTGCCAATGATAATGCCGTTTATCTAGCTTCAACTCAAATTAATTTCCAGTCGAATATTCAGCAGTATTCTGGTGATGGAATTGTTGTTGATGCTAATAATACGCATCACGGTTATCGTTTCAAAAAGAATAAAGCAATTGATGAATCATTGACTACAAAACAACTGATAAGTAATAATACTCAATTGATCATCTATTTGATCATTGCCTTGGTCATTATTTTGATGATTGGTATTGCTGTATTTTTAGTTATGAGAAAGCAAGGTTTGATGAACGGAGGTAATAAAAATGGAAATTAAAGATCAAAAACGTTCATCATTGTTAGCCGATGTTGGTTTGTTGATGTTTTTAGTTCTGTTCAGCGCCACGGCGATATTAATGTCTCTATCAGGTCAAATCCTACTTAATACGATTTACTTGTTTGGAACAGTGGCATTATTGATGCTGACATATTTCTTTGGCATTATGCCTAGTTTGATCGCTAATATTTTGTTCATTGCCATGCAGGCAGTAATTATGATTTATCAATATGTTTCAAAAGGTAGTGATATTCATTGGCAAATAGCTTTTTGGATGTTGATCCCGATACTTTTATGTTTGACGTTGTATTGTATGACTTATAATCAATTGAAATTACAGAGTGCCAATAAAGAATTGCGAACGGCCATGGTCGAACAAGGTGCCTTCGATGAACAAACTCATTTACGTACTACGGTGGCTTACATGGAAGATGCTGCAGTTTACGCTGAAACTAATAAACGATTTGATCTTCCAGTTACCACTGCAATTATAAAAATTGGTTATTTTAATGATATTCGTCGAATGATGAGCGAAAATCAATTACAATCATTGTTACAGATGACGACTGACGCTATTAAGGATAAAACGCGTGTGAACGATATTATTTATCTGGTAAATAATGATGATCCGACATGGGCCATACTGTTATTTTCAAATGCTGATGGGGCCAAAATTGCTACTAATCGTGTTAGAAAAGGGTTTGATGAACGATTGAAAAAGAATTCAGAATTATCAACCATGGCAATTTCACTAGTAGTTGGGATTGCTTCTTGGGATGCTGAAAAGATGAAGACCCCTTACGATTTAATGAATGCCGCTATCAGAGAAACACAGTATGATGTCTGATATTTACAAAGTAAAGAAAATGAGATAGCTTTCTAGCATTAAGTTAAATAGGTCCAGTAATCCGATTTTGGATTACTGGACCTATTGATTTAAGCTGAAAAGATATGTTTTGTTCCAGACTATTTTGAAACGCGTGATATAAGGCAGAGACCTCCGCTTAGCCTAGGCTATGCTCAGTCTCTAACCGCCTTATATCACGTTCTTTTACTTCTTTAAATTGAAAAACGCAGCGGTATTTTTATAAATATGTTTTGCAGTTTTTGAGCTATTCATTGTATAAATATGAATACCGTCAACGTCATTTGTCACTAGATCAACAATTTGATCGATCGCATAGGCAAGGCCGGCATCCCTTAAAGCAACGGGGTTATCCTTATATTTATCCAAAATTGCTAAGAACTTTTTAGGTAGATGAGCGGAGCAGTTTTCTAAAACATGCAGTGCTTGTTTACGATTTATTATGGGCATGATCCCTGCCAATATAGGTACATTTATGTCAGCAATTGCACACTCTTCTTGAAAACGATAAAACTGTTCATTGTCATAAAAAAGTTGAGTTATTAATTGATCACACCCAGCATCTACTTTTTCCTTTAAATGCTTGATATCGTCGATCCTATTAGTAGATTCAGGATGGACTTCTGGATAACATGCGCCACTGACTTCAAAGTTAGGCTTTTCCTGTTTGATAAATTTTGTTAGATCACTAGCATATTTGAAATCACTTTCGGGTGCGTGACCGTCGATAATATCGCCACGTAACGCCAAAACTTGATTGATATCGAGTTCTTCTAGTTCATCAAGTATTCGTCTAACTTGTGCTTTATTGACGTATGCGGCGGGCATATGAACCATTGCGGGCAGGTTTAATTTATTATGGACGTGTTTGGCAAGTTCGATCGTGTTTTTCTCATAGTCGACATTATGATTACTACAAGTAACACTGATAAAACTAGGATCGAGTTGTTTAAGTTCATCCAATGTTTCAGTTAGTTTATCGACACCAACTTGAGAGTTAGGAGGGAAGACTTCAAATGATAGAGTGGATCTATTAGTTTCTGTCATATTAAAGCTCCTTTCTAACTTCCTTAGCGGCGGTTGTTAAGTTTTCGACACTAGCTTTGGCTTCAGTGATTCCACGGGTCTTTAATCCACAGTCTGGATTGATCCAAACTTTTTCCTTAGGAACTTTAGATAAAATAGCATGGATCGTGTTTGTGATCTCTTCAACTGAAGGTATACGTGGAGAGTGAATATCATAAACTCCCGGGCCAACTTGCAGTTTGAAATGTTGTTTTTGCAATTCATCTAAGATCTCTAGATTTGAACGAGAAGCCTCAAATGAGATAACATCGGCGTCCATACTTTCAATAGCAGGAATAATGTCAGTGAACTCGCTGTAACACATGTGAGTGTGGATCTGTGTTTCAGGTTTTACTTTGCTGTGAACTAGTCTAAAGGCGGGGATTGCCCAATCGAGATATTCCGAATACCAATCTGTTTTTCTCAAAGGTAATTTTTCACGTAGGGCAGCTTCGTCAATTTGAATAATTCTAATACCGTTTGCTTCAAGATCAAGAACCTCTTCTTGAATAGCCAAGGCAATTTGTAAAGTCGATTCTTTTATTGAAATATCTTCTCTAGGAAATGACCAGTTGAGGATCGTTACGGGACCTGTCAGCATACCTTTAACGATTTTATCAGTTTTACTTTGAGCATATTTGGACCATTTGACAGTTATCGGTCTGATCCTAGAAACATCACCCCAAATAATTGGAGGTTTAACGCCACGAGTTCCATATGATTGTACCCAGCCATTTTTACTGAATAAGTATCCGTCTAAGTTTTGACCGAAATATTCAACCATGTCATTTCTTTCAAATTCTCCATGAACTAAGATATCCAGTCCAATATCTTCTTGCCATTTAAGCCATTGGTCAATATGTCCAGCAATAAAACTATCATATTGTTCTTGAGAAATTTCATTGTGTCTAAATTTTGAACGTGTTTTTTTAACTTCTCTTGTTTGAGGGAATGAACCGATAGTAGTTGTTGGCAATAATGGTAGGTGGAATTCATTTTTTTGGATCTCGGCACGTTTTTCTAAGGCTGGTTTTCTAGTAAAAGAATCATCTGTCAAGTTGTTGATTGCTTGAGCCACTTTTTCATTTGGAGTTACACGGGCATTTTTAAATAAAGTATCATTTTGAGTTTCAACAGATTTGTCAGAGCCTTCTAAAATAGCTTGGAGCTCAACTAATTCAGTCAATTTTTCTTTAGCAAAGGCAAAATGAGCTTTAATTTTTGTTGGAAAGTCTTCGTTTTCGATCGTAAATGGTACATGTAAAAGTGAGCAGGAAGTCGATAATACAATGTTTTTGACATTTAAGCTATTTATTAATGAAATCGAATTCTGATAGTGATTACGCCAAATGTTTTTACCGTTAACAATCCCAGCAAAGAGGATCTTATCATCAGGAAAGCCTGATTTAACTAACTCTTTTGTCTTACGACCTTCAATAAAATCAAGTCCGATCCCTTCAACTGGCAGTTTTATTAAATCATCATAAACGTCACGAACATCACCGAAATAAGTTTGAATCAGAATTTTTAAACCAAATTTATTTTTGAGTAATTTTTGATAGATTTCTTTAAATAACTCTTTATCAGAGCCAACGACATCTTTTACTAATTCTGGTTCATCTAGTTGGATCCATTCAGCGCCTTGATCGGATAATTTTTGAAAGACTTCTTGATATATCGAAACGAGATCATCAACAAAATCAGTAGGTTTGGTGTTGTTAAATTCACTTAAACTCAAAAATGTAAATGGTCCAACAATGACAGGTCGTGTAGTAATGCCAGCGTCTTTAGCTTCTTGAAATTCGTCGAAAATTTTCGTATCTGTTAACTTAATATCAGTGTCTTTAGAGAATTGTGGAACTAAATAATGGTAGTTAGTATTGAACCATTTTTTCATGGGGAGGGCCTTAATGTCGCCTTTTTCACCTTGATAACCACGTGCTAGTGCAAAATATCGATCAAGCTTTGATAACTTTAATTCTTCATTATCTTTAGGAACGATATTAAAAAGAAAAGCAGTGTCCAGAGTAGTATCGAAGAATGAAAAGTCATTACTTGGAATATTGTCGATCCCGGAATTTTTGAGTAATTGCCAATGTTTTAAGCGTATGTCTTTAGCAAAGTCCTTTAATTCCTGTTCACTAATTTCATTTCTAAAATATTTTTCAGTTTTAAATTTTAATTCACGTTTTTCACCGATGCGTGGAAAACCAATAATTGATGTTGTCATATGAAAGCCCCCTTGTTATTGGTATATACGATAACATCGTGCACTAAAAATTAATAACTGGAAAAAACAATCAGTTATTATAGTTTTAAACTATAACCTGGAATATAATTATTGAAAATGGAGGTCAATTATGCGAATCCAACAACTAGAATACCTTGAAACAATCGTCAAAATGGGATCGATCAATGAGGCAGCCAAGGCACTTTATTTAACACAGCCTAGTTTATCCAACGCCATTAAAGAATTAGAAAAAGAAATGAGCATCACTATTTTAAAAAGAAGTAAATTAGGAGTGTCTTTGACCAATGAAGGTCGTGAATTTATGATTTATTCACGACAAGTGTTAGATCAGGTTCAACTATTGGAAGGTAGATACCAAAAACAAGTAATCAGAAAACAGGCCTTTTCAGTTTCAGCGCAACATTATGCTTTTGTCGTGCATGCGTTTGTTCAATTGATCAAAACAGTCGATGCTGACGAATACCAATTTACCTTACGCGAAACTGAAACAGAAAATATTTTAAGCGATCTGACTAGTTTCAAAAGTGAGATCGGTATTTTATATTTAAATCACTTTAATGAACGGATCATGCAAAAACTATTTAAAGAAAAGGACTTAGTTTTTACTCCTTTATTTAAGGCTTTGCCGCATGTTTTTGTCGGTAGGCAAAATCCTCTAACCAAAAAGAGGCGAGTTAGTTTAGATGATCTAGCTGACTATCCCTATTTATCATATGAACAAGGAGAGAGTAATTCATTTTATTTTTCAGAAGAAATTTTGAGTACCTTAGATCATAAAAAGAGTATCAAAGTAAGTGATCGGGCGACTATTTTTAATTTAATGGTCGGTTTAAATGGCTATACTATAAGTTCTGGAATTATTAGTAGTGCGCTAAATGATGATAAAATCGTTGCCATTCCTTTAGATGTAGATGATTCGATGACTTTAGGATGGTTAAAAAAGAGGCAGTTGGAATTGACCCCGATCGCCGAAAGTTATTTGGAAATGCTGAAGCAGCATATTCGTGGGTATGGCTTTGACATTATGGAGTAAAAATAGACAAAAAAATAGACCTGCACCAATCCTAGGTACAGGTCCAAGATTACATTATAGAAATCTTTGGAATGTATAATGCAATCCCATATGCAAGTAGGCTACTTGCATAGATAACAATACACTTTTTTAACTAAAATAGCTAATTATTTTTTATCTATATTTTGTTTACCCTTATTTAATTCACGAATCTTATCATGTTCGCTCTTAGGGGTATCAGTGTTTTCGTTAGAATCAGCTGAGCTTGTAGAATTATTATTTGAACCATTAATAATTTTATCAAGGATCTCTTCACTAACAACGACTTCAATGGGATGTTCTTTAAGATATTCGTCAGTTTCACGTCTAACTTTAGGAACCATTACGTAGTTAGTTAGTGCTTGTTGGATTAAAATTACAACACCACCAACTAGGAAGTAAAGTGCCAAAGCAGCCGATGCATACATTGAAATGAAGAATGTGAACATAGGATTCATGAACAACATCATTTGCATTTGTTTTCTTTGTTCAGGTGGGACAATTTGTAGAGACATCCAACTTTGGATGATATAGAAAACAGTAGCAACGATCGCAATGACGAAACTTGGTTTTCCAAGTGGGATCGTCAAGAATGCGGCAGATCCGATTTGTTTAGAATATTGCACCGCTTGATAAATGGCAATCAAGATCGGCATTTGTAATAATAGTGGCAAACATCCCATTCCACCAGTAATACTAAGATTGTTCTTTTTGTAAATATCCATCATTAGAGCACTTAATTTTTGAGAAACAGCAGGATCTTTAACTTCTTTTTGCTTTTCTTGAAGTAAAGCTAATTGAGGTTGTACAGAACGCATCTTTTCTTGTTGTGTAGTTGACTTGTACTGTTGATTTAGAGAAAGTGGCAAGAGTAATAAACGAACGACAAAAGAAATGATAACGATTCCCCAAGCGTAAGCATTTTTACCACCAACGATCCTAGCAGTAGCTAAAATCAAATTCTGGAACGGTACCCCCAGATACTTATAGATCAGTCCGTAAGGTCCGCTGCTTGGAGCATGCATATTGGCACCAGATTGAGCACAACCTGAAACAACTAATGCCAGCACTACAACGACCGATAGCACTGATACGTATTTGATAAATTTTTTATTCAATTATAAACCATCCTTTTAACCATATAAAAGTAATATACTTTAAAGTATTTGGTCTTTCAACCAATGACTTTGAAATTATCATATGATTTTAAATTATCGGAAAAAGTATAATCCAAATGTTTAACTTTTCCAAATGGAGATGGCGATTGCTGAATTTTACTCAAAAAAATGTATAATAGGCGTTCATCACCTTGAGCTTCGATTGAAACTGATCCGTCGCGTTCATTTTTTACAGTTCCAGTTACGCCTACATCAGTTGCTAATCTAACGGTTGAATATCTAAAACCCACCCCTTGAACGAGGCCGGTTACTTTAATTGAAAGATGTTTCATTTCTTTTCACTCCATATTTACGGTGTATGTTACGATTTAATTATAAAACAAGAGGGAATAAATATATGAAATACATTGAATCTAAAAAAAATGACGAGATAAAACAAATCTCTAAGCTGTCTTCTACTAAGTATATCAAGAAAACAGGTACATATTTGATCGAAGGTTTTCATCTAGTACGTGAGGCTGATGCTAATGATCAAAAAATCATTAAGTTATTGGTAACTGAAAATAATGAAAACGATCGTCTAGTAAAGAAATACTACGACAATGCAATTGGTATTTCAGATGATATAGCACAAAGTCTATCTGAAACTAAGACTCCCCAAGGTATTTTTGCGGTCATTGAAGTGCAAAAACATGAAGAATTAACTGCTCTAACAGGACAATGGGTCATGCTTTCTGATGTTCAAGATCCAGGAAATGTTGGAACGATCATTAGAACAGCCGATGCCGCAGGATATAATGGAGTTATTACTAGTCTTGATTCAGCCGATTTTTATCAACCAAAAGTTCAGCGAGCAATGCAAGGAAGCCAATTTCATTTACCAATTTATCGAATGGATCTAACAAAGGCAGTTTCTTTAGCTAAAGAATCTGGTCTTAAAGTTTATGGTTCAGAAGTAAATGATCAAGCAAAACCATACACTGAACTAACTAAGGTTTCTGATTTTGCCGTCATTATGGGAAATGAAGCTCATGGACTAGGAAAAGATATTTTAAGCGAGACTGATAAAAATATCTATATCCCAATTTTAGGTAAGGCAGAATCGCTTAACGTCGCAGTTGCAGCCGGAATTTTATTGTACGGTTTGAAGATCTAACAACTTGCTAAATTAAATACTTTTTGTATAATCGTAGATATATTAATAATTAAAACGTTGAAGAAAAATAGTAACTAATAAGTTTGTGACAGGAAGAATCGTTAACTGAGAAGATTTGACAAACAAATTGGTGAATTCACTTTTGGAGTTTTAGAGCCGGTTACTATATAACCATTTGAGTGCATGTCTTAACATGAACTAGGGTGGTACCGCGAGTCCTCGTCCCTTATTTGGGATGAGGACTTTTTTGTGTAGGAGGAAAAATATGTCATTAAATGATAAATTAAAAGATTTAAGAAAAAATGGTATTAACGAAGCTAAACGTGCTGAAAGATTACAGGAACTAAATGATCTGAGAGTTAATCTTTTAGGTAAGAAAGGTCCGATCACTAAGGCATTGCGTGGGATGAAAGATGTCCCAGCTGAAGAACGTCCAGAGATTGGTACTTTAGCTAATAATGTTAAAAAAGATATTCAATTAGCCATCGAAGAAAAAATGAGCGAATTGAATGAACAGATGATTGCTAAAAAGTTAGAAGAAGAAAAAATTGATGTAACTTTGCCTGCACAATCAAGAAATATTGGAACAAGACATATTTTGAAACAAACTATTGAAGATATCGAAGAATTCTTTATTGGACTAGGCTATCGTGTTGATGCTGGTCATGAAGTTGAAGAAGATCATTACAATTTTGAGAGATTGAACATACCAAAGGATCATCCTGCACGTGATATGCAAGATACATTTTATTTAACTGATGAATTGTTAATGAGAACACAAACGTCCGCTCAAGAAGGTCGTGATATGGAATCTCACGACTTTTCAAAGGGACCTCTAAAAGTCATTTCACCAGGTGTCGTATACCGCCGTGATGATGATGACGCTACTCATTCTCATCAATTCCATCAAATTGAAGGTCTAGTAGTTGATAAAAACGTTAGTATGGCCGATTTAAAAGGAACCTTAGAAGCTCTTTGCCGTCACGTCTTTGGACCAAACAGAGAAATTCGTTTCCGTCCAAGCTACTTCCCATTTACCGAACCTTCTGTTGAAGTTGATGTTTCTTGTTTCAACTGTAACGGTCAAGGCTGCCGAATTTGTAAATATACCGGCTGGATCGAAGTGTTAGGTGCCGGACTAAGTCATCCTAATGTCTTAGAAATGTCTGGAATTGATTCAACTGTATATAGCGGGATTGCCTTTGGTCTTGGACCAGAGAGATTTGCCATGCTTAAATACGGAATTACAGATATCCGTGACTTCTATCTAAATGATGTTAGATTCTTAGAACAATTCAAAGGAGTAAATTAGTAATATGAAAATTTCACTAAGTTGGTTAAAAGAGTATATTCCTGTTACTCATACGGTTGAAGAAATCGCAAATAAAGTATCATTAACAGGTATCGAATCAAGTCCCGTTAAATTGGGCCAAGGATTAGATAAGTTAGTTGTTGGTCATATTACTAGTATCAAACCACATCCTGATTCTGATCATTTGAACGTTTGTATGGTAGATGTTGGTGAAGATGAAGATATTCAAATTGTCTGCGGTGCTCCTAATGTTGCTAATGGACAATATGTCATTGTTGCCAGACATGGTGCTCATTTACCAGAAGGCAAGCGAATTAAACATGGTAAAATTCGTGGGATCGAATCTAATGGTATGATTTGTGGCCTTGATGAAATAGGAGTTCCTGAAAAATATGTTCCAGAAGCCTTTCAAAATGGAATTTATCTTTTCCCAGAAGCAGAAAAACCAGGTGCTGATGCTTTAGTATTGTTGGGATTGACTGATGAAATGGTCGATTTGGATATTACTCCTAACCGTGCCGATACTTTAGGTATGAACGGTGCAGCTTGGGAAATCGGTGCTACTTACAATGAGAAACCAGATATTAAATCAGCTGAACTTGATGAATCAAAAGTAAATGGATCAGTTGATATAACTGCTGAAGTAGACGATGAAAAATTGGTCCCAGATTTCTTATTACGTGAATTAAAGAATATTACAGTTGGTGAAAGTCCTTTATGGATGCAACGCCGTCTTTGGAATCAAAATATTCAACCAGTTAATAATGTTATTGATTCTGCTAATTACGTTATGATCGAATATGGTCAACCAATTCAAGCTTATGATTTAGATAAGCTACAAGAAAGTAACGTTGTTGTTAGAAATGCTAAGAGTGGTGAGAAGTTTACTCTTGAAGATAAAGAAGAAAAGGTTTTGAGTCATAATGATTTAATCGTGGCATCAGGATCACAAATTTTAGGACTAGCAGGTGTTGCTGGTGGGATCGATGCTAGAGTAACTGCTGATACTAAAAACATTTTATTAGAAAGTGCTGTATTTGATGGCGCTAGTGTTCGTAAATCAGCACAACGCCATGATCTACGTGGGGATGCTTCTAATCGTTATGAAAAAGGTGTCGACAACGGAAAAGTTTCAGAGGCACTTGTTCGAGCTGTTCAATTAGTTGAACAAACTGGCAATGTTGGTTCTATTTCAAAAGAAATTGTTGGAAACAAAACAGAAGCAAAACCAACAGTGATCAAGGGAAGCATTTCTCATATCAATCATTTAATGGGATTAGAGTTATCTTCTGATGAAATTATGGATATCTTTGATCGACTTGGCTTTGAAGCAAAACAAGATGGTGATAATGTCACCGTAACTATTCCAACTAGACGTTATGATATGTCTATTGAAGCTGACCTAGTGGAAGAAGTCATCAGAATTTATGGTTATGAAAACTTGAAAGGTACTTTACCTTCAGGAATGGAAACTAGTGGTGGTTATTCTCCTAAACGTGAGTTTGGCAACAAGTTGCGCAACACATTATTAGGTCAAGGTTTAGATGAAGTTATTAACTTTGCTCTATTGAGTAAAGCAGAAGTCAAAGATTTCAATATTAAAGAAACCGACTTAACGAAATTGTTGCATCCAATGACTGAAGATCATGAATACCTTAGAACTAGTTTAGTACCTGGCTTGATCAATAATGTAGCTTACAATCAAGCTAGAAATAATAATGACATTGCAATTTTTGAACAAGCTAGAGTATTTGATCGTCCAAAGGGTGAGGATCGTCCAAACGAAGTAGAATATATTTCAGGAGCTGTTAGTGGCAACATTGCCAATGATTCATGGAATACAACTAGTAAAGAAGTTGATTTTTATGATGTAAAAGGGATCGTTGAAGAACTGCTATCATTTACCAATGCCAAAGCGCATTTTGAATATGTTGCAACAGATCAAATAACTAATCTACATCCCGGACAATCAGCCTTAATAACTGCAGATGGACAAAGGGTCGGTTATATTGGTAAACTACATCCTAGTTACCAAAAAGAACATAATGTTAATGATGCTTTTGTTTTTGAATTGAATGTTGATGAATTATTTGATTTGAATAAACGTAAAGTTCAATCACAAGCAGCTCCAAAATATCCTAGCGTAAGTCGAGACTTAGCTATTTTGGTTGGCAAGGAGGTTGAAAGCGGACAAATTGTCAATGACATCTTCAATAATGGTGGCAAATACTTGATCGATGCTAATATCTTTGACCTTTATCAAGGTTCACACGTCAAACCGGGCCATAAGTCATTGGGGTATCATTTGGTCTTCCAAAACCCTAACGACACACTAACTGACGAAACAGTTGAACAAGCTTTTGATGTAATTAAAGAAAGTTTGGTTCAAAAATTTAATGTGGAAATAAGATAATAGCGCCCAAACTAATGGTATAATTTAATAAATTAACTCGGGAGGCTGTGTCTTGAGCCAAAAGGATGACAAGAAAGAAGCATTAAAAAAAGAATCAGAAGAGAAAATTTCAACACGTGCTAAAGAACGGACCGTTGCAAATCATATTGCGTATTGGATCGTTGGGGTAATTGCTGTTTTGGCGGTGATAGTAGCTATTATCGGTTTTAATTATGTTAATAGTTCACTTCAGCCATATAATTCAAAAAATACCGAAGACATCGTTGTTAAAGTACCTGTTGGTTCTTCAAGTAAAGATATCGCAAAAGAACTTGAGCAAGATAAAGTTATTAAAAGTGGTACAGTCTTTAATTTCTATATTAAGGCGCAAAATTATACTGATTTTCAAGCAGGTTATTATCACTTCAAGCAATCCATGTCGATGAATGAAGTCGTCAAACAATTGCAAAAAGGTGGTAGTGCTGAACCTACTGGAGCAGCATCAAATACTGTTCTAGTTCGTGAAGGTGTAACCATTGATCAAATCGGTGACCAAATTCAAAAATCTACTAGCTTTAAGAAGAAGGATTTCTTGAAGTTGATGAAGAATAAGAAATATCTAGCTTCACTTCAGAAGAAATATCCGGAATTATTGGATTCTTCAATGAAGAAAAAGAATGTTAGATATCATCTTGAAGGTTATTTATTCCCAGCTACATATGGACTTTATAAGGGAATGACTTTAAAAGAATTAGTCAACCAAATGGTTTCAAATGAAAATGATAAATTACAACCTTATTATGAACAAATTAAAGAAAAGAACTTAACGGTCCAACAAGTATTAACTCTTTCTTCATTAGTTGAACGTGAAGGTGTTACAAACAAAGATCGTAAGAAGATCGCTGGGGTATTTTTCAACCGTATAGATGTTGATATGCCATTACAATCTGATATCTCTGTTATGTATGCCTTGAATACGCATAAGACTAGTTTGACAAATAAAGATACCAGTGTAAAATCTCCATATAACTTGTATAAGAACAAGGGATATGGACCTGGACCATTTAATACACCAAGTTTACAATCTATCGAAGCGGTCTTGAATCCTTCTGATAGAAGTGAAGACTATCTATACTTTGTTGCCAATCTAAAGACGGGTAAAGTTTATTACTCACATACTCTAGAAGAGCACGAAAACAAGAATTCTTCACTAGGACAATAGTCCTAAGTTAGATATAATGGATAAGTGTCATCTGACCTCCTGGTTAGATGACATTTTGAAGTTTCAATAAAAATGATTAAAAAGATAAGTTAAAAGCGAGGAAGTTTAAAATGGCAGACAAAAGTTATCCAATGACTGCAGAAGGTAAGCAAAAACTTGAAGAAGAATTGGAAGATTTAAAGAAAGTTAAAAGACCAGAAGTAATTAACAGAATTAAGATCGCCAGAGGTTTTGGTGATTTATCTGAAAACTCAGAATATACATCAGCTAAAGATGAACAAAGTGTTGTTGAATCACGTATTTCACAAATTATTGAAATGCTACAATATGCTAATGTTATTGATACTGACAAGATTGCAAACGATGAAGTATCTGTTGGTAAAAAAGTAACTGTCCAAGAAGACGATGACGATCCAGAAGAATACATTATTGTTGGATCAGCTGAGTCAGATCCTGATGCAGGTAAGATTTCAAATGATTCACCTATTGCGAAAGCTTTGATCGGTAAACACGTTGGCGATGTAGTTACAGTTGAAACTCCTGTTGGAAGTTACGATTTAACTATCAAAGCCGTCGGAGTTGCATAATGTAATCGTTTTCTGCTATGTTTATTTCATACATATAGTGGGGTGAAAGAAATGAAAATTGAATTAACTGAGGAAGCATCAAAATGGTTTGAGGATGAAGTTGGCGTTAAACCAGGTGATGGTATTCATTTTTACGGTAAGGTATACGGAAAGACAATGGTTCATGAAGGCTTCTCTATTGCATTTAGAACTGAAAAACCAGTTAAACCAGAATCAAGTACAGAAATAAATGGTGTCACATACTTCATTACTGATAGTGATGTTTGGTTCTTTACACGTTATGACCTTTTAGTAGAATATGATCCAGAACTGGATGGTCCCAAATACATTTTTAAATCTAACGAATAATGCTTTTTAATGTTTTGAAGGGAAACCTATGAGAAAAATACTCGATATAATAAAGAAAAGAACAGGTAGTCAATCAAAGTCTACTATTCCATTTAGACTGAACCTGCTTTTTTTTATTGTTTTTGCCTTGTTTGCTTTATTGGTAGGACAACTTGCATATTTACAAATTGTTTATGGTGGTAAATTTGCTGCTGAAGTTAATCGAACGGACAAAACAGTAATGAGCGGTAATGTACCTCGTGGAATGATTTATGATTCAAAAGGAAGATTGCTAGTTGGTAATTCAACTGAAAATGCTATAACTTATACGAAAAGTTCAGGTGTTAAATCAAGTGATATTTACCAAATCGTCAATCGTCTAACTAAGTACGTCTCTTTTGAAAAAGAAAATCTATCAACTCGTGATAAGGCTGATTACATCCTAGCTGCACCGGGCAAGTCAGCTAAGGTGGCAAAACAAATGCCTAAGTCATACAGAGTTGACTCAAATGGTGATCAACTCTCTTCAAGCAAGATTTACAATAATGAAATTAAGTATATTAAGAATCAGGGAATTCATTTGAATTCAGAAGAACTTGCGAAAGCTTCTGTTTTTAAGAAAATGAGTTCTGCTTATTCTCTTTCTTCAATTTTTTTGAAAGATAAGAATCTTTCTTCTAAAGAGATTGCTCAAGTAAGTGAGCATTTAACTGAACTTCCAGGTGTAAGTATTGGTACTAATTGGAATCGTGAATACCCTCAAGGTAAATCCATCGCAAGTATTATTGGTGGTGTTTCGACTGAACAACAAGGTATTCCAGACGATGAATTAAATACTATGCTTGCATATGGTTATTCTCGTAATGATCGTGTTGGTACTAGTTACTTGGAAAAGAGTTATGAAACGATTCTTTCAGGTACTAAGAGTCAAAGAGAAGTTCAAATCGGTGGAAATAATCAAATCAAGCAGAGTAAACTAGTTTACAAAGGCCAAAAGGGTGGCAATTTAAATCTAACAATTGATTCTAAATTCCAAAAAAAGGTCAAGAGTATCTTAGACTCTGAATACAGTGCTGCACAAGCTGACGGTGTTACTTCATATTCTGATGGTGCCTATGTAGTTGCTACAAATCCTAAAACCGGTGCTATTTTAGCGATGGCAGGTATCAAAAATGATCCTACTACTGGTAAAACAACTGAGGATTCTTTAGGAGTTATCAATAGAGCCTTTGTTATGGGTTCTGCTGTTAAGGGCGCTACTGTTTTAGGTGCCTTGATGGATGGTGTAATTACACCAACTAATAATACTCAAGCGGATGTTCCTATTTACTTGCCAGGTACGGCAATTAAAAAGTCAGTTTATCCAATCGGTACTTTTAGTAGTTTGAATGCCGAAATGGCACTTCAAGTTTCATCTAATGAGTATATGATGGCTTTAGCTATGAAAGAAGCCAATGCTAAATACACACCTAATAAATATATCCATATGGATTCGGATATCTTCTCTAAGATGAGAGGTTACTTTAATCAATTTGGTTTAGGTGTCAAAACTGGTATTGATATTTCAGGTGAAACAACTGGACTTGTTGGTTCAACTCATACTAGTGATGGACAACTAAAGACTGGTTCTGCACTTGATTTGTCCTTTGGTAACTATGATTCGTACACTTTAATGGAAATGGCACAATATATTTCCACGATTGCTAATGGTGGATACAGAATGCGTCCATATATTGTTCAATCAACTCAAAAGACCACTGATAATGGTAAAAAGGGTGCTATTGAATCAGTTACTGAACCTAAAGTTTTGAATCGAGTAGGGTTTACTAGTTCAGAATTGAATGTTGTTAGAAAAGGTATGTATGCTGCTGTTCATGGGACTAATGGCTGGACCACAGCTACAAAGCTTAAGGACTTGAGTCAGGATGTCGCTGCAAAGACTGGTACTGCCCAAACATTCTACTTCAATCCTAATGACCCTGATAATCCTGATCCACCTGAAACAATCAACAACAGTTTAGTAACTTTTGGTCCATATGATGATCCTAATATTGCCATTGCAGTTGTATTCCCTAATATAACTTCTGAATCTGGTAATTATTCTCAAATGGTCGCAAAACAAATTTACGAATATTACTTTAAAGCTACTGGACAGGATTAATCTAAATTAATTCTTTTAATATCACTGAAAAAATGGTATATTTAATTAGTTGAATTTTAGTTAAGTATAATGAAAGGATGTTCCTAATGAGAGTAAATATAACAATGGAATGTACTTCATGTCATGAACGTACATATCTAACAAATAAGAGCAAACGTAACAATCCAGAGCGTCTTGAACTTAAGAAGTATTGCCCACGCGAACGTACTGTTACATTGCATCGTGAAACAAAATAAACAACAGGTGAATAGCCCTGTTGTTTTTTTTTACTAGGGAGGCAAAAATTTGGACAAAGTAAGTTTCAGAAAAAAGCAAATTGATTTAATTGATGAATTTATGAAGTCTGGTAATGCACAAGAAGAAATCAACGATCTTTATATGCAATTATTTCAAAATGAAGAATTTATTGAAGCTAAAAGTATTGGTATTACTTTAAGTATGAATAATGAGATTCCTACTTTTCCGATTATTAAATACTGCTGGGATATGGGAAAAAATGTATTTATTCCTAAGACATTTTCCGATTACACTATGACTTTTGTTAATTATACAAGCGAAACACCACTGGAAGAGAGTTCGTTTGGTGTAAAAGAACCAGTTGATTATGAAACTGATACTTTAGATCCTCCAGAACTGATAATCGTTCCAGGATTAGCATTTTCAAAAGAAGGAAATAATCGCTTAGGATTTGGTGCTGGATATTATGATCGTTATTTAGCATCATTTCCTACTAAAACCATTGCCTTAGCTTTGTCACAGCAATATTATTTAAAAACTCCTTGGCCTATTTATGTACTCGATAAATCAGTAGATAAAATTATTACGGTGAAAGGCAATGATAATGTATAGAGAAGAAGAACCATATGTTACGTGGTTTCTGTTAGCGCTGACACTTGCTGTCTTTGTGTTGGAGACTCTAAGTGGTGGTTCCACTAGTACTAGCACTTTAGTAAATTTTGGAGCTAAATTTACTCCACTGATACAAGATGGGCAATGGTGGCGATTGATTGCGCCAATATTCTTGCATATAGGTATTTTTCATATCCTGATGAACGGATTCACTCTGTATATCATGGGTAAGTCACTAGAACCTTTAATGGGACATGTGCGATTCTTTGTTTTATATATGCTAAGTGGGATAGTTGGAAATCTGGCCAGTTTTGCTTTTGGTAGTTACTATACAATTTCAGCCGGAGCCAGTACGTCATTATTTGGAACTTTTGCAGCATTTTTAGCGTTTGCTCTGATGTATCGCGATAACCCAGGATTTTTAGAATTAGGGAAATCATTTCTAACATTGATAGTTCTGAATCTATTGATCAGTTTAGTAGGATCGAATTTTGATATTTGGGGACATATCGGAGGCATCATCGGTGGATTCTTCTTAGGATTTGCCTTGGGATTGCCAAAGAGTAATCGTCCTAAGTTGATAATTCGAATAGTTTCAGTAATAATTATTATTGTTGTTTCTTACTTTATGTATTCAAGAGGTATGAACATTGGATAATTTGAGTTTTAAAAATCTCTACGATGTGCAGCAATTATTGAAGCGTTTTGGGACCTATGTTCATTTAGGAAAAAGACTTTGGGATATTGAATTGATGTCTATTGAAGTCAGAAAACTATATGACGATAAAATGATCGATAAAAACACCTTCATTAATGCACAATTAGTATTGAAGTCGGAACATAGAAAAGAAGAAAATAAAGATAAAAAAGAAAAGGATAGATAAAAGTGACAGAAAAGAAATTAATCGGTGTTGATCTAGGTGGCACAACAATCAAGTTTGCAATTCTTACTGCTGATGGAGAGATCCAACAGAAATGGAGTATTGAAACTAATGTCTTAGCTGATGGACAAATGATCATTCCTGATATTATAGATTCAATCAACCACCATTTGAAGATGTATGAAATGACTGCTGATCAGTTCAGTGGAATTGGTTTGGGTTCACCTGGTACTATTAATTTTAAAGAAGGTACAATTAAGGGCGCATATAATCTTAATTGGACTAATTCAGTTTATCCAGTTCGTGATATCGAAAAAGGTACAGGTATTCCTGTTACCATTGAAAATGATGCAAACGTTGCCGCCCTTGGTGAAAGATGGAAGGGTGCTGGTAACAATGCCGATGACGTTGTCTTTGTAACCTTAGGTACTGGTGTTGGTGGCGGTATTATCGCTAATGGTAATATCCTCCATGGTGCTAGCGGTGCTGCTGGTGAAATAGGTCATGTTACAGTTGATCCTAATGGTTTCTTATGTACTTGTGGTAAACGAGGATGCTTAGAAACTATTGCTTCAGCAACAGGTATCGTTCACGTTGCTAGAGATCGTGCTTCTGAATATGCTGGTGATTCTGAACTTAAGGCCATGCTTGATGACGGACAAGATATTTCAGCTAAGGATGTTTTTGATTTAGCTAAAAAGAATGATGATCTTGCATCTATCGTGGCAGATTATGTCTGTGCTTCACTTGGGTTTGCTTTAGCTAACGTTGCAAACTCATTGAATCCTAAATATGTTGTTATCGGTGGTGGTGTTTCTGCCGCCGGTGAGTTCTTATTGGATAAGGTTAATGAAACAATGCGTATTAATGAATTTGCTACTATCAAAGATTCAACCGAATTACGTTTGGCAAGTCTTGGTAATGGTGCGGGAGTTATCGGTGCAGCTTCATTGATCAAGATGAAATAGGGGGATTATTGATGGAAGTTTTAAATGTTGTTTTATATATTATTGTAATTGCTTTCTTCGTTTACATGGTTGGATCATGGGCTTACTACAAAATACAAGCCAAAAGATTACATGGTGCGATTGATCAAGATGAGTTTGAATCAAAAATGAGACGAGCTCAAATCATTGATCTACGTGAGAAAAACAATTTTGATTCTAAACATATTCTTGGGGCCAGAAATTTACCTTATACTCAATTGAAATACAATGAAGGTGAATTGAGACCTGATTTACCTGTATTCTTATATGAAGAACGTCCTTCTGTAAGTATTAGAGCAGCTTTGAAACTCAAAAAATGGGGTTTTGAGGATGTTAAATGGCTTGATGAACGCTTTTCTGAATGGAAAGGTAAGACTAAGAAGACTACTAAAATATAAAAAAAGTCGAGACATTGTCTCGACTTTTTGCTATGGATAAATGTTTAGCCTTGATGTGCTTGTAGACTTTTACGGTTTGCACGACGACGGTTATCTTCAATACGCTCATTTTCTTGATCCTCTGGTTCGATCACATGTTTCTTGAAAGCGTGAAGAGCACCATAAACTGCTGTTGCTGTAGTTATAGAACCAATTAAAAAGCCTTTAGCAAAGCGAAAATGTTTTTGTTCTTTAGCCATAATGTCATACCTCCTATCCTTGATTCCATTATGGCGTATTTTTGTAAAAATATCTATAAAATTGGCGTTAGAGGTGATTTTTTTGGAAAAAATTATAGCAATTGTTGGACCAACTGCAGTAGGAAAAAGTGCTTTAGGTTTAAAACTATCTCAAAAATTCAACGGTGAGATCATTTCTGGTGATTCGATGCAAATTTATCGCCATCTGGATATTGGGACTGCTAAAGATTCGCCTGACGAATTAAGAATGGTCAAGCATCATTTAGTTGATATTTGTGACGTAAATCAACGTTATACGGTTAAAGATTTTCAGGAAAAGGCAGTTCAAATAATCCATGATCTTGATGATCAGAAAAAAGTTCCATTTGTGGTTGGTGGAACAGGATTCTATCTAAATTCACTAGTAAGAAATTTGAATCTAGGCGGCGAATCTTCAGGAGATGATGACTTACGACAAGAATTACTGACTTTAGAACAGGATAATAAATTAGATGTATTGCAAAATATTTTAAAAGAAACTGATTTAGAGGCATTTAATTCAATTGATATAAGTAATTCAAGACGTGTTATCCGAGCTATTGAGGTATACAAAACTACTGGTAAATCAATTGTTGATCAAAGTAACGGATCTAAGTGGGCTGATTTTTATATCATCGGTTTAACTGATGATAGGGCTAAATTATATGATCGAATCAATTTACGAGTTGATAAAATGGTAGATATGGGTCTTATTGAGGAAGCTAAGACTGTTTTTGATAATCGTGAGAGTATTCCTCAAGCTAAGAATGGTATTGGCTACAAGGAGCTATTTCCTTATTTTGAAGGCATTTCTGATTTAAATAGTTGTTTAGATGAGATAAAAAAGAATTCTCGTCATTTTGCAAAGAGACAATTGACATATTTTAGAAATCAAATGGATGTAGATTGGTATAATATCAGTGAGGTCAATGATTACCAGCAAGTAATCAGCCAAAAGATAGAACAATTTTTAGGAGGAAAAAATGACAACTTGGGATAAACAATTTCCAGAAGAGTTAAAGGAAGTAATAAAGAAGACAGATCAACAAATTGCTGATAAATTGTCTGAGATCGATGATCGTGTTTTGGATAACCAAGACAAAGTATTAACTGCTTTTAGAAACGAAGGAATCGATGAGAGTAGTTTACTAGGGACAACCGGTTATGGGGATGACGACCGCGGACGTGATCAATTAGAGGCTATTTACTCCGAGGTTTTTAAAACTGAAGCAGCATTAGTAAGACCACAATTTGTATCAGGAACTCATACCTTGGCAACAGCACTATTTGGTATGTTGCGCCCTGGAGATAATTTATTATATGTCACAGGCGAGCCATACGACACTATGCAAGAAGTTGTTGGTACTGCTGGCAATAAAAAGGGTTCTTTGATCGATTATAAAATTGGCTTTGATTATGTTGAAATGATTGGTGACAAAGTTGATTTTGAGACTATGGAAAAGAAAATTAAAGAACAACAGCCTAAGGTCGTTGCGATTCAAAGATCAAGAGGATATTCAACCAGAAAGAGCTTAACAGTAAGTGAAATAGCTGAAATTATTAAGCATGTTCGTTTGGTTGAACCTAATGCCATAGTTTTTGTTGATAATTGTTATGGTGAATTTTCCGAAACAATTGAACCAACTGAAGTTGGAGCAGATATTATGGCAGGATCATTAATTAAAAATGCTGGTGGTGGTATTGCTAGAACTGGTGGATATATCGTTGGTAAAAAAGATCTTGTAGAACTATCAAGTTATCGCTTGACTGCACCTGGAATTGGGGATTCAGAAGGGGCAACGATCGATCGTTTAGCAGAGATGTTCCAAGGATTTTTCTTAGCACCAAGAGTCACAGGAAATGCTATCAAAGGTGCCATTTTTGAAGCTGCTATTTTTGAAAATCTAGGTCTAAATGTTTCTCCTAAATGGAATGAAGATCGAACAGATCTAATTCAAACAATTACGTTTAATGATCCAGATAAAATGGTGCAATTCACTAAAATGGTTCAAAAATTCTCACCAATCGACTCTAATGTTTTACCTATTCCTAGTCAAATGTCTGGCTATGAGGATGAAGTTGTCATGGCAGCGGGAACTTTTGTATCGGGAGCTAGTGTAGAGTTTTCAGCCGATGGTCCAATGCGTTCACCTTATATTATCTATATTCAAGGTGGATTAACTTATGAGCATGTAAAAATAGCTATCGCCAATGCATGTAAAGAATTATTCTTTAGTTAAAAATATGTTTAAACATATGAGCTGATTTTTTTATTGTTTTTATAAAACTTGTTATAATAACGGCAATTAAAAGATTGTGTCCAGATACGGATGACATAAAAAGCTGTCTAAAAAACTGGAGCGTAGGCCTATGAAATTAGAAAATCTAATTCAAATTTTGAAGAATAGCCCTAAGGAATCCAAAGAGACCGTTCACGATCGTGAAATTGCCGCAGAGTTACAAAGGGAAAATAAATAGTAGCCAGAATACGACAAAGTAAGGTCAATTTTCGGGCGTTCATGTAGAGAGTGGGACAAAACATGTTCAGCTTTCGAGCATTAAGGTAACTAGGTCCAGTAATCGTTTTAGATTACTGGACCTAGTTGTTTTAAGCGGAAAAAGCTATGTTTTGTTCCACGTTTATGCTGCATATTATGAGATATAATAGTTCTATCTCATTTTTTTGTTTTTAATAGATAAAAAAAGGTGTATTATATAAAACATTGGTGTGTTGATTTTAGCATTTTCTAATAAAAATGATTTTTTTTATTTTTCCGTTGACAGACCAATAGTTAGTTCTCTATAATAGTACAAGTGATGTTGCAGTGGCTCAGCTGGATAGAGCAACGGTCTTCTAAACCGTAGGTCGTGAGTTCGAATCTCACCTGCAGCATAATAAAAAAGTCGTAAGTATTGTTTATCAATACTTACGACTTTTTGTTTTGCATTTTTAAAATATTATTCTCTAGTAATGCTCAAGATTGCGGATGTTTTAATAGATCTGGAACTTTCTTTTCCAATACTGAACCAATCGCTTGTTCCAAGTAGACCTTCAATTTTTGCTACTTCGTCGATCGAATTGTATTGTTTCCCATCTTTAAAGAATCCTTCAAAGATTTCTTCTAAATAGTATGTATCTCCTTCGTCACTAAAACGTGATGATAAGGCCTTGCTAGTTTTAATGTATGTATCTGGATTAACTTCTAACTTTTCTCCATTTACTAACGTGATGATTAAACTCATAATCTTCACCCCCTATGGCAAGTATAGCAAAATCTTGCAAATAAATGATTGTAAGCCCTAACTTTTTTGTTTTAAGTCAATTTTAATTTTTGGATAAATAAAAAAAGTCGATAACTGAAAGTTACGCTTTCAATATATCGACTAATTAATTTTTTTGATCAATTCTTTTTTTCGGTTATCCATTATTTGTTGTAATTCTTCAAGATCGTCAAGAGTAGATTTTTTGCGGATGAAACTTCTGGCCGAAGATCGCATGGCAATATAGTTTGCTCGCTCTTTATTATTTTTATGCCATTTTTTATTTGCCTTTCGTTGTGCATCTGATAAAACCATAATAGTCTCCTTTAATTCCCCTGTTTACAAGATTATACACAGTTGCTTTAAATTAAATCAAGAAAATTCATAAAATGAACCTATAAAAAAATAATCTTGGTTAGTAAATACTCACAATAGATATTTCTTGTAGATTATTTTGATTGTTATACAATTATTATTAAAATAATTCATTATATAATAACTTTTAAAAGAGGGTTGAAGAATTTATGGAAAAGGTTATTGATACCACGACTGGAAAATATCAGGGGATAGAAACAAACAATGGTGTGAAGTTCATGGGTATTAAGTTTGGACATCCCAGACGATTTAAGCGGGCGGTACCTTATCGGGCTAAAGATAAACTAAATTTTGCGACTCGTGCTGGTACACAACCAATGCAAGAGGCTGCATTAGATCATGATTATAGTGATATCAAATTTAGTGAAGATTGTTTGAATCTGGATCTTTTTACACCGAATCCTAATGGCAAACATCCAATTGTAATTGAATTTTATGGTGGTGGCTTTCTTCATGGCGGAACTTTAGACGAGGTTATGCCTTGGCTTAATAACGGTAAAGTTATTCATATTATTCCTAATTATCGTTTGGGTCTATTTGGATGGGCAAATATTGCAGACGGTGATACAAATGTAGGTCTGTCTGATCAAATTTTGGCGATCAAGTGGGTAATTGACAACGCTGATAAATTTGGCGGTGATGTTGATGATATTAGTTTGGTAGGACATTCGGCTGGCGGAAAATCGATCGCCGCTTTGATGGCATCAAATTCAAATGTTTTAGATCATATTAAAAAGGTGGTTCTTTTTAGTGGATCTTTACAAACTATTCGAGATAAAGAAACTTCTAAAAAAGTTCTAGAGCGATTTTGTAGTGATAATAAGCTTACTTCAAAAGACTTATTCAATTTGACAGACGACGGTTTGTTGCTTGCTCAAAATAAAGCTATTGGAAATCATCTAGCAACTAATTGGTTTGGTCCGATAATTGATGATGATCTGATTTCTGATAACTGGCAGGATGTTTTGATAGATCGTCAAAAGAGGACTAATTTTAAGACGTTAGTTGAAGCGGGTAGTAATGAATTGATCCAACTTGAAAACTTCTCAATTAATGAATTAAAAAATTCTATTTTGGAAGATTTATTTGGAATAAATTCAAAAGTTATTTTAAAGCAACTGCCTGATGATTATCAAAAGTCAGAGTTATTAAATCTGATCGGCGAGGCTATGTATACTTACCCAGCTGATAGAACTGCACAATTATTGAAAGATAATGGTGAGGTTTATGGAAATTACTCCAATGTTCTTGATGGTCGACACGGTGGCAATGTTGAATATCTAGCAACTAAAAATGCCGATCTTCCGATCGATCAAAGAAAGAATCAAAAATTTTATTTACAATTGATCATGGACTTTATTGTAAATGGGAAACCATATAATGACAATTTGAAATATGAATGGCCTTTATTTGATGATAACCAATTAGTGATGAAATTAGATCCAGATGATATCAGTAGTGTTTCAATGATCAGTCACCAATGGATCCAAAATTTACCATGGCAAACATATAAATTATAAAAAAATAAACGCTATTATATGTTGATATATCAATTTTTCTGATTGTTGGAAAAAATATAGTATTGCAATTCTAAAAGAATGATTTTAGAATATGGTTGTTGTGCTTAAAGTTTAAGCGGTAAAACGCTTAGGATTTTCGAGGTGGGATGCTTGAAAAGAGAGTATTCATATTTAATTACGATAGCTTTTATACTGTTCGATTTAGTTGTTTCGGTTTTGACACAATTAAATGTCATAAGTAATTTGGCTGGAATAATGATAGGAATCTTTTTGATCGGTGCTCTGATTATTTTGACCAGAGCTACTAGGGGAATTAACCTTAGACGTGCTAGAGTGGCTATATCATTTTTTATGGCATTGTTCTTATCACTAATGGTTACGTCTTTGGCAGTTTAATTAATTTTGAATATTTGAAAAAGATTGTTGCAATGTATTTTGCTTCAATCTTTTTTAGTGTAATCTAAAATGTATATTGATTTTAAAAGGGGTATTTGCATGTCCAATAAAGCATTGAAACGGACCATTCTTGGAACTGTTTTCTTAGTTCTAAGTATCTTGTATACAATTTTATTTTCCCCACATGCAACGATTCGATTATTAGATAGTTACGATATGCTTTTTCATTTAAATCGAGTCAATAGTTTGGGTAATATTTTAGTTTCACCAGTCAACTTCAACTATTGGGATCACGTAGGTAATTTTACGAACTTATTTTATCCTTGGTTTACTATCACACCGGGATTTTTAATTTTTAAAGTCTTTAGTGATCCAGTCATTAGTTTTTTGATATTTTTGACTATAATAACCTTTTTGACTTTCGTTAGTTCATATTATTTTATGGCTAAATTTTCAAATAACACGCTTCAGGCATTTCTTTTCTCGATTCTTTACACCTTGTCATTTTTCAGAGTTGCAAGTGTTTTTTATCGGGTAGGGTTGGCAGAATATATTTCTTATATTTTTATTCCAATGATTTTTTATGCCTTTGCAAAAATTCTGTCAGGAGAATTTAATAAGTGGCCTTTGTTTGCTGCTGGATTGACGCTGACAGTTTTGACTCATCCGTTAACAGCTTTTATTACGGTTGTTATGCTGGTTCCTTTAGTTGTCTTAGTTTTATTTTCTAAGGTATCTCATAGTTTTAAATATTGGGGTAAATTGATTTGGGCTGGTATTCAGTCAGTTTTCTTGGTGGTAATTGCTTCATTAGGCTTTATTTTGCCGATGGTAGAGCAGAAAAGATCTTTGGCTGTAAACAGACCGGCGTTATTAGATCTAGCTCAAATGGCACAAAAGCCAATGGATCTATTTAATAACGCTCTACATACTGACGTGCGCAGTTATTCTATTGGTATTATTTCGTTACTAACGATATTAGTTATTGTGATTTTTATTTGGAAAGACCAATTCAAATATCGTGTAGTAGCAATTGAAGGTTTAATTGCATTGGTTTTATCGACCAGTATTTTCCCATGGCAAATTGTTCAAAATACATTTTTCAATCTAATGCAATTTCCTTGGCGATTTTTAAATATGGTAACGTTCTTCTTTGCAATTTATTTAAGTCATATTTTGGCAAAGTTAATGAAAGATAGGTCGTCTCTGACTAAATTATCAGTTTTAGTTTTAACTACTATTGCCTGTGGCAGTCAGGTGTATCTAAGTGCTACAAGAGTTAATAGTCAACCGTCACCATTTGCAATTGTTGATTCAAAAAATGCTGATCAGAAGATCCAAAGTTTTCATCAAGAAGATTACTATCCGCTTCAAAGTCTGCCTTATAGTAATGAGATCAAAAGTCATAAGTTCATTATTAATGACAAGAAAACTAAGATTCCTTTTAAAACGACGGATAATACTTATTTAGTTAAGTATTACAATAAGGAGTCTGTAGATATGGATATTCCAGTTTTATTTTATAAGGGACTTAATGTTTCAATAAATAACGAAGCCGTTAAAACAAAGATCTCTAAACGAGGAACAGTTGAGATCAAAACACAGCAAGGTCAAAATAATATCCAGATCAAATATCATTACACTAAAATTGCCATCGCTTCTATGTTAGTAAGTGTAGTCGGATTTATTATTTTAATTTGGTTATTAATTAATAATGGACATTGGTCATTTAGAAAACTTATTAAAGATAGTTGAAAATTATCTTAATATTTGCTATATTTTATTAGTTGCAATCACTATTGCATCTACAACCGCTCAAAATCAGGTTTAAGCCGTAGGCACCTGATTGGCGAGTCTTAGAAGGGAGTGTACACATATGTACGCAATTATTAAAACTGGTGGTAAGCAATATAAGGTTGAAGAAAATGACTCAATCTTTATTGAAAAACTTGATGTTAAAGAAGGGGACGCTGTTACATTTGATGATGTAATCTTAGTTTCTGACGGAGACAGTATTAAAGTTGGAGATCCTGTTGTAGCAGGTGCTTCAGTTACAGGTAAAGTTGAAAAACAAGGTAAGGACAAGAAAGTTGTTACTTACAAATACAAACCTAAGAAGCATTCACATACTAAGACAGGCCACCGTCAACCATATACAAGAGTTCTTATTGACAGTATCAAGGCTTAGTTATGATTAGAGCAAGTTTTTACCAGAATGAGGAACAAAAATTCCAATCTTTTTTGATCAAAGGACATGCTGATTCTGGACCATACGGTCAGGATCTTGTCTGTGCAGCTGTTTCGGCAGTTTCTATTGGTACGATCAATAATCTGGAAAAACTTACTAAGGATAGTCCGATTGTCGTTCTCGATGAAGAGAATGGCGGACACCTTGGTTGCCGCTTTGACAAAGAAGTATCCCATGATACAGCTTTGTTATTGGAAAACTTATATTGGACATTGAAAGATATCCAAGAGAGTTATCCTAAAAATATAGAAGTTCAGATCCAAAAAAATAAAATCGACTTTTAATTAGGAGGTAAATTTCATGCTTAAAATGAATTTACAATTTTTCTCTCACCACAAGGGTGGTGGATCAACTGCTAATGGACGTGATTCAGCTGGTCGTAGACTAGGTGCAAAGCGTGCTGATGGCCAATCAATCACTGCTGGTGCAATTATTTATAGACAACGTGGAACAAAGATTCATCCAGGTGCTAATGTTGGTCGCGGTGGCGATGACACATTGTTCGCACTTACAGATGGCGTTGTTAAGTTTGAAAGACTTGGCAAAGACAAGAAAAAGGTTTCAGTTTACTAATATGAGTTAGAGGTAACACCTCTAAGCAACTCAATTTGTTGAAAAAGAGGACATGGTCCTCTTTTTTTTATATAATAAGCGTGGGTTATTGCCATATTCATAGAAATATTGGTAAGATAATATGTAAAGTGTTTTTTAACGTTTAAAGTAATCGAGGAGATAAATTATGTCAATTTCAGTAAATGAATTTAAGAATGGCTTAACAATTGAAGTTAAAGATGGTATCTGGCGTGTTATTGAGTTTCAACATGTTAAACCAGGTAAGGGTAGTGCTTTCGTTCGTTCAAAATTAAAGAACTTGAGAACTGGCGCCGTTCAAGAAATGACTTTTAGATCAACTGCTAAAGTTGAAAAAGCTCAAATTGAAAACAAGAAGATGCAATATTTGTATGCTGACGGTACTAACCATGTCTTTATGGATATGAATACATACGAGCAACTTTCATTGCCACAAGAACAAATTCAAGAAGAACTTAAGTATCTTAAAGAAAATATGGAAGTTAACATCATGATGTACAATGGTGAGACATTGGGTGTTGATATTCCTAATACTGTTAACCTTGAAGTTAAAGAGACTGAAGCTTCAATTAAGGGTGACACACAATCTGGTGGTTCAAAACCAGCTACTATGGAAACAGGCCTTGTAGTACAAGTTCCATTCTTTGTTAACCAAGGTGATATGCTAACAATTAACACACAAGATGGTACATACATTTCACGTGCTAACTAATTTTTGATTATGGAGATAAGTTTATGGCTGAACAAAAATATGTTTCTCTAAAACAAGATAGTGGAAAAATAAATGGAAACGTTGAAATCTCACATCAAGTTATTGAGATTCTTTTAGGAATCGCTACTAGTCAGGTCGAGGGCGTTTATGAAATGAGAGGAAGTCTATCAAGCCGATTAGATTCTTTATTTGGAAGAATCAATCATGGCAAAGGTGTAGACGTAGTCTTAAGCAACAATCGAGTTTCTGCTGACGTGTTTGTTTATCTAGAATACGGTGTATCAATTCCCAAGGTATCATTGGAAATTCAAAAGTCAGCCATCGAACAACTTGAATTCATGACCGATTTGACTTTAGATGAGATAAATGTGCATGTTGTAGGTTTGATCGCTAAAAAAGAAGATGGCGATATAGAACGTGTAACAACGGAAAAAAAGGAATAAAATCAGTGAGTATGAATAGACATAAAATCAGAGAACTTGCAATTCAATCACTTTTTTCCATTGAAACGACAAAAGATGATTCACAAACAGCAATTAATTCTGTTATGAAAATATCTGATCTTGGTGAGGAAGAGGCACCTGATTATTTAGAGTTTTTAGTATCAGGAGCTTTAGAAAAACAAGATGAGCTGGATAAAGAAATTGCCGAACACTTAAAGAAGAAGTGGACAGTTCAACGTTTATCTCGAATTGATCGAGTTATTTTGCGTATGGGATTGTTTGAAATGGAAAATAGTTTAGAAGTCCCAAAGAAGGTAGCAATTGATGAAGCAATTGAGCTAGCCAGGGAATATGGTGACAAAGATTCTAAATCATTTGTTAATGGTATATTATCTAACTTTGTTGAAGGGTAAGGCTGGTACATAGTACCAGCCTTTTTATGGTGAATGAGATGGAAATTTTAGATGGTAAAAAAGTAGCTAGTGCATTAGATGAAAAAATGACTCAACGTGTTGCCAATTTGAAAAAGCAAAATATAACTCCCGGTCTTGCCGTAATTTTGGTTGGTGATAATAAAGCTAGCTCGATATACGTTAGAAATAAAAAAAGACGTGCCGAAAAATTAGGGATCAACTTTCAGCTAATTCATTTTGATGCTTCAGTGTCAGAAGCTGAATTACTAGAAAAAATTGAGCAGTTGAACCATGATGATGCTATTGACGGCTTTATTGTCCAATTACCTTTACCAGACCATATAGATGAAGAAAAGGTTATAAAGGCAATTGATTCAAAGAAAGATGTTGATGGTTTTGCACCTGATAATGTTGGTCATCTTTGGATCGGTGAACCTCATACATTACCGGCCACAGCTTCAGGAATTTTGATGATGTTAGATTTTTATAATGTCGATTTAGATGGTAAAAATGTCGTAATTATTGGTCGCAGTAATATTGTTGGAAAACCAGTTGCAGCCATGATGCTGGCAAGAAATGCGACTGTCACAATAACTCATTCTCATACTAAAAATTTAGCTGAAATTGCTAAGCGTGCTGATGTTTTGGTCGTAGCAATCGGGAAAGCTAAGTTTATTAATAAAGATTATGTTAAAGACGGCGCTGTCGTGATCGATGTTGGGATGGATCATGATGAAAATAATAAATTGTGCGGTGACGTTGATTTTGATGATATTAAAGACATTGCAAGTATGATCAGTCCAGTTCCCGGTGGTGTTGGACCAATGACAATTACTGCGTTAGTTGATCAAGTGATAGAACTTGCTGAAGGTCGCGCCAATGGATAATTCTCAATATTTGACAGTTACTGCCTTAACACAATATTTAAAAAGAAAATTTGATGTTGATCCATATTTAGGTCACGTATATTTGATGGGGGAAATCTCTAATTTTCGTCTAAGGCCGACTCATCAATATTTTTCATTAAAAGATGATAAAGCAAAAATTTCAGCAGTGATGTTTAAATCTAATTTCAGTAAAGTGAAATTTAAGCCCGAAGAAGGTATGAAGGTACTTGTAAAGGGAAAAATTTCCCTGTATGAGCCTAGTGGAACATACCAGATGTATGTTGAGTCTATGGAGCCAGACGGTTTAGGTGCATTGTATTTAGCGTTAGAACAATTGAAGAAAAAATTGTCCCAACAAGGGATCTTTGATTTGCCTAAACGTGAAATCCCACTTTTTCCAAAGCGGATCGCAGTTGTAACTAGTCAATCTGGTGCTGTTATTCATGATATTATGACAACAATAAAGCGTCGCTATCCAATCGTTCAATTGGTTCTTTTCCCAGCGCAGGTTCAAGGTGATACAGCTGCTGAGACAATTGTTCAACAATTAAAAAGAATAAATGAATTAGGTAATTTTGATACGATTATTATTGGACGGGGTGGGGGTTCTATTGAGGACCTTTGGCCATTTAATGAAGAAATCGTGGCACAAGCAATCGTTCAAAGCCAGATTCCAATTATTTCTTCAGTTGGACATGAAACTGATACGACAATTGCCGATATGGTGGCTGATCTTAGGGCAGCAACTCCTACTGCAGCTGCAGAGTTAGCAACACCTGTTTTAAGGGATGTTTTGTTGCATATTCAAGATTTGAAGGGTCGTCTTGCTAATGCTCAAGTTAAACTAATTCAAAATTATCGAGATCAAGTGAAAAATTACTCTCAAAATACTTTCTTACAACATCCTGAAAGAATTTATGAGGTATATTTACAGAAGGTCGATAACTTATCGTCTCGTTTAAATAAAGTTATTTCAGAAATGATATATAAAGATAAACAGACGTTATGGAATGTTCGGGGCCGATTAAATGATCAGTCACCAATGAGCCAACTACATTATTACGACACGGTAGTAACTGGGTTTCAGCAGAGAATTTTGAATTCGACTATAAGAATTATTAATAATAATCGAAATTCATTTAGTAAAGAAGTCGCTGCACTTGATTCTTTAAGTCCGTTAAAGACATTGAGTCGAGGTTTTTCAATTGCAACGAATAAAAATGGTAAAATATTAAAACAAGTTAAGGACTATCAAGTTGATGAAACCGTTGATCTAAAGGTTACTGATGGTCATGTTAAACTGATAACTAAAGAAATAAGCGAGGAAAATAATGGCTGAAGAAAAGAAATCATTTGAAGATAATTTAAAAGATTTAGAAGATATTGTAACTAATATTGAAAATGGAAATGTTCCTTTGGAAGAAGCCATGGAAAATTTCAAAAAGGGTGTTTCTTTAAGTAAAAAATTGGAAAAAACTCTAAGTGATGCTGAAACGACCGTAACAAAAATTATGCAAAAAGATGGTTCTGAATCTACTTTAGAAGATAAAGACAATGAAGGTAATGAATAGTTATGGATATAAAAAAATTTAGAGATTTTCATGAAAAGGTTTTACCTGAATTTGATAAATTTTTAACTGACAAGTTGACTAGAGAAATCAAACAGCCTAAATTAAGAGAAGCAATGCTATATTCTCTTAATTCTGGCGGAAAAAGAGTTCGTCCAGTTTTAATGCTGGCGGTTATTTATTCTTGTGGAGTTAAACTTGAGGATTTAAAAGATTACTATGACATTGCTGGTGCGATCGAACTGATCCATACTTATTCGTTGATTCATGACGATCTCCCAGAAATGGATAACGATGATTATCGTCGCGGTCAATTGACTAGTCATAAAAAATTTGGAACTGGTTCAGCCGTTTTAGCTGGTGATGGTTTACTAACACAGGCATTTTATTGGATCGCAAAGTCAAGTTTGGATGCATCTAAAAGAATGGCTGCCGTTCGTATTTTAAGTCATAACGCTGGTCCTATGGGAATGGTTGCCGGACAGATGACAGATATTAGTGGTCAAAAGTTGGACGAAGAAGAATTAACTGAACTTCATCAACATAAGACCGCCGATCTTATTGTTGCAGCCATTACTATTGGAGCATTTTGTGCTGATCATGAGTTATCAACTAATTTAGTTGAATATGCACAAAAAATTGGTTTAGCCTTTCAATTGAAAGATGATCTGGATGATAGTGACGATGGAGAAGATGTAAATAAAAATACATTTCCTAATTTGATCGGTAAGACTGCGACAGAGAAGAAATTACGTAATTTAGTTAAAGATGCCCTGAATGCAGTATTAAAAGAAGATAAGTTTGATAAGAATTTAATGGTCAGTTTTTTAGACTATTTCAAGTAGACAGGTGAAAATTATTGGCAAAAAAAAGAGTAGATGTTTTATTAGTCGAACAAAATTTATTTGAATCACGTGAACAAGCTAAACGATCGGTAATGGCAGGAGAAGTCTATAACCAAGACAATCTACGCTTCGATAAACCTGGTGAAAAAGTTGATCCCGATACTGTTTTTCACGTTGTTGAAGGTGCGCATAGTAAATATGTCAGTCGTGGCGGTTATAAGTTAGAAAAAGCTGTTGAATCTTTTGGTATCGATCTAAAAGATAAAATCTGTTTAGATATAGGTTCATCGACAGGCGGCTTTACTGATGTTGCTTTGCAGAATGGTGCTAAAATGGTCTATGCATTGGATGTTGGTTATAATCAATTAGCTTGGAAATTACGAAGTGATGAGAGAGTCGTTGTTATGGAACGTGTTAACTTCCGTTACAGTAAACCTGATGATTTTCATCAAGGTTTACCAGAATTTGCGATGACTGATGTTTCATTTATCTCTTTAGAGTTAATTTTGCCACCAATGTTCAATATCATTTTGCCAGGATCACAAGCTGTATGTTTGATCAAACCACAATTTGAAGCTGGTCCTGAAAATGTTGGTAAGCACGGAATTGTTCGTGATCATAAAGTACATCAGATGGTTTTAGAGAAGATTTTGAACTTTGCTAAAGAGACTGGATTTATCGTCAAGGGATTGGACTTTTCGCCAATTAAGGGTGGAGAAGGTAATATTGAGTTCTTGATGCAAATTCAAAAACCCAATGTAGAACAACCTGGTGAAATTTTGGATAATGTTTCTATTGAAGATACTATGAATGCAGCATATACAAGTCTTAATAAATAGGTGATTTGATGTTAAAGGAATTAATAATCAATAATTTTGCAATTATTAATGAACTACGGCTTGATTTCAATAAAGGAATGACTGCTTTGACAGGTGAAACTGGTGCCGGTAAGTCAATTATTATTGATGCTTTGGGACTTTTAGTCGGGAGCCGTTCGTCAATCGATTTTATCCGCACTGGAAAAGATAAATTAAAAGTACAAGGATTATTTGAAGTTAATTCAGATAGTCCTGTTTTTGCTATTTTGGATCATTATGGAATCGATCACACGGATAGTTCGATCATTATAAATAGAGAAATAAATCGTAAAGGACGTAATGTCTGTCGAATTAATAATGAATTAGTTAAAACGAATACTTTAAAAGATGTTGGAAAATTTTTGGTTGAGATACATGGACAAAATCAACAACAAGAATTAATGGATGAGGATAATCATATTGATATTTTAGATAGATTTTCTGATGATGATTTCAAAAAATCACTTCATCAATATCAAGAATTATTTCATCAATACCAAGAAAAATTAGCTAGATTACGTGCCATTCAAAAGGATTCACAAAATATTGTTCAAAGAATTGATATGCTGAAATTTCAAATAGAAGAAATTGATAGCGCACAATTAAAAAAGGGTGAGGATGAAGAATTAGAAACTGAAAAGAATCACCTTGCAAACTTTGAAAAAATTAATAGCAGCTTACAAGAAAGCTATCGTATTTTGTCAGAAAATAATATTGGCGCCGTTGATTCACTAGGAAATGTTCGTAATAATCTCGACGATATCAAAGAGTTCGATAAAACCTACCAAGAATTGTATGACTCAATTAATGGCGCTTATTATCAAATTCAAGATGATGCAGCCACTATTTCAGATGCTTTAGAAAATTTAGACTTTGATGAGGACCGCTTAGATGAGATCCAGAAGCGTTTGAATGTAATTGATAATCTTGAAAAAAAATATGGACCAAGCTTGGATGAAATAATTCAGTATGGGCAAAATGCTCATGATGAACTCAACAAAATTGATATTGATGATTCAACTGAAGATAAATTGACGAAGTCTATTGAAAAAGATAAGACTGATTTACTTGAATTAGGAAAAGCATTATCTGATGACAGACATGCAATTGCTAATGATTTAGAGAAATCGATCAATAATCAATTAAAAGAATTATTTATGAAAAATTCAAAATTCAATGTTCAGTTTAAAACTTTAGATAGTGATTCATTAACTGAAAAGGGGATAGATCAAATTAGATTCAATTTGAAAACTAATGTTGGAGAAGATTTCAAACCTTTAGTACGAGTTGCATCTGGTGGTGAACTTTCTCGTGTTATTCTTGCTTTTGAATCTATCATTGCTGAAAAAATGAATGTTGATACGATTATTTTTGATGAGATCGATACCGGTGTCAGTGGTCGTGTGGCACAAGCAATCGGTGATAAAATTTATCGAGTTGCTCAATCTGTTCAAGTTCTTTGTATCACTCATTTGCCACAGGTTGCCGCAATGAGTGATCAACAATTGGAGATAAAAAAAGAGACCGTTAGAAATAAGACGCAGACAAAGGTCTTATTACTTAACGATCAAGATCGAATTGAAGCTGTTTCATTGATGTTGGCAGGTACGAAAATAACTGATCTGACTCGAGAACATGCACAAGAATTATTGGAACTTGCACAAGGAGAACAAAAAAGACTAGATTAAATTTATTGATTTGAGATTCTTTAGATCAATTATTTGAAACAGGTTTTTATTTACTTCTAAAATGTATTTATTTGCATTAATTCTTTTAATCAACTTGCCTTGCATAGATTCTTCGTTTACCATAGTTACATTAATATAATATTGTTTTTGAAAACTTTGTTTAGCAAAGATAAACAGTTGTTTAATAGGCATTTGCTTGATTTGGGAAACACTTTTACTATCCATATTAAAATCGAAGTTCCTATCGATAAATTTAGCAGTATTGTTAATGATATTTTTGGTAAAGGTATTTGATAGATGTTGTTGTCTTAATTGCATGGTTTAATTCCCCCGAACGCTTGTTTGTGTCTTTATTATACGAACCTTTGTTCGTATAAGCAACTTTATTTTAGTATTTCTTAATATTTATTTGTATGCAACGAGTTTTTAATTATAAGAAAATAAGATAAGTAGGGATAAGTGATATGTCAACAAGGGGAATGTTAATCGTTCTATCAGGTCCGTCCGGTGTGGGTAAAGGTACTGTTAGAAAAGCAATGGTAAAGAAGTCTTCGATCAGATTTGATTATTCTGTTTCAATGACAACTAGGAATATGAGACCTGGAGAAGAAGATGGTGTCGATTATTATTTCCGAACCAATGAAGAGTTCGAAGAAGAAATTAAAAATGACGGAATGCTGGAATATGCTAAATATGTTGACCATTATTATGGAACACCGTTAAAATATGTTAATCAAAAGTTAGATGCTGGTATCGATGTTTTATTGGAAATTGAAGTAAATGGTGCTATGCAAGTGCGTGACAAGATGCCAGATGGAGTGTTTATTTTCCTAACGCCTCCAGATTTGCCAAGTCTTCGCCGTCGAATTACTCATCGAGGAACTGATGATACTAAGACGATCGATAAACGTATGGAACAAGCCAAAAAAGAAATTGAAATGATGTCAAACTATGACTATGCCGTAGTTAATGATAAAATACCTAATGCAGTCAAAAAAATTGAAGGTATAATTAGAAGTGAACACCTAAGAGTGCCACGTGTAATTGACAAATATAAAAAAATAATAGGAGAATGATAATATGATTATTTATCCATCAATTGACAAACTATTAGATCAAGTTGATTCAAGATATTCTTTAGCTGTTTTAGCAGCAAAGCGTGCTCATCAACTTGAAGATGGTGATGTAGAATTACTTAATAAGTACGAATCACCAAGAACCATCGGAAAAGCATTTGAAGAAATTGCTGACGATAAAATTGAAATCGATCCTAATTCAATTCTTCTTGAAAAAGAAGCTGAACGAGTTGAGGAAGAGAAAAAAGAAGAAAAATAGTTTTAAAATTCCTTCACTGATTGTCTGAATGATAATTGTGGGGGTTTTTTATTTATTGTGTAGGTGATTTTTTAATATGACAGTTGCAGAAGTTATTGTTGATGTACCAACAATGCAAACTAATCGTCCTTTTGAATATGATGTTCCAAGCAGCTTGTCAGAAGTTGTTGAGCCGGGAATGCGTGTCGAGGTACCTTTTGGACGTGGGAAACGTAAAATACAAGGCTTTGTGATGAAGTTAAAGGATACCAGTAATTTTAAAGGAAAGTTAAAGCCGATCGATCGGATAATTGATCTTCGGCCTGTTTTGTCGTCTGAAATGTTAGATTTATCATCTTGGTTAGCTGATCGAACTTATTCTTTTCAAATATCTTGTTTACAAACTATGTTGCCAAGTGTCATGAGAGCTAAATATCATCAAATGGTGATGCCAATAGACAATGAAGATACGGAAGTTAAACAATTATTTAAAGATCAAGATAGTTTAGAAGTAACTAGTCAAATGAGTGATGAAGAAATAAAACTGATCAATCATTTAAAGAGACAAAGTAAAGTAGAAATTGAGTACGTCGTTGAAAATAAAGCTAATAAAATTAAACGACAAGCCATTACAACTAATTTGAATCCAATTCAGTTACGTGAAAAAAGAAGTGAATTGCGATCTAATGCTAAGGCTCAATTGAAATTAATAAATTATATGATAGATAATTTAGATAAAATGCCAGTAGAATTGAGCGTATTAGCTGATTTAGATATAAATAGGGCCGCAATCAAGACCGCTGAAAAAAATAATATTCTATCTATTATAGAGGTTACTAAAAGACGCAAACCAGTCGGGATCACGCCTGAAAAAACGACTAAAATGGATTTGTCCAAGGAACAGTCAGATGCGGTAAAACAAATAAATCAGGCCATTGATAGTGAAGAAGATAAAACCTTTTTAATCGAGGGAGTTACTGGTAGTGGTAAAACAGAAGTTTATTTACAGACAATTGATCGAGCTATAAATAAGAATAAGACCGCTTTAATGCTAGTACCTGAAATTTCTTTAACTCCACAAATGGTAAATCGAGTAACAGGACGTTTTGGTGGTAAGGTAGCTGTTTTACACAGTGGCTTGTCTAATGGTGAAAGATACGACGAGTGGACAAGAATTGAAAATGGCAGCGTTCAAGTAGTTGTCGGAGCTCGTAGTGCCGTTTTTGCACCATTGATGAATATTGGCTTGATCATAATCGATGAGGAACATGAAGCAAGTTATAAGCAAGATGATAATCCTCGCTATCATGCAAGAGACGTCGCTTTATGGCGTGCTAAAAGGCATAATTGTCCAGTTGTTTTAGGTAGTGCAACTCCTAGTTTGGAATCTCGTGCTAGAGCTCAAAAAGGTGTTTATACGTTAATTAGGATGAAAAAAAGAATCAATCAACATCCGTTACCGCATGTTCAAATAGTAGACATGAGGGATGCAGAAAACTCTGCTGTAAAAGGAGATTTATCACCGCTACTACAGGATAAACTTTGGCGCGTCTTAAAAAGAAAAGAACAAGCAATCGTTTTATTGAATCGGCGCGGTTATTCTTCATTCATGATGTGTCGTGAATGTGGATTTGTTTTAAAATGTCCTAATTGTGACGTTTCATTAACTTATCATAAAGATTTAGGTAAGATGAAATGTCATTACTGTGGTCATGAAGAAGAAGTTCCTCAGATATGTCCACAATGCCATAGTAAAAAAATTGGATTTTATGGTACCGGAACACAAAACATTGAGCGACAATTAAATGAGTCTTTTTCAGAAGCTAGAATTTTGCGAATGGATGTCGATACCACCCGTAAAAAAGGTGCACATGCCAAGATTTTAAAGCAATTTGGAGATCATAAGGCAGATATTTTATTAGGAACACAGATGATTGCTAAAGGGCTTGATTTTCCAAATGTTACTTTGGTTGGAGTGATAAATGCCGACACAACATTAAGTCTTTCTGATTATCGTGCTAGTGAGAGAACGTTTCAGTTATTGACGCAGGCTAGTGGTCGTGCCGGAAGGGCGGATAAACCCGGAAATGTCATTATTCAAACATTTAATCCCGATCATTACGCAATAAAAGATGCAGCGGTTCAAGATTATGAAACTTTTTATAATCAGGAAATGTATTTGAGACATCAGGCAAACTATACGCCGTATTACTTTACAACTTTGATCAGCGTCTCTCATAAAGATGAAGGTCAGACTTTAAAACAGGCGTATTGGATCAAACGACAATTAAGTGCGGTGTTATCTGATCGAGCAATTTTATTAGGTCCAAGTCCAACTATGATTTCAAGAAAACAAAATAAGTATTATTATCAAGTTATTGTAAAATATAAACATGAGCCAAAATTACATCAAAAATTACTTGATATTTTAAATGATACTCAAGCAGATACTAAAAAAGGTTTTAATATCGCAATTGATAACGAACCACAACACATTGATTAAGGAGAATGATTAAATGACAAGCGTAATTTTTCTAGGTACACCAGATTTTTCGGCAACCGTTTTGAAGGGACTTTTGAAAGCTAACTATCAAGTAGAGGCCATAGTGACTCAACCCGATAAGCCGGTTGGACGTAAACAAAAACTTCAAAAAAGTCCAGTTAAACAAATAGCCGAACAAGAAAACATTAAACTGTATCAGCCAGCTAAACTTTCTGGAAGTGATGAAGTTGAGGAATTGAAAGCTTTACATGCTGATTTGATCATTACGGCAGCATTTGGACAATTTTTACCAACATCATTCTTAAATTCTGCCAAAGTTGCTGCAATTAATGTTCACGGATCTTTGTTGCCTAAATATCGTGGTGGCGCTCCGATCCAATGGTCGATCATGAACGGAGATAAAGAAACTGGAATTACGATCATGTACATGGTTAAAGCAATGGATGCCGGGGATATCATTAGTCAGGTTAAAGTTCCAATTACTCCAGAAGACGATAATGGTTCCATTTTTGACAAAATGGCTATTGCGGGCCGTGATTTGTTAATGGAGACAATTCCTCATATTTTAGATGGAACAATTGATCCTATTAAACAAGATGAAAATAAAGTTGTATTTTCACCTAATATTTCTAAAGAACAAGAAAAATTAGATTTTAGTCAATCAGCGGAACAGATTTTCAACCATATTAGAGCTTTAAGTCCAGAACCTGGCGCTTGGGAGAATTTTAATGGTCAAAGAACGAAGTTTTATAAGAGTGAAGTAGTCGACATCGACACTGATCAAGCTCCTGGAACAGTTTTTGAAACTGGTAAAAAGAAATTGGTTATTGTTGCTGGTGATAAAAAAGGCCTTTCAATTAAAAAAATTCAACCAGCCGGTAAAAAAGTAATGGATATTGCTAATTATATGAATGGTTTAGGCAATAATTTAGAAAAAGGACAAGTAGTGGTCAATATAAATGAAAAATAATCCTCGTGCAGTGGCAGTTGAAGCTTTAACTCGTATTTTACAAAACAAAGCATATTCTAATATTGAAATTAATAATTTGTTGAAGAGATCCGATTTGTCTAATGCGGACTCGAGATTGATGACCAATATTGTCTATGGTGTTTTACAAAATATGTACGTACTTCAGTATCAACTAGAACCTTATTTGAAAGATAAAAAAGTTAAACCTTGGATAATGAATCTTTTGATGAGTGCTATTTATCAAATGCATTATTTGGATAAAGTACCAGATCATGCGATTTTAAATGAATCTACTGAAATTGCTAAACAAAATGGCAGTATCGGTTTGGCCAAGTTAGTTACTGGAGTTTTAAGAAATTATCAACGTCACGGCTTCAAAGAATTACCTACTGGTCATGGCGAAGAGGACTTGAGTATTCGTTACAGTACACCTTTGTGGTTAGTTAAGCTTTTAATTGAACAACAAGGTATCAACAAAGCAATTGAAGTTTTGGAATCTATTAATCAGCCATCTCATGTTTCTATTCGTGTAAATACTAGAAAAATAAGTGTCGATGATTTGAAACGTCGTTTGGAAGAACAAGATTTTGAAGTTGAAAATAGTCGTATTTCTCCAGTTGGATTAACTTTGAATAGTGGTAGTTTATTTGATACTGAAGAATTTAATGAAGGACTTTTCACGATTCAAGATGAGAGTTCAATGCTTGTTGCACCAGCTTTAGATCTTAAACCTGATGATTTAGTTTTAGATACATGTGCGGCTCCTGGTGGTAAAACTACTCATATAGCAAGTTATTTGACAGATGGTCAAGTTACAGCACTAGATATTCATGAACGTAAGACAAAATTAATTCGTGAAAATGGTCAGAGACTTGGATATAAGGATATAATACAGACAAAAGCTATGGACGCTAGAAATGCTAAAGATCATTTTCCTGTCCAGAGTTTTGATAAAATTTTAGTAGATGCACCTTGCTCTGGTCTTGGTTTGATCAGAAGAAAACCAGAGTTGCGTTATTTTAGAAAATTTGAAGATCTACTGAATTTGCAAAAGATTCAACTAGATATCTTGGATAGTATCAGTGATTTATTAAAAGTAGATGGCAGATTAGTTTTTAGCACTTGTACTTTTGATGATGAAGAAAACGAAGCAATCGTTACGGAGTTTTTAAAGAATCACGAAAACTATGAATTAACACCAATAAAAAATGACCTTTCAAGTGGAGACACTATAAAGCTATTTCCTAGTGATTATTTTACGGATGGATTCTTTATAGCTGCCTTCAGACGAAAAAATTAATGAGGTAAAGTTGGATATGGATTACGCGTTATTAACCGACGTCGGTAAATTAAGAAAAAATAATCAAGATTATGTAAACGTATTTAAAAATAAAAAAGATGTTATTTTCGGTATCGTTGCTGACGGTATGGGAGGACATCGTGGTGGGGATGTTGCCTCTGATATGGCAGTTTCTCACTTAGGACACAATTTTGAACAGTCAGATATTGATGGATTAGATGATTTACGTGAATGGGTAATTAAAGAAATCAGTAAAGAAAATGATCGAATTGTCTCTGTGTCTAATCAATTTGATGATTTAAACGGTATGGGAACAACAATGGTCGGTGTTTTCTTTGCTGGAAAAACTATGATGGTGGTAAACGTTGGCGATTCACGTTGCTATATTTACCATGATCAAAAGCTTGAACAATTAAGTGTTGATCATTCATTAGTTCACGAACTCTTAGAAACTGGACAAATTAGTCCCGAAGAAGCAGAAAATCATCCGCAAAAAAATATTATTACGCAAACTTTGGGTGTTTCTCAGACTGTTCAACCACGGATCAAAAACTTTGATCTTATTGATGATGCAATTATTCTTCTATGTACTGACGGACTCACGAATATGATTTCTGAAGACGAAATAAAAGATGTTTTGAGTAAAAAGGATAGTTTAGACGCTAAATGCCATATTTTAATCGATAAAGCTAATCAGGCTGGTGGGAGAGATAATATCACCGCATTACTTTTTGCCTCAGGAAATGGGGGTATTGAGTAAATGGATAAAGGTTACCTTGTTGGTGGCCGTTATGAGATCTTAGGTACGCTTGGCGAAGGCGGAATGGCTAATGTTTATTTAGCAAAAGATATAAGACTCAACAGGAAAGTTGCTGTTAAGGCTTTAAGATATGATCTTCAAGATGATGAATCTGTTAAAAAGAGATTCGGACGTGAAGCTAAAGCTACCAGCGGTCTTTCAAGCCCTAATATTGTTAATGTTTTAGATGTTGGCAGTGATAATGGGATTCAATTCATTGTAATTGAATATGTTGACGGCCCCAATTTAAAAAAATATATCAAAACTCATTTTCCAATTCCTTATCATGAAGTTGTTGATATTATGGAACAAATTTGTTCAGCTGTTACGACAGCACACGAACATGGAATAATCCATCGTGATTTGAAACCGGAAAATATTTTAGTTGACGAATCACAAGATCCGATACAGGTAAAAGTGTCAGATTTTGGGATTGCACTGGCTCTAAGTGAACAATCGATCACGAGAACAAATTCACTTTTAGGCTCAGTTCATTATATGTCGCCTGAACAGATCCGTGGAAAATCGGCAACAGTTTTATCTGATATTTATGCTCTAGGGATCATTTTATTTGAACTATTAACAAAACATGTTCCCTTTACAGGAGATACAGCCGTATCTGTTGCTTTAAAGCATTCTAAAGAAGATATTCCTGATCTGCATGCAATTGATCATAATATCCCACAACCTTTGGAAAACGTTGTTTTAAGGGCAACTGCTAAAGATCCAGAAGAACGCTATCAAACAGTTAGAGACATGTGTGAAGATATTAATACATGTCTTTTACCAGAACGTGCTAATGAACCGAAGTTTATTCCGATATCTCATAATGACCTAGAAGAAACTAAGGTTATGCAACCAATACGTGAAGAAAATCAAGAAAAGCCAATTCAGAAGAAAAATAGTAAACGTAAAAAGATAATATGGATGTCATTGATACCGATTTTATTATTATTATTTTTAATTTTTGCAATTGTCAGAGGTAGTGCCGAGACATCGGTTCCAGATTTAAGTAATTTAACGATCAAGCAGGCTACGGTCATGTTGAAAGGGTCTAACTTACAAGTTGGATCTATATCTAAAGAAAATGACGATGATGTAGTAGCTGGACATGTTATTAAATCAATTCCGGCAAGAGGTCTCAAACTAAAGAATAATGCTAAAGTTAATTTAGTCGTTAGTTTGGGAGCAAGGTATTATAAGATGCCGAAGGTAACTGGTAAGCAATATGATGATGTTTCAGACGGTTTAAAGAAACGAGGATTTAGTATCCACTTGAAATATAAAGCAACTAAGGATTATTCAGCCGGGATCGTTATGAAACAAAGTATTAAGGCCGGAAGTAAAGTGGTGGCGAAAAAGAAACGTTTAGTTTTAACAATTGCCAAAACCCCGACGGTCAAAAAGAAAACTTACAAGGTACGTGATTTAACTGGCTATAATTTAAAGAGTATTCAAGATTATGCTGATGAGATAGATGCTGTTTTGGATGTTGACTATCAATATTCAGATACTATTACAACCGGAGTTTTAATTTCTCAAAATCCATCTGCTGGTAGTAGTATTATGCAAGGAGCAACGTTAACCGTTGTTATGTCAAAGGGTAAGGACGAAAGTGATAGTGACTCTTCTGACAGTGATAAAGATAGTGACACAAATAGTGATACAACCAAGACAGTTACAAAAGATGTAAGCATACCTTATGACGATGGTAGCGGCACTACTAATTCAGTCACGATTTATATTGGTGATGCTACTCATAGTATTAGTAATCCATATAAGACAATGACGATTACACAGACAACACCAGTAACATTGAGTTTTAATTTAAAGAGTGGTCAAACGGGTACTTATAATATTGTTAGAGATAATCAAACAGTTGTGACTGGCTCAGTAAGTGGGTAATGGATGAAAAAAGAAGGAAGAATTATTAAATCAATCAGTGGTTTCTATGACGTTTTAGATCATGAAAGTCACGAACTGGTTAGAACTAGAGCACGAGGAAATTTTAGAAAAAGAAAGATCAAACCAATCGTAGGTGACATGGTCACTTATGAGTCTAGTGGTGATCTTGGTTATATTCTGGAAATTGAAGATCGTGAAAATAGTTTGGTTCGTCCACCGATAGCGAATATTGACCAAGCTATTGTAGTAACTTCATCAGTCGAACCTAATTTTTCAAGTAATTTACTAGATAAAATTTTAGTAAATATTGAACACAATGATATTGAACCATTGATCTATCTTACAAAAACTGACTTACTAGATGACGCTAAGTATGATGAGCTTAAAAATGTCTTAGATGGTTATCATAAAGCTGGTTATACGGTTTTTGATAGTCGTGATAGTTACAGTAAAGAACAGGTAAACAACTTAATGGAGCATTTTTCCGACAAGGTTACTGTTTTTACTGGACAGTCTGGTGCTGGTAAATCGACATTACTCAATCATATTGATCCAGATCTTGGTTTAGCAACCGCTGAAATATCACAAACGTTGAATCGTGGTAAACATACCACTAGACAAGTATCATTATTTGATATTGCCGGTGGTTTAGTTGCCGATACACCAGGATTTTCTTCGTTAGAGTTAATTGAAATCGATCAAGAAGAACTACCGAACCTTTTTCCAGAGTTTGTTAAATATAGTGGTGAATGTCAATTTCGTGGTTGTCATCATGTCAATGAACCTAACTGTAAAGTTAAAGAAATGGTTGAAAAAGGTACAATAATGAAAAGTCGTTATGATAATTATTTATACTTTTTAAATGAAATAAATTCATATAAGAAAAAATACTAAGGAGTGTATCGAATGACAAATAAAATAGCCCCATCGATTCTTTCCGCAGATATTATGAATCTGGAAAGAGATGTAAAAATGGCCGAGGCTGCCGGTGCTGATTTATTCCATATTGATATTATGGATGGACACTTTGTTCCCAATATGTCTTTTAGCCCCAGCGTTGTTGAAGGGATGAATAAGGTTACTGATAAACCTTTGGATGTTCACTTGATGATCGATAATCCGGAAGAATATATTAAACCTATCGTAGAAGCTGGTGCCGATACGATTTTAGTACATGCGGAAAGTACACATCATACTTATCGTTCAATTCAAATGATCAAACAATTAGGTGCTAAAGCCGGGATCGTAGTCAATCCTGGTACTGCACTTGAAAATGTTAAAGAATTGTTCCCGATCATTGATCAAATTTTAGTTATGACGGTTAATCCTGGTTTTGGTGGACAAGAATTTTTGCCCGGAATGACCAAGAAAATTCAACGCTTAGATCAATTACGTCAAACGTCTGCTACTAATGACTTTCAAATTGAAGTCGATGGCGGGATCAATGACGAAACGATCACTAAATGTGCAGACGCCGGAGCTGATATTTTTGTTGCTGGTTCATATCTCTTTGGTAGTAATGATTTTGAGGGCAGAATCAATAAATTAAAGGCTTTAGTGGAAGACGAATGAAACGAGTCAATATTTTATTAGGCGGTCCACAAAGCGAGTATCCTGAAGAAATGAACAGTATCAAAGCTATCCCTGGGCCTTGGGTTGGCGCTGATAGAGGAAATCTTTATTTAGTAAAAAATGGAGTGATCCCGGAAATTGCGATTGGGGATTTTGATTCAATAAATAAAAAAGAACAAAAATTCTTAAAAGATAAAATTTCTAATTTTTACAAGTTTCCTCCAGAAAAAAATGATACCGATTCAGACTTATGTCTCTTAGCTGCTAGAGAAAAGTTCAATGCTCAGGAATATATTATTTATGGTGGCACTGGTGGTAGGATAGATCACTTCTTACGTAATCTGTTCATGCCTTTTGATAAAAGATTTTTCGATTTTTATGATAAGCTTTATTTCAAATCAGCTAATAATACTATTAGATTTTTTAAACCTGGTAGTTATACTGTTTATCATGAACATGGAATGAAATATATTGGATTTATAAATCTTGGACCAGTTACACGTTTAAATATAGTGAATGCCAAGTATAAGTTAAAAGATTTTAGTGCCGATCATCCTGTCAGTTGGTCCAGCAATGAATTTGTTGGTGATTCAATTGATTTTAATTTCGGCAGTGGAGTAGTGGCAGTAATTCAAAGCTCCGATAAAAAGGCAAAATAAAAAGGACTAACGATTAATCGTTAGTCCTTTTTATCATTTTAAAAAATTATACGCGGGTAACTTTTCCTGATTTCAAAGCTCTAGCTGAAACCCAAACACGTTTAGGTTTACCATCAACCATGATACGAACTTTTTGCAAGTTTGGCTTCCAAGAACGTTTTGATTGATTAAGAGCGTGAGAACGTTTGTTACCAAACACTGTCTTACGGCCTGTAATAATATCTTTTGCCATGGGACCGACCTCCTTTGGCTACATGTTTTCTTTTAAAATATCACCTGACTAATTTACCATAACATTGCAACTAAAGCAATAGAGTAATAATATTGATCTTAAATCTTTAATTCAAAATGTTGCTATGATAAAATTTTTATGGTTATGATAGGATAGATAAGGTCCAAAGATAGGAGGATCCAGAATGGCAGTTACAATTAAAACAAAGCATGGCGAAATAGTCGTGTCCACTAACAGTGTTTCGACAATTGTTGGCGGTGCTGCTTCAGACATATACGGTATTGTAGGTATGGCAAGCAAGAATCAATTGCGTGATGGAGTAAATACAATTTTAAACCGTGAGGATTTTTCTCGTGGCGTTGTTGTTGATCAAAAAGATGGTAAACTTGCCGTCGATGTATATATCATAGTAGGATATGGAATTAAAATATCAGAAGTTGCTAAAAATTTAAAAGCGAAAGTTAAATATAACCTAGAGACAATGCTCGGAACACCGGCCGGCACTGTTAATGTGTATGTTCAAGGAATTAAAGTTTTGGACGACATTAAATAGGTATTAAGCTGGTTGGAGGGAATTTTTTTGAGCAAAGAACTTATTACCAAAAATGAATTTTCTGATATGGTGCGTGTAGCATCACATCGTTTAGAAAAAAATGCTAAATTTGTTAATTCATTAAATGTTTTTCCTGTTCCAGATGGTGATACAGGAACAAATATGAGTCTTACAATTCAAAGTGGATTTAAGGCCGTTAATGAATCAGAGAGTACACATGTTGGTACTTTGGGCAAAGCTTTGGCTAAGGGATTATTGATGGGAGCTAGAGGTAACTCTGGTGTCATCACTTCTCAATTATTTAGAGGTTTTTCAAAGAGTATCGAGAAAAAAGAATCTTTAAATGCTGATGATTTGGCCTTAGCATTTGAAAATGGTGTAAAAACAGCCTATAAGGCCGTTATGAAGCCCGTAGAAGGAACTATCTTAACAGTTGCTAAATATGGTGCAGAAGCTGGTATGAAGAAGGCTAAGAAAACAAAAGACGCTTCAGAAGTTATGTCTGCTGTTGTTCAAGGAGCTAAGATCGGCTTGGAGAAGACACCATCACTATTACCTGTTCTAAAAGAAGTTGGTGTTGTCGATTCTGGTGGACAAGGATTAGTGTTTATTTATGAAGGCTTTTTAGAAGGACTTTCAGGTGAATCTGTAAGTAGTGAAGCTTATACGCCTGATGAAGCTGAAATGGATGAAATGATCAATGCAACCCATCATCAAGAGTCCGTTCAAAGTCAATTTAATACTGATTCGATCGAGAATGGCTACTGTACTGAAATGATGGTTGAATTGGGCGAGAACCCAACTTCTGATGAGAAGTTTGATTATGATAAATTCCGTCAATACTTAAGTGAAATTGGTGACTCATTATTAGTAGTTTCTGATGATGAAGTTGTTAAAGTTCATGTTCATACTAACTATCCCTATAAAGTATGGGAAGCTGGTAGAAAATTTGGGGCTTTAACAAAGATTAAAATTGATAATATGCGTATTCAGCATGAAACTATTGTTGATGAAGATGAAATTGCTACACCAGTTAATAGTCAACCGATCGATTATGCGGTTATTACCGTTTCTTCAGGAGAAGGGCTGTCTACTTTATTTGAAAGTCTTGGTGTAACACATGTTATTAGTGGTGGACAAACAATGAATCCATCCACAAACGATATTGTTGATGCAATCAATGCTTCTAATGCCAAACGCGCAATTATCTTACCAAATAACGGTAATATTATTATGGCCGCAAAACAGGCTGCAGAACTAGTAAATATTCCGGTTGCAATTGTCGCTTCAAAGACAATTTCACAAGGTATGACAGCCATGTTGTCGTTTAATCCAGAAGCTGATTTAGATGAAAATAAAGAAAATATGGAAGATTCATTAGATACCGTTAAGAGTGGACAAATTACTAAGGCGATCCGTGATACAGAAATTGATGGCTTGAAGATAACTAAAGGTCATTATATGGGAATAATCGACGGAAAGATCTTAGTAGACTCTGAAGAAATAATTAAAGGTACAGAAGAAACATTAGATAAAATGATCGATGAAGATAGTGAGGTAATCACGATTTTAATCGGTCAAGATGGAAATGAAGCTGATGCTCAAAAGATCTCTGATTATTTAGATGATAAGTATTCTGATTTAGAAACTGAAATACATCAGGGTGATCAACCAGTTTATCCATATTTAATTGCTGTAGAATAATTAACACTAAGTTTGGGACTTTTGTTCCAAACTTGTTTTGTTTAGGAGGGAAAATGGACTTAAGAACAGTTTCAGTATCGACTTTGCCAGGAGTGGGAACTAAGCGATTTGAGGCAATCAAATCCTTAGGGATTGAAAATATTTATGACTTATTGTTCTATTTTCCCTTCCGGTATGAAGATATGGAAGTAAAATCGTTAGATGATGCCATTGATCAAGAAAAAATTTTGTTGAAAGGTATAGTTGCCAGTGATCCAGTCGTGGCACGATTTGGATATAAAAAAAATCGCTTAAATGTGAGGATCATGGTCGAAAATGAATCCATAATGGTGACTTTTTTCAATCAACCGTGGCTAAAAGATAAATTTATAACCGGAAATGAAGTTGCGGTTTATGGCAAATGGAATGAAAATAGGCGTGCTATCACAGGAATGAAAGTTTTAGGCGATGGCCATGCGCAAGATTCAATAGATTCAGTTTATTCAGTGAATAAGAACATTCATCAAAAAACTTTAGTAAATCTCATTAAAGTAGCCTTTGATAAATATTCTGATCAAATCAAGACTGTTATTCCTGAATCACTAATTGAAAAATATCATTTGATGAATGATCGAGATATGGTTTTAGGAATGCATTTTCCTAAGACAGATGAACAAAACGAGTTAGCTAGACGAAGTGCCAAATTCCGAGAATTTTTCTTGTTTGAATGTGGAATTCAAAATATGAAATCCCGTGATAAGAAGGCACATGTCGGTTTATTAGAAAAGTACGATAAAGAGTATATTGATAAATTTATTTCAGGATTGCCGTTTGAATTAACTAAAGCCCAAACAAGAGTAACTGCTGAAATATTAGCTGATATGAATTCTTCACATCATATGAATCGGCTACTTCAAGGTGATGTTGGCTCTGGTAAAACGATCGTGGCGATCATTGCTATGTTAGCTTCTGTAACTGCTGGTTATCAGGCGGCAATTATGGCACCAACAGAAATCTTGGCTCAACAACATTTCGATAAAATTGGTAAGTTGCTTTCACCATTAAAAATCAGGACTAGTATCTTAACTGGTTCGCAGACAAAAAAAGAGCATGACACAATAGCTCAAAATATTCGTGAAGGTAAAACTAATATCATCGTGGGAACGCATGCTTTAATTCAAGATAGTGTTCAATTCAAAGATTTAGGGTTGATAGTTATTGATGAGCAACATCGTTTTGGTGTCAATCAACGTAAAAATCTGCGCGAAAAGGGAAATAATCCTGACGTTTTGGCTATGACTGCCACACCGATCCCTAGAACTTTAGCAATTACAGCTTATGGAGATATGGATGTTTCAAGAATCGACGAATTACCAGCTGGTAGAAAAAAGATTGAAACATATTGGATCAGAAGTACCAAAATAGAACAAATGTATCGCTTTGTGACTAAAGAATTAGCCAAAAAAGCACAGGTTTATGTTGTGACACCACTAATTTCTGAATCTGAAAAAATAGATTTAAAAAATGCCGAGTTAATTTTTGACAAATTTAATGAGTTATTTGCGCCTAAATATAAAATCGGCTTATTACATGGTCAGATGCCAAATGATCAAAAAGAAGATGTGATGAATCAATTTAGTCATCAAAAAATAGATGTTTTGGTTTCTACGACTGTTATTGAAGTTGGGGTTGATGTTCCCAATGCTTCAGTTATGGTGATCTATGATGCTAACCGTTTTGGTTTGTCACAATTACATCAGCTAAGAGGTCGAGTTGGTCGTGGTGAAAAACAATCATATTGTATTTTGATTGCTGATCCTAAAAATGAAACTGCTTTGGAAAGAATGAAAATTCTGACTTCAACAAATGATGGTTTTGTTTTGGCCGAAGAAGATTTGAAGATGCGTGGTGCTGGGGATGTTTTAGGCAGTCGTCAATCGGGGTTACCTGATTTCAAGGTTGGTGACCCTATTGCCGATATAAATATTCTAGAAACCGCTCAAATTGAAGCTGAAGCACTTTTTAAGAATGATGCTATGGCTAAACCAGAAAACAAAGTGTTAAAATCTTTCTTGAATGATGAATTTGAACAGTTAAATAATTTTGATTAGTGAGGAAATATAATGAAAATTGCCGTAGATGCTATGGGTGGAGATAATGCACCAGAGGTTGTAGTTGAGGGTATTGAAAAAGCACGTGATGAATGGACAGATTTAGAGTTTGTTCTTTATGGTGATGAAACTAAAATAAAAGAATATTTAAAAAATGATAAAAGAATAACAATCGTTAATACGGATGAGGAAATTTTAGGGACAGATGAACCTGTTAAAGCAATCCGCTCTAAAAAGAACTCTTCAATGGTATTAGCAGCTAAATCGGTTAAGAATAATGAAGCCGATGCGATGCTTTCTTTGGGTAATACGGGTGCTTTGTTAGCGGCTGGCATCTTTATTGTTGGACGTATCAAGCAAGTTTCAAGACCAGCTCTGATGCCAACTTTGCCAGTTACAAATTCTTCATTAGGGGTCAATGTTTTAGACGTTGGGGCCAATGCTGAAGCTAAAGCGGCTTATTTACAACAATGGGCAATAATGGGTTCGATTTATGCACATGATATTAAGCAAATTGAAGAACCTCGAGTGGCTTTATTAAATAACGGAACTGAATCTGATAAAGGGGATCCACTTCATAAAGAAGCATATGAACTACTGAAAAATACCGAAGGAATAAACTTTATTGGTAATGTAGAGTCGAATAATATCTTGGCAGGTGTAGCTGATGTTATCGTTACTGATGGATTTACTGGTAACGCTGCTTTGAAGGCTACTGAAGGAGCTGCAACTATCTTATTGAGCCAATTAAAGAATGCCTTGCTTAATAGTGGATTCTTTACTAAAATGGGTGCTGCTATTGTTGCGCCATCATTGAAATCTTTAAAAGATATGTTTGATACTTCTAAAGCTGGAGGAGCTGTTCTTTTGGGATTGAAATCACCAGTGGTTAAAGCGCATGGAGCAGCTGATTCTAAGACTGTTTTCTATACAGTAAAACAGATCTATGGTATGTTGCTTAACGATACAATTAATAAAGCAAATAAGTATTTCGAACAAATTGAAGAAAAGAAATAATTTAAACAAACTTGGGAAAAACAGGAGAGTTATTTAGATGTCAGAACAAGAAATTTTTGAAAAAATCAGTAAAATGATCGTTGATAAATTTGAGGTAGATCCAGATGCTGTTAAAAATGAAACTTCATTTACAGATGATTTGGATGCTGATTCGATCGATCTAGTAGAATTTGTTTTGGAACTTGAAGAAGAATTCGATCAAGAAATTCCTGATGAAGATGCTGAAAAGATCACAACTGTGGGTCAGGCTGTTAGTTATATTAAGGAACATCAAAAATAAGACCGCTAGGTCTTATTTTTTTGCTTGAATAAATATTTTAAAGCCAAAAATTTAGTATAATTAATATTATCGGAAAGGGGCATATCATGTTAGATCCGAAATTTTTAAGTTACTTAAGTGAAAACTATGGAATAACTTTCAATGATAAAAAATTGGTTGAACGTGCGATGACGCATTCTTCCTTTGATAATGAACATAAAGAATTAGGCATTGGTGATTATGAAAGATTGGAATTTTTAGGGGATGCTGTTTTAGAAATAAATATTTCTAAGTATCTTTTTGAAAAATTCCCACAATTGCCAGAAGGTAAATTAACACGTTTGCGTTCAGATATTGTAAGAACAGATAGTTTTGCAAGATTTGCCAAACAAATTCAAATAGATAAATATTTACTGATCGGTAAAGGTGAAGAAAAACAAGGTGCGCGTCAAAGACATACTCTACTAGAGGATATTTTTGAGGCTTTTAACGGAGCGCTTTATTTAGATCAAGGTAATGAAAAAGTAGATGAATTTTTACAAAGAGTAGTTTATCCACATATTGATTCAGGAGAATTTTCAGAAGATACCGACTTCAAAACTCATATTCAAGAAAAATTGCAACAAGCTGGTGAAGTTGAGATCGATTATGAGGTTATCGATGAAGAAGGACCGGATCATGATAAAAAATTTGAAGTGGAATTATTAGTAGATGGGAAATTCTTATCCAAAGGCTTTGGTTACAGTAAGAAACATGCAGAGCAAATGGCCGCTAAGAAAGCGTTAGAAGAATTATAGGAGTTAGTATTTTATGCCATTAAAATCATTAGTAATAAATGGATTCAAATCTTTTGCTGATAAAACAAAGATTGATTTTACAAGTGGAATTACCGGCGTTGTCGGACCAAATGGAAGCGGGAAATCAAATATTACTGAAGCTATCCGTTGGGTTATGGGTGAGCAGTCAGCAAAAAGTTTACGTGGTGACAAGATGGCAGATATTATTTTTGCCGGTAGTGATACTCGTCCACAAATGAATCACGCTGAAGTTATTTTAGAATTTGATAACTCGAAAAAAGAATTGAAATCAGATCAAGTTAATCTTTCGATCAAAAGAAAATTGTATCGAAACGGCGATACTGAATTCTCCATTAACAACAAAGATTGCCGTCTAAAAGACATCACTGAATTATTTATGGATTCAGGAATGGGCAAGCAATCCTTTTCAATAATTTCTCAAGGAAGAGTTGAAGAAATTTTTAATAGTAAGCCAGTTCAAAGACGGGCAATTATTGAAGAATCAGCCGGGATTGCTTTATTTAAGCAGAAAAAAATTCAAGCTGAAAATAAATTAGCTGAAACAACTGACAACTTGCATCGTGTATCAGATATTGTTTCTGAACTGTCTAAACAAGTGGAACCACTTAAAGAACAAGCCAGTATAGCTAGAGATTATCAAAATCAAAAGAGTCAATATGATGCCATTTATCAGCAACTTTTGACAATTGAGATAAAAGATACATCTGCTATTAAACGCAAAACAAATAATGAATTGCGTGAAGTGAAGTTGAGCTTACAAGAAATTGAGAAAAAAGTTAAAAGATCAACCGCTAATTTAAATGAAAACCGAACTAAAATAAGTAAACTGGCTAAAGAAATTGATTCTAAACAAAATGAATTAATGGAAAATACTCGAACTTTAGAAGTGCTTAATGGTCAAATTGCGGTTTCAGATGAACGAAATGGTTTTAATACTAGCAATCAAAATTCATTAAATGATCGTTTGGAAAAGCTTTTAGAAAATCAACAAGTTGAACAACAAAAATTAGACAATTGTCGAATTAAGCTTAGTAATTATCAAAAAAAGATCAAACTTTATCAGACTGAATTAAAAGAGATCGAACATCTTAAAGAGCAAACACCAGAAGATCTTCAAAATGAAATTAATCAATTACAGGACCAATATGTAAATACTTTGCAAGATCAAGTTTCTAATAATAATGAACAAAAATTTAGTCAGCGTCAGTTGGATAGAATTTCACAGCTAGAAAATGAACAAACAAAGAATAGTGAAGAAATATCTGAAAAAATCACTAAATTGAATCATGAGTTAGAACTTACTAATGAATCAATCAATAAATTAGTCGAGGATAATCAAGATTTAATAAAGAAAGGTCAAGATATTTCTTCGGCAATTGACCAAGTTACTGAACAAGGTCAAAAAGAGAATCAAGATTATTTGAAAGAACTGGAGAGCCTTCAAGAAATAAAAGCTCGTAAGACGGTTCTGGAGAATATGGAACAAGAGCATGCAGGTTTTTATGAAGGTACAAAAAATGTTTTAAACAATCAAAAAAACTTAGATGGTATTGTTGGTGCAGTCGCTGAATTAATTACAGTTCCAAAAAAGTACCAATTAGCGATTGAAACAGTTGTTAGTAATCAGCTTCAATCGATCGTGACAAAAGATGAAGCTTCTGCTAAGAAGGCAATTGGATTTTTACGTCAAAAGAATGCTGGACGTGCAACCTTTTTACCTAAAAATATTATTCAACCGAGAACAATTTATTCCACGGATTTAAATTCAGCACATAATGTGACTGGGTTTATTGATGTAGCAAGTAATCTAGTCGAATTTGATATGAGTGTCGGGAATATTGTGCAAAATATTTTGGGTAATTTGTTGATTGCTACTGATATTGACTCTGCTACTAAAGTTTCTGCAGCTGTAAATAGAAAATATCGAGTTGTAACTTTAGATGGAAACGTTGTTAATGCCGGTGGATCTTTGACAGGTGGACAAAAAAGACGTGTTAATTCGAGTCTTCTAAGTAGAAAAGAAGACTTGAAAGAATTAGTCGCTAGCTTGTCCAAAAAAGAAGTAACTTTAGATCAAAGACAAAAAACAGTGTCTGATCTTCGTAAAAAGTTAGTTAGTTTGCGTCATGAAAAAGCCAGTGTTGATGAAAAACTTTCGGCCTTTAATCAGCGTAAAGGTGAAATAAATAACACTTTATTAACTCAAGAAAATGAATTGAAACATTTAAAAAATCAGGAATCTGCTTATACATATAATCAGACGAAAACTCAAACTGAGAAAGACGAATTAACTGAAAACTTAAACCAACAAATCAGTACGGCAGATAAGTTAAAGGATAATTTGACTGAATTACAAAAAAGAATTGATGATAAAAAGAAGACACTTAAAGATTTTGACTCAAAATTATCTTCTACTAATGAAAAAATTCAAAAATACCAGACTGATTTGGCAGTCGTAAAAAGTAATTTTGAAAATGAAAATTCACAAGAGAACAGTTTACTAGCTGAAATCACTTCAAATGACGAACAAATTAAAGAACTGCGCATACGTTTAGATCAATTGAATAGCGAAAAAGATAATTTAGACCTTAGTAATTCAGAAATCAAAGCCAAAATAAGTGACTTAAATGTAAAAATTGATCAAATCAAACAGGAATTGAAGTCACTGCAAGAAAATCGTTCCGATGAAGAAATCAAAGCAAAAGAATTAAATGAGTTAGCTCAACGAAACTTTGATTTACAAAAGAGTGCTTCTGATCAACAAGAAAATTTGGCGATAAAAGTTACTAAGTTGACTAATGAGATCGATAGTCGTTTAGACATTTTGGATAAAGATTATCAATTGACTTATGAAGCAGCAATGGTTAATTTGAAGAAACAAGACGCAGAACCTGATGAATTAAAACGTAAGGCTGATTTATTGAAAATGGGAATAGATGAGTTAGGATCAGTTAATTTATCTGCAATTGCCGAATATGACAAAGTTAAGGACCGATATGAATTTTTAACACAGCAACAAGATGATTTATTAACAGCTAGAAAACAACTTCTAGACACTATGTCAGAGATGAATAATGAGGTTATGACTCGCTTTAAGAGAACTTTTGATGACGTTTCAGCCGCATTTGAAACCATCTTCCCTGAAATGTTTGCTGGGGGACGTGCTAAACTAGTTTTAACTGAACCCAATAATCTCTTGGAAACAGGAATTGAGATCATTGCTCAACCACCTGGGAAAAAATTCCAAAGATTAAGTCTTCTTTCAGGTGGAGAAAAGGCTTTAACAGCAATTACTTTGTTGTTTGCCATTATTAAGGTTCATCCTGTACCGTTTTGTATTTTAGATGAGGTAGAAGCATCACTTGATGATGCCAATGTTTATCGTTTTGCCAATTATTTAAATAAATATGACGATAATACCGAATTTATCGTAATTACTCATCGTAAAGGTACAATGATGAATGTAAATCGACTTTATGGGGTCACGATGGAAGAATCTGGTGTCTCTAAAATGTTATCTGTCAAAGTAGAAAAACAAGGAGATTAGTATATGGGACTTTTTGATCGAATTAAAAAAGCCTTCACAGGCAAAGATGATGAACCAAAAGAAAATGAAAAAGTTGAAGAGACAAAAGAGGAATCTGCTGAATCTGATATCAAAGATACTTCTGTCAATGAAAATCAGGACCAAACAGATTCTTTAGAATCTCATGAAGATGAGAAACAGGATGCTACTGATTTAGAAAAAGAAAAAGCCGAACCAAAAGAAGCCGTCGAAAAAGAAGTTACTGAAAAAGAAGCTACTAATGAGGAAGCCGAAGAAGAAGTTGTTGAAGAAAAAGAACCAGAACCTGCTGAAAAGCCTGAAACAACAGATGAAGAACCTGATGTACAGCCAGAACAACCAGAAGAAGCTGATTCTGAAGAAGAACCAAAAAAAGACGATGTCAAAGAATACGATGAAGGTTTAAAAAAGAGCCGTAATTCGTTTAGTGCACGTTTTAACCGCTTCTTGGCTAATTTCAGAAGTGTTGATGAGGAATTCTTTGATGATCTAGAAGAATTACTTATTGAATCAGATGTTGGATATGAAACAGCCATGCGTTTATCAGACGAATTGCGTGAAGAAGTTAAGCTAGAAAACGTTAAAAAGCGTTCTGATGTTTCTGATGTCATCGTTAAAAAATTAGTAGATATGTACGATGAAGAAGGAAAAGAAGAAGACAATAGCCTAAAATTTAGTAAAGATAAAACACCAACTGTTTTCTTATTCGTAGGTGTTAACGGAGCTGGTAAAACAACGACTATTGGGAAATTAGCTCATCGTTATCAACAAGAAGGTAAAAAGGTTCTTTTAGCTGCCGGAGATACATTTAGAGCTGGTGCAATTGAGCAACTACAAGTTTGGGGTAAGAGAGTTAATGTTCCAGTTCAAGCAAGTAAAGCTCAGACTGATCCAGCTTCAGTAGTTTTTGATGCAGTTCATCGCGCTGTTGCTGAAGATTTTGATATTTTGTTGGTCGATACTGCCGGCCGTCTTCAAAATAAAGAAGGCTTAATGCGTGAACTAGAAAAGATCAAACGTGTTATAACTCGTGAGCTTCCAGAGGCACCACAAGAAGTTTTACTAGTTCTTGATGGATCTACTGGTCAAAATGCGTTGAGTCAAGCCAAACAATTTAATGAAACCACTGATGTTTCCGGGATAGTTTTAACTAAGATCGATGGAAGTTCACAAGGTGGGATTGTTTTGGCAATTAGAAATGAACTCCACATACCAGTTAAATTAGTTGGTTTAGGTGAACAAATGGATGATTTACGTGATTTTGATCCTGAGAAATTTATCTATGGTTTATTTAAAGAGTTAATTGTCGGTTCTGGTGAATAATATGGAAATTGATGAAACAACAAAAGTAAATTTGTTGTATAATTTTTATCATTCTTTGTTGACGAAAAAACAGAGTGAATATTTAAATTTGTATTATGTTGAGGATTTATCCCTTGGCGAGATATCAGAACAATTAAAAGTGTCAAGACAGGCAGTTTTAGACAACTTGCATCGTTCAGTCAGTTTGTTAGAATCATTTGAGAAAGAGCTTGATTTAATTAAAAAAACTCAAGAAATCGACGATATTTCAAATAAACTAGAAAAAATTGTTTCCAGCAGATATCCAGAGGATAACGAATTAAGTGAATTAGTAAATCGTATTTCAAAAATAAATGAGATGTAGGAGTAAGATATGGCTTTTGAAGGATTAAGTGAACGACTTCAAAAAGTTTTTTCTACACTAAGAGGTAAGGGAAAACTTTCAGAAGACGATGTTCGTAAAGTAATGCGAGAAGTTAGAATGGCTTTACTTGAAGCTGATGTTAACTTTGACGTCGTTAAAGGTTTTGTTAAACAAGTTAGAGAGCGTGCTTTAGGCGCTGAAGTAATGGATAGTTTGAGTCCATCACAACAAGTTATTAAGATCGTTGATGATGAATTAACTAAATTAATGGGTGAAGAGGCTGTTCCATTAAATAAGGCTCCTCACATTCCGACGATTATTATGATGGTCGGTCTTCAAGGTGCTGGTAAAACTACAACAGCCGGTAAGTTAGCAAAATATTTAATTAACAATGATAAAGCTAGACCAATGTTTATTGCAGGAGACGTTTACCGTCCGGCTGCTATTGAACAGTTAAAGACAGTTGCACAACAAGTTGGTGCCCCAGTATATGAAGAAGGTACTGATAAAGACCCGGTTGAAATTGTTAAAAATGGTTTAGCACAGGCGGCTGAAAATAAAAATGATTATGTAATTATTGATACTGCCGGACGATTAGAAATTGACGATAAATTGATGGATGAGTTAGCTAGAATAAAAGAGCTAGCACATCCGAATGAAATTTTGTTTGTTGCCGATTCTATGACTGGTCAAGTTGCAGCTAAAGTCGCACATGGATTTGATGAACAGTTAGATATTACTGGTGTTGTTTTAACTAAGTTAGATGGTGATACCCGTGGTGGTGCTGCATTATCTATTCGTTCAGTAACTGGTAAACCAATCAAGTTCATTGGACAAGGTGAAAAACTTGATCAATTAGACGTTTTCCATCCTGATCGTATGGCCAACCGTATCCTTGGTATGGGTGATATGCTGACTTTGATCGAGAAGGCTCAAACTGATTATGACGAAAAGCAAGCCAAAGATATGGCCGAAAAGATTCGTGAAAATAGTTTTGACTTCAACGATTTCATTGATCAAATGGATCAGATCCAAAAAATGGGACCAATGGACGAATTGATGAAAATGATTCCAGGGATGGCTAATAATCCTGCCATGGCTAATGTCAATATTGGTGAAAAAGATATTGACCATTTAAAGGCAATCGTTTACTCAATGACTCCTAAAGAGCGTGAAGATCCAGATCTATTGAATCCATCAAGACGCCGCCGAATTGCTGGAGGCTCTGGTCAAAGTGTTCAAGAAGTTAACCGAATGATCAAACAATTCAAACAGTCACGTGACATGATGAAGCAGATGAGTAAAGGTAACATGTCTGGTATGGAACAAATGATGGGTGGCGGAATGTCCGGTAAATTGGGCAAGATGGCTATGCACTCAATGGTTAAGAAACAAAAGAAACGTAAAAAGAAGCGTTTAAAGAAAATCAAACGTTTTAAATCATAAAAAAAGAGGTGTAAAGAAAAAAACTTTACACCTCTTTAGTTTTTGTGTATACTAACAAAGTTAAGTATTTAGGAGGAAACAAAAATATGTCAGTTAAGATCAGAATGAAACGTATGGGTAGTAAGTTAAGACCATTTTACAGAATCGTTGTTGCTGATTCACGTGCACCACGTGATGGTCGCTTCATCGAACAAGTTGGTTATTACAACCCAATCACTCAACCAGAAGAAATCAAGTTGGATGATGACAAGATTATGGATTGGTTACAAAAAGGTGCACAACCTTCAGATACAGTTCGTAACTTGCTTAAGACACATGGTATTATGCAAAAGTATCATGAAAGCAAATATTCAAAATAATGAATAATAATGGGATCAGATAAAACTTTGTTTTGTCATGGTCCTATTTATTTATGCGGAGGAATTTATGGCTGATAATTTATATCGGGTCGGAACGATCGTAAATACACATGGTATCAAGGGTGAATTACGGATCATTCCCATTACAGATTTTCCTGAAGAACGATTTAAAAAAGGTGCTAAACTTTTTTTGAAGAAAGCCAATAATTCAAAAGAATTTATTGTTGAATCATCAAGAAAACATAAGAACTTTATTTTGATTAAATTTAAAGGTTACGACAATATTAATGATGTTGAACAATTCGTTAAATCCGAGTTGTTTTCAAATAATGATGTTAAACCAAAACTAAACGATGGTGAATTCTTTTACAGTCAAATTATTGGATTAAAAGTAATTGACGATAAGCTTGGTGAAATTGGTAAAATAAAAGAAATTATGGAATTAGGTCCAAATGATGTTTGGGTCGTTAAAAGTTCTAAATACGATGAAGTTTTAATTCCTTATATTGATGACGTTGTAAAAAAAGTAGATCTCGAAAATGGAGTTATTAAAGTCGAGATCCCGGATGGATTGATAGACTAATGGATATAACAGTATTAAGTATTTTCCCAAAAATGTTTCAAGCATTAAATGAGTCCTTAATTGGTAAAGCACAAGAAAAGGGCTTAGTAAATTTAGATATAGTCGATTTTAGAGATTTTACGACAGATAAGCAAAACCATGTCGATGATGCTCCATATGGTGGGGGAGCAGGGATGCTATTGCAAGCTCAACCCATCTATGATGCTATGGATCACGTGAACAAAGAAAAACCGGGTAAAAAACGAGTTATTTTACTTGATCCAGCTGGAAAAACTTTTAATACCAGTGTTGCTAGAGATTTTGCTAAAGAAGAACAATTAGTATTTATTTGCGGTCACTATGAAGGTTTTGATGAAAGAATAAAGAATCTTGTTACTGATGAAGTCTCGATCGGCGATTATATTTTAACTGGTGGCGAGTTGCCAACTATGAATATGATTGATGCCACATTGAGATTTGTTCCAGGTGTTTTAGGAAATTCTTATTCTGCCGAAGATGAATCATTTTCAAATGGACTTCTAGAATATCCGCAATACTCTCGCCCAGCAGACTTTAGAGGTATGAAAGTACCTGAAGTTCTTACAAGTGGGAATCATGAAAAGATTCGCATTTGGCGCTTAAAGGAAGCCTTGAAAAAGACTTTAGAGAGACGTCCAGATCTTCTTAAAACTACTGAATTGACAGACGAAGAGGAAAAACTGCTTCGTGAAATTCGTTCTGAAAATCAGTTTACAAATGATATTTAATATTGTAATATTGTAAGAGTGTTTTAACACATATTAACGATATTCCGCTGTGTATTAATTAAGATATATAAGAGTGTCGAATTAGGAGAAATTATTTATGAAACCATTAATTCAAGATATTACTAAGGAACAATTACGTTCTGACATTCCTGACTTCCGTCCTGGTGACACTGTTCGTGTCCATGCCAAGGTTGTTGAAGGTTCACGTGAACGTATCCAGTTGTTTGAAGGCGTTGTAATTAAGAGACGTGGAACTGGTGTTAGTGCTACATATACTGTTCGTAAGATGAGTAGCGGTGTTGGTGTTGAAAGAACTTTCCCACTAAACACACCACGTGTTGAAAAAATTGATGTTGTAAGACATGGTCTTGTTCGTCGTAGCAAACTTTACTATCTACGTGATCGTAAAGGTAAGGCTGCACGTATTAAAGAACGTCGTCTTGAAAAATAGATATTTAATTGAAGACATTTCGGTGTCTTCTTTTTTTGTCCAAAAATTACTTATTTCTGTAATCCAAGTAATTCAAGAATTTTTGACTGGCCAAAGATAAGGTATCTTGATCTTTCATAGCAATTACAATTTCTCGATGAAATTGTTGTGAAAGAGGTAAACTAATTATTTTATAAGAAGTTCTTTTTAAAATAAGTTTTGGCAAAATACTGATGCCTAGACCGCTTTCCACCATTGACATCACAGCATAGTCGTCCCAAGTCGTAAATTGAGTATTTGCGACAATATTATATTTTTCAAAGAAAGATGTTATATCTGAATTTTTATTTTTATCTAATAAAATAAAATTGGAATTATTAAAATTGTCGATGTCGAAAACTGCTGAATTAATTGGATAATCTGCTGGTAAAACGGCCATTAATGGATCATCTTCTAAATAAATAGTATCAAATTCATTTAGAGTCGGATTTCTAACAAAACCTAAGTCGACCCTACCATTAACGATCCAATTTTCGATTTCATGGTAGTCGCCCAAAAGAAGTTCGAATTCAATTTTTGGATAATCTTTTTTAAATGCGTTCATAATTTTTGGTAACCAGTGTGTGGCCACACTTGAAAAAGTTCCAATTCTTATCGTTCCTGATTGTAAGCCATGTAATCCATCAACAACTGAATTCAATTTTTGATAATCATCATTAAGGTTTTTAATATATGGATAAAGAAACTTTCCATCAGAAGTTAAAGTTAGTCCGGATTTGTTTCTCTCCAGTAAGGAGATGTTCCATTCTTTTTCTAGATCATTTATCATACGACTTATTCCTGATTGAGAGTAGTTCAATTTTTCGGCAGCCTTAGTAAAACTTCCTAAGTCAATCGTTTCGATTAAGGCAATATATTTCTGTAAATTAGTATCCATTTGTTCATCCTTATATCTGATTTTGTAATGCTATTCATTACATATATTCGCTTTTGTAATGTTAGTCTTGATGTTACGCTAATTAAGAATTGAATCAAGGAAATGAGATGAAAATATGTTCTATATTAGTGAAGTAAAAAATACTATGCCTAGTGAATTTGTGACACCTCTACAAAAAAAGGTTTATCAAACTTTAGATGAATTGAACTTATCATATGAGAGGGTTCATACGGATGAAGCGATAACGATGGATGACTGTACGTCAATAGACAATAAGTTAAATATGAAGATGGTAAAAACTTTATTTTTGTGTAATCAAAAGAAGACCTTGTTCTATTTATTTGTAACAACAGGTGACAAGAAATTTAAATCAAAGGATTTTAGCCATGCTTTAGATGTTTCAAGAGTTTCTTTTGCTCCCAAAGAGTTGATGAATCAAATGCTTGGTACTAAGATAGGCGCTGCTACTATTTACAGTTCTCTATTGGACGAAAATAATGACCTAAAAATTGTTATTGATAAAGACGTAATTAATGAAAAATGGTACGGCTGTTCCGACGGGACTACAACAGGATATATGAAAATCAAAACAGATGATATTTTGAATAAATTGTTGCCAAAAACTCATCATATTCCGGCAATTATTGAAGTTTAGACTAAAAAAGCTCTTATGTTGATCGAATTTCTCGATTTAACATAAGAACTTTTTTTTAGAATATATCGGAACGATAAAGTCCAACTACTTTTCCTAATATTTCAACGTTGTTTAGAATAATGGGGTCCATAGTGTCGTTTTCTGGTTGAAGTCTGTAATGATCCTCTTCTTGATAGAAACGTTTGCAAGTAGCTTCAATATCTTCAGTCATTGCAATTACGATCTCACCATTGTTAGCTGTATTTTGTGAATGGACAATTACAAAATCACCATCAAAGATTCCTATATTGACCATACTTTCTCCGTGAATCTCTAGCATAAATAGTTCGCCGGAATCACGATTTAAATCAGGTGGGATAGGGAAGTATCCATCTGGATTTCTTTCAGCAGTAATTGGTTGTCCAGCAGCAACTGCACCAAGTATTGGAATTTGTTTAGATTTAATTCCGATGGAATTTAATCCAGCAGTAGTCAACTCGATTGCCCTAGGTTTAGTAGGATCACGTTGAATAAAGCCTTTTTTCTCCAATCGTGATAAATGTCCATGTACTGTTGATGTAGATGATAGATCAACGGCTTCACAGATTTCTCTGACTGTTGGAGGATATCCATGATCATCTAAATAATCGTGGATACATTGTAAAATTTGGGATTGTTTAGAAATCTCGACTTTTGACATTAAAACACCTCATTGTTAGTATCTTATTTAGATTGTATCAAAATAGTGATACAAATTCAAACAAGTGTTCGCTACACAGGGGTGTTTATTAATGAAAGAGCAAGAGGAATTAATTGCTAAAATAAATGAACTGGCTCATAAGGCCAAAGCAGGTACGATTACACATGAAGAAGAGAAGCAACAAGCTGCTTTACGTGAAAAGTATTTGGAAAATTTTCGCGCCAGCTTTCGTTCACAAATTGAAATGATGAAAGTGTATGATAAAGAGGGTAAAGAAGTAACTCCTAATAAAGTTAAAGAAATTCAACGTAAAAAGGGATTACGTGACGATTAGTCTTTTAATTTAGTGAATTTTTTTGTAGTATTATTAGTTGTATAGAAAGGGTGAACGATATATGTTGACAATAATTCTTGTCGCAATCATTGCTTTATTAGCAGGATTGGCTGCAGGTTTCTTCATTGCAAGATGGTATATGAAAAAATACTTTGAAGAAAATCCACCAATCAGTCCAGACATGATCAAACAAATGATGGCACAAATGGGACAAAAGCCTTCACAAAAGAAATTGAATCAAGTGATGAGCTCAATGAAAGCCCAACAAAAGAAGAAATAAAAAAACTAGACAATGTCTAGTTTTTTTTATTTCTTCTTTTTGACCGGAACATACGTGAAATCTGGATCGATTTCATTATCGACTTTCTTCCAGCTACTTTCCATGTCAGCATTTACTTTTTCAGTTTGCTCATCATCAAGTTTTGCTTTAAAATCAAAGTCGATTTCTGGTCCAATTCCAATTGTTATTTGTTGATGCTTTAACAAACCGGAAAATTTCAATGGTCCTTGATAAACAAAAGGTACTAAAGGCGCTTTTGATAACTTTGCAATCAATGATGCACCGCCCTTTAAATCTTCTGAGTATCTTGTTCCTGATGGAAACATGATCAAGACTTGACCTTTTTTTTTCAAAGCTTTTACAGGCGTTTTGATAACTGATGGTCCAGGATGCTTACGATCAACTGGAAAAGCATGTGAATGGTTTAAGATAAAACGAATGATCGGATTTTTAAATAATTCTTTTTTTGCCATAAATGTTGCTTCTCTGGGTGCAATCACGAGTGCAAAGAAAACTGGCTCCCACCAAGTTCTATGGGGTGCCACAATGATGTATGGTCCGTTTGGCAGGTTTTCTTTACCGACAACGTTATATTTACCGTTTAAAATGAAAACCAACCCTTTAACTAAAGCTCGGATAAATTTATAAAACATAAAATTATCATTCTCCCTAAAATTAATTTACTTAAATAAAATACCATAAAGCAGGTGTACAATGTCCAATTTGTCTCAAGATATAATTTCAAACAGTGGAGTTCGAATATTCCAAGACAAAGAACTTTATTCTTTTAATTTAGATACCATTCTACTCTATAACTTTGCAAAACCGGTAAATAAAGGTACAGTAGTTGACCTTTGTTCTGGAAATGGAGCAATTGGTTTATCGTTGACCGCCAAAACTAAAGCTAAGATCTATTTAGTGGAATTACAAAGTGTTTTATCGGATTTGGCAAAAAAAGGCATCGACGAAAATGGATTAGGTGATCAAGTTAGTCTTATCAATGATGATATTAAAAATATTCAAAATTATATATCTCACGATACAGTTGATACGATAGTATGTAATCCACCATACTTTCCAATCAATGAAAATTCTCGAATTAAAGATAATCCGGTGTTAGCTGTTGCTAGGCATGAGCTTAAAACAAATTTATCAGAAATTTTGTATACTTCAAAAGTCTTACTAAAAGAGAATTCACATTTGTTTTTAGTTTATCGACCGGAACGTATGACAGAAATGATTAATGAAATGTCAAAAAACAAATTGAAACCTAGCAGGATCAAATTTATACGCTCTTCTGCAAATAAGGATGCTAACTTGATGCTGGTAGACGCCGTTAAAACGGTCAAAGAAACGTCTTTGAATGTTGAACCTGATTTAGTCATGTACAAAGATGATAGTTTAACTAAGGAGGCAAAAAAGATTATTGAAGGATAATTATTATGTCTATATTCTATTGTGTGCTGATAAAACATTTTATATTGGAACTAGTAATAATGTAGAAAAAAGAGTCCAGACACATAATTCTGGAAAAGGTGCGAAATATACAAAAACTAGAAGACCAGTGCAATTACTATATACTGAAACTTTGCCGGATAAGTCGTCAGCTTTGAAAAGAGAAATCGAGTTAAAAAAATTTACTCGTGCCAAAAAAGAAAAATTATTATCCGATGCAGGGATAAATTGGCGTAACCACTTGATTAAATAGTTTTTTTTCTATATAATATTTGCTTGTATTGAATACACACACTTAACGATTCTGTTGACGGTGCGCGATTGCGTATCAATGGAACACGACTTAAGTGGAGGTAAAAACCAGGAGGAATTTTTTATGTCAGTTATTTCTATGAAACAACTACTTGAAGCCGGTGTACATTTTGGACACCAAACAAGACGTTGGAACCCTAAGATGAAGCCATTTATCTTTACACAAAGAAATGGTATTTACATCATTGATTTACAAAAAACAGTTCGCATGATCGACGATGCTTACAATTACATGAAGGCAGTTGCCGGTGATGATGGTATCTTCTTGTTTGTTGGTACAAAGAAACAAGCTCAAGACGCTATCGAAGAAGAAGCAAAACGTGCAGGTCAATATTACGTTAACCATCGTTGGTTAGGTGGTACTTTGACTAACTGGAATACAATCCAAAAACGTATTAAGAGATTAAAGGATCTTAAGACAATGGCAGAAGATGGAACATTCGAACGCCTACCTAAGAAAGAAGTTGCCTTACTAACAAAACAACAAGCTAAGTTGGAGAAGTTCCTTGGTGGTATTGAAGATATGCCAAGAATTCCTGATGTTATGTTTATTGTTGATCCACATAAAGAAAACATTGCTGTTAACGAAGCTAAGAAGCTTAATATTCCTATCGTTGCTATGGTCGATACAAATACAGACCCTGACGATATCGATGTTATTATTCCTTCAAACGATGACGCTATCCGTGCCGTTCGTTTGATCGTTTCTAAGATGGCTGATGCTATCGTTGAAGGTCGTCAAGGTGAAGACGATATTTCAAGTGATGATTTTAATAAAGACCAACCTCAAGATGATAAATCTATTGAAAATGTAGCTGAATCATCAGATAATGGTAATGAAAAATAAAAATTAATAACTGTGAATAGAGTCATCTGAATAAGATGGCTTTATTTTACGACTGGAGGATAATTGATGGCTAAAATAACTGCTGCTCAAGTTAAAGAATTACGTGATAAAACAAGTGTTGGTATGATGGACGCTAAAAAGGCTTTGGTTGCTACTGATGGTGACATGCAAAAAGCTATTGACGAATTACGTGAAAAAGGTATTGCTAAGGCTGCTAAGAAAAATGATCGTATCGCTGCCGAAGGTTTAGCTGAAATTGTTATTTCTGGTAACAAAGCTGCTATCTACGAAGTTAACTCAGAAACTGACTTTGTTTCTTCAAATGATAAGTTCAAGACTCTTGTTGCAAATATTGGTAAAGCTCTTGTTGAGAATGAACCAAAATCAATGGATGAAGCTTTGGCAATCAAGACAAGTGATGGGGAAACGATCAATGACGCTATTACTGGTTTAACAGCTGTTATTGGTGAAAAGATCACTTTGAGACGCTTCCATATCGTTGAAAAGAACGATTCACAAGTATTTGGCTCATACTTACACAATGGTGGCTTAATTGCTGCTCTAACACTTCTTAATGGTTCCGATGAGGAAGCTGCTAAGGATGTTGCTATGCACGTTGCTGCTATCAATCCAACATATCTTAATCGTGATGCTGTACCTGCTGATGTTTTGGAACATGAAAAGAAAATTTTCACTGAAGAAACAAAAGCTGAAGGTAAGCCTGAAAAGATCATTCCTAGAATCGTTGAAGGACGCTTAAACAAATATCTATCAGAAATTAGTTTGGCTGACCAAGAATTTGTTAAGGATTCAGACATGACTGTTCAACAATATGTTGAATCAAAGAAGAGTTCATTGGTATCATTTGTTCGCTTTGAAGTCGGTGAAGGAATCGAAAAGGCTGAAGATAACTTTGTTGATGAAGTTATGAATCAAATTAAGTAATTATTTTTTTGAGAGGGGATCGCTTAATTCTTATGAATTAAACGGTCTTTTCTTGTATAATCAGCTTTTTTTTAATTAAAAATAGTGATTAATATAATTTAGCTTAATTGATTATGTTAAAATGTTTAGTAGCAAATTTAAAGGAGAGAACTATGCCTGATATCAAGTATAAAAGAATAATTTTAAAAGTTTCTGGTGAGGCCTTAGCAGGAGAAAAGGGATTTGGAATCAATCCACCTGTTATTAAACAAATTGCTGAACAAATCAAGAGTATCCACGAATTAGGTGTCGAGATTGCTATTGTTTGTGGTGGCGGTAACATTTGGCGAGGAGAAACTGGTGCCGAAATGGGTATGGATCGTGCTCAAGCCGATTACATGGGTATGATGGCCACAGTTATGAATGGTTTGGCATTGCAAGATGGATTAGAACAATTGCATGTCCCTACACGAGTACAAACATCAATTGAAATGCGTCAAGTTGCAGAACCATACATTAGAAGAAGAGCTATTAGACATCTCGAAAAGGGACGTGTAGTGATCTTTGCTGGTGGCACTGGTAATCCATATTTCTCAACTGATACTACTTCAGTATTGCGTGCAGCTGAAATTGAAGCTGATGTCATTTTAATGGCTAAGAACAATGTTGATGGTGTTTATTCAGCTGATCCTAAGAAAGACCCTAATGCTAAGAAATATGATGAATTGTCACAACTTGATATTATTAATAAGAATTTAGGTGTAATGGATTCAACCGCTTCATCATTGTCAATGGACAATAATATTCCATTGATCGTTTTTAATTTGAACAAACCTGAAAACATTAAACGTGTTATTCAAGGTGAAAATATAGGAACAATTATAAAGGGTGGTAATGATGACTGATAATATAGCTATTTCAAAAGCAAAAGAAAATATGACAAAATCAATTGAAGTTTTAAATAGAGAGCTTGCCAATATTCGTGCTGGTAAAGCAAATGCTTCAATTTTGAATAATATTAAAGTATTTTATTACGGTACAGAAGTTCCATTAAATCAAGTTGCTTCAATCAATATTCCAGAAGCACGTGTTTTGTTGGTTACTCCATATGATAAGACAGCTTTAGATGATATTGAACATGCTATTAATGCATCTGATCTTGGATTGAATCCTGCAAATGATGGAAATGTTATTCGTTTAGTTATTCCACAATTAACAGGTGAACGTAGACAAGAAATTGCTAAGCAAGTTGGTAAGGAAGCTGAAGAAACACGTATTGCCGTTAGAAATGTCAGAAGAGACGCAATGGATGATATCAAGAAACAACAAAAGAATGGCGACATTACTGAAGATGGATTACACGATCTAGAAGATCAAATTCAAAAGGTTACTGATAAAGCCGTTGCAGATATCAATGATCTTGCTGAAGCTAAAGAAAAGGAAATTACTGAAGGGTAACCTTCAGTTTATTATTTATGGCAGATCTAAATAATAGTAAACAAAATTCTGATTTGAGGGTTCCAAAGCATATTGCAATCATTATGGATGGTAATGGACGTTGGGCTAAGCGTTTAGGTCAACCAAGAATTGCTGGACATAAAGAGGGCATGAATAATGTCAAACGTATTGCGATCGCCGCAAATAATCTTGGAGTAAATGTTTTGAGTCTGTATGCGTTCTCGACTGAGAATTGGACTCGACCAAGTAAAGAAGTTAATTTTTTAATGCGTCTACCGGTAGATTTTTTCGGTACCTTTATGCCTGATCTTATTGAAGAAAATATCCAGGTCATGGTAACAGGCTTTACGGACAAACTCCCTTCTAAAACAAAGAAAGCTGTTTTGGATGCGGTTGAAGATACTAAGCAAAATACTGGAATGATTCTTAACTTTGCCTTTAACTATGGAGGAAGAGCTGAAATCGTTAATGCTGCTAAAATGCTAGCAATCAAAGTTAAAAATGGAGAAATCAGTCCGGATGAGATTGATGATCCTTTATTTGAGGAGCAGTTGCTCACTAATCCATTGGGTGATTTAGCAGATCCAGATTTGTTGATCAGAACTAGTGGAGAAGAACGTATTTCAAATTTCATGTTATGGCAAATGGCATATTCTGAAATGGTTTTTGATAAAACATATTGGCCAGATTTTACTTCTGACGATCTAGTTAATGATATTAAGATTTTTAATGACAGAGACAGAAGATTCGGGTCTGTTTAACTGGGGGAATATTATGAAACAACGTGTAATTACGGCAGTGATAGCACTAGCAATTTTTATCCCAATTTTATACTTTGGGGGAATTTGGCTAGAAGTTGCCGCTGCGGTATTAGCAGCAATTGGTGTATTTGAAATTTATATCATGAGAAAAAGAATTATTGTTTCGATTGATTTTGTTCTTACGATTTTGGGTACATTGGCTTTAGCGGTACCGATCAATTTCTATCGTGGCTGGTCTCCAAAGGGCTTTTCAAGACTAGATATTTTTTACGTTTTCGCTGTACTTTTGATGATAGTTACAGTTCTGACTAAAAATAAATTCAATTTTGAAGATGCAGCGGTTTCGGTAATTTCAATGATTTATATTGGAACAGGTTTTCATTATTTGGCATCTGTCAGAAACTCTAGCGGCGGACTTGGACTTTTAATGTTTGCGCTGATAGTTGTCTGGTCAACGGATATCTTTGCGTATACATTCGGAAGAAAGATTGGAAAGCATAAGCTATGGCCTGCTATAAGTCCCAATAAAACTTGGGAAGGTACGATTGCCGGAATTATTTCAGCCTTGGTTTTATCAGGAATTTACATGTACTTTGTTCCACAAAAGTATTCAATGGTTTCAATGCTGATAATTGCCTTGATCCTATCTGCATTTGGACAAATGGGTGACTTGATCGAGTCAGCTTATAAGAGATATTACAAAGTGAAAGATTCCGGAAATATTTTACCAGGACATGGTGGAATTTTAGATAGATTTGACAGTATGTTGATCGTATTGCCACTATTACATGTTTTTGGTTTAGTTTAAAGGTTCGTGGAGGTTAAAATGACCGCAATAATTACATTTATTATTGTCTTTGGGATATTGGTGGTAGTTCATGAATTTGGACATTACTATGCTGCTAAAAAATCAGGTATCTTAGTACGTGAGTTTTCAGTAGGTATGGGCCCAAAGCTTTATGCTTATCGAAAGAATAATACAACATATACATTGCGGCTTTTACCGTTGGGTGGCTATGTCCGAATGGCGGGAGCTCAAGAGGATGATTCTGAAATAAAGCCCGGAACGATGGCCTCTTTATTGATCAATGGTGATAAGGTTACAAAAATCATCACTTCAAGCAAGGTTTATGATGCACAAGCTGTACCAGTTCAGATTTCAAAGGCTGATTTGGTCGATGATTTAACAATTGAAGGCTATGAAAATGGTGATGAGTCAGAAATGAAGCATTACAATGTTGATCACGATGCCACGATTGTTGAAGAAGATGGTACAGAAGTTCAAATAGCTCCAAGAGATGTTCAACTTCAGTCAGTTTCAGTTTGGAAAAGAATGATCACAAACTTTGCGGGTCCATTCAACAATTTTATTTTAGCAATTGTTTGTGCCATCATTGCTGCATTTATGATGAATGGTATTCCCATGGAAACTAATCAATTAGGACATATCGAGAGCAACAGTGTTGCAAAAACGGCAGGTCTGAAGAGTAATGATAAGATCTTAGCTGTTGGAGATAAAACAACTTCAAATTGGACAACTTTAACAGAAGCAATTAGAGATGAACCTGGTAAAAAGGTTGATCTCAAAGTTGAGTCAAATGGAAAAGTTAAACATGTAACGGTAACTCCTAAAACAATAAAAGTCTCTGGTCAAAAGTATGGACAATTGGGGATAATGGCTAAGAGAGACTATAGTTTGGGAGCCAAGATAAAGTATGGTTTTACTTCTAGTTGGCAAACTACAGTATCTATTTTTCAAGTATTAGGTAAGATGGCTTCAGGTGGTTTCAATATAAACCAGCTATCTGGTCCAGTAGGAATTTATTCAATGACTTCACAAGTAGCATCGCAAGGTATCATTAATATTATCTTATTCATGTCGATGCTTTCACTTAACTTAGGAATTGTTAATTTGATCCCAATACCAGCATTAGATGGTGGAAAAATCTTATTGAACATAATTGAAATAATTAGACGTAAACCAATTCCTGAAGAGTATGAAAATATCATTACTTTGGTCGGGGTCGGCATATTAGTATTATTAATGGTTGCTGTCACATGGAATGATATTCAACGGTTCTTTATAAAATAGGTGGGGAGAATCAGTTATGAAACAATCCAGACTTTATATTCCAACTTTAAAACAAACTCCTAACGATACTGAGTCTATTAGTCATCAGTTAATGTTAAGAGCTGGGTATGTCAGGCAAGTATCGGCGGGAATATTCGCATACTTGCCTTTGGCATTGTCAGTGATAAATAAAGTTGAAACAATCATTCGTAAAGAAATGGATGAAATTGATGCTGCTGAAATGAAACTTCCGTCACTTTTACCCGTAGAATTATGGGAAGAAAGCGGACGTATCAATACTTATGGTGATGATTTATTTAAATTAAAAGATCGTCATGATAGAGAATTTATTCTAGGACCAACTCATGAAGAAACTATAACAACAATTGTTAAAGAACGTTTAAACAGTTATAAAAAATTGCCGATGGTTTTGTATCAGATGCAAAATAAATATCGTGATGTAACTTCTACAAAGTATGGACTATTGCGTAGTCGTGAATTTTTAATGGCAGATGCTTATTCGTTCAGTGCCAACTTGGAACAGTTAGATATAATTTATAATCAAATCGAACAAGCCTATCGAAATATTTTTGAGAAATTAGACTTAGATTTTAGAGTTATCTATGGTAATGCTGATTTAATGGGTGGTACTGAATCAAAAGAATTCTCCGCTTTGGCAGATATTGGCTCTGATACAATTGCCTATTCAGATGAAAGTGATTATTCAGCTAATCTGGAAATGGCATCAAGTAAATTACCTGATAATCCGATTGAAGCAAAGCAAACATCAGAACTAGTGGAAACTCCTGATGTACATACTATTGCGGGATTAGCATCTTTTTTGAATATCGAAGATGCAAAAATTATGAAGGCGGTAGCGTATATGGCCGATGATCAACCCGTTTTGGTTATGATCAGAGGAGATTATGAAGTAAATGAAATTAAAGTAAAGAATTTTTTGGAAGTACAAACTTTAATTGCCGCTACGCCAGATCAAGTAGTTAAAAATTTTGGCAGTATTCCTGGATTTATTGGTCCTAAAAATTTAGCTGCCGATGTAAAAGTCTTATATGATAGTTCACTCGAAGGACTTACAAACTTTGCAGTTGGCCCCAATATAAGAAATAAACATCTTGTAAATGCTAATTTTGAAGATATTACTGATGGTCAACCTGAATTCCATGATTTTCGTGTCGTTAAAGAGGGAGAGATCTCACCTGACGGCTATGGAACGATTAATTTTACAAAAGGTATAAAAATTGCTAATATTTTTAAATTAGGTACAAAGTTCTCAAAAGATTTTGGTGCTAATTTCTTAGATGAAGATGGGAAATCAGAACCTATAATTATGGGTTCATATGGTATTAGTATTTCTAGAGTTTTATCAGCGGTTATTGAGCAACATAATGACGAGAACGGTATTATTTGGCCAGCAAGTTTGGCACCGTATCAAGTACATCTTGTGCCGATTAATTATTCAGATGATACTCAAAAGCGTCTCAGTGACGAAATTGTAAAATTATTGAAGGACGAAGATTTTGATGTCTTATTAGATGATCGTAAAGAACGTCCCGGTGTTAAATTTGCAGATTCTGATCTGATAGGAATTCCCATCAGAGTAACGATCGGTAAAAAAGCTGCAGACTCAATTGTCGAATTGAAAATCAGAAGTACTGGTGAAACAATTGAGGTCAATAAGGATGAATTAGTAAATTCAGTAAAAATATTGCTTAAGAATCAGTAAATGAGGCTTAGGCCTTTTTTTATGTTTGAAGGGTAAAAAATGTCAGATAAAAATCAACTTTTTAAAATTTTAATTAAACAAATAAAACTAGAAAATTTATTGAATGAAGATCAATTGTTTGCTAGCGCTAATTTGAATAAATTGGATGTACATAAGGTCTCAAAAAAATGGGTCTTCTTTTTTGAATTTGAAGATGTTCTACCATTTAATGAATTTAAAATTTTTACGGAATCATTAAAAGAATCATTTAATGGAATCGCCTCTATTGATTGGGAAATTTCTACTACCAATGCACATTTAGACGAAAAAAAGATTCGTGATTATTGGGACTTTGTTTTGCAGACGGGCCAATTAAATTCACCGGTCGTGTCGCAATTAATGAAGCAGACGCCGCCAGTAATGGAAAATGGTCAATTATTTTTATCCGTCTCTAATGGATTTATAGCTGATTTTATGAATGGAGATCTGACAAAACAAATTCAAGATAAGTATCGAAGCCTAGGATTCCCTGATTTTAAATTGCATATTAATGTTGATGAGGAGAAGTCTAAAAAGAATTTAGAGGCTCTTCATACAGCAAACGATGAGAAGACAAAGCAATTTCAAACTAAGGTCCAAGAAATTAGTCAAACAAAGTCCAAGAAAACTCCAAGTAATATTTCTAAAGTAGGGCGTAAGATACCTGATGATCAAGAGATCACTCAAATGGTTGATATTATTGAAGAGGATCGTGGAAAAGTAGTTGAAGGAAATATTTTTGACAAAGACGTTCGGAAATTAAAGTCAGGTCGTTCATTGTTGATTTTGAAAGTTACTGATTATACTTCTTCGTTTAGTATTAAGAAGTTTTCTAACGGTGAAGATGATGAAGCATTCTTTGAAGAATTGAGTGAAGGTTCTTGGATCAGAGTTCGAGGTAGTGTTCAAGAAGATAATTTCTCACGTGAACTTGTCATTATGGCTAATGATATTAATATTATTAAACATACTGAGCGTCAAGATACGGCCGAAGAAGATAATAAGAGAATTGAGTTGCATGCACATACGAATATGAGTCAAATGGATGCAATACCGAGTGCGACTGATTTAATTAAACGAGCTAGTCAATGGGGACAAAAAGCAATTGCAATCACTGACCATAGAGCTTTGCAGGCCTTTCCAGAGGCATACAGTGCTGGTAAAAAATTTGGCGTTAAGATCGGTTATGGTGTAGAGGTCGATCTTGTTGATGAAGGAAATCCAATTGCTTATAATTTGCGAGATGAAGATCTATTAAATGCTGAATATGTAGTCTTTGATGTCGAAACAACTGGATTATCAGCTGTTTATGACAGCATCATTGAACTTGCAGCCACTAAAATGAAAGATGGCGAAGTAATTGATTCGTTTGATGAATTCATAAATCCTGGACAAGAACTATCTGAGTTCACAACTAATTTAACTAGCATTACTAATGACATGGTTAAAGATGCTCCAGATGAAAAAACGACTATTCAAAAATTTATTGATTTTGTCGGTGATGATGTTCTTGCTGGACATAATGTAACTTTTGATATCGGGTTTATAAACGCCGCCCTAACTAGAATGGGACACGATCGTGTGTCAGTTCCGGTTATAGATACATTGGAAATGTCCAGGACACTACATTCCGAATATCGTAATCACAAGTTAGACTCATTAGCTAAACGCTACAATATTGTTTTGGAACATCACCATCGTGCCAATGCTGATGCGGAAACAACCGGTTATTTAATGTATAAATTGTTTGAGGAAATGGAATCAAAATTTTCTACTACAAATATTTCTCAATTAAACGATCATGTCGGTGGCGATGAAGCATATAAACAAGCACGTCCTAGTCATGCTATTTTATTGGCACAAACCCAAGAAGGGTTAAAGAATATGTTTAAAATAGTTTCATATTCAATGACTGAATACTATTATCGAACAGCTCGTGTACCAAGAAGATTACTAAATAAATATCGCAAGGGTATTTTAGTAGGATCTGCATGTAAAGATGGTGAAGTTTTCAATACCATGATGCAAAAAGGTTATGAAGATACTCGTGAAGTTGCTCAGTATTATGATTATTTGGAAGTCATGCCCAAGCCGGTTTATCAGCACTTGTTAGATATTAAATTAATTAAAGATGAAGCCGGCCTTGAAGAGATCCTAAAAAATATTATTAAACTAGGAAAAGAGATCAATAAACCTGTTGTAGCGACTGGGGATGTTCATTATCTTGACCCACATGATAAGGTTTATCGAGAAATAGTTATTAAAGCCGTTAAAAGCAATCCTTTGGCACGTCAAGTTTTGCCAGATGTTCAGTTCCGAACGACTAATGAGATGTTTGATGAATTTGATTTCTTGGATGAAGCAACAAGAAAAGAAATCATTGTTGATAATCCAGCCAAAATAATGGATCAAATCGATGAAATTTCACCAGTTAAAGATAAATTGTACACCCCTAAAATGGAAGGTGCCGAGGACGAGATTCGTAGTTTAACTATGAATAAAGCCCATGAGTTATATGGTGAGAAATTACCAGAAATTGTTCAAGAACGCATGGATAAAGAGCTGAAAAGTATTATTGGTAATGGTTTCTCAGTTATTTATCTAATTTCACAACGACTAGTTTATAAATCAAACAAAGATGGATACTTAGTTGGTTCCCGTGGTTCGGTCGGTTCTAGTTTCGTTGCCACCATGACAGGTATCACTGAAGTTAATCCACTACCACCACATTATCGTTGTCCTAAATGTAAATACTCTGAATTCTTTACTAAGGGTGAAGTTGGTTCAGGTTTTGATTTACCAGATAAGAAATGTCCTAAATGTGGGGCGGAACTTAAAAAAGATGGTCAAGATATTCCTTTTGAAACGTTCCTAGGTTTTAAAGGTGATAAAGTTCCAGATATTGATTTGAACTTCTCGGGAGACTATCAACCAGTTGCTCATAATTATACAAAAGTATTATTTGGTGAAGATCACGTATTTAGAGCCGGTACAATTGGTACTATTGCTGATCGTACAGCCTTTGGTTATGTTAAAAATTATGAAGAACTAACTGAACAACAATTCAGAAATGCTGAAGAAGAAAGACTGGCTATGGGTTCAACTGGTGTAAAAAGAACCACTGGTCAGCATCCAGCTGGTATCATTGTTGTTCCAGATTATATGGATATTTTTGATTTTACGCCGATTCAGTATCCAGCTGATGACCAAAAAGCAGCTTGGAAGACAACTCACTTTGATTTCCATTCAATTCACGATAATATTTTAAAACTTGATATTCTGGGACATGATGATCCGACAATGATCCGTACTTTACAAGATTTATCTGGGATCGATCCATTAACTATCCCGGTTGATGATAAGGAAGTTATGGCACTATTTTCAGGTACCGAATCGTTAGGAGTTACACCTGAACAGATCTTTTCTAAGACAGGTACACTTGGTGTTCCAGAGTTTGGTACTAGATTTGTTCGTGGAATGTTAGAGAAAACTCATCCAACAACTTTTGCCGAGTTACTTCAAATCTCTGGTTTGTCACATGGGACTGACGTTTGGTTAGGTAACGCTGAAGAATTGATCGATAAAGGTGTTGTTACGCTAAAAGAGGTTATTGGTTGTCGTGATAATATTATGATGGATTTGATCCATTGGGGTATGGATTCACAAATTGCTTTTCAAATTATGGAACATGTTCGTAAGGGACGTGGTATACCTGATGAGTGGAAGCAGCAAATGAAAGACGCAGATGTGCCAGATTGGTATATTGATTCTTGTTTGAAGATCAAGTATATGTTCCCTAAAGCACATGCGACGGCCTATATTTTAATGGCGTTGCGAATTGCTTACTTTAAAGTTCACTATCCACTTTATTATTACAGTGCTTATTTTTCTGTTCGTGCTGATGACTTTGATTTAGTTGCCATGACAACTGGCAAGCAAGCCATTAAAGATGCAATGAAAGCCATTAATGATAAAGGGATGGACGCTTCTACCAAAGAAAAGAATTTATTGACGGTTTTGGAACTAGCTAATGAATGTGTAGAGCGTGGATTTACTATTAAAATGGTAGATTTAGAAAAATCCGATGCTTTTGAATTCAAGATTATTGATGATAAAACATTGCTGGCACCATTTAATGCCATACCTGGATTGGGTGATAATGTTGCTAAACAAATCGTAGCAGCTAGAGAAGAACAGCCATTTCTTTCTAAGGAAGACTTAGGGACTCGTGGTAAGGTTTCAAAAACCATCATTGAATATATGACAGAAAATCATGTATTAGATGGAATGCCAGATGAAAATCAACTATCGCTCTTCTAGTATCAAGGCTTCCAGTTGATTTTGTTTCACAAATGTGTTAAATTACTACTAGTTAATTATTGAGTTGAGTGAGCAGCAATGCTCACTCTTTTTATTGCCGATTACTTTGGAGGAGTGTTTTTGAATACAAAAGTTGATGAATTAAAAGCCATTTTGCAACCTATATTAGATCAACATGATTTCTTTTTAGTTGATTTAGAGTTTGTACATGAACATGGCGATTGGTATTTAAGAGTTTATGCAGATAAAAAAGGCGGAATCAGTATTGATGATTGCGCCTTGATTAGTGAAGAATATGGGGAAAAATTAGATGAATTAGATCCAATTGATCCAGCTTATTATTTAGAAGTTTCTTCACCGGGTGCTGAACGTCCCTTGAAAAATGATGAGAGTCTCTCAAATTATGAAAGCGACTATATTAATGTATCTTTATACCAAAAACAAGATGGACAAAAAGCTTTTGAAGGAACTTTAACAAAGGTAACCGCAGAGCAAATAACTTTAGATGTTAAAATTAAAAATCTTCATAAGCAAGTTGAGATAAGTCGAGATAAAATTGCTAAAATTCGACTTGCAATTGAATTCTAAGATTGAGAGTTTTTAGAAACTTAAAAACTCGTTAAGGAGAAATAGCATGAGTAAAGAAATGATCGATGCATTGGATGCGTTAGAATCCGAAAAGGGTATCAAAAAAGAATATGTGATCGAATCTTTAGAAGCAGCTCTAGTTGCAGCTTACAAACGTAACTATAATCAAGCTCAAAATGTTGATGTTGAGTTTGATGCCAAAAAAGGTAACATTCACGTGTATGCTGTTAAAGAAGTTGTTGAAGAGTCAGTTGATGATAGATTAGAAATTAGTCTTGCTGAAGCTCAAAAGAAGAGTAAGGGTTATGAGATTGGTGATCATATCAAAGAAGAAGTAACTCCGAAAGACTTTGGACGAATTGCGGCTCAAACAGCTAAGCAAGTTATTATGCAACGTGTTAGAGAAGCCGAACGTGACGTTATTTATAATGAGTATAGTCAATATGAACACGAAATTATCCAAGGAATCGTTGAACGAAGCGATAATCGTTTTGTTTATATTAACTTTGGTAAGATCGAAGCTGTTATGTCAAAGGCAGATCAGATGCCAGGCGAAACTTATAATCCTAGAGATCGAATCAGGGTTTATGTTACTAAGGTAGAAAATGCTACAAAAGGACCACAAGTATTTGTTTCAAGAACAGATCCAGGTTTGGTTAAGAGATTGTTTGAACAAGAAGTTCCAGAAATATATGATGGAACAGTTGAGATCGTTTCAATTGCCAGAGAAGCTGGAGATAGAACTAAAATTGCTGTTAAATCGGATAATGATGATGTTGATCCTGTTGGAACTTGTGTTGGACCAAAGGGTACTCGTGTTCAGGCAGTTGTTGATGAACTTAATGGTGAAAATATTGACGTAGTTCCATACGTTGATGATCCAATTGATTTCATTGCAAATGCTCTAAACCCAGCTGAAGTTATTGCAGTTCAATTTGATGATGATAATAAGAAACAATGTATGGTAATTGTTCCAGATTATCATTTGTCATTAGCAATTGGTAAGAAAGGTCAAAATGCTCGTTTGGCCGCTAAATTAACTGGTTATAAGATTGATATTAAACCAGAATCACAGGTTGAATTCGTTGATGATAACGATCAAGATGTAGATATTGATGATATCGATAAAAAAGATGTCGATAAAGATGACAGTGATTCTGAATAATTAGGGGGTGATTGATTTGGCAACTCGTAAAATACCCATGCGTAAAGATATTTTAACAAGTAAGATGTATCCAAAAAGAGAAATGGTCCGAATCGTAAAAGATAAGGATGGTAATATTTTCATTGATCCAACTGGTAAAAAGGCCGGTAGAGGTGCTTATGTTGGTTTGGATCCTGAAGCCGTGAAAAAGGCCAAGTCGCAAAAGATTTTGGAAAAGGTCTTTTCACATGCTGTACCAAGTGAATTCTATGATGAGTTATTCGACTTTGTCGATCATCAAAAAGCCAGAATGGATTTATTTGGGGATTTAGGTAAGAAACATTGATAAATAAATTTTTAAGTTTTTTAGGAATAGTTCTAAAATCTGGTAATATGGTCAGTGGAACAGACTTAACACTGCAAGGAATTCGTAATAAGAGTGTTAAACTAGTAGTGATGGCTAGTGATTGTAGTGATAGAACTAAAAAGGATTTATCTAATAAAACAGATTATTATCAAGTACCACTAATAACAGAGTTTACAAGTTATGAAATTAAAAAGTCTATTGGAAAAGATAGAAAAGTTATTGGAATAACAGACTTAAAAATGGCTAAAAGGTTGAGTGAACTTATGGAAAACTAAGGAGAGTGATAGGATGGCCAAAAAACGAATCTATACTATTGCAAAAGAAAATAACGTCGACAATCAAGTTGTAATTGACGCTGCCGAGAAACTAGGAATGGATGTAAAGAATCATATGTCATCTGTTGATGAAACAAGTGAATCAAAAATTGTTAGTAATCTAAAGAAGAATACTAATTCAAAACCTAGTACAAATAACGCCCATACTAATACCGAGAAGAAGGCTAGCACGACAGCAAGTAACGGTAATAGCAATAATGGACAACATAAAACTAAGATTAAGATTACGGCTGTAAGAAGAGATGCTACTAAGAGTAATAATAAGGGGCATTTCGACCATAATAACCGTAACAACAATAATCACCATGATAATAATCATGGTTCGGTAAATTCAAGTAATAGTAGACATAATACAAGTAATAATAGAAACGATAATCGTACTAATAGCAATAATAATAGTAACAATAATCGTTCATATAATAGTAATAATCGTTCTAACAACTCTAATAACAATGGTCGACCAAATAATAATCGACCTAACGATCGTCGCAACAATCAATCACGTGATAATCGTAACAATAGAAATGTTAGAAACAACCAAACGCAACAAGCTCCAAGACCAAGACAAAGTGCTGGAAATAAGTATCTAGAACAATATAAGACAAATATTCAAGATGCTAGTCGTGCAACAACACCTAGTCGTCCTAGAAACAATAATCATAACGGTAATAACGCTAACCGTAATAATCACAACAATAGTAATAATAGCCGTCCTAACAACAATAATAGTAATAACAATAGACGTTTCAATAACAACAGTAACCACACAAATAATAATAGTCATAATAACAATGTTAGAAAGCCAGTTGAGGCTAATAAAGTTCAATCAACTTCAAAGCCAAATACAGCTAAAGTTGAAGTTCCAAAACCAGAATACAAGAAACCAAAGACAACAAATAACCGTGACTTTGGACACAAGCAAAACTTGGCAAATCCTTTCGGAACTCGTAAGAAGAAGAAGGAAAGAAAGAGACAACAACGCCAACGTAATAATGAACCTAAGAAAGTAATGCCACAAAGAAAAGAACGTCCATTACCAGAAACACTTGTTTATACAGTTGGTATGAATGCTCAAGATATTGGTAAGTTATTGCATCGTGAACCAGCAGAAATTGTTAAGAAATTATTTATGCTTGGAATTATGATCAATCAAAACCAATCATTAGATAAAGATACTATCGAATTGTTGGCTACTGATTATGGAATTAATTCTGAAGAAAAAGTTGAAGAAGATATTGCTGATATCGACCAATACTTTGAAGAAGAAACTAAGAGTACAAAACACTTAGTTCCAAGACCTCCAGTAGTTACTATCATGGGACACGTTGACCATGGTAAAACAACTCTATTGGATCACTTGAGACATACTCACGTTACAGCTAGTGAAGCTGGTGGTATTACTCAACATATTGGTGCTTATCAAGTAAGATTACAAGATCGTTTGATTACCTTCTTGGATACACCTGGACATGCTGCCTTTACAAATATGCGTGCTCGTGGTGCTGATATTACTGATATTGTTATCCTAGTTGTAGCTGCCGATGATGGTGTAATGCCTCAGACTATTGAAGCTATTAACCATGCTAAAGCTGCTAATGATCCTATTATCGTTGCCGTTAATAAGATCGATAAGCCAGGTGCAAATCCACAACACGTAATCGAACAATTGATGGAATATGAACTTATTCCTGAAGATTATGGTGGTGACACGATCTTTGTTGAAATTTCCGCTAAGGAAGGTACAAACATTGATCAACTACTAGAAATGGTTCTATTACAAGCTGATGTTCTTGAATTAAAGGCCAACCCTGATCAAAAGGCTGTCGGTACTGTTATCGAAGCCAAACTTGATAAGGGTCGTGGACCAGTTGCATCACTATTGGTACAACAAGGTACACTTCACGTTGGTGATCCAGTCGTTGTAGGTAATACTTTTGGTCGAGTTAGAACTATGACTAACTACAATGGTAAAGAAGTTAAAAAGGCCACACCATCAGAACCAGTTGAAATTACTGGTTTGAATGATGTTCCAGAATCAGCTGATAAGTTTGTTGTCTTTGCAGATGAAAAGACAGCTCGTGCAGCTGGTGAAGAGCGTGCTAGTCGTGCAATTCAAAAAGAACGTCAAAATACTAACCCTGTAACACTTGATAACTTATTTGAAACAATGAAAGAAGGAGAACTTAAGAAAGTCGACGTTATTATTAAAGCCGATGTTCAAGGTTCTGTTGAAGCCATTGCTGGAAGTTTGAAGAAGATCGAAGTTGAGGGTGTTCGTGTTAATATTATTCATCAAGCCGTAGGTGCAATTACTGAAAGTGATGTTAACTTAGCTGCCGCAAGTAATGCTATCATCATTGGATTTAATGTTCGTCCTACTGCACAAGCTCGAGTTCAAGCTAAGGATGAAAATGTTGATATTCGTTTACACAGAGTTATCTATCAAGCAATCGATGAGATTGAAGCCGCTATGAAGGGTATGCTTGAACCAGTATACAAAGAAAAAATTACAGGTAACTTATCTGTTCGTGAAACATACAATGTTTCTAAGATCGGTACGATTGCCGGTTGTTATGTAAACACTGGTAGTATCACCCGTGAATCTGGTGTACGTTTAATTAGAGATGGTATCGTTGTCTACGAAGGAAAACTTGCTTCACTTAAGCGTTTCAAAGACGATGCCAAAGAAGTTAAAGCAGGATTCGAATGTGGTATCACAATCGAAAACTACAATGACATTAAAATTGGTGACGAAGTTGAAGCCTATGTGATGGAAGAAGTTCCAGTCAAATAGGAGATGATAATATGGTAAAACATCGAATTGGTCGTGTGGAACAAGAAATACAAAAAGAAGTAAATGATATTTTACTTAAACGTATTCGTGATCCACGAGTTCAAGGTGTAACCGTAACAGGTGTTGAGATGACAGGTGACTTGCAACAAGCCACAATTTACTACAGTATCCTTTCAGAAAAGGCTAGTGATGTTGAAAAAACTCAAGCTGGCTTAGATAAGGCCAAAGGTCTGATCAGAAAAGAGCTTGGTTCACGTCTAACACTTTATAAAGTTCCGGAATTAGAATTTAAGCAAGATCAATCAATTCGCTACGGTGAAAAAATTGACCGCTTGATTGCTAAATTACATCAAGACGAAGCTAATCGTTAAAAATGTCCGCTGAAATGAAAATTTCAGCGGGCTTTTTTCATGTTAAAATTTTTGATATAGGGAGGAAAAAATATGGATACAAAAGAGATACTTGCTCAAACCCTAAAAAAATTAATGAACGATACGCCAGTAGATAAAATTACGATCAATATTTTAACAAGTGAAGCCAACGTTGCTAGAAATACCTTCTATTATCATTTTGAAGATATTAAATCAATTTTGGAGTGGATATACGCAAGAGAAATAGTTGTTCAATTGGCGGCATTTCAAAGCCAATCCAAGTGGACTGATGGATTTGAAACTTTGTTAAATTATATAGTAGAAAATCAAAAATTTTGTTTGAATACTTTTAGTTCCACCAATCGTTCGTTTTTAGAACATTTCTTATATCGATTAGCCTTTGATATGGTTTCTGGAGTAGTCCTGGATCTACAACCAACTTGCAAGAATGATCTGCGTGATGAAATTAGTAATTTTTATGGTCGGGCCTTATCTAGTCAGGTCATTCAATGGTTAGTGACAGATATGCGGGAATCAGAAGATGAATTTGTTGATCTAATGGAAAGAATGCTCGGAGGAACGATTGAGGCTGTAGTTAAGAGAAACTCTTAAACTTTGGACAATAGGCTCTCTTTGACCATATGAACCTTCATAGTAACCGGTTACAATTAACTTGTGAAGTAATAAACATGGTGAATGGAGGGGATCAAAATGTTCTTATTTCAAAATATTACAGCTATTGATTGGGTAATGTGGATCGCAGTTATTGCTGCATTGATGTTACTTAATGAGGCTGCAAGAGCTAATAAGTGGGTAGGATTAACGCTCTTTGTCGCCGTTCCAATTATTTTAACGATATTTGTTTGGCCTAATACGGCAGGTTCTGGTAGTAGTACCGGTACTTGGTTTCATTGGGTAAAGGTTTATTCGGCTTTAGCAGGATGTTTAGGTTTTATGGCATTAAGATTTATTCCGAAATTACAAAATAATAAGTGGATGCTAATGTTTCCACCAATTATTCTTTCAGTTAATATTATGGAAGCCGTTTTTAGAGACTTCCAAGTTTATGGATTACACGGAATGGTAGACGGTGTTTTCATGAACGGTGGTGCCTGGAATATTATGAATGGTATTGCTGGTATCATAAATATTATTACAATCACTGGATGGATGGGGATCATTGTCAGTCGTGATAAGCAAAAGGATATGATCTGGCCTGATCAAATTTGGCCTTGGATCATTGCATATGATATTTGGAACTTTGCCTATGTTTATAATTGTGTTGGTGATCACTCGTTCTACGCTGGAGCAGCCTTATTATTATCATGTACCTTTGCAGCATTCTTTATTAAAAAAGGTTCTTGGCTGCAAGCTCGTGCACAGACATTGGCATTTTGGATGATGTTCACGATGAGTTTCCCAGCATTTGTTACAGATTCGCAATTTGCAGTTCAAAGCTCGCATAACAGTACTGCATTGATGGTAGTTAGTGCATTAGCATTATTAGCTAACGTTGGAGTACTTGTACTACATATTTATCGCGTGGTGAAATTACGCAGAAATCCATTGAAAGATTCTGTTTACGCTGGTACTAGAGCACATGATCAAGTATTAGCTGATAATTTACCAGAAGATAAAGTTACTAATGATTTAAATACTAAGGATTCAGATCCTAAAGATTCAGCGTTAATTTAGTTAAATTAGAAACATATACAAATCGCATAAGCCCAGTAATCCGAATTTTGGATTGCTGGGCTTATGTGTTTTAGGCTGGAAAATATATTTAATAAAAATAGTGATTTTGTTATAGTCAGATTTTTTTGACTAATCGTCAAATGACTTTTAGTGATAGAATTTGATTTTGCAAAGATTACTAGTATATGATTATTAATACGAAAAGTTGATCAACGGGAGTAAGTATAATGACCAAAAAGCCAGTAACTAAAATATCTCTATTTATATTTACATTGGTTATTATTTTTTGGCTAAAAAATATTTTTTCATATTATTTAGACTTTTCACTTGGAGTTCAAGGCATTATACAAAATTTCATTCTTTTAATAAATCCTCTTGCTACTATTACTATTTTACTAAGTCTTGGACTTTACTTTCGAAATCCTAAAATTGCCTATATATTTATGACTGCAGTTTACTTGATTGATTCTATTTTTCTATACAGTAATGTTTTATACTATCGAGAATTTACAAATTTTATTTCGTTAAATACTATCACTAGTTCAGCTAAGGCTGTTAAAAGTCTTGGTCCAAGTATTTTAAATTCAATGAAATACTATGATTTTATCTACTTGTTAGATTTGCCAATTATTGCTATCGTTGTAGGTTTAATAATTTTTAAAAAGAAGTTAGACGTTTTGAGAAAATTAAATGCTTTGGCCTGGACAACTTTTGGAATAATGTTGTTTTCTTTGAATTTAGCCTTAGCAGAGATGAATCGGCCTCAATTATTAACTCGACTGTTTGATCAGACGTATATTGTAAAATATTTAGGTCTCAATTCTTTTTTTGTTTATGACTCGATCAAAACTATTAATTCTGATCAGGTTAGAAAAAACGCAACGGCCACTGGTATAGATGGTCCATTGAATTTCCAGCAAGCAAATTATGCGATGCCAAATTCTAAATATTTTGGAGTAGCTAGGAAGAAAAATATTATCGTTATCCATCTGGAAAGCTTCCAGCAATTTTTAATTAACTTTAAAGTCAATGACCAAGAAGTGACACCGTTTTTGAATTCTTTGTATAGTAATAAAAATACTCTGTCTTATAGCAACTTTTTTCATCAAGTAGGACAAGGCAAGACTAGTGATGCGGAAACAATGCTTGAAACAGGTTTGTTTGGTTTACCAGAAGGATCTTTTTTCCCTCAATTAGGACCTAGTAATACTTTTCAAGCTGCACCGGCAATTTTAAATCAAAAACAAGGATACACTAGTGCAGTTTTTCATGGTAATGTTGGCAGTTTTTATTCTCGGAATAAGGTTTATCCTAATTTCGGTTATAATTATTTTTTTGATCAAAGTTCCTTTAATAGTTCTGAAAATAGTGATCTTGGTTTTGGTTTGAAAGATAAATTGATGTTTGCTCAAAGTATCAAATATTTGGAACAACTGCAACAACCGTTCTACGTAAAATATATTACTTTAACTAATCATTATCCGTTTGATCTACCGATTGAAGATAATGACGGCTTTGTTACTACGCAGACAAATAACAATGTAGTAAATAATTATTTTTTGACAGCACACTATTTAGATAATGCACTAAAGGAATTCTTTGCTTATTTGAAAAAAAGTGGTTTATATAAAAGATCGATGATCGTTTTGTACGGTGATCATTATGGAATTTCTAATGACAAAAACCCTGATCTCACGCCTTTATTAGGGTATTCTGAATCTCAACCAGAATTTAATAATGCAAAACTTCAAAGAGTTCCCTTTATGATTCATGTGGATGGATTAAAAGGTGGAATCAAAGATACATACGGTGGTGAAATTGATGTTTTGCCGACAATTTTGCATCTTGTTGGAATCGATACAAAGAACTATTTGCAATTAGGTCAAGATCTATTATCAAAAGAACATATTCAAATCGTACCGTTTCGAGATGGCAGTTATATGACATCTGAATATACGGTTATCAAGAAGGGTAAGAAATTTTATAATGTTTATTCAAATTCCACTGGAGAGCAGATTGATTTAGCAGAGAATCCTGTTTTATCCGGAAATATAAAGGATTGGGGCAAGCAAGTTGATCAGAGATTAAGTATTTCAGATAAAATCAATAATCAAAACCTATTGAGATTTTATACACCAGATGATTTTAAACCGGTTGATCCTAATGATGATAAATATGAATATAAAGATCAATTGAACAGGCTTTTAAAAACTCGAGATGATAAAGGTAATAGTTCCACTAGTATGTATTCTCAGAATAATGATAATTCCAGCACAGGTGATTATGAAACTGATGCTCCGGAATTAAAGCAATCAGATGTTAATGGTCTGTAAAACTTCCAATTCAATGGAAGTTTTTTTGTTATAATTAATAAAGTTGTTTATTAATAGGTACGGAGATAGATAAATGAATGGTGTAATTCCTTTACATAAAGAAATCGGATTAACTAGTTCTGATTGTGTTTACAAATTAAGAAAAATTTTGCATACAAAAAAAGTGGGCCATACAGGGACGCTTGATCCGTTGGTAGATGGTGTTTTGCCAATTTGCGTAGGTCAATCAACAAAACTGGTCAATCGTTTGACAGGCTCGCCTAAAGAGTATGAAGGTGAGATAACTTTAGGTATGTCGACAACAACTGAAGATCGTGAAGGGGATGTTGTTGAAGAAGTTAAATTAAATCAACCTTTTGAAATTCCCAAATTGGAAGAGACTTTTAAAAGTATGATTGGAGATTTAACTCAAATACCGCCAATGTATTCTGCCGTTAAGGTCAATGGCAAGAAGCTTTATGAATATGCACGAGCTGGTTTGAAAGTAGAACGACCTGAAAGAAAAATTCATTTGTACGATTTTTATCTAATGGGTGATCCAGTATTTGATTCTACCAGTGGCAAACAAACGGTTAGATTCCATGTCAGATGTTCAAAAGGAACATACGTTAGAACCTTAGCAGTTGAGTTTGGGTCAATACTAGGAGTTCCTTCTTATATGTCGAAATTAACTCGAACGCAAAGTGCTGGTTTTGATTTAAAAGACACATTTACGTTGTCAGATATCGAGTCAATGATAGAATCAAATGAGTACGGTTTTTTTAAAAGTATTGACGATGTCTTAGTAGATCTTCCAGTTCATGAACTAACTGATGAGGAATGGGAAATCAACGTTCAACATGGAGGCTTCTTGGAGTTTTCACAATATGATACAAATAAAAATCTCAGAGTTACCAAGAATAATATTACAAAGGCCATCTACAAGTATGATCCTAAGGATTCCATGTGGAAGCCAGAAACAATGTTACTGAACAATGAGTAGAAAAGATTGAATATGCAGACTTTAAATGTAAAGCACCCATTAAAAGCAGATCAGATACCTTCTGAAGATACAGTTTTGATAATGGGATTTTTTGATGGTGTTCATGAGGGACATCAAAAGGTTATTAATAAAGGTGTTAAAATTGCTAAAGAAAATGGCTTAAAATCGGTATTATTAACGTTCGATCGCTCACCAAGAGAAGTATATCAACACGAGAAAAACTATCAGTATTTATCAACAGTAGCTAGAAAGTCTGAACTAGTTGCTAAGTTAGATGTTGATTATTTATATGTTATGGAATTTAGTCAAAAATTTTCTAAATTAACTCCGCAAGAATTTGTTGATCAGTATATGGTAAGAATGAATGCGAAGTATGTTGTTGCTGGATTTGATTATACTTATGGCAAACGCGATATCGCTAATATGAAAAATCTACCCAAATATGCTGCCGGTCGTTTTGAAGTTGTAACGATTCCTGAACAGACTTATGATGGCCGAAAAATTGGATCTAGTTCGATCAAAGAATTGATCGAGAACGATAAAGTAGATCAGGCAAATACGGTTCTAGGGTACAATTATCAAAATCAAGGTGTGGTTATTCATGGCTTGCAAAGAGGGCGTACTTTAGGATATCCAACGGCAAACATACTAACTACATCTGATCAAGTTAAACCATCTATTGGTGTCTATGTGACTAGAATTAAGGTTCACGATCGTTGGTATCGAGCAATGACTTCGGTTGGTTACAATGTCACTTTTAAAGAAGATACTGGCGTTACGATCGAAGCTAATATCTTTGATTTTGATGAAGATATTTATGATCAACCTGTAAGAGTCGAGTGGCTCCATTACTTGCGTGGTGAAGTTAAATTTAACAACGCTGAAGAATTGATCGAGCAGTTACACTTGGATAAAGAAAATTCGATAAACTATTTTCAGCAAAATAATTAAAACGGGATAGAGTAGATATTGTTCTAGCTCTATTTTTGCGTGCTTATTTTCAGTAAAATTCTTTTTAGTTTCTAAGGCTCAGCACTTGACACTAATAGAAGAGATTGTTATATTTTACATTGTTAGCACTCATAGATGATTAGTGCTAAAAGGAGGGCGGTATAATGTTATCGAAACGTCAAGATGCTATCTTGAAAGAAGTAGTGCGCATTTTTACAGATACCGGCCAACCGGTTGGTTCAAAGACATTAATGAATGCGTTGTCGTTTCATGTTAGTTCAGCCACTATTAGAAATGAAATGGCAACGTTAGAGGAGATTGGTTATTTAGAGAAAACACACCTTTCTTCCGGTCGCATTCCATCTGCAATGGGATATCGTTATTATCTTGATCATTTGGTTCGACCTATGTCAGTACCTCAAAATATTGCTCAAAGAATCGATGAAGATTTTGGAAAGACTTATCATCAAATAGATGATATTATCGAACAATCCGCAAAGATCCTTTCTCATTTAACAAGTTATACAGCAATTACATTAGGTCCTGAAAGCAACGCTGTTTTATTGACCGGTTTCAGAATCGTACCATTAAATTCACGTCAAATAATGGCAATTATTGTTACTAGTGATAATAATGTTGAAAGTAATATATATACAATAAATGAAGAGTTTGATACGGAACTGATTGAAAAAATTGTTAGGGTAGTAAATGATAAATTAGTCGGACAACCTTTACCTAAGGTTATTAAAATGTTACATAATGATGTTCCAGCAATTTTATCTGAATATATGTACTCCAATGATGGATTGATCGATATGATCGATCAGCTCTTTAGAAAAGCCGGTTCTGAAAAATACTTTGTTGATGGTCAGCTTAATTTATTGAATTACGCCAACAATGAAGATTTGTCAGAAGTACAGTCACTTTTCTCAATTATTAATGAAAGTAATGATTTGAAAAAATTATTAGATCCAGATATTGCTGATGACGGCATTCGTGTTCGTCTTGGTAGTGAATTGGGTTCAGATGCATTTAAGAATTACAGTATTATTACTGCTAATTATGATGTTGGTCATCATGGAAAAGGTGTTATTGCCTTATTAGGTCCAACTACAATGCATTATTCACAATTGATCGGATTGCTTGGAGAATTCCGCCAAGAATTAGCCAAAAGATTGATCGATTATTATTCACGGTATGATGATTCTTGATACTTAGGAGGAAGTAATGGCAGATAAAGATGAAACAAAGCAAAAAGTAGACGACCCTCAAAAGCCAGAAGAAAAAGTTGAAAGTTCAACTAAAGATAATTCTTCAAAGGAAAGTCCAAAAGAGAAAATTGATCCAAAGGACGTTGCTTTAAAGGATCTAAAGGCAAAGAATGCAGAGTTGGAAGACAAGTTTTTAAGAAGCCAAGCTGAAATTCAAAATATGAATAATCGTCATAAAAAAGAAGTCGCTGGTATTCTTAAATATGATGGTCAAAAATTGGCCACTGAAATACTTCCAGTGCTTGATAATTTGGAACGTGCTTTGACAGTTGAAGTTGATGACGATGCTGGCAAGCAATTGAAAAAGGGTATCGATATGGTCCAACAACATATGGTAAAAGCTTTAAAAGATAATAAAGTTACTGTTATCGATGGTGTTGGAGATAAGTTTGATCCTACTGATAGCCAAGCAGTGCAAACTGTTCCAGCAGATGATGATCATCCTAAAGATACTATCGTTCAAGTTTTACAAAAGGGTTATAAATTAGAAGATCGTGTATTACGTCCTGCAATGGTCGTTGTCGCTCAATAATATAAAATTTTAAAAAGAGGTTTTAATTTATGTCAAAAGTTATTGGTATTGATTTAGGTACTACAAACTCAGCTGTTGCAGTACTAGAAGGTGGATCACCTAAAATTATTGCTAACAAAGAAGGTGCCAGAACTACTCCTTCAGTTGTTGCTTTTAAAGATGGCGAAATTCAAGTTGGTGAAGTTGCTAAGAGACAAGCAATCACTAACCCAGATACAGTTTCATCAATTAAAAGACATATGGGTGAACCAGGTTATAAAGTAACTGTTGCTGGTAAATCATATACACCTCAAGAAATTTCAGCTATGATTTTGCAACATATTAAGAAATTCTCAGAAGAGTATCTTGGTGAAGATGTTACAGATGCTGTTATTACAGTTCCTGCATACTTCAATGATTCACAAAGACAAGCTACAAAAGATGCCGGTAAAATTGCTGGTTTAAACGTTCAACGTATCGTTAACGAACCAACTGCTTCTGCACTTGCTTATGGTCTTGACAATGACAAGGGTGACGAAAAGATCCTTGTTTATGACCTTGGTGGTGGTACATTTGATGTTTCTATCCTTGAATTAGGTGACGGTGTGTTTGAAGTTCTTTCAACTAATGGTGATACACGTCTTGGTGGTGATGACTTTGACCAAAAGATCATCGACTGGTTAGTTGAACAATTCAAGAATAAGAACGGCGTTGACTTATCACAAGATAAGATGGCACTTCAAAGATTGAAGGATGCCGCTGAAAAAGCTAAGAAGGATCTATCAGGTGTTAGCCAAACATCTATCAGCTTGCCATTTATTTCATCTGGTGCTAACGGTCCACTTCATTTGGAAGAGACTTTGACACGTGCTAAGTTTGATGAGTTAACATCAGAATTAGTTGAAAGAACAAGAATCCCTGTTGATAAGGCTTTGAAAGATGCTAATCTTACAGCTGCAGATCTTGACAAAGTTATCTTAAATGGTGGTTCAACACGTATTCCTGCCGTTCAAGATGCTGTAAAGAACTGGACAAATAAGGAACCTGATCACTCAATCAACCCTGACGAAGCCGTTGCTTTAGGTGCTGCTATTCAAGGTGGTGTTATCTCTGGTGATGTTAAAGACGTTGTTTTACTTGATGTCACACCACTTTCATTAGGTATTGAAACTATGGGTGGAGTATTTACTAAGTTGATCGATAGAAATACAACTATCCCAACAAGTAAATCACAAACATTCTCAACTGCTGCAGATAATCAAAGTGCTGTTGATATTCATGTTTTACAAGGTGAACGTCCAATGGCTGCCGATAACAAGACCTTAGGTCGTTTCCAATTAACAGATATTCCAGCTGCACCACGTGGTGTACCTCAGATCGAAGTTAAATTCGATATTGATAAGAACGGTATCGTTAATGTTTCGGCTAAGGATCTTGGTACTAATAAGGAACAAAAGATCACTATCAAGAGTTCGTCAGGTTTAAGTGATGAAGAAATTGATAAGATGATGAAAGAAGCCAAGGAAAACGAAGACGAAGATAACAAGCGTAAAGAGGAAGTAGACGTTAAGAATGATGTTGAACAAACATTATTTGCTACTGACAAGACTCTTAAAGATATTAAGGGTAAAGTTTCTGACGACGAAATCAAGAAGGCAGAAGACGCTCGTGATGCTTTGAAGAAGGCTCAAGATTCTGGTGACCTTGAAGATATGAAGAAGAAACGTGACGATTTGAATAAGATCGTGCAAGATCTATCTGTAAAGCTTTATCAACAAGCTCAAGATCAACAAAAAGACGCAGGCAATGCTGCTGAAGGTACTACTGACGACAAAGGCAAAGACGACGGTAAGACAGTTGATGGCGACTTTGAAGAAGTAGATCCAGATAAAGATAAAAAATAAGTTTTGTGATAAAGAGCAGCGATTTTAATTACTAGACTGTTAATGGTATAGTATAAAAATGTACTGCTCTTTTGAGCTTGAAAATGAAAAACAGAGCGTGACTTAAGGCGGTTAGAGACTGAGCATATCGTAGATAAGCGGAGGTATCTGCCTTATGTCGCGCGTTTCAATAAATAATAATCGTAATACAACAAGAGGGCGTGACGAAAGTCACATCCTCATCACAAAGGTGATTTTTAATGGCAAATAGAGATCCATATGATGTTTTAGGCGTTGATAAAAGCGCTTCTGAAGATGAAATAAAAAAAGCATTTCGTAAGCTTTCAAAAAAATATCATCCTGATATCAATAAAGCACCTGATGCTGAGGCAAAGTTTAAAGAAATAAATGAAGCATATGAAACTCTTAAGGACCCTCAAAAGCGCGCCCAATATGATCAATATGGATCAGCAGGTATGAATGGCGGACAAGGATTTGGCGGTTTTGGCGGCGGAGCTGGCGAACAATTCGGCGGCTTTGATGATATTTTCAGTCAATTCTTTGGCGGCGGTACTGCTAGACAGAGTCCTAATGCTCCAAGACAAGGTTCAGATCTGCAATATCGAATGGATCTTTCTTTTGAAGAAGGAGTTTTTGGTAAATCGACTAATATTAATTATAATCGTGAAGAGGAATGTAAGACTTGTGGCGGTAACGGTGCTAAACCCGGTACTCAGCCTGAAACTTGTCATAAATGTCACGGTTCAGGACATATTGAAGTAGAACGTGCAACTCCACTAGGCCGTATGCGTACTAGAGTTGTTTGTGATGTCTGCAATGGTACTGGTAAAGAAATTAAAGAAAAGTGTCCAACATGTCATGGTAAGGGTAAAGTAAATAACAAGCATACCCTTAAAGTTACAGTTCCAGCTGGTGTTGAAGATGGACAACAAATGAGATTAGACGGTCAAGGTGAAGCCGGAGAAAACGGTGGTCCTTACGGTGATCTTTATATTGTCTTTAGAGTTAAACCAAGCAAGGAATTTACCCGTGACGGTGGAACTATTTATACATCTGTAAATATCAGTTTTCCTCAAGCAACTTTAGGTGATGAAATTGAAGTCAATACAGTTCATGGACCAGTTAAATTAACTGTTCCTGGTGGTACTCAAACGGGTACATCATTTAGATTACGAGGTAAGGGAGCACCAGTTTTAAATAGTGATAAAGTTGGTGACGAAAAAGTTACAGTAAACATTGTTACTCCTCGTAAGTTATCAAGTGAACAAAAAGATGCTTTGAAGAAATTCGCTGAAGCAGGTGGAGATAAGGTCAAAGAAAAAGATAGTAATTTCTTTGATAAATTAAAGGATACTTTTAAGAGCTAAAATTTTATTAAAAGAGAGCTTTAATTAGGCTCTCTTTTTTGCTGTATTTCAAACTGCCTCCTTTATGGTGGTATTAGGTCAAATAGTGTAAAATGAAAAGAATGAGATAATTGATAGAAGGGAATAATTTATGGATCTAGATTTAGATAAATTAAAAGAACGACAAAAAAGAATTCGTAATTTTTCTATCGTAGCGCATATCGATCATGGTAAATCAACGATTGCCGATCGTATTTTAGAGAAAACTAAAACCGTCTCCAAGCGTGAGATGAAGGCTCAAATCTTAGATGATATGGATCTTGAGCGCGAACGTGGAATTACAATAAAATTAAACGCAGTTGAATTAGAGTATGAGGCTAAGGATGGAAAGGATTATATTTTCCATTTAATAGATACACCAGGACACGTGGATTTCTCATATGAGGTTTCACGTTCTTTGGCAGCTTGTGAAGGAGCATTGTTAGTTGTTGATGCTGCCCAAGGTGTTGAAGCACAAACCTTAGCTAATTCTTATTTGGCAATTGATAACGACTTAGAGATATTGCCAGTCATCAATAAAGTTGATCTACCATCAGCTCAACCTGAAAAGGTTCAAGAAGAAATAGAAGAAATGATTGGGATTGATGCTGAAAATGCTGTTATGACTAGTGCTAAGACTGGCCTTGGCATTGATGAGTTACTCGAAAGAATCGTTTCAGATTTTCCTGCTCCAGAAGGTGACCTTGAAAAGCCTCTGAAGGCACTTATTTTCGATTCGGTTTACGATAGTTATCGTGGAGTTGTTTTGAATGTCCGTGTTCGTGAAGGAATCGTTAAAGTCGGTGATACGATCGAATTAATGAGTAATAAAAAGACTTTTGAGGTCACTGATGTAGGTGTCATGTCGCCAAAGGCTGTTTCGCGTGATTATCTTATGGCCGGCGATGTTGGTTATATCACAGCCAGTATCAAATCAGTTGTTGAAACACAGGTTGGTGATACAGTCACATTAGCCGACAATCCGACTGATGAACCATTAACTGGCTATCGTAAGAGCACACCGATGGTTTATGCTGGTATGTATCCAGTAGATAATGCTCGTTATGAAGATCTCCATGAAGCTTTGGAAAAGTTAAAACTTAACGATGCCGCCTTGGAATATGAACCTGAAACTTCACAGGCCTTAGGATTTGGTTTCCGTGTAGGATTTTTAGGTTTACTTCACATGGATGTTGTTCAAGAGCGTCTGGAAAGAGAATTTGATCTTGATTTAATTATTACCTCACCATCGGTTGATTATCATGTCACAACTAATGGTGGTGAAGAAATAGTTGTCGATAATCCGGCCGAATTGCCAGATGCATCGGAAATAAAAGAAATACGTGAACCCTATGTTAGAGCTGAAATAATGGTTCCTGAAGACTATGTTGGTCCGGTTATGGAACTTTGCCAGCGTAAACGTGGACAATTTGAAACAATGGATTACTTAGATAAATATCGAGTTAATGTTATTTATAAGTTGCCATTGTTGGAAATTATTTTTGACTTCTTTGATGATCTTAAGTCTAACACTAAAGGCTATGCCTCATTAGATTATGATGTAGATGCGTATGAAGCTAGTGATTTGGTCAAGATGGATATTCTTTTAAATGGGGAAATCGTCGATGCTTTAAGTTTCATCGTTCATCGAGATTTTGCCTATCAAAGAGGACGTGACATTGTATCTCGTTTGAAAGAAGTTATCCCTAGACAAATGTTTGAAATTCCAATTCAAGCTGCCATCGGTAATAAAATCGTTGCCCGTGCGACTGTTAAAGCTTATCGTAAAGATGTTACTGCTAAACTTTATGGTGGTGACCGTACTCGTCGTGATAAGTTATTGAATAAACAAAAAGCTGGTAAAAAGCGTATGAAGGAAGTAGGTAAAGTTTCCATTCCTCAAGAAGCTTTCATGTCAGTTTTGAATTTGAATAAAGGCAAAGCGGATGACTAAGCAAATTAATAATTAAATTTAATCGGAACACTTATAATAGAAATGTTATAAGTGTTTTTTTATTGAGGAGGTATTTTTAATGGTTGATTCTGAAAATAAATTTGACGTTATTGTTCTTGGTGCAGGTCCGGCTGGATTAGCAGAAGGTTATGCCTTAAAATCTGCTGGTAAAAGTGTTGCCATAGTTGAAAACTATCAATGGGGTGGAACTTGCCCCAATCGTGGCTGTGATCCTAAAAAAATACTCTTGAGTGGCGTGCAGGCTAGAGATAGAGTGGAACAACTTCAAGGAAAAGGTTTTTCAAGCGTTCCGTTTGTTAACTGGAGTGAGCTCGAAGCTTTTAAAGAGACATATACTAGTAAGATTCCTAGTGGTAGTCGTAATGGAGCTGTTAGCGCGGGTATTACGGCTATTGATGGGGATCCTGAATTTATTTCAGATGATAAAATTCAAGTTAATGATAAAGTTTATCAAGCTCAAAACTTTGTGATCGCAACTGGTCAAAGACCTAGTCAGATAAATATTTCTGGAAAGGAAAATTTACTAACTAGTACTGATTTTTTGAGTTTGAAAGCAATGCCTAAGAAAATTACATTTATTGGAGCTGGTTATATTGCCTTTGAACTTGCTACAATAGCTAACTCTACTGGTGCAGAAGTCCATATTGTCCATCACAATGATCGTCCGCTTAAAGGTTTCGATAAACAATATGTTGATGAATTGATTAAACAATTAGAAAATCGCGGTATTAAATTTCATTTTAATGTTGATACAAATGCCATTGAAAAAAATGATCAAGGATATACTTTAAAAGCTAAGAATTTTAGTTTAGATAGCGATTTAGTTGTCGGTGCAACTGGTAGAATTCCTAATACTGATAAACTAAAGCTAGATAAAGCTCATGTTGAATACTCTGCTAAAGGTATTCAGACGAATGATCATTTACAAACATCCAATAAAAGAATCTATGCTATTGGGGATGTACTTGATAAGAATGAACCTAAATTGACCCCTGTTGCTGGTTTTGAAGCTCGTTATGTAGCAGATATTTTGAATGGTAAAAATGATCAAGCAATAGTTTATCCAGCTATTCCAACTTTGGTTTATGGAAGTCCGGAATTAGCTAAGGTAGGTTTAAGTACGATCGATAAAGAAAACTCTGATCAATTTCATGTGGTCGATCAAGATCAGACTAAGTGGTTTACGTACTATCGTACAAATGAACATGTTGCTAAAGCTAAGATCGTTTTCGATAAAGATGAACAAATCGTTGGTGCAACTATTTTGAGTAATGAAGCTGATGAAGTTATTAATTATTTAACAACAGCCATAAATAAAAAAATGACACATGATGAGGTAGTTAATACTATCTTTGCCTATCCAACTCCTGCTAGTGATCTTCAATATTTACTTTAATTGAAGAGTATAATATTAATTATGCTGGGGGTAAATTTATGAAGACTGAGAAAGAAAAATTTTTAGCTGGTGAGCCATATCAGATCATGGATCCAGAATTAGCAGCTGATGAAACTAGATCGAGAAGATTATGTAAAATATTGAATGAATTAGATGATGCTGCCATCTCAGAAAAGGATAAGGTGATTCGACAACTCTTTGGTTCAGTTGGAAAAGATCCTTATATCCAGCCTAATTTTAGATGTGATTTTGGCTATAATATTCACGTTGGTGACAATTTCTTATGTAATTACGACAATGTTATTCTAGATATTGCACCAGTAACGATCGGAGATCATTGTTTGATGGCACCGCATGCGCAAATATATGCCGCATACCATCCCTATGATCCCACACAGAGAGCTAATTTTATCGGCTTAGGCAAACCTGTTACAATCGGGGATAACGTTTGGATAGGCGCTAATGCGGTTATTTTGCCAGGTGTGACTTTAGGTAATAATGTTATCGTTGGTGCTAATTCAACCGTAACAAAATCTTTTGGCGATAATGTGATTATTGCCGGTAGTCCAGCTAAGGTGTTACGTAAAAATATGCCTAAAAATTAAGTTGTTATATTTAAGTACACTCTTTAAGTTAGACACAATCTTAAAGGGTGCTTTTCTATATTTGAAGGAGAAGAAGTTATGACCATTAAATTAGTTGCTTTTGACATGGATGGAACTTTCCTAAATGATCAAAATGGATACAATCATCAACGTTTTGGAGAGATTTTAAGTAAATTACGTTCTAAAAATATTCGAGTAGTTGCGGCCAGCGGTTCACAATATCAACGTTTATTAAATCAATTTGATGAATTTAAGTCGGAGATGGATTTTGTTTCTCAAAATGGAGCTGCTGTTTATAGCAATGGGGAACCACTTTTAATTCAGGCTATCCCAGAAGAATCAGTTAAAGCTACTTTGGATATTATTAATCATCAGTTTAAAGCAACAGATATTGCTGAACATTTAGTCGTTGGCGTAAAGTCAGCTTATGTTGATCAAAGTATTTCAAAAGAAGCTTTTGATTTAACGTATCGCTATTATAATCATTTAAAACGAGTGGACAATTTACCAAAGGTCACTCCACAAATTTTACAAGATCAGGTTACAAGTATTGGAATAACGTTTGATGCTGGTGTTAATTTTAAAAAGGTGATCACTGATCTTCGTCAGGCTTTGCCAATTGGTTTATCTAGTCAGACATCTGGATATAACACGGAATTGATCAGTGAAAATTCAGTTAATAAGGCTGCAGGGTTAAGAGAATTTCAAAATAGATACAATATAGCAGATGATGAGATCATGACTTTTGGAGATAATGAAAATGATTTAAGTATGTTGAAATTGACACCATATGGTTATGTTGTCGATAATGCTTCAGATAAAATGAAAGCACAGGTTGATCATATTACTGACTCAAATAATGACGAGGGCGTATTAAACGTATTGAGTAATTTGATTTAAAATTTTTTACAGACTAAAACGGGAGTAAACAGACTTTTTTGTCTATTTGCTCCCGTTTTTTTAATGTTTTAAAGCAACATATTAACTAGCTTTTTTAAACTTTCTTTTTCAGGTATTTCTGGCAACATGTTGATATCAAAAATTGCCTGATCCTTATATTCTTTGACCATAACTTGAGCGGCGTCAACGCCACTATCTATTACTTGTTCAGCCGTTTCAGCTAAGGCTTTATCTCCGGTACGTCCGGCCTCGGCAATCTTGTTCATGAAGTCATTACCATTTTTTCCGATCGCAAAAATTACTGGTAAGGTAAATTCACCGTTTTGTAGCATGTATAGAGGTCCAAATTCATTTTCAGAAGTATTGATGCCAATTAAATCAAATATTTCACTTTTAATTTGATAGGCGATACCAATTGTTCTGCCAATTTCACCTGCAGAATCAATTAATACATCTGAAGCATGCGCGGCCTGTGCACCAAAACGACAGGCAAATTCAAACATGACAGCTGAACGAGCTTCAACTCGTTTAATATATTCGGCAATGTCTTCAACTGGCTTGATCATTTCTTCATCAGCTAATAATTGATTAGTTGTGATTTCTTGAACAGCATCAATTTTACCTTGAAGGTCATCATCGTCAGCTGAACATTTTCTGAATTCAACGTCGATCAAGTCAGAAAAATATTCGACCATAAAATTTAAATTGATCGCATCTGGTCCGGCTTGATGTTTTCTCATTAATTCGTTTCTAATATAGAACATTTGAGCAGCAGCAGCGGCAGATTGAAGCGAATTTTCACGTAATTTATCTGCATCTCCGAAACCAGCAAACAAATAAAAGAATGCCGCGTGTAAAAATCTGCCTGAGTGTAGATATCCCTTAGCTTCATTGATAATGTCATTTTTATTTAATTCGATCAATCTCAACATATAATCTTCTAAATTGATCAATTTAGGATTCAATTTTGGAAATTGTTGGAAAGGAGATTCCATTAATTTTTACTCCCTTTATTTAAATTTATCGATTTCTACTTCTAGATTTTCAGCGATAGGTAAAAATACTTCTGTAAAGAATTTTTGAGATTCAAATTTCTTTTGATCCTCGATGATATCATTACAACGTTTCCATGCCGCATTACGCATATTAGTTGCAAGATTTTTGCGAATAGAGTGTAAATGCTTTTTTAGATTAGCATCGGTTGCACCATAGGCTTGAATATAAAAGAAGATTATTTCGTTATAGGTGTTATCTAGTATCCAAAAGAAAGTATTTCTTAGTTGAGCAATATTCATCATTTGAGTGAAGACTTTACCTTTTAAGATTTGATCTTTAGTGAAGGTACTTGCAGAAACGATAATTGAATTTACTTGGCTCATATCAGCAATGTAGTTTGAATAATGCTCCCATTGTGATTCTTTGAGATCAATGCCGATTTTTTCTTTAATATCTTCTTTTGAAAGAGATTTTAATTGATTTAAGGTGTTTTCTTTTATTTCATCTTTTTCTTCAACGAGTTTTTTTTCAAGATTATAAAGAATGGTTTGATTTTCGTTCAAATATTTCATAACAACAGGCCAAATGACTTTGTTAAAAGTATCATGAAAGTGATTGAACAGATCATCAGTATAAGTATTTAAAATTTGTTTATCTGATTCTTCGTCTTTAACATGAGAATCAAATTTCACAACGAGGGGAGTTCCTTCTTTTTTATCAGTCGTACCGAAAGTTACGCCACTTTTTTGACGTTGTTTGTCTTCCCATTCTTTCAGTTCATTCAAGTCGAGTAATCCTAAAGGCATAATTGTAATATCTGAATGAGTTGCCATTATTTGCAGTGCAAAAGGAGTTGTAATATTTTGTGTCTCTGTGAACGACTTTAAAGTTACACGTAATTTTTTTTGATTATCCAGATGATCCTCTGGGTCAGCATAAAAGGCTGAAGATTGAATCGGTGAATTTTCAAAACGATCATTTATTTGTTTTTTTAAATCATTAATATCCATTTATTTATTATCCTTATCTACATCGTATTTAACTTTTAATTCTTGTAATTTTTTTTGACCTTCATTTGTTAAGGTTGCATCTTTAAGAGTTACTGTTGCTAAAGAGTAATTTTCAATAGCCTCAATTTTAAGATTTTCAAACCAATCACTATTTTGAACTTCTTCAACTGTTTTATATAACATTGATGTTTTATTTAATTGTCGATTTGAAGTGAAGTAATTGCGATCAACATCTTTTAGTAATTGATAAATAGATTCTTCCATAGTCACATTAATTGTCATAATTGATTCTCCATTCCTATTTAATTATAGTTTACCGAAAATCAAAATAATAAAAAATTAGTAAAATTCCTAAGTTAAAAGAAATTGTCCATCTGTTATGATAAAAAAGTAATAAAATTGATATATGGAGGGAATATTATGTCAAAGAAAATTTTAATTAGCGGTTTACATTGCGAGAAGTGTCCAGTACATATCGCAGAAATGATTAAAGATATACCTGGAGTTGAAAAGCAGGAGAAAGATATGGACAAAATGACTTTAACTCTAACTGGTAATATGGATTTAACTAAAATCCAAGAAGCTCTAAGCAGCAAACCATTTACTGTTGAGGAGATTGCTTAATGAAGTCGGCTTCAAACAAAAAAGCTCAACTTTTAGGAGTTGAGCTTAATTTAATTTCTCTATTGTTCAGTAGTATTAGTCCAGTATTAAACAAATTTTCATTGGTTAGTTTAAATCCTATTTTAGGTGCCTTATTAACTAGTGTCTTTGCGGCAATTCTGAATTTGATTTTAGTTTTTATTATGTATCATGATTTTTCTATTATAAAAAATAAATGGGTGATCTTTTTAGGATTATCAAATGCAGTCGGGGTTATTTTACAATATGTGGCCTTATCGCTATTGAGTCCCGTTACAGTTACATTGATCGCACGTATTTATTTAGTTTACGTATTTGTGTTGTCTTACGTATTCTTAAAAGAAAAATTGACCAAGTTAGATTATTTAGCAATTGTCTTATGTATTGCTGGATCGATCTTTGTTTCTCAAGGACGAATCCAGATCGATAATGTTTGGGGAATTCTTTGTGCCTTTATTTATCCATTGATGTACGCAATCAATAATATAATTGCTAAATATTTAGTTGAAGATAATAATCCAGGGAATGTTTTATTTTATAATCATTTAGTTTCTGCAGCTATGCTTTTGATCTATGCATTGTTTGCTCCAGGAACTTTCTCAGGTATCCAAGCTAAAGCTGTCACATTTAACTTTTTTGGAGCTTTCTTTAATGGATTTTTATCATTATTATTGTTCTATACAAGTTTGAAATTTATTACTGCAGGGAAGGCTAATATTGTCCGTGCTTTAGGACCAATAGTAGTTATAATTTATTCATACTTCTTCTTCCCAATACAAATTACAACTAATATTATTTTAGGTGCTTTGTTGTTGATTTCTTCAACCGCAATAGTAACTTTTACTAAGACGAAGAATGCTTAGTTAGAAAAATATCGAGTAGACCTAGTAATCCAAAAATCGGGTTGCTAGGTCTTTTTGTTTTTACTCTCTTTAACTAGATACATGGTATAATTGCTAGCGTCGTTTAACTACAAATAAGCAACTTGATTAAAACTGGAGGATAACATGGTAGTAAATAAATCAAAAAAAGATTTAATTGATTTTGTCAAACCTGTTCAACAACAATTAAATCAGTACAAATTTCAGCAAATTAAAGCAGTTTTGGAATTGTTGGATGAAGATAATACTGTGCCCTTTATTGCCCGTTATCGAAAGGAACGTACCGGTACTTTGGACGAAGTTTCTATTCGTGAAATTGAAGATGAAGCACATCGATTAATGAAATTAGATCAACGTCGTGAAGATGTAATTAATTTGATCCAAGAGCAGGGTAAATTAACTCCTAAGTTAAAAGAACAGCTTGAACATGCAACAGTTTTACAACAAGTAGAAGATCTGTATCTTCCGTATAAGCAGAAAAAGCAAACTAAGGCTAGTATTGCCAAAGAATCTGGACTAGAACCCTTAGCAAATTGGTTATTGAGTTTTCCAGCTGAAAACTTGAATAATAAAGCAACGTCATTCATAGATCCTAATAAAAATTTAGCTGATTTAGAATCAGTCTGGGCTGGAGTTCATGAGATCTTAGCCGAGAAATTCAGTGAAAAAGCTAGTTTTCGTGAATGGATCAGAGGTTATACATTTCAAAACGGTGAGCTAACCAGCAAAGTAAAACGTGGCGCCAAAGAAAAAGATGAAGGTCAAACATATGAAACATATTATGACTTTCAACAATCATTGAAACAGATCCCTCCATATCGTATTTTAGCGATCAATCGTGGTGAACGTGAAAAAATATTAACTGTTGGTGTCTCAGTTGATACTGATATTATTTTTAAATATGGATATTCAAAAATAATAGGTCAAAAAAAGGGTCCAGCTGTTAAAAAAGTAGAAGAGGCCTTTTTAGACTCGTATAAACGATTTTTGGGACCAGCTATTGAAAGAGAAATTCGTCGTAAGCTATCTGATCAAGCTAATGAACATGCAATCAAAGTTTTTGGGAATAATTTATATCATCTCTTGATGATGTCGCCATTGAAAGGCAAAGTTGTCATGGGCTTTGATCCCGCTTATCGTACGGGATGTAAATTAGCAATTGTGGATGCTAACGGACGCTTTTTGACCAAGCAAGTGATATATCCTCATAAACCAGCAAATAAAGAGAAAAGAGCAGCTGCTAGCACCGAGTTTGAAAAATTACTCGAAGACTATCAAGTTGAGATGATTGCTATCGGTAATGGAACTGCTAGCCGAGAATCAGAAGAATTTGTCAGTGGTATTTTAAAAACTTTGAAACGTCCAGTTTATTATGTAATTGTTAATGAGGCAGGTGCTTCAGTTTATTCAGCAAGTGAAAATGCCCGAAAAGAGTTTGGTGATCTTCATGTAGAGGAACGTTCAGCAATTAGTATTGGACGCAGATTGCAAGATCCATTAGCTGAATTGATCAAAGTCGATCCTAAAGCAATTGGTGTAGGACAGTATCAACATGATGTTCCTGAAAAGGATTTAGATGAACAACTAGATCGAGTGGTAGAAACGGCTGTGAATCAAGTCGGGGTAAACGTTAATACAGCAAGCCCGGAATTATTAACTCATATTTCAGGATTAACTAAAACTACAGCTAAAAACATCGTTAATTTTCGAAATGATAATGGGACCTTTAATGATCGGAAATCTTTAAAATTAGTTCCAAGATTAGGACCAAAAGCCTATCAGCAATCAGTTGGATTTTTGAGGATTATCTCTGGAAATGATCCATTAGATAATACTGATATTCATCCGGAAAGTTATGCAGCAACACGCAAATTATTAACTGGGATCGGGATGTCTAATGAAAAAATCGGTACTACTGAAATCCATCAAAGCTTGATGAAGTTAAATAAAAGTGAATGGTCTCAAAAGCTAAATATTGGTGAACAGACGCTGTCTGATATTATTGACGGGCTAAGTAAACCAGGACGAGATCTTCGTGACAGTATGCCCGCACCGCTTCTTAGACAAGATGTGTTAAGTATGGATGATCTTAAACCAGGTATGGAACTGCAAGGAACGGTTCGAAATGTAATCGACTTTGGTGCTTTTGTTGATATTGGCGTAAAACAAGACGGATTAGTCCATATTTCACAATTGGCCGATCGATATGTCAGTGATCCAAGTACGGTAGTTACAATTGGAGATATTGTGACTGTCTGGGTATTGAGCGTTGATAAGGACCGCAATCGTATTCAGTTGACGATGCGTCAAGATCATGAATAACAAGTTAGTCATCCCAAATAGTATAATTACTCTTGGAGGGGATACTTTATGGCTGACAATTTAGAAAATAGAACTTTTGCGATCATTGATGAAATGTATCAGGATCTCAAAGATAATAATCGTGATCAAGAACTCTTGGATTTAGCTTTAAAGGCAGCAACAGCCCTTGATAAGGGAGTAAATGCACAAATTGTCGCAACAAAAATGGTTAATGGGTTTAGTTTGTATATTTTAACTCATAAAAGAGAAAGTTTTGGTCCTAAAATAGGTCAGAGCCTTTCTGAATTAACCAAAATAGCCAGAACTGGTGGTTATGTGTGGAGTTCCATTGGCTTAGGGGATTTACGAGTACAATTTTAAAAGAAACATGTTCAGCTTTCGAGCATTAAGACAGGTCCAGTAATCCGATTTTGGATTACTGGGCCTGTTTATTTTAAGTGGAAAAAATTATGTTTTGTTCCAGACCATTTTTTAAGTTCAGATATTATTAAATTCTTTTTATTAGGGATTTAACCAATTCATTTTGATGCTTACTTTTGAAATAATATAAACAAGATAGCGAGGGATAAATATGGAAAAATTATATGATAGTTACGGTCGATTACATGATTATGTTCGTCTTTCAATTACTGATAGATGCAATTTGCGTTGCGTTTATTGCATGCCAAAAGAGGGACTCCCGTTTTTCCCAACAGATAAAGTGTTATCCCAGGATGAAATTGTTAAATTGATTGAGAATTTTTCTGAAATGGGTGTATCAAAAGTTAGAATCACAGGTGGAGAACCATTATTAAGAACTGATGTGGTTGATATTATTCGACGCATCAAAGACGTTGATGGAATTGAGGATGTTTCCATAACTACTAATGGATTATTTTTGGCTAAAAAAGCCAAGGCACTAAAAGAAGCTGGACTTGACCGATTAAATATAAGTTTAGATACTTTTAAACCAGATAGATACAATGAAATAACTCGTGGTGGAAGTATCGATCAGGTGCTAGAAGGAATTGAGGCTGCTAGTGAACTCAACTTCAGAAAGATCAAACTTAATGTAGTGCTGATCAAAGGTCAAAATGATGACGAAGTTTTAGATTTTCTAGAATATACGAGAAATCATAATGTGAATGTCCGATTCATTGAATTTATGCCAATTGGTAATCCAATCAAAATGTGGAAAAAAGAGTATGTTGGATTAGATAATGTTTTTAAAATATGTGAAGAAAATGACTTTAAATATGACCCAATTGAGTTGAAGGGAAATGGTCCATCGGACAATTATCAAATTTCTGGATTTAAGGGCAGTTTTGGATTGATCCATCCGATCAGCGCTAAATTCTGTGAAAATTGTAATCGTATGCGTATTACTGCTGACGGCTATGTCAAGGCTTGTTTGTACTGGAATGAAGAGATCGATATTCGTAAGGCGATCCCTGACAAAAAAGAATTTCGTCGTTTGATTCAAAAATCATTAGATAATAAACCTTTAAATCATGAAATGGCCATGGATGAGGCAGATAAGATCATAGATAAAGCCCCAACTTGGCGACATATGAGTCAAATAGGCGGATAAAGCTGTTATTACAAGGTTTATCAGTAAGAAAATTCTTATAAAGCAGGTTTAACCCTGTAAAAGTTACTTATTTTATAATATTATAATTATAGTAATAAAGTTTTTTCAGGTTGATAAATTGTCGACACTTGTAGGCAGATTTTGGAGAAATAATAGTGAAAGAAATAAATATTGATGTATTCATAAAACGTCGGAAACAACTTAAATTATCACAAGTAAAACTTTGTGAAGGAATATGTACTCAAGCAACACTCAGTAAATTTGAGAATAACGGTCGTGTACCATCGTTATCGATCTTGAATAAACTGTGTGTTCGTTTGGGTCTAATCGTTGATGATCTATACCAAAGTTCTACGGCCAATACTTCTAGACTTCATGATTTACTAGATACCGCCGAGAAGAAATTGATGATGGAGGATTATCAGGAAGTTATCAAGTTGTTAGACGAAATTGATCCCGAAAAAATTGAATTTGCACCGCTTAAAACTCAATTTTACTATTTAAGGGGATTATTGAATGCGCTAACAAATCAGCAGCCAGTTGATGTTCTCTTTGATTTTTCGCAGATCCTAGATGATTTAGATGATGAGCATGAAACAATTTTTACGCAACTAGCTTATGTTGGATCAGGAATAATGTACTCTCGGAAAAAACAATTTAGTAAGGCCGACTTTTATTTTGATAAAATTTGCCAATTCATCGATGAATATCGTCAAAACTCAAATCCTGATGAAGAAGATAAAGACAATTACTATTTAAGAATATTGACCTTGATTTTCTTTACAGCAGAATATCATGCTCAACAAAATGACTTTAGAGTCAGTGATAATTTAGTTAAATTAGGTGTTAAATTATGTTCTGAATATCATGTCACATATTATTTACCAAGATTAAAATTATTGGAAACACAAAATGCCATCAGTGAAGGCAAACCAAGAGATTTGATCGACCAGTTAATGAATGAAACGCTTGCTTTTGGGCGTATAAATAATAATCAGGTCGTTGAAGTTAGATTAGCAGCTTTAAAAAAACAATATGAAACTTTGAATAAATAATAATAGTCTGGAACAAAACTATTTTTTCCACTTAAAACAAATAGACCCAGTAATCAATCAGATTACTGGGTCTATTTGCCTTAATGCTCGAAAGCTGAACATGTTTTGTCCCACTCTTAAAATTCAATTAGATGATGATGAATTGCGTATCGAACTAAATCCGTTCTTGAATCAAGATCTAACTTGCGAATTATACTTGCTTTATGAGCCTCGACAGTTTTTGTTGAAATAAACATTTGACTGGCTATTTCTTTATTGGAATATCCTAAAGCAATTAACGGAAATATTTCTTTTTCACGTTTTGATAATCCGTTATATCCCTCAAGATCAACGTCAACACCGTCTGAGTTGATTTGCTGGATATCTGATTTGGTTATTTTAATATTTTGATCAATGTAATTTTCACCATTTGAAAGTGACTTGAGTGCTTTTAATAATTCCTCATCAGATGAACTTTTTAAGACATATGACATTGCACCATTATGAATCGCTTTATTGATATATTCTTGCTCTTCATGCATGGATAAAATTAAGATCCTTACATCCGGACAATGTTCATGAATGCGTTTAGTAGTTATAAGTCCACTTTCACCAGGGGGCATACTAAGATCCATAATTAAAATATCAATTCCACCTTGTTCAACTCTTAAATAAGTGTCAGTTCCATTTGCTTCTTCATCGACAACTTTAAAATTAGCTTGTTGATTGACTAAAAAAGATAAGCCGGATCTAACAATTGCATGGTCATCTGCAATTAAAACGTTATACATATTTTCCCCCTCTAAGCTACTGGAAATTTTACGGTAATAGTAGTCCCTTCACCGGACTTAGACTCCATTTTAAATGCACCGTTAAATGTTTTAACTCGTTCATTCATATTCATCAGTCCCATCGACTTACCATTAAAGTGCTGATACTTTGGAACATCAAAACCATCACCATCATCCATTATCTCTAAAGTAATGTAATGGTTATGAGCTACTAGTAGAACCGTTATTTCATCGGCATTAGCATGTTTTAAAGCATTATTTATGGACTCTTGTGTTATGCGATATAAGACACTTTGGATATCATCAGATAGATGTTCAGTATTAGCATTCCCGGCAACATTGATCGTTACACCAGAGTTTTCCTCTAATCTCTTAGCTAAAACTTTTAGAGCTGCTAGTAGTCCAAAGTTATCTAAAACAGAAGGTCGTATATCAAGTGCCATTTCTTTGACCTCTGTTAAGGTATCGTTTAGTTGTGATTCAATGACAGTCGTTAATTCCTTGATCTCTTCAGCTGTGAAGTGGTTATTTTCCAATCTTCTTACACCCATTATTGCTGAATAAACACCTTGAGCAATACTGTCATGCAGATCTTCTGAAATTCTTTTGCGCTCTTTTTCATGGGCTCTATTTACATATTGTGTTAATTTTCTTTGCTGAGCCAATTGATCCATTCGATCGATCGTTCCACGATTTTTTAAAGTTAAAGAGAAAACTTTTTCGTTTTGATCTATGACATTGTAAATCATGAAATAATTAAGGGGATGGGGCATGTTCTTTGCTAAAGTTATTGGAATTGAGATTTCCTTCATTTTGTTTTGAATAATACAACTAAAGCAATTATCAGTTGGAGAAAATTTTTGTTTAACTGATGAGTCGGCAACTTCGACTAAGTATTGTGGATTTAACTCTAATTCATTTTGCAGATCTTTGGCAATTTGGTTACTAAGGATCAACTCATCATCTTTAAATATCATAATTGCATCGGTAGAATCATTGAAATAATTATTTATCCACCGTGTTGTTTCAAGCAAAAAAATACCCCTCCTCAAATAACTGAATTACAGGTATTGAGAAAGGGTCAGGGCTGTTTGTCCTGAAATTTTTATTTTATTTGAACGATATCCTGCTAATAACACCCCTCGTACTAGATTAGTTAAAGGTGAAATAATCGGAATTGCAACGGCCGATCGTAGTGATTCAGTTTTAGCAATAGGGGTATACATTTCATCGGAAAATTCGTAATGGTTCAAATTATTATCCCAAAAAGGTTTACCAGTTCTAACAACTAGTCCGGCAATCCCAATACCACTTCTCAAGACGATTTTTCTGAATCTTTCATTAGTATTACCAGCTACAAAATCCCATTTGATAGAATGAGGTGCCTCTGAAGATTGAAGGGCAATTCCTACAAAATCAAATTGTTCATTTTGATAAATTTTATTGACGATTGTTTGAAAGTCGTTTGGACTGTTCAACTGTTCTGGATTCACGTCTTGCACCTCCTAATAATAACATTATTGAATTAATATAACAGATTATAAAACAAATTTTTATGATTTTTATTTACTTATGGAATATTAAATAAGGATATTTATATATTAAAACATATCACCACTGCTAAAAGTAAGTGGCAAACACTGCATTTCTTGAGTTATGAATTGTTTCAAATCAAGATCATCCAGATGTAAGTATTGAGATAAGTCAGGATTACTGATATTGAAATGACTAATTTGATAGTAACTGTGATCGATCGTTGCTGCGTAACAGTTTGAATTATTAACTAAGGTGGTCAGAATTGAAGGTCTTAGTTGATCATATTCAGTTGAGAGTGTTATAAAGTCAGTTTTATCAGGATATATTGAGCTAGCGGCATAAATCTCACCGAGTTGATTTTTATTAGTAAACGGTTTTTGTTGAGAAATTACTGAAATATTTGGGTGCTCACCAAAAATACTTTCAACTTGTTTGTCGTTAGTAACAATCACAACATTTGTTGAAACTAGTAGGAGTTTATTAGCGGTAATGCGGAGTTTTGAAATTGAGGTTTTATTAGAATTTAAAGCAATTCCGATCATTATTGTTCCTGATAAACGAAGTGTCCACTTTTACCGCCGTCTTTTTCTACTAAGTGAACATCAGTAATAACCATACCGCGATCAATTGCTTTACACATATCATAAATAGTTAATAAAGCTGTTTGGGCGGCAAGTAATGCTTCAATTTCAACACCAGTTACATGTTTAGTTTTAACAATAGTTGTTATAGTTATCGTATCCTGATCATTGTCAGTAAACTTTATATCAACACCTGTCAAAGGAATTAGGTGACACATGGGTATCATTTGACTAGTCTGTTTAGCTGCCATGATACCAGCTATTTGTGCTACCGCTAAAACGTCACCTTTTTTTATTTTTCCTTCATGAATGCGGTTTAAGGTTTCAGGATGCATTGTTATTTTTCCGGTTGCCTGGGCGATTCTTGAGGTCACGTCTTTATCTGTGACATCGACCATTTTAGCCCTATTTTGGTCGTTGAAATGTGTTAATTTATCCACTTTGACGGCCTCCTTTAAAGTTTGATAAGTTCTTCATTGACCAAAGTATAACAAATAGGCCATCTCTCTAATATTAGGGAAATGGCCTATCTTTATTATTATATTTATCCGTTTTGTCGTTTGGCACGTTCAGCCATCATTTTGGCCTCACATTTATAATCACAAGCTGCACATTTACCTTTTTTGGATTTTTGAGCAACTTTGTAAATTTCATATCCGGCAAAACCAATAATGACAGAGGCAATAATTAAGTTTGTTAATAGTGACATCTTTTTTCTCCTTTACATGAATAATGATCCAACTTGGAAGATAACAAATGACAAAGCATAGGCAATTAAGATACTAGAAAATACTGAATAGACTGCCCATTTAGTGGAGCCTGTTTCTGATTTAATAGTACCGATCGTAGCAAAACAAGGTACGTATAACAGAATAAAGACTAAAAGAGCGTAGGCCGAAATAGGTGTGAACAGTTGCCCAAAAGTAGCAATCAAGGTTGTCTGGCTAGTTGTGTGGAAGAGAACCATCATACTTGAACTAATAACTTCTTTAGCCAAAATACCAGTGAATAGAGCACTAATGGCCTCCCAAGAAGTTATCCCGATAGGAACGAAAAGTGGTAGTAAAAACTGGCCCAACATCGCTGAAAAGCTCTTATCGATATTAGTAACAAAACCACTAGGTCCAAAGTTAGAAAGTAGCCAAATTAAAACAGTTCCGGCAAAAATGATCGTTCCGGCTTTTCTAACAAATCCTTTACTTTTATCCCAAGTACCACGCCAGATAATGTCAAACCTTGGTAAATGGTATTGTGGTAATTCAACGATAAAGACGGTATTTTCTTTGACGTGGAAAATTAGTTGATAAAATTTTGCCATAGCTAAGGCGACTATAATACCTAGAAAATAAATTGATAAAACTATTAAGGCTTGATTTTTGGGAAAGAAGGCAGCTACAAAAAGACTATATATTGGTAATCTAGCTGAACAACTCATAAAAGGAGAGATCAAGGTGGTAATTAACCGCTCTTTTGGCTGTTCAATAGTTCTGGCTGCCATGATTCCAGTAACGTTACATCCAAAGCCAATGATCAAGGGAATAAAGGCTTTACCGTTTAGTCCAATAGCTTGCATAACTCGATCAGTCACTAATGCAGCTCGAGCCATGTATCCCGAATCTTCTAATATTGATATACAGGCAAATAAGACCATTATTTGCGGAATAAAAGTTAAAACACCACCGACACCAGCTATTATCCCATCAACGATCAATGAACGTAAGAAGGGCATTGCACCGATACTTTTAAGAAAAGTATTGGAATAATTTGAAATTGGCCCTGATAAAAAGGCGTTTAGCTGATCAGATAATGGGGTCCCGATCCAATCAAATGATAATTTGAACATTAAATAAAAAATGGCAACAAAAATTGGTAATCCTAAGATTGGATTAGTAACAACTTTATCGATTTTAGAAGTCATTTGAATATTACTTGAAGATGAAACGTTTTCTCTGGCAGACGTCAAAGTTTCCTCAATAAAATTTAGTCGAGTTTGGAAAATTTTTTCTTCAAATTTTTCTTTATCAAACAAATCTGCTTTTTCTAATAGTGGTTTAAAATTATTATGTGAAGCAAATTGTCGAACAATTTTGTTTTTGTTCATGAACTGAATCGTTAGCCAAGTGGCAAATTTTTCTGAAACTTGATAATTTTTGACTAATTTTGTAGTTGCGAGATTTAATTCTTTTTTTATTTCTTTTGGATAATCTAATTTAAGATTTGCCGTAGGGAACTCATCTACAGGACTGTTTTTTAATTTGTCACGTAGTTGTTCTATTCCATCGTGATTTCTAGCGTTGGTAGTTTTTACGATACAGCCAAGTCTTTTTTCAAGTGTTTGAATATCGTAATAAACACCTGTCCGCTTGAGATCATCGATCATGTTTAATGCGATGATGACGGGCTTGCCAAATTCAAGTAACTCAATTGAAAGTAATAAGTTGCGTTTTAATTGATTGGCATTAGTGACATTTAAAATAATATCAGTATCATTTTCTAGAAGGTAATTAATGGCAACGGATTCATCCTTAGTGATTGGATTTAAAGAATAAATTCCTGGAAGATCAACAACAACGATTTTAGTATGTTTGATACTTCCCATCTTTTTTTCAACGGTGACGCCGGTCCAATTACCAACATATGCGTACGAATCGGTCAATTGATTGAAAAGGGTAGTTTTGCCAGTGTTGGGATTTCCCATGAGTGCAACAGTTGTCATTGATCGATCCCTCCCATCAAGAGCTTAAATACTGCATAACGAAGGCCAATTTTTTGATGATCTATTTCAACTATTACAGGCCCATGAAAGGGAAGAAATCTCATAATTGTCATTTGACTTCCAACGTGAATACCCAGACTATGTAATCTTTGTTTTGTTTGATCATCTAAATAATCAAGATCTTTTACGTAATAGCTTTTATTAATTGATTGTTCAGAAATAAGCTGCATCTATGATTCACGCTCCTTGAATATAAATATTCCAAAAATAAATAAAAAATATCTATTAGTGAAATAATTAACTTTTAAGCATATTATGCAATAATTTCAACACTTTGTACATAAGCAAAATGCTCAATTAATTTGTTTATTATCTGTATTTTTCTGATGAAAACGGTATATATTATATATATGATGAATATTTATTTTATTCGAGGGAGGATCTTATGAAAGAAGAAGTTCTGGAAGATATTGAGATGGCCGCAAATGATCATGGTGAATCACATTGGATGGTTGATCGAAGATTAAATGCTGCAAAATCAATCACTAGTCTGCCAGCAGGATTTGAAATTGATAAACTTAATTTTAAAAGATCGAATAAGGATTTAGCCAAAATTACTGATGAACCTGGGATAAAGGTTGTTCAGTTAGGACAAAAAATTATTAAGAATGAACTTCCTGATGAATTAGATGACAAGGGGGTAGTATTAACTGATATTTTTACAGCTTTACGTGAGCATCCCCGCTTAATTCAAAGATACTTTATGGATAAAGTTATTAATTATGATGAATCAAATTTAACGCGTTATCATTTAGCGATGATAAATTCAGGAATATTCCTATATATTCCTAAAGGGATCAAAATAGATCAGCCAATAGTTGCCCAAATAATTCAAGATAGTACGGTTAAGAATCCGATGGTGAGTCACATCTTGATCGTGGCAGAAGAGGATAGCCAAGTTACCTTTAAGCAAACTTCGATCACTGTTGGTGATGAGTCAAATATCGTACAGCCATTCGTTGAAATTTTGACAAGAGCCAAGAGTATTGTTCATTATCAGTCCAAAGATAAATACGCTAAAAATAGTCAAGTTTTCTTTGATAACCAAGGATTTTTGAATCGAGAATCTCAAATAGATTGGGATATTTCTATTCAAAATGAAGATAAAACAGTTGGCAAAATTGTTAATAATCTGTTTGGATCTAATTCAACTGCCAATGTTAATTTAGATTCAAAAAATAAGAATAATGAAATTGATTTATCGGTTAAAAAACATGGTAAAGATGTCAATTATTCAGAAACGATTATCTAATTAAATAAATTAGTCACTTGACAAACTGAATTATAAATAATATCGTTGTGTCATGAATTAACATTTGGATCATTAGTAAATTCGACCGATCAAAGAGAGCCTGTTATGCTGAGAATCAGGTATCGAAGTCATTTACGAACCTACCAATTTGACTTTATCGTTGTAATGACGATACGCATATCGGCGTTAATGATTTGAGTGAATCTTTATAACAAAGATTAATTAAGGTGGTACCACGGAAGCTGTTTCGTCCTTTTAGGATGGAGCAGCTTTTTTATTTTCTATAAATTTAGGAGGATGTAAAATGTCAGATTTACAAAAAACAGATTTTTCAAAATGGTATATTCAAACTATTCAGAATGCTGATTTAATGTCATATTCACCAGTTCGAGGCTGCATTATTTTCAAGCCAGATGGGTATGAACTTTGGGAAAGAATTCAACAAAGATTTAACGATTATTTGAAGACTCAAAAGATCAGAAATGCATACTTCCCAATGTTGATCCCAAAACACTTCTTTGAAAAAGAAGAGGAACATATTGAAGGATTTGCACCAGAACTTCCTTGGGTAACTGAGGTTGGTAATGAAAAGCTTGAGGAACCTTACGCTTTACGTCCTACTTCAGAGACAATGATCGGTAATGCTTTTAGTGATTGGATTCAATCATATCGTGATTTACCTTATGAAATTAACCAATGGGCTAATGTTTTCCGTTGGGAAAAGAAAACACTACCTTTCATGAGAACTTCGGAATTTCTATGGCAAGAAGGACATACTGCCCATATTTCAGAAGAAGATGCTCGTAAGAGAACTTTAAGTGTGCTTGATGCATATACTGATTTAATTGAAAACTTCTTGGATATTCCAGTTTATAAGGGTCAAAAGACTCCTTCAGAACGTTTTGCTGGTGCGGTCGATACGTATTCAGCAGAATCAATGATGCGCGATGGAAAGGCTGTTCAAGCTGGTACATCACATTATCTTGGAAATAACTTTGCGAAATCATTTGATATTAAATATCTTGATAAAGATAATCAAATGAAGTATGTTTTCACAACATCATGGGGAATTTCAACACGTTTAATTGGTGCTATGATCATGGAACATGGTGATGAAAATGGTTTAGTATTGCCTCCAGCAATTGCTCCTACACAAGTTGTTTTGATCCCAGTTGGACCATGGCAAAAGAATCCTGAAATTATGGAAAAACTTACTGCCCTAGAAGAAAGTCTTAAGGCTAAAGATATTCGAGTTCAAATCGATGATACTGATGCTTCACCTGGTTACAAGTTCAATGATTGGGAACAAAAAGGTGTTCCAATGCACGTTGAATTTGGACCACGTGATTTGAAGAATGATTCTGCAGTTATTAAGATGCGTGATCTTGATGATAAGGAATCCGTTGCATTAGATGGTATTGAAGATAAGATTGCCAATGAATTAGACATTATGCAAAAACGTCTTCTAGAGTCAGCTCGTGCACGTAATAAGGCAAATGAGTATTATGATATCGATACACTAGATGATCTTAAGAAACATATTGAAACAAAGAAAGAAGCTAATGAAACTCCTGGATTTGTCTTGATCGGTTGGGACGGAACAGAAGAAACAGAAGCAAAGATCAAAGAAGAAACTGGATTCACAACTAGAAATATTCCTTTCAATCCACCAATGGAAAAGAAAGTAGATATTGTCAGCGGCAAACCTGCTAAGTATACAGTTTGGATTGCCCGTGCATATTAATAAGTTTTAAAAAATCCCGGAATACCGGGATTTTTTTGTATGTTATAATCATTAATAATGAAATTTAAGGAGTATTAAATATGACAAATAATAGACTGGACATTGTTGCATAGCCGGAAGGTTTGCAACAAAGAAAATTTTCAAACCTTCCTTAAGTAGTTAAATTAGGAGGAAGATATTTTGAATTTAAACAATAATATTATCATTAGAACTGAAACACCTGCCGATTATCAAATCGTTGAGGAAATGATCCGAGAATCTTTTTGGAATTTGTATGTACCGGGATGTGCTGAACATTATTTGGCACATACAATTCGGACACATAGTGACTTTATTCCTGAATTAGATTTGGTCTTAGAAAAAGACGGTCAGATAATAGGTAATGTCATGTATACAAAAGCTAAATTGACTGATGAACAAGGCAATGAAAAAACTATTCTGACATTCGGGCCTGTCTGCATTCGACCACAATTTCAACGTCTTGGATACAGTAAGTTATTACTTGAAAAGTCTTTTACGATTGCTAAACAATTAAATTATGAGGCAATTGTGATTTTTGGGATGCCAAGTAATTATGTTAGTCGTGGTTTTGAAGGTTGTTATAAGTATCATGTTTCAATGGATGAAACTTATTATACGGCGATGTTGGTTAAAGAATTAGTACCTAAGATTTTAGAGGACCATACTTGGTCTTATCAGGAAAGTCCGGCACTAGAAATTGATCTAAGTCTTGTAGAAGAATATGATCGTAAATTTCCGCCATTGAAAAAACTTTGGCAAGCAAGTCAAGAAGAATTCGATATTATTAGTAAGTCGATAATTAAAAGCTAGCCGTAGGAAGAGAGCGTGTCATAAGGCGATTAGAGACTGAGCATAGCCTAGGACATCGAATAATTGTGTACTTTCAATTGTTCGATGTTCGTAGCTAAGCGGAGGTCCCTGCCTTATGGAACGCGTTTCAATTAAAGAATAATCGCAATACAAAAAAGGGGTCGTGACGCAAGTCACGGCTCCTTTTGGCGTTAAAAGTATTTTTTAGTCTACATCATAAGTAGCTTCTGATTTATCAAAGGTAGGATCAGAAAATTCTTTAAAATGTTCATAATCCTTTTTTATTAACATAATATTACGCTCTAATTTTTCAATAGCTTGATCTTGTTCAAGTGTTCTTAGATCATCACGCTGATGTTGAATCTCATTTTCTAGTAAGGTACGTTGAATACTTAAATCATTTAAGCCGATAGCTAACAATTTTTGAAAGTCACCATTACTCATATCGTCTTTTGATTTCATTTTAGATCCTCCGGATAATTAATATTTTTAACATTACCGTTAAACTGAATTTCTTGGCAATTGGCTTCGTTTAACAAGCTGCGCCAACGATAATTTTTTTGACGGATATATTTTTCCAATAGTTCAAGTTTAATCTTCAAATGGCAACAAGTGTAGTAGGGAACACGCTTAATTTCGATATAGCCAACGTTTTTAGATAAACAATCAATTGCTGATTCGTCAATAATATAGTCTGTGGCGATTACTAAGAGATCAGCGGCATTTTTTTTAGTTATTTTAAAATAGGACCATAAAGCAGACATTGGTCCACAATCGATCAGTGGTTCAACATCTTGAATAACGACTTGTTTACTAAAAAGTTTCTTAATTGTTTGATAATTATTGGCATTAGTTGAAATAAAACATTGATCTACATATGGAATAGTCAAGTTAGCTGTGTATTTGACATTAGGAATAATTAAATCGTTAAAATGAGCGAGTGCTTTATCACTATTGAATCGAGTAGATTTACCACCAGCCAATATGAGACTATCTGTCATTTTTTAAATCCTTTAAAAATTTATTTATAAATTCTTTTCTATCATCTAGATTTTCAATATCCATCGCCAAATTGTTTTTTTGAATGGAAATAAAAGATTTGATATTAGTCACATTATTAAAATCGGCTTTAGTTTCAGCAGGTTTTAATAAAACTAGTTTGGGAAAATTTAATTCTTTTATTCCTTCAATAATAATAAAATCAGCGGAAGTTTCTTGTTGCATTATTTGAATGTTTTCTAGTTCAGTCAAAGACAAATTTCTTTGATAATGAATGGCCTGTTCATTATTCAACAACAATACATCGTCCGAGTTTTTAAAGAATTTGCCAGTATCATTGCCATCTGAAACAGTAATGGGTAGATGAGTATGTTTAACAACACTGAACTTATAGTCAGTCATGGTTAAAAAATTTTCGATCAAGGTCGTTTTACCACTTTTTTTATGACCAATTATTTGAAAGGTAAGAGCCATGTCTTTAAAACACTTCCTTTAGGAGTAATTGATTTACCGCGAGGGATCTCAAACATACAAGTAGCACGTTGTAAATTATTAAGATTACCGGAGGCGTCTCCACCAACACGACCGATTTCAATGTTATTTCCTTTAAAACTATATTGTCCACGAAGAATACGATCGTACATATTAGTTTTAGTATATTCAGCGTTCAAAGTTCCTAGGCATTCAAGACAACGACTAGCTTGATGTTGCATTAGTCGCAAAGCGTACTCTACATATAGGTAGAAACCGGTGAAACATGCTCCAGGATTTCCTGATAATCCAAAGAAAAGAGTTTGATCGTAAATAAAGGCGGTTGTAACACTGCCGGGACGCATTTCCAGTTTGTTGAATAGTAATTTTTCAGATGATTTAGCCAAATCGGCAATAATATCAAAATCTCCAACCGATACTCCGCCATCGGTAATAATGACATCACATTTTCCTAGGACATCATTAACGGCATTCTTCAAAGCCTCTGGATCATCTTTTATTTGCGTATAACTAATGACATCGGCACCATTTTCAGTACATAATTCTCTGATCATAGGACCATTGCTGTTAAAGATTTTTCCATTAACGATTTTTTCACCAGGATTTAACAATTCAGATCCGGTTGTGATGATCCCAATCGTAGGTTTTTTATAGACAGAGATTTCTTGAACATCAAAGGCGCTTAATAAACTGATTCCACCGGGATTTATTTCGGTATTTTTAGCTAAGAGAGTATCACCTTGTTTAAAGTAATCGCCGATTTGAGTTATATTATCCTTTTTTTGAATTTCGGTGATTTGAACGGTGTCGTTGTCTATCATTTTAGTTGTTTCTAGCATGACAACAATATCTGCACCATCGGGAACATAGCCACCGGTCATGATTCTAACAGCTTCGCCAGAAACTAATGGACGATCAAAATCTGCACCGGCAGGGATGTCACCAACAACTTTTAAATTAGCGGGTAGATTTTTTAAGTCTGACTGCAACATGGCAAAACCATCATAACCTGAACGTCTAAAAGTAGGGAAGTCATGCGGTGCAGCAATATCTTCAGCAATTATGCGGTGATTTGCTTTAGTGGTCGGTATTTTTTCTGTTTTAAGCGAAACACTTTCAATATTATCGACAATAACTTTTCTAGCTTCATCAATACTGATAGCATTTCTTTGATCAACTGGTTTATACATTATTTAGTGATCTCCTTAATTAAATGATTTAAATCGGGTAAAATAATTTTTTCTAAGGCTGTTTTACAAGCATTGGTCGAACCTGGTAATAAGTAACAAATTTGGTCACTGTCGGTAATTCCAGCCGTAGCACCTGATACTAAAGCTTTTAATCCAATATCTGCAATGCTTATTTGTCTAAAGTATTCGCCAAATCCGGGAATGACTTTGATAAATTTGGGCTCAAGAGTATCAATTGTAACATCGCGTCTTGCAATACCAGTTCCTCCATTTACCAAAATCAATTTGCAGGATGAGACAAGTAGTTTATTATATGCTGCGGTTATTTGGCTGGCATCATCTTTGACGATATATTTTTGAACAAAATTGTTTCCAGCTTCAACCATAGCCTTTTGAATATAAAGTCCAGATTTGTCAGACTCTTCTGTTCTGGTGTCACTTACGGTGATAATTCCAAAGTCGATCATTTACTTACCTCCAAAGGACAATCCTTTCTTTTCTTGACATGTATTTTTCTAAAATCAAAATTCCAATTATCTACTACTATTAAAGATCCAAATTCGATATTTTTAGGATTAGTTAAATATTTTAGAGCCATAGATGCCTGCAAACTGCCAGTAATAGCGACGATCATCGGATTAGTACCAATATTTTTACTTAATCCTAGTTTATCAATTGTTTCTTTAGGGTAGAGACATTCTAAACATGCTGAATTCTGATCAATAAACATTACCTGACCTTGATTAGCAGCACAAGTTCCAAAAATATGCTTCAATCCCAATTTTTGGCAATCTTCATTAATTTGATATTTAATAGGAAAGTTGTCCGTACAATCTATAACTAAGTCATATTCTGCTGATAATATATCAACGGAATATTTTTTATTTATAATATTAATCTTAACATTACTATTTGCTTGTTGAAGATGATTTCTCATAGCTTCTAATTTATTTGTTCCAACATCTTTTTCAATATAAAGATTTTGTCGATGGAGATTAGTTAATTCAACGTCGTCAAAATCTACGAGCGTAATTTCTCCAATTCCTGCCTTTACCAATTCGGAAGAAACAAAACTACCTAATCCTCCAACTCCAATCACCAATACATGTGAATCCTCAAATTTTTCTTGACCAACTGTACCAATTTGTTTGATTTTTAGTTGTCGATCGTATCTATTTGCCATATTAATCACCTGCCTGTACAAAATGTTAGGGAAAATCCTAATCAAAATCAATTAGGATAAGTGCTAGATTTATAGTTAGAACAAAGTATGTAGAACTAGGTGGGAATTTACATATGTTAAAATCGAGATTTTTTAAAAAAGTAGAAAAGTTCAATGGTAATTTCACTCAACTAGAAGAAGATTCAAGACGTTGGGAAAAATTATACAAAGAACGTTGGTCACACGATAAGGTAGTCCGTACAACACATGGTGTTAACTGTACTGGATCATGTAGTTGGAATGTTTATGTTAAACAAGGGATCGTTACTTGGGAACATCAATCGACTGATTACCCATCTTGTGGACCCAATATGCCAGAATTTGAGCCCCGTGGTTGTCCTCGTGGTGCCAGTTTCTCATGGTATGAATACAGTCCATTACGGATAAAGTATCCATATATTCGTGAGCGACTATGGAAAATGTGGCAAGATGCCAAGGATCAATTTGAAAATCCAATTGATGCCTGGGAATCTATCGTCACTGATCCAGAGAAAACTAAATCATATAAGAGTGTGCGTGGACATGGTGGTTTGATCCGTGTTAAATGGGATGATGCAACTGAACTTATTTCAGCCATGCTTTTATATACCATTAAAAAATATGGACCTGATCGAATTGCCGGATTTTCTCCAATTCCTGCAATGTCGATGTTGAGTTACGCTTCAGGTGCCAGATTCATGTCATTGATTGGTGGAGAAATGTTAAGTTTCTACGATTGGTATGCCGATCTACCACCAGCATCACCTCAAGTTTGGGGTGAACAGACTGATGTTCCTGAATCTAGTGACTGGTATAACAGTCAATATTTGATGATGTGGGGTTCTAACGTTCCATTAACTAGAACACCGGATGCTCATTTTATGGTTGAAGCTAGATATAAGGGAACAAAGGTCGTTTCGATCAGTCCTGACTATGCGGAAAATGTAAAATTTGCTGACAACTGGCTAGCACCAAATCCTGGATCAGATGCTGCTTTAGCACAAGGATTCACTCATGTTATTTTGAATGAATATTACAATAATCAACAAGTTCCATACTTTACTGACTATGTTAAAAAATTCACTGATTTACCATTCGTTATTATGCTTGATCAAAGTGAAAATAATGAAGAGCATGTTGTATCAGGTCGTTTCTTAAGAATTTCAGACCTTAAAGATACCAATGAAGCTAATCCAGAATGGAAACCAATGTTAGTTGATGAACCGACTGATAAATTGGTCGTTCCAAACGGAACAATTGGTCAAAGATGGGATAAGAGCGAAAAATGGAATCTGGATCTAACTTCAGAATTTGGTCGTGAGATCAGTCCTAAACTTTCATTCTTGGGTGAAGACTATAAAGTAATTGATATGCCTAATTTCGATAATGAAGGTAATTCAATTTATTGCAGAACTATCCCTTGTCGAGAGATCACTTTAAAAGATGGATCGAAGAAATATATTACGACCGTGTTTGATTTAATTATGGCTCAATACGGTATCAAACGTAAAAAGATCGATGTTTATGCAGCTAAAGGCTATGACGATGCGGACAGTCTGTTTACACCAGCTTGGCAAGAAAAAGTTACCGGCGTGCGTTCTGATCTAGTTGTTCAAATAGCACGTGAGTTTGCACAAAATGCAGCTGATACTAAAGGTAAATCCATGATCATCGTTGGTGCAGGTATTAACCACTGGTTTAACAGTGATATGACGTATCGTGCCATTATTAATATGCTGATGCTAACAGGATGTATCGGTGTTCAAGGTGGTGGCTGGGCTCACTATGTTGGACAAGAAAAATTACGTCCGGCTGAAGGTTGGGCTAACATTGCTTTTGCCAATGATTGGCAACCTGGTGGCGCCCGTCAGCAACAAGGAACATCATTCTTCTACTTTGCAAGTGATCAATGGAAATATGATGAACTTGATAACGAAGGAATGAAGTCGCCAGTCAAAACAATTGAGGATGGATATAAACATCCAGCTGACTATAATCAAATGGCGATCAGATTAGGTTGGATGCCATCATATCCACAATTTGATCGTAATAATTTGAATTTTGTAAAAGATTACAAGACAACTGATATTAAAGAAATATCTAAGAAAGTCGTTCAAGAGTTAAAAGATGGCAGTCTTCATTTCGCTGCTGAAGCACCAGATAAAGATATCAACCAACCTAAGGCTTTATTCATTTGGCGTTCTAACTTATTCTCATCATCTGGTAAAGGTCAAGAATACTTTATGAAACATATCCTTGGTTCAGAGAATGGTTTATTGGCTAAACAAAGTGAAAACTTTAAGCCAGTTGATATGGAATGGGATGAAAAGAGTGTTACTGGTAAATTAGATCTTGCCGTAGCATTTGATTTCAGAATGGTAACGACACCACTTTATTCAGATATAGTTTTGCCAGCAGCAACTTGGTATGAAAAAGAAGATCTTTCAAGTACCGATATGCATCCATTCATCCATCCATTCAATAAAGCAGTCGATCCACTTTGGGAATCACAAAGTGACTGGCAAGCTTTCAAGCATATTTCAAAACGATTCTCAGAAATGGCTAAAAAGTATTATAGTGAACCACAATACGATTTGAAGACCCAACCGCTAGGTCATGATTCAATGGGAGAAATCTCACAACCATACGGTAAGATCAAAGATTGGAAACGTGGTCAAATTGAACCTATCCCTGGCAAGACTATGCCAAGCTTGTCATTAGTAAAACGTGATTATACGGCTGTTTATGATAAGTATGTTGCTTTAGGACCAAACGCTTGCGGCAAAGTTGGATCAAATGGATATAGTTACAGCGTAGCTGATGAATATAACGAATTGAAAGATATTATCGGAACATATTCTGATGGTGTCGATAAAGGCTATCCAAAACTTGATGAGGATAAAAATGTTGCGGAATCAATTCTTCATCTTTCAAGTGCTTCAAATGGTCATGTGGCTAAAAAAGCTTGGGAAGATGCAGAAGAGATAACTGGTAAGAAATTAACAGATATTTCAGCAGGTTTAACAGAGAAACAAATGACGTTTGCTAATATCACTGCTCAACCTAAAGAGGCTATCCCAACACCAATTTTCTCTAGTGCGAAACATGATGGTGACAGATATTCACCATTCTCTGTCAATATCGAAAGAAATGTTCCATTTAGAACTTTGACAGGACGTCAACAGTTCTATCTAGATCATGAGATCTTCCAAGAATATGGTGAGGAGTTAGCAACTTATAAACCAACACTTCCACCACATGTTTTAGGACCAGCTGATACTAAAGTTGAACCGGCTGATAAAGAATTAACACTTCGTTACCTAACACCGCATGGTAAATGGAACATTCATACAACCTACCAAGATAATCTATACATGTTGACCTTATTTAGAGGTGGTCCAACTGTTTGGTTGAGTTTGGATGATGCTAAAAAGATCGATATTAAGGATAACGATTGGGTTGAACTTTATAACAAGAATGGTGTTGTAACTGCAAGAGCAGTTGTTTCACAACGTATGCCTGATGGCACAATGTATATGTATCATGCTCAGGATATGGAAATTGAAGAACCATTATCAACAATTACTGGTAACCGTGGTGGTAGTCACAATGCTCCAACACAGATCCACGTTAAACCAACTCAAATGGTTGGTGGTTATGCTCAATTGAGCTATGGATTTAACTACTATGGACCAATCGGTAATCAAAGAGACTTATATGTAAATGTTAGAAAATTAAAGGAGGTCAAGTGGCATGAAAGTTAAAGCACAAATTTCCATGGTATTGAATCTGGATAAGTGTATTGGCTGTCATACTTGTTCAGTAACATGTAAACAGACATGGACAAATCGACCAGGCGCTGAATATATGTGGTTTAACAACGTTGAAACAAGACCTGGTGTTGGTTATCCTAAAAAATGGGAAGATGAAAGTCATTACAAGGGTGGCTGGAAACTTAATCGTAAAGGTAAATTGGAATTACGTGCCGGTAGCAAGTTAAATAAAGTTGCTCTGGCTAAGATTTTTTACAATCCTGATATGCCTAATCTAGACGATTATTACGAACCATGGACTTATGATTATCAAACACTTTTTGGAAAAGAATCAAAACATCAACCAGTTGCACGTGCAAAATCACAAATTACTGGTGAATATATGGACCTTACCAATGGTCCTAATTGGGATGATGACTTGGCCGGTTCAGACCGCAGTTTTGGTGAAGATCCTAATATGCAAAGTATTGAATCAGACATCAAAGGTAACTTTGAAAGAACCTTTATGATGTATCTTCCAAGACTTTGTGAACACTGTTTGAATGCTGCTTGTGTCGCTTCATGTCCAAGTGGTGCCATGTATAAACGTGACGAAGACGGAATTGTTTTAGTCGATCAAGAACGTTGTCGTGGCTGGAGATTTTGTATGACAGGTTGCCCTTATAAGAAGGTCTACTTCAACTGGAATACAAATAAAGCCGAAAAATGTACATTTTGTTATCCAAGAATTGAAGAAGGTTTACCAACAGTTTGTTCTGAAACTTGTGTTGGTAGAATCAGATATATCGGGGTCATTCTTTATGATGCTGATCGAGTTGCAGAAGCTTGTGAGGAACCAGATGATACAAAACTTTATGAAGCTCAATTAGGATTATTCCTTGATCCTAATGATCCAGAAATTGTTGAACAAGCATTAGCTGATGGTGTAGATATGGAAACAATCAGATGTGCTCAAAAATCACCTATTTATAAGATGGCAGTTGAACAAAAAATTGCTTTCCCACTACATCCTGAATACCGTACAATGCCAATGGTTTGGTATGTGCCACCATTGTCACCAATTATGAATTATTTTGAGGGAAAGAATTCAATCAAGTATCCTGAAATGATTTTCCCTGCAATCAATGAAATGCGTATCCCGGTTGAATATTTAGCAAATCTTTTGTCAGGTGGAAATACCGAAGTTATTAAGAGTGCATTATATAAATTAGCAATGATGAGATTATATATGAGAGCAAAGACTAGCGGTAAAGACTTTGATCCTGAAAAATTGGATCGTGTCGGATTAACTGAAGATTCAGCTACATCACTATATCGTTTACTTGCTATTGCAAAATATGAAGATAGATTTGTTATTCCAAAGAGTAAAAAAGAAAAAGTTGCTCCTGTTGCTGAAGACCAAGGTGGATTGGGCTTTGAGCAATGTAACGGTTGTGCATTAGCTCCAGTTCATGGAAGTATGCTTCGTAAAGCCAAGGCTGGTGAATCAACTAAAGACATTTACGCAGAAAGCTTCTACGGAGGAATTTGGCGTGATTAATATTGAAAAGTTAAATTCTTTAAAACAAGGTTTTGTCTATCTTTCCAGATTATTGGATTATCCGCAACAATCTATCTTAACTGATGATTTTATCAATGATTTTAAAAATGACTATGCAGAAACACCATCAAAGGAAAAATTGCTAGATATAATTTATAAAATGCAAAGATATTCATTAGAAGAATTAAAAACACATTATGTTTCACTTTTTGAGTTGAATAATCGTTATACTTTATATATGAGTTATTATAAAATGACGGATTCAAGAGAAAGAGGACAACTCTTAGCCAAATTGAAGATGCTTTATGAAATGTTTGGAGTGCGAATTGATGGGACAGAAATGTCTGATTATTTGCCGCTAATGCTAGAATTTCTGGCTTTTAGTGATTGGAGAAACGATGATCGTCAACAAGATTTACAATTACTATTCTCCGTTATTGAAGATGGTACTTATAATTTGTTGAAGAATTCTAAAGTACAGTCAGATGATTCGTACTTTGAGATTATCAAAATCGTTAGAGCCGAGTTCAAGTCTTGTCTTGAAGGTAATTCTGTTCAAGAGGGGGAAGTAAGTAATGGATAATGTTTGGGGCTATATCTTATGGGTAATATTCCCTTATGTTGCTTTAGGATCATTCTTCTTTGGTACAATTATTCGTTTAGCTTTATACGGTGGAAATATAACTGCTAAATCTAGTGAATTATTGGAAAAGAAGCAATTAATGGTGGGAAGTATTTTATTCCACATCGGAATTATTTTTGTATTCTTTGGACATGTCGTTGGGATCTTTATTCCTAAATCATTTACTGATTTTTTAGGTATTCCAAATGAGGTGTATCATATGGGTGCTTTAGTAATGGGAGGATTAGCTGGATTTATGGCTTTGGCCGGGATGTTGATCTTATCTTATCGTCGATTTTCTAATAAGCGTGTTTTCAGAACTAGTTCTTTTAGTGATTTAGTAGTTAATGTTTCATTCTTGATAGTTATTGTTTTAGGATTGAGTGCTTCATTAATAGAAGGTACTATTTTTCATCCCGAATTTAACTATCGTTTAAATCTTTCAGTCTGGGCTCGTCAATTGTTTTATTTCCACCCAGATTATCATTTGATGTTACAAGTTCCGATCGTCTTTAGAATTCATGTTATATGCGGATTACTTATCTTTGCCTTTTTCCCATATACAAGATTAGTTCATGCCTTAACTTTGCCATGGCAATATATCTTTAGACGTCCGATTGTCTATCGTAAAAAAGGCTTGAGAGGAAGATCAAAATAGTAATCAAAAAAAATCAAAATAAATTTTTAATTACATTAACGTTTATCGTACTAATAATTCTAATATTTTGTTCGATGATGATTGGACGATACAACTTGTCGATGACCGAGGTTTCTAAGTTCTTTTTTGGCAACGCTAATAGCGCAACCAAATTGATTTTAAATCTTAGATTCATTCGTATCATTGCTGTGATTTTAGTTGGCGCTGGTCTATCTATGGCTGGCGCCACTTTTCAATCTGTCTTCAATAATGGTCTAGCTTCACCGAACATTCTTGGTGTCTCTACTGGTGCAAGTGTCGGTGCGGCAATTGCCATTTTGAATAATGCTCCAATTTATATAATTGAGTTGGCGGCTTTTGTAATGGGAGTTGTCACGGTTGTTTTGACACTAGTGATCGACAGTTTTTTGCATAGTAAATCCAGTATTGGTTTGATTTTGTCAGGAATAATTATGTCCGGTTTAATGCAATCAATTTTAGGATCTGTTAAATATGTCGCCGATCCTGAAGACCAATTACAAAGTATTGTTTATTGGGAAATGGGTAGCTTTATGAAGGTTGATAAACAAGCACTATATTCAGTTGGACCCGTAATAATAGTAGGGATAATTTTCTTGCTTGTTACTAGATGGAGATTAAATACTTTATCACTAGATTTAGCTACCGTTAAAACAATCGGTATTAATCCTAGATTGAATCGAAATGTCATGATTGCTTTTGCAACATTGTTGACTGCTGCAGCAGTTTGTCTTTGTGGCGTTATTGGTTGGATCGGGTTAGTCGTACCGCACATTAGTAGACAAATAGTTGGGGATGATAATCGTTATGCCTTACCAATGTCAGCAGTTGTCGGTTCAGTGCTGTTGTTGATTTCTGATACTATTGCCCGGAGCATCTCTGTGAATGATATTCCTTTAAGCATCGTTACAGGATTTATCGGGGTACCGATTTTTATTTTTATCTTAATAAAAGGAAGGAATATTGGTGTTTAGTTTAGTAACCAGTAATTTGTCATTTTCATATAAAGATTCCAACACTATTAGTAATGTTGATTTAAAAGTTGAATCAGGTCAGGTTCTGGTGATCTTGGGCCCTAATGGTATTGGTAAAAGTACACTTATAAACTGCCTGAGCGGCGTTTTTAACAATTACCATGGCAGTATAAAATTAGATGGTGACGAATTAAAAAAAATTAGCAGTAAAGAATTATCACACAAATTGGCTCTAGTTAGTCAGGGAGTTAATATAAATACCAATCTGAGTTTGTTTGATTATCTATTGTTAGGACGAAGTTCGTTTCATTCTATTTTCAGCCAACCAAATAAGATCGATGAAGAATTAGTAGATAAAGTTATCGATCGAATTGGTTTAGATGATTTAAGATCCACTAGCTTGCAAAATATGAGTGGTGGACAAAAGCAATTGGCTAGTATTGGTCGTGCTTTGGTTCAAGAACCTAAATTATTGATTATGGATGAACCGACATCGGCACTGGACTATAAAAACCAAGTTAAAGTTTTAAAATTAGTTAAAAGACTTTCAGATCAAGGCATTGCAGTTGTGATGAGTACCCATGATCCCAATCAAGCAACGATGGTTGCTAGTAATGTTGGTCTATTGATGAGTAGAGAAACTTATCATCAAGGTTCAACTGAGGAAATTTTAAATGATGAATATTTATCGAAATTGTACCAAACGCCGATTATTTCTACTTTTAATGAAGTATTGCAACGAAATGTTTTTGGAATAGGAATGGGGTAATTATGAGGAAATTTAAAACATTAATCATTTTGACTTTAGGAATATTATTCTTGTTTATGGGTGGATCGAAAGTTCAAGCTGCTGCAACTAGAACAGTAGTTGATAATACTGGTAAAAAAGTAAAGATACCAAAAAAAGTTAAACGTGTCGCTGATTTATGGCATGCTAACAACCCCATTTTTTTAATGTTGGGTGGTGAAAACCAATTAGTGGCAACCACTCAATTGATTCATGATAATGCTTTGCTGACAGATCTATATCCAGAAGTTAAAAAACAAGCCGTGCCTTTTAATGGTGATAGTTTTCAATTGGAAGAATTGATCAAACAAAAACCAGATGTAGTAATTAGTTCTGATGACGCGCAGATCGAGACAATCAAAAAAGCTAATATTCCAGCAGTAAATTCGATGTTTCAGGATTTCACAGGATTAAAGAAAACGGTTACACTTACTGGTGATATAATAGGCGGTAAGGCTGATAAAAAGGCTAAAGCTTATAATAAACAATTGGATAGTGATATTAAAAAAGTTAAAAGTAAAGTTTCAAAGTCTAAAACTAGACCAAGTGTTTTGCATATCGTAAGTAAAGCGGATCTAACCAAGGTCGATGGTAAAAAGACGATCGTTGACCAATGGATAAATATTGCCGGTGGCAAAAATGCTATTAAGACTAAAGGGAATATGATTGAAATTTCTGCCGAAGAAATTATCAAAGCAAATCCCAACATTATAATAGTAGGTGGAACCACAAGTAAGAATGCTTTGAAACTTCTAAAAAAGGATTCACGTTTTTCGTCGTTAAAAGCAGTTAAGAATAAAAAAGTATACGGTAATCCAACAGGTATTTTCGCACTTGATAGATATAGCGCTGAGGAAGATTTGCAGATCTGGTGGGCTGCTAAATTATTCCATCCTAAACAGATGAAAGATGTTAATTTAAAAAATAAATTTAGAAGCTTTTATGTGAAATACTTTGATCATAAGTTTACTGACAAAGAACTTGAAAAGATTTTATCCGGGGAGGTCATTAAATGAGTTTAATTAAAATAACTGATCAACCCATTAATACAGATGAACTTACAAAAAGTTTAATTCATCCTGAATTTGGCGGAGTAGATATTTTTATTGGAAATATCCGTAAGTTTACTGATGAAATCGAAACTGAAAAAATTGAATATACGACTTATAAGCAAATGGCTGAAAAAGAAATGCAAAAATTGGCTGATCAAGTTTTAGCTAAAGGAATGGATGTTGTTATGGTTCATCGCGTCGGTGAACTTGAACTAGCCGATATTGCGGTATTTATCGGAGTCGCCGCCCCACATCGAGCGGAGGCATTTGAGAATTGCCAATTTTTGATCGACCAGTTAAAAAAGACCGTACCGATTTGGAAAAAGGAGTACGATCGAGACAAAATACGTTGGGGAGGTTTAGGAGAATGAAAGTAAAACTATTTTCAATTTTGGCAGAAGAAATTGGTTCAACAATTGATTTAAGTTTGAATGACGGTTTTTATGCTAAAGATGTTAAAGATAGTATTAAAAAAGCTTATCCTGATTTTTCAGATATTTTAGATCAATCGTTAGTTGCAATTAATGAAGAATATGCTAATGATGAAGCTTTTAAGTTAGCCGATGTAACAGAAATAGCAATCATTCCACCTGTTAGTGGGGGCTAGAATTTATAACGAATGGAGATATTTAATATGGGAAGTAAATCCAGATCTTATTTTGCTTTGGCAATGGGAACGTTAGCGATGATGGTGTGCTTTATGGTGTGGCTTAGTTTAGCACCCATGATCGATATTATTCTAAAGAATGCAGGTGTTGAGGTTTCAGAGCTACAAAGATCATTACTTTTAGCTACACCTATTTTGCTTGGTTCTATCATGAGAATCCCAATGGGGATCATGAGTGATAGATTTGGCGGTAAAAAGACTTATATAATTTTAATGTTATTTTTGATCATTCCAGTCTTGATGATCCCAAGAGTTCATTCATATGGAATGTTGGTTTTTTCAGCACTCTTATTGGGTATGAGTGGTACTTCTTTTGCTATTGGTGTTTCGTATGTAACTAGATTTTTCCCACCGGAAAAACAAGGTTTAGTTTTAGGTATTGCTGGTGTAGGTAATATTGGTACTGCATTTTCAGCCTTCTTTTTCCCAAGATGGGTTAAAACGATTGATTTAAATGGAGTATTTTACGTTTTGATTGGATTATTAGTTTTATTTATTATTTTATTACTATTCAGTCCTGAATCAGAGACGAATAAGAACGCTAGTCTTGTTGCATCCCTATCCGTTGCAAAAGAGCGTGATACTTGGTTGTTAGCACTATTTTATTTCTTAACATTTGGTATGTTCATGTCAATGACTAATCTTTTATCAACTTTTATGGTGGGATTATTCCACGACAATTTGGTTGATGCTGGATTATGGGCTGCCTTATTTGCGGTAATTGGTACTTTAGTACGTCCAGTTGGCGGTTATTTGTCTGATAAAATTAGACCAATGTCATTATTGCGGTATGACTTTATCTTAATTATCATTGCTGCTATTGTTTTGGGAATCTTCTTAGAAACAAAAGGAATATTTACGACTATTATTGTTGCACTCGCTATTTTAGTTGGTTTAGGAAATGGGATTATCTTTAAGATGGTACCATTTGTTTCATCAGGTAATACCGGTGCTGTTACAGGATTTGTTGGAGCCATGGGTGGACTTGGCGGTTATTTCCCACCAATTATTCTTGGATTAATTAAACAAATGACCGGAAGTTATAAAATTGGAATATATCTGATAGCTATTTTTGGTATAATATGTTTAGTATTATTACAGAAAATATATATTTCTGGTAGCAGAAGAATCGTTAGCTAAAGGAGTCCAATTATGAGTGAAGAACAAGCACAAGATCCAAAGGTTCAAGCAGAAACAGAACAAGTAACAGAAGCATTGGAGAGCGTTATTGATCCAGAATTGGGAATCGATATTGTAAACCTTGGTTTGATCTATGGAATTGATATTAAAGGCAGTCATTGTACTGTAACGATGACTTTAACAACTATGGGTTGTCCTTTGAGTGATATGATCAATGACGATATTAATAAAGCCGTTAAGTCCGTTGAGGGGCTTGATACTTGTGAAATAAATCTTGTTTGGTATCCAATTTGGGATATGAGCAAGATGAGCCGTTTCGCACAAATTGCCTTAGGTATTCACGGATAATAAAAAAAGTTCTAAGTAGAGATCAAATTTTCTACTTAGAACTTTTTTAATCCAACTGAATGCTTATTAAGAGAGTTTAAAAAAGAAAAGTTGTAACCTAATAAACAGTGGAAAGTGAAAGGAGTCGGAAATGACGAAATTAAATAGTTTAACAGATACATACACATTAAGTAATGGTGTTAAAATTCCTATCGTAGGTTTTGGAACTTGGCAAACTCCAGATGGTGAAGTTGCTAAAGAAAGTGTTAAATCTGCAATTGAGGCAGGATACCGTCATATTGATACAGCTGCAGCATATGGAAACGAAGACAGCGTAGGTGAAGGTATTAAAGCTTCTGGTATTAAACGTGAGGATCTATTCTTGACAACTAAATTATGGAATGATGATCATGGCTATGAATCAACCAAGAAAGCAATGGATAAATCATTGTCAGAATTGGGCGTTGATTATGTAGATCTATACTTGATACACTGGCCTAATCCAGTTAAGTTCCGTGATAATTGGAAAGAGGTTAACGCCGAAACATGGCGTGCAATGGAGGAGCTATTAAAAGAAGGAAAAACTCGTGCCATTGGTATTTCTAATTTCCGTCAGCATCATATGGACGAACTTTTGAAGACTGCTAAAGTTACACCGATGGTCAATCAAATATTTTTGAACCCAAGTGAATTACAGTCAGAAGTAGTAGCCTATAATAATGCCCATAATATTTTAAGTGAAGCATATAGTCCACTCGGTACTGGTAAAATATTTGGCGTTCCTGAATTAAAAGATATGGCTTCAAGATACGGTAAGACAGTGGCTCAATTAGTATTACGCTGGTCATTGCAACATGGATTCTTGCCACTACCAAAATCAGTTCACGCTGATAGAATTAAAGAAAATACTGATCTTTTTGATTTTGAAATTTCTGATGCAGATATGAAAACAATTGATGGTCTTCATGGTCTTGCCGGTGAAGTTCAAGATCCTGATACAGCCGAATTTTAAAAAATTCAAATTATTTGTTATTAATCGTTAGCGGCCGTAAACTAAATGTGAGGAAGAGATAGCTTTCTTCCTTATGAGATCCGTGTCACCAAACGATAGAAACGATATTTCATATATATGCCAGCTCATTAATCTTGAGCTGGTATTTTTTTTGACTCTTTTTTTAAAGTTGCATTTCTAACTAATTGATAAATAGTAGCTACAATAGGGACACTTAAAAGCATTCCGACAATTCCAGCAAGCCCACCTCCAACTGTAATGGCGACTAAAACTAAGATTCCAGGTAATCCAATTGAACCTCCAACAACTCGTGGGTAAATTAAATTTCCTTCTAGTTGTTGTAAGACGATAATATAAACAACAAATAAGACACCTTGAAGTGGGGATGTAACAGCAATAAGAACAAAACCAACTCCACCACCGATCCATGCACCGATCATTGGGATCAGTGCAGTCATACCAACTAATGCACCAATTGAGAGAGCATTAGGGAAACGGAAGATCCACATTCCTAAGGCACACAAAGTCCCTAAGATAAATGCTTCAGTAACTTGTCCTGCAATAAAACTGGAAAATGATTGATTAGCTACATGTAAAACATAACGAGTTTTTTTCATTATTTTAGGAGATACAAAGGCATCTAAAACTCGACTTAATCTTTTACCGATAATTTCTTTTCCACTTACTAAATAAATTGCAAAAGTTAATGCCAAAATAAAGTTGAAAAGACCTTTTGATAAACTACCAAAAATAGAGATGGTAGAAGAAAAGACACCAGACAATCCAGTAGAAACAAACTTCATAATTTTAGATTGAATAGTATTCCAATCGATTTGTGTGGTCTCTAGTTGTGAAGATATTGCGCTGGCTTGATTGGAGTTATTTAACCATTTATTAAATTGATCGATCAAGTCAGGAAGACTTGAGAAAAATCCGCTGATGGCTGTTATAAACTGTGGCAAAACTAGTCTTAAAACCCAAGCAATTATTGCTACGATCAAACAAAGAGAGATCAATAAGGCAGTCGGTCTTCTAAACCCGATCGCCCATTTATTCTTGGCATTGGGCCAAAACCACTTTTCTAATTTTGATGATAATAGATTGATACAATAGGCAAGTGCTGCCCCAATTATCAAAGGAAATGAGGCACTATAAATAATTTTAAAGAGATTGAATATTTGTGCCGGATAAACTAATAGGACTAAAAAGATAGCAATTAATACGCCATATCGAATAAATTCATGCTTAGTAAGTTTCATAAACGGTGCTCCTCAAATTGTTTTTACAAGTTTATAATATTTTAACATTAGTTAGGTTTAATAAAATTATATATTTACATATCGAGAATAAGTGATATGATTATTTTATGAAAATGAATGCAAAGTTATTTAAAGTACTTTCTAATCAAACTAGATTAGATATTTTAGGATGGCTTAAAGATCCTGAAAAAGAGATTACCAGTGTAACTTGCGAGACGGTTCAATATATGATGAATGAAATGGGGGGTATATGTGTAGGGGATATTGTTGAGAAGTCAGGTTTGGCACAATCGACAGTATCTAAATACTTGAACGATATGCAAGAAGTAGGACTACTTGAGTCTGAACGTCATGGTAAGTGGACGTATTATCGTCGTAATGAAAGGAACATAGTTGAGCTAGCAAAAAAAATTAAAGAAGAGTTGTAAGATACTCTTTTTATTTTTAAGAATAATATCGACAATTCACGATATATAATTATGAGGTAAATTAATTATGAATAGAGTATCAAAAATATTAAAAACAAAATATCCTTTGATCCAAGCACCAATGTCTTGGCTTACAGATGCAAAAATGGTGGCAGCCGTAAGTAATTCTGGAGGAATGGGAGTTTTGGGTCCAAATGCTGGACGTAGTGAAATAATACATGGACCAAAAAATATTTCTGAAAGTATGCGTAAAGAAATTATCAAAGTAAAACAGCTAACTTCTAATTCTTTTGGAATAAATATCAATACTCCCGATCCAAGGGAATTATTGTCAGAAAATAAATATGTATCAGAACTGTTAAAAGTTGCTTTTGAAGAAGAAGTAAAATTCTTTGTTGTCGTAGGAAGTGTTCATAAAGAATTATTTGATTTAATCAAAAAGAATAATGGAGTAATTATTTTTCGACCTTTGACCCCAACTATTGAGCAATTTAAATTGGCTGAGAAATATGGAGCAAGTATCGTTGTGGCTACCGGATATGACGAAGGAGGAGTTTTACCGGAACACTCTTTTGGGACATTTACAGTTATTCCTAATACAGTTGATGAAGTATCTATTCCAGTAATGGGAGCAGGCGGGATAAATGATAAAAGAGGCGTCAATGCAGCTTTTGATTTAGGTGCTGAAGGAATATATATTGGTAGTAGATTCTTAGTCACCAAAGAGTCACCAATGAATTTGAAGGCAAAGCAAATGATTATTGAAAGTGACTCTAGTGATTTAATCAGTGTGTCTAAAACACAACGATCAATAAAGACAAAAAAAGCGTTACAATTGGCTAATTCAAAATTTGATGTGGCCATGAATTTACGACCAGCAATGAGATTGGGAGAGATCGATCAGGGGATAATTACTGTTAATACTGGTCTAGCAACAATAAAACAGCTTTTGAGTGTAAAAAAATTAATAAAGAATTTAATGGAGGATTTTGAAGATGTCAGTTAATAAAACAGTACGTTTAATTTTGCCACAATGGCAAGGTGGAGTTAATCCAGACTATTATTTAGGTTCAAAGATACTTTCGGCCATAGTACCTGAAAGTAATTCGATAAGAACCATTGAAGTACCAGTGAGTCAAGATTTTGATAGTGATCTTAAAATAGAACAAGATATTAATGGTAGAAAAGTACTTTTGAAACAAACCGAACTGACTAAGAATATTTTAGATATTCAAAATCCTGATAAAGTAATCACATTAGGCGGCGATTGTTCAATATCAGAAGCTCCGATTGACTATTTGAGTGGTAAATACGGTAAAAAATTAGGAATAATCTGGTTGGATGCGCACCCTGATGTTTCAACAAATCAAGATTCGAATCATCTTCACGAAATGGTTTTAGCTAATTTAATGAATAAAAGTTCAAATGAATTTGACCGACATATCAAGAATCATATTGATAGCAGTCAGATCATGTTAGCCGGTTTACAGTATCAAGATTTACGTCCAATGGACCATCTTGTTAAAGATCTGAATATGAATTTCATTACACCGGATCAGATAAAGATAAGTTCAAAAAAAGTTATTGATTGGATAAATCAAAATGATTTTGAAAAACTGGTAATTCATTTTGACTTAGATGTACTAGATTCAAATGACTTTAGATCTGTTTTGTCAGCTGAACCATATATTGATAAAGAATCGCTAGATTATGCGACCGGTACTATGAAGTTAAATGAAGTATTTGAATTTATCGAAAATATTTCAAAAGATAGCGAGATAGTTGGTTTTAATATTGCTGAACATATGCCCTGGGATGCGATAAATTTACATAATATGTTATCTAAAATTGATATATTTAAATAAAAAGCAGGTTAGTCTTTGACAAAACCATTTTGACCCTAAATATGCAACATTAACGTAAATAGTTCCAGTAATCTAAGATCTGATTACTGGAACTATTTACGTTAATGCTCGAAAGCTGAACATGTTTTGTCCCACTCTTTAATATTCTAAATTATTCTTCTTCGTAACCGTTTAAGTGTTTCTTTTTGAAATTCCAGGCATCTTCAATTACTTTATGAACGTCATCATATTTTGGTGACCACTTTAAGACTTTACGAGCCTTAGTAGAATCGGCAATTAAGGTACTTGGATCGCCAGCACGTCTAGGACCTATTTCTGCCGGGATTTCTTTGCCAGTAACTTCACGAGCAGTTTTTAAAATCTCTTTGTTAGAAAATCCAGTTGACGAACCTAGATTAAAGACATCGCTGTCATTTCCAGAACGAAGATATTCCATTGCTAAGCGATGTGCTTCAGCTAGATCTTCAACATGAACATAATCACGGACATTAGTACCATCTGCTGTATCATAATCATCGCCAAAAATCGTTAACTTGTCTCTTTGCCCTGCAGCAACTTCTAAAACTACAGGAATCAAGTGAGTTTCAGGATTGTGATCTTCACCAATCGAACCATCGGGCTTTGCACCGGCAACGTTGAAGTATCTTAATGCGACATATTTAATGCCATACGCAATTTCTGACCAGTGGATAATCTTTTCCATTGCCAACTTACTTTCACCATAGGGATTAGTTGGGATCGTTGGATCAGATTCTTTAATTGGAATCTGTTTAGGTTCACCGTATGTAGCTGCGGTGGAAGAGAAGATTATATGTTTTACATCAAAATCACGCATAACTTCTAATAAAGAAATCATACCAGAAGTATTATTATCAAAATATTTCAGCGGATCTTTCATTGATTCTGGTACAATTGAAAAAGCAGCAAAGTGTATCACATCAGTTATTTTTTCAATTTGAAAAATTCTACTTAGAAACTCCCTATCACGAATATCACCTTGATAAAAAGTTGCGTTTTCGTTAACAGACTGTTTGTGACCAGTTTCTAAATTATCCGCTACAACGACGTCATAGCCCATTTCACAAAGATGGTCGACTGTGTGAGAACCGATGTATCCGGCTCCACCTAAGACAAGAATGCTCATAAAGTACCTCCAAAATTGTTTAAACTCTAAATCTAGGTCTATTATAACTTATATTTGTAAATTAACAGAGCTACCTTGAGTGAAACTTAAATCTATACTAATAATTTAACTTTTTGTTGCGGATGCCTTATTATGGTTAATATAACAAATTACCCGAATGGAATGAAAACCTATGAAAAAATTCTTCTCGATTTTTGGGACAATTTTATTATTATTGATTGCTCTTGCATTGATCTTTAATGAACCAATCAAAGAATATGCTGTAAATTATATGTCAGAACAACATATGAATTCGTTAACAGCTAAGAAAGTTAAGTCAAATGAAAAGAAAAAGGGGCAGTATGACTTTAAAAAAGTTAAACCTATAAGTGCCTCGCAAGTCGCCAAAGCGTCGGTAAAGAATACCGCTGCACCGATCGGGAAAATGGCGGTTCCATCAGTTGATTTATATCTACCTATTGTTAAGGGGCTAAGTGATGATGCACTATCAACTGGTGGTGGAACGATGAAAAAGGGCGAAAAAATGGGCAAGAGGAATTATGCTCTTGCAGGTCATTACATGACTCAAAATGGTGCCTTGTTCTCACCTTTAGAGAATGTCCAATTAGGAGATTTAGCTTATATAACAAACATGAAGAAAGTTTATGTTTATAAAGTATTTTTTAAGAAGATCGTTGCTCCAACGGCAGTATACTTACTAGATGATGATGAGCATAAGGTTATGCTTACTTTGATCACTTGTGCAGATGGTGGAACTAATCGCTGGGCTATCCAAGCTTCATTGGTCAGAACTCTTCCAGCAAATAAAACTACTTTAGCAACATTTTCTAAATAAGCCGATTAGGCTTATTTTTTTGTTTTCTTAATATATAATAAAGTAATAGTAGGTGATGTATTGGTTTCTAAAAATTGGATAAAAAGAAAAGAAGTATCGTCAAAAGAGATTGATGACTTTTCAAAAAAACACAATTTTGACAAAATTTTGTCTGAATTATTATTAGAGAGAGATTTAACAGATAAAACAGAGTTAGAGGATTTTTTAAATGCGGACATTAGTGGTTTGCAGGACCCATTTGGATTACACGATATGGATAAAGCCTTAGAAATAATTGATGAGGCTGTTGAAACAAATAGTAAGATCGCTATTTATGGAGATTATGACGCCGATGGTGTAACTAGTACTTCGATCATGAAATTAACTTTGAAAAAATTGGGCATAGACCCGATCTTTTATATTCCTGATCGCTTTAAAGATGGTTATGGTCCTAATCTGGATGTTTATAAATTTTTGGCTGAACAAAATATTGATTTACTAATAACAGTGGATAATGGTGTTAGTGGTAAAGACGAAATTAAATATCTAAAAGATCAAGGTATTAAGGTCATTGTGACCGATCATCATGATTTGCCGGAAGAATTACCAGATGCTGACGCAATTGTACATCCGACTATTCCTGGTTTTGAATATGTTTGTCCGTATTTATCAGGTGCCGGAGTGGCGTTTAAAATTGCAGATGCCTTACTAGGTGACGAAGCGCTAGAGTTGATCGACCTGGCTGCAATCGGAACAGTGGCCGATTCAGTACCTCTTTTAGGTGAAAATCGTGTTATCGTTACTGAAGGTCTTAAACGTATGTCTGAAAATAATCATGTTGGTCTTAGTGAACTGATCAAAAAGTGCAAGTTGAAGATCAATAACATGAGTGAGGAAGATATTGGTTTCAAAATTGCCCCACGGATCAATGCTTTAGGTAGAATGGCTAATGCTTCATCAGGAGTAGAACTTCTAACCACTGGGGATGCTGATTTTGCTAAAGAAATAGTGGATGAAACTGAAGACATCAATAAGAAGAGGCAAGAAATTGTTTCAAAAGTATATGAAGATACTTTGGTACAAGTTGAGGAACAAAAAGATAACGGTGTTTTAGTTTTAAGTGGTAAAAATTGGCATCAAGGGATTTTAGGCATTGTCGCCAGTCGAGTGGTTGAACAAACTCATAAACCAACACTAGTTTTACAACTTGATGCAGAATCAGGAATTTATAAGGGTTCTGGTCGTAGTCCTGAAGGATTTAATTTGTTTACAGCCTTAAATAATTATCGCGAGTTGTTTGTAGCCTTTGGTGGTCATGCTCAAGCGTGTGGATTTTCGGTAGATGAAGATAAATTGGGTGAATTAACTGAAAAAATACAATCTGAAACAAGTAAGCAGAAATTTGATGTTAATGGATCTGTAAATGAAAAATACGATTTGGATTTAAATGTTTCTGAATTGAGTTTTGATTTGATTAAAACTATAAATAATTTAGCTCCATTTGGAATGGGAAATCCTAAGCCAGTTATTAAATTGAAGAATGCTGATCTAAGTCAAATACAGTCGATTGGTAAAGATGGGACTCATTTAAAAGCAAAAGTGGCATCTGATAAATATCAAGTGGACGCAATCGGCTTTGGGATGTATGAGAAAGCAAAAGAACTAACTACTAGTATTTGTGACGTTTACGGTGAACTAGGCGTCAACGAATGGGCTGGCAGGAAAAATCTTCAGTTGATGCTTGATGATTTTGAAGTATCCGCTGAAGGTAAAAAAATGAGCCAATTGAAATCTATTTATTTGGATTATCGTAATAAAAGAATTGCACCTTCAATTTTGGATAAATTTGATAGTATCGTTTTCTTTAATGAGACATATTATGAAGTAGTTAAACGCCATGATGCCAATGCTAAGTTAGTCATGTATGATCAATCTTGTGATGGTGAAAATATTTTGATTTATGATCGTCCGCATGATATCGAATTATTTAAGAAGTTTATCAAAGAGAATAAAACCTTACATACAGCTCTTTATTTCCATACAGATTTAAATAGTCGTTATTTAACTCCGGATATGCATAAGATGAAAGTTTTACTTAAGTATTTATATACACATCAAAATATCCGTGAAACTGACATGCAAATGGTGGCAGATTATTTAAAAATTCAAAAAAGTGATGTAGATTTCTATTTAAAAGTGTTTTTTGAGTTGGATTTTGTTAAAATAGTAAATGGTTTTGTTGAAAAAGCAGATGCTTCAAAACAACGCGAATTAACTGAATCTCCGACTTACTTGAAGAGATTAAAACGTAATGATGTTGAAAAAATATTAATTGAGTCTGACTTCGGCAGTCTTTTATCATGGATTAGTGAATATGATTGCCACAGCTAGATTGAATGGAGAAATTTAAGATGGATATTGATTTTAAGAAATATGTTGCTAATGTTCCGGATTTCCCAGAACCAGGTGTACTATTTCGTGACATATCACCATTGATGTTAGACGGCAAAGCATATGCTGCTGCTACTGATAAAATAGTTGAATACGCAAAGAGTCGTGGAGCTGAAATGATTGCTGGACCTGAAGCCCGTGGGTTTATCGTGGGTTGTCCAGTAGCTTATAGATTAGGAACTGGTTTTGCACCAGCTCGTAAAAAAGGCAAGTTACCTCGTGAGACTGTTTCAGTTACTTATGATCTTGAATATGGTCAAGGTTCTTTGTATATGCAAAAAGACTCGATCAAACCTGGTCAAAAAGTATTAGTTGTTGATGATTTAATGGCAACAGGTGGGACACTTGCTGCTACGATCGATTTAGTTGAAGAACTTGGTGGCGAAGTTGTCGGAACAGCTTTCCTAATTGAATTGAAGGACCTTCATGGTCGTGATAAAATTAAAGGGTATGATATGTTTACCTTAATGCAATATTAATAGCAGGGCAGATGCCCTTATTATGGAGAGTTGGCAGAGTGGTAATGCACCGGACTCGAAATCCGGCGAACCCGTTAGTTCGGGCGCGCAGGTTCAAATCCTGTACTCTCCTTAAATTGAATAAATAAGAATGTACGTTCGTAAAATGAAAAGTAAGAAAGCTGATATAGCGGCTTTCTTACTTTTTTGTTTTGTATAAAATGGTATAGAAAGTAAAAACGTTTTGCACGTCTTTTTTGAATTTAAAAAATTAAACGATACAATAAAATAGTACATACAATGAATAATTTGGAGGAAGTATAATTATTAAAATTCAACAATTTAAAAAGCAGGATCTATCAAAATTGGCCGAATTTTCAGCTGTGGGGATGAATTTTGACCGTTATACAAATTCAAAATTCACCGAAAGTTTATATTCTAAATATTTTGTATGGGATGCTTATATAAATGCAACTACTGCCATTGCGGCTTATGATGGCGATGTTCTTTGCGGTGTGATCATGGCTAAGTTCGATAACGAACTTATGATCGATCAAAAGGTTGTAGATAAGGTACATGCCAGCTCATTACAATATATGATGGGATTAGTATTCGACCAAGGAATAATTACTTATGATCAAGTTAATCAGGCAATGTTAAAAGAGTTAAAGGCTAAAACTAACCTAGATGGTGAAGTCTTACTATTTGCTGTTAATCCAGATATTAAGAATAAAGGCATTGGAACTAAATTATTGAATGAACTTGAACGTAAATATTCAGGTAAAAGAGTTTACTTGTTTAGCGACAGTAACTGTTCATATCAGTTTTATCAGCATCGTGGTTTTCATCAAAATAATGCTATAAGGATACCTGAACCAGGACGAGTTGATGGATCAAAATTAACTTGTTTTCTATTTGATAAACAATTATAGAAGGAAAAATAAATGATAACGATAAAATCAGCTAGAGAAATAAAAGGAATGCAAAAGGCCGGAGAAATTTTGACCGGTTTGTTTCATGAATTAGAGGACTATATCAAACCAGGCATGAGCACTTGGGAGATTGATAAATTTTCTTATGAATATATTGTTGGTCATAACGCTACACCCGGAGAATTGAATTTTGAAGGATATAAATATTCTACTTGTATTAGTGTTAATGACATGATTTGTCATGGCTGTCCTAGTAAAGATATTATTGTAAAAGATGGTGATCTTATAAAACTAGATACCGTTATTGAATATGATGGCTATTTAAGTGATTCTTGTCACGCTATTGTTGTGGGTAACGCCTCACCGGAAGTAAAAAAGTTAATGGATGTAACACATAAGGCCTTGTATTTAGGAATTGATCAAGCTGTGGTCGGTAATCGCATTGGTGATATTGGTCATGCGATTCAAAGTTACGCAGAGAATCTTGGATACGGTGTCGTACGTGACTATATTGGACACGGAATTGGTCCTACTATGCATGAGCTTCCTGACGTTCCACATTATGGAAAACCGGGGCATGGTACACGTTTAAAAGCTGGAATGACTATTACGATCGAACCAATGATCAATGTTGGTGATTGGCGTTGCAGTGAGCCGGCAGATGATGGTTGGACTATTTATACTGTTGATGGAAGTTTAAGTTGTCAATACGAGCATACGATCGTTATTACCGATGATGGTCCTAAAATCTTAACTTCATTTGATAAAAATGCGGATGCAAAATATTTAATAAAAGAAATTTAATACTTGCATACCTGTAATTTATAAAGTAACATGTAGGTATTAAATTTTGGGAGTTGTTAAAGATGAAATATATCGTTACTGGTGCAACTGGACACTTAGGATCACAAATTTTAAAAGAAATTATGAAACTTGTACCTAATTCGGATATCAGTGTTGGTGTTCATACCGTTAGTAAGGCCAAGAATCTATCTGATCAAGGTTTAGAAGTATTGCCAATCGATTATATGAATGAAAAGATGATGATCACTGCCTTAGCTAATAAGGATATTTTCATCTACGTTCCAAGTAAAAGCCATGACAGTTTTAGTCGAGTTACTGAACTGGAGAATGTGATAAAAGCAGCTGAGAAAGCCAATGTTGGACAAATTTTAGCAATGGGTTTCATTGCGGATCAGGAAAACAATCCGTTTGATCTATCAGCTTTTTATGGATATTTACCAAGAAGATTGGCTGAATCAGATTTGAAATTCACTATTATAAAAAATGCCTTATACGCTGATCCGTTAGTCCCATATTTACCAGAATTGATTGAGCGTAAAAACGTTATTTATCCTGTTGGCAAACAAGCTTTGACATTTATTAGTTTGGAAGATAGTGCTAAAGCGTTTGCCAAAGTAGCTACTTCAGAAGATTTGCGAAAAGATGGAAAAATTTATACCTTAACGCAGTCTAAAAACTACACTATGCCAGAATTAGCCGATGTATTAACAGAAGTTTCAGGTCACAAGATTGGCTATCAACCGGTAACTTTACAAGAGTTTTCTGATATGTATGATCAAGGTGGTGAAGGTCACATGCTTGGATCAATGTATCAAGCAGGGGCCATGGGACTATTAGATATTGTGACCGATGATTATCAAAAAATAATGGGACATCCAGCAACTGACTTAAAAGCGTTCTTAAATTCAAAATTAAACTAAAAAAGTACAGAATATATGATGATTAACATCAATATGTTCTGTACTTTTTAAATAATCATTTTTAGACCTAAGAAGACGATCAATACTGCAATTATAGGTTTAACATATGTATTGAATTTTACGGGATTTACTTTGGACAATAACTTTGGTGCTAAAAAGGCCCCAATTACAGCACCAATCATTAAACTTATTCCAATGGACCAATCGATATTTCCATTTAAATGAAAAATAAGTCCGATTACACTGGTTCCGACTAATACATAAGATGATGTCGCTACAGCTCGGACCATATCCAGATTCAACAAAAGTAATCCAGCTAAAATTGGAGCACCACCACTTAATCCAGCAATTCCGACCATTAATCCACTAACGATTCCAAAAATTGATGCCTTCAAATTATCGTATTTGGATTTTTTAATATTCTTACTTGGAAAAAACAATTGAATAAAAATTTGTAAACCAAGTGCTATTAAGACAATCGCTATGATCCAAGTATAGATAATTTTTGGGATGTATGGTGATAGTAGTGACCCAATAATTGTTGCGGGTATAGCTGTAATGATCATTCTATTACCTATTTTGAAGCGAACATTTCCGGATCGGTAGTGGCCAATTGCTCCTACTACTAATGATGGAAAAGCAGTGAATAGTGACGTAGCCGCTGCCACTGGTGCACTCAAGTGAAATAGTCCAGTTAAGACGCCTAAATATAAAGCGCCACCGCCTCCACCAGTTGATAGAACTAATAAACCTATCAGAAAGCCAATTGCTATTAATGCTATATAAGTCATTTTTGCATCTCCTTGTTTACAATTAGTAATTTTAATTTACAAAGTGTAAAATGTAAAGCAAGGAGAGTTATAAATGACAAAAAAACGTGATTTATCAATAGAAAAAATTATTCAAACGGCAAAAGAATTAGTTTTGGACAGCGGCTCTCATTCAGCAACGTTCTCAAATCTTGCTAAAAAGTTAGATTGTAAAACGCAGGCGCTTTATTTCTATTTTAAAAATAGGGATGAATTAAATCAGGCCGTAGCCCAAGACTACATAATATCCCTCAGTGAAGTTTTGAAGAATGAATGTCTAGGATATAGCGGCAAAGCTGGATTGATTCAAATGGCAAAAGTAATGCGTAAATATGGACTAAATAATCTGTCGTTATCTTTATTGACACTAGAATCCTTAAATCTGTCTACCGAAGAATCTTATAAAAATGTTATTCATATTAATTCTATGATGAAAGTATTTATGGATAGCTTTGTTCAAGATCCCGCCAAACAAATGACAATTACTAGAGGTATTCGTGGATTAGTTATTGGTGAGGTAGTCAGCGAAAGTGTAGGTATGTTCCATAATCCGTTGATCAAGAATACTCAAAGTTTTGAGGACAATCTAAATAAGATATTGGAATAATTATATGCTTTGAAGTTGTGGACTATATATAGCGCTTCCAATTCCGTCATAATAGTATGAGCAAGAAAGATGCTCACATAATAATAACTTAGTATACTGAAGTCTAATACGTATTTTTGGAGGATACCCTATGTCAAAAACAAGATCGGATTTTACGAATATTCAAGTTTTAGATCCTAGTATTATTGTTGACTTAAGATATGCGACCACAAATAATTTTACTGGACAAGTTGTTTACGATTTTAATACTGCAATTGCCCGTACAGGAACTGCGAAAAAGTTAGCAAAGGCCAGTGCTGATTTGAGGGAAAAAGGTTATAGGATCAAAGTTTGGGATGCTTATCGTCCTGTATCTGCACAAGAGAGATTATTCGAGGTTTACCCAGATCCATCCTTTGTCGCCAAACCAAATCCTAATTTTTCTCATCAAAAAGGTGTTACTTTTGACTTAACTATATGTGATTTAGACGGTAACGAAATGTCCATGCAGACAGAGTTTGATAACTTTACTTCAGCTGCTTTTAGAAATGCTAAACGATCGGCAATTCACGAAAAGAATTATAATATTTTAAACGATGCGATGATTGCCGCTGGTTTTGTTGGATATGAAAATGAGTGGTGGGATTATCGTGATTCTGAAATGGATTCTTATGAACCGGCGATCGCCGATCCTAACATGTACTAAATTTCTTTTCACAATATGAAAACGCTTGAATTCATAGTACAATTGAAGTTGCGGGTTTAAAAATCTATTAAAAAGTGAAGGAAGTTTAATATGAGTTCAATCGACTGTTCAAGAACCTTATCAATTAGTAATCATCGAGTATTTTCATCGGATTTAAATGAACATAATACTGTATTTGGTGGAAAAATCCTGGCTACGATCGATGATAATTCTTCAATTCCAGCCTCTAGAGTTGCCAGAATTGAAACAGTCACAGCTTCAATTGATCAAGTGAATTTTATTCTGCCTTTTAAATTGCAGGATTCGATGTGTACTGAATCATATGTGTCAGGAGTTGGGAGCCGTTCAATTGAAGTGTTCACTAAAATCATTGGCGAACACTTGAAAACTGGTGAGAGATTTTTAGGATTAACTTGTTTTTCAACCTTTGTCGTTATTGATAAAGATATAGAATTGCCAAAGATCAATCCTGATAACCCTGAAGCTAAGTATGTTTGTCAAGGGTATGAGAAGCGTCAATCGGAACGAATGAAAAAATTGTTAACACAGGAAAAGTTTAATGAGAATATTAGTTTAGATTTTCCATGGTAATTTGGTCTTAAAACTTGACTAGTATCGGATTGGTAATTTCTTGTTCTTTGTTCATGGCTCTTATAATCTTTAATTAAGAGAATTATAGGAGGATATAATAATGTTCAAAACAATTTTGATAGCTTTAGATGGCAGCCCAGTTTCATTTCGAGCTTTAGAGACAGGAATGGAACTTGCTAAGAAGTGTGACTCAAAAGTGATCGTGACTTCAATTTCTAATGTCGATAATATTCCTGTTAATGTTGGCGTTGATTATATGCCTGATTTAATTCACGATGTAAAAAAACAGACCAATCAAATTTTACGAACAGCAGAAAAGCAATTGGTCAATTCTAAGATGTTTTATGAAGTGATTTCAAAAGAGGGAGATCCTAAATCCCTAATAGCTAAGGTGATCCCAGAAAATAGTCATGCCGATTTAATTATTTTGGGAAAAACTGGTAAGGGAATGATGACTAAAATATTTATGGGTTCAGTTGCAAGATATGTTTCTGAGAATGCTGAACTGCCAGTTTTATTGATTCCTTAAAGTTAAATATAGTCCAAAACTATTAAATTCATTAAAATAAAGCTCAGTAATCTAAAAAAATCAGATTATTGAGCTTTATTTTAATTCTCTTTTTTTGTTAAATTATTTTCCAACCATTCTTGAACGGCTTCTTCATTATGAGCTAACCAGCCACAGGCTGCAGCGGCGATGGCTCCAACTAGATCATCTAAAAAGACATTGATCTTACCAGTTGATTTATCGTTTAGTTTAGCTAATACACCATGTTTTAATTTATCAACATATCCGTAATTTGTAACAGATACAGAACCATAAAGACTGGCTAGAGTGATCGCCATATTTTCATCAATACCATAGGTTGATTCATCAGTTTCCATAATACGTTGCATAGGTGATGATAATAGTCCTTTTTCAGCTAGGACGTCTAACTCGATGCCGGTCATTATCGCATTTTGAGCTTCACGTTTATGTAATACTTTATTGATCGCATGTATCGATAATTCTTCATCCAGTCCTTCAACATAGTCTTTTTCTAAAAAAATTACTATTTCGGCAATGTCTTTAAGATGTACACCGCGTTCTTTTAAGTTTCTTACAATATGATTGTAGTATTCTTGATCCTGTTGTTTGAATGATGTCAAAATTAAACACTCCTTAAGATCTATTTTTCGCCATTCCATTCACCTTTAAATTCTTCTAGAAATTGAAGCATGAATTCATGACGCTGATCAGCAATTTTCTTTGCAGTATCCGTATTCATCATATCTCTTAATTTCAGTAATTTCTCATAAAAATGATTAATAATAGTCTCATCTTTTAAATTGCGATATTCTTTTTTATCCATATTAGTTCTTGGTTTCATCTTTGGATCGTAAATAACTTGAGCGTTTGCGCCTCCATAATAGATTGCCCGAGTAATTCCAATTGCCCCGATTGCATCTAAACGATCAGAATCTTGGACAATTTGTCCAGCTAATGATAGTTTTGGGGGGTTAAGACTTAAGGTCTTACTAAAGGAGAGATTGTGAGTAATATAAATGATTTCAGTTATTTGTTCATTTGCTAGCTCGATGTCGTTCAAAAAATCAGTAATTTCGTTTTCTAATTTTTGAGGATCATCGACTAATTTATCATCGGCAACATCGTGTAAATAGGCTGCACCATAGGTAATAAGTGGGTCAGCTTTCTCAGTTAGAAGAATTTTATCAACATTTTTAATTACACGTTCGATATGATCAAAGTTATGTCCAGTAGCGTCATTATGCATTTTATTATATGCAAAATTTCGGATGTATTGTATTTGTTGTTTAAATTCCATAATTTCCCCTTTTTGATATAAATATTTTATCAAACTTGAATTATATTTAGTATTAATAGTGATAAAGTATAACTGTAACCGAGTAATTAAATTTGGGAGGACTAGTGATGAATTACATTAACAAAGAACTACCTGATTTTGATGTTAAGGCTTACCACCAAGGTGAGCTAGTAAATTATAAAAAGAGTGATCTCTTAGGTAAATGGTCAATTTTATTTTTCTATCCAGCTGATTTCTCTTTTGTTTGTCCAACTGAACTTGAAGATCTAGAAAGTTCGTATTCAGAGTTTAAGAAAAATAATGCTGAAGTATATTCAGTTTCAGTTGATAGTGAATTTTCACATATGTCATGGGCTCAAAATACTAAGACGATCAGTAAACTTGAATATCCAATGCTGTCTGATCAAAAACACGAATTGGCTAATTTCTTTGATTTGATCGAAGAGGATAGTGGTCGTGCATATCGTGGAGTATTTATTATCAACCCAGAAGGAATTATTAAGTCATACACAATTAATGCGATGGGTATAGGACGTAATGCTCAAGAAATCCTTAGAACACTTCAAGCAGCACAATTTGTTGCCGAGAATGGTGATAATGTTTGTCCTGCTAATTGGCATCCTGGTGAAAAGACAATTAAACCCGGTGCAGATCTTGTAGGTAAAATTTAAATTAGTGAAAAGTCGGAATTGTTCCGGCTTTTTTTATTTTCTATATATAGTGTCTTTAAGATATTAACATACTTCATATGGTATTTATCGTTTTAAAAATTTATCCAGTGATAAATTTTGTATAACTCCTTGTCCCTCTAAGTATATTTAATTTTAATAAAATAATCACAAAATAAATTATCTCAAAAGACTTGATTTAGGTGTGGGTGTTAGTGGTATTATTTTAGTCGTTGTCTGTCAGGTGAACAGACGTTTGATTGTAAGACCAATTTATTTTATATCCTAGGTTAATTTATTGAGGCCTTTTCAATAATTCGAGGGGGAATGTTTTGTTACATTCTCAAAATGAGGAGAAGATTTTTTATGACTAGTATTTTCAGCCCTAAGTGGTATGTTGAACAAATGAAACATTGGAGCTTCAAGAGTTATATGCTTTTAATGTTTGGATTGGGTGCTATCACAGCTTCAACATTATCAAGCCATATTACAACTATCGCGATATTAACATGGTTTGCTGGTGTTCTTGGTTTTACATGTACCGTAGCAATTACTAATGCTAAACCATTAAATGGTGTGTTAGGTTTAGTTTCCGCTCTTATTTATATCATTGTAGCTATCAACGCTAAGAACTTTGCTGACGTTGTTTTACAAGCCAGTTATATTGTACTTTTGGATATTCCAGTTCTAATTAGTCCACAATGGGCCAAAGATGCTGAAAAGCATATCCATGGATTAACAGCACCTAAATGGTTGCTAACAGCATTATTCTTCTTTGCATCATGGGGATTGCTTTACTTGATGGATACTAATTTATTCATCAGTCCAAGACCTATTATTGATTCAGTTGCCAGTGCGATCGGATTTACTGGTGCTTTATTATGTACCTTACGTTTCCGTGAACAATATTATTTCTGGACTGCACAAGGAGTTATGTCAATTGTTTTATGGGGTGTCACTGCTATGCAAGGAGATGCAAGTCCAGTATTATTCCTAACATACATTATGTACTTTATGAATGATATGATCGCATTCTTTGATTCACATACACATTGGTTCCATAAACCTAATGAAATTAAAACTAATAATGAAAAACTTCAACAACAAGTAAATTAATTTAAAAAAAAATTCTATTTTTGTTAGCGCAAAAATAGGATTTTTTTGTTTTCTAATTGTAAGTTTTAGTTTAAACTCTACTAAAATCAAAAAAAAGGATATAAAAATGAAAAAGGGATTAAAAATATTTTTAGTAGTTTTAGTCGGTATATTGTTGGTTGCCGATTTAGGTGGGGGAGCCTATCTATTTAATTTTGCCTTTAAAAAGGGTAATTATAGTAGTAAAGATGCAAACATGGAACTAAAGGGTAACGACAAATGGTTTGCCTCACAAGATCAGACTATTTGGACGGAAAAGTCAGAGGATGGACTAAAGTTAAAAGCCCGTTATTTACCTGCAGCTAAAAAGACTAATAAAACTGTTGTAGTGGTTCATGGATACGGTAGTGCCAGTAAATATATGGGATCTTTCGTAAAGATATTCCACGATTCTGGTTATAATGTTTTAGCACCAGATAATCGTTCTTTTGGAATGAGTCAAGGTGAATATGCTGGTTATGGCTGGCCAGATCGAAAGGACATAATGGGATGGATCAATCGAATAAATAAAAAAGATCCGCAATCTAAAATAGGAATGTATGGAATTAGTATGGGAGCCGCAACGGTTATGTATACTTTAGGTGAACATCCCAAAAATGTAGATTTTGCAATTGCTGATTGTGGTTATTCAACTATTTCTGGTGAACTGAATTATCAACTTAAGGAAATGTTTAATTTACCAAGTTTCCCATTAGTTCAAACAGCAGCTATCTATTCTAAAATTTTTGCAGGCTATAATTTTTATCAAGCTGATACTAAAAAGACCTTGAAGAACAGCCATGTACCAATATTCATTATTCATGGTTCTAAAGATACGTTTGTTCCGGTATCTAATGCTTATACGAATTATAAAAATGCCAATGATCCAAAGAAATTATGGATCGTAAAAGGTGCTGAACATGGAAAATCCTATAATACAGATAAGAAAGATTACGTACGAAAAGTAGATGATTTTTCTCAAAAGTATTTTAAATAGTAATTTTCTAGTGTTAACGTAAATGATCTCCGTAATCCAAAGGATTGCGGAGATCATTTTTTAATTTCCAGTTATCAAAGTATCGTCTTGATATTCACCGTGATCTGTATGATATTTGATAGAAATCTTTTTAACAGATTCAATTTTTAATGAATATATCTCTTTAGGATTTATTGAAATACTGGGCAAATCGGGAAGTTCATTTTCATCAATTACTATCGAATCAATTTCTGCCTGAGAATTACCGCTATTTTTGATGATTAAATGTTTTTTTGATAATGTGCAATTTAGATAAGGACGTTCTGAATTTTGAATTAATTCATTATGTTTTTTCAAAGACTTACTGATTCTAAATAGATTGGTAGTTATTAAGATAGTTCCAACTATTATCGTAGTAGCAAGTATAATTAAAGATATTGATATACTAAATTGATTAAATAATGACATAAAATTCTCCTTACATTTTTGTAAGCTGCTCGAACACAATTGCAAGGTCTATTTACTCTAAATAAATTATCAATAATAATGATACTAGAGGAGAGATGCATGCAAAAATTCGCTTATGATCGAGAAGTATTTAAAATTATTTTAATGTTACTTATGGTATTAGATCACATATCATATTTTATTTCACCATACTTAGCCGATACTTTCCACTTAATTACACGTGTTGTAGCAGTCGGTTTTGGTTATTTAGTCATCGAGGGTTTAAGATACACACACAATAAGAGAAACTATTTAGGAAGATTATTTGGTTGGGGAATATTCATGTTAATTGGTAATTTTATCATGAATCAATTTTTGAAACCGGAATTTCAAATGTCGATACTTGGTGACAACATCTTCCTAACTTTATTTCTTGGAGCAATAATTGTTACGTTATGGGAGTCCGATAATCGTCGTAATAAATTTATTGCCTTTTCCATGCTTTTGATCGGATGTATTCCTTTACTCGAAGGTAGTTATTTATTACTACCATTTATGTTTATTACCAATCTAAATTATGATGATGTCAAAAGAAGAGATCTATCGTATTTGGTATTAGCGTTGTTCTTTGCAATCATCGAGATTTCCATGACAGTGCCAGTGATCGATTTTAGCAGTTGGTTGAATATATATGATGGAATTGCTATGAACGCAAGTAGTATGTTTTTTATTTTAATAATTCCCATGCTCCATTTCTATAATGGAAAACAAGGCAGGCTAGGTCCAAAGTTAAAATACCTATTCTATATTTTCTATCCACTACATCTCTGGATAATCCACCTTTTGGCAAACTATGTGGTTAAATAAAAATTTATTTATAATTAAGAGAACAATCATTTGCGACTATTTATAAGTAATGCTAAATTGATCATGTATTTTAAACAAGAGGTATTCATATGACAGAGGTAAACGGTTACATTCAAAGTGATCGAGAGGAAAAAATTGATGTTTTGAATTTGGCTAGTTTGGAAAAACGAGCTGAAAAGATTATTCCTGCAGGTGGTTTTGGTTATATTAGTGGTGGTTCAGAAGATAACTGGACTTTGAAGGAAAACACTGAGGCTTTTAACCATGCACAAATCGTTCCTAGAGTTTTGAGCGATATTGATGATCCACAAACAAAAACAAGTATTTTTGGGATCGATCTGGATACACCTATTATGATGTCTCCTGCCGCTGCACAAGGTTTGGCTCATTCACAAGGTGAAAAGGATACTGCCAAAGGCATGGCTAAAGCAGGAGCCTTGATGGCACAAAGTACCTATTCATCAACATCTATTTCTGATGCTGCTAAGGCAGGAGATGGCGCACCACAATTTTTCCAACTATACATGAGTAAAGACTGGGAATTTAACAAGAGTTTGTTAGAAGAAGCTAAAAAAGCTGGTGTTAAAGCTATTGTTTTGACATCTGATGCTACGGTTGATGGTTATCGTGAATCTGATATTGTTAATGACTTCCAATTTCCAATTCCAATGGCTAATTTAACTAAATTTAGTGAAGGCGATGGAAAAGGTAAGGGCATTGGTGAAATTTATGCTGCCGCTGCTCAAAAAATTAGTCCTAAGGATATTAAACGTATTAAGGATATCGTTGATCTACCAGTTATCGTTAAGGGTGTTCAAAGCCCAGAAGATGCTTTATTAGCTATCGGTGCAGGTGCTGATGGTATTTATGTTTCAAACCATGGTGGTCGTCAATTAAATGGTGGACCAGCCTCATTTGATGTTTTGGCCGATATTGCAAAGGCGGTTAATCATAAAGTTCCAATTATTTTTGACAGTGGTGTACGCCGTGGATCTCATGTATTCAAGGCTTTGGCAAGTGGCGCTGATATGGTTGCACTTGCAAGACCAATTATTTATGGTTTGGCACTTGGTGGTGCTGACGGAGTTTATTCAGTTGTTGAGCATTTGAATGATGAATTTAAGACAATCATGCAATTAGCTGGTACTAAGACAATTGATGATGTAAAACATGCAAAATTACTTCATAAATAGTTTAATTAGTATGTTGTGAAACATGTTCAGATTTTGAATATTAAGACAAGGCCCAGTAATCTGATTTTAGATTACTGGGCCTATTTCGTCTTTATACGTATTGAAACGCGTGGCATAAGGCAGAGACCTCCGCTTAACCGCCTTATGCCACGTTCTTTTTATTTTTGGCGGAACTAAGTATTTTATTAAAGATCATTGGACAAACGATACATGTAATGATTGCTGCCAAAGTGATGGCACCATTTTGAGCTTCATTAATGATTTTAAGATTTTGTCCAACTTGTAAAATTGGTAATACCAAAGTAATAGTAGTTGACATTAAGACTGCTGCGGCGAAAGAAAACTTGTTTCCAAATCTATGACGTAAGACTAAAAAGATGATCGACTTTGCTAAAATGAATGCTACAAAGAATATTGGGATTAAAATAAGAGCTTGTTGGTCCTTTAGCATTGTTCTTAAGTTTAAATTAACTCCAGTAACAATGAAAAATATCGGTACAAAAAATCCATAGGCCATGGAACTAAGCTTTTCTTGTGTGTCTGGTTTAGGATTCAGTAATTTCATTACTACTCCCGCTAAAAAGGCCCCCAGGATACTTTCAGCGCCAATTTGTTCAGCAACCGTTACCAGTGTAAAAATCAAAAAGAAAGCAAGTCTAATGTCTAATTGTGTAGTTGTTTTATCGATTTTATCGAAAAAAACATAAACTTTTTTAAATCTACTTAGTAAAATAATTGCTACAATAAAAATCGTTGGTAAGAGTAGGGCTGAAAAGTAATTTTTTTGTTGTATTGCAGAATAAATAGTCAAGGCCACCAGTGGAATAAATTCTCCCATGGCTGAAATCAATAGAAGTGTTTGTCCATACTCGATTTTTAAAAGACCTACTTCTGTTAACAGAGAAATAATTACTCCTAGTGCAATTGTGCTGACTAAAATTGTTGATAATATGACGTTGTCGAACAGACCAGTATAGTAAAGTACCAAACTCAATACGATTGACATTGCTAAAACTGACATAAAACTTCCAAATGCTAATCCTAGTGGTGATTTTTTCCCATCAGGATCAGTCTTCTTTTCAAATAGTGAAAAATCGATCTCCATTCCACCTAGAAAGATCAGCATGATGACACCAAGATTTGCTAAATAGGTCAATGTATCACTTGGCTGAATTAAATCGAATCCTGTTTTCCCGATAATGATTCCCATAATGATCTCGGCCACAGTTCCAGGAATTCTGGTTATCCTGAATCGTGCCATTATCAAAGGAGTTGCTAAGGCGGCAAACAATGTAATTAATACTGAAAATTTACTCATAAAAATTTCCTCTTTTGTATAATGAAAATATAGAATATGAACATTTTAAACCATTAATAGTATTTGAGTAAAAAAGTATGGTTTTTTGTAATCTTAGCAGCGAGGGATAATAATGATAATTCGCTTTTACAAGTGATATACTAATTTACATTATTTGAAATGTTTGAGAGGGATCACATATGGCAGATACAAAATTATCACTTATAAATAAGCAGTTGGACGCTTTACTTTTTGAGGAGAAGAATCTGGTAGCTAATTTAGCAAATGCTAGTGCTTTGATCAACGATATGTATACTGATTTAAACTGGGCTGGATTTTACTTATATAATGAAGAAACTGATGAATTAGATCTTGGACCTTTTCAAGGTAAAGTAGCTTGTATGCATATAAAGGTTGGGTCAGGGGTAGTGGGTACCGCCTTTAAAGATCAAACTGTACATAGAGTTGCCAATGTTCATGAATTTCCTGGTCATATTGCTTGTGACAGTGCCAGTAATTCAGAAATCGTTGTGCCAATAACTAAAAATGGTAAAAAAATTGGTGTTTTAGATATTGATTCACCTTCTTTAGATAGATTTACTGTAGAAAATGAACAAGAGTTAAAACAATTCGCTGAAGTTTTAGTAGAACATATTGATTAAATACGTAATTATAGTGAGTAAATATATTTCAGGTGGGAAATGTATTTACTCATTTTTTTATGCGTTATATAAAATTTGTTTGCGTTTTGCACATAATGATGCTAAATTAAATACGTGCATAAAGCACATAAATTTAAAAACAAGAGGCAACAAATATGAAAGCAGCAATCGTAACAAAAAAAGGAACAGCACCAATTTATGGTGATTTTGAAGAACCACAAGAAGATGAGAATAATGTAGTTGTAAATGTAACAGCATCAGCCTTAAGCAATTTAACAAAAATGAGAGCTATGGGAAATCATTATTCAGCTAGTCGAATCTATCCAAATTTTGCTGGAACAGATGGTGTTGGAATTTTGAATGGCAAAAGAATTTACTTTGTGGCAACTAATGCACCGTATGGCACTTTGGCAGAAAAGACACTCATTAATAAAAAATTGATCATGTCAGTACCAGATGGAATTGATGATATAACCGCTGCAGCAATTGCAAATCCCGGAATGTCATCATGGGCAGCACTAGTTGATCGCGCTAATTTTAAAGCAGGTCAAACGGTTTTGATAAACGGTGCAACAGGAACTGCTGGAAGTTTAGCTGTCAAAATTGCCTACCACCTGGGTGCTAAAAAAGTTATCGTTACTGGACGTAATTTAGAGAAACTCAATAATCTAGGAGCAGATGTAGCAATTGCATTTGATATGACGGATGAAAACGGAACTAATAAATTTATTTCTTCATTAGAAAAAGAGTGTAATTTAGGAATAGATGTCGTACTTGATTATTTATGGGGTGACAGCGCTTTATCAATTATGACGGCGATTGCTAAATTTAGTCAAAATGATAGAACCAAATTTATTAGTATTGGTTCAGCTTCAGGTCAAGCAAATATATCATTACCATCAGCCATTTTACGTTCATCTAAAATTGAATTATTAGGTAGTGGGGTCAAAAGTGTATCAATGAAACAATTAATGTCTGCAATCAGCAATGTCTTTAACTGGGCGGCCGAAAATAATATCACAATGAAGACTAATGAGTATGACCTTTCAGAAATATCAGAAGCATGGAAGGCACCGTTGACACCACGTGCGGTTATAAAGGTACAGTAATAATGGAAAAAGAATTAATTCAGGCTTTAGTGACGATTGTTTCTTTTTTCAACCGAACTGATCGTGATCAAGCTTTTATAAAAGATGCTGGGGTTGACTTAGAAGCTACCTCGTTTCAGCTATTTGTAACTATTGGTCGAATTCAACCAACTAATATTAGCGATTTAGCCAATTTGTTAGGTAAAAATCATTCCAGTATCAGTCGACAAATTGATAAACTAGAAAAGAAACAGTTAGTTGAAACAAGATCCGCAAGTGATGCAAGAGTGCGCTCGATTTGTTTATCAGAATCAGGAGAAAAGTTAAAGAAAATTTTGGATGCTACGAGGATTCAAAATATAAATAATGCCCTGTCTGATTGGACGACGGAGGATAAGGATTTATTGCTGAAAAGTTTGGATCATTTAGCAGATACGTTGAATAAATTTGAAAATTAATTATATTAGGAGAAAAGAAATATCGATAAGAAAACATTACGTCAACAACAAATAAAGAAATTGAATAGTAATCAATCAAAGACCGTTTCTGAGGGTATTGAACTGCTACACAAATTACAAGAAACAACAGAATGGAAGAATGCTAAAACGATTGCTACTACCGTTAGTGGACCGTTTGAATTACCAACAACTCCAATTATTAAGGCGGCACAGGCAGGTAATAAAAAAATCTATTTACCTAAGACTATGCCGCATCGTCAGATGGCGTTTTTACCCTTCACTAATTCCCAAGATTTAGTAAGAAGTGATTTTGGAATATTAGAACCAGTTTATAATGAAAAATTAATGAATCAGACACCAGATTTAGTTATTGTTCCGGGACTTGCCTTCGCTAAAGATTCTAATTACAGAGTCGGTTTTGGAGGCGGATATTATGATCGTTTTTTGGCTGATTTTGAAGGCAATACAGTTGCCTTAGTTCCTTCGATAATGTCTTTTGATAGCGCTATTTGGGATGTACAAGATCATGATATAAAAATTCAACGTTTGATTTGCTTAGATTAAGCTTTGAAAAAATTTTTCTAATTCTTCTTTTACATAACAAAATTCTTATTGAATGATTCATGATGAGATGATAGTCTTGGATAGTGAAATAAGATTTGATTTTTTGGGATAAATTAAGAGGAATAATAATGAATAAAAGAATAATAACCGCTTTTGCAATCGGCGCTAGTTTCGCCGGGGGAATTTTATTAAATACCGGTTTGGTACATGCTGATACGGACTTTAATGGTATTGTTAATACAACAAAAGTTACGTCATTATATAACGACGACGGAAAACTAGTTACTAATCGTGCTTTGGCAGCAAATACACCTTGGATTACTGATAAGAAGATTCAAATCGGTGATAAAGGTGATTTTTATCGAGTATCGACTCACGAATTCGTTAAAGCTGGTGATGTTCAACTTCAACACGGACAATCAGAAAATGGAATTGTTAAAGCTGGATCAAATGGTGCTTTAGTTTATACATATGATAATGGTGATTATAAGTCCACTGATAGAAAGCTATCTGCAAATAGTGCTTGGAAGTATAATCATATCGATACTATTGGTAGTAAAACTTGGTATCAAGTCAGTGACAATGGTTGGATCAATAGTGATGATGCTTCAACATCGACATCAATTACTAATACTGGAGTTGCCAAAGTAAGTTATGCTCCAGATAGTGGAATTGATTTGTGGCAAGGTTATGGCACTAATAAAGTAGCCACAGGTCAAAAATTATACAATGGTTCAGAATGGCGCTTTGATTCTAAAGTAATTGACTCTAATGGTGATGCTTGGTACCAGATTGGTACTAATCAATGGATCGAAGGTACATACTTACAAATAACTAATGAATCCTTTGATCAGGCGGCTGCTGAAATTTGGGATCCTAATTTTGCAGCGGTAAAGGTTAACAGCGATACGAATATATACAACAATAATGACTATAATTCTGGTAAGAAGGCCAGTGCATATGCTGGTCAAACTTTACAAGTTGATTCAACCCTACAAAATGGTAATACAACTTGGTATGAAGTAAGTAATGGTGGTTGGATCCCATCTTCCGCCGCAACTCAAATTACAACATATCGTTCCCCAATTGTTTTGAATGGTAAAACAAAAGACCAAGCAATTAGCGATGTAATAGCTGCCGCTAAGCAAGAACTTGGAAAACCTTATGTATGGAATGCCAAAGGTCCTGATAGTTTTGACTGTTCTGGGTTGATGCAATATGTTTTCCGCCAAGCCACGGGTCAAAATATTGGTTCATGGACAGTTCCACAAGAGACCGCTGGGACCAAAGTTTCATTAAGTGATCTACAACCTGGAGATCTTGTTTTCTGGGGTCCAGCAGGTGTTACTTATCACGTTGGATTGTATCTAGGTAATAATCAGTATCTAAATGCTTTAAGACCAGGTACTAATGTTAAAATAGATACAATTTCATCTGATTTTGCACCATCATTTGGTGTTAGAGTTATACAATAGTTAAAAATAAAAAAATCTATTACGTAATAATTGCGTGATAGATTTTTTGTGTTAATCGACAGTTAGTTTTAATATATAAGAAATATAGCTAAGTAGGAGACAAAATATGGATTACACAATGGGCATTGATGTGGGAACGACTAGTACAAAATGTGTTCTGTATGATTTGAATGGACAAATCATTGCACATGCTGATAAAGGATATCAACTGTACCAAACAAAACCCGGTATGGCAGAAGAAGATCCTGAAGAAATTTTTGAAGCAGTGATTAAAACTATGCAAGAAGTTTTGAAAAATATCGACTCTCAAAGTTTAAAATTCGTTTCCTTTTCGACAGCGATGCACAGTTTGATTTTAATGGATGATAATGATCGTCCTATCACAAAGGCAATCACTTGGGCGGACAATCGTGCCGTAAAGTATTCTGACGAGTTAATTAAGAGTGGTTTGGGAGCTGAAATATATGCCAAAACAGGTACTCCAATTCATCCAATGGCACCATTGTCAAAAATGCTTTGGTTAAAAAAAGAACACTCAGATTTGTTTGATCGTGCCAAAAAATTTATCGACATTAAATCTTATATATTTTTCAAATTATTTGGCATCTATAAAATTGATTATTCGATTGCTTCAGCAACCGGAATGTTTAATATTTTTAATTTGAAGTGGGAACCTCAAGTATTGAATTTACTTAATATAGAAGAAGCACGTTTGCCAGAGGTTGTTCCTACAACAAATGGTGTTACAGGAATCTCTGAAAAGTATCAAGAAAGACTAGGAATTGGTTCAGATATTCCATTTGTTTTTGGAGCTAGTGATGGGGTTTTATCCAATCTAGGATTAAATGCAATCGATCCAGGCGTTGTTGCTGTAACCATTGGTACCAGTGGTGCGGTAAGAGTTGTAGTTGATAAACCTGTTATTGATCCTAACGGCAATTTATTTTGTTATGCTTTGACAAAAAATAAGTGGGTAGTCGGTGGACCGGTAAATAATGGTGGAATTGTATTTCGTTGGGTTCGTGATCAATTGTTCGATTCAAAAGTAAGTTATGACGAATTAACAAAGATGGCCAATGAAGTTCCAGCTGGATCAAAAGGATTATTATTTCAACCATATCTAGGAGGAGAACGAGCACCCATTTGGAATGCTTATGCACGAGGGTCATTTTTTGGACTTACTCGTCAACATACAAGATCTGATATGGTTCGCTCATCACTTGAAGGTATCGTGTTCAATTTATATGCTGTCATGTGTCTGATTGAAAAAATCACTGGAAAACCAGTAAGTATCCAGGCTACTGGTGGTTTTGCAAGATCTTCAATGTGGCGGCAGATGCTAGCAGACATTTTTGATCAAGATGTAGTTGTGCCAGAAAGCTTTGAGAGTTCTTGTTTAGGAGCGGTGGTATTAGGCATGTACGCTCAAGGATATATTGATGACTTATCTGCAGTAAAGGATATGGTCGGTATAACCGAGATTCATCATCCTGATCCTAAAAATGTAAAAGTTTATCAAGAATTATTTCCCATCTGGCAAAGAATCACACACGCTCTAGAACCAGAATATAAACAAATTGCAAAATTTCAAGATCGTTAGAAAGAGTGCTTATGAAAAATTTTAAAGCGATTGTTGTAGAAAATGATAATAAGGAAGTCAATTATGGTTTAAGAAATATTTCATTGGATAACTTGTCTGCTGGAGATGTTTTGATAAATGTTTGTTATAGTTCACTGAATTTTAAGGATATGCTGGCAGTTCAAAAGAATGGTGGCGTTATCAGAAATTATCCGATGATTCCAGGTATTGATTTGAGTGGGATAGTAGTTGAATCCAATAGTGGTAAGTTTGTTGCCGGAGAAAAGGTTTTGGTGACTGGCTTTGGTTTGGGGATGTCTCATACAGGGGGCATGTCGGAATATGCCAGAGTTCCCGCTAATTGGATCGTCAAATTGCCAGCCGAATTATCATTAAAGCAGGCCATGATGATTGGAACTGCTGGTTTTACTGCCGCATTATCTGTCATCAAATTACTTGATAATGGTATGAGAATTGAAGATGATCCTGAAATTTTAGTGACTGGTGCTAGCGGCGGTGTTGGAAGTATTGCGTTACTTATTTTGTCAGTTATGGGATTTAAACATATCAATGCGCTGGTTCGTAAAAAATATCAAATTGAAGTGGCCCAGAAATTGGGGGCAACTAGAATAGTTACGCCAGAAGACTTAAATATAAGTGGTAAATTGTTGTCTAAGCAAAAGTATAATTATGTCATTGATACGGTTGGCGGAGAAGTAGCGTCTGAATTAATACCTCAAATTTATTATGGTGGAGGAATGACAATGTGCGGCAATGCAGGTGGAATAAACTTATCTACTAATGTATTACCGTTTATCTTAAGAGGTATAAGTCTTTACGGAATTGATTCAGTTAATTATCCGATTGAAGAACGAAAAATTGTTTGGGATAAGTTTTCCGATCAATGGAGGATTTTCGATAAAATTGAATATAGTGAAGTGACGCTAGATGAAGTATCACAAGTTCTGGAACAAATAAAAAAAGGCAATCATCTAGGTAGAACTATTATTAAGATTTATGCAAGTACAATTAAAAAAAATCCTAATAATAATTGAATTCATACAGTTGTGGATGGATTATTTGAGGATTGGCGTGGTAAGTCTAAAGTTGATTTTGAGATGAAGGATTAGGATGCTATAAAGCCTGATGGTAAAGAAATATGGTAGAAAAATCAGTTTTGGTATTATAGGATTTAACAATAAGAAAGCCTCCTAGTTTGGGAATAAATCCAATCTAGGAGGCTTTGTTCATAATATAGTTGAATGCTTTGATCAAATTTTATTTCATAAAAAGTTACTTTTCAGGTAATTTAACTCTAAGTTCGGTAATAAAATCATTTTCATCATGGTAGTCATAATAATCAACTGAAGAAATCTCGTATACAATTTCTGATGTATCTGGATATTGCTGATTGAATTCTTGTTGAATTTTTTGATAATAATTAAAATACATACTGCGATCCCAATAGAAGGAGATACATAAATAATTACCTTCAAGAATTTTTTTTGAGTAATTTTTCAATTTAGGAATATTATCAGTGAATACTTGAGTAAGTATTCACTGATAATGAATATCCTTTAATGATTGATACTCTTTTAAAGGAAAACTGAACCCATATTGTAAATTTCCAATAGTGCCATTATCAATTAGTATCCGATCCAGTTCATTGGTTTCTTTATCTGGGTAATTTAAAGGTGTGATGATTTGTTGAGTAGGAATTTGAATAACATTTTGTTCTTTGATATGTCGTTGATAAACTTTTTCTAAGGGATGTTGCGTGATATTTTTAAGTTCTTTTAACTGCCTTATTTGTCCATTGATTAACTGTTGACTATTTTGAAGTTGCCCTATTTAATCATAAATGTTTTGTGATTGTTCAGTTAAAAAATCTGCTAAGACATCACCTTTTAGGTTGATGGTTCGGCGTATTTCCTCAATCGATAGTCCCGCATATTGCAAGTATTTGATGATATTGATTTGAAATACTTGTTGAATTAAGTAATAACGATAGTTATTCTCAGGATTACGCTCAGCTGGGTTGATTAGATCAATTTTGTCATAATATCTGAGAGTTTGAATAGAAACATTACAAATTCTTGCCATTTCACCAATAGAAAATTTTCTCATAATTGCCTCCTTGACACTATTGTATGTATAGACTTTATGATTATCTCAACAATGAAAAAAGAGATAAGAAATATGACTAAGACAATAAGAATGATATACCCAGATTGGCAATCTGGGTATATCATTCTTATTATTTCGGAGCACAATTACTAAACTGGTTAGCTCCGCAAAATCCACAACAAAAATCGATTCAAGTTCCAGTTGTTGCGCCGCAAAAGGATCAACCTAAATTAAAAGTGGAAAGTGGTGTTACAGCTAAGTCAACAGTATTAGACAATGTCCATCAAGCACAGAAAATAGTTGACGCAGAACAACCAAATAGAATAATTACTTTGGGTGGTAATTGCATGGTATCACAAGTACCGTTCTCATATTTACATGATAAATACGGAGATGACGTAGGAATAATTTGGATCGATGCTCATCCTGATATTTCAAATCCGCAAATATTTTCTAATGAGCATGCAATGATTTTAGCTAATTTGATGGGGAAAGGTGACCCGGATTTATCAAAATTAATTAAACATCCATTCTCCAATAATTCAATTTGTATGTAGGATTGCAAGAACCGACTGTGGACGAGAAAAAATTATTGCCAGAATTAGGATTAGATTATCAACTGGAAGATGATCAACAAGTTGATGTAAAAAAAATTCAAAAGTGGATCGACCAACATCATTTTTCAAAAATTTTAGTTCATTTTGATATCGATGTCTTAGATCGAAAGCTATTTTTTTGATCAGTATTTTGATAAACCAGTGGTAACTGATTATGAAGTATCCGGTGGAAAGTTAAATCCTGATAAAGCAATTCACGTACTGAATAAACTTGGTTCTGATAACGATATTGTTGGATTGACGATTGCTGAATACCTTCCTTTTTTTAGAAGTTTTCAATACAATCACGATGAATTTATTGTCGTGTATATCTGCAATGATACGATATTTTCCGACATGATATCTCCACAGTGTCCCTAATTATCCCTTAAGGCCTTTACCCTTGATTTGGGATTATCAGAATTCTCAATATGAGTATCAAGTCATTTAACTATTCTAATTTGAATTTGTTTGTCTAGTTTACTAAATTCCTTATGTGCTTTTTTTGCAAATTCTCAAGTGTATTTATTCATTCTAGATCCAACCTTTTTATAATTTCAGAGCGCTTAACAGTTTTACCCTGATTTTTTTTGAGGTTTTCCATCGCATCAGCGTAATTATTTTCGTCACGGTCATTCAACCTACTTTTTGAGTGATTTGTTTAAGTTAATGGTGTTTTGTAGTCTGAAGTGGGAAGCTTTTGAATTTTTGATCGATATTGTTTTGGTGTCATTTTAAATAATGATTTGAATTTCTTTCCAAAATAACTAGCAGATTGGAATCCACAAGTTGTCGAAATCTCCGTTAATGGTTGTGAGGTGTCTTTTAAAAGGGAAAGAGCCATTGACATCCTATAGTCATTTAGAAATTCATTTGGAGTTTTATCAAAGGCCGATTGAAAAATACGAAAACATGCGGTGCGACTAATTTGTGCATTTGAAGCCATATCTTCAGCGGTGATTTTTTTTGAATAGTTTTCGTGAATGAATTGAATCAATTGCTTAATTATTTCTTCATTCTGTTTGTCACCACCTGATTTATCTTTGAAGGACTGAAATTTAATTACTAGTTGATTCCAAATTTTGAAAGTCAATTCGAGACTTTGTAGGTCATACGTAATTCCGGTATCTGATAATTCACAAAGATGATTAATACTAGAAATTATCTCATCATTACTATGATTATTTTTTTGGAAAAAGAGATATTTTCGATTTGAGTTAACTACAGGTGAAAGTGCTTGTTCCTCAAAATTGCCAAAAGTGGGAGAACTAAATAGTGTCCTTGGAAGAACAAAACAATTTAAAATGGTGTTCTTATCTAGAGCATTGGCACTGTGTAGAACCTCTGAATTGATAAAGATACCATCGCCTGGAGATAATTCAATTACTTGCGTTTTATTATATGAGTTAAAGATTGTGTATTGTAGTTTCCCACTAACCAAGACACCAAATTCAAATTCTTCATGCCAGTGGCATTCCCATTCACGCTTGTAATAATCATCAAAGTGATCAACGCAAATTGATAGAGGGATAGTGTGGCTATTGTAAACTACATGTTCTCGAAGATTTGATTCTAGGGTAAGTGATTTCAAAATTATTATTACCTCCAATTTAGTTTGATACGATAATACTATAATTATGTACTAATTTTGCTTGTTTGGGTACTATTTTGACACTATACTTAGATTCCGTTGTGGAAAATAGTTGAAGGAGAGAATAATGATAGAAAATGATTATTCATCAGAAGATAAAATTGAAATACAAAATGCCCATGAACATAATCTAAAAAATATCAATTTAACGATACCTAAAAACAAAATTGTTGTTTTTACTGGAGTATCGGGTTCTGGAAAAAGTTCACTAGTATTTGATACATTGGCCGTTGAGAGTAATCGCCAGTGGCAGTCTTCATATTCGCAATATATTCGTAATAAAATGCCTCACTATGCTCGTCCACAAGTTGATTCGATTAAGAATTTAACACCATCAATTGTAATTAGACAACAGACTTTGAATTCTAATAGTCGTTCTACCGTTGGAACTATGGTTGATACGGCACCCTTAATGAGATTATTGTTTTCCAGAATTGGTCATCCTAGTGCAGGAGGATCAATGTCATATTCTACTAATCATCCCTTAGGGATGTGTCCTACTTGCACTGGTTTAGGTAAAGTTCAAATCTTAAATGAAGAAAGTTTATTCGATACTAGTAAAAGCATTAATGAAGGTGCAATAAAATTCAGTCAATTCAATTCTGGTTGGCAAAGTTATATCTATTCCACTAATTCACTTTTAGATCCTGATAAAAAGTTAAATGATTATAATGATGACGAATTGTCAATATTAAGGAACGGTCCTTCTAAAACGGTCAGCATTGAGATACGTTCTAATAAATCTGGACGTGTTGATCGTGTCAATTATGAAGGAGTTATTCCCCGATTTAAGCGCCTATACCTGACAAGGGATATTACTAAACTTAAAAAATCTTTACGGGATGAAATAAAAGAACATATTAATACTATACCTTGTTCTATTTGTCAGGGGACAGGTCTAAATCCCAAAGCAATTGCTTTTAAAATTAATGGTTTAAATATTATAGAGATGATGCACATGGACGCTAGTCAACTAATAGACGAGTTGCGTAAAATTACTGAGCCTAGAGGTATTTCAATTGTAAATCAATTAATAGATTCTCTTAAGAGAATGGTTGATATTGGAATTGGCTATCTTGATTTTGCCAGGAAGACCAGTACCTTATCCGGTGGTGAACTTCAACGAATCAAGATAGTTCGTAATTTAGGTGGAATATTGAACAATGTAACTTATATTTTTGATGAACCAACAATTGGACTCCATCCTTCTGACATCAGTAAAATTATTAAGATGTTACAGCAATTGCGTAACGCTCATAATAATGTTCTAGTCGTAGAGCACTCAAAACAAATTATGAAAATAGCTGATGAAATCATTGATATTGGCCCCTTGGCTGGGAAAAATGGTGGGAAAGTTGTTTATCAGGGGGATGTTAAAAATATCAGTTCAGTTTCTACTCCAACCGCTGAAGCTATAAATAGTAGAGTTGGTGTCAATCAACAGCCATTAAAATGGACCAAAGGTTTTGAAATAAAAAATGCTTCGAATAATAACTTGAAACATTTAAATATTACTATTCCTAAAAATATTTTAACAACTGTTTCAGGAGTAGCCGGTTCCGGTAAAACTTCTCTTATCAGGGGAGATTTTGCTAAGCAATATCCTGGTTCGATTATCATTGATCAAAGTCCAATTGGTACTTCGATTCGATCAACTCCTGCCACGTACACCGGGGTTATGGACGAAATACGAGAAGTCTTTAGTAAGAAAAATAATGTTCCAGCATCCTGGTTTAGCTTCAATTCTAAAGGAGCATGTCCAGTATGTAATGGTAAAGGAAAAATTAAATATGATATGGCGTTTGCGGATTCTGTTGAAGTGATTTGCGAAGAATGCAATGGTCGGAGATACAATGAAACAGCATTGGGGTATTTATATAACGATAAAAATATAATAGAAGTTCTTAATATGACTATTGATGAAGCATTAAATTTCTTTAATGACAGAAAGATAACAAAGCGATTGATTAGTCTTAAGAATGTTGGTCTTGGTTATCTTACTTTAGGCCAGCCAACTAGCACTTTATCCGGCGGTGAGACCCAAAGAATAAAAATAGCAGCGGAACTAACGAAAAAAGGAAATGTTTATATATTTGATGAGCCAAGTGTTGGGTTACACCCTAAAGATGTTCAGGTACTAAATAAATTGTTGCGGAAACTTGTTCAAAATAGAAACACTGTTATCACAATTGAACACAATTTAGATATTATTGGTAATTCAGATTGGGTTATTGATCTTGGACCAAAAGGCGGTAAAAACGGGGGTCAACTAGTTTTCAGCGGAACACCAAATAACTTGTTGCAGTGTTCAACATCACTGACAGCGAAATATTTAAATTTAGCATCTAAATAAGGAGAAATTATGATTTCACAAGAAAAAATCAAACAATTTAAAAAATTAATTAATTCAGGAGAGATTTATGACAGTGTCGATGAAGAATTCATCGAATATCAGCATTCATTAGTCCAGAGAATTAATGAATTGAATCAGACTTCGGATAATCCAGATGGGTTGAAAAAACGACAACAGATTTTAAAGGAAGTCGTTGGAACATATGGTGATAACTTATACGTGATTCCGCCAATTCATTCCAATACCGGATTGGTCAATGTTCATTTTGGTAAAGATGTGTTGATTAACTTTAACTGTAATTTTGTTGATGACGGAGCAATTTATTTTGGCGATAATTGTATGGTTGGCCCCAATGTAACTTTTGCGACAGCTATACATCCAGTTTCACCTAAGTTAAGAGAAAGTAAACTTCAATATAATAAACCAATTACAATTGAAAAAAATGTTTGGATTGGTGCTAGCGCCACAATCCTACCTGGTGTAACTGTTGGTGAAGGTTCAATTATTGGAGCTGGAAGTGTTGTTACTAAAGACGTAGAATCTAATGTTGTTGTAGTTGGAAATCCTGCAAGAAAAATCCGTTCAATTGATGAAAATGATGATAAGTATTATGACAGTGGTAAAAAAATTCCTGAAGATATTATTGAAAAATATTTATAGGATAAGCTAGTATATCTAATTGAACTCTTTGATGTTCGTAAATCAGCGAATGGAATTATTTAATAATTTAAAGGTTAGAATGGTAAGTATAAAACTGACTCCGAGATGAAAGCTTGGCATGTTACGAAGCCTGAAGGTAAAGAAATATGGTAGAAAAAATTTCTAAACCATGATATATAATTTTTTCTTTCTTTATGAGTAGTGAAATTAGAAAATAATGGTTTTGATAGTAAAATAAAAATTAAATTAAACTTGGCCACATAAAAAGTGCTCCATAACTGTTAAATTTCTTGTTTAACAATTATGAAGCATTTTTTTAATATACAGGACGATCTAATCCTTGTGTATCAGGATCAGCCATACCAAGACTATCGTTAGCACCAAACTTTGGATCTTTAACAATGTGTAATACGACATCGGCAACACTTTGGCGTGAACCTGATACACCATCGTATTGTTGATTCTTAGTAGTGACTGAATACTTTACTTCATCACGGTCATTCAACCAAGGAAGGCGAAGGGTGGTATATGTTAATCCAGATTCTTCAAGTAATTTGTCTGAATTGATAGCGGCTTGTAATCCACCAGAAACTTGTTGATGATTCCAGCGACCAAATTCGCCAGGGACTTCGTTATAGAGACCGAGAATGTTAGTGAATGCTACACGATCGACATTGTTATTTTTCATAGCATTAATAACATTGTGGGTCATTGCATTGTCACCATCATGGTCAACTACTGCAACGAAGACCATATCTTGTCCTACAACTGCATCATTAACTGACTTTGCATCTTCAAGGTCAGTTTCAATGACGTTTACTCGAGGATTACTTGCCAGATTTGATAGTCGATTGCTATTACGTAATCCTAATGTCAGTTCTACATCTTTAAATTCGTTCTCATTTAAAATTCTATTTTCAACGATACGGGCGATTTGTCCGTTTGCTGCTAAAATTAATAATTTCATTTTATTACCTTCTTCTTATTTTCTGTTGATTCCTAAACTGTCACGTGAACCTAGTTTGGGGTCGTGGGATAGTCTAACCACTAAATCGGCGATATTCTTGATTGAAACATTATGGCCGCCGAACGGTTCACCTTTGTGTGTGACTTCGTAATTTGTATCATTACTATTATCAAACCAGCCGGGACGAATAACTGTGTAGTTTAAGTCTGATGATTCAATGATATCAGCGGCATTACGATAAGTTTGTAACATTGGATTAGATGATAAATTACCACCAGCACCAATGGAAGCGGGGATTTCATCATAAATACCCATTGAAGTAATGAATAGGAGACGTTTAACATCTGACTTGTCCATTGCCTTAACGATACTTTCAGCCATTTTTGCCAAGTTGCCACTTAAAGCAGCGAATACTACATCTTGACCTTTAAGTGCCTCTGCTAAAATAGATTGATCTGTGACATCACCTTGAATAATTTTTTCGCGGTTATCATTGACGTTCAAACCTCTAGGATGACGTGCCATTAATGTTAAGTTGTCATCCGTATTGTCTAAAAAGTAGTTGCGTGTTGTTTGTCCAACGGAACCTGTAGCTCCGATTATTAATACATTTGTCATTATTATTTTCCTCTTTTGTTTAATTGATGTGGTCATCATAAACCTTGAAGTTTACTTCAATGCAACAGTTTTTTGTAAAAAAAGTGACTAAAAGTCATAATTATTTAATTTCTTCTAGCCAGTTAATAAAATTAACTTGGTCTTTTCTAGCATGGATATCTTGAACGGAATAATTGTTTAGAATCTTTGTAGAATTCGGAGTTAATTCTGAAATAACTCTTTGTGTTTCTCCTGAACCATATCCCGCATTAGTGGAGAATGAGGCAACTTTTTTATTTGCAAGTAATTCTCCGTACTCTTCAAGAAATTCTCTCATGGGATTGGCAATTGTCATTGCCCAGATAGGGTGCCCAAGTAATATTGTGTCGTATTTGTTTAAATTAGGGATTTTACTTTGAAGTTCTGGCCAAACCTGTGATTCTCTCTCATCGGTTGATCGATTAACGGTTTGAGTATAGTTAGATGGGTAAGAATTTTTGACACTCAATTCAAAAATATCAGCGTTCAAAAACCCTTGTGCTATTTTGGCTTGTTTCTCAGTATTGCCACTTCTGGAAAAATAAATTATTAATGTTTTGGTAGCATTATTTAATAATTTGGTTAGTTTTTCATTAGCATTAGTATCCATTCCATCAGAAACAGCACCACGACCAGTTGTTAGTATTTTATTCATCTAAATACACCTTCTATAATATGACTGGTGGTCATTTTATTTTTAAAATTAAAACCTTACTATATAAAATAAGGTTCCAGCAAACTATTTAATTGTATGTCACAAAATTTATTCATAGATGTGACGGGATCGATAGTAGTGGGGGAGATACACCAACTGAATATTATTCCATAAACTTCAGTAATTAATAAAAGTGAAATATCATCAATAGGAATAGATGGTTTTAATTTTTGATTAGTGATCAGGCCTTTAAATAGTTTTTGTAATAATTTGTTATCATATTGCCACTTATCCTGATTTGATGATGAAGCTACAAACCTGACCCATTGGCGTGCCATATTTACTTTTGAGTTTACAACTATTTGTAAAAAATTAGTTAGATACAGGCGAATACTATTTTCGGCTGGTTCTTTTGCAAGATCGTCTATTTGATCAGATAAATCATCCATGTGACGTTTATTCAGTTCAAAAATAATATCTTCTTTTTTTTCAAAGTAGTTATAAAAGGTACCTTTGGCCACGCCACTTGTTTTCGCTATATCAGCTACAGACATTTTTTCGTAACCATTCTTTTGTAAGATATTTTCTGCAGTATTTATTAATTTTTCTCTTGTTGCTGCAGTAGCAATTTCTCTTTTTGTCATTATCATCACCACGTAAGCTAATATAAATCATTAATATGAGTAAGTCCAATACACTGGTCCTGCGATTTCGTATAATATGTCGATGGTTTGGATCACAGTTTTGTCAGTTATTGCCATGGTATTCGCTATTGAAATTGTGAAGGCTGATAAGTAAATATTTTTTAAACAATCTTTGTTAACTGATTTAAATTAGTAATTGTATATGTTGATTTAATTTCTGAATCATTCCCTGCATTTTTGGTATCATACCAAACACTATCGATGTGTGAGCGATTGGCTCCATCAATGTCAGCACTTAGAGAATCACCAACGACTAGCATATTGGATAGCGTTGCACCATTAATATCCGATTGAACAGAATCAAAAAATTGAGTGTCCGGTTTTTTGAAACCAATATCTTCCGCTAAAAATATTTCATTAAAATACTTTGAAATATCAGCACCAGCTAATTGAGTTAACTGTTTTTGTTTAGATCCATTGGAAACTACGAAAAGATTGTGATTTTGATTAACAGCTTCTAGCATACTAATTACGTTGGGCATCAATGAGTGTTCAGCGGCAAATAAAGCCTGAAATTCTTTTTCAAATTTTGCACTATCAACTTCGATGTTATATTTACCAAAGAAAGTTTTAAAACGTGAGTCCAAAAGTTCTTTTCGACTAATTGATCCATTCTCAAACTTACCCCAAAGTAAATCATTAACTTTAAACCACCAATTCATTTTTTCTGAATCAAAAGAAAACGACTTCGCAATTCTCATTTTATGTAACGCTAAAGTAGCATTCTTTTGAGTATCGAAAATTGTATTGTCTAAATCAAAAAGTATATTTGTATAATTCATTTCTATCCCTCAAAGTCTGAAAAATTTTTTTAAAAATTATATATAGTATTATATGGTAAATGGTTGTAGAAGACTATGTTAATTGAAGTGACACATTATTAGATTCTCAAACCATAAACTAGTAATATATTAGTGATATGAAACTTTCACAATTAAAGAGGTAAACTAGTTTGACAGAATCAACATTTTGGCAAGAAATTTCAACTAAAGCTAAGTCAGAAGATCGTCCATTTTTCACGATGGCACCGATGGAAGCTGTTAGTAATACGGTCTTCCGTCAGGTAATCACTAAAGCATGTCCACCGGATAAATTTTTTAGTGAGTTTGTTTATGCTAAGGCGATAACTGATCCCAATACTAAATTTCCTATTCATGGACGACTTTACATTGATCAAAATGAGAAGTCATTACCTGTTGTTCAATTATGGGGAAATGAAGCTTCAGACTTTGAAATTGCAGCCGTTACTTTGGCAGAACGTGGTTTTCAAGCAATAGATATCAACATGGGATGTCCAGATGGAACCGTTATCAAAAATCATGGTGGCAGTGACTTAATTAGGAATCATCAGTGGGCCCAAAATGTAATCGCAGCCGCAAAAACTTCAGGACTAGCTGTCAGTGCTAAAACACGTCTTGGTTATAGCAAAGTTGAGGAGTTTAAAGACTGGATTCCATTCTTGTTGCATCAAAATATTGATGTTTTGACGATCCACTTGCGTACAAAGATGGAAATGAGTAAAGTTCCCGCACATTTAGAGGTCATTGATGAGATCATTAAAATGCGTGATGAAATAGCTCCGCAAACTTTGATTCAAATTAATGGTGATATTCCTGATTATCAAGCAGGGATTAAATTGTATCAAGAACATTCCGGTCTAGACGGTATTATGATCGGACGTGGGGTATTCGCAAATCCTTTTGCATTTGAAAAAAAACCTAAAGAACATCCTTTAGATGAATTATTGGATCTGTTACAAATGCAGTTAAATCTATTTGACGATTTTTCACAGCATTATGATTATCCACGTTTCCCATCCCTCAAACGTTTCTTCAAAATCTATGCTCGACCAGAATTAGGTGCAACTGACTTAAGAAATGCAATGATGGATACAAAATCGACTGATGACGTCAGAAAAATTTTAGCCGAAAAAGATAAATATTTGAATGATTAAAAGACAGGCAAATTTTGCCGGTCTTTTTTAAAAACAATTCTTATTTATACATTGTTTACCAAAAACTATATTAAAATAGTAATAAGAGCAATTGTACAAGTGGGGTTCAATAATGATTACAATTAGAGATATAGCCAAAAGAGCTGGAGTTTCAGCATCTACAGCATCAAGAGCTTTAAATAATAATTCACGTATCAGTGAAGCGACGATAAAAAAAGTTAAAAAAATCGCTGATGAAATGGGGTACTTGCCAGATTATAATGCTAAAAATTTAACTAACGGTGAAGCAAATGCAGTCGGTGTTGTATTTCCAGTCGGTAGTGAAACAGCAAGTAATCCATTCTTTATCAACATTCTTTCAGGTATCAATTCAGAATTAGTTAAAAGACAATATTCATTATCAGTAGCAATTGCTAATACTGATGAGGCGTTGTTAGAAAATGTTCGTTCCATGGTAGTGCAGGGAAAAATCAAGCGCTTTATTTTGCTTTATTCAAAATTTAACGATGCCATCAGTGAATTCTTGAGAGAGAATAAATTACGTTTTGTTGTTATCGGGCAGCCAACTTCAAGTAATGACTTTTACGTTGATAATAACAATGTAGAAGCAGGTATTACTGCTACTGATTTCTTGTTAAAAAAATTGCATGTTAAATTTCCAATATTTGTTGAATCAAGTAACGATTGGACTTACGAACAACAAAGATATCAGGGATTTAAGAAGATCAGTAACGAAAGTTTAGTTGATTTTGATAATGTGCAGGTTTCTTCAGATAATGTTGAGGAAATAGAAAAGTTTATTTTTGAACATCCCCAAATTGATGGAATTGTTGCTACTGATGATTTTAGAGGATTGAGATTTTTGAATTATTTTAAGAAAATTTATCCTAAAAAGAGTCTTTCGATCGTAGGATTCAATAAGTCATTTCCGGCATCTTTGGTTCAAGATAATTTTCATTCAATAGATGTTTTTCCGGATCAAATGGGAATTAAAACAGTCATTTTGCTATTTAGTGATCGAGAAAATCAAGAAATAAATATAAAAAAGCATTTAATTGTTTCACATAAAATTAGTGATGAGATAGGGTTTTAGAAGAGAAATTATCATTTTGGGTATTTTCTTTTTTTATTTTTATTTGTGCAAACGGTTGCACAAAAAATGAAAGCGTTTTATAATGAAAAAGTAATCAAAAATGATTAGTCAGAAAGAGGGATATTAAATATGGCAGATAACAAAAAGCCAAAAGAGGGCCAAGGACTTCCAAAACTGCCAGCAAGTACCATTTGGATGTTGAGTTTTGGATTCTTAGGTGTTCAAATGGCATTTACTTTGCAGAGTTCACAAATGAGTCGTATTTTTCAAACAATTGGAGCTGATCCAAATAACTTAGGTTGGTTCTTCATTTTGCCACCATTGGCTGGATTGATCGTTCAACCAATCGTTGGATATTATTCAGATAGAACCTGGGCACCAAAATTAGGTGGTAGACGATTACCTTATTTAATTTTAGGTACGATCGTTGCCGCAATCGTTATGTTCTTATTACCAAATTCTGGATCGATGGGATTTGGATATGCATCATTTGCTGCATTACTATTTGGTGCTATTACAGTTGCATTTTTGGATCTATCATCTAATGTCGCCATGCAACCATTCAAGATGATGGTTGGTGATATGGTTAATGATGATCAAAAGAGTTATGCATATGGTATTCAAAGTTTCTTATCAAATACCGGTGCCGTTATTGCCGCAATTTTCCCATTTGTTTTAACAGCCTTTGGATTAGCTAATACAGCTAAAAAGGGTGTCGTACCACAGTCAGTTATTTGGTCATTTTATCTTGGAGCAGCTATTTTAATTATTTCAACACTTTTCACTATGGGACGTGTTAAAGAATACGATCCTCAAACATATGCTAGATACCATGGAATTTCAGAGGATGCTAACAAAAAGGGTGGAAATTGGCTAAATCTACTTAAAAAAGCTCCTAAAATATTCTGGACGGTTACACTAGTTCAATTCTTCTGTTGGATGGCGTTCCAATATCTATGGACATATTCAGCTGGTGCTATCTCAGTTAATGTTTGGCACACAGCTAATGCCAGTTCATCAGGATATCAAGCTGCTGGTAATTGGTATGGTGTTTTAGCAGCTGTGCAATCGATTGCAGCCGTGATCTGGTCTTATGTACTTGCTAAAATTCCTAATAGTAAACATAAACTTGGTTATAGTTTGAGTTTACTTCTCGGTGCAGTCGGATTTATTTCAGTATTTATGATTCATAGTCAATACGCTTTAGTTGTTTCATATATTTTAGTTGGTATGGCTTGGGCAGCTATGAATACTTATCCGCTAACAATGATCACAAATGCATTATCAGGTGAACATATGGGTACTTATCTTGGACTTTTCAATGGTTCGATTTGTTTACCACAAATTGTCGCTTCATTAGCAAGTTTTGGATTGTTCCCATTATTCGGTAATTCGCAACCACACATGTTCTTACTAGGTGGAATTATTATGGCAATCGCCGCATTATCAGTTGGATTTATTAAAGAAACTTACAAGGCATAAAAGGAGAAACTAATGAAAAGAATATTTGAAGTACAACCTTGGGATGTTGTCACACATAAATTTGATCCTCAAGATAAGCGTTTACAAGAATCAATGACTAGTTTAGGAAATGGTTATATGGGTATGCGTGGATTCTTTGAAGAAGACTATTCTGCCGATACTTTGCAAGGCCTATATCTTGGTGGCGTTTGGTTCCCAGATAAGACTCGTGTCGGTTGGTGGAAGAATGGTTATCCTAAGTATTTTGGTAAAGTGATCAATGCTGTTAATTTTATTAAGATGAATTTCTTAATTGATGGTGAAAAGCTAGATCTTGCTAAAGATGATTTTACTGACTTTACTCTTGATTTAAATATGAAGGATTCACTATTGACTAGATCATTTATCGTTAATAAAAATGGTAAAAAGGTTAAACTTACATTTGAAAGATTTTTAAGTGTTGAACAAAAAGAACTTTCAGTTCAAAAAGTCAGTTTTGAAAACCTCTCTGATGATACGGTTAATATCAAAGTTATTTCTGCTATCGATGCGAATGTTAAAAACGAAGATGCCAATTACGATGAACGTTTCTGGGATGTTTTAGATTTAACAGATGACAGTATCGTAGCTAAAACAAAACCTAATAATTTCGGAACTCCTCAATTCACTTCCGCTATGCAGATGAGCCATGTAACTTCACTTAAAGAAGTTGATCAGACAAAGACAGAAACTGAAACAAGCAAGACTTTTGAAATCGATTTGGCTAAGAGTGCACAAGCTTCAATTGAAAAACGTGTGATCGTAACTACCTCAAGAGATTACGATACAGTTGATGAGTTAACCGCTGCAATGAACTCTTTGACTAAGAAAGTAATGTCTAGAACCTTTGACGAATTGTTTACTGCACATCGTGATATTTGGGCAGAACGTTGGAATAAATCTGATGTTCAAATTAAGGGGGATGTCGAAGCACAACAAGGAATGCGCTTTAACTTATTTGGATTATTCAGCACTTATTATGGTGACGATGCTAGATTAAACTTTGGTCCTAAAGGATTTACTGGTGAAAAATATGGTGGGGCTACTTATTGGGATACTGAGGCCTTCTGTATTCCAGTTTACTTAGGTATCACAGATCCTAAAGTAACTAGAAACCTTTTGATGTATCGCTATAAACAACTTGATGGAGCCTACGTAAATGCCAAAGAACAAGGTCTTGATGGAGCTTTGTTCCCAATGGTTACCTTTAACGGGATTGAATGTCACAACGAATGGGAGATCACTTTTGAAGAGATCCATCGTAATGGTGATATTGCTTTTGCCATTTATAACTACACACGTTATACAGGTGATAAGTCATATGTTCTTAACGAAGGTAGTAAAGTTCTAACAGAAATTTCTCGTTTCTGGGCTGATCGTGTTCACTTTAGTCAACGTAATAATCAGTATATGATTCACGGTGTTACTGGACCTGATGAATATGAAAACAATGTCGATAATAATTGGTATACAAATTATTTGGCACGTTGGACACTTGAATATACCCTCAAAGTATTAAATGAAGTTTCAGATGAACAAGCTGCTAAATTAAATATTTCAGCTGATGAAAAGAAGCATTGGCAAGATATTGTCGATAGAATGTACTTACCATATGATGAAAAATTAGGTATTTTTGTACAACATGATGGCTTCTTAGATAAAGATATTAAGCCAGTCAGCGAATTGCCAAGTGATCAATTGCCATTAAATCAAAACTGGTCATGGGATAAAATTCTTCGTTCACCATATATTAAACAAGGTGATGTTATTCAAGGTATTTGGGACTTTATGGATGACTTTACAGAAGATGAAAAGAAGAAGAACTTTGATTTTTATGAGCCATTAACAGTTCATGAATCAAGTCTTTCAGCCTCAATTTATTCTGTTCTTGCCGCTGATTTACATTACGAAGATAAAGCGGTTGCATTATATGAAAGAACAGCTAGACTAGACTTAGATAACTATAATAATGATACCGATGACGGTTTGCATATCACTTCAATGACAGGTGGTTGGATCTCAATTGTGCATGGATTTGCAGGTATGCGTGTCCATGATGATGGAACTTTGAGTTATAAACCATTCCTACCAAAGAAGTGGGATAGTTATTCATTTAGACAAGTATTTAGAGGACGTGTAATTGAAATAACAATTGATAAATCTGGTTCACACTTTAAATTAATTTCAGGTGAACCACTATCAATTAAAGTTAATGACGAGTTAGTCGAATTAAATTAAGGAGTTGTGAGGGAACGCCGTTTTGCTTAGTGTGCAAAAAACGTTTCGTCACGCTTTTTTTATAAAGGAGAATTCAAATGGTAAAATTTGAGCAGATTAAAGGATTCGTTTTTGATTTAGATGGAGTTATTGCTGATACATCAGTCTATCATGCTAAGGCATGGCGCCAATTGGCAGAAAAATTAGGTGTTACTTGGACAGATGAATTAGCTGATGGACTTAAAGGAATCAGTCGTATGGACTCATTAAATTTGATTTTAAAGAGCGGCGGAATCGAAAATAAATATTCAGAAGCAGAAAAAGAAGATTTTGCAGCAGAAAAGAACACTAATTATTTAAATCTTTTAAAAGATATGGATGCTACAGCAATTCTTCCAGGAATTGCAGACTTTTTAAAGGATCTTAAAGAGCATGATTATAAATTATCACTTGCTTCAGCCTCAAAGAATTCACCATTAGTTTTAAAACAATTAGGACTAGCAATGTATTTTAAGAACAAAGTTGATCCAACAACTCTAAAGCATGGTAAACCAGATCCTGAAATATTTGCTCGTGGAGCAGAGGCTTTAAATCTTAAACCAGAAGAATGTATCGGGATCGAGGATGCTAAAGCTGGAGTTCAATCGATCAATGGAGCTGGAGAATTATCTATTGGTATAGGTGATAAAAACATTTTAAGTGAGGCTGATATTAATTTTGCTGATACAAGTGAATTAACTTTGGCAAATATTAAAAAGGCTTTGGACTGATCTCGATGAAAATAACTAAAGAACAGTTTGGGACTTATCAAAATGGGCCGGTTTATTTATATAAAATTGAGAATAAGCATAAGACGCAGTTAAATGTATTATCTTACGCTGCCACTTGGCAGGATTTCAAAGTTGTTGAAAATGGAATCACGCATTCACTGATCAGTCATTTTGATAATTTGGATGATTATATCAAGACTCCTTATCAAGTAGGGAAAACCGTTGGTAGAGTTGCAGGTAGAATTGGTCACGCTAGCTTCAAATTGGATGATAAAAATTATCATTTACCAGCAAATGATGGTTCAAATTTGATCCATGGTGGAGATAATGGATTTCAAAGTGTTAACTTTTCCGGTTCGGTTATTAAAGATGAAGTTATACTGTCACATAAATTTTTAAGTGCTGATGATAATTTTCCAGGAGATCTGGAACTAAAAATTACTTATAGTTTAAGTGAAGAAAACGAAGTTAAAATTTCCTATACTGCGACAAGTACCGCAAAGACACTCTTTAATCCAACTTGTCATGTTTACTTCAATGTAACGGATAATGAAGATGTATTTGGACAAGATGTGAAAATCAACTCTAACTCGATACTTGAGGTTGATTCCAATAAAGTTCCAACTGGTAAAATTTTGCCAGTAACGAAGGGATATGAATTTAAAGAATTCAAAACGATTGCTAAAGCTTTAGATGATTTGAAATCTGATAATGGTAAACTAGAATTTGACGATACATTTGTTACTGATGGAAATTCAGTAGCTACTATAAAATCGAATAAGCGAGCCGTTGATTTTTCTTCTGATCGAAATGGTTTGGTCATTTTTACAGCAAACCCCAATGATCCCAAAAAAGCGGATAAAAGAGAATATAATTCCCTAGCAATGGAAATGCAGACGTTGCCTGATGCAATCAATCATGTAGGATTTGGTAATATAGTTTTGCCTGCAAATGAGTCTGTAACTTATACCAATAGTTATAAGTATCGTCAAATTAATTAAAGGAAAATTTTGATGAAACTTGTAATAACTGATTTAGATAGTACCTTTTTAGATAAAAATAAGAATTATAATGTAGAACATTACAATAAGATAAAAGAAGAGTTAAAAGCCCGAAATATTAATTTCGCTGCTTGCACTGGCAAACAAGCCGAAAAGGTTGAAGAGATTTTAGGTTCTGACATCTGGATCGTTGGTGATGGTGGGGCTAGAATTAAATATGAAGGTAAATTCTATTATAAGAACTTGATTCCTAACAAATTAGGTCAAGAATTTATTACTGCTTTGCAAAATCTGAATATTGATTTTAATATTGTTGCTTCAACTGAAGATCGCAGTTATATCCCAACTGGTCGTAGTGATGCCGAGATCAATCGAATTAAAAAAAGTTATCACCTAGTAACCGAAATAGCAGATTTTAAAGCGATAACTCAAGATTTTACTAAAATTTCTGTATACGATGCTAAGGCACATACTTTTGAATATTGTCATCGTTTAGATAATTTTAAAGATAGATTATTTATCGTTGCTCCAGAGCCGACTTGGATCGATGTTTCCAATTTTGGAGCGCATAAAGGAACCGGAATTCAAAAGCTTCAAAATATCCTCGACTGTACTAAGGATGATACGATTTGTTTTGGTGATGGCTATAACGATTTGGAAATGTTCAACCAATCTGGAGTTAAATTTGCCATGGGTAATGCTTTTGATGATGTAAAAGATAAAGCTGATTTTGTAGTCAAAACTAATAATGAAGATGGCGTTTTACGTGCAATTGATAAATTACTAATGATTTAAAAAAGGAAACTTTCACTCACTTAATTAAGTGGAGAAAGTTTCCTTTTTGTAATTATAAAATTTTATTTTATTAATTTGTTTATTTCACTAATTTCATCATTTGAGAATTCAAGATTATCGAGAGCCTTTAAATTTTCGTCTAGATGATCATTATTAGTTGTTCCAATAATAACGCTGGCAACGACAGGATCTTTTAACAACCAGGCAAGTGACATTTGACTAAGTGTCTGATCTCGGTTCTTGGCGATATCATTTAATTTATTCAATTTAGCGACTAAAGCATCAGGACCATCGTCTAAGAGTTCAGAATTTGTATGATGTATTTTGAATGAATCGGTAATTCCATTAAGATAGCGGTCGGATAATAATCCTTCACAAAGTGGACCATAGGCGATTACACCAGCACCGTTATCCTTTAATAATTGAGCTAATCCACTAGTTTCTACATGATCATTTAATAAGTTCATACTCATTTGATCCAAAACAAATGGGGTACCGAGTTTTTTAAACAGGGCAATAGCTTGTTTTAATTCGGGAACTTCATAGTTTGAAACACCGACATATAGCGCCTTACCAGAACGTACTATATCATCCAAAGCTCTAACGGTTTCTTCGATAGGGGTTTTATCATCATATCTATGAGCATAATAAATATCTACATAATCCAAATTTAGTCTTTGTAGTGAGTCATTGATACCTTGAAGTAATGATTTTCTGGAAGTACCGATACCATAAGGTCCATCATGAATTTCATAACCAACCTTAGTAGAAATGACTAATTCATCACGATAAGATTTCAAATCATTTTTCAAAATCTGACCTAGTAATTCTTCTGAAGTACCAAAGCCAGTATTGCCATCACCATAGTGATTAGCATTGTCAAAATGGAATACACCTTTGTCAAAAGCATGTAGAATCGTATTTCTGCGTTCGCTTAATGGATCAGCACTACCAAAATTACGCCACAATCCTAAAGAAATTGGGGGTAACATTAAACCAGTTTCACCAGCGTGACGAACAGAGTAATTGTCATAACGATTTTCTGAAGCAACATACATTTTATCTTCCTCCTCATTGTTCATACTATTAATAGTAAGCCATTGCAAACGGTTACTCAAGGAGATAGGTTGGGATCATTTTGAATTGATCAAACGATAGTAAGTGAAGTGAGCAGCCGATAACCAAAATAGGATCGTAAACGACCAGCCAAAAATTCCATGTGGCTTATTGTGAGTAATAACAGGCCCAAGTGAGGACCAGCCGTAATGTGAGCCCCAAAATATAAATAAACCTATCCATAAGATCCATAATAGTATTAGAAGTATTCTTGATAGTTTGCGCATTGTTGTTTCCTTAATTGTTTTTATTCAAAATATTTCAGAGCAATTTTTTCGTAAATATTAATAAATTGTAGGTAATCATCTTCAAAAACAAATTCATTAACTTGATGAGCACTTTCGTTACCAGGGCCAGCGACAACTACTTCTAAATCAGGATTGACCTTAACAAATTGAGATGCATCAGTACCACCAGGTGCACCAACTGCCAAAGCTTCTTTTTCAAATACTTCTTGATAACTTTGACGAACGATCTTTAGAAAGTTAGAATCCATATCAGTTTTAACTGGCCAGTTGCTGCTTGTTTCATTAAGTTCCAAAGACATATGTGGAGTTTGATTTAACTCATTAATAATATTTTTGAGATCAACGATTAATTTATCGTTATTGTATTCTGGAATAGTTCTGATTTTAACATTCATTTCTGCATAGTCGGGGATAGTATTCTCTTGGTCACCGGATTTTATAATTGTAACTGCAGGTGTTGTCTTACCAAGAATTTCATCTTTAGCAATTAATCCATTGAAGTATTCTTTTTGTTTGTTATAGAAAGTAATCAAATTGTCTAAAGCATTAATACCAGCTTCTGGCATAGAACTATGTGCGGCTTTACCATGTGAAACTTTGTAGTCAATTGAGCCCTTATGAGCGCAAAAGATAGCATGACGTCCATATTCAGAAGGATTAGAGTCTGGAATTTGAATCAAACCACTGTTAATTAGTTGATCCATAACAGGTGTCGAAGAAGCATTACTTGGCTCACCGACAACAAGTGCATTAAGATCATCAGCGTACCCAGATTCTGATAACTGTTTAGCACCAATTTCACCTAATTCTTCACCGACAGTGGCGATAAATTTAATATTACCCTTAAAATTATCATCTTCGTTTAACTCGATCATGGCAATCGTTAATCCAGCTAGGCCAGATTTCATATCTGATGTTCCACGTCCAAAGATTTTTCCATCGATGTGCTTAGGGTTAAATGCTCCGTAATTCCATTTCTTTTCATCAACTGGAGCAACAACATCCTCATGTCCTGTAAACCCAAGTGTTTTTTCGGCATTATTATTAATAGAAGCAATTAAATTAAAGCGATTATCATCTGTTTTAACTAATTCCGTCTTAATTTGATGTCTTTCGAACAGTTTTTTAAGATAATTGGCCACCAATTCTTCATGACCATTTACGGTCTCAAGTTTTATTAAATCGTCTAAAATAGATAACTTCTCTGTTTTATCCATTATGATTCCTCCAAGAATAAAGTTTCATGTATAATAGTAAGTATCGAACAACTATATATTAGTATTAATTAAACTAAAAAGTAATAAAAGGTGAATAAAAATTGAATTTATTGATGAAGATCGATCGATGGCTAGGAGCCATCTTGGTAATCGTTGCCATATTAGGATATTTATTTCATTGGTTTACAAGCCAATTACTATTAAGTGCACTTGCAGCAGGTATTTTGCTGGTGATAATTTCTTTTACATCTGACAAGGGAAGATCCAGAGGTACTAGAAATAAAAAAGACTAGAAGTCCAGATGGATTTCTAGTTTTTAATTTCAATATTAGTTAACCTTCTTACGTCCCTCAGGAGTATAGCGGCTAGATTTGTAGCGCTTGTATAAATAATAGATCCCAAACGCAATGGCAGCCATAATTAATAGAGGGATACCAATGTAGAAGAAAATAGCTATTGCAACAGCAACGATCAGAAACCATTTAATGAATCTCAAAAATAAATCGAACATTTAGTTCTCCTTTTCATAAGTCTACAACTATATAATTATTTATATTCTTTATTAAGTCAAGTAAAACGATTAAAAAACAAAATGATTGACTATTGTCGGACACCCTAGTATAGTAACCACTATCGCTACCTCTTAGAGATATAACTTTGTAAGAAGGAGGTGTGAATAATATGAAATATAGAATTCTATTAAATACTAATGATCAATTATTCACAGCAATTGATGTTAAAAATAGCAATAACTTTGGTAACGGTACAACCATTGAAAAAGCTATTACTGATTTAAAAACTAAAGTTGCTTAACCAATGACTATAAGAGAGTCTAAAAAGGCACTGTCAGATTAATTTCTGACAGTGCCTTTTTTTAGTGGTAAAGCATATTTGATCATAGATTTATTATTGGATACTAGGAAATAAAATTTGCCATTCTCAAGAGCTTTATTATTTCTGAAGGAAACTTTAGCAGTCATCTCTTTTCCGTCAGCGTATTTCTTCATATCAAATTTTCGATTGTCTTGATCAGTTATCGCTTTATTATAATGCTGACTGAACACATAAGGACTAGCGATCCACATATTCTCGTAAAAATTATCACTACTTTTCATACCATAGAATCCTGGACCAGTTTGTTTGATATTTAGCGTTACGATAATGGAATCTCGATCAGAAAAAATATCTACAACTTTGAATTCAACGTTATTAGCCGTTATTTTTTTGTTTTTAACAATACTTATTTCTCTAGTATTGTAATATTCAGCGTTAATTTTTTGATATTGTAATGTTAAAAAAATAAGAGTAATCATTGAAATGGTGAACAGCAGAATCACTTTTAGATGATTATGATATTTTTTCATGTATTCCTCCATTTTCAATACGGAAATGCTTTGTAGAGATTTTTTGTAAAAATTGAGCATCATGGGATGTTACTAGGAAAGTAGTTTTATTGGTATTAAAATCTTTAATGATTTTAACTAGTGATTCTATGCTTTCTTTATCTAGAGCATTAGTCGGTTCGTCTAACACTATTAATTGATTTCTTCCCAATAGAGCTTGGGCAATTCCTACTTTCTGTTTCATACCTAAGGAAAATTTCTTAACTTTTTGATGAATGTTTTCTTTAAGACCTAGTAAAGTTAATAGTTGTGTAATGTCATTATTATTTACGTTGTCCTGCAGTCGAGCTAATAGTTTTAGATTTTGAAACGCGGTCATATTTTCAAATAAACTAGGTCTTTCGATTAATATTCCTACACTGATGGGATATTTAATCTTGGGATTTATTATCTGCTGATCAATTGAAATTTTACCGTCAATTTTTATCAAACCGAGAATAGCTTTTAAAATAATCGTTTTACCAGAACCATTGATCCCTTCAAATGTAACAATTTCTCCTTGGTCTATTTTGAGATTTACATTGTCGATTAAAAGCTGATCGTTTAATCTTTTATTCACTGCTTCTAGTTCTATAAATTTCATTTAATTTACCTCTAAAAATTCTTTTTTAAATATTATTTTGTTGATCGAGACGGTGAATACAATCGTCAAGATGACCATAATAATGGATCTTACCAATATTCCTAGTAAACTTTTTGGCGTTACAAAGTAATAGATCAAAGAGTTAATTTTGATTTTTGATAAATAAAAGTCGAAGCAATTAATTCCAAATGCCGTTGTAAAGGCTATGATTTTGCTTCTTATTATTGTAAGGATAAATAATTCAACTAAAGATAGAAGAAGAAGGACAAGATAGACATAAAAATATAAAATCAAAATTTCAAATCTTGTTAAGATAAGAAGATTTCCAAGACCGCTTAAAGTTATTGTAAGTATCGAAGAACACATCCAAAGTAGCCAAATAATAAGTTGTATGAATCCTGTTCTAATGATTATTGAGACAGTAATACTAGTTCTGGTTCGAGTGATCAAAAAATCATTCAGTCTAAATTTTTCGGTATTCAAACTAGCAATTAAAGAAATTGTGAATAATCCAAAACATAGTGTGTAGGGACTAAATATGGAAGTTAAAAATTGTGACATATCAGCAGATTTTCTTAAAATAGTTAATTGTCCAAATGGTGATAAACCTATAACTATTGCAAGAACAGAAAATAGAATGATTGAACGATCATGGTAAATCAGGCTAAGCTGTTGTTTTAAAATTTTACCAAACAATTTTCCTGTTCCTTCCTATAAGTAATAGAAAAATACTCGAAAGTGAAAATATAATAGTCATGATAATTACAGTTGCGATATTTATTACACTAGGTGCGGTCTCTCTTAAAAAGTCAGATGGCAAAAAGCTAACAAAATGAGGAATTTTTATAAAAATATTTAATATCAATATAGAGATCTGAAGAAGTAAAGTTGAAAGAAGAGATAAAAATTTCCCTTTGATCCATATAGAAAATGAACAAGTTAAGACTGCAAATAAGCCTCCCCAAAATGAGGTTAGTAAAATGGAAAAAATTCCATGCATTAGTGGATGTTGATAATATAAGTCAACAAAAAGCGTATTTTCGTTTATTATTAATAAATTTTCATTGATGAGAAAATCAGGTCTTATATTAGGTATAAAAAGAAAATAAGTTAGAAAATTGGTAACTAGGGGAATAATTGCCGAAACGAATCCGCCAATAAATGCTGCTGATGCGTAAGAAAAGACAATTTTATTCAAATTAAATTTATTTCTAAGATAAAAAATGAATCCGGAATCTAGATCTTCTTTTAAGATAAGTGATGTTGGTATGCTGGCTATTAGTGGCAATAGTATATAAAAAATAATTGGTTCAAAATTAAAAGGATCCACTGAAAACCATCTAGTGTATGGAGATTCTAGAAATGTATTACCAAATTTTAAAATTGGAGTGAGTGATTGTACTATTTGAAGACCGGAGAGGATTAAACTAATACCTAATGAGATCAGGGCCAATCGCTTAACAATCCGCATTTTTAAGTAATTTATCATTAAATATTGTCCTTCTTAGAATATATTTTGAAAATAAATATCATTAACAAAATGTATCATATGATATAACTTAATCATAATTTAAATGATAATAAAACTAGATTGTGACACTATATAATTACATATGTTCATATCTTTTGAAACTAAATTTACTTGGTAATGGCAACGCTTTAAAATGGTGCTGAATTGGGTTTTTCAATGTAATTTTATGGTGTACACTGGATAAGTAAGTTCTATTTAATTATTTTGAACTACAAATTTGATTCATAATATGAAGAAGATGTAGTTATCCATTGGGAGTAACTATATTTTTTTCGGTCTACGGAGGGAAGTATGAATTCGAAAGGGAAGAAGAATTATTGGCTGATTACCATTGCAACTTGGTTACTTATCTTTGTTGCTTGGCAAATTGCCACGTCATTTAGAATGGTTCCAGAAATACTGTTACCGAGTCCAGAGAAAGTTGTTTCAACTTTTGTAAAATTGAGTGAATATGGATATAACGGTATACCGCTTTGGCAACACTTTTTGATAACAATGGCGAGATTATTGAGTGCCGTTTTTTTGGCTATTGTTACAGCAATTCCGTTAGGTTTGATCAGTGGGAGGATCAAAATTGTTTATTCAATATTTGATTCAATAATCCAGTTTATAAGACCAATCCCACCACTTGCGTACTACACTATTTTGATTTTGTGGGTCGGTATTGGAGAGACATCTAAAGTAGTTCTGTTGTATTTGGCAGCTTTTGCTCCCATTTATTTAGCTTGTATATCAGGGGTAAATCGTGTTAAGGACGATTATATTAAAAGTGCTGAATCTTTAGGCGCTAGTTCCAAACAAGTTTTCTTTCATGTAATTTTTCCGTCAGCATTGCCAGATATATTTACTGGGATCAGAACAGCAGTCGGTATGGCATATACGACTGTTGTCGCTGCTGAAATGGTAGCTGCTACATACGGAATAGGATGGATGATTATTAACGCTTCCAAATATCTAAAGAGTGATGTTATGTTTGTTGGAATCATTATTTTAGGTATAACCGGAGTTGTTTTAGATCAAATTTTAAAATATATTGAAAGAAAGATCGTCTTTTGGAGTGGCCGCTAATGAAAAAAATAGTTAAGCTTCTTACTCTTTTAGTAGTTTTTTTATTGTTATCTGGGTGTACTAGTAGTACAAACGATAAGAAAACCACTGAAGTTAGAATTGGAATTTTACAAGTTCCAAATGATGTAGCCGCTTCAAGACAATTAAAATATATAAGTAATTATTTTGATCAAGAGCATATTAAAGTAAAATATATAATTTTTGATTCTGGTGTCGACGCTAATAAAGCTTTGATTTCAGGAGATATAGATTTTGCAACTATGGGGGATACTAATGCCGTCGTAGCATTGACCTCAAAAATTGATGCAAAATTAGTCTGGGTTAATGATGTTTTAGGAAATAATGAAGGTCTCGTAGTTAGAAATGGCAGTGGTATTAAGGATTTTGACGATTTGGCTGGTCAAAAAATAGCTACCCCATTTGCATCAACTTCGCATTACAGTTTAATGATGACTTTAAAAAAACATCACTTATTGAATAAAGTCTCATTGTTGGATATGGATACACAAGATATTGTTGCAGCTTGGAATAGAGGAGATATTTCGGCGGCTTATACTTGGCAGCCTACTTTAACGCCAATGTTGAAAAACGGTCATTTTTTAATAACTAGTGAAAATCTACGTGATCAAAATCGCATAACCGCCAATGTGACTCTAGTTAGAGGTGGATTTGAACGAAAGAATCCCAAACTAGTTTCAGGATTATTGCAACAATTGAATAAAGCTCATATTGAGATGCAAAAAGATCCTAATATTACTATTAAGGCTGCCTCTAAACAGATGGATCTTAGTTATTCAGAAGCTAAGTCACAAATTGGTACTTCAAAATGGCTGACTTCAAAACAGATGGTTGATGATAAATTTCTCAGTGAAACATTTCCTGAACAACTTTATATAACTGGTAAATTTATGTCTCAACAACAAACAATTGACCATGCACCAAGTAAAAAAGAGATAAATGACTTTATAGCAGATAAATATGTGAACGAATTGGGGGATGATTAGATGGAAAAAATTATTGAGGTTAAGGATCTGACTTTAACTTATGAAAATGATGATAAGCCAACTTTAAATTCCTTAAATTTGGATATTGAGCGTGGCGAAATTGTTACTGTTATTGGAAAGTCTGGATGTGGTAAAAGTACATTACTAAATACTATTGCTGGCTATTTAGAACCAACTTCTGGGGAAGTTTTATTAAATGGCGAGCCAGTCAGTGGACCTAATTGGAAATTAGGAGTTGTTTTTCAAAATAATGCCTTATACCCTTGGCTAAATGTTGCTGACAATATTGGCTTTGGACTTAAAATGAGACATTTTGATAAAGAAACGATCGATAAAAGAGTAACCACCCTGCTGGAACAAGTTCAATTGACTGATAAAAGAAAAGACTATGTATTTTCTTTATCCGGAGGAATGAGACAAAGAGTCGCAATTGCACGTGCTTTAGCTAATCAGCCGCAGTTGGTAATGTTTGACGAATCCTTTGGAGCATTAGACGAGTTCACTCGTAATGATATTCATGATGTTATTTTAGGATTATGGAAATCTTTAAACTTAACTTTCTTTATAATTACTCATGATATTGATGAAGCTATTAAATTGGGAAATCGTATCATGATCATGACACCAGATAAAACATCACAATTAAAAGTAGTCCAAAATCCGTATTTTAATATAAATTCAGATAATATCGATTCGAATTATATGAAATTTAAAAATAGTATTTTGAAACAAATAATATAGATAGTTTCTTTACTTAAAAAAATAGGAGCAATAATCCAATTTTGGATTACTGCTCCTGTTTTTAATCAAAAATTTTTATTCGGGTTCGTTGACTGCAAAATCTCCAAATTTAGCATTAACAACTTTAGCTAAATCGTGAGGTTCGATCAATAGTGACTGTCCAAGTTTTCCGGCAGAGACGATAATTTTTTTGGATCTATCAGCCTCATCATCAAAATAAATTGGATAATTATGAAGTGAATGAATACCAACTGGACTATTGGCACCATGTTCAAATCCACTAGTTTTAATGAGATCTTTCAAAGGGACCATACCAACCTTTTTGTTACCTGATATTTTAGCTAATTTCTTATAGCTTAAATGTTTATCCAAGGGGATCATACCGACTAAGGGACCGGTTTTGTTCCCAGTTAAAACTAATGTTTTGTATATTTTGTATCCATCTTGCATACTACCATCATGAACTAATTCTTGAGTATCACCATCAGCTTTTGTAGGAAAAGTCATAGCTGTATATTCGACTTTTTCCTTATCAAGAATTTTTTCGACTAATGTTTTTGAAACTTTTTTTTTCTTCTTACTCATTTTCCTCACCAGATTAATAGATTACTGATTCAATCATAACAAAAGTCAGAACTTTTGAAAGTTTTTAAGCGCTAAATTAAAATAATAAGTAATATTTTAATAATTTGTTATATAATAACAACGTTTAATAGTTGAAGGAGCGAAAAGAATGAGTTTTTTTAAACGCAACAAAAAGGATAATGATCCTATTCAAAATGATTTCAGTAGAATATCTCAAGAAATCAAAAAAAGCCCGGAAAAGTTATCAGAAGCACAAAGATTGTTTAAAGATAATGAATCTTTAAGAAAAGTTGCTGCTAAAGAAAAACTTAATCAAGAAAAGTAGTCTTTAAATACTGTTATGGATGCGTATTGATCATATTGATTAATGCGTATTTTTTTACAAAAAAATTTATTATATTTATAACTTATGGTTTCCATAAGTAAAAATGTATGATATATTATAAAAAACAGAAATGAGGTGTTTTAAATGGGAAAAACAATGGAAAGAAGTCAAGTATTAGAAACTAATGTATTCGTTGAAAGGTTTTTAACATATCGTGAAGTTTTCGTTGAGTATTTTAAAACGATGAGTCTAATTGAACGTGGAGAGGCTTTGACTCATGAGAATTATTCTCGTTTAACTCACAATTATGTAATAAACGTTAAACGATTCAGCCAGCTTTGCAATTCATATATAACTAAGTATCATCTTGAGGGATCTAAAGTAGATCAGACTTTAAATAATTATTTCATTGAATTGATCAATGGTTTAGAGTGTATGGATGAAAAACACAATGTGCTCAATAAGGAACTATCAAATAAGGCACAAGATAAAATTAAAAAATGTGAATTTAACTTTATGGAAACAATTAGAGGATATATTAACTAAGACGCGAGAAACGTCTTTTTTTTATTGTTAATTTTTAGTAACCTTAATAGTAATTACGGAGGAATTTTTATGATTTGGAAAAAGCTTAGTGTTTCAATTCCTGATGATTTTGATCAAGAAATTATTTCTGATATTTTTATGAAGATCGGCGCTAATGGGACTGAATTAGTCGATGATGAAAATAAATCAGTTAAAACCAAAATAAATTCATATTTTGATGATAAGGTTTATAGACCTGAGATAAAAAATGAATTAATAACTGAAATAAATAATTTGGCAAATTTTGGCTTTGACGTAAGTAAGGTAACAGTTTTTGAAGATACAGTTGACGATAAAAGCTGGGTAGATGAATGGAAACAATATTATCATCCGGTTCATATTAGTCGTTATTTGACTGTTGTACCGAACTGGGTTGAATATCAACCTAAGTTTGCCGACGAACATTTAATCGTCATGGATCCAGGAAAGTCGTTTGGGACCGGAACTCATCCTACAACATACTCGTGTATGCAGGCATTAGAAATGATCTTAGGCGATGCACGATCACTATATGATGTCGGTACCGGATCAGGGATTCTTTCAATTCAAGCCCGTCAATTAGGTGTCTCAAAAATAACTGCCTTTGATTTAGATCCCGAGGCAGTAGAAGCTGCTAAAGCTAATTTAAAATTAAATGAGGGCTGTTCAGATATTGAAGTTTACGAAAATTCATTACTCGATGGAGTAAATGGAAAAGTAGACGTAATCGTCGCTAATATTTTGGCTGATGTTATTATGAAATTTATTCCAGATATTGATCAACATTTAAATAATAAAGGATTTGTTATTTTATCAGGTATAATTAATGAGAAGGAATCAATTATTAGTTCTGAAATGAAGAAACACGGTTTTACGGTACTAGAAGTTTTCCACCTCAAAGGTTGGTCAACATTGATTTGTAAAAGAGTAAAGGACGCTGAATTACAAGATGGAGCAATACTTCGTTAATCAAATATTCACTGATGAATCGGTTATAATAGAAGATACTGAAATTTTTAAACATGTTGTGACGGTTTTACGTCATAAAATATCTGATCAGATATATCTGGTCGATGAATCAAAAAGTCTTTATTTAGCAACTATTGAAAACATAAATAAAGATGAAAAAACAATTAAATTTCAAGTCGCCAAGAGTGAGAAAGCATCGACCGAATTACCAGTTGAAGTTACTATAGCTTGTTCTTTGTCAAAAAAGGATAAGATAGAGTGGATAACCCAAAAGGCAACAGAATTAGGTGCAAGCAAATTAATCTTTTTTAATTCTAAATATTCAATTATGCATTGGAAAGCAAACGTAATTGAGAAGAAGTTGATCAGATTACAGGAAATAGCTAAAAATGCGGCACAGCAGTCAAAGCGCAGAGTAATACCTGAAGTTACTTATTTAAATGATTTAGCTTTATTGAACGATGATAATTCAGATTTAAAATTTATTGCCTATGAAGAATCCGCTAAACAGGGCGAAACTAGTACATTGGTGAAATCGTTAGAAGAATCAGTGACTAATTCTATAATTGGTGTTTTTGGTCCAGAAGGTGGTTTCTCACCTGATGAAGTAGAACTTTTAAATAGAAATGGGTATTTATCCATTGGATTAGGACCAAGGATTATGAGAGCTGAAACTGCACCACTGTACTTCTTGTCAGTGCTATCATATAATTATGAATTATCGTCAAAATGAGGAATAAAAAATTGAAAAACATTTGGAAAAAAATAGAACAATCGAAAACAACTTATATAGCACTTATTTCTATTATTTTGGTTTTTATTATGCCAATCTTGTTTAATTTGTTTCACTTAGGAAAATCTAATCGGATTATTTGGTTATTCTTCGTAATCAATATTTTCTTCTCTGGTTTTCTAGGCTGGTTTTGTCGAAAATATTCATTATCGTTTTATAATATGATTATTTTTCCAGTTATATTTGTAATCAGTGTTTTTATAAAATATGGCCGTTATGGTTACTTTCTGGCTGGGATCTACTTAATTTTGAGTATTTTAGTATATTTCTTATTTGATAAGGAAAATTGATTGTTTTTTCTTAATAAAGCAAGCATAATAATACGTAAAGAAAGCACTCTTAGAGTGCTTTTTATTGTAGAAGGGGCGGGGTAATTTGAAAAAAAATAGAGACTATACTCCTGACGAAGTCCTAGATATTTGTCGAAAATATATGAATGAAGAACATGTTGAATTTGTTAATAAATCATATAAATTTGCGGCATACGTCCATAAAGAACAAAAACGCGCTACTGGGGAACCTTATATTATTCATCCAACACAAGTAGCTCAAATTCTTGCTTCTTTACATATGGATCCATATACAGTAGCCGCTGGATATCTGCATGATGTTGTTGAGGATACTAATATCACACTCGGCGATGTCAATGAATTATTTGGGGACCAAGTTGCTACCATCGTTGATGGAGTTACAAAGATAAGTAAGTATAAGTATCATTCACATCAAGAACTATTGGCTGAAAACCATCGAAAAATGCTTTTGGCTACCGCTAAAGATTTACGTGTGATCATGGTTAAATTGGCTGATAGATTACACAACATGCGTACTTTGAAAGCATTGCGTCCCGATAAACAACGTCGAATTGCCACAGAAACTTTGGAAATTTATGCTCCATTAGCTGATAGATTAGGTATCAGTAAGATCAAATGGGAGCTTGAGGATCTATCACTGCACTATATTAATCCTCAACAATATTATCGAATTGTTCATCTAATGAATAGTAAGCGTGACCAAAGAGAGGCTTATATTGCTGAAGCTATCGATTATATTAAAACTAGTGTTGATGCTTTAGGTATCAAATATGATATTTATGGTCGTCCTAAACATATTTATTCCATTTATAAAAAAATGCGTGATAAGCATAAGCAATTTTCAGAATTATATGACTTGTTGGCAATTAGGATCGTTGTAGATTCAGTTAAAGATTGTTATGCGGTTCTTGGTTCGATCCACTCGAAGTGGAAGCCAATTCCTGGTCGTTTTAAAGATTACATTGCCGTACCAAAGGCTAATGGCTATCAATCATTACATACGACCATCATTGGACCAGGTGGACAGCCACTAGAAGTTCAGATAAGAACCTTTAAGATGCATGAAGTTGCCGAATATGGTGTCGCAGCTCATTGGGCATATAAAGAAGGTAATTTTGAAGGCGTCAAATTAGATGAAAATGAACAAAAAATTGATGTCTTCAGAGAAATTCTTGAATTACAGGAAAATTCTGATAATGCCGCTGACTTTATGAAATCAGTTAAGGGTGAAATTTTTAATGATCGTGTGTATGTGTTTACACCTCAAGGTGAAGTAGTTGAGTTGCCAAAGGGTTCAACTACTCTAGATTTTGCCTATCAAGTTCATACAGAAGTTGGTAATCATGCGGTTGGTTCTAAAGTCAATGCGAGAATGGTGCCATTAAACTATCAATTGAAAAATGGCGATATTGTAGAAATCATGACAAGTGCCAATGCTAAGCCTAGTCGTGATTGGGTCAATGTCGTTTATACATCAAGATCAAGAAATAAAATCAAACGTTATTTTAGAGTTAAAGATCGTCAAGAAAATATCGAACTTGGCCGTGAATCAATTGAAGAAGAACTAAAGAACCGTTCAATGTCAGGAAAGAAGTATCTTGATAAGAAACATCTTGAACTAGCAATGGATATTTTTAACTTTACTGATCCAGATGAATTATTTAATGCAGTCGGTTATGGGGAACTATCAGCTATCAACGTGGTACATAAATTGCTTAGTGAAGACCCTGATCGAAAGAAACAAGCGGAGAAAAAAGAGCTTGAAGAATCATTAATAACTGATGATGAAGAGAAAAAGCCGCAACAAAATGAAAGCACTCAAGTTAAAAAGACTCAAGATAATCCTAATAATAGTATTTCAGTTCAAGGTATCGATAATCTCTTAATCCGTTTAGCAAAATGCTGCAGTCCGATTCCTGGGGATGATATCGTCGGCTATATTACTAAGGGACGTGGATTGACAATTCATAGAGCTGATTGTCCTAATGTCCAAAGTGAAGAGGCAAAACGTAGATTTATTGAAGTTAGTTGGGATAACGTTACTCAAGAAAAGCGTTACTCTGCTGAACTAGATATCTATGCTTTTAACCGCAATGGGTTATTGAATGAGGTCTTACAAGTCATTAATTCCACTACTAATTCTTTGAATAATGTTAACGGTCGTCTAGATAAAGCGAAGATGGCAATTATTCATGTTAGTGTCGGTGTTAATAATAAGGAACATCTAGATAAAATAATTTCTAAACTGAATAATATACCTGATGTTTATGAAATCAAAAGGACGATAGAATAATATGAAAGTAGTTATCCAAAGAGTTTCAGATGCAAAAGTTTCAGTTGATAATAAGGTTTTAGGTCAGATTGATCAAGGCCTTTGTTTACTAGTAGCCTTTGCGGATGAAGATACAACAGATACTCTAAATTATATGGCTCATAAAATTGCTAATATGCGTATATTTACTGACAGTGAAGGGAAGATGAATCTTTCTCTAAAAGATGTAGGAGGAAGCATTCTATCAATTTCACAATTCACATTATATGCTGATACAAAGAAGGGAAACCGCCCTAGTTTTGTTGGGGCAGGTGGTTTTGAATCATCAAGTCAAAAATATGATCAGTTTAATCAAACCCTAAGAAGCTACGACTTAAAAGTTGAAACTGGTGAATTTGGTGCTGATATGCAAGTTGCATTAACTAACGATGGACCTGTAACAATAATAATGGAGCGATAAAATGACAAGTATAATTTGGGATTTTGATGGAACGTTGGCAAACAGCTATCCTGGAATGGTAGCGGCAACGCAAAAATCTCTAGAAGAAAATTTTAAAATAAAACTTTCAAAAGATACAATTTATAGCGGAATAAAAGAAACTTCGATTAAAAAATTTGTAACGGAAACACTAAAAAATGCCGATAATGTAACTAACGGCGGACTAACAGAATTTTATAAAATCTATACGCTGTATGAAAATGAGTATCATTCTCAAATACGATTGATGCCGCATGCAAAAATAGCCTTGGACTATTTAAAATCTGAAGGCTTTGAGCAATTTATAGTTACGCATCGGGATGAATCCATCTTTGACATAGCTAAGAATTTAAATATATCTGAATACTTTAAAGAAATAGTTAGTGTCAGTGATAATTTTGTTAGAAAACCAGATCCTGATATGTTGAACTATCTAATTAGAAAGTATGATCTCGATAATCATGATATGTTTGTTATTGGTGATCGTAAGATAGATATAGACTTTGGTAAAAGTGTTTCTGCTAAAACTATTTTATTAAGCGATGATAAAAATATGGACGCCGATTATAAAATTGAAAGTTTAAATGATATAAATACAATTCTTTAAAATTTTAAGATAGCAAGACTAACAGACTAAGTTTTTGTGCATTAAAATGAAGCCAGTGATCTAATTTTAGGTTGTTGGTTTTATTTTTTTCTAAAAAATTTAAATTTTAAAACGTTTTCCCCTTCTCTAATTAACAATAAGTTGTAAAATATTAAGTTGCACGTAATATTTTTATATTTTATTATCGGGGGAATCATTATGGAGAGTTTAGAACCGAAGAAGTCTTTCATTAGTTGGCCAGTTTTGGCGCTAATGAGCTTCGTTACGGTAATTGGTTTTGATGACTTAACCTATAACTTTCAAAACCAGGGAATGGGCGTTATTACCTCTTGGGTTATTATGCTATTCTTGTATGTCATTCCATATTCACTTATGGTTGGACAATTAGGATCAGTTTTTAATCATGAAGGAGGGGGCCTTTCATCATGGGTTCGTGGAACTAGTGGTGAATTTCTAGGATATTTTACAGCTTGGACTTATTGGGCTGCTTCAGTACCATACGTTGTCGATACAGCAAACTCAATCGTTGTTGGATTAGGTTGGGCTTGGTATGGCAATGGTAAATTGCAAGACACAATGTCTAATGGCTGGTTTGCCTTTTGGACTGTGATCACTTTTATTGTTTTCATTTTTGTGCAATCTCGTTTTAAGCATTCATTGGAAGTTCTAAGTACCATTGGTGGTGTGGCAATGTTTGGAATGACTGTATTATTTGTTATTATGACTTTTGCTGCATTAGGTATGGGTGGACATATTGCTACTCAACCTATGAATATTCATACGATCATACCAAAATTTGATTTACATTATTTAACTACTTTAGGTCTATTGATCTATGCCATGAATGGGGCAGAGTTAATTGCACCATTTATTACTAAGATGAGAAAGCCTAAGAGTGAATTTCCTAAGGCAATGATCATGTTGGCTGTTATGACAGCTTTCTTGACTATTTTTGGATCATTTTCATTAGGAGTTTTCTTTAATGCTTATCATTTACCAAATGATTTGAAGATGAATGGTTCATATTACGCTTTCTTGGCATTAGGTGAACAATTCCATATGGGTAGTATACTGATGTATATTTTTGCTTGGACGGAAGTATTTTATTTGGCAGCACTTTTGGCTGTCCTATTAGATGCCATGACCAGAATGTTGATTTCAGATACAGGTGCCAAATTTATGCCGAAAGTTCTTCGTAAGAAGAATAAATCAGGATTACCTGTTAATGGTTATTTATTAACATGTGGTTTAAGTGCGTTTATTATGCTACTTGGTATTTTCTTACCAAGTATGAACGATATCTTTAATTGGTTACTAAATCTTAATGGAATTATTTCCCCCGGTGTTACATGCTGGATTTTCTTTGCTTTCATTAAAATTCGTATGGATAGTAAGAAATTCCCATCTGAGTATGTTTATATTAAAAATGATAAAGCAGCCCTAACTGTGGGCTGGTGGTGTTTGATCGTTACGATAATCGCGACAGTATTTGGTATCGGACCACAAGACGTTGCCTTTGGAACCAGCACTTGGTGGTATGAATTGATCATCAATTTTGTGGCAATTATTGTTCTGATTGGTTTAGGTACGATCATGCCTTACGTTACACGTCGTGAAGAAAGAAGTAAGACAGGTTCTGCCTTCACACGTTTACAATGGACAGGGATTTTAACTGCATTGTTAATCGTTATTGTTGGTGACTTATATCTAGGTGGATCTAAGATCAATAATAATATTCCTATGGTCATTGGCTTAAGTGTTATCGGTATTCTTGTAATTATAGGTATTGGTTGGCATGAACGTGATCTAATTTCTTAAAATTTTAAAATATCTCATGAATGTTAGAGGAATACTCTATCATTTGTGAGATATTTTTTTATAATTTCAATCTAGTTTTTAAAACTAGATTGAATGGTAATTAATATTATGATAAGTTATATTAGTAATTATAAAGAGGTGCTTTTTGATGGACGAACTGCAAGAATGGTTAGATAATTTAGAAGAGTTCAAGTTGCCTAGGTGGAATGACCTTCCCGAACTTGACCTATATCGTGATCAATTATTAACGTTAATAGATAAGTATTTAAATCCAATTTGGATTGAAGACGGTCCTATCGTTACAACATCGATGGTTAATAATTATGTTAAAAATGGTTTACTGCCGCATCCCATAAAAAAACGATACACCAGGGAACACTTGGCATATCTTATTGCCATAACTTTTTTAAAACAAGTCGTTTCAATTAATGAGATTAAATCAGGATTAAAAGTTATGACTGATTTAAATGGCGGCATCGAAAAAGCTTTTGATTTTTTTTGTGACAAACAAGAATTAGCTTTGAAAATGTTAAATTACCGAAATGAAAAACAAAAAATTTCTGAAGATAATTCAACGTCTGCCTATTTGATGGTTGAAATGGTAACCGTATCTTTTGCAACCAAATGGATGACACGTAAAGTATTGATGATTGAAAATGAAGCATCAGAAGAAAAGAGTAAAAAATAATGACTGAAAAAATTGCTGTTCTGGTAGATTCTTGTTGTGATATTCCAGAAGAATATTTACAAAAAGATGGTGTTTATGAAATACCTATGCAAATTATTTATAAAGACAAAACTTACCTTGATCGTGTAAATATTTCCGCAGTGGAAGTATATGACGATTTAGAATCTGAAATACCAAAAACTTCACTACCATCAGGTGAAGAGATCCAAAAAACTTTAGATAAAATTTATAATGATGGTTATACTCATATTATTTCTATCTCAATTTCTTCTGGGTTGAGTGGAACTTATAACTTTTTGAAAGTGTTGTTAGATGAAGACGGAAGATTTACCTATACATCATTTGATACCAAACAAGTTGCCGTTGCAGCTGGACTAATTGCCGTTGGAACTAAAGATGCTATTGATTCAGGAATTGTCTATGAGAGAGTTTTAGAGAAGACAAAAAGAATGATCGATAATACTGTTGTTTATTTCTGTATACCAACTTTGGAGTATTTAAGAGCAGGAGGCAGAATAGGCTTGGTTACATCAGTAGTTGGTAGTATGTTGAAACTTGCTCCGATCATCACTTGCAATTCTGATGGAATTTATACTACTGCCGCTAAAGCACGTGGTATGAAACGTGGTCAGAAGATGATGTTAGACATGGTTAGCAAGTTTATTGGTGATCACAAAGATTATCTATTAGCGGTTGGACATGGTGCTGATGAAGTGTCTGGAGGTCATATGATGGCATTGTTAGATAGTAAAGGTATCAATGGTAAAAAGGAGTTCTTTGGCCAAGTTGGTCCAGCTCTTGGAGTTCATACTGGACCGGGATTAGTTGGCGTTGGAGTATGTTTATTGGATTAAAAAAAGTTCTAAGTGGAATTTATCCGCTTAGAACTTTTTAATAGTCTAATTTGACATATGTTTAGACAAATTATAATATACTAGTTATGAAAAAGTGCTTGAAAGAAATTGAGGAAATTACAGAAATGCAGCAATGGCAAAAATCCACCGTTTATCAAATTTATCCTAGAAGTTTTCAAGATTCCAATGATGATGGCATTGGCGATATTAAAGGCATTATTTCACGTTTAGATTATTTACATGATTTAGGGATCGAATTGATTTGGATCACTCCAATGTATGTTTCACCAGGGAATGATAATGGATATGATATTGCCGACTATTATCAAATTGATCCAATCTTTGGCACGATGGATAATTTTGAAAAACTTTTAAAAGAAGCCCATAAACGAGATATTAAGATAATAATGGATATGGTCTTAAATCATACTTCAAACGAACATAGTTGGTTCAAAGAAGCTATTAAATCAAAAGACAATCCTTATCACGATTATTATCTTTTCAAAGATCCAGTCGACGGCCATGAACCTAACAACTGGGTTTCAAAATTTAGCGGCAGTGCTTGGGAATACGTCCCATCGTTAAACCAATATTATTTGCATCTGTATGATGTTACCATGCCAGATTTAAATTGGCGTAATCCAGAACTTCGTCAAAAGATATTTGAAATGCTGACTTTCTGGGCTAATAAGGGTATTGATGGTTTTAGATTGGACGTTATTAATAACATCTCAAAGACCAAAAATATGCCAGATGATACATTTGAAACGCCGACAGATGATGGTCGAAATTTTTATACAAATGGACCGCATGTGCACGAATATATTCATGAGATGTATCGAAAAGTCTTTGGTCCTAATAACTTCGTGACGGTAGGCGAGTTATCATCAACACCGATCAGCGAAGCAGTTAAGTATACTGATCCCAAACGAGAAGAACTATCAATGGCCTTTACATTTCATCATGTCAAAGTCGACTATACCAATGGTAAAAAGTGGACCTTAGGTCATTATAAATTGACTGATTTAAAGAGTATCATCAGTGATTGGCAGATAAAAATGCATAAAAATAATGGTTGGAATGCCTTATTCTGGAATAACCATGATCAGCCACGTGCCATTTCAAGATTTCTAGATGATAATAAATATCGTGATGAGTCTGCCAAACTATTGGCGTTGGTGGAATTTGGATTGCAAGGTACACCTTATATTTATCAAGGTGAAGAAATTGCAATGAAGAATTCTTATTTCACAGATATTAAGCAATATAAGGATCATGAATCGATCAATGCCTATAATGATTTGTTAAAAAAAGGAACTGATAAGAAAACTGCAATTAAGATATTACAACAAAAATCACGTGAAAATTCACGTATACCAATGCAATGGGATTTAAGTGAAAATTATGGTTTTACGAAAGGTATGCCTTGGATTAAATCATTCCAAAAAGATAATTACTCTGTAAAGTCAGTAAGAAGTCATTCAAACAATATTTTTAGTTTTTATCAAAATTTAATCAAATTACGAAAGACAAATAAAACTCTGATGGAAGGTAGTTATAAATTATTAGATCCTGAAGACAACAGTGTATATTCTTACATTAGACAAAAAGATGATAAAAGAATTATGGTAATAGCTAATTTTACTGAAAAAGAACAAAAGAGAACCATTCTCAACGATTGTAAGTTGATTTTAGGAAATTATGGAAATATTCGTAAGACAAGTAATATTGTTAAGTTACGTCCTTATGAAGCGTTAATGTTAGAACAATAAAAAAAGCATCCCTAAGGATGCTTTTTTACTTGAAGTATTCTTTTAGTCCATTTGTAACGTCTTGAGCTACTTTTTCTTTATAGCTATCTGATTTAATATTCTTATAATCAGTTGAAGAATTAATATAACCAAGTTCAATTAAAACTGAAGGCTGGCTATTGTAGTGAAGTACGTATAGATCTTTTTTCTGTGTTCCACGATTATCTATAGCCAAGTTTTTTAATTGATCATTGATACTAGTTGCTAATTGACCATCTTTATTCTTTTCGTAGTAATACGTTGTAACACCAGAACCGGCATTTGATTGATCACTGGAATCAAAATGCAAACTGATATATGCATCTGCTTCAATTTTACTTGAAAGACGAGCTCGATCACCAAGCGATTTAGTATCATCACCAGATCGTGTCAAAACAACACGTGCACCAGTTTTTTCTAGATCAGCTTTTATAGCTTTGGCATATTCTAGGGTGAAGTTTTTCTCATAAGTCTTCTTTTGCGATTCAGCACCAACATCACTACCACCGTGGCCGGGATCAATTACGATCGTAGCTTCTGAAATGTTTGTTGCTGCTGATTTTACAGCACTTTTAGATCCAGAAATAGTTACTAACCAACTAGCTACATAGCCAACAGAACCATCACTGTCACGAACTTTATACCAGTTGCCGGATTTACTTAAGTAGTCAAACTTCTTACCAACGGCAACACTTTTGACTATGCGACCACTATCATTTGGTTCAATACGTAATTTGGTGTTAGCTTGCGTCACTGTAACAGTTTTAATGTCATCACTTGAGTTATTTGAAGATCCAGAGGTTTCTTGTGTTCCTTGAATAAATTCTGTTTTTACCCAGGCTGCCGTGCCTTTGTAAAGGATTTGAGACCAATTTTGTTCTTGGTACATAACAGTTACTTTTTGGGATTGCTCAATTGTTCCAAGAACCTCACTGTTAGAATTATTCTTTTTAAATACGGTTGTATTAGGAACTTTTACAATTCCTACTTTATTAGTCGCTGAACTGACTTCAGTATTATCAATTAGCCAGCTTGCGACCCAACCAATTTTATCGCCAGAAAGGCGGACTTGATACCATTTATTTTTTTCTGCCAAGATGGCCAGTTTGTCACCTTTTTTTACTTGTCCCATATTAGAATAAGATAAGCCCGGACCAACACGTACGTTGACTGAATCAGACTCTACAACAATTGAATTGGCGTTTGCCAAGGCTACAGTTGACCAACTAGATAAGGAAATTAAAAAAATAATGGCAACAAATAGCTTATTTTTAATTAAAAAAGTTATTATCTTTTTCATTTAAAGGATTCCTTTGTTGTCGCTATAATAGGTATATATATGTATATCTTACTGAAAAAAGTCAAAACTTAAAAGATAGAAAGTAAAAAAATCACAGAAAATTGACAAATTTATTTAAAAAATATTCATTAAAGTGAATTATAGTTAAAAATATTTAAAAAAACAGTCTTCATAACCACTTAATTATAGTGTATTGTAGCAAAATCGGCTTGACAATTAACTTCATTTTGATTAGTTTATATTTATATTCTTAATCAGATCAAAAATTACTGTACAGAGAACCTGCAGGCTGAGAACAGGTGAGTAATCAGATTGTGACGTTTTATAAACGTTTGACAGGCGTTAACTGTAGAAAAAATACTAGGTGGTACCGTGCAAGAGCACCCTTGTCAAAAGACAGGAGTGCTTTTTTTATGCGGTGATCCTTAAAAAGGAGAGTTTTATGCGTTACCAAAAGCCAAAAGGTACGATGGATATCTTACCTAACGAATCAGTTAAGTGGCAGTATGTAGAGTCAGTTGCTGAAAAAATTTTTAGTCGCTATCGTTTTTCAGAAATAAGAACCCCAATTTTTGAATCATATGAGGTATTTGAACGTTCATCTGGTGATACATCTGATATCGTTTCAAAAGAAATGTATGATTTCAAAGATAAAGGTGATCGTCATTTAGCACTTAGACCTGAAGGAACAGCTGGTGTTGTTAGAGCTTATGTTGAAAATAAGCTTTATGGACCAGAACATATTAAACCTTATAAAGTTTGGTATAAGGGACCAATGTTTAGATATGAACGTCCACAATCAGGACGTCAAAGACAATTCCATCAAATTGGGGTTGAAGCATTTGGATCAGATTCACCTGAATTAGATGTTGAAGTAATTACAATGGGTCTTAACTTTTTAACTGAATTAGGAGTTAAAAACCTTAAAGTAGCAATCAATACATTAGGTGATCCTGAATCACGTGCAAATTATCATCAAGCTTTAGTCGATTACTTCACGCCATTTAAAGATCAACTTAGTGATGATTCTAAAATTAGATTGGAAAAAAATCCCTTGAGAATTTTAGATAGCAAAGATTCCAATGATAAAAAGATCGTTGCCAATGCACCATCTATCTTGGATTATTTAAATGAAGCTTCAAGTGAACGTTTTGAATATTTGAAGAAACTATTAGATGATTTAGATATAAATTATGAAGTTGATTCAACAATGGTTCGTGGCTTGGATTATTACAACCATACGATTTTTGAATTCATGGTCACTGATCCAGCCTTTGATAACAAAGAAATTACCGTTCTGGCTGGTGGTCGTTACAATGGTCTTGTTGAAGAATTAGGCGGACCACAAACACCGGGAATTGGTTTTGGACTTGGTGTTGAACGATTGATGTTACTACTAAAAGATGAAGATTTGGTTATTAATAATGATCTAGATGTTTATCTTGTTACTATTGGTCAAAAAGCTGAACAAGCTTCGGTAAAGATTTTGTCCAAAATCAGAAAAGCTGGATTTACAGCTGATAAAGATTATCTACAAAGAAAAATCAAAGCTCAATTTAAGACTGCCGATCACTTACAAGCTAAATACACTGTTACTATCGGTGACGATGAAATTGAAAATAATACAGCTAATGTAAAAAATATGTCAACAGGTGATCAAGTTAGTGTTGCTTTAGATAATTTAGCTGAAGAATTAAAGAAAATCGAGGGATAATAATGGAAAAGAGAACAGACTACTGCGGCAGCATAACTGAAAAATATGTTGGTCAACGAGTATCTCTAGACGGCTGGGTTCAAAAACGCCGTGATCTTGGTGGGTTGATTTTTATCGATCTCCGTGACTATAAGGGAATCGTTCAATTAGTTTTTAATACAGATCATAAAGAAGCACTAGAAATTGCTGAATCATTGCGTTCAGAATATGTTATAAACATTTTAGGTACTGTAAGATTACGTGATGAAAGTGCTATTAATGACAAAATGACAACTGGTAAAGTTGAAGTTGTTGTTGATACAGTAGAACTTTTAAATAAATCAGTTACACCTCCATTTGAGATCACTGACAATGTTGATGCTTCTGAAGAAACAAAATTGAAGTATCGTTATTTGGATCTTCGCAGACCAGAAATGCAAAAGGCCATTAGAACAAGAGCTCAAATAAAACATTCAGTTCATGAATATTTACATGATAATGGTTTCATTGATATTGAAACTCCTAATTTAACACCATCAACACCGGAAGGTGCTCGTGATTACTTAGTACCATCTCGTGTTTATCCAGGACATTTCTACGCCTTACCACAATCACCACAACTATTTAAACAATTATTGATGGTGGGTGGTTTTGATCGTTACTATCAACTAGCTCACTGTTTCCGTGATGAGGATCTTCGTGGAGATCGTCAACCAGAATTTACTCAAATCGATCTTGAAATGAGTTTTATGTCTGCTGAAGAAATCCAAGAAGTTACTGAAGGATTGATTGCCCGTGTCATGAAAGACGAAAAGGGTATTGATGTTAAATTGCCATTCCCAAGAATTGATTGGGATGACGCTATGGCAAGATATGGTTCAGATAAACCAGATATTCGTTTTGGTATGGAATTACAAGACTTAAATGATATTTTTGCTGAAAGTGAATTTAAAGTATTTAAAGGAACAATCGATAATGGTGGTCACGTTAAGGCTATCGTTGTTAAAAATAATGCTGACAAATATTCAAGAAAAAATATTGAAGCATATCAAGAATACATTAAACGTTTTGGAGCTAAGGGACTTGCTTGGCTTAAATTTAACGATGACAAGATCACTGGTCCAGTTGCTAAATTTATTACTGCTCAAGAAAGTGCTTTAGTTGAGCGTTTAGGACTTGAAAACAATGATTTAGTATTATTCGTTGCTGACAAGAAAAAAGTTGTTGCCGATGCATTAGGTTACTTACGTGTTGCGATCGCTAAAGAATTAAAACTGTATGATCCTAATGAATTTGCCTTCACATGGGTAGTTAACTGGCCATTATTTGAGTATGACGAAGGTATTCAAAGATGGACAGCGGCTCATCATCCCTTTACAATGCCAAATGAAGAAGACATTCATTACTTAGATGAGGATCCACATAAAGCTTATGCTCAAAGTTATGATATCGTTCTAAACGGCTACGAATTGGGTGGTGGCTCGATCCGTATTCATAATGCTGAAATTCAAGAAAAGATGCTAAAGGCCCTTGAATTCACTAAAGAAAAAGCCTACGCACAATTTGGATTCCTATTGGATGCTTTGCAATATGGATGCCCACCACACGGTGGTTTAGCAATAGGTCTAGATAGATTTGCAATGCTTCTATCAGGCAAAGATAATATTCGTGATGTTATTGCATTCCCTAAGAACTCAAATGCCACAGAACCAATGACACATGCACCAAGAGAAGTTGATCCTAATCAGTTAGTTGACCTAGGAATCGAAGTTTCAAAGACAAGCGACAAGTAAAATTAATCAAAAATTAAAGATGAAAGTGTGATGTAAATCATATTTTCGTCTTTTTTTAATTGCTTTTTAATTAATATGAGCAAAATTATAGAAATACCAATATACTTGGTTATACTAAATAGTACAGTTAGGAGTGAGAGAGTTGACCAAAGAATATAAAAAAGATCTAGAGGGTTTAAGTGATCTTCAATATAATGTCACACAAAAAGCCGCCACTGAACGGCCTTTTAGTGGGAAATATGATGATTTTTACCAAAAGGGAATTTATGTTGATATTGCTAGTGGCGAACCATTATTTTCATCTGCTAAAAAATTCGATGCTGGATGCGGGTGGCCTTCATTTAGTCAACCAATTGCGAAGTTAACTGAAAATAAAGATAATTCATTGTTAGTCCAAAGAACTGAGGTTAGAAGTGAAATAGCTAATTCCCATTTAGGACACGTATTTGACGACGGTCCAAAAGAATTAGGCGGTTTGAGATACTGCATTAATTCCGCTTCTTTAAAATTTATCCCATATGAAAATATGGATAAAGATGGATATGGTGAATTTAAAAAATTTGTTGATGAGGGTGACAAATAATGAAAAAAGAAACAGCTATTTTTGCTGGTGGATGCTTTTGGTGTATGGTAAAGCCATTTGATACTCAACCAGGAATTATTTCAGTAATATCAGGTTATACAGGCGGACATGTTCCCAATCCAACCTATGAGCAAGTATGTACAGGTACAACAGGGCATACTGAAGCCGTTAAAATTACTTATGATGCAGATGTTTTCTCATATAAGCAATTAGTAGAGATATATTGGCAAGTTGCCGATCCAACAGATGCTACTGGACAATTTCAAGATCGTGGCGATAGTTATCGACCAGTGATCTATTATGCAAATGAAGAACAAAAAGAAATTGCTGAATCAGAAAAGAAAGCACTAGCAGAATCTGGTCAATTTGACGAACCGATCGTTACTCAAATCCTTCCCGCAAAAGAATTTTATGTTGCAGAAGATTACCATCAAGATTTTTATAAAAAGAATCCTGAACGCTTTGAAATGGAAGAAAGAGGCGGAAGAGGAGAATTTATCGAAAAACACAGCAAATAAGCTGAAAAATACTGTATCTGTGCTAAGATTACATTGGTGAAAATGAATTTATTATAGGAGTAATCTTAATATGGATGAAATAGATAAGTTAATTGAGAGGCATCAAAACTTATCAAAACTTTCAGTAGCTTTCTTATATTCAATCACAGTTTCAATTGCTGTTAATATGTTTTGGACCCCCGGAGGAATATACGGTTCAGGTGTTACCGGTGCAGCCCAGTTAGTTTCAACAGTAACTGAGCGCTGGTTTCCATTCCATATATCAACTGCCATAATGTACTTTGCTTTAAATGCTCCATTATTTGTTTTGTCTTGGCGCAAAATTGACCACAAATTCACCCTTTTTACCGTGGTTGCAGTCGCTTTAGCCAGTACAATGATGCATTTATTGCCTAGTACAAAAATCACGGCTGACCCGTTGATCTGTGCCATCTTTGGTGGTGTAGTAAATGGATTTGGTACAGGGATGTCATTGAGAAACGGTATTTCGACCGGTGGTATCGATATTTTAGGAATCATTTTAAGGAAAAAAACCGGAAAGAGTGTAGGAACGATAAATATTATCTTTAATGTCTTTATTATTTCCTGTGCTGGTTTAATATTCGGTTGGGTTCATGCTTTATATAGTGCTGTAAGCATTTTTATAAATGGTCAAGTAATTGACATGGTTTATAATAAGGATCAAAAATTACAAGTTATGATCGTAACATCAAAACCTAAAAATGTAATTACCCAGATCCAAAGTGAAATGCGTCGTGGGATCACGATCGTTCATGATGCTGAAGGTGCTTACAAGCATGAAGAAAAAACCATTCTTTTTACGATTATCTCTAGATCAGAATTGCATGATTTAGAAACTGCTATGGAAGCATCTGATCAACATGCGTTTGTCAGTGTTACCGATACAGTTAAGATAATGGGAAGGTTCTATCAAAAGCATATTTACTAAATAGTGTTACAAAATGCGTTAAATTTTTTAGAATCAAAAAATCAAGCCAGTGATCCGATTTTGGGTTACTGGCTTGATTTGGTTCAAGAGAAAAAATAATGGTTTTGTCATCGACTTTTTTGTTTTAAAATTATAATATCATTTCAAAAGGAGCGTAATTATGATAATTGGTTCGCATGTTGCAATGAAAGCACCAAAAATGTTGGCAGGATCAGCGATAGAAGCACATAGCTATGATGCCAACGCGATGATGATCTTTACTGGAGCACCACAAAATACTCGTCGAAAAGATATTTCTGAGATGAATATTGAAGAAGGACAGCGCCTATTAAAGCTATATGTGATAGATCACATAATTGGTCATGCGCCATATATAGTTAATCTAGGTAATACTGTAAAACCTGAAAATTTACCCTTTGGAATTTCGTTTATGCATGATGAAATAAAGAGAGCTGATGCTTTAGGTATTGAAGCTCTTAGTTTTCATCCGGGAGCACATTTAAAACAAGGCCCAGAAGTGGCTTTAAAACAAATTGCTGAAGCACTAGATGAAGCAATAGATAATGAACAAAAAGTAAGCATAGCTTTAGAAACAATGGCTGGTAAGGGAACAGAGGTCGGAATAACTTTTGAACAGTTAGCGATGATCTTTGATCACTGTCAGCACAATGATAAATTATCGGTAACGATGGATACTTGTCATATGAGTGACGCTGGATATAATGTTAAAGATGATTTTGATGGAGTTCTAAACGAATTTGATCATATACTTGGAATCGATAAAATTTCTGTGGTTCATTTGAACGATTCTAAAAACGAACAAGGATCACATAAAGATCGTCATGATAATATTGGCTTTGGAACGATTGGCTTTGATGCTTTAAATTATGTTGCTCATCATCCACAATTGGAACAAGTTCCTAAAATTATGGAAACTCCATATGTAAAGAAAAATGAAGATGATAAAAAAGGCGTGGCTCCATATAAATTAGAAATTGAAATGTTGCGCAATCAAAAGTTTGATCCAGATATGAGAGAAAAATTAAAAAAGCTAGCCTAGGCTAGCTTTTTGTATATCCATTGATATTTAATTGTTCCATGATCAACGCTGCTGTTTCCTCAATAGAACGATCAGCTACATTGATAACGGGACATCCCAATTCTTTATAGATTTTATTGGAATAATCTAATTCCTTTTGAATTTCATCTTCTTCTGAATAGGTTGTGTCAGGATCAAGTCCGTAAGCAATCATTCTTTGGCGCCTTATTTTTGTTAGGACATTCATATCATTTGTTAATCCAACAATTTTTTTAGGATTTACTTTCCATAGCTCGTCTGGTATCGCGGCTTTTGGAACTAATGGTAAATTAGCTACCTTGATGTTTTTATTAGCCAGATAGAGTGATAATGGCGTCTTGGAAGTTCTGGAGATACCAAGCAATACTAAATCAGCTTCAAGTAATCCTTTGGAGTTTTTTCCATCATCATTGTTAACGGTAAACTCCATAGCAGAGATCATGTCAAAATAGTTTTGATTTAGTTCGTGGATCAGGCCCTTTTGTCTTATTGGTTCTTCATGGGTCATTTGTCCAAAAGTTCCAATGATGGGATTAAGTATATCGTAGTAAGTAATTTGATGTTCCTGACAGTAAGTATTGATGATCTTACTGATTTCCTTTGATACTATGGTATGTAAAATAACTGCTTTTTTCTCATTTGCCAAAGTTAAGATGTTTTTTAATTGATCATCATTTTTTACGAAGGGATATTTTGTATAAACAATATCCAATTGTGGGAACTGTGCGAAGGCCGCTTTAGCAACACGCACAGCCGTTTCTCCGGCAGCATCTGATAGTGCAAAGACATCAACTCGTTGGGACATAACAAATTCCTCCTAAAAAATTTAAAAAATTGTTTGAACATTACCTTCTTTTTGTTATAATAACATATGAACTGTGAAAGAAATAGACAGTTACGCTTTAAATCGGAAGGAGGGATATCATAATATGTCAAAAACAGTCGTTCGTGAAAATGAATCGCTAGATGATGCTCTTCGTCGTTTTAAACGCTCTGTCTCAAAAAGTGGTACACTTCAAGAATATCGTAAGAGAGAATTTTACGAAAAGCCAAGTGTAAAGAAAAAGCTTAAGTCAGAAGCTGCTCGTAAACGCAATAAGAAACGTCGTTAATATAAAGAAAGGGTTAAAACATTATATGTTTTAACCTTTTTTTATAAGTTTTTTACATTCTTGTGCTATCATTCAAGATAATAGGAGGGTATGTGTGATTGACAGAAAATAGCGAACAAGTTAAGCAAAATATTACTATTAAGAACCCACAAGATGCCGCAAATATATTTGGTATCAATGATAGCAATTTAACACTTATTGAAGAGGGTATGAATGTCAAAATACATGCCTTTGGGGATCAGTTGGATGTTACTGGGGATGAAGATAATGTTGCTAAGACAGTTACCTTCTTAAAAATGCTCATCAAATTATCCAGTAATAAAATTAGTATAGGTGCTCCTGACGTCGTTAGCGGCTTGAAGATGATCGAACGCGGTACGTTGGATTACTTTGAAGAACTGTATAAAGATGAATTGATCAAAGATTATGGCGGTAAACCTGTCAGAGTTAGAAATTTTGGTCAAAGACAATATATTAATGCGATCAAACACAATGATATAACTTTTGGAATTGGTCCTGCTGGTACAGGTAAAACTTATTTAGCTGTGGTCATGGCAGTTGCTGCGCTTAAAAAAGGCACTGTTAAACGGATCATCCTAACACGTCCCGCTGTTGAAGCAGGAGAGAGCTTAGGATTTTTGCCAGGTGACTTAAAGGAAAAAGTTGATCCATATATGCGCCCAATATATGATGCTTTATATGCTATTTTGGGGACAGAACATACAGGAAGATTATTAGAACGTGGAGTCATTGAAGTAGCACCACTTGCTTATATGAGAGGTCGTACTTTAGATGAAGCGTTTGTGATCTTAGATGAGGCTCAAAATACAACTCAAGAACAAATGAAAATGTTTCTGACAAGACTTGGTTTTGGTTCAACAATGATCGTTAATGGTGATATTTCTCAGATCGATTTACCTAGAAATGCTAAAAGCGGTCTAGTTCAGGCCAAAAAGATTTTAAATAATCTACCACACATCGGATTTGTTAACTTTACTTCAGCAGATGTTGTCAGACATCCAGTTGTGGCAGAAATCATCGATGCATACGATGAAACAGATAAAACAGAATAATGATACGGGGATAAAAATGGATTTAGAAATTTTTAATGATGATAAATTAATTGATGAAAAACGTGAAGATTGGGTAAAAAAATTAGTTCAATTTACTTTTGATGATTTGGAATTAAAGGATAGTACCGAACTCTCTATTCATTTTGTAACTAAAGATAAGATTCACGAAATCAATAAAAAATATCGTGATGTTGATCGAGCAACTGACGTTATCAGCTTTGCAATCAATGATGGTGAAGATTCGTTGGACTTTATTGAAAGTCAAATTCCAGATTTACCAGTTGATTTAGGGGATTTATTCATCAGTGTTGAAATAGTTGATGAACATGCTAAAGATTACGAGCATTCGTTTGATCGAGAATTAGGATATACTATTGTTCATGGAATTTTGCATTTAAATGGCTATGATCATATAAAGCCTGAAGATGAGAAAGTTATGATCGGACTACAAGAAAAAATTCTCAGTGCTTACGGACTAGAGAAATAAGGAGTTTACCTAGTGGAAATTAACGAAAAAGATTTATTCGATGTTGCTATAAAAGCTATGGAAAAAGCATATACACCATATTCTCATTATAATGTGGGTGCAGCTTTAGTTGCCGACAATGGTAAGGTTTATTCCGGTGTAAATATCGAAAATGCTTCATATGGATTGACTAATTGTGCTGAAAGAACAGCTATTTTTAAGGCAGTTTCTGAAGGTGTACGTAGTATAGAAGCATTGATCGTTGTTAATGGGACTAAAGAGATGTCAAAGCCTTGTGGCGCTTGCCGTCAAGTCATGAGTGAATTTATGGGTGGATCAGCACCTGTTTTCTTGTCAAATAATAGTAATGATTTTAAAGAATATAAATTTAAAGAAATTTTGCCGCTAGCATTTAGCGATAAGGATATGGATTAATATGAATAAAAATTTTCGTTCTGGTTTTGTAGCAATTATTGGCCGTCCAAACGTTGGTAAGTCGACTTTTATGAATCGTATTATTAAAGAGCAAATTGCAATCACTTCACCTAAAGCCCAGACTACTAGAAATAAAATACAAGGAATTTATACAGATGATGAACGTCAGATCATCTTTTTAGATACACCGGGTATTCACAAACCTCATAATGGCTTGGATCAATATATGGATAAAGCGGCTGTATCTGCTTTAAAAGAAGTTGATGCAGTATTATTTATGACTGAAGCCGGCCAAAGTGCCGGACCTGGAGATAAATTTATTATTGATGAATTGAAGAAAGTTAAAGCTCCAGTTTTCTTAATTCTTAATAAGATCGACTTGATCAATCCTGATGAAATGGCACCTCAAATCAGTGAATACATGGATCTATTAGATTTTGCCGAGGTTATTCCGATTTCAGCTACTAATGGTAATAATGTCGAGGATTTGATCAATTCATTAACTAAAGCATTACCTGAAGGCCCACAATATTATGATGACGATCAGATTACTGATCATCCTGAATACTTTGTCGTTGGAGAACTTATCCGTGAAAAAATACTGCAAGATACACATGATGAAATACCTCATGCGGTCGCAGTTATTGTCGACTCAATGAATCAACGCAGTGAGACTGGTAAACTTCAAGTTGAAGCTACTATTTATGTAGAACGTGATACACAAAAAAAGATCGTTATCGGTAAGGGTGCCAGTATGTTAAAGAATATTGGGATCGGTTCTCGTATTAAGATAGAACATTTATTAGGTGAGAAAATCAATTTGAAGCTTTGGGTTAAAGTTAAAAAGAATTGGCGTGATGATCCACTATTTTTGTCTCGTGCAGGATATTCGGTCAAGGATATTAATTAATGAAATTACCAACTAATTTTTTTGGAATTGTTGTTAAACGTCAGCGTTATCGTGAAAAAGATGCTTTAGTGACAATTTTGACTAAAGAGTATGGTTTTAAAACCTTTTTGGTTAGAGGAACTCAAGGTCCTAAATCTAAAATTTCTGGGTCGGTCATTCCTTTTTCATATGGAGACTATTCAGGAATTGTAAAAGAAGAAGGATTGTCTTACTTGAATTCGGCAAGTAATATAAAACAATTCGACGAGATAGTTAAAGACATTGAATTGAATGCTTATGCGACATTTTTGTTTGATTTACTGTCCAATGCGTTTTTGAATGAAGTCTTATCTGAAGATTGGTATAAAGATCTATTTAAAGCTTTACTTTATATTAATAATGGTTACGATGCTCAAATAGTGGTAAATATTTTACAAATGCATCTTTTGAAAGTCTTTGGAGTTGAACCCAATATGGATCGTTGTGTTGTTGGAGGTGAGACGACTGGACGCTTTGATTTTTCAGTTATTTTAGGAGGATTGATTTGTTCAAAACATTTTGATCAAGATATCCATCGATTACATTTATCTGAAAAGACGATTTATTTTTTAAGATTGTTTAGTAAAATATCTCTAAACCAAATTAGCAGCATTAGTATAAAAGATAGTAATAAAGATTTGATTCAGCATGCGATCGATTCTATTTATACAGGTTCGATCGGATCTTATCCGAAAAGCAAAATATTTATTGATAATATGCATACTTGGCATATTTAATGAATTGACAATTTTTATGAAAATGGTTATCATTTAACTATATATAACAGCGACACGGGGTAGTGAAAGCCGTGATTAGTTTTATGGTGCACAAACTTTATTTTTATACAAAAGTGCAGGACTTAGGTCCTGAATAAGGGTGGAACCGCGATTAGTCGTCCCTTGCATGTATTTAGTATACTTGCAAGGGCTTTTTTTGCGTCTATCTGAGAGGAGAAAGTAATGGATAAGAAATTAGATGTACAAAATATGATTTTGACATTGCAAAGTTTTTGGAGTGAAAAGGGCTGCATGTTGATGCAGGCTTATGATACTGAAAAAGGTGCCGGGACAATGAGTCCGTATACTTTTTTAAGAGCTATCGGACCAGAGCCTTGGAATGCAGCATATGTTGAGCCATCAAGACGTCCTGCTGATGGACGTTATGGTGAAAATCCTAATCGTTTGTATCAACATCATCAGTTTCAAGTCGTAATGAAACCAGCTCCCGAAAATATTCAAGAGTATTATTTAGATTCTTTACGTGCTTTAGGAATTGAACCATTGGAACATGACATTCGTTTCGTTGAAGATAACTGGGAGAATCCTTCAATGGGTTGTGCTGGTGTTGGTTGGGAAGTTTGGCTTGATGGTATGGAAGTCACACAATTTACTTATTTCCAACAAGTTGGTGGCTTGCAAGTTCATCCTGTAACTAGTGAAATTACATATGGTGTTGAACGTTTGGCATCATATATTCAAAACGTTAATTCTGTTTATGATCTTGAGTGGGGTGACGGTGTTTTATATGGTGATATTTTCAAAGAACCAGAATATGAACACTCTAAGTATTCCTTTGAAGAAAGTAATCAAGACATGCTATTCAAATTTTTCAATGCGTACGAAAAAGAAGCTAACCGTTTGATGGATTTAGGATTAGTACATCCCGCTTATGATTATATTTTGAAATGTAGTCATACATTTAATTTACTCGACGCCAGAGGAGCCGTTTCTGTTACTGAAAGAGCTGCTTACTTATCAAGAATCAGAAGAATGGCGCATAAAGTTGCCAAGGCATTCGTTGAGGAACGTGAAAAATTAGGTTTCCCATTGTTGGCAAGTAGCAAAGTAAAGGAGAAAGAAAATGACTAAAAATTATTTATTAGAAATTGGTTTGGAAGAGATGCCAGCCCACGTTGTTACTCAAAGTGAGAATCAATTAGCACAAAAGGCAGCTAAATTTTTAAAAGATAATCGTCTATCTTTCTCTACTATTGAAAAGTATTCAACACCTAGACGTTTGTCGATCCTTATAAAAGATGTTGCCGAAAAGCAAGAAGACATCGATGTTAAAGCAAAGGGTCCAGCAAAGAAGATCGCAAAAGATGCTGATGGCAATTGGACTAAAGCTGCACAAGGATTCGCCCGTGGTCAAAAGATGACCGTCGATGATATTTTCTTTGAAGAATTAAAAGGTGTTGAATACGTTTACATTCAAAAACATGAAGCTGGTAAATCAGCTAATGAAATTTTAAGCAATATTACTGAAGTTATTGAGTCACTAACATTCCCTACAAGAATGCGTTGGGGATCATACGATTTTGAATATATCCGTCCAATTCATTGGTTAGTTTCATTACTAGGCAGTGAAGAGATTCCTTTGAAAGTTTTGGATGTTAAATCAGGACGTATAAGTCGTGGACATCGTTTCTTAGGCAAAGATGTTGAAATTGACAATGCTGATGATTATGTTGAAAAATTACGTTCACAGTTTGTCATAGTTGATGCAACAGAGCGTAAAAATATTATTAATGATCAAATTAAAAAAATTGCTGCTGATAATAATTGGGTTATCGACATTGACAGTGACTTGCTAGAAGAAGTTAACAACTTAGTTGAATATCCTACAACCTTCTACGGTTCATTTGATAAAAAGTATCTTGAAATACCAGAAGAAGTTTTGATCACATCTATGAAAGATAACCAAAGATATTTCTTTGTGAGAGATCAAGCTGGTAAATTATCACCTCACTTTATTGGTGTAAGAAATGGTAATACTAAATATCTTGAAAATGTTATCCAAGGTAACGAAAAAGTTCTTGTCGCTCGTCTAGAAGATGCTGACTTCTTCTTTAAAGAAGATCAAAAGAAGACGATTGCCGATTATGTTGAAAAACTTAAATCAGTTAATTTCCACGTTAAAATCGGTACAATGTTTGAAAAGATGCAACGTGTTCATGCAATTTCAGAACATTTAGCTAAATTATTTAACTTGAATGAACAAGAAACAAAGGATCTACTTCGTGCAAGTGATATTTATAAATTTGATCTTGTTACAAATATGGTTGATGAATTCCCAGAACTACAAGGTACTATGGGTGAAAAATATGCTGCCATAATGGGTGAAACAGAAGGTGTTGCTAAAGCAATCAGTGAACACTATATGCCGATCTCTGCTGAAGGAGATCTTCCCAAGACTAAAGTAGGCGCAACTTTGGCTCTTGCTGATAAGATCGATTCTTTAAAGACTTTCTTTGCGGTTGATCTTATCCCTAGTGGTTCAAATGATCCATATGCATTAAGAAGACAAGCTTATGGTGTTGTAAGAATCTTGGATCAAAACCAATGGTCATTAAATATTACTGATCTTCAAGAATTCTTAGCAGGTCTTAATGTTAAGGAAGGATTGGATCTATCGAAGAACCAAACAGAATTTACTGACTTTATGATCGATCGTATCCGTCAATTGTTAAATACACTTGATATTAGAAACGATATTATTGAGGCTGTCAGTGAAGGATCAACTGTTGATCCAGTAGCAATGATCGATATTGCTAAAGTATTGCAAAATCATGTTTCAGATGATGACTTTAAACAAGTTATTGAAGCATTGAGTAGAATTGTTAATTTATCTCAAAAGGCTGGATTCAAGTTTAGTGATGATTTATCAGTTGACGATAAGTTATTTGAAAATCCATCTGAAGGTAAATTAGAAGAAGCAATTTCCAAGATAAGCAAATCAAATACTAATGATGCAGAAAAGTTGTATACTGCATTAGCTAGTCTAAAACCAGTTATTGATAATTACTTTGATGAGAATATGATCATGGCCAAAGATGAAGCGGTTAAGAACAATCGACTTACTCAATTAGTTATTGCAAACCATTTAATTGCAAAATTAGGTAACTTGTCTAAAATTGTAGTTAAGTAGGTGTATTATTTGTGTTTTATGAATCCATGTGTTAATCTATAATTCACTGTTTTTATAAACATTTTGAGGAGGTGACAGCCGTGGCAACTCGAATTCCACAGGAATTTATAGATGAGGTTACCTCGAAAACTAACATCGTCGATGTTTTAAGTAAATATGTTCAACTCAAGAAAGCCGGTAAGAATTTTGTAGGTTTATGCCCCTTTCATGAGGAAAGAACCCCTTCGTTCACCGTCACAGAGGAAAAACAATTTTTCCATTGTTTTAGCTGTGGTCGTGGAGGAAATGTTTATAAATTCATTATGGAAATGGAAAGCAAGTCTTTCCCTGAGGCCGTAATAGAAGTAGCCAAAATGGGTAATATTCCTATTCCGGATAGTTACCAAACCGAAAACACTAATTATCAAAATTCGGATAGCAGAACTTTACTGAAAATGTATGAAGAAACTGCTAAGTTATATAATCATATTTTGTTGAAGACAGAAAATGGTAGTGGGGCATTAAAGTACCTTAATCAGCGTGAAATCGACAATGATTTAATTAAAACGTTCAATTTGGGATATGCTCCAAATAACTCTGATTTGCTATTACAGTTTTTCAAAGATAGGTCAATTTCTGAAGATATCTTGAGAAAATCAGGATTATTTGCAGAAAATGAAGATGGTCAACTGTTTGATCGATTTAGAGATCGAATGATGGTCCCAATAACTGATGAGGCAGGAAACGTTGTTGCATTTTCAGGTAGAATTTTAGATAAAAATGCTAGTACGGCTAAGTATTTAAATAGTCCAGAAACCGAAATTTTTAGTAAGAGCAAAGTTCTGTTTAACTTAAGCAATGCTAAAAAAAGTATTCGAGATAATCAAAATGTTATCTTATTTGAAGGCTTTATGGATGTGCTTAGTGCGTATAAAGCAGGTGTCAAAAATGGTGTCGCATCGATGGGTACTAGTTTGACAGATCAGCAGCTGTATACGTTAAGTCGTCTGACTAATCAAATTAATATTTGTTACGATGGCGATGATCCTGGTGTTGAGGCAACTTATCGAGCGTTAACGCAACTTAGTGATGAGCGTTTTACTTATGGAGTCATCAGTGTTCCTGATCAAAAAGATCCAGATGAATATATCCGTAGTGAAGGCTTTGAGAAGTTTAATAGTTTAGTCAAAAATGGTGTACAAACACCAATTTCATTTATCCTTAATTATTTTCGTCGGCACTACAATCTTAATAACGAACATGACCAACTAGAATTTTTGAATCAATCGCTTCAAGAAATCGTCAAGTTGAGTTCACCAGTAGAAATTGATATGTATGTCGGTAAGGTTGCCGATGAGATGAATGTCTCTAAAGAATCTATCAATAAAGAACTAGATTCTTTAAGACGAAGTAACGCTATCAAACAGCCAGCTAATAATTATAAAGATATTCAAAAGGTATCATTAGAACGTGCAACTGCAAGTGTCAGATCTAATAAATTTGATAGAATTGAAAAATCTGAGCGTTGTTTGTTGTATTGGACCTTAAATTTTCCAGAGTTAAAAGCTAATTTAAAGGGTAATAACTTTCATTTTGTTCACGATAATTATCAAAAACTCTATGAATCACTGTTAGCCTTTGGTGATATTAACAATAATATGGAAATGTCTGACTTTATGAATGGGCTGGATGACGGCGGCAAGAATCTTTTGGCTGAACTAGAGATGATGAAGATGCCTCAAGAGTATTCTGAACAAGAGATTGAAGATTATATATCCAATATCAACAATTATGATTTGGAATCACAGGTGTCAGAAATCAATCAACAACTTAAACAAGCTGCAATGGTAGGTGACAATAAATTACAATTAGAGCTAACAAAGCAATTAATTGATTTAAGAAAATTGTTAACTAGTAATTAGAAGCATACTGGAGGAAAATACATGGCAACTAAAAAAACAACAGTATCAAAAGAACTTAAAAATGCTACAAAGAAGCTTGTTAAAGATTTAAAGAAAACTGGTAAGATCACTGAGACTGACTTAACAGAAAAAATTATTACTCCATATAAATTAAAGGGCGATGCTCTTAATACCTTTATTGAAGAACTTGAAGATCAAGGTATTGGTGTTGTTGATGATAAAGGTAATCCAAGTAAGCTTTCACTTCTAAAAGAAGAAAAGAGTGCTAAGAAAACTAAAAAAGAAACACCAGCTCCAACTGATATTAAAGTCAATGATCCAGTTCGTATGTATCTAAAGGAAATTGGTCGTGTTCCTTTACTTAATGCACAACAAGAAGTTGATTTGGCTTTGAAGATCGAACAAGGTGATGAAGAAGCTAAGCAAAGACTGGCTGAAGCTAACTTACGTTTGGTTGTTTCAATTGCTAAACGTTATGTTGGACGTGGTATGCAATTCCTTGATTTGATTCAAGAAGGAAATATGGGTTTGATGAAGGCGGTTGAGAAATTCGATTATCGTCTAGGATTCAAGTTTTCAACATATGCAACTTGGTGGATCAGACAGGCTATTACGCGTGCTATTGCCGATCAAGCTAGAACTATTCGTATTCCTGTTCATATGGTTGAAACTATTAACAAATTGATCAGAATTCAACGTCAATTACTTCAAGATCTTGGCCGTGAGCCATTACCAGAAGAAATTGGTGCTGAAATGGATATGGCAACTGGTAAAGTTCGTGATATTCTAAAGATCGCTCAAGAACCAGTTTCATTGGAAACACCAATTGGTGAAGAGGATGATTCTCATCTTGGTGACTTCATCGAAGATTCTGATGCAACTAGTCCTGAAGACCATGCTTCATATGAATTGTTGAAGGAGCAACTAGAAAATGTTCTAGATACTTTGACAGATCGTGAAGAAAATGTGCTTCGTTTGCGTTTTGGTCTAGACGACGGAAGAACAAGAACACTAGAAGAAGTTGGTAAAGTATTTGGCGTTACTCGTGAGAGAATTCGTCAAATCGAAGCCAAAGCTCTTAGAAAATTGCGCCATCCATCAAGATCTAAACAATTAAAAGACTTTTTGGAATAGATTTTGGAAAAGAACAGTATGAAATTTACTGTTCTTTTTATTTTTTTCATTTATTCATATTAAATAGTTATGTTTTTTTACAAGTTGCGTTAACATTAATATATCTACTTTTTGGAGGGTTTATATGCTAGATAAAAAGATTTATGATGAAATTTTTTCACATTCATTTACAATTCCGATCAAGGTCGTTTTTTGGGATGGAAAAGAAAAAAACTATGGACCAGAAGGAAAGTCTGACATAACAATCAAGTTCAATAAGAAAATTGCAATTTCAGAAGTTGTTAAACATGCCACACTTACTTTAGGTGAAGCTTATATGGATAAGGATATTGAAATCGAAGGTTCGATTCAAAAGCTTATTACATCAGCTTACACACAATCTGACAGTTTTATGTCGAGTATCAAGTTAAAGAAATTTGTTCCTAAGTTCAGTCATAGTGAAGAAAATAATAAAAAAGAAATTCAGGAACATTATGATATCGGTAATGATTTCTATAAATTGTGGCTTGATAAGACAATGACTTATTCATGTGCTTATTTCCGTACCCCAGAAGATACACTTGAACAGGCACAAATGAATAAAGTTCATCATATTTTAAATAAATTAAATACAAAACCTGGCGAAAGCATTATCGATATTGGTTGTGGTTGGGGAACAATGATGTTTACAGCAGCCAAAGAATATGGATTAAAAGCTAAAGGTGTTACTTTAAGTCAGGAACAATATGACTATGTTAAAAATAAGATTGAAGAAGAAAATTTAACTGATCAAATGGAAGTTATCCTTGAAGATTATCGTGAAATCGATGAAAAATTTGATCACGTAGTTTCAGTTGGTATGTTTGAGCACGTCGGTGAAACACACCTAGAAGGATACTTTAAGACAGTTAAAAAGATGCTTAAACCAAATGGTAGTGCTTTGATCCATGGTATTACCGGACAACATGAAGGCTTAGGTGTTGATCCATGGTTAGTTAAGTATATTTTCCCAGGTGGCTATATTCCCGATATTAAAGAAAATATTGGACATATTATGGATGCAAAATTACAAATTGATGATCTTGAGCCATTACGTCGTCATTACCAAAAAACAGTTGAAATTTGGCGCCATAATTTCTTAAAAGTTGAAGACAAAGTTAAAGATATGTACGGTGAAAGATTTGTTCGTATGTGGGATCTATACCTTCAAGGTTGTGCTGCTTCATTTGAAAGTGGTAATATCGATGTAATCCAATATCTATTAACAAATGGACCAAGTGGTACAGCAATGCCAATGACACGTGAATATATGACAGACTTAGATCGTAAGACTGCAGAATAGAGGTTTAATTTGACTTTACTATCAAACAGACTGCAAGCCGTAGCTAAAATGGTTGATAAAAATGCTAGAGTTGCCGATATTGGTTCCGACCATGCTTATTTACCAGTTGAATTAATTGAAAAGAAGATAATTGATTACGCAATTGCCGGTGAAGTAGCCAAAGGTCCGATGTCTCGCTCTAAAGCTGATATTGATAAATTTGGCTTAAGTGAAAACGTTGATGTCCGTTTAGGTGATGGTCTAGCCGTTATTTTTCCAGAAGACAGAATTGATACAGTTGTTATTGCAGGCATGGGTGGAATATTAATTTGTGATATTTTAACACGAGCTACGAAAGATCAGTTATCAAATGTAGAGACGTTGATATTGCAACCTAATATTGGTGAACCATTGGTCAGACATTGGTTGATCGAGAATGGATTTGAAATAGTTGATGAAGATATTTTAGAAGATGAAAAACATGATTATGAGATTATTAAAGCTCATAAGACAGCAAATGCATCAAATTTAAATGACGCCCAATATTTAATGGGTCCTATTTTGATGGAACAAAAGTCTTCCGATTTTCTAAAAAAATGGCATCGTAAACTGAATGGCTATAATAAAGCTGTTAGTAATATGCAACATGCCAAAAAAATTGATATCGATAAAATAAACAAAATGAAGCAATATATTAAATATGTTGAGGAGATTTTGTAATGGTCAAAGTACAAGATATTATTAATCATGTAGAAGAATTTGCACCATTAGCTATCAAAGAAGATGGTGATCCAACTGGTTTTCAAATTGGTGATCGTAACCAAGTAGTTCATACTATTATGACGACACTTGATGTTCGTCCTAAGGTTGTTGAAGAAGCTATCAATAAAAATGTTGATATGATCATGGCTCACCATCCTATAATGTTTCACTCACCCAAAAATCTCGATTTAGACTCGCCACAAAATAAAATGTATCGCGATTTATTGTCACATAATATTGCTGTTCATTCAGCACATACTAATTTGGATAAAGCACATGGTGGTATGAATGACTGGTTAATGGAAAAACTAGAGTTGAAGAATGCTCGCTATCTTGATCCTAACGATGATTATTCAATCGGTCGTATGGGTGATTTGCCTGAAGAGATGGATCTGTTAGATTTTGCGAAAAAGGTTCGTGATACTTATCATTTACCAAACCTACGCTATGTAAAATCAGAATTAGGTCAACCAGTTAAAAAAGTAGCAATTATTGGCGGAGATGCTGGTAAATTTTATCCAGAAGTTTTAAAAGCTGGTGCTGATACTTTTATTACCGGGGATGTTTATTACCATACTGCTCATGATATGATGTCAAACGGATTGAACGTGATTGATCCTGGTCATCATATTGAAGCTATTTTTATTGAGAAAATGGCCCGTTTATTAAGCGATTGGAAAAAAGCTAATAAGTGGGATATCGAAATCATTCAATCAGAAGTAAATACTGAACCATATAATTTTATTTAGGGAGTGAAACTAATGGCAGTAAAATATGAAAAATTAATTCCACGTTTTTTGGATTATGTTAAACAGAATACTCGTTCAGATGAGAATTCAACTACTGTTCCTTCAACAAAAAGACAAACAGTCTTTTTAAATAAATTAAAAGATGAGTTGAATCAAATTGGTTTAGTTGATGTTAAAATCAATCCAGTTGATTCTTATTTAACAGCTGAATTACCTTCTAATTTAGATTATGAGGTACCTGTCTTAGGGTTAATTTCTCATGTTGATACTGCTGATTTTAATTCAGAGAATATTAAACCTAAAATCGTTGAAAATTATGATGGTGACGTTATTAAGTTGGATGCTGAAGGGAAATATACTTTAGATCCAAAAGTCTTTCCTTCATTAAATAAATATGTTGGTCAAACTTTGATCACGACAAGTGGTGATACTTTGTTAGGATCTGACGATAAGTCAGGTGTTAGTGAAATTATTACTGCTATGGAATATTTAATAGCTCATCCTGAAATCAAGCATGGGAAAGTAAAAATTGGTTTAGGTCCTGATGAAGAGATAGGAACTGGTGCTGACAATTTTGATGTTAAAAATTTTGGTGCTGACTTTGCCTATACAGTTGATGGTGGTCCAGTTGGACAACTTGAATATGAAACATTTTGTGCTGCTAGTTTAAAAGTCAATATTGCCGGAAAAGATGTTCACCCAGGTTCAGCAAAAGGTATCATGATCAATGCCATTGGTGTTGCAAATGAATTTCAAAATGCTTTACCAAGTGATGAAGTCCCTGAAAAGACTGATGGTCGACAAGGTTTCTTCCATTTATTGGATATTAAAGGAACTGTAGATTCAGCTTCACTTTCATATATTATTCGTGATTTTGAACGTGATGGATTGGAAAATCGTAAAAATAAAATCATTCAAATTGTGAAGAATTTGAATGATAAGTATGGTGTAGATACGGTTAAGATCGACATGAAAGACCAGTATTATAATATGATCGATGTTATTAAGGATCATATGGAGGTTGTTAGAATTGCTGAAAAGGCTATGCAGAATTTAGGTATTGAACTTGATGAAGATGCTGTACGTGGTGGAACTGATGGTTCAAAGATCTCATTTATGGGCTTACCAACTCCTAATATGTTTGCTGGTGGCGAGAATATGCATGGGCGTTTTGAGTATGTGGCTGAAGAGTCGATGGAAAAAGCGGTCGATGTAATTCTCGAAATTATCAAACTTAATAGCGCAAATAAATAATAACGATTTATAAATAATCACACTTTTGAAGTGTGATTTTTTTGTTATCAAATATAAAAAAATCGTATACATCCTAAACCTCATTATTTGATATAATTAATTAACTAATTTGATCAATTAATTATATTAAAGAGGTTATTTTATGCGTATTAATGAAATAAGCAAGAAAATAGTAATCATATTTTTTTTGTTATTTAATTTTACTATCATATCTTTTATTAATAATAACTATCTAATTGTAAATTCCATTGCAGCTGAAAAAAAACTGCCAGCAGATGAAGATCCAGAAGATCCGATCGATCTGCAAAATGCTTTAGATACTGCTCCTAGAGGCTTGGATATTTCAGATCCAACCTTTCAACAAGGTGTTTTTACTAAAGTAGATTCATCTGAAAATATGAATTCTTCTAAAGTTATTAAACGAAACGCCTTGGATCGATCAGACAATACGCGTATTTTGCGTGTTAATCATGGGCATTATCAATTAGGATCAATTTGGAGTAATATCGATCAATCTAATTATCTTGATATTTCTAAAGATCAAACAATGTCGATGTGGTTATATTTTGGTCATCCGATTAATAGTAGTAAACCTAAAGAAGTGGGTGATGGGATGGCATTTGTATTACAAAATGCTCAAGATGATCCGAAAAATACAGATAATCCCTTCGGAGGTATACGAGCTATTTCTAGATTCAAAGGAAACCCAGCTCCAGGAGAAACTTTAGGAGTTTGGGGAGCAGACTTTGATAACCTTAGTCCGAATTTTGGAGAAACCGATAAAATTTTACCAACTGCGATTCAAAATAGTTTTGCAATTGAATTTGATACTTTTCTGAATATTTTGGGTGAATATAAGGATATCAGTGGTGAAGGAGTTTCATTTGAATATAGAATACAAAGATTTCACAAGCCTCCTATAAAAGGACAGCATATTAATATGGATTACCCGGATGTTTCTGATACTTATTTCCCATGGTTTTCTACTGTGGATAGGGAAAAGGATTATTATGTTATGAATCATAATAATTTAGTTGATGAATTGAATCTAACTAATAGTAAGTGGCACCATATGACAGTCAAATTTAATCATTCTAATAGTGTTCTTTCTTATACATTCGATGATAAGAATAGTGTAGATGGAACAGCTTTGCCTAATCCAATTAGTAAATCTATTAAATTGGATATGAGTCACTTCAAATTAAATGGTAGTAATAAGTTAAGGTGGGGTTTTACAGGTTCTACTGGTAAATATATGGAGAATAATTTAATTGTCTTTGAAAGTATTCCTTCATTTGTTAGTGCAGATTCCACGACAAGTATTAAAGATAATACTAAGAATAAAGTTTTGACCGCAACTGATAAACACGTTGATTCTGGGGACGAACTAAGTTTTATTTATAATTTAAATTATAAGAATGGTTCTAAAGAATGGTCTAAAATTTTGGCAAAGATCAATTTACCAAAACAAGTTAGTTATACTTCAGGAACTATCACTTATAGCGATGGTACGAGTGAGGAAATACCATTAAGTGAATATAGCAATGATCAAGTCATACACACATTGGGCAGAGCCTTATCTAATAATATGAATCATGCCAAAATCGAATTGCATGCTAACGTTAATTTAGTAGGTGAACAAACTAAAGTTCCTATGACTCACGTTAAGTTTGAAAGTGATAATTTCATTATTGATGATGATAATCAAGATTTTATTATTGATTTGCCGCAAATGATGATAAGTGCTAAATCAGCAGTTTCAATCGATGGAATTTCTTTAGATAAGGTACCTGATCAAATTCCAATTAATGGTGAGGTTTGGTATACAAACGGAAATAATATTCGTCCAAGTGATGTTACTTTACATATTAATATGGGCAAATATACTAATGAATTCAATTTGACTAAATATAATGGGTCGAATGCAGCTTTTGACTTTGAAATTCCCAAAACTGAACTGATCAAAGGCCAAAATATTTTAACGATTTATGCGACCGATAATAAAGGCCTGCAAACGGGAAAAGTGCAGCTGATCTTTAATATTAGTGGAAATCTAGAATTTGGTGATTTTGAAAAGAAAGTTTCATTTCAAAATATTAAACAAGTTCAATCAAACGAAATAATTCCAAGACAAGATGGTTGGCAGGTAGAGGTTATTGATGGTCGTAATTCTGGACAAGGCTGGACTCTCCAAGCTAAATCAACTGATCTTTTTAATGAATTGGGTCATAAATTAGATGGGAACATAATATATCGTAGTTTAAATGGTCGAATCTATCCTTTAAATAATTATCAAAGTATTTATTGGAATACTAAAGAAAGTGACGATGTTCAAACTGTTGATGTTGCCAGTGAGTGGACCAAAGATAGTGGAGTATTATTGCAACTTGGGAAGTATAATCCTGCTGGTGTGTATAGTGGGACGATTTCTTGGTCACTAGTCGATGGCATAAAAAACATCTAATTCCGTCATACAATAATAAATTTAATGTATAATATTTTGTATGGAAATAATGAATTTGTAAAATGTGAATGTATCTGATATTTTTTTAGTATATCAATGCATTCTTTTTTGCATTTCATTGTTGGGGGAGGAAGTATGAGGAAAAGAAATTATTTATTACTAATTATAAGTATGATATTTTTACTTATCTTGGGCGGATGTACTAGTGCCAAGCCTAAATTAAGTAAAACTAGCAGTAATGGTAATATTGTCATCAAAGGACACAATTTTAGAGGTTTATATCAAGGTAATGGAACAGCTAATGATCCAGACTATAAATATTCGATGTATTTTGGAAAAGATGGTAATTTTGTTCAAGATATAATTAGCTCCAAAGGTTTTGCCGGACGATTTACTGAAAAAGGTACTTATACGATCGCTAAAAATGGTGATGTTACGATGAATATCGATAGTGTAACCGAAGAACGTTTCAGTAGTGATGCTGCTTTAAGAAAGGGAAAAGCTCCAACTAGTATTGTTCAAAGACAAGGTAATACTTTAAGTGCAGCCGAAGATCATCCAATAAAAATTGAGAATAAAAAATCTTATTTGTTGGGTACGGTCAATAAAGTTAAACTTTATCCAACAAGTAAAGCAACTGTTAATTATCATAAACATTATCGAAGTGAACTAAAGAAGTACGATAGTGCTCATAATAGTTTTTCTGGTCATGGTTTCACTTCAAATGGTATGGACACACCAATGAATGCAATTACTTTTAAGAATAATAAATTTATTTGGAGATACGGTTATCAAGATTCTAGGAATACTGCAAAAAATTCTGCTGTAATGGCAGTATTTCAAGGTACTTATTCATATAATTCGAATAATCATATTATGACTTTGAAAGTATCTAATCAATCTAAAGCATATTATGGTGATTTGATGAAACTTGGTGGATTTGAATATCAAAAGATTGGTGAATCCTTAGCAGGTAAAACTTTGAAACTGAAATATCATGATAATGATTTAGATTTGATCAGTGGTGAATTCGATACTTGGACGATGGAGGATGGTCATCCTGATGATGCATCGCAAAGTCAGCCTAAGTACGATGACTATATTAATAGTTATTCTGTTTCAACTTTTGATTCACAAATGAAGAAGGGTTCAAGTTCTGATTCTTCTGGTAGATCAGTTGAAGATGTTTTCCCAACAAAGGAAGACTTTGCTGATTGGGTAACTGATTATTTTAGAAATAAAGGAGACGATTATTTCCATGTTTTAGAAGCTGGGGATGGTGAAACATTACCAGTCCGTTCACCTGAAAAAATGGATGGTACCTCTAACCCAGTGCCTATGATTTATAGACTATATTATTCAATTGCAGAAGAAGGTAATGAAATAAGTGATGTTGGTAGAAATATCGGTATTACTGAAGATGGTAAACTATATAGTGGTCATTTCATAATGTATGATGATGAATTAACTCAAGCTTATAGGGCTTACGCAAATAATTAAAAAAAACAATTCTAACTTAATTGACAGTTAGAATTGTTTTTTTAGAATTATTTCCTTATATCAATGTAAGGGTCTTCATTTAGTATATATGTTGTTATATACTATAGTGTATAGGAAAATTGATAAATGAAATATGTGTGTTGAGGAATTTTTTTATTTATGCGTGATTTAAGCATATTTTTTCTGTAAATTTTCCCAAATTTGTTTCGAGGGGACGAATGAATAGATGGACTTTAAAAGAAAACGCCTAGAAAAAGCATTAGAGGAGAAAACTTATCGTGTGAAATTAGTTCATGGTAAGAAAGGATGGTTAGCTGTTGGCTTAACCTTTATTACATTATTTGGTGTGTCAATTTTAGGTCAAAAAACAGTAGATGCATCAGCCGTTAATAATGTAGCAACAGTCAATACAACTAACGGAAGCTCAATTCCGTTATGGAATGATGTCACTACAAGTAATATTCATAGATCAGACAGAGGACTTCAAAGTGGAACTTCTTGGAAGACAGATAAAGCTGTCATCGGTGTGGATGGCAAGACGTATCTTAAAGTAAGCACAAATGAATATGCAAATATCGATCAAATGGACTTACAGGATGAAACTTCCAAACAAGATTTAAGTGGTGTTGTTCATGTGGGAAACAATACTCAACTTTATAGTAATCCATTAGAAGGTGCTAAACCGATTTCTAACCGTGCTCTAGCAGCTAATACAGATTGGAAAACAGATACTAAGGTTACAGTTGATGGTGTTACCTATTATCGTGTTTCGACCGATGAATGGGTAAAAGCAGAGGATTCTAATTTAATTTCCGAAAGTTCACGTTCAGATAAGACATATATTGCAAATGATCCAGACGCTGAACCATTGCCAGATACTGACACAGATACAGGCGAAGGTACTGATACAGATAATAACGGTAACAATAATAGTGGATCTGGTGATACTGATGGTGGTGGTACTACTACACCAGTAGCCAAAACAGCAAATGTAACAGTTAAGTATGTAGATACAACAACTAATGACGAACTCACTGATTCTGAAGAAACAGTAAAGGATCAAGAAGTAGGTAAGGAGTATAAAGCAACTCCAAACTTACCAGAAGGCTATGAATTAGATAGTGCCAAAACATCAACAGATACAGTTAACGTAACTGAAGCTGGTCCAAATGAGATAACGTTCTACGTTACACCAGTAGCCAAAACAGCAAATGTAACAGTTAAGTATGTAGATACAACAACTAATGACGAACTCACTGATTCTGAAGAAACAGTAAAGGATCAAGAAGTAGGTAAGGAGTATAAAGCAACTCCAAACTTACCAGAAGGCTATGAATTAGATAGTGCCAAAACATCAACAGATACAGTTAACGTAACTGAAGCTGGTCCAAATGAGATAACGTTCTACGTTACACCAGTAGCCAAAACAGCAAATGTAACAGTTAAGTATGTAGATACAACAACTAATGACGAACTCACTGATTCTGAAGAAACAGTAAAGGATCAAGAAGTAGGTAAGGAGTATAAAGCAACTCCAAACTTACCAGAAGGCTATGAATTAGATAGTGCCAAAACATCAACAGATACAGTTAACGTAACTGAAGCTGGTCCAAATGAGATAACGTTCTACGTTACACCAGTTACCGACACTTCAACAACAGAATAAATCATTCCAAAACACCCAAACCAGCCAAGGTTTAGGTGTTTTTAATATTCTAAAAATAAATCAAATTAATCCTACAATTAACCATAGATTTGTTCTATACTGTGGATACAGCACTTATAAAATATAACTTTGGAGGGATATTATGCCACTAGTACACATCGAACTAATTGAAGGACGCGACCATGAACAACTAAAAGGAATGGTAAAAGACGTTACTGAAGCTATTTCTAAGAATGTTGGGGCACCTAAAGAAAACATCCATGTTGTTTTGAGTGAAATGAAGAAGGAACATTATGCAGTTGGCGGTGTTCTAAAGAGTGATGAATAAGTAAACTTTGGCTGTGTCGGAATGCGACATAGCTTTTTTATTTTGAAGGAGAGAAAATGTTAGACTCTGTTTTACCAAATAAACACCTTACGATTGAGCAGCAAGATGTTTTAAATGATATATTAAATTTTTGTCGTAGTAATTTGCAACAAAACACCAAAGGACTTTTCCAATTAAATGGAGATGCCGGTACTGGCAAAAGTGTTATTTTAACGCAATTATTTTTAAAAATCGAACAACAAGAACATCGAACTAATAATTACTTTTTAGTAAATCATCCCGAACTTTTAAAAGTTTACCAAGATAATACTGGTGAATTTCCGGAACTACGTAAAAATAGATTCTTAAGGCCAACCACGTTTATCAATCAAATGAATAAAAAACAGAAAACTGCGGATATTGTAGTTATAGATGAAGCTCATTTATTATTAAGTGAACCTGATCGCTATAATAATTTTTCTCAAGATAATCAATTGGAAGAAGTTATCAAACTTAGTAAAGTTGTGATCATAGTCTATGATGAACGACAAGTTTTAAAAATGAAGAGCTACTGGTCCCAAAATTATATTGATAGTTTGGTTTCCCGATATAATTTGAATTATCAGTTAAAGACACTTCATACACAAATGAGAATGAAAGCACCAAGAAAAATTACTCAATGGATCGATGATTTAACTAATAAACTAAAACTAGATCCTATTAATAAGCAAACTAGTTCATATTTAGGCGGCACTATTCAAGGATATGATTTTAAAATATTTAAAGATGCAGAAAAAATGTATCAGCAATTGCGTTTAGATAATCAGATCTTTAAAAAATCACGGATAGTTTCAACGGCTGATTATCCATCAACTTTAGATGGCAAAAAACATTATATTAATGAAGGCAATTTCCAATTGCCTTGGGATCAATATAACTATTCTCAAACTACTTGGGCTGAAAAAGAATCGACGATCAACGAAGTAGGGTCCATCTATACCATTCAAGGATTTGATTTAAATTATGTTGCAGTGATAGTTGGTCCATCAATTGTTTATGATAGTCCAGGTAAAATAAAGATCTATATTTCTAAATATGAAGATCATGAAGCTTTTAAAAAGAGACCTTTTAAAGATATTGATGATATCGATCTAGCAAAGCGACAAATTATTCTTAATTCTATGAATGTTTTACTTAAAAGAGGAGTTAAGGGATTGTATATTTACTTTCATGACTCAAGAATTTTTGATTTCTTAGTAAACTAATAAGGTTACATAACAAAAAATATTTAAAGTTAACGAACCTGATCTCGGTAAAGAGATCAGGTTTTTTTTGACTCAATTAATAGAGAATAGGTAAATATGTTACGCTACTATATAGACATAGTGTTGTTTTAGTAATAAGATAACAACTATTAAACACACTAAATCAACATATAGTTGTATTAAGGAGGCACAAGTATGAAAAGAAATACTCAAACGGATAGTAAAATAAAAAAATCCTTCATCAAATTGATGGAGGACAAGGGTTTTGAAAATTTATCTGTTAGTGATATTACCGATAATGCCAAAGTTAATCGTAGTACATTTTACGCGCATTATGATGATAAATTCGATTTATTACAACACTATGAAGATGACACGTTAAAGTCCTTAGGTCAGACTTTGAATAAGGTTTTACGTGATAAGACAAAAAGAGATTCGGTAATCGAGCCGATTATTGGCTATATCGAATCTGAATTTGATTTAGTTAAAATTTTGATCAAGATACCTTCTTTTGAAGACAAGATAAGAAATGTTTTACGACAAGTTGTCGATCAAGGTCTATATCTAGATAAAGGAAATGATGAGACTGTTAATTTGATCCCTAGTGATTATGCTTATGAGATCGTAGTTTCTGGTTTGCTTAATACGATCAAATATTGGCTTTCTAAGGATCATCCAGAAGACCAAGACACGATCATTGACATTATCATGAAAACTCGTTATTTAAGTCCATACGATCTTTTGGGCGTTGATGATCAGTTTGGCAATACTATTAAGGTTTGATTTTTAACTCATTGATGTTGTGAGAGCTCATGAGTTGCTTTATTTGATCCATCAAGTCGGTGTTGTTATTGTAATCAGCAAATGCGATTGCGGTGGTTAAAGCATGACTTAATTTGTTGTAGTTGATGGGATCCTTTTTTAATATATTGACCGCTGATAAAAAGTACAATTGATCAGTGAATTTGGCCGTAAAGAATTTATCAAACTTGTGTAGTCCTAAATTTATTAACTCATCACTTTTTTGATAGTTTTGTTTCTCACTATACCAATTGGCCAGTCTTAGGATAGTAGTCCGGTAATAGAAATAATCAAAGCTAGAACTGACAACGACATCAATACTGCTATATGCTAAATCGAAATAATAGGCTGTTTTTGTTTCTTGAGACTTTTCTAGATATATTTGTCCTAATTCAGAATAGATCATGTTTCCCCAAAAACTATTGCGATTAGTTAGTATATCTAACGAATAATTTAATTGAAAAATTGCTTCGTCGAAATCATTTTTGGACTTTGCTAAAGCAGCCCATAAAAAATGCAAATGTGCTTTTTGTGAGGAGGGGAGGGCACTCTCTTTTATTGTAGGTAGGTTACTTTGAAGTTTTGAGTAATTATTACTTTGCATAGCTGCATCTAATTCTTCAAATTTATCTTGAACTAGATTACTAGATGGCAGTGAAGAGAATTCAGAAAACACTTGATCTAAAGTTAAATTTAATTTTTGGCAAATGGAGATCAAAATGCTAATTGAAGGAGCAATATTTTGATTTTCTATTTTACTGATGATTGCCTGGGTACAAATTCCGTCAGATAACTCGGTTTGATTTAGATTCATAGATTTTCGTTTTTCTTGAATTACGTTACCTAAAAGCATAATTATTCTCCTTTAATATTATCTTTAATCATATTTGGACCTTATATATCTAGTGTATATTACATATAGTAATATTAGACAGTAAAAAGTTTAAAATTATCCATAAAAAAAGAGCGGACATTGTCCGCTCAAATCAATTAATTATGAATGTAGCTTGATGTATTCTAGGATTACTTTTTCTTCTTCAGCTGTAGCTTCATAATCACCAGATTTAAGATTATGAATTCTTTCAACTGAGAGGTGACTTTCAAAAGCAAATTGTGTATCGTTCATATTTTTATCACGTTCAAAGTGAATAATTGTTTCAGCAATATTTGGTTTATCCATATCACTACCTCCATTAATTAAATCATAGCATTAAGATGAGATTAATTAAAACGTTGACCACTTATTTAATGGCCAGTAGCGCCATTTGACTTCACCAATAATACTCTTTTTATTGATAAAACCAATAATTCGGCTATCCTTTGATACTGTTCTGTGATCTCCCATTACAAAGTAGGAGCCTGCAGGAACCTTATTAGTCTTTTCAACTTTTTTAAGATAGCTGTTACTATATCTTTGTTTATACTCTGAAGATTCTTTAGCAAGTTCACTTAGGGTAAAATCATAGGTATAGCTGTATGGTTTGTTAGCATAAATACTTGTTTCTGGTTCTTTTAGTTTAGAACCTGCATCTAAAAATGACTCATCTAATTTCTTTCCATTGACATAAATCTTGTTGTTCTTAGAAACTACTGTATCACCAGGTAATCCGATAATACGCTTAATATAAAATGATCCAGGTTCGTCAGGTGCCTTTAAAACAACTACGTCTCCTCGAGATAATTGTGTATGCCTAAAGGCAATGACTTTATCTCCATTTTCAAAGGTTGGTTGCATCGAGGGCCCTGAAACCTTGTCATTTGAAAAAACGAATTGCATAAGTAGGAAGAGGACTGCGTATATGGCTGCGGTCAACGCTATTGTCTGCAGCCAAAACTTCCAACCGCCTTCTTCATCCTTCTTAGGCTTTCGTCTTGTTCTATTGTCTGCCATAATTCACCTCGTATGTATACTAACTAGAATATTACACTTTTTGAAGATTATTGGAAATAATTGTATTGTTTTTAAATCTTTTTTAATTAGCAAAATGAGAGACTAACTATTGTATAATGTTTAAGAATTTTATTTAAAGGGGATCATAATTATTAATTCATCAAAGAGATTGATTTATATTGATTTTATTAGAGTTATTGCAATGCTTGGAGTGGTCATGGCACATTCAAGTGCTGATATTTTAATTACGAAATCTTTTTCAAATTATTGGAATCTTGCCAACGCGATTATTGTTATTGTTACTCCAGCTGTACCACTATTCTTTATGATCAGTGGGGCAAATCTATTAAATAGTGACAAAACTTATGGGGTTTGGTACTTATTCAAACATCGTTTAACTCGTGTCTTGATACCGTTTGTTTTTTGGTCATTTGCTTCAACCGCTTTTTTTCAAACTATCGATCCAAATACAGGTTTTTCTTGGCATCAGACGCTGAAAAATATGTTAATGATCTATCATCAACCAGTGTTAGAGGCATATTGGTTCATTTATCCGTTGATTGCTTTTTACTTGATATCACCTTTGATCAAAGCACTGGTAGATAATATGAGTGAACAATTATTAAATTACGCCTTGATTCTTTGGTTTATTACTAATATGGTATTTCCATTTTTGGTTGTCACTATGCCAAGTCCGTGGGCAGATATTTTTAAAGTAGATAATTTTGGTAATTTATTTTTCATATCTAAATCTCTGGGATACTTTATTTTAGGTTATAAATTATCTAAAGTAGATACTAGAAAGCTTCATTTATCAATTAATTTGATCATCAGTCTTATTTTAATCGTTACTATGATCGGCATTAATTATTGGACTTATCATGATAGTAGTGTTCATATTCCTGTAACTGGCTATGAACCATCCGTCTTTGTACCAGTAATTTCAAGCTTGATCTTCCTATCATTTAAGATGATCAATAAAAAGATACCTTCTTTTGCAGGTAAAATTATCGAATTCATTGCTCCTTTGACATATGGCGTTTATTTAGTTCATGGAATTGGGATTCGTTTGGCACAATATTATGTTAGTAGTTTAAATTTCTTGGGTGTTTTTGCATTAGCAACGTTGATTTCATTAGTAATTGTTTGGCTTATCAGTTTAATTCCAATTGCTAAAAAATATTTAATTTAGAGGTAATAGTGTATGGTTTCAAGCTATATTGGTGGATTAAGACAACAGATATCAAATTTACCTAACGGTAAACGTTTTAAAGCTCGAGTAGATTTTATGGATCATGTTTGTCAATCACTTGCCAATAAAGAATTACCAAAATATCACTTTCCACATTTTCAATTGTCAAAAAAAGAAGTTTCCAGTTATTTGAGTTCTTTGATCGAATTAGGTCAGCCAGAATTTGAAAAAGTAGTTTTAGATCTACAAAAATTTGATCATGATTTGCGTGAGTTCAGGACTTATTTACAAGTTCGATTTGGGTATTGGGCTACGATAACAAGTGATTTGATGAAGACCTGGAGTGAACTTTATCCTAATAAGATCTATTTAGAATTAATGGCTGGTAATGGCTATATTTCAAAAGGATTTATGGATAACGGTATAAAGTCCATTTGTACTGATGATTTAAGCTGGTCTAAACAAAGTCAAACTGGCCTCAATACTTTGGTCAATGTCGAAAACCTTGATGCAATAGCCGCTTTAAACAAGTATTCACAATCAGTGGATGCGGTTGTTTTAGCGTGGAGTCCCGATCGAGAAGAAATTGATTACGATATTTTACAGTTAGTTCGCCAATTTGATCTTGAATTATTCGTCATTGGCGAAAAGAATGGAGCTACAAACAGTCGTAAATTTTGGGAGAGTGCCCAAGTTCTTGATAGTCCTGAAGTTGAAAAGTTAAATGAGCTTTATAAACAGTATGATCTTGTTTCCGATAAAATCTATTTGATTAACTGAAAAATTGCAACATAAAAATGTTATCGTACAAGTAATACTAAGATTAGGTGGGTTTCAATGAAGAAAATAATTTCTAGTATCATAATATTTATTGTGGTTCTACTGGCAGGGACGGCAATCTCTAAGAGTGATTCTATTAAATATAGCAATACGATGAATCGGCTAGGTATGAGTGAAGATGCTACTGTTTTGGAAACTAATTCAAAGAAAAATTTAGTAACTGCTATTAAAGATTTGAATGAAAAAAAATTATCTAGTTATCAATTGATCTTCTTTGATAAGAGTAATAGTGACATTGGATACATATACAATTATAAGAAGAATGGAAAGCTGCCAATAACTTCCGGCCGTTACTTCTCTAAGAGTGACTTTTCTTCGCAGATACCTTTTGCTGTACAAGGAAAAAGCTCAGAAATAGAAGAGTACAAGCCTCAAAGTCAGTCTTATATTAAAGTGGGTAAACGCTATATTTCTGTGATTGGGAATATGGGATTTGGTAATTCAGATTTATTAAATGACCAAACTTTGATCTCACTGTCGCCTAATCAGCAAAAGAGTAACAAGTCGTTGAAAAATGTCATTACTGTTTTAGATGGTAAAGCGCTTAGTTCAAAAGAAAATTACAGTTTTATCAAAAAAACCTTACATGTAAAAGGTTCGCATAAATACAGTCCGCAAACAGACGATTTTAGTGCAGTTAAAGTAGAGAATAATGGTGAAATTTATAAAGTCGGTATAGTATTGCTATTCATTTTATCGATCGCAATTGAATTTTATATTTTAGTGCCATTAAAATATGATTTGTCACGTTCTCATTTAACTGGTGATCTTAAAAACAATTATCGTAATGGATTACTTTTAAGATATTTACTTTATACTTTGGTACCTTATTTAGCGGGTTACTTAATGGTCAATTGGAAAATTGTGATCATTAGTCACACGACGTTTAATATATTTATGATCGGTTCGATCGTGGTAGCGGTTGTTATTGGTTTATATCAAATATTTTTTGTGAAACGAACGGAGAGATTTAATGAGAGTTAACTTGAGTGAAGATTTTAAAACTAAATATAAAGAATTGCTGGGTGATAGAGCAGAGTCCCTTTTCCAAGCTATCGAAGTTGATAGTAAGAACGCCTTTCGTCTAAATCCTCTAAAGAATAATTATCAAAATGTTCAGTACAAATTAGATCAACCTATCGAGTACAGTAAATTTGGTTACTTTGGTGACATTGACGGCAATTCGATCGACCACTTATCTGGTTATGTTTATAGTCAAGAACCAAGTGCAATGTATGTTGCAGAAGTGGTCGATCCAAAAGATGAGAAAGTTTTGGATCTTTGTGCCGCCCCTGGAAGCAAGACAACTTATTTGGCCTCGTTAATGGGCGGTAGCGGCCTTTTAGTCAGTAACGAGATAAATAACAAGCGTGCACGGGTACTTTCCTCAAACGTGGAAAGAATGGGCATAAAAAATGCTATTGTGATAAATAACTCTCCTAAAGATTTAGAAGGATCATTTGAAGGCTACTTTGACAAAATATTGGTTGATGCGCCATGTTCTGGTGAGGGGATGTTTAGAAAAGATCCTGAGTCGGTTCAATATTGGTCACCTGAATATGTTGAACAATGTGCCAATCGACAGAAACACATCTTAGATTCAGCTTTTTTCATGCTTAAAGATGGTGGAACGCTAGTTTATTCAACTTGTACCTTTGCACCGGAAGAAAATGAAAATAATATTGCTGAATTTGTAAAACGACATCCAGAAATGGAAATCGTACCAATCAAAAAATATTCCGGTATGGAAGATGGACGTCCAGAGTGGGGACATGACAATCAAGATCTAACTAAGGCTTTAAGAATGTTTCCTGACAAGTTTGATGGCGAAGGTCATTTTATTTGCAAGATGATTAAAGCAGGCGTTGAAAAATCTGCCAAAATTAGAACTTTTAAAAATCAACCAACAAAAATAGAGATGTCATATTTAGATAAGTTTATTAAACAAAATCTTACTAGCAATAATTTAAGTGAGATCTTTAAAGTTAAAGAAGATCTTTATCAAGCTGCAACTTTTGATAATAGATTTAAAAAATTACATGTTTTAAGAAATGGTCTCAAGTTAGGCGAATTCAAAAAAAATAGGTTTGAGCCTAGCATCTCGTGGATGTTAACACTCAAACCTGATGATTTGAAATCAGTATATGAATTAGATGATGACCAATTTATTAAATACTTACATGGTGAATCAGTCTTGATCGAAAATGATTTTTCAAATAAGTGGATCGGACTTAGCTATCAAGGTAAACTTTTTAGCTGGGGTAGATATAGTAATAAACAAATTAAGAATGTTTATCCTAAAGGACTAAGAAAATAAGTTTATTTGACGCTGTTTTGCATAATTTATTAAGCTCTCATCATAAATGATGGGGGCTTTTTTTATTTCTTTAATATTTTTAGCACCAATATTTGCCATAATAATTCTCAATTGAACAATAAAACTTTCAAAGAAGAGACTTGTTTCTTCATACGAGTACTTCTGTAAGTGATGTAAAACAAGGCCTGACATGCCAACTGAACTAGCTCCCATGCAAAGAGCTTTGATAACGTCCATTGGTGTTCTTATACCACCTGATGCAAAGAAGTTTAATTCATTTTGATATGGTTTAGTTTCAATCAATGATTCTACTGTTGAAAGTGAAAATTGATCCAAATAAGTTAAGTCTAGTTCGTGGTTTCTAGCACTTTCAATTTGAGCAAAATCAGTTCCGCCAAATCCAGAAATATCGACGTTTTGGACACCAATATTTTTTAATTGCTGAATGTTCTCTTTTGACATCCCGAAACCAACTTCTTTAACGATAATGGGCACTGAAACATTCTTTACAATCGACTCAATGTTTTTTAGCCAAATAAATTCACGATCACCTTCAGGCATGGCAAGTTCTTGAGTAACGTTCAAGTGGATCTGCAAAGCATCAGCAGAAATTAAATCGACTGCTTGTTGAGCTAATTTAGGAGTTGCTTTAGCTGATGTATTAGCAATTACAAATCCAGTTGGGTTATTTTCTCTTAAAGTTTCAAAACTATTGGCAGTTTCTGGAATCCTAAAATAAACTCCCATTGAGCCACTGGAAACGGGGATGTTCAACTCATTTGCTAGCTTGGCTAGTTCAGTGTTGAATTTAGTTGATTGTTTAGAGCCACCTGTAATGGCATTAAAATAGATCGGTAAACTGGCTTTAAAACCTAAGAAGTCAACCGATAGATCAATATCATGATAATTTAATTCAGGTAAAGCATCGTGAAGCAATCTGACATTGTCAAAATCAGCAAATGATTCGTCAGTAAAGTATTTTTCAGCTAGAAAAAGATGTTCGACCTTACGCTGAATTTGTTTATCTTGTTTAGGCATTAGCGATTATTTCTCCGATTTTTAATGATAGAGGAGTGATTCCAACCTTTTTCCACTTTTCTTCTAGTAGATCAAGATTTAAGTCGCGGTCACTGATAACAATTCCACAATCACCACCACCGGCACCAGACGTCTTAGCGGAACCACCAAGTTTTTGAGCGATGTCACATAAGTCAGTTAGAAGTTCAGTTTCAATATGAACATTACTAAACTCGGCCAAATCAGACAGTAAAGTACGATATTGATTGATCATTTTTTTAATAAGTTCTGAATTGCAAGTTCTAAAACCATGAATTAGCGTCTCGACACTATTACGGCTGGCTTTTAAGAAGTTTTGATATTTTTCAACTTTTTGTGCTTTTGTTAAAGCTATTCGATCGACCAGAATAGAGGTTGAAGCAGGTGATCCTGTCCAACCGACAGTTAATTCAAGATCGCTAGGTAAAATCAATGTTTCGATTTCAAGATTAGGCCAGTTTAATTCCAAAACGGTTGATAAACTATGATTTCGAATAATATTAAAAACCCAGTTACGGTCAGGTGATTTATAAGCTACGATACCACCAAAAGCACTAGCAGCAATATCACCAAGACTTCCGTTTCCTTGAACCGATAAGTGGGCGATAGAAGCTAGTTTATAGATATCCATAGGAGTTAATTTTAGTTTATAAAAATCCCCTAAGGCTTTTACAACGGCAACTGTTACAGCTGCCGATGAACCTAGACCGTATTTTTTTCCATCTTTTGAATCTAATTCACTAGTTACGAGTAGGTCATAATATGCTAGATCTTTTTTCTTTTCCAAAGCATATTTTTCTACAAAATTAATGGCCGCCAAAATGTACTGTAATTGACTTTCAGTATCGTCAAAAACTAATTCTGTACCTTGTCGGTCCCAATGAATAAGTTCTTTATTAAGATTTTTAGATTGAATCGTACCGCCATCTTCAGACTTAGTGATTGTGGCAGTAACGTATTGGTTAACTGAAGCAATAACAGCAGGGAAGCCGGTTTCAACAACGGCATATTCTCCTGCTAAATATAACTTCCCAGGTGCTTTTCCTGTAGACAAAAATATCATACCTTTCAATATCTGTATCAGAAGTATTGTATACCATGACCAATATTCGCTACAACTGTAGTAACATCAGATAAATTATTTAAATAAGTTTTAACTTGTTCAATTGATTTATGAGTTCCAAGTATTTTTACGTTTGGACCAGCATCTATCGTAACATATGCCAGAATCCCTTTTTGTCTTAGATCCTGAATTAAATGAATTATTTCGATAGTCTTTGGTTCAAAATACGTAAATGATGGTTTGGCGGATAATGTCAATGCATGCATACTCATTGCATTGTGTTCAGCAATCTCACCGATCTTTTGAATATCTTTTTGTTTGATTGCCTGTTTGATCTCGATTATTTCTGAAGACACTATTTTAACCCAATTTGAATAAAATGGGGAAGTTTCAACACTTTTTTTCATACCGACAGTCGAAGAAATTTTCTTGGCACTTTGATTTACGACAACTGACAAGACTTCCAAATCAATATTAGGTTCTTCATCTATGGGCACAGCATACGAATTTTCGTTGTTATTACCGGCGATCCATTCGACAAAACCACCATAGATCGAGCGACTGGCTGATCCAGAACCGCGTCTCGCTAAAATTGATAACTGTGATTTATTGAGATTTAAATTCATCGTTTGATCAATTGAAGCAGCTAGAGCCGCAAAACCAGAAGCTGATGAGGCAAATCCAGCTGAGGTAGGGACATGATTGATAGAATTTACTTTTAAATGTTCGGAAAACCCATATTCTTTTCTAGTTTCTTCTAAGTAATTAACGATTCTTTTACTCTGAGTTTCATTCAGTAATTCATCATTAAGGTAAATGATATCCTTATCAGAGTCGATTACTTCAGAACTTGTATCAGTATAAAAACGATCTAAAGTTAATGAAAGACTATTCGTACACGGTAATTTTAATTGTTGATCTTTTTTACCCCAGTATTTTATTAGAGCAATATTTGTAAAAGCTCGAGCAGTTTTAGTCAACGTCTGTTTCCTCCGTATAAATAGATAAAGGCTGGATCCAAGTTTGTTCGGCACCATTTTTGATGAGTGCTTTTTGGACCATTGTGGCATTATTAATATTTCTAGTTAAAGATATCATGCAGCCACCACGACCGCCTCCGGTTATTTTACTACCAAGTGAGCCAGCGTTTTTAGCGGCTTTGATCAATTGATCAGTTTTAGGAATAGCCAGATTTAATTCTGACAAAATTTGATTTGCTTTATCAAAAGTTTGACCAAGTAATTTTAATTGATTGTTTATTAAACTGTTTTTAGTGGTTAGAGTGCAAGCCCCTAGATCTTCTAAAAGTTGGCCAATTCCTTTTTGATCATTTTGATACATTTGATGAACTTCAGCGACGGTTTCTTTAGTTTTTCCTTTAACACCAGAATCACCAATAACGATAAAACCGTCTGATGAGAAGTTAAAATGTTCTATTGTATCTTTACTGTAAAGTACCGGAGCATTTGAAATGACCGTTAAAGCATCTAATCCACTAGCTTTACCGTGTGTTACAGTTTCTGATTTGTTAACATATTCAAGAAGTGTTTTAGTATCTAACCTTTGATCAAATAAGTTGAAAAAGGCTCTTGTTAAAGCCGCCGCAATTGCAGCTGATGACCCTAATCCACGTTCAATCGGTAGGTTACTGTCAATATTGATGGCGTAATTTATTTTATTATTATTTAAATGTTCATCAAGTAATTCAATTAAATACTTAACACCTGAAAGTGTATCAGGTATTTGCGATATTTTACCAACATAATATTTTGATGATAAAATATTTTCTGGATTTTGTTTTATTTTAACGATTACAGGGATGCTAACTAAAGGTACAGCAATTGCAGGGTATCCGTAAACTACCGCATGTTCGCCCATAATGATCGTTTTTCCGTGACTTTTTCCAATTCCTTTAAGCACAGGCTCACCTCTTGTTTTCTTCAAATACTTATTTTATACATCTATTGTTCAGATTTCCACTTTCTATATAATTATAATTAATTAAGATAAATTTTTTTAGGGAGAAATATTATGGCATTGAATTTTGTATTAGGAAAAAATCAGTTTGATCATCATCAAAAAATGATGGAGCTCTTTAGAAAAGAATATCAAAAGAATCCTAATGATCAGTTTTTCTTTTTAGTCCCTAATCATATTAAATTTGAATCTGAAATTAACATGCTAAAAGAATTAGGAGAGGATCAAGATGAACTAATTGCTACAAGCAATGTTCAAAGTTTTTCTTTCTCTAGATTGGCTTGGTACTTTCTTCGCAGTAATTCTACATTTACTGCGGAAAGTCTAACTGAAACTAAGTCGGCGATGATTTTAAGAGATATTATCAATAAGAATAAAAAATCACTTCAGATCTTTTCTGGTATGACTGAAAAAAGTGGCTTTTTTGAGCAACTATCTAAACAGTTCAATGAATTTCAAAACGGTCAAATTCAGCCAGATGATATTGAAGAGTCTTTAAAAACAGGTGATGAAGTCTTTTTTAAAGATAAGGTAGCTGAATTGAATTTGATCTATCGAGATTATTTAGATGCTACTAAAAACTATCAAACTAATGATTATCAATTAAATGCGCTTGCTAATTATTTGAACCAGGATTTAAAGTCTAAAAACTATCACTTTTACATTGAAAGCTTCTCATCATTTACAGCGGCGGAATTGAACTTAGTCAGTTCTTTGATCATTAATGGAGCAAGCTTTAATATCTCATTAATAATGGAAAAACCAGTTTTAGGAGAGCTTGATAGTGCAAGTTTTTATTATCGTCCCGAAAATACTTATCAGCAGTTATATAAACTAGCTAGAAATAATCAGATAGCGGTCTACAATGTTTTTGCTAACGAAGTTAGGATCAATAAAGATATTAGAAGTTTAGAAGATTATTGGATCCAGTCTAGTAGTTTAGGGCCAGTTAATGGAGATACTAAATTAAAGAGTCCTAATTCCGTCCAAATTTGGAAGTGTACGAATAAACAAACGGAAGTTTCAGCCATTAGTACGTATATTCGTCAATTAGTAGCAACACAAAATAATCGTTATAAAGATTTTTTGATCGTTGCCAGAGATTTAGGACAATACCGTTCATTCATAGAATCATTTATGGAAGTAAACGATGTTCCTTATTTCATTGATCTAGAAAAAAAGATGACTGACCACCCATTTAAAAAGATGATCGATCTATTATTTAAGATCTTGAATCGGGGAATGCAAAGTAGTGATGTTATTTCTTTACTAAGAACTGAACTGATGTTGCCAGTAGAATTTGAATCAACGGCTAAATTTCGTGATGCAGTTGATTTAACGGAAAACTACGTCCTAGCTACTGGTATCACTAAAAGAAATTGGCTAGGGGATGATTTTAAGCCAGATGCTGATTTGGACAAGGATATTGATACATCGGTGATTGAAAAATATCATTTGATAAATATCGTTAAAAACTTTGTCAAAAACTTATTTACTAAATTAGATGAATTTTTCAAGACTGATCACTCTTCGGTTGATGCAGCAACTTTTTTGTATAATTTTTTGGATGAACAAGGGGTATTCAAACAGTTATTACTTTGGCAAAAACAGGCAACAGAAAAAAATGATCTGTCACTAGCAAATCAGCCAGAACAAGTAGTTAATAAATTTAATGAAATTTTAGATGAATACGTAAGCGTCTTTAATGATGCAAAATTTGATGCTAAAAACTTTATTGAAATATTAGATGCGGCTTTTGAAACGGCTCAATATTCGCAAATTCCATCGACACTAGATGCAGTTAATATATCCGAAATAGGGATGGTACAACCTAATAATCGAAAGATAACTTTGATTTTAGGTGCGACTACGGACAATATGCCGGCGGCATCAGTTTCCAATAATATTATTACGAATGATGAACGAAAACTTATTTCAGACTCATTGGGGGATGATAAGTTTTTAAAGGATTCTGACGAGGTGGTTAATAACTCCGAACCCTTTTTACACGATTTAGTATTCACCACACCAAGTAGTCGTTTGATTTTTACTTATCCTGGTTTTACTGATGATAATAAACAAAAAGATTTATCAAGTTATGTAGTAAGAATCAAAAATCACTTTCAGCTTGAGGAACAAGATATTTTATTTAATCCCGATGCTAATGAAAGTGAAGATCAAGTTATTCGTTACGTTGGATCGAAGTCATCTAGTTTAAATTATTTGATACGTGTGTCACGTCTGGCACTTGATAATAAGGATGACATTTCAAACTCATGGAAGTATGTCAGAAATCAGCTTTATAATGAAGAACCTGATAAAACTGAATTTGTTTTGGATTCACTAAATTATAAAAACCTACCTCATGATTTAAATCCTAAAACAGTTGCCAAATTGTATGGGGAAAATGTTAACGTATCCATTTCAAGACTTGAGACTTTCTATAAGAATGAGTATGAGTATTTCTTAAAATATGGTTTGAGATTACAGCCAAGACAAATTTTTGAAGTTACTCCTGCCCAGACTGGTTCGTTATTCCATGCTGTTTTAGATGGGTTAGTTAAACGTTTGAATAATGACAGCACTAATTTGAAATATTTATCGGATAGTCAGATACAGCAGTTGGTTCATCAAATTTTTAGTGATCAAATCGTTTATCCTGAAAATCGTATCTTTAGGATCAATGATCGAATGGATTTTATTTCAACTAAGTTAGAAGCAACAGTGTTGCAACTGATCATGTCGATGAAAGAACAATTAACGCATAATGAATTCGTTCCTCGAGCTTCTGAGGTTACTTTTGGACGAATCAAGAATCAGCAGAATTTACCTGGGTTGTCATTTGATTTGTCTAATGATCATAAAATCAATGTACGTGGGAAAATCGACCGAATTGATGAACTAACGATCGATGATGTTAATTATTTAGCTGTGATCGATTATAAATCTAGTAAGCATGATTTTTCATTCGCTGATTTCTTGGCCGGTTTATCAATGCAGATGCCAACGTATTTACAAAGTTTGGTTGCTAACTTGGATTTTCTATCAGAGGGCAATAATACGCAGATAGCGGGAGCCTTTTATTCACACATCCAAAACCCCAAGGTCACTTTGAATAATAAAATTAAGCCTGATTTGGAGTTGCTGAAGAAGTTTAAACTTTCAGGCTTAATTGTTGATGATAAAGAGCTACTAGATAATTTGGATACACGTTTGATTTCAGGTATATCAACGGTACTTCCGATGCGTAAGAAAAAAGATGGAACTATTAAGGTCAATGAGTCTAGTTTAATAACTAAAGACGATCTGTTTAGAATACTTAGTTACAATAAGCATTTGATAACGCAAGCGGGGGATGATATCTATTCAGGACGTTTACGTTTGAATCCTTATCGAGATCGTAATTTGAATACTGGTCTTCAATATAGTGATTACAAATCTATTTTTGAGTTTGATGCTATGTTGCCTGAAAATGATTATCACGAAATTATTAATTACAATAAAAAAGATGTTTTAGAAAAAATTCAAAGTATTTTGGAGGATGGGGAATAATGCCTGAGTGGACAAAAGAACAGCAGCAAGCAATAAATCACCATGGACATGATATTTTAGTCTCTGCCTCAGCTGGATCTGGTAAGACGACAATCTTAATTGAACGAATTATCGAAATGATCAAACAAGGTGAAAATGTAGATAATTTGTTAGTGGCGACATTTACTGAAGCAGCCGCGGCGGAAATGAAAGATAGATTAGTAAATCGCTTAAAAGATCTAGCTAATGATGGTTTAATAAAAAATGTTTTACGAAAACATATACAAAAACAAATCTTCAAAACACCCGTGGCAAACATTAGCACGCTACACGCTTTTTGTTTAAGTATCATCAAGAAGTTCTATTATATAATTGATCTCGATCCAAATTTTAGACTGCTAAGTGATGATACCGAAAAATCAATTATTCAAGACCAAGCTTTAGACAATGTACGTAACAAATACTATGAAAATCATGATAAGGATTATTTAAAACTAGTTGATAATTTCTCCAACGATCGTAGTGACGATGGACTAACGGACATAATTTATCAATTGTACAATTTTGCCATTACTAATGATCAAACTGATAAATGGCTGGATCAATTAACTAATATTTATACCGTTGAAGAGCCTATAAACAACTCTAATTTCTATAAGCTACTGTACGCGCCCCAAATACTTCGTAAACTTGATCAAATTAAAGATCTTCTTGATAGTGGTTTAGATATTGCGGTGGAAGATCCAGCTAGCAATACATATACTCCTGTATTTCAAGATATGACTACCAAAATTGAAAAAATAGCCCAAGATGTCAAACAAAATGTTAGTTATGATGACGTTCGTGAAGAAGTATTTAATCTAAGCTTTACGAATAAAAAAAGAGCCCCTAAAGATTTCGATCCAGATCCTGATCGTATGGAGCTACTTAAAGATATCCGTAAAACACTAGGTGATAAAGTAACAAAAAATTTAGTAAACAACTTCTTTTTGCTTAACGAACAAGATACTTTAAAGGAAATTAAAAAAGCTAAAAGCTTAATTGTTAAATTAGTTGAAGTTGAAAGAAACTTTATGAAGGAGTTTTCCCGTCTAAAAAATCGCCAACAAGTCTTAGATTTCAATGATTTGGAGCACATGGCAATGCAGATACTTTCGACCGAAGTCAATGGAACTAAAACAGCCTTGAAATTTTATCAAAATAAATTTCATGAAATTATGTTAGATGAGTATCAAGATATCAATGCAATGCAAGAGGGAATTATTCAACTTTTAAAAACTGATGATAACAATATATTTATGGTTGGAGATATTAAGCAGTCTATTTATGGATTCAGACAGGCTGCTCCTTATATTTTTGCTGGTAAATATGAAGATTTTCAAAAAGAAGATAACCCTAATGAATTAATCCAATTATCGAAAAATTTTCGCTCATCAGAGCAAGTTGACGATTTAGTAAATACGATTTTTACTCGAATCTTCGATAAAAACATTGGAGAGATCAATTACGATGAACAGTCCAAACTGATCGTGGGTACTAATTTCCCTAAAGAAGTTGATACTGACAGTGAGATGTATGTTTTAACCAATGAGGACGAAATTAATAAGGTTGAAAGAAGACAGTCTCAAATTCAGTTTGCAGCAAAAAGAATTCAAAAGTTAATTACTTCAAAATTCAAAATATTTGATGCCAAGAAGGGTGAAGTTAGAGATATAAAGTACTCTGATATCGCTATCCTTGTCAGAAATCGTAATAACAATACCGATTTGATTTCTTATTTTGCAAAATCAGAAATTCCATTAATGGTAACGGACGCTCAAAATTATTTTCAAACGACAGAACTACAAATAATGATGTCAATGCTTGAAATCGTTGATAATCCACGCCAAGATATACCTTTAGTTGCTGTACTTCGTTCACCGATAGTTGGCTTAAATGAAGAGGAATTGGCTCAAATTCGTCTGGTCAACAAGAATGAGGATTACTATACGGCAGTTATCGACTACATTGCAGATGATAAATCTCAACCAAATTTAGTAAAAAAACTGCAGTCATTCTTATTACAACTAGAAACTTATCGAGATTTTTCAAATAAGAATACTATTGCTAGATTGATCTGGAAAATCTATCAAGAGACGGCCATTTTGGAATATGTTTCAGGTATGCCTGGTGGTAAACAAAGATCAGCCAACCTGCATGCTCTCTATCAACGTGCTAGTGACTATGAAAATAATAATCTCAAAGGATTACACGCATTCATCGACTTTATTCAACGAATGGAAAAAATGGATAAAGATCTGTCACAACCAAACAGTATTGAAGCTACTGACGATACAGTTAAAGTTATGACGATCCATGCTAGCAAGGGATTGGAATTTCCAGTCGTAATTTTGTTAGATGCTGGTGGAGCTTTTAATATGCGTGACGTTAATAGTGAGACACTCTTTGACGCCGAACTTGGTCTAGGATTAACTGTTCTTAATAATCAGACTAGGGTCGCAATCAAAACCTTACAACATTCAATAATCAGTGAAAAAAGGCGAATATCAACGGTATCAGAAGAAATGCGGCTTCTGTATGTTGCTTTAACTCGTGCTAAGCAAAAACTAATTATTATCAGCTATGAAAAAGATTCTCAGAAGATGTTAAATAAATGGGATCAAATCAAGTTATCTAAAAAGGGTGTAGTTGATGATGGCTCAAGATTAGCCGCAACAAATTATCAAAATCTAATTGGAATGGGTGCTTTAAACAGTGATCAAAGGATTAAATCAAATACTCATACATCCAAGAACACATCGTGTCGTTTAAACTTTGATATCATTTTCGATGAAGCTTTGGACAAGAATAATGATAAGGGACTTTTAAAAGTAGTGGACGTAAGTGAACCGTCTGCTTTGTTCAAACAGACAGTTGATAGCATTTTAAATTTCAATTATCCCTATCAAGAATCCGTCGAGACTACCGCCTATCAATCAGTCTCTGAAATTAAAGGATTATTTGAAGATCCTGATGAAGATAAAATGGCCCAATCAAGTTTGTTAAGTGACAGTGGTCGATATAATATGGAAAATTTTGCTAAACCCAAATTTTTGGCTCAAACTAAGGTATCATCTGCTGATGTAGGAAGTGCGACGCATCTAGTTTTACAACAAATATCAATTGATGAAACTCCAAAGTTAGCTGATTTTAAAAATCTGATCAATGATTTAGTAAATGAAAGAATAATTGAACCTGAAGTTGCAAAAAGAATTGATATTACTAGTTTGAGTAACTTTTATCAAAGTACACTAGGTCAGGAAATAGTAGCCAATAATCAACATGTTTCCAGGGAAGTACCTTTTTCATCCCTAATGCCCGCAAAAAAACTCTTTAAAAAGAAAATCAACAATGAATCTTTCAATGATAAAATACTAGTTCATGGTATTATTGATGGTGTGATTGAATTAGAAGATGGAATAAAGATTTTTGATTATAAAACCGATAATGTAACTAGTCAAAACTTAACGAGTAAAGTTAAAGACTACTCTGGTCAGTTGAATCTTTATGCTCAAGCTATTTCAACAATTAAAAATAAACCAATTCTTGGTAAATATCTTTATTTCTTAAAGATCAATGAAATGGTTGATTTGAATAAAAATTAAACTAGATGAGTGGTGAATTAATTTGAAAAATTCCTACGCTGTTGTTGACTTAGAAACAACAAATGCTAATTGGCATGACAACGGGCGTATTATTCAATTTGGTTGTGCCGTTATTGAAGACGGAAAAATAACTAAGGTCTACAATCAAAAAATTAATCCTCAAGTTCCTATACCTGGCAGAATTACTGCCTTGACTAAATTGAGCGATAAAGATGTCGCCGATTCACCAATTTTTGAAGATGTTGCACCTGATATTTTTAAAATATTAAAGAATCGAGTATTTATTGCACATAATGTGAATTTTGATTTAACTTTTCTCAATCGAGAATTAAAACGTATTGGAATGAACGAGCTTAATGTAAAAGCAATTGATACCGTTGAGTTATCACAAATATTATTTCCAACTATCAGTAGTTATAAATTGCAGGATCTGACGCACTACTTAAGTATCGAACACGATAATCCGCATCGAGCTGATAGTGATGCTTTGGTGACAGCTAAATTATTCTTAATAATTAATAAGCGCCTTCAGCAGCTGCCTTTGCCAACTTTGGAATTACTTACTAAATTAGGTAAGTCGACCTTACGAGAAACTAATTTGGTTTTTAAAAATGTCTTAGAAAAAGTTAAAAACAAAAATAATATTCTGCCAGATTACTTATATGAGAAAAATGGTCTAGTTTTACGCAAGAAAGATTTTCATATAACGGAAAAATTAGATGGTGGCCGCAAGTATCCTGATTCTAAAAAGAAGAAGAAAGAACTTTTAGAAGGAATTTTGGAATACCGCAAAAATCAATCGCAATTGATGGATAATATTTATCAAACTAGTCAGCATCGAAACAAGCAAAAAAAATGGAATTTGATCGAAGCTCCAACAGGGGCTGGTAAAACACTAGGTTATCTACTACCTTTGTCATATTTAATAAATGGTAAACAAAAGTTAGTTATTGCTACGACAACAAAAGTTTTACAGCAACAAATTGCAGACCAGGCTATTCCTTTGTTAAATCAAGTTACTGGCAATAATCATCATGCTGAAATCGTAAAAAGTAGTTATAATTTCATTGATTTGGATCGTTTTTTCGAATCGATCGACAATTACAAGCTACATAGTCATACAGCTATTTTAAAAATGAAAATAATCGTCTGGTTAACGATGACGACAACCGGTGATTTAAGCGAACTTCATTTAACAAATTACAACAGTCCATTGTTTACGATCATCAGACATCGTGGAGCTTTAAAAACTAAGACTTTGTTCAGTGATGATGATTTCTGGCTCTATCAGCAAAATCGTTATCAAGAGTCGTTGATACTTGTAACTAATCAATCATATCTTTCCAGAAATATTGATAGTCCCATTTGGGGTGAAAATTCTTATTTGGTTGTTGATGAAGCAAATCATTTAGCTGATAGTCTAAGAAATGTTGCTTCGCCAACGATAGACTTTTTAAGATTAAATGAATATGTTAGAAAAATCAGTGATATTCTTTATCAAAATAGAGTTACCTTGAGATATGCATTTACTGAAGTCACAACTCAATTATGGAATTATCAGGACTTGCAAGATATGGAAGCACATTTTCAAGTTATCGACGAATTAATGCAAAGGATCGAATATAATATTTTTGACAATTACGTTAAAAATGAAGTCAGTTTTAAAGATAGAGAACAATTTGTTTCGATAATTGACAGCGAACAAAAATTTGGACAAGATAATCTAGAATTAATTGAGCTGATTTCTGATTTAATTGTCGAACTAACTTTAGTAGTTAATCGAATCGATACTTTATTTGATCAATATAATTTTCAAAAGAATTTTATTTCGATCGAACTTTCTAAAATAATCTCCAATTTAATTATTGAAAACAGTAAATTACATGGTGAATTAGGAAATCTTGACAAACTTTTGCAATCACTACAAGTTCCAAGTGATGAATTTGGCGTGCAAATTGAAATGCGCGATTACTATGAACCTAATAGTCTTAAGTTGAGTTGGCGTCAATTTGACATTCAAGCTCAAGTTGAGGCAACTAATGATCGGTTTAGTCAGATTTTTGCTGTAGGAGCTGCTATTACAGTTCAAAAAGATTTTTCGTATTTTATTATGAATTTGCAACTTAGTCAAAATCAGATCAATCAAATGATTATTTTGCCTGATACAAACAACATGTCCAAAAATAGTAAGATCTATTTGCCGGATCAGATAAATGATATTCAATCTTTAAACAGTGACGAGTATTATGATATGGTAACTCACTATATTGTTGAGATATTGAGTGATATGGATCATCAAACGATGATTCTTTTCAATTCATTGAATACATTAAGTCATGTTTACGATCGACTGATGTCAACTACCATCAAAGAAAAATGGGAGATATTGGCACAAGGTGTTAGTGGTTCAAACGAAAAGATCAAGAAACGTTTTGCCATAGGTCAGCGTTCTGTTTTATTGGGTGCCAATTCATTTTGGGAAGGTGTCGACTTTCCAAATAAATCTTTGGAAATACTGATCGTGACTAGAATTCCTTTTGAATCACCTGAACAGCCGGATGTTAAAATTAGACAAGATATTTTACATGAGCAAAAACTAGATGTCTTCAAAGTAGATACACTACCAAAAGCAATACTACAACTTCGACAAGGTCTTGGTAGATTAGTTCGTAGTCCGGAAGATAAAGGTGTAATCTTATTATTAGATAATCGTATTTTAACTAAGAATTACGGCAAAGAGATCCTAGATTCATTGCCAAAGGGTCTTCCAGTCGTCAATGAAAGTATGGATTTAATTAAAAAAGATATAAATGAGTTTTTGAATTAGACAAAAAATTGCTATACTATTTTTGTTGACTAAGTAAAGGAAGAATTATGACTAGAGGCACAAAAATCTTATTAGGTATATCGCTTGTTGTGTTAGCGATAGTATCGGTACTTACTTATATAAATATCTCATTTGCACCTTATTCTAGTGCGAAATCACAAGCTAATAAAATTGCAGAGCAAAAAGCTGAAATAGTAGAACCTGATTATTTTGGCAATTATACTAGAGACAAGCAATATTATTCTGTCGGTGGTTTAACTAGTAAGCAAAAATACCGTTATATTATAATTAATGCAAAAAGTGGTAAAACCGAAATTATTAATAAAAATAATGCACCCGTTCGTAAAGAAATTGTCCAAGGGGTAGTCGATAGATATGATCCCAAAAAGGTATTACATATTAATCTAGGAATTTATAAGGATAAGCCTACCTGGGAGATAGCCTTTAAAAATAAAAAGGGCACTATCGGTTATAACTTAGTAGATTTCAGAACTGGTAAGAGTGTACAAATTATAAATAATATTTAACAAAAAGGAGGAGGGGATTTTTCTCATTCTCCTTTTTTGTCATCTTTTGAAGGGAACGAAAATATGAATGAAGATTTTTTACAGCAAATTATTAATGGCGGATCAACCAATTTAAATAATTTAATTTTAAAAAATTACAGTAAACTAGGTATGACTGAAAAAGATTTAGTCATTTATTTAGTTTTATCAATGTATGCTCAAAAGGGTGTTCAATTTCCAATGGCCAAAAACATCTCTAATGATACTGGAATGGATGAAGCTAGTATTTATACAATTATTCAAGGACTGATCAAATTGGGAATTATTGAACTCAAAACGGTAATTGAAAATCATCAGCAACGTGATATTTACTCTTTAACTCCTATTTATCAGAGATTAAATAATCTATTGCAGCAAGAAAATCAAAGTCAGAAACAAAAGAAATTAATGACTGATACTGAAGAATTATTTAAAAAAATTGAAGTTGAATTTGGACGTCCCATTTCTCCTATTGAACAAGAGCAAGTCCATCAATGGATAGATGGAGATCATTATAGTATCGAATTAATTGATTTGGCTTTAAAAGAAGCCGTTTTAAATCAAGCTTATTCATTAAAATATATGGATAGAATTTTAATTAGCTGGGAAAAGGGCAATATAAAAACTGCCGAACAATTACAAGATAGACGAAAGAGGTTGGGATATTAATGTTAAAAGACGACCAAATAGTATGGGCTATTAAGGAAATGGAAAAAGAAATGGGTCCTGTCGGTCCATCTTTAGATTCAAGGACACCATTTCAATATTTAATATCAGTTATTTTGAGTGCTCAAGCGACCGATGTATCAGTTAATAAAGTGACACCAGTTTTATTTGCAAAATACCCTGAACCTAAGGATTTAATGAGTGCCAATTTAGAAGACGTAGAGAACATTATTAAAAGCGTAGGACTATTTCATAATAAAGCTAAAAACATCATCAAAACAGCTGGAATCGTTCATAAAGAATTAAATGATGTTGTCCCTACAACAAGATCTGGAATCATGTCTTTGCCAGGAGCAGGGCGTAAGACAGCAAATGTTGTGTTAAGTGATGTTTTTGATCAACCAACATTTGCTGTTGATACACATGTTTCGGCCATTTCTAAAAGAATGCATTTCGTTGATCAGAAATCTACTCCTATACAAGTTGAGAAAAAAATTGTTAGCGTATTAAAACCAGAAGAATTACACCGGGCACATCATACAATGATCGAATATGGCCGTAAGTATTCTATGAAATTAGCTCCAGAACAAGAGACTAATCCGTTGATAAAAGAATGTGATCGTTTAAATGAACAAAACTATTTATTAGAGGGCAAATAAAAAAGATCTTCACCTTAAGGTGAGGATCCTTTTTATTTAATTAGAAGTAGTGGAACTACCTTGTGTGGAAGAATTTGATGATCCACCTTGAGTAGAACTATTACCGCCAGTGTTGCCAGTATTTCCGGTATTACCAGTATCAGTTCCAGTACCACCATTTCCACCAGTATTGCCAGTGTTAGTACCACTGTTATTTCCGGTGTTACCAGTATTTCCGGTATTACCAGTATTATTATTACCTGTAGTTCCAGTATTTGAATTGGAATTATTTTCAGAGTTTGTAGTTCCATCTCCAGTTTCTGTATTACCATTTTCGGTACTATTAGTTGAAGTATTAGAATCTGACTCTTCATTATCAGTTGATCTTCGATTAGTAGTTACATCATTGTCACTAGATTCAGATGTACTATTTGATGAAGACGAGTAGCTTTCACCCTTATATGGATTATTAGGGGCATGTCCTTTAACAAATAGTTCTTTGGTATAACTTGAAGAGCTAGGTGATGCGACCACTGGAGTAGTTGAGCCACTGTCTCTAATTCTCAGTGATACTACACTACTTGGCTTTTTCCAGTCGGAATTAGTCTTTTTAGACTTCAGATAAGACATTTCAGCCTTATAAATCTTTCCGGCGACGTTTTGATAAGATTCTGTTATACCTTCAGAATTAGGGGAGTCGTATCCAGTCCATATACTCATAGCATAATTTTTGGTATATCCAGCATACCAAGCATCCTTAGCTTTACCACTAAGTGCAGAATTACTTGCAATGGCACTATCGCCATAATTAGTAGTACCGGTTTTACCAGCTTGATGCAGTCCGGATATATTAGCATATGTAGCATAAGTCTTAGGTACACCTTTTAAAACATCTGTGATCATATAAGCAGTAGAATCTTTCATAACTCGCTTACCTTCAGAATGGTATGAATGAGTTATTCCGTCTGCTGTTTCAATTTTAGATACATAGGTAGGTTTATAGTATTTTCCTCCATTAGCAAATGAAGCGTATGCGGCGGCGTTTTGTAAACTAGATACATCACTACCAATACCTGCAGATAAACCTTGATCAGAGGTTATCTTAATACCTAAACCAGAAGCAAATTTCTTGGCTTTAGAAAAGCCGACTGCTGAAAGTGTTCTTATAGCAGGGACGTTTCTAGAGTTTACTAATGCTTTACGTAAACTCATTTGGCCTTCATATTGCTCATCCCAATCTTTTAAAACAATATCAGTCCCAGGATATGTGTATTCAGTATCTTCCAATTGATGATAAGTTGACCAATTAAGATATTCAATTGCTGGACCATAATCAAGAATAGGTTTCATGGTTGATCCATTACTACGTGTTGTTTGAACGGCACGATTCAATCCAAATTGAATATTTTCAAGATTTCTTCCACCGATCATCGCAATAACTTTTCCGTTATTAGGATCTACAATAGATGCACCAACCTGCATTTTGGAATCTTGGAATTGCACATAATTTGAAGAGTTAACGATATTATAAAGCTTCTTTTGGGCATCATAATCCATGTTAACTGTAATCTTCAAATTATCTCGATAAGGATCAAAGCCCTTTTTCTTAACTTCAGTAATAGCTTCCTTAATATAAGGATCGGCAATAGTTCGACGTGTATTACTGCTGTTTGAGACTTTCTTATATGGTTTCAATCCATCGGTAATTGGTGTATTTATTGCCTCAGTTGCTTCGGATTTGGTGATTTTATTATTATTATACATAGCTGAAATAACAGTATCACGACGTTCTTTAGCAGCTTCTGGGTGGGTATATGGATCATAACTGCTTGGTGCATTTGGCAAACCAGCGATCATTGCCATTTGAGCTAAGCTTAAATGTTTTAGAGTTGTACCATAATAATATTTGGCACCAGTTTCGGCACCGTAGATACCATTATTCAAATAAACTTTATTTATGTAAAACTCTAGGATTTGTTGCTTAGAAAACTTTTGACTAACTTTCATTGCTAACCATGCTTCTTGCATCTTACGTTTGAAAGTTTGATCTTTAGTGTCAGTAGAGAAGACCGTCAATTTAATTAATTGCTGCGTCAAGGTACTACCACCTTGTAATGTCCCTCTGGTTATATTTGTGTACGCTGATTTAACAATACGAACAGGGTCAATTCCTAAAGGTTCATTATAAAAATTTTTATCTTCAATTGAGACCACAGCATCTTGCATTTGTTGTGGAACTTTATCGATCGTTACGTAATTTCTTTTGTTATCTCCAAGAGAAGCAATCGTTTTGCCGGTGGCATCGACAATAGTAGAGGAGCCACCACTTTGCAAGTTTTCTTGACTAACAGTAGGGGCACGTAATGCAAAATAGATAAATATAACTAAAAATATACCAATCAGTATCCCTAATATAACTCCAAGCCATTTCATTAAATTTCGAAAGGTTGAAGGAGTTTTAGGATTTCTTCTATCCTTAGGTGTATTACTCATTATTTCTCCTTCTCATTATCAATTAATTGTTGTACAGCCTCTATATAAGGTAGGGTAGGGTTATACGACGAATTAATTTCGATAGAACAGTCAACAATCTGTTTAAACTGAATTGACTTTGCTCCATCTTGATTTTGATTATCCCAATATGTTATCAGATTTTGGGCAGGCATGATAAAATATCTTTTCAATAAAACATATTTTATGATTACAAAGCAGACACCGCCTTGTTTTTGACAGGCTTTTAAATGATCTATTTGATGCTGATGAAAGTTCTTTAAGGGAAAAGTATTTTTATGTTTCGTCTCCTTAGCTTCAAAATCAACATAGTATCCATTGTAAATTCCGTTATAATCAGTAGTAGAAGCTTGACGAAAATACGCTTCCTTAATAACGGCACGACTTCTTTTGGGATAATCTACTTTTACTATTTGAATAGGTGTAGGCTTTTTATAGATAACCGCAATGTCATGGCTACGATAATACTTGTTGCTTTCGTTGATCTCTTCTTCAAGAGTCATCCCTCTATCACCAAAAAGGATTTTCTTTTTTGTAGAGGATAGTGCTGGTTTATTTGATGGCTGATTGAATTTTCTGCCATCTGGATAGTTTAGGTTCAAAATATCAACTCCCATCTGTGAATTATACCATGGCAATGAAAATATTAATTACTGGAGGGACGCTTAATGCTTAAAAATTTATGGATCACTGGCTATCGTTCCTATGAAATAGGTATGTTTAAAGAAGATGATCCAAAAGCTGAAGTGATACAAAAATTTTTTGAAGAACGTTTAATTAATTATGCAGAAGACGGCACTGAATGGATCTTGACGGGTGCTCAATTGGGAACTGAGCAGATAATTGGCAAAGCGGTGACCTCATTAAAGAATAAAGGTTATAATATAAAACATGCTGTTATGTTACCATTTGCAGAGTTTGGGGATAAATGGAACGACAATAACAAGCGATTACTAAATATTTTTTTAAGAAATGCTGACTATGTCAATAAATTAACAAATATGCGGTATCATTCAGGTAAACAACTAAAGGTATGGCAGGAGTTTATGTTAAATCATAGTGATGGCTCAATTATTTTTTACGATCCAGAGAGTGGTGGCAAACCTCAATATGATTATGAGGCAATGAAAAACTATGTGGATCGTGGAAAAGATTACCAATTAGAGCTTGTAGACTTTGATACTATGCAGGACTTTGCTAATATTATGTATGACAATTAGTTTAATTTATTTTTTGCTATTAAAATAATGCAATGGGGTGTTTTTAATGAACAATATGAATCAGATGAATGGTTATAATCAACAAAATCAATCTCCTGAGGGCGACGACGGTAGTAAGTTTGTTTTAAATTATCAACCAAATGATATTTTGCAAAAAGAATTTAAAAATAAAATGCGTGGCTATGATCCCGTTGAAGTTGACCAATTTTTAGATGGTATCATCAAAGACTACGAAACATTCTCTAATGAACTTGGACGTCTAAGTGAAGAAAACGATGAACTAAAACAACAAATGGGTCCTGGTGGCAATAAACAACAACCAAGAGCAGGATTGAAAAACAATATAAATCCCGCTATGCAACAAGCTAGACAAAAAGCTACTGCTAAAGCTGAAAAACCATCAACAAATTATGACATCTTGAGAAGAGTATCAAATCTTGAAAGACGAGTTTTCGGTCATGATTTTTCTAACGGTGTGCCTGAAGAAGAAAATAATGGCATAAAGCAATTTGCTTCGGCTGTTGTACCTAATAATATGAATCATGATAATTTAGAGAATGGTCACAACAAAATAAACTCTAATCCTATGAATAATAATATGAATCAAGGTCCAATGAATGGTCAAAACAATATGAACAATCAAAATGGATTTAATAATGCACCAGACCATTTTCAAGCAAACCGTCCAAATCCTAATCAAGATATGAATGGCTTTAATAAAAATATGAATAATGGTGGAAATTATAATCAATTTTAGTTATAATAGTTCCATTGGTAAATTTTGAGTAATCGCGGCTTAGTTATCTAAGCTGAGGAAAGTCCACGCCCGCACGGGCTGAGATGCTGGTAGTGTTCGTGCTTGGCCCAATAAGCCAAGGTACCTTTTTGGTAACGGCAACGAAAGCACTAAGGTTTTTAACTATGTGTTATTAGTTTGAAAGTGCCACAGAGACGTAGTGTTGAGAGAAATCTCAGCAGTGGAACGAGGTAAACCCCACGAGCGGGCAACCCAAACTTTGGTAGGGGCGCTTCATAACGAGAAATGAATCTACTGTGAAGGCTTGATTGTAGATAGATGATTACTAACTGTATCGGATCGCCTAGTCGGTACATGAACAGAACGTGGCTTATAGAAATTTGCCCAAGGCAGAGGACGACTTTGTTCGTCCTTTTTTTGTATAAAAAATAAAATTTAAGAGGAATAACATGAAATTAATTGCAACCATGTCTAGTGGTTTTGAATCTATTACAGCAAGAGAACTTCAAGATCTTGGCTATAAAACACAAACTGAAAATGGCAAAGTTTATTTTGAAGGTGAACAAGAGGATATTGCCAAAGCCAATTTGTGGCTAAGAAGTGCTGATCGTATCAAAATTCTCATCGATACTTTTAAAGCTACTACTTTTGATGAATTGTTTGAAAAGGTTTATGCCATTGATTGGGATAACTGGTTGCCGTTGAATGCTGCCTTTCCAATTAAAGCAAGAACCGTCAAATCAGCTCTTCATTCAGAACGTGATATTCAGGCGATCACAAAAAAAGCCATCGTAAATAAGATGGCTGATATTTATATGAGACGTGGAAGATTACCAGAAACTGGGGCAACTTTTCAAATTGAAACTAGGATCCATAAAGATGAAGTTGAAGTAACATTGGATACTACTGGTGCTTCACTTTATAAACGTGGATACAGACAAGAACACGGTGCTGCACCATTAAAAGAAAACTTTGCCGCTGCAATGATCTTATTGACGGTATGGCATCCTAATATGCCTTTTGTTGACCCAACGACTGGATCAGGTACGATTGCGATCGAAGCTGCACGTTTAGCAAAAAACATAGCTCCTGGTATCCAGAGACACTTCTTATTTGAGGATTTTGACTGGTTTGATCCTAAACTTCTAGCAAATCTCAAAGAAGCAGCTAAAGCAGGCGAAACGAATCCTGAATTGAACATTTTTGCTAGTGATATTGATGGTTCTATGATTGATATAGCAAAACTTAATGCACATGATGCAGGTGTTTTACATGATATTGAATTTAAGCAAATTGCCTTAAAAGATTTAAAAATTGAAGGAGATGATGGTGTAGTAATCGCCAATCCTCCTTATGGTCAACGTATGAGTGAAATTTCCAAAGTTAGAGAGTTATATAAAGAAATGGGAACAGTCTTTGCGACTATCCCCACTTGGAGTAAATATATTTTAACTAGTGACTTGGAATTTGAAAAATACTACGGACAAAAGGCTACTAAAAAACGTAAATTATATAATGGTTCTATTAGAACTGATTATTATCAATATTGGACAACTAGACGTCACTAAGAGTGATCTCGTCGATTAAGATCCCAAAGGATCAATCCAATCATAAAAATCGTTAAAATTATTGAAAAAACCCAAGACCATTTCTTATCAGAAACGGGTAAGGGCATATTCATTCCATAAAATCCTGATACGATCGTGGGAATACTTAAGACAATAGTATATATTGTCAGTATTTTCATGGTCGTATTTGTTTGGTTATTTAAAATATTATTGTACGTATTAGCAACTCGATCGATAATATCTGCAGTTAAACTGGCTTGTTCTCTAATTTGTTCAATTTCAATAATTGAATCGTGCAAATGTTCGTGAGAGTCCTTAGTTAGACTAATATCATGAATTTTACCGTTAGAAATTATTTCCATCTGTTTAACTACATTAAAGTTACCATTAATAGATGTACTAATATATGTTATCAGATCTTGTAGATTCGATAATTCAAAGATTTGTGCGTTACTGGAACGTTTGCGCTTGATATGTTCTTGAATTCGATTACGATCATGATTTATTTCATTTATTTTATCATTATAGTCGTTAGACATTTGATCAAAGACGTTAAATATCAAGGACCAAATACGATCATCGGACGAATTGTTTAAATTCTTATCGGCTTTTATAATATAGTCCTTTACGTAATGAGTCTGGTTATTGGTAAATAAAAAGATATTATTACCCTTAACTGCAAAAGAAATGGGTAGTGTGATCTCAGATGCTTCATCGAGGTTATTTTGTTCATTTTGAGCATTGTAAACAATTAGAAACACATTGTTAGGTTCGTCATATTCAAGCCTAGCACGCTCATTAGTATCATCGGCATAGTCGAGAATTTCATTAGTAATTTGGTAGTTTTCGATTAAGTTAGATCGATCTTCATCATTTAGATCCTTTACAGAATGAACATCAATTAGACTAATATCATTATTTAATTTTTCTTGAGTGATCATAATTTGACTCCTTATCGAAAATAATCATAGCATAAATGTTATCTGACTGAAGCATCATAATGAGTAATTATTTTCATATGGACACAAAAATTCCCATATCCAAATAATGAATACGGGAATTTAATATATATTATCTTTTTATGGAGTGAATAAGGTTACTAAATCGTCTTTAGCTATACCCTTAAAGTAATCATCCAAATTGAATTTATCTAAAATTGCTAAAATATCATCACGGTCAAATTTAGTATTCAAAAGTTCTTTCTTCAAATCTGTAACATCTTTCATACCGAAATAGTCACCGTAAATTTGAACATCAGAAATCTTACCATCAGAAACATTGTAACGAATATCAACTGTACCCATATCAAAGTGTTTTCTCTTCTTTGATGTGAAGGCTGGGGATTTACCGTAAACCCAATCCCAATTGTAGTAGTATTTTTCTTTTAGCTTGTCGATCTCTTTTTGGTCGTCTGGTGTTATTACATATTCGTGAGCTTTGATATCTTCAAGATTCTTAGCATGGAATAATTCCAACAATAATCTGTCTCTGAATTCTTCAGTGCTCAAGTTTTGATATTCTTTTGCTAAATATGGACGAAGATTAGTTACACGACTTCTAATTGATTTAATACCCTTAGAAGCAATCTTATCTTTTTGAACATGTAAAGCATCGGTCAAAACATCCAAATCAACATCAAGAGATAATGTTCCGTGTGAGAATGTCTTACCATTTCTTGAATACATTGCATTTCCTGAGAATTTCTTACCATCAACTAGTAAGTCGTTTCTACCAGAAACTTCAGCAGTTGTTGCACCCATTTGATGTAAAGCATCAATGATTGGTTGTGTAAATGATTTGAAATCACCAAAGTTACTATCATCTGAATCTACCATAAAGCTAAAGCAAAGGTTTCCAAGGTCTTGGTATACAGCACCACCACCAGATAGACGGCGAGTAACCGTAATATTATGATCCTTAATGTAATCAGTGTTGATTTCTTCCATGGTATTTTGGTTTCTACCAACAATGATACATGGTCCTTCAATGTAAAACATAACGAGTGGTTCGTTAAATTCAACATTGTTCATCAAATATTGTTCAGTTGCTAAGTTATCACGAATATCGCGATCTTTCATTACAACATAGTACATACAAAGTGCCCCCTCGGCTAATTATTGAAAACGTTTTTATCATACCATATAATTTAGGAATTATATAATGAAAACAATTGTTATTAATGTCTTAGTTTAAGCAATTCTTGATGAACCAAGGTATGAGCAAATTTATTATCTTTGTCGGCAATATGTTTAACAAAATAACTCGGAAAATATTCTAGTTGCTCGAGTATTAAATCTAAAATTTCTTGGTAATGTTTAGAATATCTTTTTGTGATACTATCAGTTAAAATTTTACTATCCGAATGAATAAATAAGATGTCGGATAAATTCATTTCAATAATTTTTTTAAGAGCTTTATTTAAAGCTAAAAATTCTAGATAGTGATTATCAGTAGCTGGTGTCTGTTCAACAAAGGTTGTTGTCTTGTCATTTTCTCTTATTACATAAGCAATGGCAGCAATATTTAAATTAGTATTTAAACCAGCGTCGGTGTACAATCTAATCATATTATCAAAAGCCTTTCAGGAGAGATTATGAAGAAGTATTACGTTCAACCCACGGGATCATGGGGTATTATTATTTGGTCTTTAGCATTAAGTATTATCTTTTTTGGGATAATTATGCAATTAGAAATATTTGCATTAAGTGTTGTACCTTTCATTATTTGGTTTGTCGGGATCGTTTATGTTTTTTATGTGATATCTAACTCTTGGATCAAAGTATCTAAGGATCAAATTATTGTCAAAGAACCCAACTACTACAGGGCAAGAATTTTCGATCGTAAAGATGTCAGTTTAAACTTTCTTAATGAACGATTCATTATGATAAATTTTGAAAACCACAATTACTTCCCAATAAAAGTTATTTCAACAAAAAAGGTTTTATTGTCAATTAAGAGAGAAGCGGGTGGGATAAATGTCATTTCCAAGTGATATTGAAATTGCTCAAATAAACGAGCACGATAATATGAAAAATATTGAAGAAATTTCGGGCCTATTAGGACTCGATACAGAGGATATTGAACCATACGGTCATTTTAAAGCTAAGATTTCAAATAGTGGAATTAGAAAAGCCATGAAACAAGATAATGGAAAGCTTATTTTAGTTACTTCCATTAATCCTACTCCAGCAGGAGAGGGCAAATCGACTGTTGCCATCGGATTAGCTGATTCTATGCAATCTGTTGGTGAAAAAACAGTCTTAGCCTTAAGAGAACCATCGCTAGGACCCGTTATGGGTATGAAAGGTGGTGCTACTGGTGGCGGTTATGCTCAAGTAGTACCTATGGAAGATATCAACCTGCATTTTACAGGTGATATGCATGCTTTAACTAGTGCAACTAATACTTTGGCTGCATTGATCGATAATCATTTACATCAAGGTAATCAACTAAATATAGATCCTAGAAGAATTATCTGGAAACGAGTTTTAGATATAAATGATCGTTCTTTAAGAAATGCTGTGATAGGTATTGGCGGACCTACAAGTTCTATACCACGTGAAGAACATTTTGAGATCACTGTTGCTAGTGAGTTAATGGCAATTCTTTGTTTATCTCAAGATCTAGACGATTTAAAAGAACGTATTTCCAAAATTTTGATTGCCTATACTTACGATAAAAAGCCAGTATTTGTCCGTGATTTAGGTGTTGAAGGAGCTATAACTGTTCTATTAAAAGACGCTCTAAAACCTAATTTGGTACAAACACTAGAAAACACTCCGGCTATTGTCCATGGTGGACCATTCGCCAATATTGCCCATGGTTGCAATAGTATTTTAGCAACTAAATTGGCAATGAAGCTTGGTGATTATGCAGTTACAGAAGCTGGATTTGGTGCCGACCTTGGTGGAGAGAAGTTTCTTGATATCGTAACTCCAAAATTAGGTCATACACCTGATGCCATTGTTATTGTAGCAACAGTTAGAGCACTTAAATATAATGGTAAGCAAAAATTAGATGAATTAAAAGAAGAAGATCTAAATGCTTTAACAGTCGGATTTAAGAATCTAAAACGACATGTTCAAAATATGCGTTATTACCATATTCCTGTTGTTGTTGCTATCAATAAATTTGAAACCGATACTGATAATGAGATTAAATTACTAAGAACTCTTTGTGAAGGTCTTGGTGTTGATGTCGCAGTCGCTGATATTCATCATAAAGGTAGCAAAGGCGGTAAAGAATTGGCTCGTATGGTGATACGTGCAACTGACAAAGATGCCAACTACACCAGATTATATGATGATGCACAACCTACAGTCGAAAAAATTGCTACGATTGCTTCTGAAATTTATGGAGCCAATAATGTTGAATACAGTAAGAAAGCTGAAAATCAACTAAAAGTACTAAAAAATAACGTTTGGGACGAAATGCCCATTTGTATTGCGAAGACACAATACTCACTTAGTGACGATCCAAAATTATTGGGAAGTCCAAGAGATTTTACTCTACATGTAAAGGAGATTGTTCCAAAGTTAGGTGCAGGCTTTATCGTAGTTCTTACCGGAAATATTTTGACAATGCCAGGTCTACCAAAGAAACCTGCTGCTATGAATATGAATATTGATAACGATGGAACAATTAGTGGATTATTCTAATGCCGGCAATTTATGCTATTGTTTTAATTTTACTAGTTGTAGGAGATCAAACTCTTAAACTTTATGTAGTTAATAATATTGCTACATTACATTTTCAAGAAGTGATCCCTGGTATTCTTTCATTAACACATATAACGAATACAGGTGCAGCCTGGAGCATGTTGGAAGGAAAAATGATATTCTTCTATATTGTGACAATTATTGCTGTTGTAGTTTTGATTTATCTATTTATCAAAGCTCCTAAGATCAACTATACATATCGATTCTCATTGATTTTTCTGTTGGCTGGTACAATCGGTAATGCTATCGATCGCTTTACTCAACATTATGTTATTGATATGTTTAGTTTTGATTTTATTAATTTCCCAATCTTCAACTTAGCGGATACTTACATAACCATTGGAGTTATTTTAATAATAATTTCATTAATTTTTACGTCAGCAGGTGATCAATATAAGCACTAAATTACAATTAATCTTTGATGAAGCTAAAAAGGCACGTCTTGACAATTTTGTCAGTGAAAATTTAGAAGATCAAACAAGATCACAAATTCAAAGATATATTAAAGACGGTAACATTTTAATAAATAATAACGTTGCCGAAAAAACAGGTTCTAAATTAACTAAGGGTGATGTAGTCGATATTACTATTCCCGACGAAAAACCCATTGAGGCAATTCCTCAAGATATTCCTTTAGATGTTATTTATGAAGACGATGATGTTTTAGTAGTTAACAAACCACAAGGAATGGTCGTTCATCCAGCAGCGGGACATCCGGATCATACATTGGTAAACGCAATTTTATATCATAGTAAAATCAACGATAATGATATTTTGCGACCCGGGATAGTCCATAGAATCGATAAAGATACTTCAGGATTATTGATGGTTGCTAAAGATGACTTGGCAAAACAGTCTTTAATGAAGCAGTTAAAAGATAAAACTAATTTAAGAGAATATTTAGCAATTGTTCATGGTAACTTCAAAGAAACCAATGGGAAAATCAATGCTCCGATCGGACGCTCGAAAAAAGATCGTAAAAAACAAGCAGTCATCGATGATGGTCGATCTGCAGTAACTCATTTTACTGTTTTAGAACAATTTGATGGATATTCATTGCTAAAACTCAAATTGGAAACCGGCCGAACTCATCAAATAAGAGTTCATATGAAATATATCGGTCATCCAGTTGCCGGAGATCCGCTTTATGGACCTAAAAACACTTTACAGGGGCATGGACAATTTCTACATGCGCAAACATTAGGATTTGAACATCCAAGAACTCATAAATGGCTAGAATTTTCAGTTGAACCACCAAGAATTTTTCAAGAAACTTTGAATAAATTGCGCAGTTGACAGGCGTAACTCAGTGCTATAATCTGAAAATAAGGTTATGTGAGAAAAATTATAAAGATCGCTCACAAAAGTGAGTGGTCTTTTTTATAAGGAGAAGCTTTATGGCTAAAGAAATAATTGACGGACAAACAATGACACGTGCATTGACTAGAATTACTTATGAAATAATAGAACGAAATAAGGGAATTGATGATTTGGTATTAGTTGGCATCAAAACTCGTGGTGTGTTTGTTGCTCATCGAATTGAATCGAGATTGAAACAACTTGAAAATATTAGTATTCCGGTAGCAGAACTTGATATCACACCATATCGTGACGATATGACTCACGAAGAAATTGAAAATATTACTGTTCCACCTTTGGATATCGATATTGATAAAAAACATATTATTTTAACTGATGATGTTTTATATACTGGTAGAACAATTCGTGCAGCCATGGACGCGCTAATGAAATTTGGTCGTCCCAAGAAGATTTCTTTGGCAGTCTTAGTTGATAGGGGACACAGAGAGTTGCCTATTCGTGCTGATTTTGTCGGTAAAAATATTCCCACATCACAGAAAGAAAAGATTCGCGTTTCTATGAAAGAAATCGATGGTGAGAATAAGATCGAAATCGAATAATTTGGAGGAGTTCCTTTAAATATGAAACGATATCTAATTTTAGAAGATGGAACCGTTTTTCCCGGTGTTGGTTTTGGTTCTTCCATCATAACTACCGGTCAATTAGTCGTCTCAAATAACAGAACGGGTATTGAACAGTCAGTAACCGATCCAGATTCTGAAGGTCAAATTATAGCATTTACAGTCCCTGCAATTGGATTATCAGGTATAAATAGAGATTTTTATGAATCAATCAATTCTCAATGTAAGGGAGTTGTTATTGGATCATCCAGTTCAGCAACCGTTGATGGATCGATTCCTTTTGGTGAATGGATCGAAACACTAGGTATTCCAGGCATTAAAAATGTTGATGTCAGAGCATTATCAAAGCATATTTCTGAACATGGCGAGATGAAGGCAAGCATCATGGATACTCATGATGAACATGCAATTGATCAAATCAAGGCATTAGTATTGCCGCCAGATCTGGTCAAAAGAGTGTCGACTAAACAATCTTATCCTAATCCAAATATGGGATTGAAGATGGTTGTAGTAGATCTAGGACTAAAATATTCAATTTTACGTCAGTTATCATATCGTGATTGTAATTCAGTAATTGTAAATTATAATGTCTCTCCAGAGGAAGTCGAAAGTTTACACCCTGATGGAATTATTTACTCAAATGGACCTGGTGATCCTAAGGATCTACCTCGAACTATAGAAAACATTAAAGTTTTACAAAAAAAATATCCAATTCTGGGAATTGGACTAGGTAATCTATTAATCGCCTTAGCTAATGATTGTAAGATCGAACTATTAGATCAACCACATCATGAATCATCATTAGCCGTAAAAGAAGTTGCCAGTGGAAAAATCGATTTTGTGAATCACAATCATTCATATACGATCGATCCAAAATACATAAGTGCTTCTGACTTTATCGTAACGAATATTTGCGTGGCTGATGGTAGCATTGAAGGAATGCGACATGAATATTTACCAATTATGTGCGTATTATTTGAACCTGAAGCAGCACCTGGTCCAACAGATGGATATTATGTTTTTGATGAATTTATTGATTTAATTAGTTCAACTAACAATCAATATGGAGGTGGAGATCGTTGGCAATAAGCGAAGTACATAATATTTTAATTATTGGACCAACAGCTAGTGATAAGAATGTTGATTTATCGACGGCTCTTTACGATACGGTCGAAATACTTCATAAACTAGGCTATAAAACCTCGATCATTGTTGAAGATCCAACCTCACTACTATCATCAGGAGAATTTTTGGACCGAGTAATTGTTGAAAGAGTTACCGGAGATAATATTTTAAAGTATTTGCACGATTATCATCCAGATGCTATTTTACCAACGATCGGTGATAAAAATGCACTTGGTATCGTAGCTAGTTTGAACGGAAAAATAAGTAATATAAAGATTTTAGGAACTAATTATTTAGCATCGCTAGCTACATTTAAACGTGAATTGTTTATAAAAAAGTTAAGTCAAAACGACTTGCCGGTCATAAATTTTGTTTCTTCAGATGATGAAACTGAAATTTATAGTTTTATCAGAAAAATCGGCTTTCCAATAATTGCGAGAAGGAAATATTCTAACCGTCATTTCAGCGGTTGGACTAATATCAATAATTTATTTGAATTAGATAATTTTATGGCTTTGGAAGATTTGGAAGATACTAAAATTGAAATTGAACGAAGTATCCGTGGTTTTAGCGAGTATTCTTTTACAGTTATGCGTGATCGTTATGAAAATGCGGCTTTAGTTGGGACGATCGAAGATATTGAGCCAATTGGAATTCACCATTTGGATTCTAATTTAATTTCACCAGCAGTTTCTTTAAATGACTCAAAATTACAAAAATTACGTAATTATTCTATTAAATTAGCCCAGTCATTTAATATTATTGGTGCATGTACAGTGCATTTTGCATATAATCATAAAACTAATGAGTGCTATATTACCGAATTTATTCCAAGATTAAGTGAAGAAACTAAGTTCTTAGAATATGCAACGAGTTATCCTTTAGCAACAGTTGTAGTAGAACTTAGCCTAGGTTATCACTTAGATAAAGTCCAATTAGATTCAGGTAGTAATTTCAATGGTGCTACTGAACCATTTGTAGATCATATAACATCAAGATTTCCGCTTTGGACGGATCCTAAGCAACGTTACTTAGGACCAAGTAAGACCTCAAATTCAAGTATCGTCGTTAATGGATTTAGTATTGAAGAAGTTCTTAATCGTGGTGCATTGAATGATAAGATAAATGATAATCTTGAACGATATAATTCGCTTCGCAAACTAAATGATGACGAACTATTTGAAAAGATAATTCATCCAACTAATTGGATGCTGGATGTCTTATTAGAGGCTTTAAGAAGAAAATTCGAAATACCTGTTTTATCTGAGATCACAAGTATCAATGTACCTTATCTAGTAGCTTTACAAAATGTCATTGATAATAGTGCTGTTATTAGAGATGACGAAGTAGATAAAGATAACATTGAAAGACTAGTCGATTACGGTATTAAAGGTGTTGGTAATAGCAAATTGCTGATGGACGAAAACGACATTGTGACACATACTGTCATAAAGAGTAAACGTTCGATCGGTGCATCTGGACCAGGATTTATGAATCATAACTACTTTGTTACAAGCGGTATCTCAAACGATATTGAATTCAATGACCGTAATAAAATTATCGTCAGATCTCCAATCATTACTTCTAAAAGAGATATTATGGTCCGTCAATTTGTCTTGTTACAGCTAGTAAAATCTATTGCTCAAAATGGATTGGAACCAGTCGTTATCGGACGTGAACCTTGGACGGCACCTTTATCTGTTCGTTTCAGTGTACTTGAAATAGATGATCCTCATCGAGAAATGCGTGATTTAAACTTGATCCCGGATAATAAGATTTTTAAAGTGATTGATTTTTCTAAATTTTGGAATTTAGATACTTCAGATAGCGAAAATGATGATGTTTTCCCAATAAATGCTAGGGAGATTAAGAATGTAAATATCACCGGTGATACGACTATTAAGGTTATGGTCGTAACTGATGGTACGAATTATCTAGCACCATCAATTATTTATCGAACGGTTAAAAATTCGCAAACATATGAAATCAGTGATTTTAACAATTTTTTGAGTGTTGCTAACAAAGATGAAATACTCAAAATTATTAAGCATGAGTTAGATTTATACAAAGAGATAAACATCTTTAACTTAGAGATCGTTAAAAGAAATGATCATTGGATAGTGACAAAAGTATATGAAGGTATGACCGAGGACATCATTCGTCATGAACTGGCTAGTTCAGTGCACGTCATTGATACACTAGTTAAATTAATTTTAGGTAATAAAATTGATGAGGGACTAAGTCTTGATGAAATATTCAAAAATTATGACTCAAATTATTTAGTTACTACTAATGATAAAAAATTCCAGCTATTAGATTATGATGGAGTAGAAAAACTACTTGAAAGTATATAAAAAAGAAGGCTAAATTAGCCTTCTTTTAATTTGCCTACTAAATTTCTATCTGGATCTACGAGAATCGTTTTCTGACCTTCAAATATCACAAACCCTGGTTTGGCACCATTAGGTTTTCTGATATTACGTACTTGTACATAATCAACAGGAACTTTATCCGAATCTCTTGCTTTAGAATAGTACGCTGCAATTTTTGCTGCTTCAACAATTGATTCTTCATCAGGATCGCTATCTTTTAAAATAACATGAGAACCGGGAATATCCTTAACATGAAGCCAATAATGATTTTTTTGAGCCAACTTCATTGTTAATTTGTCATTTTCAATATTATTCTTACCAACAACCATTTCGATACCATTAGTTGTCATGAATTTTTCACCGACAGTTTTTTTACGTTTTTTACGACCGTTCTTACGCTTCTTCTTAATGTATCCAGACTCAATTAACTCTTCTATAATACCGTCAACATCTTCAATATCCACGTATTCCAAAGAAGCTAAAACAGATTCGAGGTAATTTATCTCGTTGGTAGTAATTTCTAACTGTTCTTTAATATGTGGGATAGAATTTTGCAACTTACGGTACTTTTTGTAGTAATTTTGGGCATTATCTGAAGGAGAGTATTCAGGATTTAGTTTGATAGTCACTTCTTCATTATTGTAATAATTAGTTAATTTAATAGATTTTGAGCCACGTTGTATTTTTGACATGTAAGTAGTCAGCAATTCCCCGTAAAGATTATATTTATCCATAATCTTAGTTTGACTCAATTGTTTGTTGAGTTTTTTAACCTTAGATTTATCCTTTTTAAGGATTACACTCAATCGATGAGTAATACTCTTAGTTTGTTGCTCAATACGATCAATACGCGCACGGTCCAAGTAATAATTATCTAGTAATTCACTCAAATTATCGTAATTTACTGCATTTTTAGTAGTCTTATTAAATAAAATTGGGAAAAATCCTAGTTTGTTATTCTTAATAAAATGTGCCGCATTAGGAGTAGGGGAGTCGTAACTATTTATGATTTTCTTGGCATTTTCTAAATCAGCAAAAATTTCATCTGATGTATCGATTCCAATTCCCTCAAACTTCTGACGAATATCTCCGGCAGATTCTAAATTATCGAAGTCAGCTTGTTCAGAATCGAATGGATTAATTTTATCCTGCTTTGGAGGTAATTTATAATCGTCATTTGGTAAAAGACCTCTAAAACTATTGTTTTCCGGAGAAACTCGTTTGATCAGATCAATAATTTTACCGTTTTCCTTATTGATTAAGAAAATATTACTATGGCGGCTCATGATTTCAGTGATCAAAGTATACTCGTGAATATCTCCTAACTCATTTTTGGCACTCAGATCGATCATGACAATACGATCATTGTTTAATTGATGAAAACCTTGAACAATAGCACTAGTGATATATTTCCTCAAAGACATCACAAAAGTAGCTGGTTTGGCCGGATTTTCAAATGGTTGTTTGGTAATTTGTACTCGAGCATAACTAGGATGTGCTGATAATAGCAATTGTTGATTTTTACGATTACTTCTAACCGTTAAAATCAATTCATTTGCAAAAGGCTGCTGAATTTTAGCAATACGACCGCCTGTTAAGTTTTGATTTAGTTCATTTACCATTGCATGGGTAAACATTCCGTCAAATGACATATTTAAGTTGATCCTCTCTTATAAAAAATAATAAAAAAACAAATTTTGCTTTTTGCCGAGTGGTAAAAATTTTGCAAAAGTAATATGATATAATTTAATGGTCATACAACCATTATACGTAAGTAAAACAAGGAATTGATAATTTTATGAAAATAGCCATCGTTACAGATAGTACATCATACCTACCACAAGATATCGTCGATAAATATCATATAACTGTTGTTCCAATCGAGGTAGTTTTTGATAGTAAGACATATCGTGAAGATATTGATATAACGACTTCAGAGTTTTATGAACTCTTACAAAGATCTAAAGAATTGCCATCCACAGCACAACCTTCAATCGGTGAAATGATGAATATCTATGATAAATTGGCCAAAGAAGGCTATGATACCGTAATTTCTATTCATTTGGCAAGTACAATTTCAGGATTCGTTAATAATTTAAAGAGTGCCGTATCATCAATTAATAATATCAAAGTTGTAGCCTATGACTCATGGATCACAGTTAGATTGATGGGGTATATGGTCCAAGAAGCAGCTAAAATGGCCCAAGAAGACAAATCTCTTGACCAAATAATTGAAAGACTAAATATACTTAGAGATTCTATGGGTGAATCATTCGTAGTTAATGATCTTAAGAACTTGGTTAAAGGTGGACGTCTATCAAATACATCAGCTGTAATCGGCACAATGTTAAATATAAAGCCATTGTTGGAATTTGATACTGAAAGCCATAAAATTGTCGCATACGATAAAGTACGTTCAATTAAAAAGGCTAAACTAAAAGCCGAAGAAAAGCTAGAGAAAGCCATTGGAAACTCTAAATATCCGCTAAGATTATTAGTTATTGATGCTGATGATAAAGAATCGGGTGATATCTGGGCAAAACACATAAAAGAACGTCATCCAGAGTTAACTTTGGATAGATCATATTTTGGACCAGTTATTGGAGCTCATTTGGGTAAAGATGCGCTAGCCATTGCCTGGATAAGAGATTTTGAAAAATCATAATGAAATTTATTTTTAAAAGCCTAAAGGCTTTTTTATTTTGTCCAAGTACATTAAAATATAGTTTATAGATATTTAATTTTTTTATTGTTATTTTCCTATCAGGAAAGGGGATTATTATGTTTTCAAAAATTAAAAAAATAGCTGTTCTATTGGCTTCAGGGGTACTATTGTCAACATCATTTAGTACAACTGCATTTGCTGATACGACAACAGACTCCGATACAGCGGTTTCAACAGCAACAAACAATACAGACAATGGCAACAGCCAAGTAAATGCAAATGATTCAAATACTGATAATAATGGTTCAACCACTAACAACACTGATAATCAGTCAGCCGTAACTCAATCTAGTGCTAGTGATATTGATGTAAGTGCTGTTAAAGCAGCAATGCTAACTGAAATAAATCGGTTACGTGCCCAAAATGGATTGAATCCCTTAACCTCAGTTGATGTATTAAATACATATGCACAATCAAGAACAGATAGTTTTACTAATACTGGTGTCGATGATCACGCTGGATGGAATTCAGCAAATATGTATCCATATAATCAAAGTGCAGAGGAAAATATTGCTCAAACTCCCTTCTCGATTTTAGGAACTACTGATCCAACAACTATAGCTCAAAAGATTACAACTGAATTTTACGTAGAGAAGTATGATCCAGAACCAAACTATGGTCATCGTAAGAATATGTTAAACCCATACGTTAATTACATTGGTATTGGTGTAACAGTTGCAAATGGCATGGTTTATTTCTCACAAGAAATTGGTAATGATAAAGCAGCAAATGATAAAAACAATTCTAATGACATGTACAACTATTATTTAACAAATAATAATGATTTTGCGAACGTATCAAACTATGATCTAGCTGATTCTGCTCGTCAAAGCACTAATGATGATTACATTTCAAAAGATAACTATACAATAATGGATCTTCGTGGTGGTGTAACTACTAAGGGAGATTATGTAAGTATCTATGATAAAGATGGAAACAAATACGATAGTATTGCACTACAGCCACATACAGATTGGGCTTCAGATTTAATAGCAATCATTAACAACAATATCTATTTCCATGTGTCAACAAACGGGTTTGTTTTAGCAGATGATGTATTGCCTTGGGCAACATTCTTAGCTGGAACAACGGTATCAACTAACACCGATGCTCAAATCTATGATGATTATGGAAATCCAACTGGTCAATATTTACCTGCAGGTTCTGATTGGATAACTGATCGTCGTTCTACAAACTTAATGACTGGAGCTAAAATGTATCGAGTTGGTACAAATGCTTGGTTAAGAGCTGCAGATTTATCATATTAGTATAAAATTTAAAGACGTTTAAAAAACGTCTTTTTTTATTGGTTTGAAATGAAGGGGATAGTAAAAATAGCTCTTTCTTTAAATCGTGGTTTTTAAGGTTACATAATATGTATTATAAGAAGCTGTATTTTGAACTTTGATTACTTGTTTTTTGTTTTTTTGATAATGTTTTCGTAAAACATTTAATTTAAATGTATTCTATTATTTTTAAAATAAAAAAAATCCCAATTTACATTAGGATTTTGCAGTTGATGATTTATTTACTTGATATTCTTTGATAACATCCATAAATCTTGTTCCGTATCTTTCTAGTTTGGCATTACCAACACCGTTAACTTGTAAAAATTCGTTATCAGTTGCCGGTAATTTCTGTGACATATCTTTTAACGACTTATCTGAAAAGATAACGAATGGTGGCAAGTCCTGGGCATGAGCAATATTCAAACGCAACTTGCGAAGCTCTTCGAATAATCCTTCGTCAAAACTTCCATCAGAGACGATCGAATTTCTACGCTCTGGGATAACAACATTTTTACGTCCAATGATCGTATGACCCCTTAAAGCTGAAGCTCCAGTCTCAGTGAGCTTTAAAATTGGATAAAGGCCATTGGTCATATTCAAAAAGCCGTTTGCTACCAAAAAATCAATAAACTCATTAATAGATTTTAAAGTCCAATCTTTTAATAATCCAAATGTCGGTAATTGTCCAAAATTACGCCAATCATTTGCAACATCATCTTTGCCAGCTAGAACGCGAGAAATGGTCTTTTTACCGTAGTTTTGCTTCATTCTAACCACACAGCTAAGTATCTTTTGAGCATCACTAGTAACATCAGTAACTTCACGATTATCTAAACAATTAGAACAGTGTCCACAAACTTGGGTAGTATTTTCACCAAAGTAATTTAAAATAAATTGCATTAAGCATTTTTCGGTTTTAGCATATTGATTCATTTTTCTTAATTTTACATTCAAGCTCTGCTTGTAGGAGTCATCAGCCTCTGATTGTTCGATAAAAAACATATGCAACCTTAAATCAGCAGGCGTATACAACAATACAGCTTCAGCGGGAAGTCCATCACGACCAGCTCTACCGACTTCTTGATAATAATTTTCAATAGTGCCAGGAATCGTAAAATGAAGTACATATCTTACGTTAGTTTTATTTATACCCATACCAAAGGCATTAGTAGCAATGATCACATCAACTTTATCAAATAAGAAAGCTTCTTGCTGATCATGTCTTTCTTCGTCACTTAATCCAGCATGGTATTTACCTACATTAATACCCCTATCCTTCAAAAAATCATATAGCTTATCGACATCTTTTCTTCGACCTGCATATATGATTCCCGACTCGTTTTCGTGTGATTTAACATAATTTAAAACATACGAAAATTTATCGACACCACGTTCGACCTTCAATGACAGATTATTTCTGGCAAAACCAGTTTTAATAACATTTTCATCTTTAACATTCAAAATGGACATTAAATCTTCTTGAACTTGATTTGTGGCGGTAGCTGTTAATGCTAACCAAGCTGGATTACTTGGCAATTGATTTAACGGTTCGATAATATTCAAATAACTTGGTCGAAAATCATGGCCCCAAGATGACAAAACGTGAGCTTCATCAATCGCTAATAAATCAATCGGCAACTGTGTTAGCCAACTATAAAAATCAGGATTTTCTATTTTTTCGGGTGCAGCATACAGTAACTTTACCGCACCTGACTCAATATAGCGCATTCGTTCCTCTAAATCGTGATACTCTAACGTACTATTAATAAATGTTGCAGGGATATTTAATTCATTTAAACTATCCACTTGATCTTTCATCAAAGAAATCAATGGAGATATGACTAAAGTTAGACCTGAAAACATTATTGCTGGTATTTGATAACAAATCGACTTACCTCCACCAGTTGGCATAATACCTAGAGATCTCTTGCCAGATAACACTCTATCGATTATTTCTCTTTGGCCATTTCTAAAATCGTCATAACCAAAAGTTGATTTTAATATGGACTGCGGATCGTTCAACTTAAAAACTCCTTATTTATAGAATACAGTTACTAGAATATCACTAAATGGTTTATCTCTAAAACAAATTCAAATACTTACATGCATTCCAGATGCCATTATCACTAACATCACTGGTTACATAGTCAGATAATTTCTTAATTTCGTCGATACCATTCCCCATTGACACTCCATATCCCACTGCATTAAACATTTCAATATCATTCTCCTCATCACCAAAGGCTAAAGATTCATTAGCATCTATATTCATTGCCGTGAGGATTTTATTAACACCAACAGACTTATTCGAATTTTCCATAGTTATATCATAAACTCTTGGTGCTACTTTTACAGCTTGAATTTTAGGAATTGGAATTTCAAATGATTTTTCGCTTCTAACTATCATTTGAATAACCTCGCTTGGGATTTCCCCCTCCCCTATCCTTTCAAGTCCCATAGAACCATCGTCTAGAAATTTGGAATTACGATTAATAAATAAATGATCGTCGGTTTCAAAACAATAATCTATCTTTCTATGATCAAAATATTCTACTATTTCTTTTACTTGTTCGTGATCAAAAGTATCATGAGATACTTTTTTATTTTGAAAAACCACGTATCGTCCATTATTTGCTATAAAACTATCGATCTTCAAAGCATCCAAAAGTTCTCTGATCATTCCATGGTTTCTTCCCGTAGCAATTATTGGTTCAATTCCAACCGATTTTAAATTCTTAATTGCCAATTTTGTCGATTCTGGAACTCTCTGTAACATGGTTGTCTGATTTTTGGGATCACTGTGCTCTGCAAGAGTCCCATCAATATCAAAAAAGGCTAGTTTGAAATTAGTCACCTTTACTTACCTCTTTTTCTAAGTTTAGTAATTCTCTCTTCATTGGTAATCCCCCACGATAACCACCTAATCCACCATTCTTAGATAAAACCCGATGACATGGAACGATAATTGAAACAGGATTTTTGCCAATAGCGGTCCCCACTGCTCTGACCGACTTAGGACGACCTATTTTTTCCGCAATGGCAGAATAATTACTGACCTGTCCATAAGGAATTTCTTTTAACTGATTCCAAACTTGTTTTTGAAACTGTGTTCCTGATACATCTAGTGTTAAATCAAAACGAGTTCTCGACCCGTCTAAGTATTCTTCAAGTTCTTTTACATACGGTTGATTTATTTTGTCGTCATAAACAAGATTATCCTTTTTAAAGAAAAATCTTAATTCATCCATATTACCATTTTGACAACCGACAAATGCTAATCCTTTATTTGTTGATGCAATTAAATACTCTCTATTATGAATTTTTATTTTAGAATAGAAAACTTCTCGTGCCATTGTATACACCTACTTTGTAATAGGTTTATTATATGCTATAATTCACTTAAAAATCTTGCTTTTTAATTGGAGTCATTATGAAAAAATATTTACTGACCAACCAAAGATGGAATGCAATTATAAGTAATGATAATCACTTTGATGGAAATTTTTATTATGGTGTAACTACAACTAAAATATTTTGTAAGCCGTCATGCAGTTCTAAAAATCCTAATAAAGATAACGTTAAGATTTTTAAGACCGCCTCTGAAGCAGTAAAAATGGGATTTCGACCTTGTAAAAGATGTCATCCTGCTGGAATAAAACTATCTGATAATGAGTGGATCTTGCAAATAGAGTCATATTTAAAAAATAACTTCAAACAAAAAATAACGTTGAATAAAATTGCTGAAGACTGCCATAGCAGTCCATATTATTTACAACGAACTTTCAAAAAAATAGTCAAAAAGACACCTCTATCATACTTAAGTGATGTTAGATTAAATTACGCAAAAGAATTATTAACGAATACAAATTTAACAATCAACAATATCTCACTTGAAAGTGGATTTTCCAGTGATACATATTTTATGACTTTTTTTAAAAAGGAACTGGGACTGACCCCTAGTGAGTATAGAAAAAAAGTGAAAGGAGCTATTCATGGTTAAAATACCTTATAAAACTGGTTTTGATGCTTATTTAAAAACTAGACACATCTCTAAAAGAGCTAATGTTGAATATACTAATTCATTGAATGATTTCTTTTCTTTTGTAATTGAGCATAATTCTGAATATCAAATATCTGAAGATATTAAGGATGTACATGAAATAGACGTTAGAGAATTCAAAAATTTTATGCTGACTAACTTAGAGTTAAGCCCTAGTACGATCAATAAAGTTATTAGTAATTTAAATGTTTATTTCAAATATATCTTTGGTATCAAAAAATCCATTGAAATTCCTACTTTATACGTTAATAGTGTTACTGTTCCTAAACAGTCAGATTTTCCAATCGAAATATTCTTGGAATTGCCCAAGTATTTAAACAAAGAAATAAGTGTTTATACAAGACTACTGATTTTGATCATATCTAAGGGCTTTAACTATAAGGATGCCTTAGCACCTGACTTTTATAAAACCTTTCGACAATTAGAATTTGCTCAATACGAAAAAAAGTTCTTAAATATTTATGATGCCTTTATTGAACCATATAAAACATATTGGAATGATGACAATTTATTTTTAAGCAGAAATAAGGCGGCCAACACTCCGCTATTATCTGTTCCGGCCTTACATCGTGATTTAAAAAATGACAGTGCTGAATTGGGATTAGATTTAGCCCCTAAAAAACTCTATACTACATTCATTTTAATTGCTTTAAGTACAAAACACATTTCAAAAGATCAACAACGTGCCCTAGATGCGTTAGATACTGCATCTATTTTATACTATCGCCGTTTAAAACGTGAAACCTACTTTACATTAAATAAGGAGTGATCTATATGAAAAATATTGCAGTTTACTGTGGCGCTGCATCTGGAAATAAGGCAGTTTTTAAAGAAAGTGCCATTAATCTGGGTCATTGGATCGTTAAAAATGATTACGGATTAACATACGGTGGAGGTCATTTTGGACTGATGGGAGTTATTGCTGACACGGTGTTGGCCGATCATGGATATGTTCACGGCATAATAACTGAAACCTTAAATGAACGAAATTTATCTCATCAAAAGCTTTCAAAACTTGATATTGTTGACAGTATGGATACACGAAAAATATTGATGCTCAGTGACTCTATCGCCAGTATTGCTCTACCCGGTGGTCCTGGAACACTAGAAGAAATATCAGAAGCTTATTCTTGGACTAGGATCGGCGATAACAATAATCCCTGTATTTTTTATAATGTGAATCATTACTATGATCCTTTAGAAAAATTCTTTGATAGTATGACAGAAAATGGCTTCTTAGATGAATATGCTAGAAAATCACTTCTGTTTTCTGACTCATTAGCTGAAATAGGTAAATTCATTCTAAATTATAAAACACCACCCATTAGGCATTTTTAGATGTTTAAACATATCGTTTTACTTTTTGACTAATTGAGGTTATATTGTACTTGTCAGATGAGATAAATGAATCTCTTATCTGACTGAATACTCCTTAAATATATAACCATCATTTAATTTCCCCCCTCAATTATTGAATGATGGTCCCTCCCAATTTCAAGATTAATTTGTATAAATTTTAAATATCAATAATTCCATCAATTCCCTGACAAATAAACAAGCCATATCAGAAAAATCTGATATGGCTTGTTTTACTTTTATTTAATAAATGCTGTAATAACTCCGGCCACTACTACCAAGGCTAATCCTGATAGAACTGCAACCATTTCTTTTTTTGTTTTCTTTTCATGTAATACGTAAATTCCACCAAGAGTCGCAATGATAACGCTCATTTGAGATAAGGTGAAACCTGTTGCCAATCCATTGACATCAGGACGAGCTGATATCAAGTAAGTTAAAGCTGCTAAGGCAAAGAAGAAACCACTAATTATATTAGTGTATGAACTTTTTGTGGTAAAAGGTTTAGAATCTCTGTTGCTTTTAGTAACTACTGCAAAGATCGTGGCAACAACCGCCATACCTAGTGCTTGTGGTAGAAATGCTTGGAAACCGTCAACTTCGATTGCTTGAGGGAAAGCTGAATATCCTAGATAACCTACTTCAGCAAGTAAAACCAAGATAACACCCTTAACTGCGCTAGATCCACTCTCTTTTGTCTTATTCTCACCATATGTTGTCAAATAGACACCAATAATAATAAGTAAGATCGAAAAGAATCCAATTAATTTAGCACTTGTACTAGACCACTCTCCTAATACCAATACTCCCCACATTGAAGCACCAATAAGTTGAAATCCAGTTGAAATAGGCATTGTTCTGGATACTCCCATTTCAGTAAATGCATAGAATACTAAAATTTGTCCTAAAGACCAGCATGCACCAGAAATGAAAGTAAAAAGAAATTCTTTTCCGCCAATAATTGAAGTCTGCTTAACAAGTGCCACAACAATGGCCATGATCAAAGTTCCATAAGTAGCTCCAAGTATTTGATTAATTGGCTTTCCACCAAATTTACCAGTCAAGATTGGAAATAGACCCCAACCGACCATTGGCACAAGACCAATTAATATATTTAATGCATTCATTTAAAAACTCCTTTTTCTTAAATAAAAGCGCCAAATAAAAACTGCTAGATTTCGAAAAAATCTAGCAGTTTTTGACGATAAAGGTATTATACATATATAAGATAACGTTTTCAAGAAAATAAGTCATTTTTTCACAAATAAATTCGATACTTTTTTGTTTATATTATTTTCATAAAATACTTGGTAAAAAATAATTATTAAAAGTTTTCATTCAATGGAGGAACAACTTGTTTCTTACGTGAGACAACGCCTGGTAAGGAAGCCTTGTTATTTTCAACTTTAGTATTTAAAGCTTTTTCGAAAACAGGGATAGCGTTTTCATCTCCTAATACTAGGCCAGTAGTATCACTAGTAAGGATATTTGTGATTAAAAGAATGAAAAGATTATAACCATTACTTTCATTCTCATTTGTAATATCAGCAGTAAATTCGGCTTCACGTTTCAATGTATCAGCAATATCAACTGTATTTACTTGAGCAATACGTACACTCTTGCCGTTCATATCAAAGCTCTTTGCATCCATGTCGATCAATTCTTTTGTAGACTTGCTATCAAGATTTGTTCCTGCTTTTAACATGTCAAGACCATAAGATTCATAATCAATTCCAGCAGTTCTTGATAGACTCTCTAAGGCATCTTTATCTTCATCAGTTGTTGTAGGTGATTTCAATAAAAGAGTGTCAGAAATGATTGCTGAAGCCATTAATCCAGCTAATTCAGCAGGTAATTCAACATCTTCTTCAGCGAACATTTCCCAAAGAATAGTACTTGTACATCCAACTGGTTGTGCACGATAAAATAGAGGATTTGCTGTTTCAAAGTTAGCAATTCTGTGATGATCTACAACGTGAGTAACTGTTAGATCATCAATATCATCTAAACTTTGTTGTTTTTCATTATGATCAACAAGCATAACTGACTTAACTTCGCCATTGGCTGCTGAAATTACACGAGGATATTTAGCATTAAATTTATCAAAAACATACTTTGTTTCTTCATTTGGTTCACCCAAAGCAACAGCTTCAGTATTGTAACCTAATTGATTTTGTAAATATGAAAATGAGATAGCTGCAACCACAGCATCTGTATCAGGATTCTTGTGTCCGAAAACTAATTCTTTTTCTTTAGTCATTTAAAAATTCCCCTTTTTATATTTTATCTTGAAGATTTTAGACGTTCGATATAGCCCACTTTGTCTAAGAAACTACTCCACTCCTCAAAGAATTCTTTGATCCGTGGAATCTTTTCTTTATCTTCTCGATATACAAATGATAATTCACTTGATATAGCTGGTTCAAGTGGTGTTTGATAAAGTTTTATTAATGATTCATGTGCAAGGCAAAAACTAAGCGGTAACCCTGTATAAATATTTTCTGATTCTTGAGCAAATTTAAGTAACTGATATGGAGATGAGAATCTAGCAATAACATTAGGTGTATCAACTAGTGCATCCCTAAAATGTTCCGTCAGCAAATCGGACAAATAATAATCCTCAAGATAAGCCGCCCAAGGACGTCCAACAGCATCTTTATAAGTTGCTTTACCTTTTTTATTAATGCGCTCGTTGTCATGGATCAACATAATATTGTCACTAATGATCTTCTTTGATTTATATATTTTCCAGTTTTTTATATTCTCATCTGGTAAATACATAATTGCAAGATCAATACGGTTATTTTCAATATTATCCCAAATATCTTTTCTAGTTAGAGAGTTCAACTCAATTTCAATACCAGGGTTGTTTTTCTTATACTCCACAATAAAATCTTCAATAACTACTGATTCAGTTGTCGCTAAGAGTCCAATACTAATTTTTCCAGTGGTGCTAGAAGATTCTTGTTGGATTTTATCTGTAACTGTATTAATTGTATTAAAAATATCATGAGTGGCCTCAAGAAGCGCTGTACCAGCATCTGTTAAGTAAATCTTTTTCCCCATACTATAAAACAATGGTGTACCAACAACGTGTTCGATCTTTTTTATCTGTTGCGTTAAAGCAGGCTGTGTAATACCTAAAGATTGAGCTGTTTTGGTGTAACTCATATTCTTGGTTAATTCATCGAAATAGTTTAGCGCTTTTGAACTAAATACTCTTCTTGATTTTTCATCCAGCAATCAGAAATCCTCCTAATCATTTATATAAGCTAATAATACTATATAACTTAAACTTATTGTTTATATAATAAATTATTTTTCAATTTGATTTTTAACAAAGCGAGTAGGATTACCATCACTTGCTGGATCCATAATAAATGAACCGTTAGAGTATCTATCTGAAATCGGATGATTCTTTTGATTAATTTTTATGATTTCATTTTTATCAGTAATTATTGATAATTCAACATTCTCAGTTAAATCTGTGACTAACTTGATTCTATGAGGTTCACGCTTTAACTCACGCAGCGTTAATATGCCTCTTTTGGCACGACTAGTTATCGGTATCTCTGATAGTTTCATCTGCTTGTATGCTCCACGTTGTGTTACTAAAGCCACTTTATTATTTGGATCAGTTAAAAAGAAGCCGGCAATTTCATCATCATCTTTTAGATTGACAAACTTAACACCGATCGCACGATTTCCAACGACTGGAACTTCATCTAATTCAAATGAGCAAGCATAAGATCTCTTAGTGAAAACATAGATCAAGCGGCTGATGTCAGTCACATAATATATATCTAGCACTTGAGCAGAACTATCCTTCAATTTTGCATAGCAACTGGCTCGTGACTTATAAGTCCTACCAGGAAGTAAGTCCTTAAATGCGACTTGCTTAATATAATTTTCGCTTGTTGCAATTAAAAAGCTGCCAGTTTGTTTAAGGTCACTAAAGACAAACGCTCGTAAAATAGTTTCATCTGCAGATAGCCCGATTTCTTGTGACAAATGAGAACCAGTATCCTTCCATCGACTATCATCAACTTCAAAAATTTGACGATAGATCATATTTCCTTTATTCGTAAAAATAAACAAATGATCCAATGTACTTACTTCACGATCTAAAATCGGATAATCTTCATCTTTTAAGCCATTATCATTAGTATCTGAAGCTTGATAAGAACGAAGACTGCTTCTCTTCACATATCCATCATGACTAACAAGTAAACGTACAGTCTCATTGGCAACTAATACACTAGTATCAACTTCAATTTCAGCAACTTTGGCTTCAATTTTAGTACGACGCTTGTCAGCATACGTTTCTCTAACTTTTGTTAATTCATCTTTAATAACTTTCATCAAAGTATCGTGGTCATTGATAATACTATTTAAATAGTCGATCGTCGTATTCAATTCTTTATCTTCTTTTTGCAACTCTGTAACGTCGGTATTAGTCAAACGATAGAGTTGTAATGAAACAATAGCTTCAGCTTGTTTTTCAGTGAATTGATACTCTTTTATTAAATTGTTTTTAGCGTCTGATTTATTTTTACTTGCACGGATCGTTTTTATTACTTTGTCTAAAATTGATAGAGCCTTAATAAGTCCTTGAACAATATGTAATCTCGTCTTAGCTTTAGCCAAATCAAACTTGCTACGTCGCAAGACAACGTTTTCTTGATGTTTAACATACTCAGTTAAGATTTTGACCAAACCAACTTGTTGCGGACGCATATCAGCGATAGCAACCATATTAAAGTTATAGGAAATTTGTAGATCAGTGTTCTTAAATAAATAATTTAGGATACCCTGTCCGTCAACATCCCTCTTTAATTCGATAACAATAGACAATCCTTGACGATCACTCTCATCGCGAACTTCAGCAATACCGTCAACTTTTTTCATGACACGAGCTTCATCGATCTTTTTAACTAATAAAGCCTTATTAACTTCATAGGGAATTTCAGTTACAACAATTTGAGATTTATGTCCACGTAGATTTTCAATTGAAGTTTTTGAGCGCAGATAAACTTTGCCACGACCAGTTTCATATGCTTCTCGTATACCTTTAGCACCTTGAAGAATACCTCCGGTTGGAAAATCAGGACCCTTAACGATCTTCATAAGATCATCCAAAGTCGAATCTGGTTTGTCGATCAATTTAATTGCGGCATCGATCACTTCACCTAAATTATGCGGCGGAATCTCTGTAGCATAACCCGCTGAAATACCGGTTGAACCATTTACCAATAAATTAGGGAACCTAGCTGGCAGTACTTTAGGTTCTTTCTCAGTATCATCAAAATTCCATTCTTCATCAACTGTATCTTTATTGATATCTCTAAGCATCTCAGCTGATATCTTACTTAGTCTAGCTTCGGTATAACGCATCGCAGCTGGTGGATCTCCATCCATCGACCCATTGTTACCATGCATTTCGATCAATGGTGCACGTAATTTCCAATCTTGTGATAAACGAACCATAGCTTCATAAATTGATGAGTCACCATGAGGATGGAAATTACCCATAACATTACCGACGCCTTTAGCCGACTTTCTAAACCCTTTATCATAAGTATTTCCGTCAAGATACATCGAATAGAGAATTCTTCTTTGAACTGGCTTTAATCCGTCACGGATATCTGGCAAAGCTCTTTCCTGAATAATCGATTTAGAATATCTCTCAAAACGATCTCCCATAATTTTCTCTAAAGAAATATCTTGAATTTTAGGAGAATTATTAACCAAATTTTATCACCTATTCCTTATTCAATAAGTCATCAACGATATTTTGATCAATAGGATCAGTATCATCAATTTTCTCTAAAATAGTGTCGCCCTCTTCAGTACCGTTAAACTTAACATTTTTTTCGATCCAGTCACGTCTTGGTTTTACCTTATCACCCATTAATGTTGTTACACGGCGTTCTGCTAAAGCAGCGTCATCTATATTAACTCTAATTAAAATTCTAGTTTCCGGATCCATTGTCGTCTTCCATAATTGGTCAGCGTTCATTTCACCTAAACCCTTAAAACGTTGTAAATCATAACCTTTACCAATTTTTTCGATTGCATCTTTCAATTCTTCTGGTGTCCATGCATATTTGATCTGGGTCTTAGCTCCCTTACCCTTTTGCAATTTATAAAGCGGTGGAAGAGCAATATACACATGTCCTGATTCGATCAATGGACGCATATAACGATAGAAAAATGTTAATAACAAAATTTGAATATGTGATCCATCGTCATCAGCATCGGTCATAATGATTACTTTATCGTAATTACGATCGTCTAATTTGAAGTCAGCACCAACACCTGCTCCAATTGTATAGATCATCGTATTTATTTCTTCGTTCTTATAAATATCTTCTAGTTTGGCTTTTTGAGTATTTAAAACTTTTCCTCTTAAAGGCAGAATGGCCTGAAATTTACGGTCTCTACCTTGCTTAGCGGAACCACCGGCTGAATCACCCTCGACTAAAAATAACTCATTCTTACCTGAGTTTTTTGATTGTGCCGGAGTTAGTTTACCAGATAGCAATCCGTCATTTTTTTTACTCTTTTTACCACTTCTAGTGCTCTCACGGGCTTTTCTAGCCGCCTCACGAGCTTCTCTTGCTTTTAGCGACTTCTTAACTAAGGTTTGTGCTTGTTCCCCGTTTTCCATCAAATAAAAGCTCATTTGTTCATAGACTAATTGATCAACAGCAGATCGAGCTTGAGGAGTTCCTAGCTTTCCTTTAGTCTGACCTTCAAATTGTAAGATCTCTTCTGGTATACGCACAGATATGATCGCTGATAAACCTTCACGGACATCGCTACCTTCAAGATTCTTACTATTTTCTTTTAATAAACCGACTTTACGGGCATAATCGTTGAAAGCTTTCGTTAGTCCAGATTTCATACCAGACTCGTGTGTCCCGCCATCAGCAGTTCTAACGTTATTTACAAATGAAATAATATTCTCTGAATAACCATCGTTATATTGTCCTGAAAATTCAATTTCAATGTCAGAATTCGTTCCTTCGACATAGAATATCCCACCAATTGTATCTTTATCTTCATTTAAGTATTTAACAAAAGATTGGATACCATCTTCATAGTGGAAAACATCTTCTTTCGGTTCTTCAGTACGGTTATCAATAATAGTGAATTTAACACCCTTAAGTAAAAATGCTGATTCACGTAAACGTTCAGCTAAAGTGTCGTAATTAAATTTAGTTGTCTGAAAAATACTAGCATCTGGCTTGAAACTAATTGTCGTACCATTACTTTCTTTTGTAGTACCGACTTTCTTTAAGGTACCAACTGGATGTCCACCATTTTCAAAACGTTCCTCATAAACTTTATTGTCACGAACAACACGAACAGTCATCCATTCTGATAAAGCATTTACGACTGAGGATCCAACACCATGCAGACCACCTGATGTCTTATAACTATTTTCACTAAATTTACCACCAGCATGAAGAACAGTTAAAATAACTTCAATTGTTGGCTTACCAGACGCATGCATACCCGTAGGCATACCTCGTCCATGATCGACAACAGTTATACTGCTATCTTTATTTATTGATACATTTATTTCTTTTCCATAACCTGAGAGTGCTTCATCGACTGAATTATCGACGATTTCGTAAACAAGATGATGAAGTCCACGTGAATCCGTGGAACCAATATACATACCTGGACGTTTACGAACTGCTTCCAGCCCTTCCAGAATTTGAATTGAAGAATCATCATAAGATGATTTTGGCATGCAAATCATTCCTTTTTTGTAGAATCTAAGTTAACATTTTACTATTATATCACTAGATTAAGATATTGATCTTAAGAATTGAACATATGTTCGCTCCTTTCAATTCTAACAGATTTAGTAGATAATGTCTTAGTTAGTATTTTTGTAAAAGTACCATAGAGTTACAATATACCAAAAAATTATAGCTAAGAGAGTGATTTTTAGAATGAAACTTCTAGTTTGTGCAATTTTAGCCTATTTAATCGGCTCATTCCCGACTGCATATATTGTCGGAAAGATCTTTTTTCACAAAAATATCTTTGAATATGGTAGTGGAAACGTTGGAACGACCAATGCCTATCGTGTCTTTGGTCCATTTGCCGGAACTTTTGTTTTGATCATTGATATTTTAAAGGGGACGTTAGGAGCATTAATGCCAGTTTTCTTTAATCTTGATCATCACTGGGTATTATTCATTGGAATATTCGCTGTTATTGGTCACGTATTTTCAATTTTTCTAAAATTTCGTGGTGGAAAGGCAGTTGCCACTAGTGCTGGTATACTTCTAGCCTATAATCCGCTACTATTTTTAATTTGTTTTATCTGTCTTGCTACAATCGTTTATCTTACTAGCATGGTAAGTGTGGCTAGTTTAACGACTGTTTTAGTCTTCACGATTGCTACATTGTTCATGCATGATTGGATTTTAACTACGGTTGCACTAATAGTGACTATTATCATTTACGTCAGACACATCCCTAATATTAAACGTTTACTAAAGGGAAAAGAAAATTTAGTACCAATTGGATTACGATATAAGAAACAACAAAAAAACGACCATTAAGCGGTCGTTTTTTTATTTGATTGAAATACTATAATAAGCTTCAAATTGATCATCCGGAGCCAATTTATTAATTCCATACTTTGTCTTAAATTGATTATCAGTATCAGTTTTATCAGCAATACCCCACCAAGGTTCGATACATACGAAATTACCTTCTTTAGGATATGGTGACCAAATCCCAACAAATTTGGCATTACCTGTATCAACAGTTAACTTATGATCTGACTTTTTACTCTCGATCGTTAAAACAGCAGGATCATTCAAACGATAAATAATTGCGTCCTCAGCAAAAACATCGTGTGTTAACTCTAGGTCCTGATTAGCAACTTTAAATTCCTTATTCAAGTCTATATTGCTTCCTACAAGAGGAATACTAGTTCTTAACTCACTAGGACTTATTCCAATACGAAAATCTTCAAAATTCAAATCTTTTTCAAAAGGAACCGAAAATCCTGGATGTGCACCGATAGAGAAGTATATATCATCATTTTCTAGATTATTAACGATATAACTCACTTGAATACTATCTTTAACTAGTTGATAAATAACTCTTAATTCAAAATGATAAGGATACTTTTGAATTAGTTCTTCATTAGTTGTCAAAAGAAAAACTAGTTTTGAGTCCGTTTGAGATTCCAATTCAAACTCTTGATCACGAGCAAAGCCATGTTGGTTTAGTTTATATTCAGTATCATCAATAAAATAGTGATCATCTTTTAAACGACCTACGATTGGAAAAAGAACTGGCGCATGTCGTCCCCAAATATTAGGATCAGCCTGCCAAATAAATTCAGTCTCATCACTATTTTTAACACTGATCATTTCCGCACCAGTAGATTTAACTTGTACGGTTAAATAGTCATTTTTTAATTGAAAAATTTCCATAGATCACACCACCCTAAAGGATGTAACGAGAAAGATCCTTATCGGCAACAATTTTACCGACTTGTTCTTTAACGTACTCTCTCGTAATTGTAATATCGCCCATCTGCATATCAGGTCCTTCATATAAAATATCTGCAAGGATTTTTTCAAGGACTGTAGATAGACGTCTGGCACCAATATTTTGATTGGCGTTATTAAGATCAAAAGCAACTTTAGCAATTTCTTCCACTGATTCTTTAGTGAAAGTTAAACTGATCCCATCAGCTTTTGTCAAAGCTACATACTGCTTAGTCAAGGCATTGTCAGGCTTAGTTAGAATTTGAATAAAGTCACTTTCAGTTAGGTCATTTAATTCAACTCTGATTGGGAAACGTCCTTGAAGCTCTGCAATGAGATCACTAGGTTTACTTTCTGCAAACGCACCAGATGCGATAAATAAGATATGGTCTGTATTTACGGCACCATACTTAGTATTGATCTGTGATCCTTCAACGATAGGTAAAATATCACGTTGTACACCCTCACGAGAAACTTCACCTGAACTTTTTTTGTCACCTGCAGCGATTTTATCAAACTCATCAATGAAAATAATTCCATTATCTTGAGTTCTTTCGATAGCTGATTGATAAATTTCATCATGATCAACACGTTTTTGCGATTCTTGTTGAATTAAAATTTCACGTGCTTCTTTAACTGGAAGCGTTCTTGTGATCATCTTTTTAGGCATCAAGGAATCCATCATACCGCTCATATCAATACCCATTTGTCCCATTTGATCATTCATAGGACCAACTTTACGAGATTCTTCAACTTTTATTGTAATCTCTCTATCTTCTAGTAAACCTTGATCCAATTGTTCTTTTACAGACAAGCGCTGATCACGAATAGAATCAGTCACTTCTGAATCACTGTCTGGATCATCATCATTATTATTTTGTCCTAGAGCATCCTGTAATCCGTTTGCTGACTGCAAGTTATTTAACATAGACATAAAATCCATATTATTTTCTTGACGACGTTCTTTTTTGATACCAGGAACTAATAATTTAACGAGCTTCTTATCAACATCTCGCTTAACTTCTGGTCTGATCTCATCAAATTTTTCTTTTTCTTCCATTGAAACAGCAACATCTACTAGGTCACGTACCATTGATTCAACATCTCGTCCTACATAACCGACTTCAGTAAATTTAGTAGCCTCAACTTTAACAAACGGTGCTTTAACAACTCTAGCAAGTCTTCTGGCAATTTCAGTTTTACCTACCCCAGTAGGTCCGATCATCATTAAGTTTTTTGGTGTTATTTCTTGTTGCATCTTCTTTGGAACTTGCATACGACGATAACGATTATATAGAGCAATGGCAACTGCCTTTTTAGCATCTTGCTGTCCAATAATATAATTATCTAATTGTTCAACGATTTGTTTTGGTGTTAGTGTCTCCATTTATTGATCTCCATTTTTAAAATTTGTCTGAAATAATATTCTCATTCGTAAAAATATCAATCCCTGAAGCTATTTTAATAGCCTCACGAGCAATTTCATCTGCAGTCATATCACTAGCATGTCTTTGCATAGCGATTGCAGCAGCTTGAGCAAAATTTCCACCTGAACCAATTGCAACGACATCTTCATCTGGTTCAATAACTTCACCACTACCTGAAATAAGTAATAAATTATCTTTATCCATTGCGATCAACATAGCTTCAAGTTTTTGTAAAGTAGGGTCCTTACGCCAATCTTGTGCCAACTCAACAGCTGAGCGCTTTAAATTACCAGAATAAGCCTTTAATTTCTTTTCAAGCCAATCTTGTAATGTAATAGCATCTGCAACTCCACCAGCAAAACCGATAACAACTTGGTCATCAAAAATTCGTCTTACCTTGTGTGCTGATCCTTTCATGATATATTTCTCACCTAAAGTAACTTGACCATCTCCTGCAATAGCAGTGTGACCATCATGTTTTACAGCAACGATTGTTGTCATTTATTTTACCATCCTATCTTGGAAAATATTTTTTATAGTCTTTTTGTAAGTGTTCCATAGTTACATGTGTATATATTTGAGTAGTTGATAGACTAGAATGACCTAACAACTCTTGAACCGTCCTAAGATCTGCCCCATGATCCAACATATGTGTAGCGAAGGTATGTCGTATCATATGGGGATGAATATCTGCAGTTAAACTAGTCTTTTTTATTACTTGATCAAGAACATACTCAATACCACGACTGGTTAATTCTTTACCTCTATTATTAACAAACACAAAATCATGTTCCTGATGATATTTTGCCATAAGTTTAGCTCTACCATCATCAATATATTCTTTTAATGCATCTTGAGAATAACTTCCAAAAGGAACATAACGATCTTTATCACCTTTACCATGAATTAAAACAATACCATTAGTAAAATCCAATTGACTTAATGTCAAATTTGAACATTCACTAACACGCATTCCCGTGGCATATAGTAACTCTAAAATTGCTGAATTACGCTGTGACAGCGGATCATCGCCTTTAACAGCTTCAAATAATTGCTGCATCTCTTTTTCATAAAAGAAATGTGGTAATTTTCTTCCTTTATGTCGTAATTGTACCAAATCAAACGGATTAGCAGATATATATTTATTCTTAACTAGGAAATTATAAAACGATCGCAAGGCAGAAATTCTCCTAGCAATCGTTTCGTCAGCGTAATCTTTCTCATCTAAATACGTCAAATAGGTTTCGACATCTACTCGATTAACTTCAGTGAATCCTTTAAATCCACCATTAGAATCTAAAAAATTAACAAAGTTATTAATATCTTCTAAATATGATTCTTTAGTCTTCACAGAATAATGATGATTAATCAATAAATAATCAACAAATTGATCAACTAATTTTTGTTCTAACATCTATTTTTGAATATCCTCTTCATAATCGCCATTTGGACAGATTATTTGACGTCCGCCTTTGACTTTCTTTTCAACTAAGTAATGACCATCTTTAGGACAATCACGACCAATAGGTTTATCCCATGAAACAAAGTCACAATCTGGATATCTTGAACAACCATAGAAAATACGATTCTTTTTAGACTTTCTTTCGATAACTTGGCCTTTTTTACATTTTGGACAAACGACACCAATTTCTTTAACGATCGGTTTTGTATTTCGACAATCTGGGAAACGTGAGCAAGCATAAAACTTACCATAACGTCCCATTTTGATAACCATTGGTGCACCACAGATATCACAATCCATACCTGCGGGTTCATCTTTAATTTGAACCTTTTCTATCTTCGATTCTGCTGACTCAAGTTCTTTAGCGAATGGTTTATAGTAGCTATCGACAACTTTGACCCAGTTTTCTTTACCTTCTTCGATCTCATCTAATTCATCTTCAAGATGAGCAGTAAAGTCAATATTAACGATATCTGGGAAATAATTTTGAATCAATTCATCAACAATTTCACCTAATTCAGTAGGTTCAAAACTTTTACCATTCAATTTAACGTAATAACGTCTTTGAATAGTATCGATAGTTGGAGCATATGTTGATGGACGTCCTACACCATTTTCTTCCAATGCTTTAACAAGAGAAGCTTCAGTAAATCTTGCAGGTGGCTGAGTAAAATGTTGAGCCGGATTATTGGCTTGTAATTTTGCCTTATCACCTTCAACTAATTCAGGAAGTATATTATCTTTTTTATTTGATTCAGCTGTACTTTGATATACCTTACGATATCCCGCAAACTTCATCTTGGAACCATTAGCTCTAAATTTAACTCCATTTTGAGTTAAATCTACCGCCATAGTGTCGTAAACAGCTGGTGTCATTTGGCTAGCAACAAATCTTGACCAAATCAATTCGTATAAACGATATTGATCACGGCTAAGAATGTCCTTTAATGACTTAGGTGTTCTGAATACTGATGAAGGTCTAATGGCTTCATGGGCATCTTGAGCACCTTCTTGGTTTTTGTCCTGACGTTTTTTCACAGCTGCAAATGGTTCGCCATATTCTTCATGAATGAAGTCAGAAGCTTCTGTTTGAGCAATCTTAGAAATACGTTTTGAATCGGTACGCATGTATGTAATTAATCCAACTGTACCTTCTTTACGACCCAAATTAATTCCTTCATACAATTGCTGTGCGACCATCATAGTTTTTCTAGTCTTATAATTTAAACGACGGTTAGCTTCTTGTTGTAAAGAACTAGTTGTAAAAGGTGCTGCTGGTAAGCGCTTACGCTCTTTCTTAGAAACTTTTTCAACGATAAAGTCTTCATTCTTATCAACACGTGATAGAACTTCTTTAACTTGATCATTATTTTTTAATTCTGTCTTTTTATTATCTAATCCATAGAAATTGGCATTGAAGACATCTTTATCATGTTTAAAAGTCGATTCAATTGACCAGTATTCTTCTGGAATAAACTTCTTAATTGATTTCTCACGTTCAATAACTAATTTTAAAGCAATTGACTGTACACGTCCGGCACTAAGTCCTTTTTTAACTTTTGCCCAAAGAATAGGAGAAATTGAGTAACCAACGATCCTATCTAATACACGTCTAGCCTGTTGTGCATCAACCAAATTCATGTCGATACTACGTGGTGATTTGAAGGCCTGCTTAACTGTATCTTTAGTAATTTCGTTAAATACAACACGGTTTTTATCTTCAGAATCCAAACCTAATAAATGAGAGACATGCCAAGCAATAGCTTCTCCTTCACGATCCGGATCGGCTGCCAGATAAACTCGTTTGGCCTTTTTTGCCTCTTTCTTTAAATCTTTAATAACGGGACCTTTACCACGAATAGAAATATATTTAGGTTCGTAGTCATGATCAAAATCTATCCCCATCTGACTCTTAGGTAAATCACGAACATGTCCTAAACTAGCTACTACATGGTAATTACGTCCTAAATATTTTTCAATTGTTTTTGCCTTTGATGGTGATTCAACGATCACCAAATTTTTTTGTTTTGATGGCACGCAAAGTGCTCCTTTCTGAATGAACCAATTAGAAATAAAAAACTGTCCAATATAATAAGTATTGAATTCTGATTTGTCAATTCAAATGATACATTTAATTATTCATTTAACAAAGATTATTTTAAAATTTCAATATTCAAAAGCGGTGTCGCTCCGTCAAAAATCAATTGATTGCAGCCATCAGAGAGTTTTGAATCAACTCTTCCTGGGATAGCAAAAATTTCTCGATTATTTTCAAGAGCAAGACCTGCTGTTATCAAAGCACCGCTATGAATCTTAGCCTCAACGACAATTAACTTTTGACTTATACCAGCAATAATACGATTACGTTGCGGAAAATGCCAAGGATTTGCTGTACTATCTGGTGGATATTCACTTAAAACTAATCCATAGTTGGCAATTTGTCTTTGCAAATTCTGGTTATTACGTGGATAAAATTGATTTAATCCCGTACCAATAACTGCAATAGTATTACCACCATTAGCTACTGCACAGCGGTGAGACCGACCATCGATCCCATTTGCTAAACCGCTCACAATAGTATAACGGTCAATTAAGTTTGGTACAAGACCATCAACACAGCTTATTCCATATTTACTTGCTGATCTTGACCCCACAATAGCAATCGTCTTAGTTTTCAATAGTTCGATCCTACCCTGGTAAAACAAAAGTGCCGGAGGATTATAAATTTCTCGTAAATTATCTGGATACTCATTACTTAAATAATTGATCGCATGAATTTTACCCACGTCTATTTTGTTAAATAATAGAAGGAACTGATCAAATTCATTTTTAGAACGTTCTTTTTCTACCATTTTAAGTGTATCCATTTCTAGATTAGCACTTTTTATAGATTTTTTTATTATTTTAAGCATATCTTGATTAGAAACCAGCTTAGTCATCCGACATTTTATTAAAATTTCCGTTAATTTATCCATAATAAAAACACCACTTTCTTAAACTAAATTACGAAAGTGATGCTTAATATAATTTATTAACTTGTCTAACTGGTGAAAAGCTCATTCGATGAATTGGTGTTCTGCCATATTTTTCTAAGGCTGACAAATGTTCTTTAGTTCCATATCCATCATTGTGGGTGAAATTAAATTCAGGATAAATTTGCGCATAAACATTCATTAGATGGTCTCGCGCCACCTTAGCAATGATACTGGCAGCTCCAATACTTAGAGATTTAGAATCACCTTTATACAATTTAGTCTGACCAATTTCAACCGGGATAGTCATTGCGTCAACTAAAATATGATCTGGTTTAACATACAACCCATCAATCGCATTTTTCATTACCAGCTCGGTTGCATGATAAATATTCTCCTGATCGATCAGTTTAGAACTACCTATACCAATACTAATATCAATCGCTTGTTCACAGATCTCTCGATAAATTTTCTCACGTTTTTTTTCAGAAAGTTTTTTAGAATCGTCAACTTCATAAAGAGTATTATCGGTAGGCAAAATAACCGCTGCCGTTACCACGGGACCAGCTAAAGGACCCCGTCCAACTTCATCGACACCGGCTACTAACAAATCATGATCCCAAAAACTTTTCTCAAATTGTTTCTTAGATTCAAACTTGTCTAGTAATTTTGCTCTTTTAATGCGCTTTTTTTCAAATTGGATCAATAATTTTTGAACTCCAGCTCGAGGATCATTTTGCAGATCTTTTAATTGATCTGAACTTATACCATCATTTAGTAACTCTTTAACATCACTGATAGTTAAGTTATTCTTCATAGAATTCACCGGGAACGTCAAAAGTGATTCGCCCAAATCTCAACTTTCTTACATCGTTGATGATTTTTCTTGAAGCCTTATCATAATCATCTTTATAACCAAATTTTTTAGTTAAATTCATTAATAATTCTGGCGTTGTACTATTGTATAAGTCCGTTCGATCAATTTTATATGCTTCCATCAATTGATCAATATAATAGGTTTCCATAAAATTCAAAGCATAAATTGCTACATCATCAGGTGAATAAATTTTATCTTTGATAGCACCTGATAAAGCTAGTTTCATACCCACTTTAGGATCATCGATCTTAGGCCAAAGAATACCTGGAGTATCCAAAAGATCAATACCTAAATCTGTCTTTAACCAATTTTGGTTCTTAGTTACACCTGGTTTATTTCCAGTAACGGCAACGTTCTTACCAACGATTCGATTTAAGATGGTTGATTTACCAACGTTAGGGATACCGACACACATTGCTTTAATACGATAATTTTTAACACCATTAGCTTCATACTTAGCAATTTTTTCAGACAATTCACCACGAATCAGATCCTTAATTTTACCTAGACCTTTGTTATGTTTGGCATCTAACTCGACAGATTTTGTACCTTCTTGTTCAAAATTAACTTTCCATTCTTTAGTGCGTTTAGGGTCAGCTAAATCAGCTTTGTTTAAAATAATAATGTGCTTTTTCTGATCGATTATTTGTTCCAATACTGGATTTCTAGAAGAAAAAGGCAGTCTTGCATCTACAATTTCTAGCACAATATCAACCATTTTCAAACGATCTTGCACTTGATTTTTTGCCTTGTTCATATGACCTGGATACCACTGCATCACCATAAATTTCACCTATTTCCTATCTGTGTCTTGATATTTTGCATATGTTTCGTCAAAAATAGTCATGCTAGGCAGATAACCTGCATTTAATTCTAAATACTCTGAAATTTTCTCATAGTCTTGTTCATGTTTGGGAAAAGACTGGTCCCGAAAAGCGTTGTTCGCAAATTCTGCGTCTGGTTCAACACTTTCTGTATTTCTTAAAGTCATTAAATACTCGTAAAAGCTTCGTTTCATATTTTGTTCCTTTACTGATTTTTAGTTATTTTTTCATTCATAACAAGAAATGATAATTTATCACGTTTTAAGTCGATATTTTTAGCTCTAATGCCATATCCTTCTTTTGTTGTAAATTTAGTAAATTTTAACAAAATAGTTTTATCACTACCATTAACACTTACCCAATCAGGAATTTTAAAACTATTCTTAATATAATTCATAACAAAGGTTATCGGCAATGACAAATCACCTATTTTTAATTTCTTAGCTTTTAATAATACATCCCCATTAGTTTTCGCATATGGTTGCATTACTAAATTAAAGTGTATTTTTGAACCTAAAAAGGCGATCGCACCAGTTAATTCAGCATCTTTTTTTAATTTTAATTGATACTGTGTCTTACCATCATTTAGTGTATTTTTTAAATAATACTGAGCCATTTTATTTGCCTCAGCCTTATTCATATTAACAGTAAATACCCTGTCACTGGAATCGATTTTAGATGTTACTTTGTATGTCTCACTTGGTGCACTCATAACCTTAGTTCCGATAATTCCTAATCCTACTACTAAAATTGCTACAAGTGCAATAAATGCATATTTCCAATAATTCTTTTTCATTATTTAATCAGCCAATCTTTCGTTGTTTTACTTACCTCATCAAAAACTTTTTCAGTCATCATATCATAACCTGTGCCATTTGGATGGAAATGATCCTTTTTATAGAGGTATGGATTAGTACCTGTTTTCTTAACTTTCTTATCTATCGCCTTATTTTGATAAAGGTTATTAATATCAATAAAGTAAGTTAACTTTTCCTCACTTGCTACTTGTTCTGATGCTTTATTCCAATTAATAAATGCTGTCTTAGCATTTTTAACATTAGATAAGTAAATACTAAAGGGATTGTAAATACCTATCAAATAAATTGGAGCATCACTATTGTAATATCTTAAATCTTCCAATAAATTTTTCAATCTAACATCAAATTGTTTTTCTTCGTTAGCAATATCAGTTTCAGTTAGATCAATTCCCTTTTTTTGTAATAAATGCATGAAATCATTTCCACCAACTGTAACTGTAATCACATCCGCTTTAGGTAGATCTTGATGCATTTTTTTATCAGATTTAATTCGAGAAATGATTTGCGTACTAGTATCACCTGAAACACCATAATTATAAGCATTAGTTTTAACTTTATACTTCTTTGCAATATCTTGTTTCAAGCGAGTCACGTAGCCTCCACCAACTGACTTTGAATCACCAACACCTTGGGTCAAAGAATCACCGACGGCGACAATGTTTATTTTAGATTTATTAGGATCAACTTTTTTCTTAGTTTTCTTAGGTTTAGCTTTTTTTATAGCAGTAGTTTGTGAACTATTTTGATTATTTAAATAAGAATAACCAATCCCACCACCAATCAGTAAAATAACAATTATTACTAATATCCATATATTTCTTTTCTTCATATATAATCCATCTTTCAAAAAAGAGGGCAAGACAGAATTTATCTCTCACCCTCTTTTATATATAAGTACGATCAAAGATCGTTATGTTTATTCTGTATAGAATTCAATTGCGAAAGCACCTGAACCAGCATGTGTAGCAATTACAGGGCTTGTAACTCTAATTAGCAAAGGAACATCTGGAACGATTTCTTTGAGCTTTTCTTTTAGTTCATTAACATAATCAAGCTTATCAACATAAGAAATACCAATAGCCTTAATGTTCTCTAAACTCTTGATCTCTTCCATTACATTATTCATATACTTTTCAATGGTCTTTCTACCACGACCACGTTTAGCGATATCCAAACTATTGTTTTTCAGTGTTAAAACTACATTAATATTTAATAGAGTCGACAACGTACTAGCAAAACGACTCAAACGTCCACCACGTAAGATATTTTCAATACTTGTAACACCCATGTATAAACGAGTTTCATCGCGAACTTTTTTAATGGCATCTTTAATTTCGTCTATTGATTTGCCTTCTTGTGACAATTGAGCTGCTTTAATAACTTGGAAAGCCAGGGCACGATCTGTAAATTCAGAATCGACAACTTCCATATGTTTATCAGTCATTTCAGCTACTTGTCTTGCAGCATTAACAGTTCCACTAATTGCTTCAGTCATATTGATTGAAAGAATATCAGTATAATCCTCAGAAATACCGTCAATAACTTTCATAAAAGTACCGATCGATGGTTGTGAAGTTTTAGGTAATTCCTTTGAAGAATCCATTTCCTCAACAAACTTTTCACGTGTAATGTCAACACCATCAGTATAGGTATTGTCATCAATATTGATAGTCAAAGGTACTACGCCAATGTCGTACTTTTCGATTTCATCAGCTGTTATTTGAATTGATGAATCGGTGATAATTTTTACTTTACTCATTTTATCCCTCTTTCACGATATAGGGTTTTACATTGTTTATTGGTTAAAGTATAACAGAAATCAATCAGAGTATTATACTGGTACACCAAAGTTTTCAGCTATTTTATTTGTTAAAACAAATTTTGCAAATAAATATTAACGTCACTTATCATTATATTATATTTACGACTGATATTGAAAATAAAAATAAGTTCTTAACCAAAATTAGTTAAGAACTTAAAAATTATTTTGAGGAATCTATATATTTATGTTTTCATGTTGCTTGTTTTTAGAAAATTTAAACATTCTAGAAAAGATAACGAACACTTCAGATCTTACTAAATCTATCAGATAACAACCAAGCATTATTAAAATAACGGATAGAAAACCAAATAAATTTACTTTGACCAAATTATTCAAATCTGAAAAATAAAATCTACTCCATAGTTTAGGTAAAACAAAGATATTTTCAGTTATCAGATAAATGGCAAATACATGCTTAGCCAATTGATTAATTATTGAACTGTAATGGCTTTTCATACTTACAAAAATCAAAAACAAGCCAATTGAACAAATTAAAGCAAAAAATCCCGTATAAATATTAGTGTAACGATTTTTAGAAACTATAATATCAAAATACATCTTCCCATAAATGATGGATAAATTAACTAAAAACAAACCTATCCCAATTAGGTAATTGATCTTATTAGATGTATCGACGAATCTTCTAATAAAAGTTCCAATAAGATAAGCAGTGATCAATATACCCAGACCTACCGATTCTGATGCCACATTATTATTTATCAAAGGAAAGATACTGCATGAACCAATCAAAATGATCAACAAATAAACAAACCTTCGCTTAGTTAGATTCATGATTGCTTTATTTATATACGGTATGAACAGCATCAATAAAATATAAGCTGTCACGAACCAATAATGATTAAAGATAAATGGTAGCAAAGATTTAAATAACCTAGAATCTTCTGTTAAAGACCAATTTTTAATTACAGCCATCATTAAAAATAAAAAACTATAAAAATAAAGCTGTAAATAAACATTTAATGCCTTCTTGAAAGTTTTTTCCTCATTGTAATCATTTGCTCCCATATAAAATCCAGTGATCATTACAAATGCATAGACGCCAATGTCCCCTAATGGCAAATAAAACAAAGAATAAAATGCATTTGTTAATTGATTACTTGCTATCAAAGCATCGCTTCTCGGACCCTGCGCCCATAAACTGAAGTGGTGCAAGGTGATGAATAGCATACTTAATATACGTAATAGCTCAATATTAGAATTTCTCATCCGACTCATTTAATCAAACCGACTTTCCCCTTATAGTTGGTTAATGAAAATATATATTAAATAATTTATCTTACTTTGCTTTTAAATTCCTCACTTGATTAAAGTAAAATGTAAAATTATCCTGTTATTAACATACCATATGAGATTAAATAATTATATATATAGTAAATATATAAAAATCATGCTAGTTTTGTGTCAACACTTTGAATGTTTTTCCGATGTATAAAATTGCAGGATTTATTGCACAAAAATAAGCCTTTTATTGTCATGCTTAGGACAAATAATTGGTTCCATTCGTTTATATACAGAAAGTTAAATTATTTTAATAACTAAATCGAATTACTTTCCCAAAACCTATCAATCTCATCCTTCAACTGCGGCAATGAACGAATCTTCTGATAATTTTGCCAATGTGCTGGAAACAAATTCGTATAACGACTATTAGCGAATCTCTGATCTAACAATAAAATAATCCCAACATCGTGACTACTTCTGATCAATCTACCAGCGGCTTGTAAAACATTATTCATCCCCGGTAATTGATAAGCGTAAGCAAAACCTTTGCCGTTTTCTTGATCATAATAATCACGGATCAAGTTATTTTCAGAACTCAACCCTGGAAGTCCAACGCTAACTATCCCTACTCCGATCAAACGATTCCCATCTAGATCAATTCCTTCAGAAAAAATCCCACCTAAAACGCAAAATCCGACCAATGTTTCTTTAGGATCAGACTTAAATTGATTTAAAAATTCTTCTCGCGCAATTCCATTCATTTCATTTTCTTGCTCAATTATTTTGACTTCAGGGCAAGCATTCTCAAATACCTCTTCAATTTGTCTAAGATAACCATATGAAGGGAAAAAGAACATATAATTACCTTTTTTGGCTTCAATTAATGTTTTTAAACTATCAACGATCGCTTTTTCACTATATTGACGCTTACTATACGTGGTCTGAATATATTGAGTTACCAAGATATCTTGATTTTGAGCTGGAAAAGGTGAAGGCAAGCGATATGCCAGACTATTATCACTACCACTCAAAATATTTTGATAATAATCCATCGGCGTAAGTGTAGCTGAAAATAAAACTGCTCCTGATCCTAGTTTTAATGAATTATCCAAAAAGTCACTAGGATCAAGACATAATTGCTTAATGATCACCCTTTGCTTATCAATTACGATCCTCGTACAGTAACTGTCATTAAATAAATTTCCAATTTTTACAAAAGTTAAACAATCAAAAAAGTAGTCTTGTACCGACTTAACCAGTTCCGATGGCTTTTGCTTTTGCAACCATTCGGTGATAAATTCATCAAATTTACGCAAGACTTTTAAAATTTTTTCTGGTGCTTCTTCTGAGATATATTCGTCTTCATCAAGTTCATCGGCTATTTGTTTAAAACAGCGACGAACTTTTTTTAATTGTTTTTGAAGATCCTCACTAGGTTGACTTTTATCAGGCTTAGCTAGTTTTAACAAATTACTGATTGGCTGATTTGAAATTTCTGCTGAATACATATCCCGGGAACGACTCACTAAATTATGAGCTTCATCGATCAAGAAAAAGTTCTCCGGATCACTTTCGGTGAAGAACCTTTGTAGATAGACTAAAGGATCGAATAAATAATTATAGTCACAAATTATCACATCGCAAAAAAGCGACGCATCTAAGGAAAATTCAAACGGATCAAGCATATGCTTTCGAGCATATTTTTCGATCACAGGTCTGGTCAATGTATCTTCATTTGTCAGCATGTCTTTTAAAGCTGGCTTTAATCGATCATAGTAACCTACCATATACGGATTATCTTCAGGCAATAGATCTTTTTCTTCAGGAAAACGAATTTGATCTTTTGCTGTCAAAGTAACGCATTTTAAATGTAGTCCTTGTTTCTCCATTAATTCGATAGCTTCTTCAGCAACATGTCTGGTACTTTGTTTAGCTGTCAGATAGAATAATCGCTCAATCAAATCTTCACCCATTGCTTTTAAAGATGGAAATATTGTTGAGATGGTTTTACCAGTTCCTGTTGGAGCCTCCACGAAAAGTCTTTTTTGTAAATAAATAGTTTTATAAACTGCCCCGGCTAATTCATGCTGCCCACTACGAAACTCAGGAAATGGGAAAGATAATTGTTTGATCGACTTATTTCTCGTCTTACGCAGGTCGGCTCTTAATTTAAGCCAATATTCGTATTCAGATATTAGATCATTGAAAAACTTTGTTAATTGAGACTTAGTAAAAACCTGTTTTACTTTAGTTACTTTTTCGGTAGTAACTTGAAAGTATGTTAATTGCAAAGTAACTTCATCATAAGCTTCATCCTGCAATAATAAATATCCATAAACCTTAACTTGTCCCCAGTACAAATCATTGGTATTCTCCGACAGATCCTCATATGCTTGATCTGAAGTCTTTATCTCTTCGATCAATGCAGCATTATCTGTCATCGAAATTCCATCTGCACGTCCGGAAATGACATAATCCTGACCATTCATCGTAACTGTCTTCTTTAAGTAAACTTCACTTTCATAGTCAGTCGATCTATGGCTTTGAATTTGCCGATGTATCCTGGCACCGGCTAAGGCAGTATTTTGGCTGTTCTTATTTTCAACCAGGTCACCTTTTTTCAAAACAAATTCAACCAACTGCCTAATTCCAATCTTCGTTGCCATAAAAACTCCTCTTTTTAAATCAATCAATTCCAATTATAAAACACACGTTCGTAATTGTCTTCAAAAAAGAGGACATGGCTTTTGTCATATCCTCATAATCTTTTTGTGTATTATAATGTAATTAAATAACCTGAAAGTCGAGATCTTAAATTGAATAAAATTAAGAAAACCTTTTCCAGAAGGTATCTAATAACCAATGAGATTTTTAGTGCGATAACTCATGGAATAGGTATAATTTTAGCTATTATAGGTGCTGTATTTCTACTGATCAAAGGATTTAAAAGTGGCGATCCCCTAACAATAACTGCCTATTTCATTTATGCATTTACCCTGTTCTTCTTATACTTGAGCTCAACTTTATTTCATAGTCTGTACTTCACTAAAGCACAGCGAGTATTTCAAATATTTGACCACAGTTCCATTTTTTTACTAATTGCTGGTACGTATACTCCATACTGCTTACTTGCTCTTAGAGGTTCAGCATTTGGGATCGTTATATTATCAGCCATTTGGTTATTAGCCATTTTTGGAATTTTATATAAAATATTTAACGTAGGTAAATTCAAATACTTTGAAACACTTCTTTATGTTTTGATGGGTTGGGCTATCATCGTAGCCATGAAACCACTCTATCAATCAATTGGATCAACTGGTGTTTGGCTACTAGTATTTGGTGGTATCGCCTTCACATTAGGTGCAGGTGTATATCTGATCAAAAATCTCAAATACGTTCACGTTATCTGGCACGTCTTTGTGATGATCGGTACAGCATTAATGTATTTTTCAGTTTACTTATATGTACATTAATTTCTTTGATAAGTTTCGAAGGTATATGGATAGATATTTTTCTCATCCACAATACCTTCTTTTTTTTCGGTTAAAGTAAATTTACTATAATCTAAATCGATCATTTTAACATCGCCAGTAAATTCATGATTGATCCTAGTTACATAGAGTCGATCGACAACATCTTTAAATTCTTCAAAGACTTTACTGCCACCAATAACAACAACTTCAGATTTCATATTAGCGTGATTTTTCAAATCACCATAACTATTTATTAAAATAGCCGGTTTAGCTACCTGATAATCAGGATTTCTAGACATAACAATATTTAATCGTTTTGGCAGTGGTCCATTAGGAAAGCTCTCATAAGTTTTTCGTCCCATTACAATCGTTTTTCCAATAGTCAGTTCTTTAAAACGTTTCATATCGTTGGGCAGACTCCAAGGCAATTTACCTTTATAGCCAATTACGTGATTTTTATCTTCCGCCCATAAAAAACTAATCATTAAATCACTCCTTTAAACAGCAACTGGTGCCTTAATCGCTGGTGCTGGGTCATAACCATTTAATTTAATATCTTTAGTATCAAGTTCAAATATGCTTTTATCAGAAGTAATTTCTAGTTTTGGACCAAGTTGTGGTTTTCTAGATAATTGCAATTCAACTTGTTCAATGTGATTGGAATAAATATGTGCATCCCCAAGTGTATGAATAAACTCACCGACTTCTAAATTAGTTTCACGAGCAATTAAGTGTGTTAATAATGCATAACTTGCAATATTAAAGGGAACACCTAAAAACAGATCCCCACTTCTTTGATAGAGTTGACATGACAACTTACCATCGTTCACATAAAACTGAAATAGTGTATGACATGGAGGAAGTGCCATTGTTGGTACATCTTCTGGATTCCAAGCACTGACGATCAAACGACGTGAATCAGGATTCTTTTTGATTTGATCAATAACATTTTTGATCTGATCAATAAAACCGCCATCACGAGTTTGCCAATGACGCCATTGTGCACCATAAACAAAACCTAAATCTCCATATTTATTAGCAAAATTATCATCATTTAAAATTTTTTCATCAAAAGCTTTTTTTTCAATTTTATAATCTTTAGCAAAGTCATCATCAATTAAACTGCGACGACCAAAATCAGTCATATCAGGACCAGTATAATCAGAACTTTCAATATATTTTTTAAAAGCCCATTCATCCCAAATATGATTTTTATGCTCTAACAAAAATCTAATATTAGTATCTCCATGTAAAAACCAGAGTAATTCACTTTTTATTAAACCAAAAGGAATTTTCTTAGTGGTTAGTATTGGAAATGACTTTTGTAGATCAAATCTCATTTGGTAACCAAAAGTACTGATTGTACCAGTACCGGTACGATCAGATTTCTTATGTCCATTTTCTAAAACATATTTCAACAAATTTAAATATTGTTGCTCGTTGTCCATCAGTCTTCTCCTAGGCAAATTGTCCTAAATATTCCCAACGTTCCATCAATTTATCTGCTTCAGCATTTTTCTCATCTAATTGACGTTGAAAGTCCATTAATTTTTGGTAATCATTGCTGTCATCATTTAATTGATTCTTCAAAGCAGTGATTTCATCATCTAGTTTTTCAATTTTTGGCTCTAATTTATCGAATTCTACTTGTTCAGAGTAAGTTAATTTAGTCTTTTCAGCTGGTTTTTTCTCTTCATGTTCAGCTTTTTCTTCATTTTTCTTTTCTTTAACTTCTTGATGCTTTTCTTGACTCATTTTTTCAACGTAATTGGAATATGAGTCGTAGCTTTCTTGGATCTTACCGTTACCCTTAAAAATCAATAGTTTATCGGCTACTTTATCTAGGAAGTAACGATCATGTGATACTGCCATTACTGTTCCCTTAAAGTTCTCTAAATAATCTTCAAGAATAGTTAAAGTTCCAATATCCAAATTATTAGTTGGTTCATCAAGTAGTAAAACATTAGGTTGTCTGATTAAAATAGCTAAAAGATATAGACGTCTCTTCTCGCCACCAGATAATTCTCTAATGTAGGCTCCTTGCATTTTATGGTCAAACATAAAGGTATCTAACAATTGTGAAGCAGACATTGATTCGCCATCAGAATTTCTTACACCTTGTCCAATACCTTCTAGATATCTGATAACCCGCTTTTCTGGATCCATATCTTCAGTATATTGTGTGTAATATCCAATCTTAACCGTTTGACCAGTTTTGATCTCACCAGAATCTAAAGGAATCTTTTTAACAATAGTATTCAAAAAGGTTGTCTTACCAGAACCATTAGCACCAGTTATTCCAATTCGATCTCCTCTTGTGACCAAATAACTAAAGTCATTGATGATCACTTGGTTATCAAACTTCAAATTGGCATCTTTTATATCAAACACATCATTACCTAATCTTTGTTGGGCAATGTCAATTGTCATATCCATTTTAGCTTCTGGTTTATTACTAAGATCATCTTTCAAGTCTTGAAAACGATCTTTTCTAGCTTGTTGTTTAGTTCCACGAGCTTTTACACCTGCACGCATCCATTCCAATTCTTTTTTGAACATCTGCGTTTTATGATGTTGCTCAGAATTATAAATTTCTTCATTAATTGCTTTTTGTTGGAGATATTTTTCGTAATTACCAGAATATTCAGTAATATTTTGATTCTCTAATTCAAGAATTCTTGTTGAAACTTTATTTAAGAAGTAACGATCATGGGTTACAAACAGAACAGAGCCACGATACTTATTTAAGTAACCTTCTAACCAATCGATTGCTTCATAATCCAAGTGGTTAGTTGGCTCATCTAGGATAAGTAGATCAGAATCAGCAATTAAGGCTTGTGCTAAAGCTACACGTCTTTGTTGACCACCTGACAACTCTTTAACTAATTTATCCAGTTCAGTAATTCCCAGTTTATTTAAAATAGATTTAACATCTGATTCCATTTGCCAAGCTTCAGCAGCATTCATTTTTTCCTGTAATTTAAAGAATTCATCTTGAATTTTTTTATCAGTTGAATTGTTATTGAATTGTGTCAATGATTTTTCATATTGACGGATCAATTGAAACTGTTCGCCATTACTAGCAAAAACAGCATCAATGACCGAAAGATCCTCATCTAATTCAGGTTGCTGTCTTAGATAAGTAATTTTATAATCCTTGGGCATTTCCATTTCAATGGTATTTAATTCATTATTATCAACTATCCCATCCAAAAGGGTAGTTTTACCAGCACCATTTAATCCAAGCAGTCCAATTCGGTCGCCTTCATTAATTGTAAATGTCACATCTGTAAAAAGCGTTCTTTCTCCAAAAGATTTGGAGGCATTAGATATATTTAAAGTTTTCAAATAAGTCACCACATATTTTTTTAATTACTTAATATTTTAGACGAACATAACCATTAAAAAAAGAGATTAGGCTAAATTAGCCCAACCTCTTAAATATTACAATTGATTTCTGTACAAATCGAATACTGTATGTGCAGGGTCAATTGTTAAGTAGAGATTACCATTCTTCTTTGAAATAGCTGATGATTGATAAATGTTATCTAATCCGTCAGCATCCTTCTTCTTGAATGGGAAGTAAATTTGTAGTGGATCTTTGTCTTCGTCATCTTCAAAAACAAGATCACATTTTTCAATATCTTGATACTTCATGATACGATTGAACATTCCATCGGCCATAGCAGCTGTTGAAACATCAGCGTCTTTAATATAGTCAGCATCTGGAAGAATTTCAATTCTAAAGCGCTTGCATGGATGGATCTCTTGCATTCTGCCTCCTGAAATACGTCCATAACTAGTTGTAACTCGACTTAGCCAAACATCGCTCATTTCACTATGACTTACTGTCCAAGTATCATCGTTTCTAAAATAGAACTTCAATTCTTTAAATACATGCTTTGACATATTATCACCCTTTCAATACTTTATTAACTTAATGATACCACAGCATTAACGATTGCTTAACACATAACTTTTTAATTCATCAAAATTATTGGAAACGTTTTCTTCAACGACTGATTTCTCAACATTTTTAAGGATCTTTCCAATTTCTGGACCAGGTTTTATATTTAATATTTTGATTAAATCATTACCAGTAATTGCTAAATCATGACTTGATCTGATGGGTATTTTCTCAATAATTTTTGAGAGTTGATTATAATTAATTTCAATATTGAATAATTGACATAACTTAACTGTTCTTTCAAAGTTATCTACACCTAAATTATAGATCTCCCAGACAGAAAATTTTTGATCAGCAAATAATACCAGCATCTCATAAATTTGCAAACTAACTTCCCGAGTTTTATTGGACACTTTCCAAACTCTTAAAAGTTTATTTAGTTCTGAGTCGGATAATTTTAAAATAAACCCGATTGCTGCCCACACCGAATCTTCATCTTGAAATTTAATAGGATTTAGATTGGTCAATTTGTCTAACTCTGATCCATGCTGCTTCATTCCGGGAGCATAGTCACAAAGTTTAAAGCTCAAAAAATTAGCAAATCCCTTTTGCCAAGCTTGACCTAACATCATTTTAATGAATTCTTCACGTGTTCTTTCAACAGCAATTTTTTCTAACAAGTGAGCATTAACTGAAATTGCTTCAGCTGTTTTGGTTTCAATTTTAAAATCCAGCTGAGATTGAAATCTGACCGCACGCATCATTCTCAAGGCATCTTCATGAAATCGCTCTTCAGCTTTACCTACGGCGCGAATCAAGTGGTTATCAAGGTCTTTTAATCCATCAAACTTATCGATCACATCACCATTTCGATCCAATGCTAGTGCATTAATAGTAAAGTCACGACGTTTCAAATCATCTTCTAATGAGCGCACAAATGTAACTTGGTCAGGTCGTCTATAATCTTGATAGCCTGACTCAGTCCTAAATGTAGTAATTTCATAAGATGAACCGTTAAATAACACCGTCACAGTTCCATGTTGAATACCTGTATCAACGGTATGTTTAAATATCTCTTTTATTTCTTCAGGATAAGCACTAGTAGCAATATCCACATCATGGATCGGTAAGCCTAGAATATGGTCGCGTACACTTCCACCTACAAAATAAGCCTCATATCCGGCCTGTTCAATTTCTTTTAAAACCGGCAGAGCTCGTTTAAAGTCTGCGGGAAGTTCTCTCATACGCATAAAAATACCTCACCTTTTTTAAATCTGTTCTAATAACTCTTGCATATCAATATTATCTGGGTCAAGTTTCAAATACATTTGCACTGCAACTTTTAATACTTGGCGATCACCACTGCTACGAAGGATTTCAATTACATCTGATAAATAATCAAGATTATCTTTAAATTCATCAAATACTAATAAGATATTATCTTGAGCCAGTTTTTGATTGTCAGTCTCATAGTATGACTTAGCTAAATTCCAAGTAAGTTTAGGATTATTACCTAAATCTCTACCATCTAAAAGATCTAGGTTATTTTTAAATTGACCTCTTGTGATATAGAAATCACTTAATTTGATTATCAATGGTAAAGGATTTTCTACTTTTTTAATACCCGTCTCAATTAAATTCAAAGCTTCAGATAAATTTTCCGAAGTTCCAGCCTCAAAAGCAATCATATATAGATTCTCATCAAGCTCATTTAAATTTAATCCAAGTTGAGCATACTTAAAGGCATCATCATTTCTCTTAAGATTCAAATAATCATCTGCCAAGATACTATAAGCTGTTGGATAGTCATGATTGACCTCAAGTAACTTCTCCAACACTTTAACAGACTTATTATAATCTTTTACCTGATTATATAAAAATCCTAATTGATACTGGGCATCTTCATTTAATTCAATTGCATTTAATTGTTCAAATTCAGCGATAGCCTCTTCATATTCCCCAGAACCGGCCAATGAACTAGCTTTACGCAAGACGATTGAAATACCGGAATAGTTATCAATACCTTCATCTAATAAAATATCATAATAAGTTAAAGCTTTATCAAATTTATTTTCATCAAAATACAATTCAGCCAAAGCAAACTTAAAAACATCTTCGTCTTGAAATTCTCTAATACCTGTTAACAGTTTTTGTTCGCTAACTTCATATAATCCTTGCGATTGATAAATATCAGCTGATACCAACAAACTTTCAGCATAAGCTTCATCATCAGGTTCTATCTTAGTTATATAATCTAAAGCCTTATCCGAATCACCATCTGATACAGCTATTTCAGCTAATCTAGAAAGGATTTGTCCTTCATCTGGGTAATGTGTCAATAATGCTTCATAAACTACTCTAGCCTGCACTGAAAGACCTCTGCTCAATAGTGTTTCTGCTAGAGAAAATTGTGTTTGGTCGTCGTCTTGTTCAATTGATGATTGGATCAATCCATCTACATCACTAAAATCACCAGCATCAATATTTTCAATTACCTCATTTGCTTTACTCACAAATTTACCTCCATAATTTAAAAATAAAAAAGACGGTCAATTGACCGCCCCCAAAAATAACTCTATTTAACTGAATCCTTCAAAGCTTTACCTGGCTTGAATGCAGGAACCTTGCTTGCAGGAATCTTAATTTCTTCACCAGTTTGTGGGTTGCGACCCTTACGAGCAGCACGTTGACGTACTTCAAAGTTACCAAAGCCGATTAATTGAACTTTGTTACCTTCTGATAAGTTTTCTTGGATTGATTCAAAAACAGCATCAACTGCTGAAGTTGCATCTTTCTTTGTCAAACCTGTTTTACTTGCAACACTATCGATAAGTTCTGCTTTATTTGCCATACATAATACCTCCGGAGATTTGTATAAATAATTTAGAACACATGAACGACGACTGTGTTCATCATTCCATTATTCAAAATACCATAGCACCAAGGCTGTGGCAAGTTTTAACCCCTTAAAATGGGGGAATTCTAAATTTATTTAAAATTTTGGCTTAAATACTTCCAAATTAGCGTCAATTAAGGTTTATTTGCGCTTTCTTGGCAAGATTTTAATTGGTGTTCCTTCAAAGTCAAATGTGTCTCTTAATTGATTAATTAAGAAACGTTCATAAGAAAAATGCAATAATTCGTTGTCGTTAACAAATACTACAAATGTTGGTGGTTGAACCGCCACTTGAGTCATGTAATAAATACGCAATCTTTTACCATTAACAACCGGTGTTGGTGCAATCGACGTGGCACGCAATAATAGGTCGTTTAAGATAGCTGATTGAATTCTTCTTTGACGATTATCGTAAACTTTTGATACTAGTTCAGGAATTTGATCTAATCTTTGACCTTTAACAGCCGAAGTGAACAAAATCGGTGCATATGAAAGATATTGGAATTCAGTTCTGATCTGATTTTCAAAATCTTTCATTGTATGAGTATCTTTTTTTAGAGCATCCCATTTATTTACAACGATAATAACACCTTTACCGGCATTATGAGCATATCCTGCAACACGTTTATCCTGCTCACGAATACCTTCTTCAGCATTCAAAACAACACAAACCACGTCTGATTTATCGATCGCACTTAGGGCTCTTAAAACTGAATACTTTTCAGTATTTTCATAGACCTTACCACGTTTTCTAATACCAGCAGTATCAATAATCGTAAAGTCCTTATCCATTTTTTCATCGTGATATTTTGTATCAACAGCGTCACGAGTAGTACCTTCCATATTAGAAACAATTACTCGCTCATCGCCAAGAATGGCATTAACTAATGATGATTTTCCAACATTAGGACGTCCAATAAAACTAAATTTAACTGATTCATCCTCTTCATGTTTGGCATCAGCAGGAAATGCATGCACGATTTCATCCAAAAGATCACCAATACCAGTACCTTGTGCACCAGAAATTGGATTTGGATCACCAAAACCTAACGTATAAAAATCATAGATATTTTGACGCTGTTCAGGATTATCAGCCTTATTTACTGCTAAAACGATTGGTTTTTTAGTTCTATAAAGAATTTTAGCGACATCTTCATCCTCTTTAGTCACACCATTTTGACCATTGACGATAAAAACAATAACATCAGCTTCATCTATCGCAATTTCAGCCTGATTTTTGATTTGAACGGTCAAAGGTTCGCCACTCATATCAATACCACCTGTATCGATCAATCTAAATTCTTTTCCCAACCAACTTGCTCTGGCGTAGATCCTATCTCTAGTAACGCCTGGCGTATCTTCAACAATAGATAGACGTTCATTGATAATACGATTAAAAATCGTTGATTTACCAACATTAGGGCGTCCTACTAATGCAACTACGGGAACAACCATAAATCTACCTCCTCATATTTTTAAATTTTATTTCTTTTCATTAACAATTTCTGTTACACGCTCTACAACTTGTTCGATTGTCATATCAGAAGTATCCACTTCAATTGCATCATCAGCCTTTTTCAAAGGAGATATTTCACGATGTGAATCTTTGTAGTCACGAGTAGCTATTTCATCCTCTAATTGTGCTAAAGGAACATCAATTCCACGTTCTTGATTATCTTTAAATCTTCTTTGGGCACGAACAGAAACACTAGCGATCAAGAATATTTTGACTTCAGCTTTAGGCAAGACGGTCGTTCCAATATCACGTCCGTCCATGACAATATTAGTATTGTCGGCCATTTTGCGTTGCATTTCAACTAATTCTGTTCTAACTTCTTTAATGGCTGACACTTGCGAAACATTATTAGTGATCTCTTCTGTACGAATAACTTCTGAGACATCTTTATCATCTAAATAAACATGTTGACCATCAGTCTTATTAACAAAATAAATTTTATGATCATGCATTAATTCTAAAATACCCGACTCATTACCATAATCTACTTGATTCTCTTTTGCAAGTAAAGTAACAGTTCTATACATTGCTCCTGTATCACAATAAACAAAATCCAAGTTTTTAGCAATTAATTTGGCAATTGTACTTTTACCAGCAGACGCTGGACCATCAATAGCAATTTGCATTAATAATTCTCCCCTTAATAAAAGGGCCCGACAATTTAATGTCCAAGACCCTTCTTAAACTTCTATTTTAATCTTAATGTTGTACCTGGTGTTAATGTTGAAACTCCACTATTCAAGCCCTTTAGTTGAGCCGTCGTCATGTTATTATTATAAGCAATTCTAAACCAATTATCACCAGCTTTTACTGTATACGACGAAGCACCGGCAGAGTCACTACTTGTTGATCCAGTATTAGTTTGTGTTTGTGACGTATCCGTCTGTGTATTAGTTGTACCAGTATTATTGTTAGAAGTAGTACCAGTAGTTGCTTGGTTTGTAGAGTTATCAGTTGTGTTGTCTTGAGTAGTTGTATCAGTTGATTGACTAGTGTCAGCATTAGAGTTTGAGTCCGCACTATTATCAGTTGTAGACTTTTTCTCTGTCTTTTTCTTTGCTGCAGATTTCTTTTTAGTGCTACTCTTCTTTTTCTTAGTAGTTTTCTTCTTTTTAGAACTCTTATCTTTACTCTCAACGGATTTTTCAGATTGAGTGCTATCCAAATCACTACCACTATTATTGTTCATAGCATTAATAACAACTGGAGCAAACATAATAACAATTAAAGCAATTACTAATGTAGTTACTAATGTGTGATTTCCACGTTGTTTCTTCTTACTTACAGCTCTAGAAACATGTCCACTTTCGTCATTATCATCATCAAAACTTTTTTCCCAAGGTTTTTCTTCATCTTCTGATTCTTGTGGTTCTGGTTTCACATCAGAATCCAAATCTTGATTATTTACTTCATTTTGATCAGGTTCATTGGATTCTTCATATTGCGTTAAATGATCTGGTTGTTCTTGACTTGCGTGTAAATGATCATCGTTATTAGTTGTTGGAACAACCGGTGTTGATGGTTCATCAAAGTTATTTTCATTTTGATTTACATCATCGTTAGAATCATTATTAGAATCATTTTGTTCTGGTTGTGAATCTTGAATACTCTCATTATTACCAGGTATCAAATGATATTTCTTTAAATCTTCTTGACTGACTGATCCTTCTAATCCAGCAGTTGAATTGGGGATATTTTCACCAGAAGTGTTATTTTTGTTGTTCTCGGCCATGGAAAACCAACCTCCTAATTTCTATCCCTTAAAGCATATCATAAAAATTCCAATTTATTCTTTAAAGATTTATAAAGAATCGCTAGTTTGCAGTTTTATTGACGAAATGACCCTTCAAGCGTGGGTATACTACTAAAACTCCCACTGAAACAATCAATGACTTTACAATATTAAACGGAATAACTCCGGTTGCTACATACTTAGCTAAACTCATATTTAGTTGCATCCCAATTACATTTATGTAAAGAGGCATAATAATAAAGTAATTTAAAACTGACATTACAACTGTCATTGAAATTGTTCCAGCAATGATCGCCATTGTTTTATTATTTTTCTTCCAGAAATAACTGAACGGTAATAATAAGGCAATCGCACCAACTACGTTAGCTCCATTTCCAATGATACCAGCAACGCCTGATCCTGTTACAAGCCAATGAACTAAGGCTTTTAGTAAGGCAATCAAGCTTCCTCCTACTGGTCCATAAAAAATCGTTCCGATAATCGTTACAACATCGCTCAAATCTACTTTCAAGAACGGGAACCACGGTAAGACCGGGAATTCGAAAAACATAATAATTGCCGCAAAAGCAGCAAAAATCGATATAGTTACCATCTCTTGAAATTTGTAAGTACTCTTTCCCATAAAATCAACCTTCCTTGCCGATTTCCAAAGAAAATAGGCCTATTTTGGGCATACCAAAACAGACCTAATCTGTTTTCTTTCATCTAGACTTTACTATCGGTTTGGGAATTGAACCCAATCAACCAGGAAAACCTGGGTCGCGGACTATACCGCCGGTCGGGAATTTCACCCTGCCCTGAAAACCAACTTATTAAATTTTTAACAAACTAACTATAACAGATTATTTTCTATCTTTCAACCTAGCAACTTCTTGTCTTGTAAGGTCACGATATTTTCCTGAGACCAATCCATCTAAAGTTAAAAAGCCATATTTTTCACGAGATAATTTGACTACCGGATGACCTACCGCAGCAAACATATTCTTAACTTGGTGATTATGACCTTCATGAATAACGAGTTTCACAATTGAAGTGTTCTTCTTTTTATCTTTAGAAATAACTTGTACCTTTGCTGGGGATGTCTTAAAATCTTTTAATTTCATCCCATGCTCAAGTTTCTTTATTTCTTCAATTGCTAAAGTTCCTTGAATCTTAGCAACATAAGTTTTTTCAACATGATATTTAGGATGCATCAATTTATTAGCAAAACTACCATCGTTCGTCAAAAGAATTAATCCCGAAGTGTCATAATCCAGTCTACCTACTGGATAAACACGTTCTCTAAAATCGTCCTCTAATAAATCAGTAATAACTTTCCGGTCTTTATCGTCTTTTACAGCCGAGATAACACCTCTTGGCTTATACATTAAAATATATCTTTTCTTTTCATCATGGATCGGAACACCATCTACTTCGATTTTGTCATGATGATCTATTTTGACACCCATCTCTTTAACAACTTTACCATTAACTAAAACATGTCCACTGGCGATCAATTCTTCTGATTTTCTTCTCGAAGCAATTCCCGCATCAGCCATAGCTTTTTGTAACCTAATTTTATCTGTTTCTACCATCTTTATTCCTCTTTATAATCTTCAAATTTTTCAATTTTAGGAAGTTCTTTAATATTTTTAATTCCAAAATAATCAAAAAATTCATCTGTTACAACATATAAATTCGGATGACCAATGACATCTTTCTTGCCATTTTCTTTGATTAATTTTCTAGCAAGCAACGTATTTATACTTCCTGAACTCTGCACTCCTCTGATTTCATCAACTTCGATCCTTGTTATAGGTTGACGATAAGCAATTATTGACAAAACTTCCAGAGCAGCTTGACTTAATTTGGTTCCCAAACCAGTTTTAAAGTATTTAGTCAGCAGTTCGCTGTATTCACTCTTTGTTATCAATTTATATGATGTATTAAATTCTTCCAGCATAATTCCTGATTCAACATCACTCATTAATTTTATTTTTAACTGTTCAACACTTTGCCTTAAAGCTGCACGATCTATTTCTAATAAATCCGCTAAATCTTTTTCACTGATACCTTGATCTCCTGCGACAAAGAGCAAAGCCATAATTTTTGCTTGATACACTTTTAATTCCTCAATTCAATAAACAAATCACTTTGATAGCCATGTTGTATTGCTAGAACTTGTTTCTTTTTGACCATTTCCAAAATAGCCATAAAATTCGTAACAACTTCTTCAATATCGTTATTAAGCTTTAAAAGTGATTGAAAATTAGCTTTCTTAACTGCTGTTAATTTTTGTAAAATATTTTCTTCTGCATCTTCGATCGACAGAGTTTCATTTTGAATAATTTCTGTTTGTGGCTGACGATTACTTTGATTGATCAAAAGATCAACATAGGTTTCCCTCAAATCTTCTAGAGCGATTGAATCCGGCAAAAGAAATTTATCAACTGGCATCTGTGAAACACTGACATCTTTATCAAATGATAATCTGCGTATCTTTTCTTTTTCAGAAAAATACTCCGAAACACGTTTAAAGGTTTGGTAAGTCAACAGTTGAGATACTAATTGATCTCTAGGATCTTCCATTTCCAAATCATCATCTTCAAACTCGTCCGGGGTTTTTGGCAGCAACATTTTACTTTTAATAGACATTAATGTGGATGCCATTACTAAATAGTCACCCGCAATATCCAACTCCAAAACTTTCATCTTATTAAGATAGTCCAGATATTGCTGAGTAATTTGTGCTATGGGAATATCATAAATATCTATTTTGGATTCTCTAATTAAATGCAATAACAAATCAATCGGACCTTCAAAATCAGTCAAAACTAAATTCAGCTTTTTCATTCTGCTTCAGACACTTCCTTAGCTCGCTTATTGTGCCAGTCCTTGATCAATTTGACAAGATTAAAACTGCCTAAAACAGTTTGTCGAGGAAATTTCTGCTGAACCTCATCTAATATCTTGTACATATTACTTTGAGATCTATATGAAGGATTTAGTGAAATATACTCAACAAAAATTGTATGCTCGGAAAAAGATAATGCGACAATTCCCGAGTAATCTTCTAAATTACTCTTCCATAAATATAATTGTCTATTTTCGTCTTCGGCATACAGTCTTAATTCTTGTTCCATGTTATCCATATCTTTTAAATCAGGAATATAGGAAAGAAATCCCATGGCTATTTTCTTATTTTCATCACTATATTTATTAAGCATAATTCCTCCAATCAAGCGCGTGGATGAGCTCGGTTATAAACTTGTTTCATTTGTGTTTTGTTAATGTGAGTATAAATTTGGGTCGTAGAAATATCAGAATGTCCAAGCAACTCTTGAACCACTCTTAAATCAGCACCATTTTCTAACAGGTTTGTCGCAAACGAGTGTCTCAATGTATGGGGGGTGACATCTTTTTTAATGCCCACTTTTTGGATATATTTTTTGATCATTCTCCAAATCGATTGACGAGTTAACTTTTTACCTCGAAAATTCAAAAAGACTTCTTTTTGTGCGCCATATTTCTCAACTAATTTAGTTCTAGTTTCTTCAAAATACTTATTCATCCACTTAATAGCGGTATCTCCAATCGGTAATAGTCTTTCTTTATCACCTTTCCCTAAAGTTTTAATTAAACCTAGGTCCAAATGAAGATCGTCCATGGATAAATTTACTAACTCACTGACTCTTAATCCAGTCGCATACATAACTTCAAATATTGCTCGATCACGCACGCCTAGAGGTGTTGAGACGTCAGGAGACTCAATCAATGAATCAACTTCTTTCATCGACAAAACAACCGGTAAATGAGAGCCCTTTTTGGGGGCATCCAACTCATTCATCGGATTACTTTGGATTTTATCAGTCAATTCCAACCATTGATAAAATTTTTTCAAGGCCGAAAACATTCGCATTTGTGAAGTTTTAGATTTACCTTTTTTGTCTTGATCTGCAAAAAAATTGGTTACTAAAAAATGATCTTTAGGATAGTTTTCTATCTTATTTTCTTCCAGATAACAACTATATTCGTATAGATCTTGATGATAAGAAATAATTGTGTTTTTAGAAAGACCACGGTCTAATCGTAAAAACCGCGAATAATCACTTAACGCATCTAACATAGTTTGATTTTTTAGTGTCTCGTCCAAATAATCACCCTTACTTTAAATAAGTATAACCATCTTTTTGTTCAATTTTACCTTGCTTCATTAGATTTCCTAATGCACGTTTAAAACTGCCTTTACTGATGCCAAAATATTCACGGATTGAATCAGGATCACTTTTATCAGTGTAAGGAATTTTTCCATCACGAGCATGCTCTAGAACGGCCATGATCATCTGAGCATCAGGTGTGATCTCTTCAAAAGCACGAGGTTTTAATGACAAGTTCAAACGTCTATGACTTGATCCAATAACACGTGCTGTTACGTGTTGTCCTATATGCATTGGACCATCTTGTTCATTTTGATGAATGAATCCTAAATAATAGTCCTTAGTAATTACGAAAGTACCAGAATTTCTAATGGCAATAACCGTACATTCTTTATCTTTATTTTTATCATCTAAATTAGCGCTACGCATTAATTGCATATAAATATTTAAATCAGCTAATTTACCCCACAAACGGCCTTTATGGTCTATAACTAACTTGACCATTAAAGTATCTCCCTTTTTAGGCCATTCAGAATGTTCCAGTGGAAGATCATCTAATGAAACAACGATATCCTTGTCATCAAGTCCAATATCGACAAAAACACCAAGGTCAGTTCTAACCTCAGTTACTTCCGCAAAGTCCCAAACTCCTTGTAATACTCCAGGGAGATTAGTCGTCATCCTATTTTTGCGAGCTTGATTTTCATAGACAAAACCAGTTATCTCATCACCTAATTCAGGGATTTCATCTAATTCGCTTAATTTCAAAGCAAAAGTATTACCTTCGATTTGAACAAAGGCTTCATCTTTATTTAAGTCAGTAACTGTACCAACGAGTACATTCCCATACATATCTTTTAGTTCCATAATTCACCATATTCTTTTTTTATTTGCTTCTCTATTCTACCAGTAATAGGAAGACTTTCATAATTTTGGAAGTGAGATCGAACAAATTTTTAATGTCACACCTTAGTGACATTTTGCACATTAAATCTGTAAACGTTTTCTCATACAATGTATTTGAAATCAAATGAACAAAAGAGGAGTCACAACATATGAATATTTTTGAAACTAGCCACATCAATATGAATCTAGCAGGTTCAAGCCAAAAAGAAATAATGTCATCTTTAGCCGACTTGGCATTTGATATTAATGTTATCAATGATAAATCAGAATTAATTAAGGACTATTTAGAACGTGAAGAAGAATCAACAACCGGCTTTGGTAACGGCGTTGCCATCCCCCATGCACGTTCAAATAATATCAAAAGTGCAACTATTTTATTCGGTCGCAGTAGTTCCGATATTGAATGGGATTCACTTGACGGGAAACCAGTAAATACCTTTATCAGTCTACTAGTACCAGACGATCAAGCCGATGAACATCTAAAATTACTGGCTAAGCTTAGTCGTAAATTAGTTCACAAAGATTTTGTTGAAATTTTAAAAACTGGTTCTGAAGCTGAAGTATTTGAAGCAATAAACAATATAGTTAATAATTAATGAGGTGACATTATGACAAAGATAGTAGCCGTAACAAATTGTCCTGCCGGAATTGCTCACACTTATATGGTAGCCGAGGCAATTGAAGAAAAAGCTAAATCACTTGGTTATGAAGTTCATGTAGAAACTCAAGGTGCCAGTGGTGTCGAAAACAAGTTAACTTCTGAACAAATTGCTCAGGCCGATTATGTTATTTTAGCAATCGGTAAAGGTTTAACTGATCATGACAAGGAAAGATTCAACCAGAAAAAAGTTGTTGAATTACCCGTATCTGAGGCTTTAAAACATATTGATACATTATTTGATGACCTAGAAGGCAATTCACATATACTTTCAGCATCTAAAGTAAAATTAGGATCTGATCAAGAAAAAGTTACTGAAGGTGTTATGAGTTACTTAATGGCTGGTGTATCAGCTGCCTTACCATTCGTTATCGGTGGTGGTCTTCTAATTGCTATTGGTAGCTTGATGGTCCAATTTGGAATGCCAAATACTCCGCTTGGTAAAGGAACTTCTCCTTCAATTGCATGGATCATTACTAACATAGGTAATTTAGGATTCCAATTCATGATTCCGATCATGGGTGCTTACATCGCGTATGCAATTTCTGATAAACCCGCATTTGCTCCAGCATTTCTAGTTACATATTTAGCAAATGACAATCAACTACTTGGTACAGAATCAGGTGCCGGATTTCTAGGTGCTATTGTTATCGGTCTTTCAATTGGTTATTTTGTTAAGTATTTCAAGAAGCTTAAATTAGGTAAAAACTTCCAATCAGTTTTAGGATACATGATTATTCCATTTGTTACTTTACTAGTATTTGGATTACTGACCTACTTCTTGATAGGTCCAGCAATGGCATGGTTAATGAGTGTCATGTTAAGTTTCTTACAAAACATCCCTACTTCAATGAAAATTGTCGGAGGATTCATAGTTGGGGCAATGTTGGCCTTTGATATGGGTGGTCCAATCAATAAAACAGCATGGTTCTTTAGTTTTTCACTATTAAGTTCACATGTCTTTAACTGGTACGGAATCGTCGGTGTTGTTACACTATTACCACCAATGGCCGCAGCCATTTCAACTTGGATAAAACCTGCTATCTTTTCAAAACAAGAAAGAGCCGCATCTTGGTCAGCCTTCTTAGTTGGTATGACCGTTGCCACAGAACCGGCTATTCCTTATGCACTAGCTGCTCCACTACCAATGATCACAGCAAATACTTTAGCTGGTGGTATCACAGGTGCTTTAACCATCTTTTTAAATGTTGAAAGAACTGCTCCTGGTATCGGAATATTTGATCCATTATTAGGTCTTGAATCACCATGGTATTGGTTCTATCTATGTGTTGCAGTTGGTTTAGCATTAAATGTATTATTTATTATAACTTTCAAGAGTTACTGGCTTAAAAAACAAGCCGCTAAAGAAGAAAAAACTGCTTAAAATTTGAGGGGTGGGATTAATATCCCAGCCCTTTTTCTGAAAGGAAAAACAAATGAAATATAACTTTGATAACGTTATTGATCGTAAAAATACATACAGCACTCAATGGGACTATATTGCCGATCGTTTTGGTAGAAATGATATTCTTCCCTTTTCCATCTCTGATACTGACTTTCCCGTTCCAGATTCCGTTCAAAAAACCCTAAAAAAACGTATTGAACATCCCATTTATGGATATTCTCGTTGGAACCATGATGACTATAAAAATAGCATAGTCTATTGGTATCAAGAACGCGATCAATCAGAAATTGATCCATCTTGGATCGTATATAGTCCGAGCGTCATTTTTAGCGTAGCAACTTTCATCCGGCTATTATCAGAAAAAAATGATGCCGTGGCAACATTTACCCCAATGTATGATGCTTTTTATAAAGTTATTGAGCAAAATGAACGTATTCTAATGCCTATCAGACTAGGAAGTGCACAATCAGATTACAAAATTGATTGGGATTCTTTAGAGACTGTCCTAGCGCAAAAACAAACTAAAATATTTCTTTTGACTAATCCTCATAATCCGACTGGTAAAGTGTTCAATCAAGATGAATTAACAAGAATCGTTGAACTATGTGACAAATATCAAGTTTTTATTATTTCTGATGATATCCATAAAGACATCGTCTATCCGGGAGCAAAATATATTCCGATAACAAACATTACTCAAAAAAATGTCGTAATTTGTTCCTCTGCTTCCAAAACATTTAATACCCCAGGTCTAATTGGCTCATATACTTTTATTCCTGACGAAAAATTACGAGATGCTTTTTTAATCGAATTAAAAGACAAGAATGCTTTATCATCAGTCAGCATATTAGGAATGTACGCCCAGATGGCGACTTATAGCAAAGAAGGAGTTGAATATTTAGACCAATTAATACCATATCTCCAAAATAACTTTACAATTATTGATAAATTCTTAAAAAGCAACCTACCACAGCTGAATTTTAAACTACCACAAGCAACATATTTAGCTTGGATCGATATATCAGGACTTGAAATGTCGATGGATGACTTACAAGATAAACTGATCAATAAAGGTAAAGTCGGTATCATGCCAGGAACAACCTATGGTGATAGTAACTATTTAAGAATGAATATTGCTTGTCCTAAATCCAAACTAGAGGAGGGTTTGAAGCGAATGGAACTAGGAATTCGCAGTTAACATGTTAAATGTTCGGCAAATACAAATTTTAATACTACTTTGGAATGATGATTACACTGGAACCGAACTAGCAGAAAAAGTTACAAGTTCTCGTAGAACCATTATTCGAGATATTAACGAAATCAATCAATACTTAACAGAGAGATCCATTGCTCAGATAAAATCTAGCAGCAAATACCACATGATCATTAAAAACTATCGAGAGTTTCAATCACTGATCGAACAATTTGAAATTGACGACCAAACTTTTCTATTTAAATTACTTATCTTGACAAATAAAAGTATCGACAACTTAATGGCCGAAACCTACCTGTCTAAAAAAGAAGTCATCAATACTGTCGACAGATTAAATGGACGTTACCATGACTTCATTAACATTTCTGCCAAAATTGGCAAAGGCTATCAGATACAATTTCAAAAGATAACTAAAGTCGATCTTCTAGCCTATTTAATCTTCAATAACCCCAAGTTACTTCAGAATCTTCCAAATTTAAATATGGTCGTTATCAATGATTTGATTGAAAAAGATAAGAAATTTATTCCGCCTGCAATCAACAAATATTTAATTACCAAACAAATTACGGCACAATTGATTGCTTTAAATATCTGTCAAACAGAAGATATCAAAGAATTTTATTCAGAAAAAATCCAAACCTTAAATAAATTGAATACCACTTCAATTAAAAACATTCTCAACAAGATAACTAGTAAATATGGATTACGCATCGACGAAACTACACTAGTTACAGACATTAGTGAACATTTATGTCGTAATAATCTCTTTCCCACCTTTATATCTGCTTCTTTGACAAAGCAAATTAAGGATATAAAAATAAAGAATCCTTTTGCCTTTGATTTAGCGTGTGATTTCCGTAAATTGGCCGAGCAAGAGATTGACGGCATCTCTATCAATGATGAATACATTGGTCTATATGTAGTTCGTGCTATGGATATCTTTTCTGAAGATAAGAACATAAAAATTTTGATGTATACATACCAACGATCAATCGCTAATATCAACGAAAACATCTTATTGGAAAATATCAACAATATTAATCTAAAAAGTGTCTATTCAAAAGATGAATTTGATAAACTTTTAGAAACTGAATCTTATGATATCAGTATTATGAATGGACCAAACCATGATAATGCTGGACAATTTGATATTTCCATCAATGGAATAATCGACCAGCAGCATATAAACCACCTAAAGAGAATCACTAGTAATTATTACATCAATAAAAATTTAAGTAATATCATCACTCCTAACCAATATCTACATTTAGATAATAAAAACAGTAGCTACCTAGATAATTTAAGAATTGGTCTATCTGAATTTTACAAACGTGACCTATTGTCGGCTGATTTAATTAAAACCTTGATCAACCGTGAAGAAGCTGGTAACCAATTGATCATTGATGGGATGATCGCCATTCCTCACGCCGTAGCAAATGTTAAATTCGGGAAAATATTTGCTATCAACTTAGAAAGCCCTGTCATCCTTAACAATAGTTCAATCAATCTAATTCTAAGTGTTGTTATTGATGATCAAGAAGAGGAATCGCGACAAATTTTTAGTTACTTGTATAAGATTTTTCATAATATTCCTAAGGAACAAATAAAACAAATTTCTAGTTATGAAGATATATTTAAAATACTTAATATATCAGAATAAATTAACATGATATAATTTTAAATATCAAATTTGCTTAGGAGTTTTTTAAATGATAAAACTATTTGCTACAGACATGGATGGTACTTTTTTGCGAGATGATATGACTTACGATGAAAAGAAATTTTTTGAACTTCACAAAAAGATGACCGATAAAAATATTCAATGGGTGGTAGCCAGCGGTAATCAATATTTCCAACTAAAATCTTTTTTTGAAAAATATCCTGATACTATTTATGTTGCCGAAAATGGTGCGTATATTCGTGATTTAAACAAGGTTTATGCTGTACATTCTTTTAATGAAGAAACTACGAATACTGTCATATCAAAATTACAAAACATTCCTGACCTTAAAATATTGGTCTGCGGTGTTAAAAGTGCCTATGTTTTGAATAGTGAATCAAAAGATTATATTGATAACGTTAAAAATTACTATCATGAATTATCTATTCTGAATGATTTTAACGAAATTGATGATCAAATTCTGAAATTTGCGTTATCTTGTCCTCCATCAGAAACTGAAAAAATAGTAGCTAATCTAAAATTGGAATTAGCAAATTTGGCTGAACCTACTAGTAGTGGTCATGGGGACATTGATATTATTCAAATTGGTAGAAATAAGGCCGCTGGTCTAGCGGAACTTGGAAAAGAACTAAATATTTCTTTAGATGAGATGTGTGCCTTTGGTGATGGTGGCAATGATTTAGAAATGCTAAGAGAAGTTGGCTTAGGTGTAGCGATGGAAAACGCTCAAAGTCATGTCAAAGAGGTTTCCGACAAACAAACAACTAATAATCAAAATCAAGGTGTTTTGAATTTTATATCGGAATTTATATAAACAAAAAAGCTAACCTACTTAGATTTCATAGTAGATTAGCTTTTATTTTATATCATTTATTTAATGGTATGTATTATAGAGAGCGTGAAGCACCCTTGTATACAACACCACGTCTTGAATCAACTGTTACTGTTTCACCATCATTGATAAGTGAAGTAGCATCCTTTGCGCCAACAACAACTGGTAGACCCATAGCAATACCAACAACGGCTGCATGTGATGTCAAACCACCGTTTTCAACAACAACGGCACTAGCCTTTTCAAGAGCTGGAAGGTAATCCTTGTCTGTCATTTCTGTAACAAGAATGTCTCCTTCTTTAACTTTGTCATTTGCTTCTTTAGCAGTGTGAGCAACAACTGTATTACCAACAACTGATTCTTCACCAACACCTTGGCCCTTAACAAGCTTTGAACCAATTAATTGTACCTTCATCAAGTTAGTTGTACCACTTTCACCAACGGGAACACCGGCAACAACAAGGATCAAATCTCCTTCTTTAGCAAAGCCAAGTTCTTGAGCTTTCTTTGCAGCAAGATCGAACATTTCATCAGTGTTTGATGGTCTGTCAGCAATAATAGGATCAACACCCCAGTTAACTGTCAAACCACGTTGTGTTCTTTCGTCAAATGTAATAGCAAGAATATCAGCACTTGGACGATATTTAGAGATCATACGTGCAGTGTATCCTGATTTAGTTGCTGTAACAATAGTATTGATGTTTAGTTCTTCAGCAGTTCTAACAACTGATTCACCAATTGATTCTGTAACGTTTGAACCCTTGTATTCTTCGAATCTTTGGATAGCAAGTTGGTTACTTTGATCTAATTGATGTTCTGTACGAACGTTGATTTGGTTCATAGCAGCAACGGCTTCAACAGGGTAATCACCATTAGCACTTTCACCTGAAAGCATTGTAGCATCTGTACCATCAAGAACAGAGTTAGCAACATCAGTAACTTCGGCACGTGTAGGACGTGGATTTTCTTGCATTGAATCAAGCATTTGTGTAGCAGTAATAACTGGCTTACCAAGAGCATTACACTTCTTGATCAAACTCTTTTGAACGAATGGTACGTTTTCAAATGGAATTTCAACACCCATGTCACCACGAGCAACCATCAAACCATCAGAAACTTTCAAGATTGAATCGATATTGTCGATACCTTCTTGTGATTCGATCTTAGGGAAGATTTGTACATCTTCGCAGTGTTTTTCTTCAAGAATTTCACGGATATCAAGAACATCTTGAGCTTTACGAACAAATGAAGCTGAGATGAAGTTAATTCCATTGTCACAACCGAAACGAATATCATCAGAATCTTTTTCTGTGATACCTGGTAGGCGAATTTCAACACCAGGTGCATTAACACCCTTCTTTGAACCGATCATACCTTCGTTTTGTACAACTGTAACTAATTCACGGTGTTCGTCATCTTTTTCTGTGATCTTTAAGTCAACAAGACCATCATCAATCAATACGTGACCACCAACATGTGTATCATCATAAAGACCTGGGTATGTAACAGCAATTTTTTCTGGTGTACCAGTCAATGAATCATCCATAGAAATACGAATAACATCACCGATCTTAGCTTCGAACTTTCCGCCTTCTTGAACAGTTGTACGGATTTCAGCACCCTTAGTATCTAAAACGATACCAACAGTCTTACCAGTAATTTTTTCTGCTTCATGAACCATCTTCATACGTGAAAGATGTTCTTCATGATCACCATGTGAGAAGTTAAAGCGGAAAACGTTAGCTCCAGCTTCGATTAACTTAGTAATTGTTTCAACATCATTACTTGCAGGACCAAGTGTACTTACAATTTTTGTTCTTTTCATCAAGAAACCCCTTTTCTTTTGATAGATCTATTGTACCAAATTATCTGCTTAATGATTTATTTAAATCATATAGCTCTAAATCAGGTTTGTGCTTTCCATCGAATAAATCAAGCATGCTATGGTATGTTAACTTGTTGTCTTCTGTACCAATAGCTACTCCACCTTTACCTTCTTCAAGAAGGTCAACAGCATATGCACCCATCTTACTTGCTAAGACACGATCTCTAACTGTTGGTGAACCACCACGTTGAACGTGACCTAAAACAGTGCTACGTACTTGGAAATCTCCAAATTCATTTAGCTTATCTGTGAATTCTTGAGCATGCATGACACCTTCGGCAAGAACAACAAGCATGTGCTTCTTACCTTTTTCACGACCTTGTTTAATACGGTCTGCAACTTCGGCGATATCAAAATCACGTTCTGGAACAACGATTTCTTCGGCACCACCAGCGACACCAGCCCAAAGAGCGATATCACCAGCACCTCTACCCATAACTTCGATAACAAAAGTTCTTTCGTGGGAAGTGGCTGTATCTCTGATTTTATCGATTGATTCGATAACAGTACTTACGGCTGTATCAAATCCAATTGTAAAGTCTGTGTAAGGAATATCATTATCAATAGTTCCAGGTAGACCAACTGCATTATAGCCATGTTCTGTAAGACGTAATGCACCATGGTAAGAACCATCTCCACCAATAACGACCAAAGCATCGATACCGAACTTTTTAAGTTGTTCAATACCTTTTAATTGGCCTTCTTCTTTAGCGAACTCTGGATATCTTGCAGAATACAAGAAAGTTCCACCACGTTGAATACGGTCAGATACATCAGAAGCAGTTAGTGGGAAAATGTCTCCAGCAACTAAACCAGCATATCCATAATTAATACCATACACTTCTAAGCCTTTATCCAAAGCTCTACGTGTGACTGCTCTAATAGCAGCGTTCATACCAGGGGCATCGCCACCACTGGTTAAAATACCTATACGCTTCATTATTCACACTCCAAATTTATTTGTTTCAAAAACAAAACCTTATAAAATATAACATTTTTTTCACATTCTTTATAGAGCTGAAAACGTTTTAAGTTGAAATTAATACTATTTTTTTAAATAGACATTCTTTTCACCCAACATTTCTACAAGTTTTGTCTTCATATCATCATTAAAACGCACCCATCGATTCTGTTTCAATAATAATGCTTGTTTATTTTTTTCAAAATACAAAATCACAGGTACTTTTCCGTTATCGACTTCTATTAAATCGTACAAAGCTCTGAGTTTTTCATCCGAAAAATTACTAGGGATCTTTAAAAATAATCTTTCCGGTGGCAATTGCACCATATACTGTTTAGGATCATTTATTTTACCGGCAATAAATTCCAGATCTCCTCGTCTACCATCTTCAGCGTGGCCGACGATCAGAAAAATTTTATTTTCTAAATCATCTTCAGATAAACTTTGGAACAGTCGTGGAAAAACAGTAATCGAAACTTTCCCTGTTTCATCTTCTAAACTCAAAAAGCACATTTGTTGCCCTTTTTTGGTCCTGATCACATGAACGTCTTTAACTAATCCTAAAATATTTACATTTTGCTGTTTATTTTGATTCAGCTGTCCAATTTTTACGGTCGTAGTATTTAATAACTTCTGTCGAATTTTTTCAACCGGATGACCAGACACATAAATGCCTAGATATTTTTTCTCTTGATTAAGTTTTTCCGTCAAGGTAAAATCGTCAACTTCGTGCTTTTTAGGCTCTAACACATCAAATAGTGAAAGATTAGAACCAGATAGTTGAATACTTTCAGTTAGGTCTCGAAAGTCTAACAAAAGTTCGCGACGATTTTTATTAAATTTATCAAAGGCACCTGACAAAACTAACGGCTCCAGATACTCATTTTTAACGAATCGTCGATCTATTCGTTGTAAAAAGTTTCTTATATCCAGATACTCACCATTTTTTTGGCGTTCATCTAAGATATCTTGTGCTAAATCACGACGAACCCCTTTAATATTCAATAATCCAAATTGAATCGCTTTAGTGTCAAAGGTAAAACTGGCCTCACTTTGGTTAATATCAACATTTTCAATCTTTAAATGACTATCTTTTGCATCTTGAATATAAAGTGACAATTTTTCTTCATTATTAAGATTAGAATTTAATAAACAAGTATAAAATACTCCAGGAAAATGGACTTTGATATAGGCTAGCCAAAAGGCAATCATTGAATATGCCACCGAGTGCGATTTATTAAATCCATAATTACCAAAGGTCTCAATATATTGATAAACTTTTTCCGCAGATTCTTTGGCAACTCCTTTTTTTATCGCGCCATTAACGAATTTTTGATGATTCTCTTGCATCAAAGACTCGTTCTTTTTACTAATGGCCCGACGTAAAATATCAGCATCAGCTAAAGAAAAACCCGCCATCTGTGAGGAGACCTGCATTACTTGCTCTTGGTATACTAGGATTCCATATGTTGGCTTTAAAATCTTCTTTAGAGATTCATCTGGGTAAGTTACTGGTTCATCCCCATGTTTTCGAGCTATAAAAGTAGAGATATTTTGCATTGGACCAGGTCGATATAGCGCATTAGTTGCAACTACATCATCAAATGATGTTGGTTTTAGACGTCTTAAAACACTTCTAATACCATCTGATTCAAATTGAAAAACGCCATCAGTCTGGCCTCGTTGAAATAGCTCCAAGGTTTTAGTGTCATTCAAAGGTATTTTTTCTGGAAGAAATTCTCGACCATATTGTTTAGTTATCAATTGTATCGCCGTATCAAGGATCGTTAAATTTCTTAGGCCTAGAAAATCCATTTTCAACAGTCCAACGCTTTCAACATTGTTCTTAGTTTGTTGCGTCAAATTAATTCCGTCATCTTCTAATTGAACTGCGACAATATCGGTCATTGGTTTTTTACTAAGCACAATTCCTGCTGCATGAGTTGAATAGTGTCTAGGAATACCCTCAATTCGACGAGCAACTTTAAAGATAAGTTGATTTTCTTTAGAATCGGCAACAATATTTCTTAATTCGCTAGATTCATCGAAAGATTCCTTCAAAGTTATATTCAACTTTCGTGGTATAGAATCAGACCATTTACTCAGTTGAAATTGTGTCTGGCCAAAAGTACGCGAAATATCTCTTAAAGCCATCTTTGCTGCTAATGTTCCAAAGGTAATTATTTGGGCCATATGATTCGAACCATATTTATCATGCATGTACTCAACCATCTCGTCACGACGGTTATCAGGAAGGTCTAGATCAATATCAGGCATATTAACACGTTGCGGATTCAAAAAACGTTCAAAGAGCAGATCATACTTGATAGGATCAACTTGAGTGATACCTAGAGTATATGAAACTAATGACCCTGCCGCTGAACCACGTCCAGGACCAGTTTTGATACCTACTTGATGTGCATGTTTGATAACATCCCAAACAATTAAGAAATAATCGGAAAATCCCATTTTATCAATAACTTGTAATTCATAATCCAAACGTTTTTTATATTCGACATTGACCTGATTATTAAAGCGCTTGTTTAATCCCTTGATAGATAACTCTCGTAAATAATTGGTCGAATCGGTCCCCGGAGTTTCAAATTTTGGCAATTCTGTTTCCTGGAATTTAATTTCTACGTTGCACCTATCTGCTATCGATTCAGAATTAGTTACAGCCTCATTTAAATCATATTCCTTATATATAGAAGAAAATTTCGTAGCAGAATGTAAATAATGATCTCCATGCTCAACAACTTGCTCTAAATTATCAAATTTATCTCCGGTTCTAACGAAATTTAACACTTGATAGGATAAATGATCATCTTCATTTATATAACGGACATCGCCTAAAGCGGCAACTGGCAAATTCTGCTTTTGAGCAGCTTCTCTAATATCTTTAACGTTATTAATTTGTTCTGAATAAAGACCTAATCCTAAATATAATGAATCAGCATCTGTTAAATTATTCAAACTTGTAAAGTATTCACTTAAATCAGTTATACTCAAAAATTCAGCATTGATCGAAGGAGTTATTACAAATAAATTTGATAAAAGATCCTTGATAGTTGTTATTTGAATTTTTTCTTTAGAAGACATAATAATAGAAGAAATTTTAATTAAGTTTCTGTATCCTTGATCATTTTTAGCAAGTAAGATCAATTGATAATCATTATTTACGTCTATTATTCCTTGGGTTTCAATTACTAGCCCAATAATAGGTTTGATACCTTGTTTTTTGGCATATTTATAAAAATCAATTGAACCATATAGATTATTTAAATCAGTTAAAGCAACCGCTTGATAACCACGTTTTTTGGCTGTATCAACTAACTCGGTCAACTTTAGTGGACTATGTAATAAACTATAACTGCTCATTACTTGGAGTTGTGCTTGCAATTGACTACCCCCTTTGGTTAAAATTATATCAAAGTGTTTAAGAACATTATTGGGCAAAGCTCATTTTTGTGCTAAACTACTGAAGAAAGTGAGATGGAAGAAATGAGATATTTCGATGTATTGTTATGGACGATCATTTTAGGTCAAGTTGCCGGCTTCATTGGTGGTGCTTTAAACCAACAAGCTTATAACTTCCAAACTTCTGTTGTTGTCAGTGCTGTTTTCGCAATTATTTTCTTTATCGTTCCAGCTATTTTGGATAAGAGCGACAATCGTGCTAAATAATTTTATTTAAAAAAGCGAGACTAGTTGATTAACTAGTTTCGCTTTTTTGATGTTAATAATCTAAATATTTACTTCGTCACATATAGATAAAAATCTTTAGTGGTCAAATTAATATTGAACTTAACACCATTGGAAGTAATTTGTTTCATGGTCGTTGTTCCACCATCAGCATCTTTTATCTGCTTTGAAAGGTCCTTTAAGACAGACTTTCCATCAGCACCAACTAACTGAGAAACCATTGCTAAGTCAGTAGCAAAATTCTTCATACCGGCTTTTGATTTCATAGTCTTATAAGATAAGTTCATGGCGATCCCCATAAGTTGATCATCTTGAACATTCATAACTAGATTAGTACCACTAGCAGTTTTATGCTTAATTATCCCATTATCATTAACGATCAGTTTTAACTGATCGTTTTGTTTACCTAAGGTTAAGTTTGCATAATTATATTGTTGAGCAAATGTAGTATAACCAGTTAATGCTTTGGCCTTTTTTACTTTAGCAATTTCTGTTGTAGTTTTCTTGCCCTTAGTTGCCTTGATTCTGACATTTTTATCATGAGTGGCAACTGGTATTGAAATGGCAAAGTGATCATCATTAATTTTAACGTTTTTAGTTTTACCACTTACTGTATAAGTAACTTTATCGGCGCTTGAAGCTTCTCCTTTAACGATAGCGACTAATCCGTCAGCTTTGTATGTATCTTTTGTGGTAGTTAAAGAAAGCTTAGAACAACCTGCTAAAAGTAATAAAAATACTGGAATGACCAATAAAAATAGATATTTAAATTTTTTCATGAGAATTTCCCCATTTATTAAAAAAAAGCCAAGCATAATTTACTTGGCTTTTAATTAAGCTTCTTTTTTAGTATCAACTACTTGATCACCTTTATACATACCTGATGGTGATACATGGTGACTTAAACGATATTCACCAGTAGCGACATCAAATTGCATGTTTGGTGTATTCAACTTGATATGTCCACGTCTTTGACGTTTTCTTTGTTTTGATGTTTTTCTCTTTGGAACAGCCATATTTAAAAACTCCTTTAATTTATATTAACTTAATCAAATCTAACGTTTAATATAATACTATCATAAAAACATTAGAGCAAGCAAAATTACTATTTTGTTTGTTTTTTTCCATCATTTTCTTTTAAAGCATCAGCAATTTGACTATCATTTGAAACTTTTAGATTAGAAAATTGCTTCTGTGCAGTTCTAGTTAATTTCTTATTACTCTTCTTACCTGTGCTCGATAACAACATCGTAATAACTGCCCCCAACAATAAAGTTACGATGATCAATACGATTAAGGGTAACTTGATGTGCGTAAACCCAAAACTAACAGTTACTGGATTCACATTAAGAATTGCAAAAATTACAACTATCAATGCAATTACTAAACCAATGACAAATCTTGATTGTTTACTATTCATACTTATCTCCCCTTATTTACGATTACCAAATGTACTTGCAAGTAAATCACCAACACTAGGTGCCAACTTATAAAGAACGGCTGCTAATCCCATATATCTAGGACGATTAATTTCTCGCTTGTTAGTATTGAATGAATTAACAATATCCCAAGATAATTTATTTGGATCAAGAACAAAATATTTAACTGAATCTAGATAATTACCGCCATGATCTGCTACATCAAAGAAATTAGTAGCCACAGGACCCGGATTAACGGTTGTGACGTGAATTTTGAATGGCTTTAGCTCTAATCTCAAACCATCTGAAAAAGCAATGACAGCCGCTTTAGTGGCCGAATAGGCTGCTGACTTAGGCGTAGTTATCTTACCGGCAATAGAACCAATATTGATAATATGTCCATTACCTTGGCCGATCATATTACTAGCAATCAAACGAGTCATCAGCATTAATCCCAAAACATTTACACGAAACATTTTTTCAACTGTTGCAAATTCCGTATCCAAGTAATTGGAAAAATCACCAAAACCAGCAGCATTAACCAAAATATCAACTTTATTAGTCAATGTGTAGATCTTATCAACTCCGTCTGATATTTGCTTAGGATCAGACATATCAACACTTAAATATTCATGACTGGCATTTTCTGCACCAACTCTAGTGCATTCATTTTTTACAGCTAATAGTTTTTCTTCGTTTCTAGCCAATAGAATAACATTAGCGCCCAGTTTAGCTGAATTAATCGCTACGTCCTTACCGATCCCTGATGATGCTCCAGTTATAACAACTGTTTGGTTTAGTAAATCAGTCATATTTATCCTCTCTTTTCTGTAAAGGGTACTTCGTAAATATCAAAATCATTAACAATTCTAGTATTTTTAAAAATCTTTTGTGCTTCTTTTTGAAGAGTTAAAGCATTTTTACCAGTATATCTAGCAGAAATATGTGTCAGCAATAATCCCTTAGCATGTGCCTTACTAGCTACTTCGGCAGCGCTTGTCGCAGTCGAGTGGAAATAATTATAGGCCATTTTTTTATCAGAATTAGAAAATGTAGACTCATGTACAATGACATCAGCATTTTGTGAAAGTCGATCGATCTCTGGAGTATAGCGAGTATCTGAAATGATAGTTACAACTTTACTAGGCTTATCTGGACCAATAAAATCATTTCCATTTAAAGTAGTCCCATCTTCCAGTTTAACAGTTTTACCGGCCTTCAATTGACCAAAAATAGGACCGTTTGGAATATTATATTCCTTTAACTTATCAACCTGTAACTCGCCCACACGCGGCTTTTCAGTTACACGATAACCAAAACAAGTGATGCGGTGCTTAAGTTTACCGGCTTCAACTTTAAAAGTCTTATCGTTAAAAATCTCGCCACCATTTTTCAATTCAATATACTTAATGTGATAATTTGGTCTACTGCCAGTCACATTCAAAGATGTTTCTACAAAATCTCTAATTCCAACCGGACCATATATTTCTAAAGGAGCTTCTCCTCCTTGATTTGAACGACTTGACAAAAGTCCTGGCAGACCAAATATATGATCTCCATGAAGATGAGAAATAAAAATTTTAGTAATTTTTCTCGGCCTGATCGCCGTTTTTAAAATTTGATGCTGTGTAGCTTCGCCAACGTCAAACAGCCAAACTTCATTTCTTTCATCAAGCATTTTTAAAGCAACGCTCGAAACATTACGGCTCTTTGAAGGTACGCCAGCCCCAGTTCCTAAAAATTCTAATTCCATACAAAAATCCTATCTATTTTTTATCTAATTGTTTAAGTATCTGTTTTACAACAAATGATGAATAGTACATAGAACCATCAGGATTTGGATGAACGTTATCATCGTAGAACCAATCAGTATGGCCATCTGAATAACCATTCCAATCAATAATAGTTAGATTTTTATATTTCTTACTTGATTCATCCAAAACGCCATTTACGGTCTTTTCCCATGGTCTTGTTGGTACATGAACATTGATCCAAAAGACATGTCTGTCAGGACCAGCCAATTTCATAACTTGATCAACTTGATCATCATTAAATGGACCATTTGTTCCTAAACCGATCAAAATATTTGGAGCTAAAACGCCTTGATCTTTATACTTTTGCAAAATATCCAAACTTGAATCTAGCTGACGACTAACAGCAGCATCAACGATCACTTTCTTGTCATCGAATAATTTCAAGAAATTATCTGATCCATCAGCCATAACTGAATCACCGACAGCAGTTAGTGGGATATCCTTTAATCTTTGAAGATCAATTTGTGATAGTCCGTATTTTTCAAAGTCCTTGTTAACTGGATGATCTTTAGCGGCTTTTTTATATTTAGCCAGATCAGCAGCACTAAGTTTACCATCCTTAGTTTTGTCCTTAGACTTCTTTAAGTTCTCAATAGCTTCTTGTTTCTTTTTCTTGTTTGCTTTTTCATTCTTATTAATTTTAGTAGCCAATTGACTGTGGTTAACATTAGGTTTTGGAGCACCAACAGCCTGAACTACACCATAACAGCCAGTAATACTTATCAAAGCAATAATAACTGCTAAAGTTCTTTGAATGGCTGAGGATGATCTGAAAAAGTTTTTGAAACTTTGCCAATTAACGTGTGCCAATGGCTGTTCTACGAATCTAAATGAAAATTCAGTCACTAAGAAAATCAACACAACCTCTATAACTGGATAAAGAACTGGATGATTAGCAACATTTTTAAATCTTGATTCAAAGAATATCATAACTGGAAATTGATACAAATATAGTCCATAACTTCTGCTACCGATGTAGTGGAATACTTTATTTGATAAAGCACGATTCCAAAAAGCATCCGGATGAGCAACAACGGCAATCAAAATACATGTGACTACTGAAAAGATAAACATCCCTCCGCGATACAAGAAGGCTGACGAATCTTTCATTGTAAATATCATCAATATCATTAAAGCAATCGACAATGTTCCGATCACATTTAATTTAATTTTATCTGCCCTAGCTAATCCACCTTTAAGTTTTTCGGCAGGCCAAACAATGGCTAAACCACAACCAAGTAGAATTGAGAACAATCTTGTGTCTGTACCATAATACAAACGACTTGGATCAACTCCTGGTTTAAAGAGGATCGCCATCCAAACAGCAGAAACTACTGATACTATCATAGCAAATCCAAATATTCTACTCTTCTTTACACCGAATTTTACAAATAGCAACAATAATAAAGGCCAAATTATATAAAATTGACCTTCAATTGAAAGCGTCCATAAATGTGTGAACGGTGATTCATTATTAGCAAATCTCTCAAAATATGATTGACCATTAAATATTTGCCACCAATTATAAACATTTAAAATATTAGTGATAAAAATTTGATCTAAATGGTATAAAAGATCTTTTAAGAAAAATACTATATATGCACTAGAAGCTAATAATACAAATAGCATCCCTGGGTACAGTCGTTTAATTCTCTTACCATAAAAATTTCCAAGTGAAAACTTTCCACCATAATCAACGGTATTAAAGAAATGATCTGTAATCAAATAACCGGAGATCAAGAAAAATATGGGTACCCCTAAGTACCCACCAGAAAAGACAGTTGGGTTTAAGTGATACATGATAACACCAATAACCCCTAATGTCCGTAATCCATCAAATCCACTGATAAATCTTCTTTTCGGTGCCTTATTCATTATTTTATAACCCCTAAATAAATTCAAAAGTAAAATCAAGAATCGTTACTGAATCTCCAGATTGTGCACCAGCCTTCATTAGGGCTTCTTCAACCCCCATTCCCTTAAGCATACGTGCAAATCTCATAATTCCATCTTGATGATCTAAATTACTTCTTTGAAGAAGTCTTTCGACATCTTCACCTTTGACAATAAAGCTATGTTCTCCATCTTTTTCAATCTTAAGAGGACTAGCATCAGACTCATAGTTGTATTCTTTTGTCTCATCTTCATTTTGAACCTCGAAATGAATGGGTTCTGCATTTTGTAAGACATTACTTGTATGATTCATCAAATCTTTAACACCGGTATGTTGAATACTTGAAATTGGGAAAATATCAACATCATCTGGCAACTGATCTTTAAATTCTTTCAGTCTTTCATCTGAACCAGGAATATCCAATTTTGTTGGAACGATCACTTCTGGACGCTTTAAGATGTTGTCATCATATTTAGCGAGCTCATTTCTGATCGAAACATAATCTTCATAAGGATCACGACCATTTTCTGGATCCATATCGACCAAATGCAAAATGACTCTAGTTCTCTCAACATGACGTAAGAATTGAATTCCTAAACCGACACCATTAGATGCACCTTCGATTAAACCTGGAAGATCAGCAATAACAAAATCTAAACCACTATCCAATTTAACCATTCCTAAATTAGGAGATAAGGTTGTAAAATGATATGCCGCAATTTTAGGCTTTGCAGAAGTTGCAACAGACAATAAAGTTGACTTCCCAACTGAAGGGAAGCCTACCAAACCAACATCAGCAATCAATTTTAATTCCAAACGTAAGTGTAATTCTTGTCCAGGCTCACCATTTTCAGCAATTTCAGGTGCACGATTCTTTGAATTAGCAAAGTGAATATTACCTCTACCACCTGAACCACCTTTAGCAACAACTAATTCTTGATTATGTTCAACTAAATCACCAATTAATTTTCCAGTATCCTCATCGTATACTGACGTACCAGCAGGCACAACAATATAAACCGGATCTGCTTTATGACCATACATACCTTTAATTTGGCCATTTTGTCCAGCTTCAGCTTTAAAAATACGCTTGTATCTGAAATCCATCAGCGTATTCATTCCTTCATTGGCCTTGAGGATAATATCTCCACCTCGACCTCCGTCTCCACCGGCTGGACCGCCTAAAGGCACATATTTCTCGTGGCGGAACGAAACAGCTCCGTCTCCACCTTTACCGGATCTAACGGTGATTTTAACGTTATCTACAAACATTAAAATCCCCCTTTCTAAACATAATTATCATTTTTAAATTTTAGCACAAAAACGGGTTTCATAATACTTTGAATAAAATAAACCTTTGAAAAGGCATTCATCTATTCTAAACGTTTATGAATGGTTTTGAAAGAAAATGAACGTTTTTGGTTGATTTTGATTGAATTTGGTTGTAATATACTTTCTGGAGGAGAATGAAAGTGCTTACTGAAGAAAGACAACAGATTATATTACAGCAATTAAAAATACATAATATCGTTAAATTGCACGACTTGATTCCTCTTACTGGAGCATCAGCGTCAACTTTGCGAAGAGATTTAAAAGATCTTGAGAGTTGCCATAAATTATTAAGAATTCATGGAGGCGCCCAAAATGTTATTTCATTACATGAAGAACCTGCTCTTTCACAAAAGGCAACAGTTAATTTAGATGGAAAAAAAGCAATCGGAAAAGCTGCGGCAAATTTAGTTCAAAATAATGAGGTTATTTTCCTAGATTCTGGAACGACGATTCAATTTATGATTCCTTACTTAATAGAACATAAAAATTTGTTAGTTGTAACCAATAGTGTTGATAATGCTTCTATGCTAGCCGATTACAGTATTGATACTTTTTTACCTGGCGGACGTCTTAAATCAGCCACCAAGGCCTTAGTTGGTTCAACCATGATCCAAACTCTTGAAAGCTATCATTTTGATAAAGCTTTCATTGGAGCAAATGGTTTTTCAGCTGAATCTGGTTTTACAACACCTGATCCAGAAGAATCAGCTATAAAAAAATTAGCGATCGATCAATCTAATTTAGCTTTTGTTCTCTCAGATAGTTCCAAATATTGTCAAGTCAGTTTTAGCAAATTTGCTGATTTGAAAGATGTGACGCTAATTACCAGCGGATTATCTGACAAGGAATTGGAATTACTTAATAAAAAAACGAAAATTATGGAGGTTAATTAATTGATTTATACTATTACAGCCAATCCTTCAATTGACTATGTATTACAATTAACGACTCTTACTACTGGTGAGGTCAATCGTTCTATTAATGATGTTAAGCTCCCTGGCGGTAAAGGTATCAACGTTTCAAGAATTTTAAAAGAATTGCAAATCGATTCTACTGCTTTGGGATTCGTTGGTGGTGCTACTGGTAAAATGTTTGAAAACTTATTATCCGAACACGAAATAAAAACATCATTTACGACCGTTGCAGAAGATACAAGAATAAATGTCAAAGTCAACGCCATTAAGCAAGACGAAGAAACTGAGATCAATGGTACTGGACCAGCAATCTCGGATCAGGAAAAGAATACTTTTATCGAACAACTCAAAAAGGTTGGAAATGGTGACGTCGTGATCATGTCCGGTAGCCTACCTCAAAAAATTTCCGACACGTTCTATCTTGATATAGCCGAGATGATCCAAAAACAAGGTGCTGATTTCGTTATTGATACAACTGGACAAGCATTATTGGACACATTACCGCTCAATCCACTAGTTGTTAAACCAAATCATCATGAACTAGCTGAATTGTTCAATGTTACATTTAAAAATAACCAAGATATTATTGATAATGCTAGAAAATTACTAGCAAAGGGTGCCAAACATGTTTTAGTTTCAATGGCTGGTGACGGTGCACTTCTAGTTACTAAAGAACACGCATATCTAGCCAACGCTCCAAAGGGAACAGTAATAAATTCTGTTGGAGCTGGTGATTCAATGATCGCAGGTTTTGTTGGAACTTTTATGAAGACAAACGATGCTATTGAGAGTTTTCATATGGGAGCAGCCTGTGGATCAGCAACGGCCTTTAGCCAAGATATTGCTGTAAAAACTAAGATCAATGAAGTTTATCAAGATATTTCTATTAAAGAATTAGGTTAAGGGGGAAATTCCTAATGGATCTAAAGCAGTTATTACTAAAAGACGCCATGATCATGGATTTAAAGGCTTCTACTAAAGAAGAAGCTATTGAGGAAATGGTCGACAAGTATTACCAAGTTGGTGTCATAAATGATAAAGAATTATACAAATCTGATATTTTAAAACGTGAAGCACAAACAAGTACCGGTATTGGTGACGGAATCGCTATGCCACATGCTCGTGATAAAGCAGTTCAACGTGCGACCGTATTATTTGCTAAAAGTGATAAAGGTATTGACTACAAATCATTAGATGGTCAACCTGCCTACTTATTCTTCATGATTGCCGCTCCAGATGGTGCAGACAATCTTCACTTGCAAGCTCTTGCAGCATTATCATCACTATTGATCAACCCTGATCTTGTAGCAAACTTAAAGAAAGCTACAACTGCTGAGGAAGTTCAAGAATTATTTGACAATGCAATGAAGGCTAAAGAGGCAAAAGATAAAGCTGATGAGGAAAAGCAAAAAGCTAAAGAAGCTGAAATCGAAGCCAGTGCCGCTAATAAAAAAGATGAAAAATCATATGTAGTTGCTGTTACAGCCTGCCCTACCGGTATCGCCCATACATACATGGCTGAAGCCGCTCTTAAAGAACAAGCTGAAAAAATGGGTGTCGATATCAAAGTCGAAACTAACGGTTCTGAAGGTGTTAAACATAAGTTAACTGCAAATGAAATTGATCGTGCTGCTGGTGTTATCATTGCTGCCGATAAAAAAGTGGATATGCCTAGATTTGATGGCAAACATCTTGTAAATCGTCCTGTTAGTGATGGTATCAACAAAGCTGAAGAATTGATCAATTTAGCAGTTGATCAAAAAGCTCCTGTCTTCCATTCTGAAGGCGGTGCTGTTGAGGAAGAAGAAAGTACTGAAAAGAAATCACTTTGGTCAAAAATTTATGCTGACTTAATGAATGGTATTTCAAATATGTTACCATTCGTTGTTGGTGGTGGTATTTTAATGGCTATCTCCTTCTTATTGGAAAACTCTGTTGGATCACATTCACAATGGTTCTTGTTCTTCAATAACGTTGGTAACTATGCATTTAGTTTCTTAATCCCAGTTCTTGCCGCATATATTGCCGTTTCAATTGGTGATCGTCCTGCTCTACTACCTGGTTTTGTAGGTGGTTATATGGCCTCACAAGCTAGCGCTTCAGTTATTTCTTCAAAGAGTCCTGCCGGATTTATCGGTGGTCTACTTGCCGGTTTCATCGCTGGATGGACAGTCGTTTACTTGAAGAAAGCTCTAAAGAATTTACCTAAATCATTAGATGGTCTAAAACCTATCCTATTATATCCAGTTCTAAGCTTACTGATTGTCGGAGCTATTATGTACTTCGCAGTCGACCCAGTTTTCGCTGTTGTAAACCATGCAATCACTTCATTCCTAGAAACAATGGGTACCGGTAATGCTGTTGTTCTTGGGGCTTTACTTGGTGGTATGATGTCAATCGATATGGGTGGTCCTTTCAACAAAGCCGCTTATACATTTGCTATTGGTACATTTACTGCTACACAAGATGGTGCTTTGATGGCTGCTGTTATGGTTGGTGGTATGATCCCACCTCTAGCAATTGCTATTGCCACAACATTTTGGAAGAGTAAATTTACTGAACAAGAAAGACAAGCTGGTCTATCTAACTATGTCTTAGGTATTTCATTCATCACAGAAGGTGCTATTCCTTTTGCTGCTGGAGATCCATTACACGTAATCGTATCTAGTGTTATCGGTTCTGCAATCGGTGGTGGTTTGACACAACTATGGCATGTTAACGTTCCTGCCCCTCACGGTGGTATCTTCGTTACACCATTAGCTAACAAACCATTAATGTATCTATTAGCCGTAATCATTGGTTCAATCATTTCTGGTGTTATCTATGGTATCTGGAAACCTGCTAAGAAAAAAGATTAATAACTAAGGCCGTCCTCATTTGAGGGCGACCTTTTTGTATTACATAAACATTCCATATATACTTATTATATTAGGAGGTTAATTCAATGAAAGAAAAACAAGTATTTCATATTAATGGTTATATTGGTTTAATTTTAGCCATTTTATTCATCGTAGGTGGTGGATGGCTATTTCTCTCCGGAACAAAGACTGCTAGCTCTACAAGTATTATTTTGGGAATTATCTTAATTTTAATTGCAATTTTTGGTGCTAGTTCTCTAACAGTTATTGGACCTAATCAAGCTAAAGTCCTAACTTTCTTTGGTAAATATATCGGAACAATTCGTGATGCCGGATTATTTATGACAGTTCCATTGACTGGTAAAACATCAATTTCTCTAAGAGTTCGTAATTTCAACAGTGCTATTTTAAAAGTTAATGACTTGCGTGGTAATCCGGTTGAAATTGCCGCCGTTATTGTATTTAAAGTTGTCGATACAAGTATGGCATTGTTTGCCGTCGATAATTATGAGCAATTCGTTGAAATTCAAAGTGAATCTGCTGTTCGTCATATTGCTTCTGAATATCCTTACGATACTTTTGATAACAGTAAACAACCTTTGACATTGCGCAGTAACCCAACTGAAGTTTCTGACCGCTTGACTCAAGAATTACAGGAACGCTTGAACGTAGCCGGTGTTGAGATCGTCGAAACTAGATTAACTCATCTAGCCTATGCAACTGAAATCGCTAGTGCAATGCTGCAAAGACAACAATCAACAGCCATTCTATCTGCTCGTAAAGTCATCGTTGAAGGTGCTGTTTCTATCACTGAAGATACTATTAAACGTTTAGAAAACGACACTGGTATGCAATTATCAGACGATAAGAAGTTACAGCTAATAAATAATATGATGGTAACGATTATTTCAGAACGTGGTTCTCAACCGATTATCAATACTTCTGATGTTAAATAATTAAAAAAAGTTCCTTTATAAGTGATCAGTTTGTAAGCACTTATAAAGGAACTTTTTAAATCCATTTTTCAAATAGTCTTTTCTTAGATGCATATTGGTAAACCAAGAACAATGAAGCTCCGATAAAGATCCCAACGCCATTGGATATTACATCACTAATATCACTAGTTCGATTAATTAAGAATAAGTGTGATAAATAAAATTGTAGAGTTTCAATTGAAGCACCAACTATTAATCCGATGGGAATCACATCAAATAATGAGATTTCAGCAAAATATTCTTTGATTAGATAACCTAAAGGAATTGTCAAAATAATATTTTCAATAAATCCTAAATCATAATAGATTCGATGTATATTTACTGATCCAGCTCCTGCTGGCATTACATAAACTGACCTGCCGTCAAATGACATCGGTGTAAATAAAATAACACCTATAAAAGTTAAATAGCCTAGACTGAATAGCGCCATTCTTCTCTTCTCAAATTCTTTAACATTAGTTAAAATATAAACTCCGCTTAAAAATGAAATACTGGAAATCACAAAAAATGGTATCCACCGCATTAACATCGCTCCTTTTTAAATTTGCTTTTATGCTTTTGATTGTCTGAATTAATTTATAGATTAACCTTACTATCGACAAGTTTAAGCAAACTTAAAAAAGTGTGACTATTTTGTGATGGAAACCATTTATTTAACCTTTTTTATACTTTTTATGAAAATCTGTACTGGCCAATGTAATTTTAATAGTCTGAGCAGTAGTCTTGGGAATTCCCAGATCAGTCATTTCTTCAACTGAAGCTTCCTTCATTTTCTTAACTGAACCGTACTTCTTTAATAGTTTAGTTCTAGTTTTAGGTCCAACGCCTTGAATACCATCTAATCGAGATGACAAAGCATTTTTACTTCTAGTCTTACGATGGAATGTGATTGCAAATCTATGAACCTCGTCCTGAATTCTTTGTAATAAATAAAATCCCTGACTTTTACGATCTAACGGTACTTCTTCCCCATCTTCACCAACGATCAAATGGGATGTGTTATGATGATCATCTTTGACCATCCCGGCAACCGGAATATGTATTCCTAGTTCATTTTCCAAAACATCCATCACAGCTCGTAGCTCAATAATGCCACCATCCATTAAAATTAGATCCGGTAAATTATCTTTTTCTTTGATCAATCTGGAATATCGACGATAAATAACTTCTCTTGTATTAGCGGCTTCATCAGCGCCAGACTGGTGTTCTACTTCACCTTTAATTTTATATTTACGATAACCACTCTTTTCAGGACGTCCATCTTGAAACATTACCATTGCAGAAACTGGACTTGTTCCTTGGATATGAGAATGATCAAATGATTCAATAACATGTCCATATGGTAATCCTAAAGCATCAAAAATTTGTTTTTGCGCACCATAAGTCTGACGGTTATCTAATTCCATCAAACGGAATTTCTCTTGTAATACTAACTTGGAATTCTCATGTGCCATTTCCATTAAATCACGTTTTTGGCCACGTTGAGGTGTTCTAAAGGGAACGTTTAATACTTGTGATAAAGTCTCTTTATCCAAATTATCAGGTACCAAAATTTCTTTTGGCAGAACCTGATTACGACGATTATAGAACTGTAAAATAAATGTCGAAAGTTCTTCTTCTGGACTATTGATACAAGCAAAGACACGTTTTTCTCGTTTCATAAGTCTGGCTTGTCGAATGAAGAAAATTTGAATAGAGATCCAGCCTTTTTCAACATAATAATTAAAAATATCTCTTGGTGTACTATCGTTAGAAATAATTTTTTGCTTCTCGACAGTAGCTTCAATATATTGAATTTGATCACGTAGTTCTGCTGCTCGCTCATATTCTTCTTTTTTGGCAGCCTTCATCATTCTGCTGTTCAGGCTGCGCTTAATTTCAGCAACATTACCACCTAAAAAGCTCTTAATTTTTTCAATCTGCGTATCATATTCAGATTTTGGAACTTCTTTAAAACAAGCCCCTAAGCACTGTCCCATATGATAATACAAACAAGGACGACCTAAATGCCCCTGACAACGTCTTAATGGATAAACTTTCTGTAAAAAATTCAAAGTATTTTGAGCCGCATAAACATTAGGATATGGGCCAAAATAATATCCACCATCTTTTTTAATTAAACCAGTTATTTCCATTTTGGGATCACGTTCATTTGTGATCTTTATATAAGGATATCCTGTCCCTCGTTTTAACTTTATATTATAGTATGGTTGATGTTTTTGAATAAGAGTTATTTCTAATAGAAAAGCCTCCTTGTCGTTTGAAGTAATAATCGTTTCAAAATCACGTATTTCAGAAACTAATCTAGCAGTCTTACCTTCATGTGAACTTTTAAAATAGGAACGAACTCGATTCTTTAAATTCTTAGCCTTACCAACATAAATAATCTTTGAATTAACGTCCTTCATCAGATAACATCCCGGTTTTGGTGGTAAAAGACTTAATTTATGTTCAAGATATTCAGTAGCCAATCGACTATCTCCTTCCTATTAATGAATTATTGCATGCTCTTTATATTTTAAACTATTAAAAAAAGGTTGCAACAATTTGAGTTTTCTAGCTGATGGTCCTATAATGTACTTAAAAGATAAAGAATAACTGAAAGGGGCTGATTCCGATGGGCTTAACAGTGAAACGCGAAAATGATTTTGGCAGTTTATTTGATAAATTTGCCTCACTTCCCGATGATGTAAAAGAAAACGTTAAACGCGTTGAATCTGCGGAAAAGAAATCTTCAAAGGATGAAAATTCCAAAGATCATAAGTAATGATAACTTCTCATATGTTTCATTCTTCCTTAGTAGAAGAGTGATTGCCATTTACATATACTGTCCGTTACAATATAAAACCCTTTTGATAAATAAAAATAACAGGACTCACCGATTTGGTGGGTTCTGTTATTTTTTTAGGTCAACATAATTTGCATTTATAACTGGACGTGAAGTTTCTCGACCTCTTCCAGTCTCGTATTCTTCCGATTTAGCCACTCTACCGTAGAATCTTACCTCTGTTCCAACGGAGAAACGATTGGCATTATCAGACTTACTATAATCAAAATTCAGTTTAATAGCATTTGATTGATCTTTACCATTTAAAACTACCAACATGTAGCTACTATCACGATTAAAAACAACTTTTTCGACTGTACCATATTGATATATCTTAGTACCTTCATACAATTGTGGATTTTCGTAAAGATTCTGAAATGAGACATAATTATAATCTTTACGCCTGATCACACGATCGAAATTTACAGCATTAGTTGTATTGTATTTCATTGAAATAATTGATCCACCACTAATAAGTGTTATGAGTGAAATTCCCAATACCACTCGCTTAAACATTTAATTCCCCCTGACAAGAAAACTGTATCAGATGATTTTTTCTATTACAACCAAGAAAAAATTATCAAAATCATAAATTGTTACATCAAAAATATAAATTTATCCTGCAGCAATTGTTCTAACTTTGATAACGTCATCGTGATTGGACAGATCTTCTATAACTGTCACATACTTCAAAGTTCGAGGTAACTTTACCTCATAAACATTCGTATATAAATATTCACCGTCGATTTTATTAGCTCTAAAAACCACATTACTTATAGCAATATTTTTATTTTGAAAATAATCTGAAATAAACTTTTTTGTATCAACTTTATTTCGATATTGAATTTCAATGCTTTTTACCGCACTAACTCTAACAATACGTTTCAAAAAAGCAATAACCCCAAAAACAACTATAAAACTTGCAATGGCAATCACATAATCGCCCATACCAACGGCAAGCCCCATACATGCTACTACCCACAGACTTGCTGCAGTAGTTAAACCTTTGATGGAGTGATGTTCAACAATAATAGTCCCAGCACCAAGAAACCCAATTCCACTGACGACTTGAGCTATCAAACGAGCCTCATCAGTTCTAATGATCCCCTTATACTGCGGATATTGTGCGGCTATTCTCAATGCGTTAAACCCTATTTCTTTTTGAATCAAAGCTACAATACAAGCACCTAAACAGACCAGGATATGTGTTCTAATACCAGCTGGTCTATTTTTATGCTCTCTATCCCAACCAATAACACCTGAAATGGCAGTGGCGATGATCAATCTTACTATTATAGTAACTGTACTTAATTGCACAGTAATGCCTCCCCCATAAAAAAAGAGCTTGAAACAATCAGTCTCTGACTCTTATTTAATACTATTCAAAAGAAAATTTGCCCAATATGGAATTGCCTGACTTAATTGTGAATAAGTTCGGTCAAACTTGTGATCATACCAGGGATCTTGAATTTCTTTATTATCAATAAATTCCAATGCTAAATGGATCTTATCTTGATAGACATTAGTCATATTCTTTAAATCAATAATATTTTGATGATCCATTCCAATAATTAAATCTGCTTGAGAAAAATCTAGCTGAGAAATTTTCTGTGATCGATGTTGGATTATTTTTACATGATGTTTTTTTAATTCAGTGACCGCTCCATCATGCATCGGATTACCCATTTCATAATCCTCAGTTGCACGAGATTTAACAGAGATTTTATCAGTTAAATTATGAGCATCAATATACTCACGCATCATCATTTCGGCCATTGGCGAGCGACAAATATTACCCAAACAGACAAAAATAATACTCTTCATTTGTTTTCCCTCGATTAATCTATTAATCCTAAGCGCCGTTTAACGTCTTCCAATTGTTGTTCTAACACCGGATCACGACGACTTAGAATGTCTAAGGTACTTGCCTTTGATGAATCTTCAGAAACCCTTGCTGGTTTTTTAGCAACTGTTTTTGAAGATTCATATTTTCTAACCCAAGCTGCTACTTGCTGGTAAGAGATGTCGTATTTAGTACCTGTCTCTTTATAGCCATAATTATTATTAATTGCATATTTAGCGATTTCAATCTGTTGTTCTTTATTATATTTCATTGTATAACCGAATACTCCTAGTAACTTAGTAAGAAAATTATACCATATCAACAATCATTCTTTGAAATCTACCCCAAAGTGATCATTATAACCAAAAAAAGGCATAAAAAAATGGCAGCTCAGGGAGGAACTACCATTCAGGGTAATAACAGATTATCAGACTGTTATAAACATGAAATTATCAAGGAAGGGGAAACAGGGATTTCCCCTCCAACGAACAATATAGCATAACGTATCTATATATATAAGTATAGATTGTATATATTTGCAATTAGCTTAATTGTTATAATCCTTGAAACCACGCCAGGCCTGTAATGAGAATACATTTTTAATATTTTGCTATATTTTTCTATTTTCAATATTTTGTTGTAAAAAAAAGAAGCTGAATCACTTCAGCTCCTCCAGAAACAGTTATTTGAAGAACTATCCCAATAATTACCTGTTTCTGTAAAGATAATTTGTTGGATCAAAGTCGACTATTTGACACTAAATTATCTGTCACCGAATAGTCGGATTAATCCAGGTATACTATCGGCGTCTATAATTGTATATCACTCCAAGCAGACATGTATACCACAAAAAATTCATAATGTTTCATAGAAATATTAATTTTTTAAAGTAATATTCTCAAAAATGCTAATTAATTTTTGGAATATTGAACCTTTAACTGTACCTCTACGGTAAACGATCATTATATAAAACGACGGCAATTCCAAATTATTAAACTGTAATTCTTGTATTCCAGAAGTTTTACTTATAGCTGTTTCAGTAATAAAACTAATGCCCTTATTTTCCTTAACAAGTTGCAAAAGTAATTTATAGTCACTCGTTTGAAAAATAATTTTCGGCGAAACATTATATTTATCTATAAAATTATTAAAAACTTGTTTATGAACTGATTTTTCATCCAAAATAATGAAATCTTCATTTATTAGATCTGATAACTTCAAATCATCCTTAAAATTTCTATCTTTACTAGCAATTATTTTAAATGCATGGATATCTAAAACTTTATATTCTAACTCCGGATCAACTGGCAATGTGGTTGAGCCTAATAAAGACAAATCTATATCACCATCTTTAAGACGCTCCATTAGTTCTTTAGATCCATCAACAACTGGAATTAAACGATTCAAATAATCAAAGTCTTTTAAATCATCAAAAATTTGAGGAACTAAATAATTAGTAATTATAGGTGGCAATCCCATTTTGATCTTTTTTTGTTTTATCCTACTTAAATCTGCTTTCACTAAGTTGTCTTCACGTAAGATTTTTTCAACATGTTGTAGTAATTGTTGACCTGAAAAAGTAAGCGACAACGAATTAGCATAACTTTTTCTTTCTACTAATTTAGTATCGTATTCTGTCTCTAATCTCTTTATAGCATAAGTGATAGTCGGCTGACTGACATTAAAATAATGTGCTGTTTCAGAAAAACTTTTCATTTCGCTCAATTTTTTAAAATACCTGAAGTCGTTTAAATTCATAGCATTGACCTTACTTATAAATATTTTTTATCAATTATAACATATTTGACTATATTTTTTATAAGGGTTTATAGTAAGCCACGAAAGTTATTTCAGGAGGCAAAAAATGACATATACAGGTTTAGATTTATTAAATAATCCTTTTTTAAATAAAGGAACTGCTTTTACAAAAGAAGAAAGAAAAGCTAACAAAATTGAAGGTTTACTACCTCCCTTCGTTCAAACGCTTGATCAACAAGTTGCCCAAGCATACGAACAATATGGTACAAAACCAACTTCATTAGCAAAACGCATGTATCTAATGGATCTTTTCAATGAAAACCGCACTTTATTCTACAAGTTATTCAGCGAACATGTTTATGACTTCATGCCAGTTGTTTATGACCCAACAATTGCTGACACGATCGAAAATTACAGTCACTTTTTCTTAGATTCACAAAACGCCGCATTCTTATCGATCGATGATCAAGATGAGATTGAAAAGACATTAAAAAATGCTGCTGGTGATAGAGACATCAAGTTGATCGTTGTCACTGACGGTGAAGGAATTCTTGGTATTGGCGATTGGGGACTACAAGGTGTAGATATTTCAGTTGGTAAACTTATGGTATATACAGCTGCTGCCGGTGTTGATCCTAAATCTGTTTTACCAGTTGTTCTTGATGTTGGTACTAACAATAAATCATTATTGGATGATGATTTATATCTTGGTAACCATCACGAACGTGTCACTGGTGAAAAGTATTACAACTTTGTCGACAAGTTTGTTGCTAAGGCTGAAGAACTATTCCCTGACATGTATCTTCACTTTGAGGATTTTGGACGTGATAACGCTGCCAATATTTTAAATAAATATAAGGATCAAATTTTAACATTTAATGACGATATTCAAGGTACTGGTATCATCACTCTTGCTGGTATTTTAGGTGCTTTAAATATTTCAAAAGAGAAATTTACTGACCAAGTTTACATGTCATTTGGTGCTGGTACCGCCGGTGCTGGTATTGCAAAACGTATCTTTGACGCTATGGTTGAAGAAGGTTTATCAGAAGAAGAAGCTAAGAAACATTTCTATCTTGTTGATAAACAAGGTCTATTGTTTGATGATACTGAAGGTTTGACACCAGAACAAAAACCTTTCACAAGAAGTCGTAGTGAATTTGCTAATGCTGACGAACTTACAACACTAGAAGCCGCCGTTAAGGCAGTTCACCCTACAATTCTTGTTGGTACTTCAACACAACCTGGTACCTTTACAGAACCAATCATTAAAGAAATGGCCGCTCACACAGCACGTCCAATTATTTTCCCATTATCAAACCCTACAAAACTTGCTGAAGCTAAGGCTGAAGATTTATTGAAGTGGACTGATGGTAAAGCACTCGTTGCTACTGGTATTCCTGTCGATCCTGTTGAATACAACGGTGTTACTTATAATATCGGACAAGCTAACAATGCCCTTGTTTATCCTGGACTTGGTCTTGGTGCTATGGCTGTTAACGCGAAATTACTTAGTGACGGCATGATCAATAAAGCTGCCCATTCATTGGGTGGAATCGTTGATCCAGAGGAAGCTGGTGCTGCAGTATTACCTCCAGTTTCAAAATTAGATGAATTTAGTATGACAGTTGCTATGGGCGTTGCTCAACAAGCAATTGATGAAAAGCTCACAGATGCAACAGATGCTAAAAAAGCTATCGAAGACATCAAATGGGAACCAAAATATTAATTTTAGGATTTAAGTTATAAGAGAAGGGGATTTTATTTCATGGAAGCATTTATTACCTCACTAGAAAGTGTTGCTGAAATCGTCATCGTTATCGCTCTTGGTTACTGGCTAAGAAGTTCCGGACGTCTTGGTGACGAATTTAAGAGCAATATTTCGTTTATTATTATGAAAATTGCTTTACCAGCTTCAATTTTTGTTTCAGTATTAAAATATTTAACTCGCGACAAGTTAGCCAGTCTATCAGGAGGTTTAGTCTTTGCCTTTGCCAGTTTTGCCTGCAGTTATTTACTAGCCTGGATCCTAACTAAAGTATTCCGTATTAAAAAAGGTCGTCGTGGTACATTCATTAATATGTTTGCCAATGCTAATACTATTTTCATCGGTCTACCACTAAACATGGCTTTGTTTGGAACTAAGAGTTTGCCATACTTCCTTGTTTACTATGTTATGAATACTATTTCAACTTGGGCAATTGGTGTATTCTTCATTTCTAATGATGATCCAACTGTCGAAAAAGGTGCTAAAAAAGAATTCAACTGGAAGAAACTCCTCCCTGCTCCACTAGTTGGTTTCTTAGTATCATTAGTATTCCTACTATTAGCAATTCCTGTTCCAGAATGGATCAACAAGACTTTAGATATGGTCGGTGGAATTGTTACACCAATGTCTCTTATCTATATTGGTATCATTTTGGCCGATGCTGGTCTTAAATCAATTGGTTTTGACCGTGATACAATTCTGGCATTACTTGGAAGATTCGTCTTTGCACCAGCAATTATGATCGGTTTTGTAATGTTAGGTGTTTCAATGGGACACCCAATGCCAAGTCTAGAAAGCAGCACATTGATCATTCAAGCCGCCGCTCCTGGTTTAGCCGTTCTCCCTATCTTGGTTGGTCAATCACATGGTGACGTCGAATATGCAACTAATGTCGTAACAACCTCAACAGTCTTATTCGTAATCGTTGTTCCAATTCTCATGCAGATCGTTAATTTCATATAAATCATTATTTCAACGACAAAAAAGATCACACAATGTGTGATCTTTTTTATTTACTTCCATAAATATATCTTATGTAACTATAAATTTCATTTGGCTTGACACAACTCTTTTTGAGAACCAAACTTCATATTGGATATTCAAATTATGGAGGTATATATTATGACGTTATTAAATACCAGTTTTCGTACAAACTTTTTACATACTTATTTTAAAACAACCGTGGTAATTCCCGACACAGACAAGGCAAATTATAAAGCTGTCTGGCTTTTACACGGATATACTGCCGATGACACTACTTGGATGAGAAATGTTAATATCGAACAACTAGCCGCTAAATATGATATGGCAATTATAATGCCTGAAGGAAGAAATGCTTTTTACACTGATTCTAACTTTATTCCCTACTATAGTTTCTTTGTTAAGGAACTAATGCCAAAGATCCAAGGTATGTTGCCGATCTCTGATAAGCCTGAAGATAACTATATTGCCGGTGTAAGTATGGGTGGATATGGTGCACTAAAAATCGGTTTCTTAAACCCTGAAAAAATCAGTAAAATTGCCGCCATGTCACCTGTTGCTGATATCGAACATTTTCGGAATAATGAAAAAAGCCCAATGCCTTTAAACACTTTTGATACTATTTTCGATTCACCTGAAAAAATTAAAGACAACCAAATTATTAATATTTTTAATCAAGTTCATCCAGATCAAAAAGTTTTACAATTATGCGGTGATGAAGATTTTATGCATGAAGATAATATTGTACTTAAAAAATTTCTAGAAGATAAACTAAATGACAATTACACTTGGCTACCAGTCAAAGGTGATCATTCTTGGACAACTTGGTCTAAAAACATTGATCAAGTGCTGGGCTGGTTAGCTAAGTAAAGTTATGCAAGTGGACTTTGAAATTAAGATTCACTATTATAAGGTCAGTTAATATAATTAATCGAGGTATTGTAAATGACACTGATAAATCTCAGTTATAAAACTGATTACTTACACACATACTTTAAAACTACGGCCGTCATTCCCGATTCTGGAAAAGAATCTTATAAAGCGGTCTGGCTATTGCATGGTTATACTGGGGATGATACTGCTTGGATCAGACATACTAATATCGAAGCTCTAGCAAAGAAACACGACTGGGCCATCATAATGCCTGAAGCAAAAAATGCTTTTTACAGCGACTCTGATTTCATTCCCTACTATACTTTCTTCATCAATGAATATATTCCTAAAATTCAATCACTACTACCTATCTCAAAAGATAAATCTGACAATTATATTGCCGGATCTAGTATGGGCGGATATGGTGCTTTAAAAATTGCATTTAAAAATCCAGATAAATTTAGTAAAGTTGCTGGATTGTCACCAATCGTTGATATTGAAAAGTTTAGAAATAACCCTAAAGCACCGATGGAAAAAAATACTTTCGATACAATTTTTGATAGTCCTAAAAAAATCTCTGACAATCAGTTAGTTAATATTTTTAATCGCGAACATCCACAAATCAAGGCCCTTACTATTTGTGGGGACGATGACTATATGCATGAAGATAATGTCATGTTTAAAAACTTTCTCAGTGTTCATTTAAAAGATAATTTTAAATACATGGCTGTTGAAGGTGATCACTCATGGGTCACTTGGGTAAATAATATTGAAAATGTTATGAATTGGTTTGAAAAATAAGATAGTGTAGAAAATATGTTCAGCTTTTGAGCATAAAAATAAGCCCGGTAATCCGATTGGATTACTGGGCTTTATCTATTTTAAGCGGAAAAATGGTTCTATCCGCAATTACGCTACGTATCTAATAATTGTTAAGTCTTTAATTCAACTTAACTTCGGACTTCTGTTTAAAAATATGAGTTCTGATCCATGGGATAACCCAATAGTCTAAACCAATTTTACCGGCATTGAATCCAGCAAAGATGATAAACATTTCAAAGAAAATATATTCTGGATTAACTGAAACTGTTCCTGCTAGCATGTATGAAAAGTTCATCATCATCGCAAAGAAAGTTGCAGCAGTTGTTAAACAACCAAAAATCAATCCTAATCCAACGAGGAATTCACCCCAAGCAACCATAAAACTTACGGCTCCTGAATTTGGCAATACCATATGTTGGATCATTCCATTAAACCATGGATATAAGACATTACCTTCTGGACCCTTAACTGGGTTCTTAATAACACCCATCAGCATCCCTGAAGCTGAAAATCCGCTAGTTATTTTGCCCCAGCCTGAAATAGCCCATTCAAAGCCAAAGTAAACCCTGATAATTGCTAAAATAATAGAAGCAATTTTATTATTACGTAAAAATTTTACCATTTGTTTCATCTCCCAATTTGATAACAAAATGTATACTACACCTTTGAGTGATTATTCACAAACGTTTTGTTTTAAATATGGAATAATTTTTATAATTAAATGGAATATTACTAAAAATACTTCTATATCTAGATCAGATTAAAGCAAATTTTTAAATTACAGCTGATAATATTAAATTGATCAAGAATAAAACAGATACGATCATGATAACTGGATTAATATCTTCCATTTTCTTTGAGAAGATTTTAACCAATGGATATGAAATAAATCCAAATTGTAATCCCGTTGAAATGCTTCCGGTTAGTGGTATTAAGGTAATAATTAAAAAAGCCGGTATCCAATCATCTAACTCGCGCATATCAATACTCGAAAGTTCTTTCATCATTATGGCACCCGTTATGATAATAACTGGTGAAATTGCAGCTTGTGGTATCAAAGCTATTAGTGGTGCAGCAATTACTGAAATACCAAATAAAATCCCAGTAACTAATGCAGTGATTCCAGAACGCCCCCCGCTTTGAATACCAGAAGCACTCTCGGCAGCCGCAACAGTTGGACTAGTGGACAAACCAGCTGACAAGATTGCCGTAATTGAACTGGCCTGAAATGCCTTTTTGAATTTCTTAGTATCCTCTAATAGTCCTTGAAGTAGTCCCATTGATTCAAAAATTAGAATCATCGACATTGAAAAAATTGCGATAATAAACTTGGCACTAAATAATCCAGAAAAATCAAATTGCAAAAGAGAATGTGAAAATAATCCTATATCACTTAATGAGACCACTGATTTCGCCGAACCAGTTACATTTAGTAACTTTGCAATAACAGTTGTTATAATGATGCCGATCAAAAAATCTCCTGGGATCTTTTTCATCATTAAAAATAAACAGATCAAGATCCCTAGAAAAGCTACCAGAGTTGAAGCATTAGTTATCGAGCCAAAAGATAGTAACGAATGACTTCCGCCAGATTTGATAATCTCGGCCTTCTCCATGCCCAATTCAACCAAAAATAATCCAATACCGACGGTAATCCCCCGCTTCAAATTATCGGGTATATCTTCTGACAAAATTGAACTCAACGGCGTAAATGCGACAACCGCATAGATAATTCCACTAAATAAAGAAACCGTTAACGCCTGCTCCCAAGTCAACCCCATGCTGCCTACCAAGGTATAGGTGAAAAAGGCATTCACACCCATCCCCGGTGTCAGAGTGATGGGACTGTCTCCCCAAAACGCCATGATAATACATCCAATAAACGACGAAATGGCAGTCGCAAAGAAAGTTATTTCAATGGGCATTCCAGCATCTTTTAAAATCATGGGATTAACGATCAAAATATATGAAATTGCAAAAAAACTGGTCACACCTGCAATTATTTCTTTTTTTAAACTGATTCCATTTTTTATATTTTGTAGCAAAAATAATTTCCCCCAAATCAAAAATACATATAAATTTTATACATATTTTAGTATAGCAAAAAGTGCAAACCTTTTTCAGATTTGCACTTTTTTTATGTCTGGAAGATGCCAGTCTCATTTTACCAAACGAATAGTCCGACAAATGCGGCTGATAATAATGAAACTAAAATTCCTGATAGTAACATATAACCAACGTTCTTTGAAATTACATTATTTTTTTCTTTATCAACGATACCTTTAAAGCATCCAATAATCATTCCCAATGTTGAGAAGTTAGCGAATGATGTAATAAAGACGGTTAAGACTGCTTTAAAATGCGGATCAAATTTATTTACAATACTGGTTACTTTACCCATAACGACAAATTCATTGGTTACAAGTTTCGTACCCATATATTGAGCCATTTGGAATGAATCATTACTATTTAATCCTAACAACCAAGCAAAAGGATACATGATGATTCCTAAGATGTGTTCCAAAGTTAACCACGGATTAACTAATTGCAAGATTTTATCAATTAGTGCTGCTAGAGCAACAAAGGCAATAACGTTTGCGGCAATAATCAAAATCAATTTACCGGCTCCAAGAATAGAATCACCTAAAAATGAAAAGAAGGGTTCTTTCTTGCCACTTTCACCTTCACCACTAAGTTTGGCAATTGTGTCTTCTTCTGGTGTGACAGTCACTGGATTTAATAGACTAGTCACAATAATTGCATTAATAATATTAATCGGTATTGCCGTTAAAACAAATCTCCCCGGCATCATTTGAATGTACGCACCGATAATTGAAGCAGTTACACAACTCATTGACATCATAGCCAAGGTAACATTACGTTGTGCTTTCATTTGCTTCAACTGTAAACTCGAAACAGCCAAAGCTTCTGTATTTCCTAAGAACATCATTTCTACTGCAAAGAATGATTCAAACTTAGGTTGTCCAGTAATAAAGGATAACCCTTTACCGATCCATTTAATAATGAATGGTAATACCCCTATATATGTCAAAATATCGAACAATGGAACAATTAGTAAAATTGGTAATAACGCGCTAGTTACAAAGTCCATTTGCTTTACATGAACCCAACTTGGCAATGCAAATTCAATTCCGACATATGCCACTTGAACTAACCAATTAAAACCGTCAGCAGCGCCTGAAACAATCGCACGACCGACCCCAAAACTTGTCAAAAACCATGCCAATACCAAGTTCAATACAACCATGATTGCAATTGACTTCCATTGAATTGCTCTTCTATCTTTAGAGAACAAAAAGCCAATGGCAAGAAAAATAACTAGACCTATAATATTGATTATTAGGTACATACCCATTTTATTAACCCCTTTTTTAATAGATAACTCCAAGAATTTATATAACATCATTATTAACTGAATTAAATCGTCAAATAATATTATATTAAAATAAATATATTAGAGTTTATTCATCTTCCAGACAGATAAGTAATTAAACTTCAAAATTATTTGAAATTTCTTATAATATATCTATTAAACTTATCAATGTAAAGTATTTTTTTATTCAAAAAAAATACAAACACTGTCTTAATAAGATTTAAAGAAAAAATTGGATTAATATTTTTTATGGGTGTAATGCATTGCACATTAATTTTTATCTAATGAATGTTTAATATTAATTTGAAAATATACGTTTACGTTATATTACAGCCATTAATTTAATTAAAAAAGCTAAATAGAGCTAAATCACGAACATTTTAGCCTTTATTATATTTTTCATACATGTTAACCTATTAACTATTATATTTAAGGAAGTGTCAGATTATCACCTATCAAATCGTTTTTGAGGATTTGTTTGATCCTTTAGCGTTGTTTGACAAGGCGGATTTTGCACCCAATGTTATCACGTGTATTTTCCATATACTCGCGTATGAATCGGATTATAAATCGGTCAAGCAAACTGCGACTAGATCTACCTAAGATCAGGCAATCGTTTAATTTGTTTTGTCCGATTTTTTAGTTTCATTGTAATTATTTTGAGGGAGAAAATTATGGAAAATAAAAGTAATCTTTTAGTAGGACCTGATGACAAAGTTGGTATTGTTGAGTCAGGATTTCTAGGCTTGCAACATGTCTTAGCGATGGATATATACGTTCCACCAATAATTTTAGCTGGTATGATGTCCATGGGTTTATCGGATCAAATGGGCTTACTGCAATCTACTTTTCTAGCTGCTGGAATTGGTACCATTTTGCAAACATACTTCTTTATGAAAATGCCAGTATCACAAGGTCCCTCATTCGTACCTTTAGGAGCCGCTGCGGGTGTTGTACTTGCTTCTGGTGGAATTAATAATGGTATGGGAAACTTAGTTGGTGCATTGTTAGTAGGATCGATTATTTTAATAATTATGGGTACCACGGGTATATTTCAAAAAATCATTAGCAAGTTAGTCCCTGCCTTAGTTGGTGGAACCATAATTACTTGTGTAGGATTATCATTGATACCTTCAGCTTTGAACGATAATATTTTTAAAGCATCTGGCAATATAAATAACAATATTATTTTAGCTTCAATAACTGCGCTAACCCTTTTAGTTGCGGTTGGCATTAGTATGCGTTTTCCAAACGTCAGAAGATTCTTTAGAACTGGCTCAATTATTTTAGCATTGGCCGTTGGAACTATTGCTTCAACAATGATGGGCATTTTCGACTGGGAAACAGTTTCAAAAGCGGCATGGTTTAGTCTTCCACAAAGAACTGTCTTTCACTATGGAATTCATTTTTCTGCTTCTGCCATCATAACTTTTATCATTATCTACGCTGTCATTACAACGGAAACCACTGGTACTTGGTTTGCCATGGGAGCTGTTACAAATCACAAAATAAGTAAAAAGCAATGGAATATGGGAATAATCGGTGAAGGATTCAGTTGTCTGATTGCATCATTATTAGGTACGACTCCTGTCACGGGCTATTCAACTAATGCGGGAATTATTTCTATTACCGGAGTTGCCAGTAAACGTGTCTTTTTATTTGCTGGAGTTTGGTTCACTATTTTAGGATTTTTTAGTAAGTTGTCTGCCTTTCTAGCAGCTATCCCAGCACCAGTTATTGGAGGCGTTTTTGCAATTATCTGTGTGACTATTATGTTGAACGGATTAAACGTTATTAGAAGTCTGCACACTACTGATCGTGATATTTACATTATTGGACTACCAATCATTTTGACACTGGCCCTCGTATTACTACCCCAGTCAGTCGTTAAACAAGCACCACAATTATTACAGTACTTGCTAGGCTCTCCAATTGCTATTGCTGCAGTTTCGGCAATCTTATTAAATCTTTTAATGCCAAACGTTAAAGAAGCAATTTCTAAGACTGAAGCAGCTTAAATTATCATCTTCACTAAAAAAAGGGCTAGTAATCATTGATTACTAGTCCTTTTTATTGAAACGCGTGACATAAGACAGAGACCTCCGCTTATCTACAAATATCGAACAATTGAAAGTACACAATTATTCGATATTCTAGGATATGCTCGGTCTCTAACCGCCTTATGTCACGCTCTGTTTTTATTGAATTCGCCTTTTAAAACTCGATCGATCATAAATGAAACGCCATTATCATTATTTGTTTTAGTGATCTTCCACGATTCTTTTTTTAATAAATCAATGGCATTACCCATGGCAACACCATAACCAACATTTTTAATCATTTCTAAATCATTTCCGTAATCACCAAAACACATAAAATCAGTAACTGGAATATTTTCAAGTTCAGATATTTGCTGTAACGCAGAAAGTTTGGAGACATCTAAAGCATTGATCTCAAAAGAATCTTTACTTGCGCGACTAATTGTTACTTCTAAAGACGTCAAAGACTCTAATTTTTTATTTAATTCAGGTAGGCGTTCAGGTGGTGTATTGAAACAAACTTTATATATTTTAAAATCATCACTCTCATTCACTTCTCGAAGCTTTTTAAAATTTTCAGCTAAAAAATGATGGTCATCTATTTCATTAAATTCAGGCAAAGGGTAATCATCTGGATAATAAATATATGAACTATTCAATCCATCTAAAACAACTTTAAAATTACTAAATTCCATTTTATTAAAGATTGCTTCAACGATCTCTTTATCGATTGGATTATCTGCAATTTTATTGCCTTTGGGATCAACAATTACCGCACCGTTCAAAACGACCTGATATCCATCAACTTTAAGATCTTTTGAAAAATAATCGTTAACTGAATACAAAGTTCTTCCTGAACAAACGGCAAATTTAATACCTGTATCTACTGCTTTTTTGATGATACTAATATTTTCACTTGATATTTCACAATTACTATTTAACAAAGTACCATCCAAATCAGTTCCTATAAACTTAATCATTCAGTGACCCCTTACATAATTTACTTACATTGTGGAACTTTAAAAATTAACTAGTCGCTTCAAATCGGAAATGAAATTAGGATATGAGACATCGATCGCCTCAATATTTTTAATTTGGAATGGAGTTGTAGTTAAATTAGAAGCTATCACAAGCATCATTGCGATTCGGTGATCTTTATGACTATCTACGTCATCTTTAACTTTGATCTGCTGATTTCCTTCTATCACGATCGAGTCAGCATTTATTTGCATAATAATTCCTAACTTAGCTAGTTCGGTCCGCATAATTCTAACTCGTTCACTATTTTGAAGATAGACATCTTGTACTTCTTCAATAATAGTTCTTCCGGTTGCTTGTGAAGCAATCAAAGCAATCAGAGGTATTTCATCTATAATCGTTGGAACTTGTTCAGCAGTTATAGTAGTTCCATGAAGCGATTGAGTACCGACTGTTAAATCGCCATATGGTTCAATATTATCTACACGATTACTAATATCTATTTTTCCACCCATTTGCTTGATAACATCTAAAAGTCCGATCCTAGTAGGATTTAATCCAACTTTTCTTAAGGTGATTTGACTGTCCTTTGATAACATTGCTCCGACCAGATAAAACGATGCCGATGAAAAATCACCAGGAATATTAAGACTCTTTCCCTTTAATTTTGTTTTTTTAGGATCAATTGTAATTATTTTAGAGTTCATATCAATTCCCGCTCCAAAATAGTTAGCCAAAACTTCAGTATGATCTCTCGTAGGTATCTTACGAATAATCGTAGTTTTAGACTTGGCATATAGTCCAGCCAAAATTAAACTGCTTTTGATTTGTGCACTTGAGATCTCTTGCTGATAAGTTATCCCATTTAATTCGGTACTTCCTAATATCTTTAAAGGTAAAGCCTCATCTGACACTTGGTTATACTGTACCCCCATTTGATGTAAGAACGATAAGGTACTACTTTGAGGACGATTTTTTAAGAATTCTCCTCCATCAATAATATATTCCTGTGGTACAGATGCTAAAACACCTAGTAATAAACTTTCTAGTTCACCTACATTATGTATCTCTAAAGGTTTGTCAGTTGGCTTAAATTGATGATTTGTTCCTTTTATGACCATACTCTTAGTGCTAGGTTCAGAATGAATTTTCGCACCTAATTCTTTAAAAGTTCGGGCCGTTGTTGCCAAATCTTCAGAGAAAGAAAAGTTACTAAGCTGAGTTACTCCCTTTGCTAAAGAACCAAACATAATAGCTCGGTGAGCAATACTCTTATCTCCAGGAACAGTTATTTCACCATTTAGTGAATATTTTTTAGGTTGCGTATTAAAGTTAAACATTTTACCAACTTTTCAAGGAAACTAAGTCCTTTCCTTTCTTATTAATTTGATTTATCAAAATACTTATTAACTCTAAACTAACCAATTTCCTTCTATAAAACAAATTTTTAGCACTTTTATAAAATAAAAAAACATCACAACTAATGATTCTAGTCGTGATGTTGTCATTATTGGAAATTAAAAATTGTACAAAATGCCAAAAAGATACACGTGAAGACAATGAAAATCAATAATAATTTCCAAATATATTTAAACCAAGTAACAATACCAACATGACCTAGTGCTAGCGATCCCATAACAATTGCTGACGTCGGAGTAATGAGATTTACTAAACCTGAAGCAATTTGATATGCGGTTACCACAGTCGATCCTGGAACACCAGAGAATCTACCAATAGGTCCGATAATACCCATTGTTGAAACGGCTAAACCAGAACTTGAAGGAATCAAGAATGACATAGGAATATAAAAAATGTATGTCAAGATAATGAAAACAGACGATGACAATCCGTGTAGACCAACTTCACCGGCGTGAAGGATAGTTGCTGAAATATAGCCATTATTCATAATAACTTGAATACCACGAGCAATAGCCACGATCATTGCTACTTCAACGAAGTCTCTCACACCACCCATAAATGCATCAATAAAGTCTGCTTCCTTCATTTGATAAATAGCCTTGATAACAAGTGACGCAAAGAAAATCAAAGTAGTGATCTCAACAAAGCCCCATGTTCCAAAAGGAACCATATCACGTCCAACAAAAGAGCCAATAAATGGCATACTATTCAGCCATTTTAGAAAATCTGCAAAAAATGTCCATTTAGGATTTAATGTAGCCCAAGGAACAAGACCGATGATCATAATTACAAAGGTCATTATAAAAGCAAACAAAACCCACTTTTGTCTCTTGGTTAATTCAGTGACCTCAACATCGCTTGATGAAACAAATTCGTCAAGATCCTTCTTGTAACGTTCGTAAACTAACGATTGATCTGGTTTATTTTTTACTTTTGCGGCATAACGCATGACATAAATAATACCGATTATTAAAGATAATATTAAAAATACGACCCGAGGCAAAATTCCTTGTCCTAACGAAATATGGATCGTATCAGATGCTACACCTGTCGCAAATGGGTTAACTGTTGAACCCATACATCCAATTTGAGATCCGATCAAAGTGATCGAAATAGCCGTAATAGTATCATACCCAACGCTCAACATAATAGGAATAACAATTGGGACAAAGGCAATAGTTTCCTCGCCCATACCAAAAACCGTCCCGCCTAAAGCAAATAACGTCATTAAAAATGGAATTAAATATTTTTCTCTACCTTTATACTTTTTAGCCGCAGAGCCAATTCCGTCTGCAAAAGTATTAGTTCTATTAACAACTCCTAAAACACCACCAATAACCAAAATATAAAGTGATACGGGAATTGCTCCATCAGTTGTTTTTGTTCCGATCATTCCGTTTATGGGAGCTTCAAAAATGTCCCATAGTCCTTGAGGACTGCTACTTCGGCTTCGGTAAGTCCCGGCAATAACATTGCCCGCCTTAGTAGTAGCATATTCTCCAGCTGGAATGATCCAGGTTAAAATTGCTACAAGAATTATTAGGATAAACAATATGGTAAATGCCGAAGGCATATGCCATTTACTTTTTGTTTCCTGCATAAACTATCTCCCCTTATCTTGTAGAATGATACTAAGGATACGTTTATTTCTTACAAATTACAATATCAAATTAGAATTTTTTTAATTATTTTTAATTTTATGTGTATTTATTTGATAATATGAACAAAAAAATAATGACTATCAGTATAGCTTAACTACACCAGAAGTTGTTTTTCCCTTTATCGTATATTTGGGATCATTTCCAACATGTCCATCTTTAAAACTAAAAGTATCATGTTTAAAAATAGAATTTTCTGGAGCTTTAACGACTCCATTATTTGACTGTAAATCAAAGTAGTAATCATTAGGAAACATGGTCAATTTGACTGCACCACTATTTGATTCCGCAATTATATCACCTGTAAGTTCCGTGACATTCAACGAAACCGCACCCGAATGTGTGATCACTGTGCCACTTCCACCTAGGCCTTCTCCACGAATGGAACCAGAATGTGCCTTTATTTCAAACTTTCCACCTAATACATTATCGATTCTAATAGATCCGCTATGTGCTAATAATTGTAAAACGTTATTAGACTTAACATTTTCCATTTTGATCCTACCTGAATGAGCATTTATAGACAAATTTTCTACGGATATATTATTAAAATAACCGTTACCACTATTTATAATCGTTTTAACCGTGCGCAATCCTGAAATATTGTTCAAATATAGTAGACCAGAAGTATTAGATATTCTCAAATCATGTTTGAAATTATTAGGTATCAATATTTGTACTCTAACTTTCAAATGTAGAAAACGAGGATAACGTCCTTGTGTGATTCTAAGTGTTTCTGATCCAAAGGACGATTTAGCAAAATAATCAGGATTATTACGAGACATATACTCTCTTAAAATAATTTTGTCACCATTGATAGGCAAAACTCTCACGGTAGCCGAATCATAGGAAATATCTAATCTTTGAACGTCATCAATTGTGAATTCCTGCTCATTTACTAAATTCAAAGTCTCCACATAAACTTCAGTATCCACATTATGATCAAATTGTTCATCAAATTTTGAAAATGTATCGCGCACTTTGTCTTCATTTTGTTCAAAATTTATCCCACGCCCGTCAATAGTCATATTGCCAACTTTAACACCATTCTCATCAGCTTTAAAAATTTTCCCGTCACCAATTGAAACGCCTGTCCCATCAGCTCTAAATGATTTTCCTTCATTGATAAACATCCCTGTTTTATCAATTTTTAATTTATCGCCGCCATCGATCGTAATCCCTGATTGGTTAATATCAATTCTGTGTCCATGATCTTGTGTTGATTCATTTTCAGAATCATCGGCCATGACATCATCGATAAGTTCAGTAATATCGCCAAATTCATTAAACGACTCTTTGACCGCATTTTCGATTGTTTGACCTTCACTGACCTTATCTTCGGCCGCAGCTACTAAGTCAGATTGTAATTCTTCAGCTAGTTCATGAATATCTACCGTATCAGGATAATCTTCAAATATTGTTGATAATTGTTTTTTTACAAGTTCTCTAATTTCATTATTCATAATTAATTGATCCTTCCAAGAATTAAGTCGTCAATAACGTGTTTGGCAAAATTCCATTCTTTAACATTATTATTTAAAGTCTCAATGCCCTTTTGAGTGATTTTGTAATATTTTCGTCTGCCACCTTGGCTTTCATCACCCCAATAACTTTCAATATCATCGTTTTTTTCTAAGCGCCTAAAAACTGTATACAAAGTAGCTTCATTTAATTCATATGATTCATGACTTAATTTTTTGATCATTTTGGCTATCTCATATCCGTAACTATCGCCTTGACTAAGGATGTTCAAAACGATCGTAGTTGTATGTCCACGAATTATATCTTTGGAAATTATCGGCTTCATAAAATATCTTCCTTTCAATAAATACAATGTATCACCAACTACTGTGTGTGTCAAAGTAATTATTTCAATAGAGTAAAAAAGACGAGCAATCCTTTGAGATTACTCGTCTTTTTATTCAAATTATTTATACAATATGGTTTTGGCATTTGCGAACTCTTTTATTCCCAAATCACTTAATTCACGACCATAGCCTGATTTCTTAACTCCGCCAAAGGGAATTTCTGCATGTGAAGTCATGACTTGATTTATCGCAACCATTCCCGTTTCAATATGTCTAGCTAAACTTTGAGCTCGTTCTACATCTGTCGAATAAATAGCTCCACCTAAACCATAATTGGAATAGTTAGCTATCTTAATAGCTTCAATATCATCTTTAACAGATAACACTTGAGCTACTGGCCCAAATAATTCTTGGTCATACATGGGATTATCAGGTGTCATTCCTGAAATTATCAAAGGATTAAAGCTGGCACCCGGACCACTTATTTTATTGTTATCTCCCCAAATTACTTTTGATCCTCCAGAAATAGCATCATCAACTTGTTTCTTTAATTTCTCTTGGGCTGACTTGGACGATAGTGGTGCCAAGGTGGTATTTAAGTCTAGCGGATCTCCTATCCTTCTCTTGGCAAATTCAGCACTAATACCTTCAATAAAGTCATTATAAACTTTTTGATTTACTATAAAGCGTTTTGCAGAAGTACAGGCTTGACCGGCATTGCCTAAACGTGCTGATATAGCATTTTTAATTGCTAATTTTAGATCGGCATCATCTAAAACTATCAAGACATCTGTTCCGCCTAATTCCATCGTTGATTTCTTTAAATTTCTCCCAGCTTCAGCAGCCAATGTCATTCCAGCTCTTTCAGAACCAGTTAAGGCCACTCCTTGAACTCTAGGATCAGCAATAATACGATTTACTTGATCATAACTAATAAAGAGATTTTTAAACGCTCCAATTGGTAAGTCTGCTTTGATAAGCGCCTCTTCAAAGGCTTGTGCGGCTTCTGGCACAATACTAGCATGTTTTAGAATAGTTGGATTACCAATTATATAATTAGGCGCAAAAACTCTCATAACTTGCATAAATGGAAAATTCCATGGTTCAACCGCCATAATTGCACCTATTGAATCATATTCAACATAAGCATAATTATTATCTATTTCATATGGCTGATTTTTTAATAAAGAATCCCCATTCTGAGCATAGTATTCAGCAAATTCAGCTGTTTTAATGACTTCTTGTTGCGATTCTTCAAAAAGTTTACCCATATTAAGAGTTAAAATTTTGGCATAATAATCAGTATTGACCCTTAATTCATCAGCAATCTTTTTTAGATTCTTTTCTCTTTCTAAAATGGGTTGATGTTTCGCATCCATATAAAATTCGTGAGCATTTTCCAATGCTCGTTCAACTTCTAGATCAGTCGCATTGGGAAACTCTCTAATTAACTTTCCATCAAATGGGTTAATCGCTTTATAAGTCATAAAATGCCTCCTTTAGTAATCGATTTCAAGATACGTTTTTTAACGATCTTTGTCAATTCATTAGGTATTTTATAACTTTACCTTACTGCCCCTTTGGGACTGATCCCCAAAGTTATTCGACCTAAACGGCTGATACGTGTCATTTGCCAAGCTGGACTCCAAACAACATCAACAGATACATCATTTATTCCTTCGATTTCCTTTAATGACTGCTTAATTGCTACTGGAACCTCACCAATACAAGCGCAACCAACCTCTGAAAAAGTTATCACGACATTACAGTGACCTTCTTCATTTAAATTTATTTCATAAATGAATCCTAAATTATAAATATCTAATCCTATTTCTGGTTCAATTATTTTTTCAAATTTTTCGATCATCTGATCACTAACTAAAGCAGCCTGATCGTTTAATTTTATATCTTCTCTCATATAACCAAACACCTTTATAAATTATTTATCGTCTCGGTTCCAAAAATCAGTGATAGCACCTTTGGATGAACTGGAAACAAGATGTGCGTATTTACCTAGTACACCTCTTGAATATAGTGGAGGGATCACTGTTTCATTTTTACGCTTTTCAAATTCTTCACTCGAAATATCTACCGTGATCTCTCGAGTATCCTGATCAATGACAACTTCATCGCCATCTTTTAGATAAGCAATTGGTCCGCCATCTTGAGCTTCAGGTGCAATATGTCCAACAACAAAGCCGTGCGACCCACCAGAAAATCTTCCATCAGTTAATAAAGCAACCGATTCATCTTGACCTTTACCAACTAAAATACCTGAAAGAGACAACATCTCGGGCATTCCAGGACCACCTTTTGGTCCAACATAACGAACCACTAAAACATCACCATCGACGACTTTATCAGCTAAAACTGCTTCAATAGCATCTTCTTCATTATTAAAGACCTTGGCTGGTCCAACATGACGTCTAGTTTTTAATCCCGATACTTTGGCAACTGCTCCTTCTGGAGCTAAATTACCATGTAAAATTATTAAAGGACCGTCTTTACGTTTAGGGTGATCTAAAGGCATGATAACTTTTTGCCCAGATTTTAAATCCTCAACGTCCTTTAAATTTTCCGCAACTGTTTTACCAGTTACAGTTAGGCAATCACCATGTAAATATCCATTTTCGTATAACAATTTCATAACAGCTGAAACACCACCGGCATTATATAGATCCTGAAATACATATTGTCCACTTGGCTTTAAATCAGCAATATGAGGAACTCTCTTTTGAATCGTATTAAAATCATCAATTGTTAATTCAACATTGGCAGCATGCGCCATTGCTAATAAATGCAAAACAGAATTAGTTGAACCACCTAAAGCCATAACAACAGTGATTGCATTCTCAAAAGCATCACGAGTCATAATATCTTTAGGATAAATACCTTTTTCAAGTAATTTTAAGACAGCTTCTCCGGCTGCTTCTACATCTTTCTTTTTAGCTTCTGTAGTAGCTGGGTGTGAAGCAGATCCTGGTAAGCTCATCCCCATTGCTTCAATTGCTGATGCCATCGTATTGGCTGTGTACATACCACCACAACCACCAGGTCCAGGACAGGAATTACATTCAATATCTCGTACTTCTTGTGCACTAACATCTCCATGATTCCACTTACCAACTGCTTCAAAAACAGAAACCAAGTCAATATCTTTACCATCTAAATTACCAGGAGAAATTGTTCCTCCATAGACAAAGATTGCTGGAATTTCAGCATTGGCGATTGCAATCATACTTCCAGGCATATTTTTATCACATCCACCGACAGTAACAAGTGCATCACAATTATGCCCTCTAACCGCAGCTTCAACTGAATCCGCAATAATATCTCTTGAAGGTAATGAATAGCTCATCCCTGGAGTACCCATTGAAATACCATCAGAAACTGTAATTGTTACAAATTGAACTGGCCAACCACCAGCAGTAATGACACCTTCTTTTGCTAATTCACCTAAGCCTCTTAAATGCATATTACAAGGTGTATTTTCAGCCCAAGTGCTAATTACACCTACAATCGGTTTCTCAAAATCCTCATCTTTCATACCAGTAGCACGCATTAAAGCACGATTTGGCGACTTAACCATACCGTCGTATACGTGACTTCTGATTCTAAGATCCTTTTTTGATTGTTCGTTTGTCACAATAAACACTTCCTCTATGATTAAATTAAATTACATCAAGTTAATATAATTATAATTTATCGTAATTCTAGCACAGATTTATTGGTCAAAATATCAAATTTGCAATTAGTTGAAAACTTAGTATATTCCCTAATATACCTTTCTAATAATCAACTAGAAAAATTAGAATAAAAAAAATACCGACTTCGTCGGTATTAAATTTTTTCTAATAATATCTGTTCAGACAAGTGACGATTAATTTTTTCAATCATTTCTGGACCGTTATAAATAAATCCAGAATAAACTTCGACTAAACTTGCTCCAGTTTTTAAAGCTAATTGTGCATCTTCTGGTGTGAACACTCCACCTGAATAAATAATTGGCATGTCAGGAAATTCTGCATGTATCTGCTTAGTTAAAAACATTGAACGTGCAAAAATCGGTTTGCCGCTTAATCCACCTTTTTCTACTTGATTATGTGAGATCAGGTTATCGCGTTTGGTTGAGCAGTTAGATAAAATAACGCCATCAAACAATCCTTCTACTTCATGCAAATTATGTTTCAATTCTTCAACATCAATATCGTTGCCAAATTTACAAAAAATAGGTTCATCAATTTCTAATTGGCTGATACCTTTTAATAAAGGTCTTAAAACTTCTAGTTGTTGTAAAACAGTAACTCCGACTTGATTTGGACAACTTAAATTCAAGGCAATGTAGTCAGCATATTCATGAATATCTCTTACATCTCCGATCATTTCCTGAATCATTTCATCACTCTCTAAACCATGACCAGGTGCAATACTGATACCTAATTTAGTTTGAGCGGGATGATTTTTTAAACGGCTTTTAGTTTCTTCAATACCAACATTATTTAATCCCATTCGGTTAATGATACCTTGGTCTTCAGTCAATCTAAAAACACGCTTCTTAGGATTACCTTTTTGGGGATGTCTCGTCACACTGCCAATTTCAACAAAACCAGCACCTAATGCTCCCAGACTATTATAAAATTCAGCTTTTTTATCAAAGCCAGCCGCAATTCCAATCGGTGAATCAAAAGTTACATTTTTTATTTTAACTTTCAAAACCTCACGCTTACGCGTATAAAATAATTTCTTTAAAAATTTAGGATGATCATTGAAGATCTTAAGTCCACTACCAACAAGTCTATGATCTACTTCAGGATCAATGGCAAATATCATGGGACGAGCAACTTTATACCAATCCATTATTTACACCATCCTTCAGGGTCTTGATACCATTTTTTCAACAATTCCATATCTTTTTCTTCAACGTAATCTTTTTCATTTGCTACTTCGATCATGGTTGGATAATTCGTTAAAGTAAGAAGTTTAGTTTTAGCGTTTTCAAAATTGACTTTACTTTCTGGTAAGTTATATGAAAAAATAGCGACCGTTCCGATAACTTCTGCACCTGCATCACGAACTGCTTTAACAGCTTTTAAGATACTTCCACCAGTAGAGATCAGATCATCAATTAAGACAACTTTATCGCCTGGTTTACAGCGTCCTTCTATTTGGCTATTTTTACCATGATCCTTAGGTTTTGAACGTACATAATTGAGTGGCAGATTCAAGATATTGGAAACACCAGTAGCATGAGGAATACCTGCTGTTGCTACACCACCGATCACTTCGGCATCAGGATAATTATTTTTGATCAAGTCAGCTAAATCTTTAGCTATTTGTTGTCTAAAATTTGGATATGAAATGGTCAAACGATTATCGGTATATATTGGTGCTTTGATTCCACTTGCCCAAACAAAGGGAGTTTTAGCATTTAAGGTTATCGCTTTGATCTCTAATAGTTTACTGGCTGTTTGATATGCTACTGATTTATTCATTATTTATTCCACTCCTGACAAATATTTTGATAGGCTACAAAGCCGTTTTCTGCTTGTGTGATCGGTCTTCCGACAACAATTGCATCACTACCTAAATTTCTTGCTTCACTAGGTGTGGCAACACGTTTTTGATCACCAACTTGGGCAGTTTTAGGACGAATACCAGGTGTAACACAGAGAAAGTCCTTATCGGTAACTTCTTTGATCATTGGAACTTCAAGTGCTGAAGAAATAACCCCGTCAGCACCATTATCAAAGGCCAATTTTGCTAAATGTGTAACGTAATCTTGAGATTTCAGTGGAATCATCAACTCATCTGATAATTCTTTTTGACCCAAAGATGTTAATTGAGTTACTGCTAAAAGATTAGTTTGTGAACCTTCAAGTCCCTTTTTGGCAGCTGCAATCATTTCAGCACCACCACTACCATGAACGGTTAACATTTGAACATCCCATTTAGCAATCATTTCACAAGTTCTTTTTACAGTATTAGGAATATCATGTAATTTCAAATCCAAAAATATTTTATATCCACGATTTCTTAAACTTCTTACAAATGGATATCCAAATTGGCAAAACATTTCCAATCCTATTTTTACAAATAAGTCCGTATCCTTAGGAAACTGGCTTAAAAATTCAATACATTCAAAATCATCTGCAAAATCTAACGCTACTATAACTGGCTTTGACATTTTTTCCTCCTAAATTGAATACACTTCACGACCATTAACAAAGGTCTTTTGTACTTGTCCATATACGTCTTGTCCCAAGAATGGACTATTAACTCCCTTGGAAATAAAATCTTCTTTTTTAATTTGATAATTTTTATTCAAATCTATAATTGTTAAATCAGCATTTGCTCCAATTTTAATTTCTCCAGCTGATAGGCCAAAAGTTTGCGCTGGTTTAATAGTCATCAATTCTAACAATTGTTCCAAACTCATCAAACTTGTCTTGACAAAACGGCTATACATCAATGGAAATGATGTTTCTATCCCTGTAATTCCAAAAGCACTTTTTAGAAATCCTTGGTTTTTCTCAGATTCAGCATGTGGCGCATGATCTGTTGCGATCATATCGATCGTGCCATCTAATAAACCATCTATCAATGCTCTACGGTCTAATTCACTTCTCAATGGAGGATTCATCTTAAAATTAGCATCATCCTCAACAATATTATTGTCACTTAACAATAAGTGGTGTGGTGTGACTTCACAAGTTACATTTATTCCGGCATTTTTAGCAATCTGAATCATCTTGACACCATCAGCAGTCGATAAATGACAAACATGATAATGAACCCCTGTTTCCTTAGCTAAGATCAAATCTCTAGCTAGTTGAGAAGTTTCGGAAACTCTTTCAATTGCTGGAAGACCTAATTCAACAGCTGCAGGTCCAGCGTTGATGACACCTTTATTGAATAGATTTTGATCTTCAACATGTGCGGCCAAGTGACTATTAACTGCTTTAATGCGCTGCATTGCATCAAACATAGTTTTAGCATTATTTATTCCATGACCATCGTTTGAAAATGCTATCGCGCCAAGTTTTGCTAGATCTTCAATTGGACTAAGTTCATCGGTTGTCTCTTCCTTTGTTACAGGTGCATATTGCAAAGTTTTAATAACCGATTGTTTATTTAACTCTAATTGATTTTTGAAATCATCACTATTATCTGGAACAGGAGTTACATTAGGCATTGCAAAAACAGTCGTGAATCCTCCGTGAGCAGCCGCTCTTGAGCCAGTTGCAATCGTTTCTTTATGGACTTGTCCAGGTTCTCTAAAATGAACATGTACATCGATCAACCCTGGTGCTACTAAATTATTTTTGGCATCAATTACTCGATCAGCCTGTTCATTAATAACTTCAGCAATTTTAAAAATTTTGCCATCTTTAATTAAAAGATCACTTTTATTTAAATGTTTAGCGTAAAACAAATTCGCGTTCTTGATCAGGATCGTTGTCAAATTGTTTTCCTCCAAGTAAGGATTCGATCATTGCCATTCGCATGTAGACACCATTTTCCATTTGTTTAAAGATATATGACTTACCACACTCAACTACATCATCAGCAATTTCTACTCCTCTATTAATTGGTGCTGGGTGCATAATCATTGTATCAGCTTTCATCATCTCTACTCGCCTCATATCGATACCAAATTGTTTAAAGTAGGATTCTTTAGAAAAGTTTTGATTTTCATCATCAGCTAATCTTTCGTGCTGTACTCTTAACAACATTACAATATCCATTTCTTGGCAAAGTTCATCAACTTCCATATGTGGACCGATTGCCTTAAATTCATCGCTATACCAATCATTTAAACCGCCAAAGTTTACTTCAGCACCTAGATTAGTTAATGCTTGTGCATCAGAGTGTGCTACTCTTGAATGTTTTAAGTCTCCAATGATACCAACTTTCAATCCTTCAAAATAACCAAATCGTTCGTAAATAGTCATCAGATCTAAAAGTGATTGTGAGGGATGTTGGCCAGTACCGTCTCCGGCGTTGATCAAATGGATCTTTAAGTTTTTACCTAACAGTTCTTCATAAAATTTATCTTTTTTATGACGAATAACGGCTAAATTTACCCCCATACTCTCAACTGTTTTAATCGTATCGTACAATGATTCACCTTTGTTGACGGATGAATGTCTAGCATCAAAATCAATTTGTTTTATTCCTAATTTTGCTTCTGCGACTTGAAAACTTGTATTAGTTCTTGTGCTGTCTTCAAAAAATAAATTCATTGCAAATTTATTATCGCAATTAGATTGAACCTTACCCGATTTAAAATCCATCGCTAAATTGATCAGGTCAAAAATTTCTTCGTTTGATAGTTGTGACATAGAAAGTATATTTTTCATTGTTTTCCTCCAATAAAAAAGGACACCTACAGATGTAGTTGTCCCAAAGGTAGAATACGCCACTTGACCTTTGAGACCTCACTGGATCTGATTAAAAGTTCCTTTTATTTTTTTATTAAGTAAACAAAAAACTTCCTACCCACAAGGAGAGGAAGTTTACGCATGACGTGTTGAACCTTCCAAGCCTCACAGGACTTGTTTAAAAGTTTTCGTTGAAAATAATATAAGTTAGTTTCACGATAACGTCAAGTTTTTTCAGATTTTATTTAAGATTTAATTGATTTAAAAGATTGCTATATCAAGCTTAATGTCGATAAATAATATCTTTTTTATAAGTGAATATTATTTAGCATCCAAAACTAAATTTTTAGAAGCAACTTTTTTTGAATCAGTAGATTTGAAGTAATTTTTACCAAAGACAAAGGCAAATATTACTGTTAGCAATGGATTTAACCAAACGTAAAAGGCAAATGGAATGAAATGAACTGGACTAACACCAAGTATTCCGGAAATAAAGATACCACTAACACCCCAAGGTACTAAAGCGTTAATATCTGCACCACCACTAGCTAAGACACGTGATAAGTATTGTGGTTCGATACCAAGATCCTCGAAGTTTTTACGGAAAGTAGTTCCTGGAAGAATAATTGAAATGTATTGTTCACCAACTAAGAAATTAACACCAATGGCACTTAACATTGAAGCGGCAATAACTTTACCTGGTGTATTAACACTAGATCTAAGTTTACCAATTAGATTATCAACAACACCAAGTTTTAATAAGACACCACCAAGTGTTAGAGCAACTAAGATCAAAGAGATACTATCAAGCATACTTGAAACACCACCACCACTGACAATGGCATTGATATGTTTGTCAGGTGATTTTAATACAAAGCCCTTCATGATCACATTACTGATCGTACTAAATGATGTGTGATTAATTGCAACATCCATAATTATCGCTGTTAGTGAGCCACTTAAAAGAGTTGGAATAGCTGGGACCTGCAAAAACGCGCACGTGATCAAAACTACAATTGGTAAGAGCATGATCGGTGATACGAAGAAATTAGCTTGTAAAGCATTAATAATATGATGTACTGAACTCATATTTACTTGGGCACTTGTATGACCAACAAATAAGAAAATAATTCCAGTAATTACAGCAGCTATCAATGCAGTATGAGAAATAGTTCTGATATGTGTAAAGACGTTATCAACTCCGGCAATACCAGTCGATAAATTAGTTGTTCCAGAAAGTGGTGACATGTTATTACCAAATAAAGAACCAGAAACAATTGAGCCGGCTGTCAAAACAGTATCAATCCCCATAACTTGACCAATACCCATAAAAACAATTCCTAGTGTAGAAATAGTTGTAAATGAACTACCAACAATAACTCCAACTAAACAACAACTTACAAAAACTGTAAACAAGAAGAATGTCGGATTTAAAATCTCAAGACCGTAAACCATAATAGTTGGGATAACTCCAGAGATCAGCCATGAAGCAACTAATACACCAATCATAACGAAAATAATCATCGGTATGATACCTGGTTTTACACCATTAATGATTCCATCTTGTAATTCGTTCCAACTAAATCCTCGAAATTTTCCATAAAACAACAACAAGGTAAATGTTAACAATATTGGAACTTGAGGAGTCATTTTGAACTTGATCATCATAGTTCCTAAAATTCCAAACATAACCAACATAATAATGATACTCTCTAAAACACTTAGTCTATTTTTCTTTTCCATTTCGTTCATCGCCTTAAATTAAATTTATTTAATTTTGGCTAAGAAGTACTTTTTCTTTCCGCGACGGATAACGATGTATTTGCCATCAAACGATTTTTTAGGATCGATCATTTCTGTAGTATCAGTTAATCTTTCCCCATTGATTCTAATTGCCCCATTTTGAATATCTTCACGTGCTTGGCGCTTTGATTTATCAACATTTGCAGCAATTAATAAGTCGACCAAATTAATCTCTTCAGAAGAGATCTCTTCACTTGGTACACCGTGAAAGGCTTGTGCAACTTCATCTGTCGTTAGAGCTTGTATTTCACCTGAGAATAGTACATCAGTAATTTTTTCTGCTGTTTTAAGTGCTTCTTCTCCGTGAACAAACTTAGTAACTTCTTCTGCCAAAGTTCTTTGTGCAACACGTTTCTCTGGTTCTGTTTTAACTTTTTGTGCTAAAGCTGCGATTTCATCTTGATTTAAGAAAGTAAATTTCTTAAGAAGATTAATGACGTCTTTATCATCTTGGTTGAACCAAAATTGATAGAATTCATAAGGCGATGTTTTTTCAGCATCTAACCAAACTGCCCCACCAGCGGTCTTACCAAATTTTGTACCATCAGCTTTAAGTAGTAATGGAATTGTCAAAGCATAAACTTTGGCATCTTGGCCTTCAGCTTTATGAATAAGATCCAATCCAGCTGTAAGATTACCCCATTGGTCACCACCACCAACTTGTAGTTGAATATCGTGTTGTCTATAAAGTGTTAGGAAGTCCAATGATTGTAGGATTTGATAAGTAAATTCTGTAAAGGAAATACCTGCTTCCAAACGACTTGAAATAATTTCTTTATTAAGCATAGTATTAACATTAAATAACTTCCCATAATCGCGAAGAAAATCTAAAATACCAATTGGTTCTGTCCAGTCGTAATTGTTAACCATTGTGAAGTCTTTAAAGATTTTCTTAGCTTGATTGCTAAGTGCTTCAACATTGTGATTAACTTGGTCCATTGTTTGCATTGGTCGTTCAGCTTTTTTACCACTTGGATCACCAATTGAACCAGTAGCTCCACCGATAACAATATACGGATGATGTCCCATATCACCAAAACGTTTTAAAGTCATGAATGGTAATAAGTGACCGATATGCATTGAGTCTCCAGTTGGATCCATACCACAATAAAGTGAAATGTCTTTCTCGTCGACTAACTTTCTTAAGCCCTCTTCATCAGATTGTTGGTTGATCAGACCACGCCATGAAAGTTCATCAATAATGTTCATTTAAATATCCTCCTATTATTTTGTCCGGATTACTGGGAATAAAAAAAGCGCCCCTGCAATTATATGCAGGGACGCTTTTTGCGCGGTACCACCCAAATTCAAATAGACTGATCTATTTGCTCTTTACTCCTGTAACGTCGGACACGAAATTTCAGCTAGGTATTTTATCAATTTATCCTGCATGACTCGCACCAACCGTCAATTCTCTGAACACCCAGATAAATGATTACTTTTTGTGAAGCTGAAATTTAATTTATGTATATGATACTAGCAGACAATATATTTTTTGCAAGTAGTTTTCTTAAAAAAATTGTAAATAAATTAAAATAGTCGTTGTCACTTTAATTCAAATCATAAATCCTTTACAATCTTATAAGTACAAAAAAATCATGAGGAAGTTATGTATGAAAAAGACTCTATATTTAATGCGCCATGGTCAAACCATCTTTAATGAACGAGGAAAGATGCAAGGATGGTCTGATGCACCACTAACAGAACTTGGTTTTAACCAAGCTAAAGTGGCAAAGAAATACTACGAAGATAATAATATTACTTTTGATGCTGCCTATTCTTCAACATCAGAACGTGCAAGTGATACTTTGGAACTTATCACAGATATGCCTTACGAACGTCGTAAAGGCTTAAAAGAAATGTATTTTGGATTATTCGAGGGTGAAAACACTAAATTAAACCCTATCAAATCCCACTACGAGCTCTTCAATGACGCTTTTGTTCAATATGGCGGAGAAGATATGCTAAACGTTCAAAAACGTGTAACAAAGGAACTAAACGACATTATGAACCAAGATGTTAACAATGTATTGGTTGTCAGTCACTACGTTTCCATTTTGTCATTCAACAACCAATGGAACGACTCAATTGAAGTTCTAAGAAGTGGTTTTACTAACTGCAGTATTTTGAAATATACTTTTGAAGATAACAAATATAATCTTGAAGAAGTTGTTAATCACGACTACTCAAAGCTTAAATAATGAAAGTCATGTCTATTGGGACATGGCTCTTTTTATTTCTAAAGTATTTTTAACCGAGAACATCCCTTTGGACAAGAAATGCTGATTACCCTCTAATTTTTTATCATCAAAGATCATTATTTTTTTCTGATGCTTGATCGAAAAATTAATAGTATTAGTCGTCCCACTATGAATTCCCGTTTCAGCTACGATCAAGCCATCACTCAACGCACTCTGCCATTCGTCTCTGGCTACTAAATTATGTGGATAAACCTTAGTACCGTTGGGATATGTTGAAATTAATAATCCTTCTGCTTTTAAAATTTCTAGGGCGAGATCTTTATTTTCATAAGGATAGATTGGCATATCTAATCCATGTGCTAATACGGCAATGGTGGATCTTTTATTAGTGACTACCGCTTGATGAACTATCGTATCAATTCCTCGAGCCAGTCCACTAATAACAACGTACTCATCTGACAAATCAGTTATTATTTTTTCTGTCCAAATTTGACTAGTTACAGAAGGCGTTCTCGTCCCGACCATCGTAATTATTTTATTAGCGTTCAATAACTTCTTATTACCCTTTAAATAAAGCAAAACAGGGCGATTTGAAATTTTCTTCAATCTCTGAGGATACTCATTATCAAGACAATTTATTATCTGAATTTTTTTGGACAAACTATCACTAAGTTTTTTGGAACTATTTTGATTAATTTTTGGCCACGATTTATTGGTAATAGTTTTGTTTACTATTAGTTTCTGGATCTTTTTTATCTTGGTCGTCCTTAGTTCCGTAAAAGAAAAGTCTTTTCGATGGTTTTTTGATTCATCTAAATAATTTAAAACAGTCTGATTTCCGATTCCCTTAAATGACAATAAACTTAAGATCAATATCGTTAACTTATCCATAATCGACTCCATTTAGTATTTAAACTAAATTTCGTAAATTTTTGGAATTTCCCATAAAAAAAACAAGAGAATATGATTTTCGTCACATTCTCTTGTTGCAATTTTATCCAACAGTACCTTCCATTTCATAACTGATCAAACGGTTAAGTTCAACGGCGTATTCCATTGGCAATTCTTTAGTAAATGGTTCAACAAATCCCATGATGATCATTTCAGTAGCTTTTTCTTCACTCAATCCACGACTCATCAAGTAATAAAGTTGTTCCTCTGAAACTTTAGAAACTTTGGCCTCATGCTCCATTGAAACATTCCCATTAAGAATTTGGTTATATGGAATCGTATCTGAACTAGAGTCCTCATCCATAATGATCGTATCACACTCAACGTGGGCTTTTGATCCATCCGAATTTCTCTCAAAACGAACTGTACCACGATAATCAACTGCTCCGCCATCTTTAGAGATCGACTTAGAAACAATTGAAGAAGATGTGTTCTTAGCAGCATGGATCATTCTGGCACCAGCATCTTGATCAACGTTATGACCAGCAACGGCAATAGAAAGCATTGTACCTCTAGCACCTTCACCATCTAGATAAACACTAGGATACTTCATAGTTATCTTAGAACCCAAGTTACCATCGACCCACTCCATTGTGGCATTTTCCATTGCCTGAGCACGTTTTGTCTCAAGACTGTAAACATTATTCGACCAGTTTTGAATGGTTGTATAACGTACATATGCGTCTTTCTCGGCAAATACTTCAACAACAGCGGCATGCAAACTGTCAGATGAATAGTTAGGAGCCGTACAGCCCTCAACATATTGAATACTTGCCCCTTCGTCAACAATAATCAAAGTTCTTTCAAACTGACCACTGTTTTCGGCATTCAAACGGAAATAAGATTGGATCGGAATATCCAACTTAACACCTTTTGGAACATAGATAAATGATCCACCAGACCAAACAGCACCATTTAAGGCCGCAAATTTATTGTCATCTGGATGAACTAATTTACCAAACCACTTTCTGAATAGTTCAGGATATTCACGTAAGGCAGTATCAGTATCAGTAAAAATAATTCCAAATTTAGCGAATTCATCACGCATATTGTGATAAACAACTTCTGATTCATATTGAGCAGATGATCCAGCTAAATATTTTCTTTCGGCTTCAGGAACACCTAAACGATTGAAGGTATCCTTCAATTCAGTAGGAACATCGTCCCAGTCACGATACTTTTTATCAGTTGCTTTTTGATAATAGCGCATATTCTTCAGATCTAATCCTGATAAATCTGGACCAAAATCTGGCATTGGCATTTTTTTATACATTGCATAACATTTTAATCTAAAATCAAGCATCCACTGTGGTTCGCCTTTTTCTTTTGAGATAGCACGAACTACATCTTCTGTCAGTCCTCTACCAGTAGAGAACACAGGCTTAACATCATCATGAAAACCAAAGTCGTAATCATCTTTTAGATCCAATGATTTAACAGAAGAAACAGCTTCTTCATTATTTTTTGTATTTTCAGTTTCTGGCATATTATTCACTTCCTATTTACTTTGATTAGTCAATGATCTGTGTAATGCTTTCCAAGCTAAAGTTGCACACTTTATACGAGCAGGAAATTTTGAAACGCCCTGCAAGACAGCAGCATCTCCTAAAACGTGCGTATCAACATCGTCACCAATAATCATGTCAGAAAATACTTGAACCATGTTATCTGCATCTTCAACTTTTTTATTGATTACGGCATCGGTCATCATACTAGCTGATGCTTGACTGATCGTACAACCATATCCACTAAACGCAGCATCCTTGATAACTCCATCTTTAACTTCAAGTTGTAATTTTAATACATCACCGCAAGTAGGATTTTTTAATTCAATTTCATTTGTGGACTTAGGTAATTCCCCATGATGATGAGGATTATCTGAATGATCCAAAATAACTTGTCGATAAAGATTATCCATTTTAGACAGTGCCATTTTTAAAGAACTCCTTTGTTGCCTTAATTGCTTCAACTAATCTGTCAGCATCATCGATCGTGTTGTACAAATAGAAACTAGCTCTAGCAGTGGCTGAAAGTCCTAAATATTCCATCAATGGCTGTGCACAATGGTGTCCAGCACGAACTGCCACACCTTCCATGTCTAATCCAGTAGCTAAGTCATGGGGATGTAGTCCTTTAAGATTAAAGGAAATCACCCCTGTATGATTGGCTGGATCTTTAGGTCCATAAACTTCAAGGTCATCGATAGCAATTAATTTAGGCAGTACATAATCAACGATTTCTTGAGTATTTTTTTGAATATTATCCAATCCAACTGACTGCAAATAATCAACTGCATATCCAAGTGAAATCGCACCGGCAATATTAGGTGTACCTGCTTCAAATTTCCAAGGTAATTCATTCCAAGAACTATCAAATTTTTTAACAAACTCAATCATTTCACCGCCAAATTCAACGGGTGACATTTGTTCTAATAGTTCTTGTTTACCATATAAAACGCCTATTCCAGTTTCTGCCATCATCTTATGGCCGGAAAAAGCAAAGAAATCACAGTTTAAATCAGTCACGTCAACAGGCATATTAGGAATCGACTGTGCTCCATCAACAACCATGACAGCATTATGACTATGAGCAATAGCGGCCAATTTCTTAACTGGATTTATTACACCTAAAACATTTGAAGCTTGAGCAATCGAAACAATTTTTGTTTTATCTGTAATTTTTCTTTCGGCATCTTCCATATCAAGTTGGCCATCATCAGTCAATTCAATATATTTTAAAGTTGCCTTCTTTTTCAAAGCTAACTGTTGCCAAGGAATCAGATTACTATGATGTTCCATGTAAGAGATAACAATTTCATCACCTTCATGAACATTTTCACCATAGCTTTGAGCAACTAGATTCAAAGAGTTAGTTGCTCCCTTAGTAAAAATAACTTCTTTACTAGATTTTGCATGAATAAAATTCTTAACTTTTTCACGGGCAGCTTCAAATTGTTCAGTTGAACGTTCTGCCAAAGTATGAACACCACGATGAACATTAGCGTAGTCACTGAAATAAAAGTCAGTAACTTTTGACATGACTTGCTTTGGCTTTTGAGTTGTTGCCGCGTTATCCAAATAAACTAAATCTTCATCATTTACTTTTTGATCAAGTATTGGAAAGTCTTTTCTCCAAACATTATTGTTGTCCATTGACTAATTTCCTCTCAATCATTTGAGTTAAACTAGTACGTACGTCTTTTTCAGGTATTTCCGAGATAACACTACTTAAAAATCCACGAATAACTAATCTTTGAGCAGTTTTTTCATCAATACCACGACTCATTAAGTAATACATTTGATCTTCATTAACACGTCCGACACTGGCAGCGTGTCCGGCAGTAACATCATTTTCATCGATCAAAAGAATTGGGTTGGCATCCCCTCTAGCTTTTCTTGAAAGCATCAAGACACGACTTTCTTGTTGAGCATCTGAACCTCTTGCTCCTTTGACAATATGACCAACACCATTAAAGGTAAGTGTTGATTTTTGCAAAATAACACCATGTTGCAAAATATGACCAATTGTATGTTTACCATAATTAGTAACTTTAGTGTCAATTCCTTGGACTTGATCGCCGGTTGTAATAGCAACAACTTTAGCTTCAGTATGTGAACCTTCACCCAATAGATCGGTACCAAAGTCCCCAATAACGTCTCCATCGTTCATAAAGCCGATTGCCCAATCAAGACGGGCATTATTTCCGGTACATCCACGACGATTTAAGTAAGTGGTTGTATCCTTTGATAATTCATCTAATGCTGAAAAATGTACTCTGGAATTATCTGCTGCAATTACTTCGACTACGATATTAGCTTTATTTTTATGACCTGTTCCCTTAGAAACCAAATTTTCCAAATAAGTAACATCACTATCTTCTTCGGCAACGATCAATACATGATGAACAAAATCGCGTTCAACAGAATTATCTTGAATAAACATGGCTTGAATAGATTTAGTTATACGTACGCCCTTTGGTACATATAGGAAAACTCCACTATTTAAAAAAGCTGCATTTAAAGCTGTTAACTTATTGTCAGTAGTCTTAGTAACTTTAGTCATAAAGTATTTTTGCATCAATTCAGGATAATCATTCATTGCTGAAAAGATATCAGTTAAAATAACACCTTTATCTGATAGATCTTTTTCCAAATTAGTTGAGATCGTCTTATCTCCAGCTTGATAGATGTAATTAAGAGCTTGAGGTTTATTATCAGCTCCAATTTCAACATCAGCATCAATTTTACCAGGACGATCTAAGCGCCAACTTCGATAATTGATTTTTTCATATTTAGGGAGAGATAATTCGTCAGCTTTAGCCAAACTGTCAAGACGTACTTTTTGATACCAGTCAGGTTCACTTTTAGATTTAGAAAAAGAAATTACGTCATCTTTATATTTATCTATTAAATTAGCTCGCATAACTCCTCCTCCTAAATTTCATCCGTTAGTTTAACATCAAGATGTAAATCGTCACGTAGACCAGCATATCCCTCGTCTTCTAGTTTCTTAGCCAATTCAGGACCACCGCTTTTGACAATTCTTCCATCCATCATAACGTGTACTTGATCTGGAACAATATAATTTAAAAGTCTTTGATAGTGAGTGATAATTAATGAGCCAAAATTATCGCCACGCATTGAATTAACGCCACGTGAAACGACTTTTAAAGCATCAATATCAAGACCTGAGTCAATTTCATCTAAAATTGCAAATTTTGGTTCGATCATTAGCAATTGTAAAATTTCATTACGTTTCTTTTCACCACCAGAAAAACCTTCATTTAAATATCTTTCTGACATTTCATCAGTCATATCCAAAATATTTTGTTTTTCTTCAAGTTTTTTAATAAAATCCATAACTGGAATTTGCTTATCTTCATCACGACGTGCATTGATAGCAGCACGCATAAATTCAACATTTGTAACGCCAGGAATTTCAGCTGGATATTGCATTGCTAAGAAAAGTCCTAGACGAGCGCGTTCATCAACAGGCAATTCCAAAATACTCTTACCATCAAGTAAAATATCACCTTGAGTTACCTTGTAAGCAGAATTTCCCATAATTGCTTGTGATAATGTTGATTTACCAGTTCCGTTAGGACCCATAATCGCATGGATCTCACCTGTACTCATTGATAAATTTACGCCTTTTAAAATCTCTTGTCCCTCACCGTTCTCATCGTCAGTTACTGAAACATGTAGATCTTTTATATCTAAAGTAGACATTCATATCCCTCCATTACTGTTAATGCTTTCATTATAGTATTGTTTCAATTCGAAACCAATATAATTTAATATATTCTATAGTAATAAATTAAATTCCTCACAAATGTAAGTAAAAAAAAGACCACAATTAGAATTTGTGATCTTTAATTTGACATTTTAGATTCGATCCAATCCCAAACTTGGTCTTTACCATATTTAGTTTCTGCACTAAACATTTGTAAATCATCAGTTTGGTTGATCTGCATCGTCTTTAATATTTGACTGCTGCTTTTGTTCCATTGATTCTTTTTAACTTTATCCATCTTAGTTGAAACGATCAACGTAGGGATATGGTAATAACTAACGTATTGGTACATAGAAACATCATCATCACTTGGTGCATGACGTCCATCGGTCAAGATGATGACACCCTTTAGTACCTTTCTAGTTGTTAAATATTCCTCGATCATAGCACCAAATTCTTCTCTTTGTTTTTTAGAAACTTTAGCAAAACCATAGCCAGGTACATCAACTAAGTAGAGTTGATCCTCTATATTATAGAAGTTAAGTGTTTGAGTTTTACCAGGAGTACTTGACGTTCTGGCAAAACTCTTACGATTGATCAGCGTATTGATCAAAGATGATTTACCAACGTTAGAACGTCCTAAAAGAGCAATTTCAGGGTAACCATCATCGGGATATTGTTTTGAGCTAACCGCACTCAAATTCATTGAAACATTATTTACCTGCATAATTCACCTCAATGCTCTTATTTTAACATATCACTTATTAATTAATAGCAAAAAAGGCCACCATTAGGCGACCTCTCCATCTTTTAGAATTAATTCTGGTTCTTTAATTTTACGAACGGCATCTTTAGTTACTTTAACTGCTTTGACATCAGTTCTTTCAGGAATATCAAACATTGTGTCTAACATTGTTTCTTCAACAATTGAACGCAATCCACGAGCTCCTGTATTTCTTTCAATTGACATCTTGGCAATCTCATTCAAAGCGCCATCTGTGAATTTCAACTCAACACCATCAAGTGACATTAACTCTTGATATTGCTTAATAAGTGCATTCTTAGGTTTAGTAAGAATTTCTACTAAATCACTCTCAGTTAACTTCTCAAGTGCTGTAACGATAGGAATACGACCGATAAATTCTGGAATAATACCAAACTTCATCAAGTCTTCTGGAATGATTTGTTGCATCAAACTCTTTTCCTCATCAATATTTACATCATGCTCTGCACCAAAACCAATCGTTTTATCACCTAAACGGTTTTTAACGATTTGTTCGATACCATCAAAGGCACCACCAACGATAAATAAGATATTAGTTGTGTCGATTTGAATAAGTTCTTGTTGGGGATGTTTTCTACCACCTTGTGGTGGAACACTAGCAATTGTTCCTTCAAGTATTTTAAGCAATGCTTGTTGAACACCTTCACCTGAAACATCACGTGTAATTGATACATTTTCACTCTTCTTTGAAATTTTATCAATTTCATCAATATAAACAATTCCGTGTTCAGCTTTTTCAACATCAAAGTCAGCATTTTGTAGCAACTTCAATAAAATATTCTCAACGTCTTCACCAACATAACCTGCCTCAGTCAAAGTAGTTGCATCGGCGATGGCAAAAGGAACTTTCAAAATACGTGCAAGAGTTTGAGCAAGGAATGTTTTACCTGAACCTGTTGGTCCAATTAAAGCAATATTACTCTTTTGTAACTCTGTGTCACCATCTTTTGAGTTTTCCATTTTATTAATTCTCTTATAGTGATTGTAAACGGCAACTGATAGCGCACGTTTAGCATCACTTTGTCCAATGACATAATCATCCAAGATCTTCTTAATTGCTACTGGTGTAGGGATATTTTCAAGATCCAATGGTTTATTTTCACTTAATTCCTCATCAATGATCTCTTTACAAAGATCGATACATTCGTTACAGATGTATACTCCTGGTCCTGCAACAATTTTTTGAACTTGGTCTTGTGTCTTTCCGCAGAAAGAACAACTGATTGTGCCTGTAGTTTCTGTACTATCAAACATATGCAATTTCTCCTTCAATAGTTCCAATACTTTGAAAGTCTAGCATTGAAGCTGTTAAGAGTAAAGTAATTAGTTTTAAACTATTTTTTCCATGAATCCTAACAAATTTTATTACCTAAAAAAAAGAAGCCCAAGGCTTCTTTAATTCAGTAACAAATTTATTACCTATTTTTCAACGGCTGAATCAACGATTAGTTCGATAGCCTTCTTAGCTGAAATATCATGGGCCAACATATCGTCTGTAAGAGCATTTCTAACAGCCTTTTCGTCCATATTATATTCATCAGCAAGTGACTTAACTTCTTCTTTGATTTCGTCTTCAGTAGGTTTGATGCCTTCTTTAGCAACGATTGCTTCAATCACAAGGTCAGTCTTAACACGTTCTTCAGCATCATTTGAGAATTGCTTCTTCAAATCATCTTCAGTTGTACCTGTCATTTGATAGTACAACTTAGGATCGATTCCTTGACGACGCAAGTTTGATAGATATTGATTCATTTGGTTAGAAACTTCAGTATCGATCATTGCTTGTGGTACTTCGTCAATTTTAGCATTCTTTACAGCAGCTGAAATTGCTTCTTCTTGAATATTGTCTTCAGCAGTTTGTTTCTTTTGATCCTTCAATTCATCATGAAGTTTCTTCTTAAGTGCGTCAAGTGTATCAACGTCTTCGTCAACGTCTTTAGCAAAGTCATCATCAAGTTCAGGCAATTCCTTTGTCTTAACTTCGTGAATCTTTGTCTTGAAAATAGCTTTCTTACCAGCTAGTTCCTTTGCTTGATAATCTTCTGGGAATGTTACGTTAACGTCAACATCCTCATCAGCACTATGTCCAACAAGTTCATCTTCAAATCCAGGAATAAATGAGCCTGAACCTAATTCAAGTGAGTAGTTTTGAGCACTACCACCGTCAAATTCTTCTCCATCAACTGTACCAACATAGTCGATAACAACAGTATCGCCATTTTCAGCTTTACCGTCTTTAAGAACAAGTTCTGCTTGTTGTTTTTGTAGTTCCTTTAAACGAGCTTCAACATCAGTCTTCATGACGTTACGTTTTTGCTTCTTAACTTCAAGACCAGTATAGTCGCCAAGTTTTACATCAGGTTTAACAGTAATAGTTGCACTGATAGCCCATGGTTGGTCTTTTTCCATTGATTCAACACTAATTTGTGGTTGATCAACTGGTTCTACCTTAGTATCACTAACAGCCTTGTCATATGCTTCTGGTAAAACAGCGTTCAAAGCATCTTCATACAAAGCTTCTTCTCCGTACATACGGTTGAAGATTTGACGAGGTACTCTTCCCTTTCTAAAACCAGGAACATTTAAGTTCTTCTTTACACGATCAAAAGCAGTATCTAAACCTTTTTTGATTGTATCTTGGTCAATTTCAAATTTTAATTCACCAGTATTTTTTTCTTTTTTTGTAAATTCAGCCTTAGCAGACATTTTATCCCTCCGGTATTTCACGATCTCATACTTTGTAATATTACCTTAAATCAATAATATTGTAAATATTTCACGCTAAATATAGGCTTTTAAGCCATTACTTCACTATTATAAGATAACTTAAAGCGTTTTCCTAATCAAATTTGATAATAAAAAAAGAGCTGAGACATAGTCTCAACTCTTTTTAATTAGAATCAAAGAGATTAGTCTAAGATATCTGTAACAACACCAGCACCAACAGTACGTCCACCTTCACGAACAGTGAAACGTGTACCTTCTTCAACGGCAACTGGAGCAATCAAGTCAACTTCAAAAGTAACTTGGTCACCAGGCATTACCATTTCAACGCCTTCTGGCAATTCGATAACACCAGTAACGTCAGTAGTATGGAAGTAGAATTGAGGACGGTAGTTTGAGAAGAATGGAGTATGACGTCCACCTTCTTCTTTTGTCATGATATAAACTTCACCCTTGAACTTTGTGTGAGTTTGGATTGAACCTGGTTTAGCAAGAACTTGTCCACGCTCAACTTGGTCACGGTTAATACCACGAAGAAGTACACCAACGTTATCTCCGGCTTCACCAAGATCCAATGTCTTACGGAACATTTCAAGACCAGTAACAGTTGACTTGATAACGTCTTCCTTCAAACCAACGATTTCAACTTCATCACCGACTTTAACTTCACCACGGTCAATACGACCAGAAGCAACAGTACCACGACCAGTGATTGTAAATACATCTTCAACAGGCATCATAAATGGTTTGTCTGTTTCACGTTTTGGTGTTGGGATGTATTCATCAATAATATCAAGAAGTTCTTCAACGTGTTTGATTTCCTCTGGGTCACCCTCAAGGGCCTTCAAAGCTGATCCACGAACGATAGGTGTATCGTCCCCAGGATAATCGTATTCTGAAAGTAATTCACGTACTTCCATTTCAACTAAGTCAACAAGTTCGTCATCATCAACAAGGTCTGTCTTGTTTAGGAATACAACGATGTATTCAACACCAACTTGACGAGCCAAAAGGATGTGTTCACGAGTTTGTGGCATAGGACCATCAGTTGCAGCAACAACAAGGATGGCACCATCCATTTGTGCAGCACCAGTGATCATGTTCTTAACGTAGTCAGCATGTCCTGGAGCATCAATATGTGCATAGTGACGCTTTTCAGTTTCATACTCAACGTGAGCTGTGTTGATTGTGATCCCACGTTCTTTTTCTTCTGGGGCCTTATCAATATCAGCGTAATCTTCAGCTTTAGCTAAACCTTTGTCAGCCAAAACCTTTGTAATTGCGGCTGTTAATGTTGTCTTACCGTGGTCAACGTGACCAATTGTCCCAATATTTACATGGGGCTTTGTTCTCTCATAATGTTCTTTTTCTGCCATTACAAAGAATCCTCCTAAAATTTCATTTCATAAGATTAATCCAAAGAAAATGTTCTTTAGATGACTCTTTACTGAAAAATTATACTACTTTCAGGGGCGAAAGCAAAGCAATTCAACGCAAATCGCCTACTAAAAATATACTCTTTGGATTATACGGGGCACAATCCAAATTGTAAATACTAATAACGAAAAAAATGTATATTTTCATTGTTGAAACACATTTATTAAAGAATCGAACCTATCGACCCAACTCTTCACCTCTGAAAAGTGTGAATTGTCTTTAACATCAGACTCATCTATAAGACCATACCTCAAAAGGAAAAGGTTTGTCCAGAGACTAGGGTCTTTTATTATATTTTCTCCAAACGGATAGACCATCGCCGCATAAAGAGATAACTCACCACGTAAATTTTCTAGCTGAGTTTCATTTTTACTTCCGGACAATACTTTATCCAATTCGTCACACATTTTTAAGTAAACATCTGTTGACATGATCGGCTTTAATTTTGAAGGTTCAAATGTTTTCATTTCACCATAAAATGAAATATCAATTTTTTCAGTTATGCCTAACTTATACAAGTTTTCAGCCAATTCACTTTTCAATAGTGGATGTAAAAGTGGGTTTCCCAATAATAATTTACTTCCTGCTATGTAATCTTTTTTATCAAACTCTCGCATACTTCTGATCAACTGAATTTGACTTACCATGGGTTTTGTTACGATTGAACGCAAATGTGTCAAAATACTTGTCATATGAGGCTTAAACGAACGTAAATGACGTTCTTCTGCTAGAGAAACACGACGCTTAAAATCCAATATAAATGAATCATCGATCGTTGAAAAATTATTGTTATTGTAGTAATTGATAATTTGATTAGCCAACAAAAAATCATTATTTTCCAACACAATATCAGCTGCAAGTTTAGCCGCATCTGCATTGCTAAGGTAATAATTAAAATAGTCTAAAATAACTGCTTCAGCATCGTCAGCTTTTTTTAGGTTCAACAAAGAAGCAGCCAATCCTTGATTGATTAAAAAGGATGGCTGCATAGTATATGCTTCGGTATAAAGTTCAGTGGCTTCATCCCAATCACCTTTATTGAATGCATCGTCAGCTGCGTCTAATATCTTTTTTAGGTTATCTGAGTCGTCCATAAAATACCTCTTTATAGAAGATCAATTGATCTTACTTTTTAGATTTGCGATGTCTATTTTGATTAACTTCCATAATAACTGGCAAGATAACCGGATGGCGATTTGTTTGTTCATACAAGAAATGGTTCAGCTTATCTCTAACACCTTGTTTTAAATCAGACCAATCAAAATCCTTACTATTTTGCAAGTAATCAACAATAGTATCGACGATTAAATCTGAACTCTCGCTTAATAAATCTCGACTTGCACGCATATATACGAATCCGCGGGCTGTTATTTTAGGTTTAGCAATAACTTTCTTTTTCTTACGATCAATAGTAGCGACGGCAATAAAGACACCATCTTCAGCCAACAACTCTCGATCACGGAGAACGATACTTCCAATATCACCAATACCGATACCATCGATCATTGTATCTCCAGCTTCAACACCCTTACCTAAATAGAATTGTCCGTTTTCATAATTTAAAACGTCACCCTTTTTAGTTAAGAAAATGTTTTGATAAGGTACGCCCGTTTCATGGGCGATTCTAGCATGTGCGTCTAATAATCTATATTCGCCTTGTATTGGAACAATATTTTCAGGATTTAACAAGTTAATCATCAACTGCAGATCCGTTTTATTAGCGTGACCTGATGAATGGAGATCATCGCCTAATGATTTAACTTCTGCTCCAGTTCTATAAATAGCATCACGTGTCTTAGCAAAGCTTGTATCCATTGCGTGAGAAGGTGTTGTAGCGATAAATACTAAATCACCCTTCTCAATTTGAAATTTAGTTTTTGAGGCTGGATTGGCCATTTTAAGCAACAGCTTAATTGGTTCACCCATTCTACCTGTCTCAATAACAACTAATTTATTAGGATCTACATCCCCTAATTCCTTAGCTTTAACGATAAGTTTTTTATTGTCGATCTTCAAATAGCCAAATCTCATGGCTGTTTTAAGAATTCTTTCAGCATCTGTTCCTGACAAATAGACTTGTCTTCCAGTTTGATCGGCTGCATCAAGGACTTGTTGCATTCTTTGAATATTAGAAGCTACTTGAGCAACGACTATTCTTCCATTATGATAATTAAACATATCAAGAATGTATTCAAAAATATCACGTTCATTTGAATTTTCATATGGAGATTCAGCATTTGCCGAGTCACTTAATAAGGCAAGAACTCGCTCGCTACCAATTTTGGCAATACGTCCAAAATCGGTACGATATGTTGGGACTGCCGCTTGATCAAATTTAAAATCACCAGTATAAACAATTTGACCTTCACTAGTTTTAATATCAATTCCTAATGAACCAGGGATTGAATGTGTTGTCTTGAAAAATGCCACTGTAGCTTCTTCAAAGTCAATTGCTGTATTTTCATCAATAACATGAAAATCATCAAATTTTTTAGTACGACGGTCATTAGAACAAACTATTTTAGCCAATTCAATAGTCATCTTTGAACCGAAAACAGGAATATCATAATCACCTATCAAATAAGGTAGTGCGCCAATTGCATCGGCATGACCGTGTGATAGAAAAATTCCAACGACTTTATTAATATTTTCTTTTATATAAGTCATATCTGGAACGACTACATCAATTCCGTATAGATCATTATCAGGATATTGTAAGCCAATATCTAAAATATAAATTTCATTGTTAACTTCGACGGCATACATATTCTTACCGTTTTCACGTACTCCGCTTAATATAACAATTTTTATTTTTTTGCTCATTATTTCATCTCTCATTTCGTAAATATGGATAGATAACAATATCTAATTGTCGTTTTGAGTCCCTCTACTTAAGACTACTTGATATGTACCTGATTGTTATTCTATCACACCACATAATAAATTGAAATTTAGCGAAAAAAATAGGAAATTCCATTACGGAATTTCCTAAAATATATATTAACGACGTAGACCAAGTGACTTGATTAATTCACGGTAACGTTGAACATCATTATCTCTAAGATATTTAAGCAAGTTACGACGGTGACCAATCTTCTTCAACAAACCAACATATGAATGGTGGTCCTTCTTGTTAACCTTTAAGTGATCATTTAATGAGTTAATATCATAAGTTAAAACAGCAATTTGTACTTCTGGAGAACCAGTGTCTCCTTCTTTACGAGCATATTGCTTAATAATTTCTGTTTTCTTTTCTTTTGAAATAGCCATTTCATTCACCTTTTCCTAATTAATTTAGCCAAACTATGCAAGACGCTGGTGAGTCGCCAAACAGAGCATGGTTAGTACGATTAAATAGTTTACTATAAACTCCACTTACTTTCAATATGAAAATTTTATTAATCTTGATGAATTATCATAAAGCAATTCAATTAATTACAAATAATTTATTGCAATGAAACTATCAATTATGTATAATTCTATGTATTGAGTTTAAGTCAGTAGGTAATCGGAGGTGAAATAGATGCCACAAATTAAATCAGCAATCAAGCGTGTGAAGTCTGCAGAAAAGGCTAACCTTCGCAACAGTTCACAACGTAATGCTATGCGTTCAGCTATCAAGAACTTTGAAAGTTCAGCTGCTAATAACGCCGACAATAAAGAAGATTTATTCAGATCAGCAGTTCGTGCTATTGATATGGCTAAATCAAAAGGTCTTATCAAAGCTAACAAGGCTGCCCGTGATAAGTCAAGACTTGCTAAAATGAATTAAGACATAAGCAACTAAATGGTTGCTTATTTTTTTTGCACAAAAAAAGAGTCGTGATCTCAAAGTCACAACTCTTTTTTAGTTTAAAAGAACATATATTACGCAAATTTAGCAATGAATAAATCAAAAAGTAATTCCTTATCACCTTGTCCGGATTTAATTTGGTAATCTAAATCAACAATTGAGTGAAACATCATGATCAACTGTTGAATTTCCAAATTTCTAGCTTGTTTTAATGACATTTTGACACGATATGGATGTAATTTTAAATTTTTGGATATTGTTGACTCCGATAAACCGCGTTCGCTAAGTATTTTTGTCTGAATCAAGGTTCTCAATTGTGACATTAAAATGGCAACCAATAAAATTGGATCGATCTTTTGTAATAAAAATTGTTGATATAATTCTTCTGCTTGATAAATATTTTGAGCCAATATTTGATTCATCAACTCAAATACATTGTCATCCAAACTTTGTGGGACTAATTCATTAACAGCCTTTTCGTCAATAACCTTTGATTGTAAAGCATATAGTTTTAACTTTTCCAGTTGATTAACAATTTGAGAATAATTACCCTGAGTTTTATTGATCAGTAAATCTAATGCTTCTCTATTTATAGAATAACCATCATTTCTAAGATCTTCATTTATAGTTTTGACCAAACGTCCACTATCCATTTTGCTGGCATCAACCATCACGGCTGATTTTTTAAGTTGTTTAACAATCTTTTTACGTGAATCTAGTTTATCGTACGTAGCAAAGATGACCATAATAGTCGATGGTGTAGGATTTTTAACATATTCCGTTAACAGATCCATATTTTGATCAACAAAGTTTTTGGATTTTTCTCCAGTCAAAAAGTATGGGTGATTGATAAAGACCAAACGTTTTTCACCAAAAAAAGGTGCTGATATAGCTTCATTGATTGCATCGTCCAAAGATGTATCTTCTAAATCAAATGAAGAGAAGTTCATATCCCTTTCTTCTGGTAGTAAAAGATCCTTAAATGTTTTTTCAATTTGGTCAACAAAAACTTCTTCTTTTCCAGTTACAAGATAAACATTTTGAATATTTGATTTTCTTAATTCATTTTTTAATTCCGTTATTTTCAATTAATTCACCCTTTAAAAAAGTTTTTATCTTGTTATTTTGCATAAGCGGATAATAATACCAAGTAATCATACCATAATCTGCGGTATTCATATGTTGTACCTGATGATTATCATATCGTTTGATAGTCTCCTTATTTGGATGACCGTAACGATTATTTACTCCTGCAGATATAAACGCTATATCTGGCTTTGCTTTCTTTAACAGATCATTTCCACTCGACGTTTTAGAACCATGGTGTCCGGCCTTCAAGTAATCAATTTTTATTTGATAATCGTTTAATATCTTCTTTTCACTATCAATATCAAGATCTCCAGTAAACAACCAAGATTTACCATTAATAGAAGCTAACAAAGTTAGTGAATCTCCATTCTCACCAATACTTCTTTTCTTAGGCCACAGAACATTCCAAATAATTCCATTGGTTTCAAAATTATCTCCCTGTTTTAATGAAGTAAACTTTATTTTTGGGTGCTCATTAATGATAGTTTTGATGGACTTATTATCTTGTAACCCACTACCAAAACTTACTTCCAAAACGGGAAATTGATCCAATAAAGTAGGTAAATTTCCCATATGATCAACATCCTTATGTGACAAAAATACTCTATCAATTTTATTAATACCCTTTGATTTAAGATAAGGTATAGTAGAAGTTTCCACTTGATTTTTACTACTCCTTTTTTGCCAGTTTCTTTGTGGAAACGACAACTTACCACCAGTATCAATTAAAAATGTTTTTCTAATAAATGGAGTTGTAATGAGAATACTATCACCTTGTCCAACATCTATTAGAGATACTTGACCAAATAATGGAACCTTATTAAAAATAATGGCCATCGTAAATACAAACAGATAACTTTTTAAGTATATATTTTTAACATTCTTTGTTTCTAAATTAAATAGACTAAGAACTATTAAAATTAAAACAACGACTAAGGAAAACTTCCCTGTGATCAGAATGAACTGTCTATTTAGAGAAATATTTTCTAAAAACGAGTAAATGATTTCAAAAAAATCATTTACTAAATTCCATATTGAAAGATCAGGTAATATAGAAGAAAGAATTGTAGTCGGAAGTATAACATACGAAAAAAATGGAACAAAAAGTAAATTTGCTATCAAGATCAACCAACTGAACTGATATGTATACGTGGAAATAATCGGCAAACTAACTAAATTAAGTTTAAATGTCGCCATCAAAGCATTACTGGACTTATAGATAAACAATAAGGAAAAGGATAGTAAAAAACTCAATTGACCACCCATGTCCAAAATTGATTTCGGTTGTACAAAAAGACAAATCATCAAGGTTAGACTAAAAATATCTAAACTACTAAATTGTAATTTACTTTTAGTCAAAATAATTCCAATCAATGTTAATAAAATGGCTCTCCAAATTCCGATTTTTGATCCAACTAAAACCCCATAGGCTGGTAAAAGGAACAACAACATCCAGTCGGTCAGTTCCCTTATGACTTTAATGGTAGAAAAAAATTTTCTAAAAAAAGTTACAAATATCAACACATGTAGCCCAGAAAGACTAAATAGATGAATAATACCAAGAACACTTAGACTACTAAAAAAATCTTTCTCTTCTCCATTACTGTAGCCTAGTAAAAGACTTTGGCTATGTATTTTTAACCATTTTGGTAATGTATTTAGTTTTTTTAAATAATGTATTCGTAAAACATTTATTCTTTCAACAATCGTTTTTGGAATATAAGTTTTAAGATCATTCATTTTTACTAATTTAATTGAATAATAAATATTTTTATTACTCAAAAATTTTTGATAATCAAATTCACCCGGATTCCGAGTTGCTTTAATTTTTTCCACGTTATCAATGGAACCAATAAATTCAACAGGATCAGATAAAGATTGCCACATTTGTTTTTCTTTAAGATTCTTTAATTGATAAATGAATCTAACGTTTTGACCATCGACTAAGGTGTCACCGCTTAGTAAATCCCCATTTATCTTCGTATGATCTGGGAAAATGACTAATTTGGATTCTTGTGGGTTAATTTCAGATGTTGCCTTAATATTATTAACTCGAATAAAGAAGGTACCGCCTAATAAAATCATTAATAACATTAATAATGGTCGCTTCAACAAAATTACTCGTAACAATAGTAAAAGCATCAATATAATCCAAATGATTTTGTGATCACTGGTCAAAACTTCAGCCATGAAGTAGCAAAGTAATGCCGGAAAAATAAAATAATTCTTCATTTAAACGGTCAATTGATCTTTCAAGGATTCTAAAGTTTTATCACCTATTCCCGAAACTTTTGTTAAATCCTTCAAACTTTTAAAATTACCATTCTGTTCTCTAAACTCAATAATTTTTTGAGCCTTTTTAGGACCAATTCCAGTGACTGCTTGGAAATCTTCAACTTTAGCAGAATTTATATTCACAGGACTCTTACTTTCTGAGCCCTTATTCTCTGTTTTATTTTCTGAAGTATCACCAATTCTAGGAACAATAATTTGCATCTGATCAGTTACTTTTTGTGCTTGATTCACTTGTTTTATATCAGCATCTTCCGTAATGCCACCAGCCAATTTAATCACTTCTTGAGTAATTGCACCTTCCTTTAATCGGTAAACACCTGGTGATTTAACTGCACCTTGAATATCTATCATAAGTATCTTTTCTGCTGATTTTTTAGGTAGATCGGGCTTTTTTTGAATTGATTCTGTCTTTATAGGCACCGGTTTTGATGCTTGCTTAGTATTTAAATTCCAGATTCCAAACCCTAGGGCTAAAAATATCAAAACTATAATAGCTTTATTATCACGACTAAATTTTAAAATTTTTTCCATTTCATTCACCTCAATAAAAAATACGATGAAAATTCAAAAATTGACGAAAAAAAAGATGTGACGCAAGTCACACCTTATTTAGCTTATTTAGTTTTTTCAAGATATTTTATTGCTTCATTCAAAGATTTAACTGGTACGATTTTCATCTTAGTGTCAATCTTCTTAGCGGCACGTTTTGCTAGATGGTAATTATTCACATAATTAGGATCGTACTTTTTAATTTCTTTTGTTACTGGATCATCTGGAGCAAAGAATATCGTAGCTCCCTCAGAAGATGCTGCATAAACTTTTTTCTCAATTCCACCGATCGGTCCAACCGTACCATCAGGGGAAATTGTACCAGTACCAGCTACTATCCGATCTTTTTTGAGATTTTTATTAGTGATCTGTGAATATACTTGTAAAGTAAACATTAAACCTGCAGAAGGTCCGCCAATATCGCCGGCATTAATTTTTGTTGGTGGTGTTCCTTTTGATTCAGTATTATCGGTTAAAGTAATTCCTAACCCATAACGTTTGGTACTTGCTAATTTTACCAGCTTACCGCTTGCAGATTTATTTTTACCATTTCTTGAAAAAACAATTTTAACTGTGGCATTTTTGTTCTGCTTGCGGACATATTTTATAAATTGATTAGAGTTTTTAAACTTATAGCCATTAATGGAACTAATAGTATCTCCAACTTTTAATTTGCCTTTAAAATCAGAATTACCCAAGATATCCATCACATAGACACCTAAATACTTCTTAGTAAAAGGCTTGTCGGCAGCTGAATATGCAGCTTGAATAGCATTATTTGTGGCAGATTTCATATAATATTGCTGAACTTGCATATATTGTTGATCCGTCTCATTACCCATCAGTTCTTCACGAGGATAGATTGTTTCAAAATCATCCCCGATCGAACGTAATAAACTAAACGGCGTACCTTGCATAATACCAACGGTTGTCAGTAAAAAGTCGCCCTTTTTCTTATCATGCTTTCCATCAACTTTAACGTACTGGGAAGTGGATTCTGCACTACCAGGGACTTCTAAATAATAATTAGTTGGAAAAGTAAAAAACGCTAAGACGATTATAAATAGAAAAATCCCACCAAAGATCTTATTTCTTGTTTTATTAAATTTCAATAAGCTTAGTCCTTCCGCAATTTCTTAATCAAAGCTGTTGCCACATTTTCAGGGACGAACTTAGTAACATCACCACCAAATTTAGTAACCTCTTTGATCATTGATGATGATATATTAGCATACTTAGAATCAGCCAATAGAAATATTGTTTCAATTTCAGGGTTTAACGATTTATTCATTGAAAAAACTCCTGCTTCATAATTGAAGTCACTTGAATTGCGCATTGAACGAACTAAAGTATTTGCGCCATATTCCTTAGCTAATTTTGTTGTTAGTTGTTCTTTCCCATCGATTACACGGACATTTTTCAGATCAGCTATTTCAGCCTCAATAAAAGCTTTTTTCTCTTCATAATCAAACATGTAGTTTTTAGAGTTATTGGTCATAGTGGCTACAATTAATTCGTCAAACAACTTAGATGCTCGACGAATAATAGTTAGATGACCATTGGTAACAGGATCGAAACTTCCTGCATACATTCCAATTCTAGTTGGCATTTTTATCCTCCAAATTGATACATTGCTACTTTTGTATCTTTATAATCTTTTTCTTTAATAAGTGTTATTTTATCAGAGTTTAACTGAACATTATAATCCGTTTCGTCAACAATAATAGCCCCGTCATTTAATAAATCATTTTCGATCATATCCAAAATAATTTGTTCAGTGATCTTCATTCTATACGGTGGGTCTAAAAATACTAAATCAAACTTTATATTGTCTTCAGAAAATTGTTTTAAAGCTTCAGTGGCAGATTTTTTTATAATCGCAAATTGAGCTTCATGATGTGTTTTTTCGACATTATCTTTAATCGTATTAATGGCTTTATATGCCTTATCTACTAAGTATGCCTTCTCAAAACCCCTAGAAACAGCTTCAATGCCAAGACTTCCAGTTCCTGCGAATAAGTCTAGAGCAGTTCCATCATTAAGATACGGCGTTAACATACTAAAAATTGCTTCTTTTACTTTAGCAGAAGTAGGTCGAGTATTATTTCCGGGAACAGGTTTTAAATTCAACCCGCCAAAGTCACCTGATACAACTTTCATATTTAATCTCCTAACTCATCCTTTTTCTTATCTTTTAACACATAGTGATCGTCTAATTCTTTTCGATGAGCCATCGTTACACGTTTAACATATTTTTTATTAATTAATTCTTTTTTTACTTCAGCTGCCCTACTTGAATTAACATACAACATTACATACTTCATTTTTGGAGAAGAATAATAAATTGTTCCATAATGCTGTAATTTCTTTTTCCATTTCATCGAGTAGATCCAGACGTACATAGCCTGGCGCTCCACTTTTTTGTACATAAAATCACCCGTGTTTTTCTGTCATAAATTTATTCGTGGCTTCCAAATTTAAAACGATTCCTAGTGAAAATGAAAGAACTAGCAAACTGGAACCACCATAACTAATAAAAGGTAACGTAACACCAGTCAATGGTAATAGTCCTAACAAGCCACCAACATTAAATGCCATTTGCGCTAACAACATAATCGCTACACCATAATATACTAGAACGTTATACGTATTGGTCGATTTAATACCTAAATACAACATTCTAAAAATAATGAATCCTAATAATCCTAAAACAACAAAGACCCCTACTAGACCCAATTCTTCACTAATAATTGCCAAGATAAAGTCGGTATAAGGTTCTGGTAAATAACCTCTTTTTTGAATACTGTTTCCGAGTCCAACTCCAAAGATCCCACCGTTACTAATTGCATAAAAAGAATTTACCAACTGATTCCCAGATGTTCTCTCCAACTTAAACGGATGAAACATCGCCAAAATACGTTGATATTGATAATTTTTAACAATAAAACCAGGTTGAAATTTTGCTATCCAAAAAATTCCAGCTAAAAAGGCAGCTAAAAGACTACCATCCAACTTAAGAATATGACCAATCGGAATAGAAGATGAAGAAATTAGAACAACAGTGATCAATCCCAAAATAGCTGCCCCACCAATATCAGGCTGGAATGCTACCAAAAGTATAATTGCCACCGTCGTTATTACTGGTTCTCTAATTACCTTTAAAGAATCAAACAATCTGTCATTATCTAAAAGACTACTTTTTCGACTGGTTAGAATATACGCCAGATATAAAATTAGGGTTATCTTTGCTACTTCCAAAGGTTGAAAATTAATAATTTTTAAATTGATCCAAGCCGAAGCACCATTGATCCTGGTACTTGGATTTAATACCGCTCTTATTAATAAGAACGCCAGCGAACCCAAAGTAACAAATAATAAAAAGGCTCTAGTTCTAAAACTTTTAAACAGCTTAACTTTTAGCATAAAAGTTACAAATAGAATGAATAAACTAAGAATCGAATACAATCCTTGTTTTATCAGATATTTATTGGTACTTCCACCATGTGACATGACATTATAAAAACTGGCGGAATAAACCATAACTACACCAATACCCAAAAGTATGATGTAAGGAATTAAAATCCATAAGTCTATTAACTTTAGTTTTTTCACATTGATACTCCTAAAATCTAATAATAAGATTATACCACCAATCAAATATGGCGTATAGAATAGCAATGGATACCCGATTTTTGCCTAAAAAAATAAAGCTAGCAATCCAAAATCGGATTACTGGCTCTATTTAAGCTCTATTAAGCTTTCTTAGACATTTTTCTTTGTTTGTCATACTTCTTACGTTCGTTTGTGTTTAAAATCTTCTTACGTAATCTGACGTTCTTAGGTGTTACTTCACAAAGTTCGTCTTCATTTAAGAATTCGATTGATTGTTCAAGTGACATTTCCTTTGGTGTCTTGATTGCGGCAGCATGATCCTTACCAGCGGCACGAGTATTTGTAAGGTTCTTACCCTTTGTAACAGTAACGGCAATATCTTGATCACGGTTACTTTCACCGACGATCATACCTTCGTATACTTCAACACCGGCACCGATAAACAATTGTCCACGGTCTTCAACAGATTGCAAACTATATGTAGTTGATGGACCTTGGTTGATTGAAACCAAAGCACCTGTTCTTCTACCTGGTTCCCAATTCTTTACAACTGGTTTGTATTCTTCGTATGTATGGTTCATGATACCGTAACCACCAGTCATTGATAAGAACTCTGTTGAGTAACCGATCAAACCACGTGAAGGTGCTGAGAAGATCAAACGAGTTTGACCATTTCCAGTACTTTCCATGTTCTTCATGTCACCTTTTCTTTGTGACATTGAGTCAATTACTGAACCAACATATTCATCTGGTGTATCAATAGTAACCTCTTCGAATGGTTCACTGTTTACGCCATCAACATTCTTGTAGATAACTTCTGGACGAGAAAGTTGTAATTCAAAGCCTTCACGTCTCATCTCTTCAACAAGGATTGACAAGTGCAGTTCACCACGTCCTGAAACCATCCAAGCACCAGCTTGATCAGTATCTTCAACTTTTAGTGAAACATCAGTATGCAATTGTTTTCTTAAACGTTCTTCGATCTTTCTAGCAGTAACTTCTGTACCTTCACGACCAGCAAATGGTGAATTATTTTGTAAGAACATCATTTGTAGTGTTGGTTCATCAATACGTAACAATGGAAGTGCTTCTTCATGGTCAACTGGACAAACAGTTTCACCAACATAGATATCTTCCATACCAGAAACAGCGATTAAATCTCCCGCCTTAGCTTCTTGAACTTCGACACGATCCAATCCCATGAAACCAAAGATCTTAGTAACACGGAAATTCTTTGTCGAACCATCAAGCTTCATAACTGTAACATTATCACCGATCTTGATCGTTCCACGGAAGACACGTCCAATACCAATACGTCCAACGTAATCATTGTAATCAAGCAATGCGACTTGGAATTGTAGTGGTTCATCGGAATTATCAACAGGAGCTGGAATAGTCTTCAAAATTGTATCAAATAATGGATCCATAGTATGTTCTTGTGCAGCTGGATCTGAATCATAACTTGATGTTCCGTTAATAGCTGAAGCATAAATAACAGGGAAATCAAGTTGTGAGTCGTCAGCACCTAATTCGATAAACAATTCAAGAACTTCGTCAACAACTTCTTCAGGACGAGCACCTGGTCTATCAATCTTGTTGATAACAACGATTGGTGTAAGATGTTGTTCCAAAGCTTTCTTAAGAACAAAACGTGTTTGAGGCATAGTTCCCTCGTATGCATCAACAACTAGCAAAACACCATCAACCATCTTCATGATACGCTCAACTTCACCACCGAAATCGGCATGTCCTGGTGTATCCAAGATGTTTATCTTCTTACCTTTATAATCAACAGCTGTATTCTTTGAAAGGATTGTGATACCACGTTCCTTTTCAATAGCGTTGGTATCCATAGCACGATCTTGAATTTGATAATGCTCCCCTAATGTGTCTGATTGTTTTAGCATTTCATTAACTAAGGTTGTCTTACCGTGGTCAACATGGGCGATAATGGCAATATTTCTAATATCTTCTCTTAATTTAGTCAAAGTACTTCTTCCTTCCATCAAATAATAATGCGACTGGATTACTTGCAATAAAAAAACTGTGATAGTAATTCACAGTTTCAGTTATTATTTTTTAACTGTCCTTAGTACCTCTGAAATAACTTTCTTGGTACCAACTATTACGACTTGTGATTTTAGCATATTTACGGGGCTATCGTCAATAGTTGCGACCTCTAAACCTAGACTTTCGCATAGTACACGACCTGCTGCTAAATCCCAAGGCGCCAAATAAGACATATATAGAACTTCTCTACCAAAGATCAAATGTTCAAAAATAATTCCTGCACTACCATATATTCTTAACCCGCTACTTTTCTTAACAACAGCTTGAGAATTAAATTTATCCGCCATGACCATAGGCCAGCTTATATCAACTAAACCTTCTGGTAATGACTGATTTTTGGGACTAGTTACTTCTTCTTCATTTCTAAAAATTCCATAATCGGGTCCGCCATGATAGATTTCGCTTTTAACGACATCAATTATTGCGCCTAGAAACGGTTTGCCATCAAGATAAACACCTATCATTGAGGCAAAATCATCGCGTCGTTTCACAAAGTTCATTGTACCATCAATTGGGTCCACAAAGAAAACTAATCCTGACATATCGTTAACAACATCGCCATAGCCTTCTTCACTGACAATCGTTGAATCAGGATATTTTTTCTTAATTTCACCGACTAACCATTTTTCGGTTGATTTATCAAAATTAGTAACTAGATCTATACGACTACTTTTTGTATCGACTGACTTATCTTTCGCGGAATCTACCACCAAATTATCACCAACAGTCCGAAGAAGCTTTACTAAGTATTCATCCATCTCTTTAATATCTATTTTCATATTTAACCCTTACTTTCTGATTTTCAGGTGTAGATTTACTTTGTTTAAATACTTTATAAATGGAGTATCCTGATTCGGTTTCAAATTCATGATCAAGACGTTTTTGTTCCATCTTCATTGGTACCACCTGTTGAAATGATCGATATTTATCCAAAAAAGTTTCTCGTTTAATACCATGCTCATAGGCCGCCTCAACAGCATTGTATAGTGCCATAACCGTAATTATTTCATTATTATTCCAATCTTCGTCTAATGGATAACTATAGTTTTCATGCATTAGTATTCCCCTTTTCAACCATTTACTATACTATACAAAAAAAGTGACACAAGTGCATCACCTATGTCTCAATTTCAAAAGAAGTGTAACCCAAAAAAGACCAGAGATTCCTTAATTGGAATTTCTGATCTTTTTATTCACATTTAATTAGATATGTGTAGGATAACCAATAAGAATATCAGCTGCTTCTTGAATTGGTTCACCCAAAGTTGGATGTGGATGAATTGTCAAGGCAATATCCTCGGCATTCAATTGACAGTTAACAGCAACACTTAATTCAGAAATCAAGTCACTGGCACCTGGTCCAACGATTTGTGCACCGATAAGTGTACCTGTATCTTTCTTAGCAATTAATCTTACAAATCCTTCTGGAGCATCTAGTGATACGGCACGAGCATTACCAGCAAATGGGAATTTAGCTGATGAAACTTCAATACCTTTATCTTTAGCTTCAGCTTGTGTCAAACCAACACTTGCTAATTCTGGGTCTGTAAAGCAGACAGCTGGAACACCGATAAAGTCATTAGCAGTATTCTTTCCAGAGATAGCACCTGCAGCAGTTTTAGCTTCAAAGAATGCCTTATGAGCCAAAGCTGGACCAGGAACAATATCACCAATAGCATAAATGTTAGGAACATTTGTACGACCTTGTTCGTCAACTTCAATAAGTCCACGATCAGTAGTCTTAACAGATGTCATTTCAAGACCAAAGTTATCAGTATTAGGACGACGTCCAACAGTTACCATACAGTAATCTGCAACAACTTTTTCTTCTTTACCATCAACTTCATAAGTTACAGTAACGTTGTCTTTAGCGTTTTCACCCTTCTTAGCCATAGCGTTATTAATAATTGTAACGCCTTTCTTTTCAAGGTTCTTCTTAACAACTGAAACCATATCTTTTTCAAAGTTAGGAATGATTTGTGGTGTACCTTCAAGGATAGTAACATGTGCACCTAAATCAGCATATGCTCCAGCCAATTCAGTACCAACATATCCACCACCGATGATTACAAGTTCCTTAGGAACTTGTTTAAGGTTCAAACCACCAGTTGAGTCAATGATTCTGTCTTCAAACTTGAATCCTTTGATTTCAACAGGACGGCTACCAGTAGCAAGGATCAAATTCTTGAACTTGATAGTTTGTCCGCCACCATTGTCCATAAATTGACGAGGGCCAGCAGGCATGATACGTAGTTGTGTATCGTTGTCCAAGTATGCTTCTCCTTGAATCAATTCAACCTTGTGCTTCTTCAAAAGCATGTTAACACCACTTGTCATACGAGCAACAACTTTTTCGTCTTTCCAAGCTTGTGTCTTTGTGAAGTCGATTGTAGCTTCTTTAGTTGTAATACCATATGTTTCGGCATGTTTAGCTTGTTGTAGTCTGTGTCCAGCTGTAATTAAAGCCTTTGATGGAACACATCCAACATTCAAACAAACTCCGCCGACTGTATCTGATTTTTCAATAACGGTTACTGATTGTCCCAATTCAGCGGCACGAATAGCGGCAACATATCCACCAGGTCCTGAACCAATGATAACAGTATCTTTTTCTACAACATTCTCTGCCATTTTTAAACTAGCCCTCCATTAGTAGCATATCTGGTTCATGCAATAATTTCTTCATGAGGTTCAAGGCATTTTGTGCCAATGCGCCATCAATTAGTCTATGATCATAACTTAATGAAAGCTTCAACATCTTACCAACTTGGATGTTTCCATCTTCATCAACGTAAGGTTCGTTAGCAATCTTACCAACACCCAAAATAGCACTTTCAGGTTGATTAATAACTGGTGTAAACCAACCACCACCGATTGAACCAACGTTACTGATAGTAATTGAACCACCAGACATTGACTTAGCATTCAATTTGTTATCATATGCGGCTTGTGTATTTTCTGAGATTTCCTTGGCAATTTCAAACATTCCCTTAGAATCTGCATTTTTAATATTAGGTACATACAAACCATGATCTGTATTTGTAGCAATACCAACATTAAAGTAATGCTTGTAAACAATTTCCTCAGTTGTATCGTCAATAGAAGCGTTAAATTCAGGATATTCCTTCATAACAGCAACTAAAGCTTTAACAATATATGGCAAGAATGTTAACTTGATATCTTTATCAGCAGCAACTGCCTTATATTTCTTACGGTTAGCCATAAGTGCTGAAACTTCAACATCATCGAAACTTGTAACGTGTGGAGTTCTATGTTTAGAATTTGACATTGCCTTAGCAATGGCTTTTCTAGTCATAGTCATCTTTTCACGTGTTTCTAATTCTGGATTATCTGACTTGTAAGGTCTGATTGCTGTAGCTTCTGCGGCTGGTGCTGCAGCGGCTTTAGCTGGTGCTGCTTCTGCAGGAGCTGCGGCTGCACCGTTAAATCCTTCAACGTCAGCTTTTGTAATTTGTCCATGGTCACCAGTTGGTGTAACTTGTGATAGATCAACACCCTTATCACGAGCCAATTGACGTACTGATGGCATTGCAAGATAGTCATTATTGGCTGATCCTGTTGCTTCTTTAGCAGGGGCTGCAGCTGGAGCTGCTTCTTCTGCTGGTGCATCAGCTTTAGCATCATCTGATGCAGCTGGAGCTTCTTCGTCGTCACCTGTATCAGCTGATCCATCATCAATAATGATCAATGTATCACCAATTTCTACAGTTTGTCCTTCTTGAGCAACGATTTGTTTAACAGTACCTGAGACTGGTGATGGTAGTTCCTCAACAGACTTATCATTTTGGATTTCAACTAAAGAATCATCTTCTTTAACTGTGTCTCCTTCTTTAACAAGCCAGCTAGCGACTTCACCTTCGGCCATTCCTTCGCCTAGTTCTGGTAGCTTAAATTTAAATGCCATGGCTAGAATCCTTCCCTTCAATTACCTATTATTAGTAGTTTTATTAATAATTTAAGATTTCTCTTACTTTTGCTTCGATTTCCTCTTCGCCTGGAATCCAAATATCTTCGGATTGAGCAAATGGATATACACTGTTTGGAGCGGCAACTCTACCAATAGGTGCATCAAGAGACATAATGGCATCTTCTGAAATAGCTGAAGCAACTTGTGCTCCAACACCAGCCATCTTTTGAGCTTCTTGTACAACTACAACTTTGTGTGTCTTTTCAAGTGATTTGAAAATTGTTTCAGTATCAATAGGTGAAACAGTTCTTAAATCAATAACTTCAACAGAGATTTTTTCTTCAGCTAATTTATCAGCAACTTTAAGTGCTTCATTTACTTCAGCACCATAGGCAACAATAGTAATATCTGTACCTTCGCGTGAAACGTTAGCTTTGTCTAATGGAACTGTATACTTGCCATCAGGAATATCATCCTTCATTGAACGATATAACTTAAGGTTTTCCATAAATAGAACAGGGTCATTGTTTTCAACAGATGAAATCAATAGTCCTTTAGCATCGTATGGATTACTTGGCATAACAACACGTAGACCTGGTGTACCTGTAAAGTAGTTTTCCAAGTTATCAGCGTGCATTTCAGCAGTATGTGTACCACCACCATAAGGTGTACGGATCGTAACTGGTGAAGTTTGTTTGCCGTCAAAACGGAAGCGCATTCTAGCTTGTTGTCCAACAATTTGGTCAACAGCTTCAAATGAGAATCCCATAAATTGGATTTCAGGAATTGGACGCCAGCCAGTAACACCTAGACCAGTTGCCATACCTAAAATACCTGATTCGGCCAATGGAGTATCGAAGACACGATCTTCGCCATATTTTTCTTGTAGGCCTTGTGTAGTTCTAAATACACCACCGTTTTTACCAACATCTTCACCGAAGATTAATGTCTTTGGATCTTCATCCAAGACAATGTCAAGTGCGTCAGTAATTGCTTTAATATAGGTTTTCTTTGCCATCGTTACTTCGACTCCTTTTCTTCAAATTTTGCAATTTCAGCTTTAATTTCTGGAGTTGGAACCTCAAATGTACGTTTCAACATAGCTGATACTGTATCTGGTTCAACTGCATCGGCTTCCTTGATAGCGTCCTTGAATGATGACTTATATTCATCAACAAGTTTTTCTTCGTCCTCATCTGACCATAGACCTTTGTCTTCAAGAACTTTTCTTAAACGAATTAATGGATCCTTATCGAACCAAGGTTTTGTCTCTTCTTCAGTTCTGTAACGCTTAGGATCATCACCAGCACTTGAGTGAGCACCGTAACGATATGTTAATGTTTCGATCATAACTGGTCCATTACCGGCTGTGATATATTCACGAGCAGCTTGAGCAACCTTGTAGCAAGCTAAGATATCCATACCATCAACTTGTACACTAGGAATACCAGCAGCAACTGCTTTTTGTGCCAATGTTGGAGCAGCAGTTTGTTTCTTACGAGGTGTTGAAATGGCAAAGCCATTATTTTGAACGATGAACAATGCTGGAGCTTGATAAGCACCTGCGAAGTTCATACCTTCATAACTATCACCTTGAGAAGTACCGCCATCACCAGTATATGTGAATGCAATAGCATCTTCACCGTTCTTCTTAAGACCTAATGCAACACCAGCTGCTTCATTATAAGCAGCACCAATAATGATTTGTGGCATCATAGCACGTGCTTCATATTTGTTACCTACAACATGTCCTCTTGACCAAAGATATGCTTCTGTAACAGTAGCACCATGTTGAATTAATTGAGGAATATCACGATATGCTGGCAATAAGTAATCTTGTTTCTTCATTGCCAAAACAGTACCCATTTCAGAAGCTTCCTCTCCTTCTGTTGGTGCGTAGAATCCCATACGTCCTTGACGTGAGAAGTTCATAGTTTGTTCATGCAATGCACGTTCCCAAACCATTTTCTTCATAAATTCTACTAAGTCATCATCTGAAAATGAATCAAATACCTTTTGATCCACAATTTCAGCGTTTTCATTTAAAACTTGTATTGGCTTTGGAGTATTTGATAAATCTTTTTTAATAGTTTCAAAGTCAACAATCGGTTTGTTTGCCATTCTCTACAGTCCTTTCATTAAAGAAACTCACCCGTCCAACCTGCATTGAAAGGGCTTTCACACTCTTTATACTATCATTGATTATGAAAAAAACAAGGGTTTTTTAACCGCTTTCAATAAAAATTTCTGTAATTACTTTGTGAATGAATTAACTATTTTGCTATATTTATTTCATTTTTTGAGGTACCTGTTTCCAACTCTTCTACCATTGAATCAAGAGAGATCGTAGCCATGTTCTTTACCGCTCTAGTAGTGTAAAAGGCTATATGTGGTGTAATGATGAATTTTGGATGATCGATCATTGCTTTTAGAAGATCGTCATTAAGTTCACTGTTGGAAAGATCACTATTGAAAATTCCAACTTCGTTTTCGTAAACATCAAGCACAGATCCAGCTAATTTCCCGCTTTCTACTGCATCATATAAGTCTTTTGTCTTAATCAAGTCTCCGCGACCAGTATTGACTACAATGGCACCATCTTTCATTTCTGAAATTGTATCTTTATTGATAACCGTATTGCCTTTACCAAGACTAGGCAGATGTAACGTTACCACGTCGGAATTCTTTAGTAGTTCATCTAGACTATCAACGTATAGTCCTTGTTTTTCTATATCTGGATTGTGAAATTTATCATAAGCAATCAATTTTGCGCCAAATCCTTGATAAATTTTAATCGCTGCGCGGCCAATTCTACCGGTACCAGCAACACCTACAGTAAGTGAATTTAGTTCTCTTCCAATATCTGGGGCCCATCTAAAGTCATGATTATCTACTTTTCTGATCATAGATTTCATATTTCTCAATAGAGCCATCAAACCTGTTACCGAATATTCTGCAATTGCCTCTGGTGAATAACTTGGAACATTCGTTAGTCGTATATTATTTTTAATAAGTGCGTCCATAGGTAAATTATCAGTACCAACATTTCTCAATGAAATAACATGAATTCCATATTCATTCATTTTATCGAAAATGATTGGATCATATGGAAGTTGTTGATAAGCAACTACCCCATCAAATCCTTTAGCGGCTTCAATCGTTTCCGCTGTCAAAAGGTCGGTTACGATTTTAACTTCAATATCGTTTTCCTTTGACCAATCTTTAATATATTGCATTTCATCTTCTCTTACACCGTAGTCAATAAGTTTCATAACAATCTCTCCTTAAAAGAATTATTTTAAACCGATCAATCGTGCAAATAATGGAACAACAATATTGGTTACAATTCCAACAACAATGACCGCAATTGAAGCCATTGCTCCTTCTATGGAACCAAGCTTTACAGCTTTAGCGGAACCGATTGTATGTCCAGAAGTACCTAAACCTAATCCAACACCGATCGGATCAGCATCAAGTTTCAGCCACTTGACTATCTGATCCCCTATTGCCAATACAATCACCGAATTTAAGATTACCGTCATAGCAGTAATGGCGGGTATTCCGCCAATACCTGTTGATAGTGGTAATGCAATAGCTGTTGTTGCTGATTGTGGTAATAATGAAGCAATTACTGAATCACTTAAGTTTAAAGCTCTACATATAAAGTAAATAATGATTAAACTAATGAATAATCCTACTATTAAAGAAAGCAGGATTTCGACCCAATAGTCCTTAACGATATCATTTCGTTTATAAAGTGGAATCGCGAATGAAATCGTTGCTGGACCTAAGAACCAAAATAAAAGATTAGCGCCAATGAAGTTATCTTTTCCTCCATGCCAAAAAGCATCATAGATTATAGTAGAAGAAACTCCCATAGTTTGTTCCAAAACCCAAAGGACGAAAATCCCTAAAACCATTCCGACAAAAAGTGGTTGAAACAAAAAAAAGTTATTAAATCGATTAAACAAATAAAGACCTATTAAATAAACAACCACTGAAACAAATATTCCAAAGAAAGTATTATTGATGAACTGCATAATCATTTCCTCCTGTTTCTAATTTTTTTACTAATAGAAATAAAAAGTCGTGTAGTAAAAGTCACAGTTATCAGTAATACAATCGTTGAAGCAATAATCGCAATGAATAAAGTGAGTCCATCCTCCTTAATTAAATCCAAACTCTTGTACATCTGAATACCAGATGGGACAAAGAAAACTCCAATTATCCCGATCAAAAATCCGGACAGCTTTTCAACTTGATGCAGTTTAACCACATGAGTTGTCAAAAGCACATATAGAATTATCAAGCCCCATACTGGCACAGGTACTGGAAAAGCCTTGGGCATTATTAGTGACAAAATATTAGATACAAACAATACCGCAGCAAAAATTCCGAGCTGAATTATTACTGGAGAAGCGTCTTTTTGCTCCTCCTCGATAATCCGTTCTTTCTCAGTTTTGTTCATAAGTATATTCCCCTTTAGCTATGCTGAAAACGGTTACATCGGTGTGCGAGCTAATCTTATCACGTTTCTTGAAGGGTTGACAACTAAGTTAATTTCATCACATTTGACAGCTTAAATTTATAAATTATCTTCAAATTAGCCTAAATTTCCTTTAATAACAATAATTTGAAAAAGCATCGATAATTATTTGATTCACAATTATCATTTTTTTGTTCAATATTTGAAAAAATGTTCAAAATTATTTTATATATCGCTATATCAATAGAACAATAATCTCAAATCAAAAGTATTCAAAAACCCTTGATATCACTATTAAAAAGACTCTATTTATATCAAAAATTTTTTATTTTAACAGATTGATGAATTATTGATTTTTCCTCAGTTAAACATCTATAAACATTTCACGATTGAGATTAATTAAAAAAATTCCTTAATTAGTTATTTCAGAAAATTTGAAGATCAAACTTGAAAAATTAATTTCAAAAAAATGACAATTCATCTCAACGATATTTTGTAATAAATAGTCAATAATCCCAGAAGTTTTACTGATCAGAATATTTTTGTGAAGTAATTTAGGTTATATTTCATTTTTTAACGTAAAATAATTTATAATAGATAGTGCTGATATAACTCAAATCTAAATATCTGGAGGAAATTATGTATTTAATGAAAGACATTGTTCGAGATGGAGACCCTGTATTAAGAAAGGTATCCCAAAAGGTTGAATTCCCTTTGAGTGATGAAGATAAAAAACTCGCCGACGACATGATGGAATACTTAGTTAATAGTCAAGATGAAAAAATTGCTGAGAAACATCAATTACGTGCCGGTGTCGGCCTTGCTGCACCACAAGTCGGGGTCTCAAAAATGATGGCATCTGTTTTAGTCCCCGCAGAAGACGGATCAGATAAGCCACAACTTAAGATCACATTGATAAACCCTGTTATCATTAGAAATTCAGTTCAAAATGCCGCTTTATCTGAAGGTGAAGGTTGCCTTTCAGTTGATAAAGACGTTCCTGGATTTGTGCCACGTTCTGACAGGATCACTATTAAATATGATGACTTTGATGGCAATTCTCAAACTCTTCGTGTCAGAGATTACCCTGCTATTGTTTGTCAACACGAGATAGATCATTTAAACGGTCACCTATACTACGATAAGATCGACAAGAAAGAACCATTCGAACTTGATCCAAGTACAGTGGTAATTTCATAGAATCTCGTTTTGTATACTTGATAACTTTTATATGTTAAACTTGTGTCATCTGTATTATTGCACGTTTAATGGACAAGAAATGAATAAACGAAGCTGACCTGTTTCGTTAATAATTATTAAAAGGAGAAAATAATTTGATTTATAAAGTTTTATACCAAGAAAGCGAACTAGATAACCCCCGTCGTGAATTTACTAAGTCACTCTATGTAGATGCTGACTCAAGTATCGAGGTTCGTGAAGCAGTTGAAAAGAACACAAAATATCACATTGAATTTATTCAGGAGCTTGATGAAAAACATTTGGAATACGAACAAAAAGACCCTTCATACAAGCTTACGGAGTTTTAATTAATGTCTTTTAAAGTTAAAAATAATGAAGTTGCCGTTTTTGCCATCGGGGGCCTTGGCGAAATTGGTAAAAATATGTACGGCGTCCAATATCAAGATGAATTGATCGTGATCGATGCCGGAATAAAGTTTCCAGAAGATGACTTACTAGGAATTGACTACGTAATTTCCGATTACAGCTATCTTGTTCAAAATCAAGACAAGATCAAAGGTCTATTCATTACCCATGGTCACGAAGACCACATTGGTGGTATCCCATTCTTACTTCAAAAATTACCTAATATTCCTATATACGCTGGTCCATTAGCCTGTGCTTTAATAAAAGGTAAACTTGAAGAACATGGTTTACTCAGAACTACCAAGATGTATCCCATTGAAGAAGATACAGTTATTAAATTTCCTAAAACTAGTGTTTCATTCTTCAGAACAACTCACTCTATCCCTGATACTTTAGGTGTTGCTGTTCATACGCCTCAAGGTACAATTGTAGAAACTGGTGACTTCAAATTTGACTTAACACCAGTTGCCGGTTTACCTGCACCTAATTTGCAGAAAATGGCACAATTGGGACAAGATGGTGTTTTATGCCTACTATCCGATAGTACAAATGCCGAAATACCAACATTTTCTAAATCTGAAAGATCAGTTGGACTAACAATACATCAAATATTTGAAACAATTGAAGGAAGAATTATCTTCGCTACCTTTGCCTCTAATATTTATCGTGTTTCTCAAGCTGTTGATGCAGCAATGCAACAAGGTAGAAAAATTGCTGTTTTCGGACGAAGTATGGAGTCAGCAATTGCTAATGGTCGTGAATTAGGTTATCTAAATATACCTGATGAAATGATCATCGATCCTCATGAATTGAATCAAACTCCCGCAAATGAGACTTTGATTTTATGTACTGGATCACAAGGAGAACCATTGGCTGCTTTAAGTAGAATTGCTAATGGAACTCACAGACAGATAAGTATTCAACCTGGTGATACAGTTATCTTTTCAAGTAACCCCATCCCTGGTAATACGATCAGTGTTAACCACTTGATCAACCAATTGTCTGAAGCTGGAGCAGAAGTTATTCACGGTAAAGTAAATAATATCCATGCTTCAGGTCATGGTGGTCAAACTGAACAAGAATTAATGCTTCGTTTAATGAAGCCAAAGTTCTTTATGCCAATTCACGGTGAATACAGAATGTTAAAGATCCATACAGAATTAGCTGCTTTATGTGATGTGCCAATGGATCACTCTTTCCTACTAGAAAACGGCGATGTTTTAGCATTAACTAAAGATTCTGCCCATGTTGCTGGTCACTTCCCTGCTGGAGATGTTTATGTCGATGGTAAAGGTGTTGGCGATATTGGGAATGTAGTTATTCACGATCGACAAGTGCTTTCTGAAGAGGGAATGGTTGTGGTCGTTGCAACAATTGACTATCAAAAGCATATCGTTCTTGCAGGACCTGATATTTTATCACGTGGTTTTGTTTATATGCGTGAATCAGGTGAGTTAATCAATCAAGCACAAAAACGTGTTTTCCATTTAATTAAAAGTGCCTTTGATGGCGAGGAAAAAGTTACAGAAGCATCATTGAAACGAATTATAATTGAGGGATTACAAGAGTTTCTATATAAACGTACAGCTAGAAATCCTGTGATTTTACCAATGATAATTTCCACTTCTATTTAAGCAGATCAATTGATCTGCTTTTTTATTTTTTAAGGGGTTTATTATGACAAAAATAGCAAAATTGGAAATAATTTTAAATCGCAGAGCCGGAAATGGCGAATCAATCAGAATTTGGAAAACTGTTAAAAAATTCTTGAAAAAAAACGAAATTGATTTTCAAATCCACACTACTCAAAAAAACGGTGATGGAGTTAGAATTGCCAAAGATTTGGCTGATTCAATCGAAAAACAAACTAAAATACTTGTTTTAGGCGGAGATGGAACCTTAAATCAATCGGTTAATGGCGTTAAGCTCTCTAAAAATCCTGATACTCCTCTAGCATATATCCCAGCAGGTTCTGGAAATGATTTTAGCCGAGGTATTAAAATTAATCACATTAAACCGATCGTATTATTGCAAAGTATTTTATCAATGGAAAATCCTCGTCAAATCGATATTGGCAGAGCAATTTTCCCAGATCAAACAAAATATTTTGTAAATAATATTGGGATCGGCTTAGATGCTAATACGGTTTATACAACCAATCATTCTAAAAGAAAAGACTTTCTCAATAAACTTAAATTAGGTACATTGGCCTATGTATCTAGTTTGATAAAAGTCATCAAAGAACAAGGTGCTTTTCCACTTACAGTAACTACAAAAGATGGAATTAAAAAGTTTGATCAAGCATATATTGTTTCAGCAACTAATCATCCCTATTTTGGCGGTGGCATTGCGATTGATCCCATCGCTACTCCTTTTGACGGTAAATTAGACTTAGTTGTTGTCAATAAAATAAAAGGACGTACATTTGTTAAACTATTCAGTAAATTGTTAACTGACGGATCGCATTTACAAGATGAAAATGTTTGGCATATTCAAGAAAAAGAGTTTACTTTAAGTAGTTTACATGATGAATATGGTCAAATGGATGGTGAAGAATTAACCCCACAAGAATTTGAAATTAATTTTGAGGTTTCATCGCATCCCTTCTGGTTACCAGTTGAATAGCAGACAAAAAATAATCCGATACTTATTAAAAAGTATCGGATTATTTTTTATCCGCTATTTACTTAAAATACCAAATCCACCAAGAATTATTCCGCCGATTAAGACACAGATGATCAAACGTGTTGAGTTCATCTTTTTCTTTCCTAAAAGCCAATAACAAAGAGCAACTAATAGAACTGGAACCAACGATGGCATAATTTGATTTAAAACAGATTGAGCTTTCAAAACAACTTTTCCGCTTTGAAAGACTAAGGGAACTTTTGCTGAAACAACCGTTGGTATCAAGGCACCAACGACTGTTACACCTAGAAGGATGGCTGCATCTGTAATACGATTTAACTTATCACCAGCAGCATAGATCAACTTTTCACCTTGAGAATACCCTAAAGGTAATAAAGTAAATCTTAAAAATAAAACTGCGAAGTTAACTAGTAACCAAATAATTGCACCAATAGGATTACCTTTTAATCCCATATAAGCACCAATTGAACCGAAAATTGTTGGTAAAATAACTCCGACGATCGTATCTCCGACACCGGCAAATGGTCCCATTAAACCAGTTTTCAAGCCGGCAACTGTATCTTTGGATTTTACACCCTTTTTCTCTTCGATCGCCATATCCATTCCGACAATAAAACCACCAACGTAGGCATTAGTATTGAAGAACTGATTGTGCATCTTCATCATTTCAATTAAATCTTTATCGTCTGGATATAGTTTCTTTAATGTAGGTAAAACAGTATAAAGATATCCTGTTGACATCATTCTTTCATAATTCCAACAAATTTGGCTGGACCAGAGCCAACGCCAATTTGCTTTAAAAAGATCTTTTTTAGTGATCTTAGTTTTCGTATTCGCCGAGTTCATTTTCCACGCCTCCATCATCTTGAGATTGTGACTTATCGTTATTGTTATTATCGCTTTGTTTGTAATACATAATTGCTAATGCAAGACCTAATAAAGCCACACCTAACATTGGTATCTTTAAGTATGCTGCAGCGATAAATCCGACGATCAAGTATGCAATAAACTTCTTTGTTGGTAAAAATCTCAACAAAATAGCAATACCAACAACTGGTAAAATACCTCCAGCAACAGTCAAACCATTTGAAAGCCACTTTGGCATCCATTCAACTATTTTTAAAACAACATTATTACCTACTATCAACATAATGAAAACTGGGATTGCTCTAGATAATCCCCATGGGAATACACCATAAACAATGTTTCTAGCAACATGTTTAGTGTCACCTTCTGAAATATATTTATCAACACGATGCAAGAAGAATGTATTGATAAAACGTGCTAAAACATCCAATTGAACCATCAACAATCCAACTGGTACGGCTAAACCTATGGCAAAATCAATTCCTTTACCTGTCATAACCGCATAGGCTGTACCAATAATTGCACCAGTCATGAAATCCGGCATACTTGCACCACCATAAGTACCAACACCTAAAACCATCAACTGCAATGTAGCACCGACCACCAAGCCGGTTTTAATATCGCCCATAATTATTCCGGCAACAAAACCAATTAGTAATGGATAATTACATAAAATACCAACCGTAATTTGATCAATAATCATCCAAAACGCTAAGGCCGTTAATAGTAATATTTGCCACCAAACTATTGTCATGATTATTTACGCCCCTTTTTCAATAAATTCATAAATTCCTGTTTATTATCATTTGGAACCATCTGATGATATAGATCAACATTTTGACTTGCTAAATATTCAAAGACTTTTTGATCATCATCAGTGACAGCAACACTCTTAGCAATTTGTCTTGCGTTTTCTGCCATTGACATATTACCGACGTTAATCGACTTTAAGGTAACACCTTGTTCAACTAAGTCTTGCAAAACTTTAGGATCTCTTACTAGAATAAATACTCTTTGACCTTGATACTTTTTATCTTTTAATCTCTTAGCAGCACCTTGACTAGTCAATATGCTCAAATGTACGCCTCGAGGAACGGCAGTTTTCAAGGTCATCTTTTGAACGTCACTTTTTACAATTTCATTATCAATAACCATTATTCTCGTTGCATTCAATTTTCTAGTCCACATTGTTGCAACTTGTCCATGGATCAGACGAGCATCCACCCTAATATTTACAATTGGATCTTTTGTTGAAGTTGTATCGATATTACTATCATCCAATTTTGAAGAACTGTTAGTTTCAGGATTTATTTCCCCCATAACCTTTCGGTTCTCTTTTATTGCTTCTTGAATTGGAGTTCCAGTTGCAATGGTCAAAACTAAACTTAATGACAATCCAGAAAATACTTTGATATTTTCATGCTTATCTTTAAATAGCATTGCTGCATTTGCTGGAGTTCCATTTTTTATGTCAGTGATTATATAAAATGTATCTGAAGAATTATCTTTATATAATTTTTCGTATTCATTTACAACATCATCAACACCCATAGGATCATGGAAGGAAATTACTGCAAAATCGGATAGTTCACCAGTTATCATCTCGCAACTCTTTAAAGTCTCCTTTGCATAGTTTCCATGACTTGATAATACGTACATTACTTCTCACCACCGTCTCAAATTTTAAACTTAATACATCAACTTATTTCGAAGCTAGTCTAGCACATTAAGTAATCGATTACAATATTTCTTAAAAAACATTAAAACATTGATTAATCAAGGAAATTAACAAATTGTTAACTCTTGAACTAATAACCCCTAATGTGTTAACTTGGTACTAAATTGAGTAACCCACTCAACAAAGGAGGACCAAAATGAATGTTCCTTTAAAAAGAATCAAGAACTATGAGGATTTAGGATTAGGTCTATTTATTCATTGGGGACTTTATTCTCAATTAGAACAAGGTGAATGGACGGAATTTATTCATGGAATCGATAAAACTAAATATGAAAAATTAGCAGATACTTTTACTGCTAAAAATTTTGATGCTGAAAAAATTGTAAAACAAGCTAAAAATATGGGTGCTAAATACATTGTTTTAACTTCAAAACATCATGAAGGATTCTTCTTATATGATAGTAAAGGTTTGAGTAATTTTGACGCAGTTCACAGTGCTGCCAAAAGAGATTTGATCAAAGAATTTGTTGATACCTGCAATAAATACGATATTAAGCCGTTTCTATATATGGCAACTTACGATTGGCATAACCCTCTTTATGAAACAGATTTCAACAAATACTTAGAATATTTAAGAAAGTCAGTGGAAATACTTTCTAAAAATTACGGACCAATTGGTGGATTTTGGTTTGATGGAAACTGGAATAAGAAAGATGCTGATTGGAAATTAGATGAACTTTATGGAACTATTCGTAAATATCAGCCCGAAGCAATGATCATTAATAACACTGGACTTAAAAATCGTGGAAAAATCATTAATCCAGAAATAGATGCTGTAACTTACGAACGTGGTACTCCTGATTCCATTAATCACGGTGATGCCGACCAAAAATACGTTGCTGGGGAAATGTCATTAACACTAAATCAGCATTGGGGTTACGCTAAAGCAGATATTAACTTTAAATCACCTAGAGAAATCATCGAAAATATTTGTCATGCTAGAAATATTGGAGCCAACATTTTAGTTAATATTGGTTTGACCGGTACTGGCTCAATACCGACAATTTCAAAAGAATACATGAAAATGATCGGTCTTTGGATGCAAAATAATGGTCAAGCTATCTATAAAGCTCGCCCAACTGAAATTAAACCTGGTGATGGTCTGAAAGATTTTGCTTTATTTGATGGTAAAAACTTGTACCTATTCATCTTTAACTTGAAAATAGTTGGCAATTCCAACGTCGTTTTGGGTGGTGAAGGCATAAATCCGCGTTCATTTACTGGAATTTCTCATAATATTAAAAATATTTCCTGGTTAGATAATCAAGAAGAGTTAAGTTTCATTCAAAATAATGATATGCTAACTATTAATGCTACTGGTTTTAAGTATGGAACTGACTTAATTGTCCGTGTGGCAAAAGTTGAATTCTAATCAGGGGGTATCTAATTGCTCACACCTAAATATCAGGAAATTATTGAAATCCTAACCGATGAACTTAATCACGGTTCTTTTAATCAAGGTGATAAATTTTATAGTGAATCAGATATTTGCAAACGTTTTGATGTCAGCTCTACCACAGCTGTCAAAGTTCTTAATGATTTGCAGCAAAAAAATAAGGTCACTCGTATTAAAGGTAAAGGAACTTTTGTTGCTAAAGAAAACCACCGCAGTGTTGTTTTGCTAACCGATCTAAATATGGCTAACGGTAATACTGAGGGTGTCAAAGTTCTTTCTGCCCAAGAAAATAGTGACCCAAAGATCCAAGAGATATTAAAGCTCGATCCAGATTCTAATTATTTTGAAATCAAGCGTCTGCGCTATATTGGCGATGAAGTAGTCCAATACACAGTTAATTTTATTAATCCCAATTACATATCAAAAGACGCACTTATTGATTTACATAATTTCGATTCTGTCTACCAGAGGATTCGCGAAGATTCTGGAATTGATCCTTACAAGCTGTCATATACACAAAAAAATACAGTGGAATTATTAGATAATCAAAATATTTTAAATTATTTTAATAATAAAAAATATCCACTTTTTATGTATCAAAGGAGAAGGACGTACTTACCTAACGTTAAAGGTTCTATGCTCGAATTTGCCTATACGTATAAGGATCCCGCCTATTGGGGTTACCAAACAGATTCCGTTTTCGGAAGTAATATATAAAGAGTCCAACAAAATACACTCAGTTTTTGAGTATGTTTTGTTGGACTCTTTTTTACTTCTTATTTTTTTCAATAAAGTCAAACGGAGTAATATTCTCCATCCCTATCATTGGATCAATTGAATTATTCATAACCATATCTAATGTTAATCGATAAGAATCAGGTTCAATTTCTTGATCTGGCTCCTCTTTTACTACTTCTTTAGGTTTTACTTTAAATGCTGTAAATAAACGATTTTTAAGGTTAGTTTTTCTTTCGGCAGATTCATCTGTTATAGAGCGCTCAAATGCCGTTCTATTACCAACCATGATCAGTAACCTCTTAGAACGTGTAATCGCTGTATAAAGCAAATTACGACGCAACATGCGTGACTCTTCATTTACTAATGGTAGAATTACCATTTCAAATTCAGAACCTTGAGCTTTATGGATCGACGTACAATAAGCCAATGCGATATTCGTCCAATCTTTGCGGTCTAAAGTCACTTCATTGCCATCAAAATCGATTACTAATTGATCAACATGATCCGTATTTTCCTTGGATAAAATAATTCCGATAATTTTACCGATTTCGCCATTGAAGACATTATCTTCAGGAGTATTGACTAAATAAACAACTTTATCATTGATTCGATAGTGGATATTTCCCATCAAAACTTCTTTACGCTTTTCTGCCATAGGATTAACCACATTTTGAATCACTGCATTCAAATTATCGATCCCCGCAACACCACGATACATTGGTGCTAAAACTTGAACGTCAGAAATATCAAAGCCACGGTCACTTGACTTGCTAACGATTTGCGACAAAACTTCAGGCACATTTTTACTACTGCATTCAATAAAACTACGATCAGAACGATTCTGAAAAACTTCATCAGTGATCAGACCCTCATTAATATCATGGGCCAATTGAATAATGGTAGAATCTTCATCTTGCCGATGAATATCTTTCAAAATTACGGTCGAAAATATTTGACTATTAATTAAGTCAGAAAATATTTGGCCAGGTCCAACCGATGGAAGCTGATCCTTATCACCAACTAAAACAACTTGGGTTCCTGGTTGAACTGCATCGATCAAAGTCTTAAATAGCTTTGTGTCGACCATCGACATCTCATCAATTATCAATAATTTACAATTCAAAGTTGGTTCAGCAAACTCATCATCTTCGGTTCCAGTTAACCCTAGTAATCGATGGATCGTCATAGCAGGCAAACCGGTTGATTCACCCATATGTTTAGCTGCTCGCCCAGTTGGTGCTGCTAGAGCAATTGCATAATCATCAGAACTTGGATCCAGTGTTTCATCATTTAATTTTGCATATGCGGCCACAATACCATTGATAATCGTCGTTTTCCCAGTTCCCGGACCACCGGTTAGTAAGAATACTGAATGTGTTAAAGATTCTTTGATGGCCTTTTCTTGAGAAGGATCGTACTCAACTTCAAAAGATTTTTCAATTTTTCTTAATTCTTTGGAGAATTGATGGTTGCTCCACTCTACATCTTTATAAGTATCAGTAATCATTTTTAAAGATTGCGCGATCGACCATTCGGCATCAAACAATGATTTATCATAAACTTTACCTTCTTCAGATATTAAAAGACCATCATTGACTAAAGATTTTAGGCCATCCTCGATTTTATTCTTCAATTCATCCAACTTATTATCTGAACGTAAAATTGCCATAGCTCGTTTGAATAAATCGTCTTTTTCAATCAATGTATCGCCGGTAGAATTATTCAGCAACGTTACTAATTGAATAAGTGCACCCTTTATTCTCCTAGGATCATCTAGTGGAATATTTAAATTACGAGCTAACTCATCAGCACGTTTAAATCCGACTCCCTTGATATCAGTTACTAGTCTATAAGGATCTTCAGTTATTTTTTCTAAAGTATTGGCACCATATTTTTGATAGATCCTAGCACTCAATGTATTACCAAAGCCGAAATTGCTTAACTGATATAAAACTTGTTCTGATTGATGATTTTTGGAAATTTGTTCGACGATCAAATTAGTTTTTTCTTCACCTAATTTAAGAAAATCAAGGGCATTGGGATCTTGCAAAATTTTATCAATGGCATTTTCACCAAGAGTATCAACGATTTTCTCAGCTTTTTTCTTTCCAATACCTGGAAACTCATCACTAGAAAAGAAACTGATCAATTCTTTTTTACCACTAGGTCGGCTATGCTGATAGGTCTCGGCTTGAAATTGTTTACCATACTTTGGATGATCGACCATGTGGCCTTCAAATTTATATTCTTCTTCTTCAGAAATATTGCCAAAACTACCAGTTACAACAATATCTTGACCATCCCATTTAGTATTGGTTTTTTTAATTTTAATAGTAAATATTTTGAAAAGATTTTCAGGATTCTCAAAAAAAATAGCTTTGACAGTTCCAACAAAATACTCTTTATCGTCTGCCATTGCTATCTCCTGTTTCTGTTAAATATTTTTGTAAATTTGATAATTTCTTTTCATTTTCAGCAAAATACTTAGGATCGATCTCTTTAGCTTTATTTAAATATTGTTGATAGTCTGCCTTTAAATTCATAGCGCAAAGGGCAATATTGAGATAATATTTTGCTTTTTTTTCGATTTTAATAGCTTTTTGATAATAATTTTGTGCTTCTGAGAAATTACCGTTAGCTAGTAATAAATCTGCCATTAATTCAAGTGAGGCCAAATCTTTAGGTGCTTTTTCAACTGCCGTCAGCGCATAAACAATGGCTAATTGACGTTTCCCTTGTTCATTTAAAGTCTTAGCTTCCATAAAGTAAGCTTCAAAACCGTAATTATCCTGAATTAAGTTTGAGAAAATTTCATTAGATTTGTCATATTTATTAGCCAAAAAATAAACATTTCCTAAATTATATCTAATATCCTTATTATCGTTAAATAAAGTTAATGCCTTAGTAAGTAATTCTTCAGCTTGCTCTAAGTCACCAACTTCTACCAAATAAGCTGAAAGTTGTAAAATTTTATCTAATTGTTGATGATCATTATTTAGTTCATCAACAAGGGTTTTGATGGCTTTTTCCTTCTCACCATTACTAAATAATTTTTCTGCTTTTTTATCCATTGAATACCTCAGATAGTATCGGTACTTTCCAATTTCTTATGTAAGTACCCTGTCTCATTCCATTTAATAAGTTTGAACTCGTTATTACTATATTTTAAGTGTGTCAGACTTGTGTTTGATAATCCGCCATCTTTTCTTATGTCAGCAATTTTAGTCCCTAATAATGATTGAATAAGTGTCACTAAAGCGGCACCATGGCTAACAATTAAAATTGATGAGTTAGGATCATTTTCAGCTACAATTTTTTTTACTGCTGTAGTCGTTCTTTCAGCTACTTCCTCAAAAGATTCGCCTTTAATTAGACTAGAATCATAATCTTTAGGTTCATACCTAAATGCATGAATGACTTCTGGAATTTCTCTTTCCAATTTGACAAATTTTTGACCTTCCATAATTCCTAAATCAAATTCTCTCAAATCATCGACAACCGTTAACTTAACTGATTGTTTCATATCATTTATCAATGTTTCAGCGGTAGTTTTTGCTCGTGGTAGTGGGCTTGTATAGGCATTAGAAAGATTTACTCCATCTAATCTCTTTGAAAGTAACTTAATATCTTCTAAACTTTCTGGCAACAAAGGTGAATCTCCATGACCACCTTGATATTTACCTTCTAAATTCCATTCTGTTTTTCCATGTCTGACAAAATATAGTTCCATAATTTATTCACCCTATAAAGTTAATTACTTACTATTATGATGATTTACGATTCTATTTTCAAGTTTTGGACAATTCTATGGAAAAGTCGTGAAAACTTTTTTCTATAAAAAAAGAGGATGCGACGAAAGTCACATTCTCTTGTGTATTACGATTATTATTTATTTCACGCTCTGTTACCTTAAAAAACTAAATATATTGTAACTTCTTTTCCTTCATATATGCTGCATCGATAGTTGCGCCACCTAGACACTCTTCACCATCGTAGAAAACAACTTCTTGTCCTGGTGTAATTGCACGTACAGGATTATCGAAGTCAACAGCTACCTTACCATCATCCAAAACGTGTACTGTAACGCCTACATCTTGTTGACGATATCTAAACTTAGCAGTGCTATGGAATTCATCACCGTAATCTAAACCAGTAATAAATGATAAATCAGATGCTTCCAAATGATCAGCATATAATCTTGGATTATCATATCCTTGATCCACATAGAGAATGTTCTTGGACATATCCTTACCAACAACAAACCATGGCTCGTTAGACTTACCATTTCCACCAATACCAAGTCCTGATCTTTGGCCAATTGTGTAATACATCAAACCAGCATGCTTACCTTTAACTTCACCATCTGGTGTCATCATTGTACCAGCTTGGGCAGGTAAAAACTCACCAAGGAACTTTCTGAAGTTTCTCTCACCGATGAAACAAACACCAGTTGAGTCCTTCTTCTTGGCAGTTGAAAGACCAGCCTCTTCAGCAATACGACGTACTTCAGACTTTTGCATTCCACCGATTGGGAACAAAGCCTTTTGTAATTGATGCTGTTGTACTGTACTTAAGAAGTAAGTTTGGTCCTTGTTAGCATCTCCACCACGAAGCAAGTGAACAACACCGTTATCATCACGGAAGCTCTGTGCATAGTGACCCATTGCAATATAGTCGGCATTCAACTTCTCAGCGTAATCTAAGAATGCCTTAAACTTAACCTCTTTGTTGCACATAACATCTGGATTTGGTGTTCTTCCCTTACGATACTCTGCTAGGAAATATTCAAAAACACGATTCCAATATTCTTTTTCAAAATTAACTGAGTAATAAGGAATACCAATCTTATTGGCAACCTTAGCAACATCCTCATAATCCTCTGTGGCAGTACATACACCAGAATCATCAGTGTCATCCCAATTCTTCATAAAGACACCAATAACCTCATAACCTTGTTGTTTCAACAAAAGAGCACTAACTGATGAGTCCACTCCTCCACTCATTCCAACAACAACGCGCTTTTTTGTATTATCCATAATAAACCCTCTATCTCTTAACTAAAATATTTTTTTCTATTAAAAACTTCATTAAATATCTAAAATCCTCAATTTCTTGAGTTGTATTTTTCGATTTAAAAATATTTAAACTATGTAATCCACTCTTATCTGTTGTTGACATTTTAAGATTACTAAAATCTTTACTAATTGTAACTTTCAAGAAGTAACGGGCATCATATGGTGAATCACCATTAATTGGACGTTCAAGTCGGAAGTTACCTTGTTTAGTCTCTTGAAAACCAACATCTAATAGTGCGTATTTTTTTATTTCAGGACTGATTTCATAAAAGTCAGTATCTCCTAAAATTTGTGCTTTTGTACTCATAGTAATAACCTCCTAAACTCAGTTAAATTAAGTTTGAAGAAACTCAACTAATTAGTCAAGTCTTTAACTATTGAAACTAACTTATTGGAGAAATTAACGATCTCTTCATCAGTATTGTCTTTACCAAAACTGATCCTGATCGAATCATCTATTTTGGGGCTATCTTTCCCAAACATAGCAAGAAGAACATGTGAAGGTTCAAGACTTCCAGCAGTACAAGCAGAACCACCAGAAACAGCAAAATATTCTAAATCTAATCTTGTCAGTAACACTCCACGGTCAATCCCCGGTAAATAGAGATTAAACACATGGTTCAAAGCATTAATGTCTTTTGGTCCGTTAATTTCAAATTTAATATTATTATCTTTTAAAATAGCTTGAATATGTTGTTTAAAGCCAAAATAACGCTCACGGCGCTTCTTTTTTATCTCAGGAGTAATAAGTTCTACTGCTTTGGCAAATCCAGCGATAGCCGGAACATTTTCAGTTCCAGCACGACGTTTAGTTTCTTGATCCCCTCCTTTAATGAAAGAAGGGATCTGAATTTCGTCATTAATATACAAAAAGCCAATGAATTTGGGACCATTTATCTTATGAGCCGAAGTTGACATCATATCAATATGTTGATCTTTAACATCGATTATTTCTTGTCCATATGCTTGAACAGCATCAGTATGGAAAAAGGCTTGATGATCTTGCAATAACTCGCCTATTTCTTTAATTGGATTCTTTGAACCAACTTCGTTATTCCCATACATAATTGAGACTAAGATAGTATCATCTGTCAGAGCATCTTTAACTTGATCAGCTGTAACTTCACCACATCCATTAGGTTTCAAATAAGTGATTTTAAAACCTAAAGACTCCAAATACTTCATAGGTTTAAGAATCGCCTCATGCTCAATTGCCGTAGTAATAATATGTTTACCTAGATTTTGACGTGATAAAGCAGTTTCAATAACTGCAGTATTGTCACTTTCAGTACCACCGCTTGTAAAAACAATTTCCGAATCTTTAGCATTAATACTTTGGGCAATAGTATGACGACTTTCATCTAATACTTTACGTGCTTGACGACCGAAATAATTAGTAGCCGAAGCATTACCAAAATTATTTGCCATTTGTTCAGAAATAACATCAACGACCTCTTTTGCCATTGGTGTCGTGGCAGCATTATCTAAATAAGTAAACTCCAATTTAAAAATCCCCTCTACTCTTGATCTAAGAAGTTCAATAACATTTCAACTGACTTCTTACCAGCTTGAATAACAAAATCGTCGAAATTCACGCTTGCATCCTCATCACCAACATCACTCATTGAACGTATAACAACAAATGGTGTTTTAAATTGTGCACAAACTTGTGCCACAGCTGCACCTTCCATTTCAGAAGCTAGTGCATCTGGGAACGACTTTTTAATTGTAGCAATTTTTTCTTTTCCGTCAACAAATTGGTCTCCGGTTACAATTACACCAACATGTGCAGTCAAATTAGATTTTTTGGCAGCTTTTACTATTTCATCAACATAGAATGAATCTGCTTCAAAAAATAATGGTTGTTCAGGTAGTTGTCCCATTTTATAGCCAAAACCAGTTGCATCTGCATCGTGATAGGCTAATTTACTAGAAATAACAACATCTCCGATTTTTAGTCCTTCACCAATACCACCAGCGGATCCACTATTAACAACGAAATCAGGTTGATAACGGTCATTAACAATTGTCGCTGTCATTCCGGCTTGAACTTTACCGATACCACTTTTGGCAAGGTAAACTTGATGATTTTTATATGTACCGATCGTAATTTCAACTCCGGCCACCTCATCTTTAGTTACGTCGCTTAAAGATTCTCTCAGTAATTTTATTTCTTCTTCCATCGGAACAATTACGCCAATTTTCATTTCATATTCTCCTTTATATAAAAAATAAAATTAAAAAAACAATAATTATTAAGCCAAACACTGTAATAATCGCAATATTTAACTTTTTTTTCAATTTATTTGTCTTATTCTCAAATGATTCTAATTTTTCTTGCATAATCTGATCAGGATGTTCATTACGATACTCTTCTTCAGCACGGATTCTTTCCTGATCTCTCATTTCTTGCTGTCTTTTTTCTATTTGATCTGCCGGTACAACTGAATCATAACTTGATCCATTAGATTTTGAAAAGCGATTTTTAACTTTAGATAGGAAGTTATTTAGCATTCATTAACTCCCAATAAGTAATCGCATAAATTGACTTAGAATCGCAAATAACACCGGCTTCAATTTGTTTTTTAGCTTCATCTAATGTGAGCCTTTCAACATTTAAAAATTCATCTGAATCTAAAGGACGTTTAAACTCTACTTCTTTTAAATTGTCAGCTTTAAAAACTGTTAATTTCTCATTGGAATAACCTGGACTAGCAAAAAAAGCTGTTACTTTTTCTAAATTATCAGTCGTCATACCTAGTTCTTCATTCATTTCACGCAAGGCAACTTCCTTTAGATCACTACCTTCATCAGGATCGATTTTACCTGCTGGGATCTCTAAAGTTTCTTGATCTAGTGGCGCACGCCATTGACGCACAAAAATCATCTTTCCATCATCAGTAAAGGGAATAATTGCGACAGCTCCGTGATGTTTAACTACTTCTCTAATTGCTGGAATTCCATTTGGTAGCATAACTTGTTCCACATCAACATTGATGATCTTTCCACCAAAAACCCGCTTTTGAGCAGTAACTTCTTCATAATATCTAGAATCTTCTTTAGCCATTCTTTAAACCTCTTGATTTTATTAATCTTACTATTGACATAATAATAGCAAATATACAAATTACCAATGCGAATGTCATTGTAACACGCATACCATCAATAAAGATATCTGGTCTATTATTAACATAAGTTGTTACTGATTTTCCGTAAAATCCGCTCATGGATAAAAATAAGATGGTAGTTGATACGGAGACACCAATTATCATTCCCATATTTCGAGCCAAAGCATTTAATCCGCCCGCAATACCCAGATCCTTAGGTTCAACAGAACTCATGATCATAGTATTGTTTGGAGCTTGAAATAATCCATTACCTAGTCCGTTCAATCCAATAAATAACAATATAAACCATAGACTAGTATTTACATTAAAGAATAAATACCCCATTTGAGCAATAGCTAACACAACTAAACCAGTAATAGTCAGTAAAATCGGATTAATTTTAGCTGACATTTTACCAGATATTGGTGCAACGATCACTTGAACGATTGGGAACATCATTAATATGTAACCTGCAATTGATGCCTTCATTCCCAAAGCGTTCTCTAAATAAAATGGTGATACAACATTGAAAAAGAAATTAGTAACAAAAATCAAAAATCCAACAACTAATCCTAACGTAAAATCATGATTTTTAAAAATCCTCAACTCGATCATTGGTTGCTCTGTATTCTTTTGTAAGTGAATAAACCAAGCAAATAATAAAATTGCCAAAACAAATGCCAAAATAATATAAATATTGCCAAAACCAACCGATTGACCAATAAAAATTGCTGCAAAGAAAACTAATAAAGTTACAAAATACACTGAAAATCCACGTAAATCAAATTTTGTTGGATTTTTAGGCTCTTTCTTAGGTAAATTTAAATATCCTAATATTAAAGCTATCGCACCAATTGGCAAATTGATCCAAAAAATATAACTCCAATGGAATTGAGAAAGTATTAATCCACCGATTCCAGGTCCAGCAATAGAGCCAATTGACACGAAAGATCCAATATAGCCTAACGCATAACCACGTTCACGTAATGGAAAAGTTTGAGTGATTATTCCATTGTTAGTTGCCATCGCCATTGATGCACCAAAAGCCTGCAACGCACGTCCGGCTAAAAGAATTGGTAAATTAACACCAAAGCCGCAGATCAAGGATCCTAAAATAAATAAAACGGATCCTGTTTTAAAAACTTTAACTTTACCAATAGAATCAGCCAATTTTCCAAACAATAATAGAAAAATACAAATAGTAATTAAGTAAATTGAAACGATCCATTCGGCCATATTCATCGGAATATTTAGATCCTTACTAATAACTGGCAAAGCAATGTTGACGATCGATCCGTCTAGTGTTGCCATCAAAGTAAAGATTCCGACCGAAATAAGTACCATCCATCTTTTAGGATTTAACTGATCATTCATATGATTTCTCCCTGATAAATAAATTCGATAAAAAAAGAAAGCACTATTCAGCGCTTTCTTTATCTTGTTTAGGATCTAATATAGTTATATTAATTGCCTGTGGTCCTTTAAAACCAGGTGCAATTTCAAACTCAACATCTAGATCTGGCTTGATAAAGAAGTCTTCACGATTCAAAACTGAATCCGCAAAGAAAAAGATATCCTCTTCTCCATCATTTACAAAACCAAATCCTCTTTCATTATTAAAACGGATTATTTTTCCTTGAAACATTTTTAGCCCTCAAAACCTTCTTCAATTGTTTGAGGATATTCCTCAGTAACAATCTTAGCACATCTAGAACAGAAAGTTGGGAAGTTTGAGTCACTACCGACATCTGTCTTGATCATACGACATCTTTGGCAAACGTCACCTTCGGCTTTTTCAACTAATACACTGACTCCTTCGTACTTATCAGCGTTGCTAGGTGCACTGTCTTGACTAACTTCAAATTGAGAAACGATCAATAATTGACCAAAGTTACTATCAATTTTATCCAAAGTGGCTTTTAATTCATCGTCTGGATAAATTGTAACTTTTGCTTCCAAAGATTTACCAATTAATTTATTAGTACGAGCAACTTCAAGTGATTTCAAAACATCATCACGGAATGACATGAATTTACTCCAATTTTCGTGAATTTCATCAGCATCGGATAGTTCTTCAACTGCTGGTAATTCTGTCAATTGAACATATTCTTCAGGTTCTTTTAAGTATTCCCAAACTTGTTCCATAGTATGTGGCAAAATAGGTGTCATTAATTTTGCGATTTTAACAGTTGCATCGTAGATAACTGTTTGCATTGAACGACGAGAATGTGAATCCTCAGGATCGATATAAACAACATCTTTGGCAAAATCAAGATAGAATGTTGACATTTCATTAGTGATAAAACGAATAACACTCTTTGTCACATCAGCAAAGTCGTATTCATCATATTCGTCATGCAAGTTTTTAACTAAATCATTTAGTTTAACAGCAATATATTTGTCTTCAGGACGAAGATCCTCATAAGCAACACGATCAGCCTTAGGATCAAAGTCAGAAGTATTAGCCAGCATAAATCTCATAGTATTACGGATCTTACGATAAGTTTCTGAAACTTGTTTGAATGAGTCGGTTGAAACAGCAACATCAGAACTTGAGTCAACTGATGCAACCCACAAACGAATGATTTCAGCGCCAAATTGTTTTTCAATATCAGAAGGTGCAATTACATTACCAAGTGATTTACTCATCTTAACGCCATTTTTATCAAGCGTGAATCCTTGTGAAAGGATAGCTTTATAAGGAGCAACTCCAAAGGCAGCAACTGAAGTGATCAATAATGAATTAAACCAGCCACGGTATTGGTCAGATCCTTCAAGAACTAAGTCAGCTGGGAATGTTAAGTTATCACGCAACTTAGCAACTCCGGCATGTGCTGTTCCTGAGTCAAACCAAACATCCATAATATCTGTTTCTTTAGTGAATTCACCATTTGGACTAGCAGGATTTGTATAGCCTTCAGGTAAAAGATCTTTAGCATCGCGTTCAAACCAAACATTTGAACCATATTTACCAAATAGATCGGCAACGTGATCAATAATTTCCTTGGTCATAATAGGTTCGCCATTTTCAGCATAGAAAATTGGAAGTGGAACACCCCAAGCACGTTGTCTTGAGATAACCCAGTCACCACGATCACGAATCATATTATAAAGACGTGTTTTACCCCAATCAGGGATAAAACTTACTTTTTCAAGTTCTTCTAATAATTGTGGTCTAAATTTATCAATTGAAGCAAACCATTGAGGAGTAGCACGGAAAATAACTGGCTTTTTAGTACGCCAATCATGTGGGTAGCTATGGCTGAAGAAGCTTAACTTCAATAATGATCCATTTTCAGACATACGTTCAGTGATCATCTTGTTAGCTTTATCATAGAAGACACCTTCATATTCAGGAACCTCATCAGTAAAACAACCATGAGCGTCGATTGGTGAGAAGACTGGTAATTTATACTTCATACCAACTACAAAGTCATCAGCACCAAATCCAGGAGCAGTATGAACTAATCCAGTACCATCATCTAATGTAACGTGGTTACCTAAAATAAGTAATGATTCTCGATCATAGAATGGATGTGTAGCTGTTAATCCTTCTAGTTCACTACCTTTAAATGTCTTTAGAGTTTCAACATTTTCCCAGTCCAATGTTTCTTTCAAGAAACTAATACGTTCTTCTGCTACAACGTATTTCTTACCATCAGCATTGATCAAAGCATAATTGAATTTAGGATTTACACAAATAGCTTCGTTTGATGGCATAGTCCATGGAGTAGTTGTCCAAATAATAAATGATGTATCAGTATCTAATAGGCCTTTACCATCACGGACTTTAAAAGCAACAAAAATTGATGGAGATTTAATATCTTTATATTCAATTTCAGCTTCTGCCAAAGTTGATTCTGAAGATGGTGACCAATAAACTGGTTTTTTACCACGATAAATGTAACCTTTATCAACCATTTCACCGAAAACTTTTACTTCTTCTTTTTCAAATTCTGGTTGATAAGTAATGTATGGATGTGCCCAATCAGCAGAAACACCTAAACGCTTAAATCCGGCCATTTGCTTCTTAATTTCTTTTTCCGCAAAATCACGACACATCTTACGGTATTCAGTCATACTGATTTCTTTACGCTTAACACCCTTTTTAGCCAATTGTTGTTCAATTGGTAGACCATGAGTATCCCATCCTGGTACATATGGTGATCTAAAGCCATTCATTGACTTATATCTAACAATGATATCTTTTGAGATCTTGTTTAAGGCATGTCCCATATGAATATCACCATTAGCGAATGGAGGTCCATCGAGTAATTCAAAAGTAGGTTTACCTTCATTTAACTTTTGACGCTTTTCATAAATTTTATTTTCATCCCAGGCCTTTTCCCACTCAGCTTCTTTGTTGGGCAAGTTACCACGCATTGGGAATTTAGTTTTACCTAAATTTAAAGTATCTTTTACTTTCATCCTTACACTCCTTAATAAAAAATAAAAAGAACCCATCCAAATTAGGACGAGTTCTCGCTATACCACCTATTGGTAAATAATTATAGAAATTTTTAAGAGTTGATATACTAAATAAATTATCCTACTAACCTCTCACCATACGTTAGTTCGCTGAAGAATGTTTTATAAAGCACTTGTTCTCTTAATTATTGTTATTATTCTGATCGTCATTATCAAACTGGAATGTTGGTCCGTTTTGATCATGGTTGATCGTATACGGATCATCCGGCGTTTTATCAGTTTCCTGACTATCAGCAATGTTGTCATTATAATTCATTTGGCCGTCATTGGAAACACTATCTTGATAATTTTCATAATTATCTTCAGGATATTGATTGTTTTCCATACCTACTTTTTGTTTCAAATCACTGGTAGACGTGGCATCAGCCAATTGTTGCCACTTAGGATTATCAATCATTTTCAATTGTTGTTGCAACATTCCTTGGAGCCCTTGGCGGAAACTATTAGTTTTTTGTTTTAATTCATCGGTCTCAATAGTAACTTGACGGGCTTTATCAGAGGCATCTTGTAAAATTTGGTTAGATTTATCTGTTGATTGATCCAATAACTCGCGGGCCTTTTTTTGTGACTCTTCAATTATCACTTGTGCCTCTTGTTCAGCACTAGATTTAACTTTATCAGCTGCATTTTGAGCAACCAAAATTGACTGATTTAGAGCATCTTTCATATCAGTAAAATATTTGAGCTGCTCTTTCATATCAGTAAGCTCTTTTTCTAATTGTGAGTTTTTTTGCAAAGCTAAATCATAATCCTGAACTACTTGGCTCAAGAATTTATCGACTTGGTCACGATCGTACCCACGAAATTTGTGGTCAAAATCTTTATCATGTATCTCAACTGGTGATAATACCATAATTTCACGCCCCTAATTATTTATTAATGACATTCACAAACAATATATATTTATTATTTCTAGACTTTCCCATAATATCATTAATTCTTATTCGACCGTATCCGCGGACACTTAAAGTATCACTCATTGTGATAAAATCACTAGCATTACGCGTACTAGTCCAATTAAGTTGAACTTTACCATGTTCAACTAAAGACTTAGCAACTTGTCTTGATAAATCATAAACTGTTGCAATTACTGTATCAATTCTTAAAGATTGCACACGGATGTCTTCATCGACTGAGTCATCTTTAGGCATCAATAAATCAGCAAAATCTTTTCGGATTAAATGAATCTTATATGGTCCAATCTTTGTAACTTGATCTTCTACATAATCATCCATCTGATCAAATACAAAAAATTGCCATCTTTCACCATCGGTAATGATGTCACCAAAATGATCACGATCGACCCCAGATCCTGTTAACGAACCGAGAATTTGACCGTGATGCAAGTTAGCAAATTTTTCTGGATATCTTATTTCGTACATTGAAACCTTAAAGTCGGATTCTTTTGGTACAAAATAATCAGGGGCAATTATACCCCTGACCCTTTCCGCATTTTCGTAACCACCAAAATAATGAACAAAGAGATCATCATATTTATTGATCAAGTTATCCAAAATCAACTGTTCTCTTAGGTTTAGAAAATCAGTCAATTGCGGTGTATACATTGTCTGTGATTTCAAAAGCAAATCACTTATGCGATCGACAAAAGGTTTTTCTTCTGGACGAAAAAAGCCGCTTTTTAAGCTTATTTTTTCTTTGTCAGCCATTTTAAATCACCATAAATATTACTTTCTGTACTAGTTGTAAAATAATCAAAGCAATTAATGGAGAAAAATCTAGGACTTGTCTATTTAAAAATGGTAAAGCTCTATGAATCAATGCTAGAAATGGTTGTACCAAGCGTACGATCAATTGTCCAAATGGATTTTGATACAATCTGGGCATAAATGAAAGTATACAATAGATAAATATTATCATTTCGTACAACTGAAAAGCTCCAGCAATGATATATGGTAAACCGGTTAAAATTCGATCCATGTAACTCCCCTATCTATTCATTAATATCGGGAATGCTACCATCAATTTCAAATTTAGGGGGTGTGCATAGAAAAATTTTATCTCCTACACGCTTGATCTCACCATTTATGGCAAAGATAGATCCCGTTAAAAAGTCAACGATGCGTTTTGCCGAATCATCATTGATATTGTTGAAATTAACAATAACAGCCTTATTGTTTAACAATTGTTTGGCAACTACCTTGGCATCAGCATATACCCTTGGTTGATAAATAGCTATTTTACTGCTGGTAGTTCTGGAATCTGTTGTTGAATTCATGGAAACAACCTTTTCATTATTAGAATAATCAGCCTCTTGTTGTACAGGTTGATCTTCATCATTAATACCAAAAAAGTTACTGAACTTTTCAAATGCCATAGATAAGTTCTCCTTTATTTGTTGTTACGACGTTTAAAAATTGGTGGTGTTGAGTCATCATCATCGTCATTCAAATCAATTGTTTCTGGTTTTTGGAAAATTTCAAATTCGCCTTTTTCGCCAGATACATTGTTTGACTTAGTTTCACGATTGATATCCCAATCTGCCAATGGGTCACCCTTTGTTTGTGGCAAAGGTTGAACGCTTGATTTTGTATTGTTATTTAAAGTAGCAGCTTTGTTATTTAAATTAGGCATCTTAGCGTTCTTCTTAGAATCTTCACTCTCAACACCAGTAGCAATAACTGTGATCTTCACTTGATCACCAAGTGTTTCATCCATTGATGTACCAAAGATGATATTTACATCTGAAGTTGCTTGATCTGAAACGATTTGAGCAGCTTCTTGGGCTTCATAAAGTGATAGATCCGTTCCACCAGTGATATTAAGAAGCACTTGTTTAGCACCATCAATTGAAACTTCTAATAATGGTGATGAGATAGCCTTATTTGTAGCTTCAGTGATTCTATTTTCACCATTTGCTGTACCAATACCCATAAGAGCAGAACCTTGATCAGACATAATAGTTTTAACATCAGCAAAGTCCAAGTTAACATAACCAGGTGATGTAATAAGGTCAGAAATACTTTGAACACCTTGACGTAATACATCATCAGCAATACTGAAAGCTTCACTCATTGGTGTCTTCTTATCAACAACTTCAAGTAATTTACTATTAGAAATAATAACCAAAGTATCAACATCTTTTTTAAGTTCTGTAATACCATCGGCTGCAAAACGTGAACGCTTTGAACCTTCAAATGCAAACGGACGAGTAACAACACCAACTGTTAATGCGCCGCTTTCTTTAGCAATATTAGCTACGATTGGGGCTGCACCAGTACCAGTACCGCCACCCATTCCGGCAGTGATAAAGATCATATCAGCGCCTTCAAGAGCCTCTTTAAGTGCTTCTTCACTCTCTTGAGCAGCTTTTTGACCGATCTCTGGATTTGAACCAGCACCTAAACCTCTTGTTAATTTAGGTCCCAATTGAATTTTTGTTTCAGCTTTAGAACTTTCTAAGGCTTGAACATCAGTATTTGCAGCAATAAACTGAACACCTTTGATTCCTGTGTCTACCATTCGGTTAACAGCGTTGCCACCGGCACCACCTACACCAATAACTTTTATTACTGCTCCCATGTTGTTGTTTGAGTCTAAAGAATATTCCATTAAGGAGTTCCTCCTGTTTAATTTATCTTAGTTTTTAATCAAAAAATTTACTCCAGAAATCTCTAAACTTATCCATTCCCTTGCGCTTTTTAGCTTTTGGAGTGTTAGATTTTTCAATTTCATCTGGTATTTTTTTATTTGTTGGTTCTGGTTCAACGACCTGTTTGGCTTTTGCCACAGGTTGAGGAGTCGAATTATTTTGGTTAATTGTTGCTCCATTAACAACATTGTCAGCAATAATTCCGATATCGTTTAACCTTGAAGCATAGGTCACCAATCCTAAGCCTAACGCATAAGAAGGATGACGCATTCCCATTTGGGAAGGCACATAGCTTCTGACCTTCACACCAAAGACTTTTCTTGCAAGTTCTTCAATATTAGGGGTAGCAGCAACGCCACCTGTTAGAACTATTCCTCCTGGCAATGATAAAGCGCCAGAATTTTCTAATGGACTCTTTAATCTATTAAATATTTGCTCTAAACGAGCTTCAATTATTTCTGAAATATATTGTTCTGAAATTTGTTCTGGATCAGATTTTCCAACTACTTCTACACTGATAGTTTCATCAGATGAAGTTTCATCAGGATCGGCATTTCCATAGTAAACTTTTAGTTGATCTGCATTTTCAACGGTAGTATTCAAAACTACTGATATATCATGTGTAACATAATGTCCACCTTCAAAATCAACCGTTGATAATTTTAAGTTGTAATCATGAACAACAGAGGCAGTAGTTTGACCTGCTCCCATATCAATGATCACTGAACCAAAACCACTTTCACCATCATTCAAAACTACTTGGCTAAGTGCCATTGGAGAAATAACCTTATGAACAATGTTCAATCCGGCTAATTGAATGGCTTTTTTGGTATTATGGACAATTGTTTTCGGTGCAGTGTAAATGATACCTTTCATTTCTAAACGAACACCGATCATCCCGCGAGGATCCTTAATATTATTAAATCCATCAACAGAAAACTGTCTGGGAATTAAAGATACTACTTCGCGTTCACTAGGTAAGTTTTGTACCATAGCTGCTGCCATAACTTGTCTTACATCGTTCTCAGTAATTTCTTTTGATTCTGAACCAACGGCAATCATACCTTGGCACTTTTCAATTTGTAACATATTAGCAGAGATACCTACTACAACATCGTGGATAGTGATGTTAGCCTGCGTCTCGGCTCGCTTAACAGCTCTTTTTATTGCGCCAGCAGCTTTATCAATATCAACTATGACGCCTCGACTAACTCCTTCGGATCTTTCGCTTCCTACGCCAACAACATTTAGCTTGTCATCTGACGATTCAGCAACCACTACTTTGATTGAACTAGTACCGATATCTAGTCCTACGAAAAACTCTGAATTGTCCATATATACGTGGCAGCCTCCCTTACCTAGAAAAAAATCTTTTCATTAGAAAATTTTAACACAAATATGACTATATTAAACCTATTTCTTAGCTTTAAAAGGATAAGAATATGCACCAATTTCTAAATTAATTACACCCTTTTGCTTCATTTGTGCCGCAATTCCTGGATAATACTTCATTTTTGCTTCAACAGTCCTAATATCAGCGACTACCTTATTACCATCATTCATATCTATTTTGATACGATATGGATTTAATTTAGTTGGAGAATTATAAAATTGAGAAACGTTTGTTCTTACATTATCAGGCAATTTCTTATAAATTTTTGAAATTTTCTTTAAACTTTTTTTAGTCTTAAATCCACTATAGATTGGATAGTTTCCAATTGGCGAATGCATTTTTTGATTTATTATATGCCCGCCATTTATAACACGATAATAATATCCATCCTTATAAATCAAACCTAAGGTAGGAAATTCTCTAACCTTTATCACTACGTCACGTAAATTATTTGATTTAAAAGAAACTGTTTCGATCGAAGGCAATTTTTTCTTAGTTTTATTTGCAATAGATTGATGATCGAGTAAGACATTGACCAATAAACTATTATTATTTATCGCAGTTGCATCAATTACTTGCTGTGCTCCTAAATCATTAACACCTTCAACTGTAATATTTCTTACCTTACTAAGCGGAGAACCTAGGTAAGCGATAAATATTATCACAACAGCTAAAATTAAAATAATGCTATTTTTACCTACATTCTTCCTTTTCTTTGCCATAATGACTCCTCAATTACTTAACTAAAGCAGTTAATACCTTGATCAATTTATCAGCTGCATCTGGTACACCGATCTCTTTTGAAGCATTGGACATCTTTACTCTAATGTCCTTACTGCTCATTATCTTATTTACCTCTGAATAAAGCGATTCTTCGGTTAAATTATCTTCAGTGATCATGACTGCTGCACCATTTTTAGCGACTGACAAAGCATTTTTGGTTTGATGATCATGTGTAACATACGGGCTGGGAATAAATATTGCTGGAATTCCTAATGCTGTTATTTCAGCAATACTTGTAGCACCACTTCGCCCAACGATCAAACTGATATCTGGCAAAATTTCAGGCATATTATCAATATATGGTTGCACAGATATATTTTCCATGTTAATGGAATTAGAATCAATTTTTTTGATTACATCCTCATAGTGGACCCTACCTGTTACAAACAAAACTTGATAATCTGATTGAGAAAATTTGCTTAAAGATTCGATAGTTGTTCGATTAATAGGCGCTGCACCACGCGATCCACCAAAGATCATAACTGTCGGCTTATCTGCTTGTAACTTATAATACTTTAAACGGTCATTTACTTTAATTTTTGCTACTTCTTGTGCTCTAGGATTACCCGTAAAAACAATTTTTCTCTTTTCACTGAATTGATCCTGTGCCTCTTTAAAAGCAATCGCTATCTTATCGACAAAGTGTCCTAAAAATTTATTTGTAATACCGGCGATAGTATTTTGTTCATGGATCACTGTTGGGATATGTAATCTATGTGCTGCATAAACAACCGCACTGGAAACATAACCACCAGTACCAATCACAACATCAGGCCGGAATTCTTTAATTATTTTTTTAGACTTGCCGACACTCGACAGGAATAATTGCATAACTTTGATATTTTCTAAAGTTAACTTACGTTTGAATCCTTTGATCTCAATTGTTTTAAAAGGAATACCAGCATTCTTCACGATCTTGCTTTCTAGGCCTTTTTGTGTACCTACATATAAAACCTCATCAACGAGTTCTCTTTCCTTTAGACGCTTAATTAACGCCATTGCGGGATAAATATGTCCACCGGTACCGCCACCAGAAACTACTATTCGTAATTTGGTCATTATGATTCTCCTTTAAGTCCTTCGACTTCTTCGATAAATTGATCTCCACGTTGTTCAAAATTATCAAATTGATCCCAACTTGCGGCTGCAGGTGACAATAAGACAACATCACCTTTATCACTTTGAGAGTATGCCTCAGGTACAGCTTCTGTTAAGTTAGAAACTTTTATAATATTAGTTATATTGGCCTTTTGAGCGGCATCGACCATTTTATCAGCGGTTTCACCATACAAGACAATATTTTTAACTTTTTCAAGTGGTTTGATCAATTCATCAAAGCCATTGCCTCGATCCAAACCGCCGGCAATCAATGTTAATGGTTTGTCGCCAAATGCCTCTAAAGCCACTGTTGTAGCTTCGATATTAGTAGCTTTTGAGTCATTGTAAAATTTACGACCGTTAAATTCATCTACAAATTGAATACGATGCTTAACTCCCTTGAAAGAAGTTAAGACATTGATTATATCTTCATTGCTGACGTCGAATATTTTGGCAACATTGATTGCAGCTAAAGCATTTTGAACGTTATGTTCACCAGGGATCTTTATTGCATCAATGTTCAAAATGAATTCTTTATCATAATAAATTTCATTATTTTTAACATATGCACCATGTTCTAATTCTTGTTTATCTGAAAATGGAACAACTTGTGCTTGAGTATCTTTTGCTAATTGACGCCATTCATCTTCATTCCAATTGACGATAAAGTAATCATCTTTAGTCTGATTTTTTGTTATGTGCATCTTAGCTTTAATATAATTGGCTCTTGTGCCATGAAAATCTAGATGAGTTGAATATATATTATTTAATACAGCCACGTGGGGGTGTAAGTCAATTGTTCCTTCTAGTTGAAAACTTGAAAGTTCAGTCACTACAACGTCGTTTTTAGTAGCCTTTTGAATAACCTCAGAAATAGGGATACCAATATTACCTGCATAAAAAGAATTGGTGAATTTAGGTGAGTGCGACAACATCAATTTAATTAAAGTTGTAACAGTTGTTTTACCATTTGTTCCAGTAACACCAACCATATGTGCATCAGAGAAGCTATATGCTACTTCTGGTTCTGTAATAACAGGGATCTTTAATTCCAAAGCGTGTTGAATTAAGTCATTTGAATAAAAGATACCGGGGTTTTTTACAACATAATCGTATGATTCATCGATCAAACTAGCGTCGTTACTGCCAGTGATAACTTTAAAGCCCTGTTCCAATAATTCTTTAGCTTCCGTATTTCCTTCTAATGGATTCGAGTCGACCACAGTCACTTCTGAATTCATTTTCTTTAATAGCTTTGCTACGGCAAAACCACTTTTGGCTAAACCTAAAACGAGAATTTTTTTATTTGAATATCTACTTTCTGATTTCATGACTGACTTCCTATATAAATAATATTAGATAAATTCCTGAACAAACGATTCCGACGATCCAAAAAATAATATCAACTTTCCATTCATTCCATCCCATCATCTCAAAGTGATGATGAATTGGTGTCATTTTAAAAATACGTTTATGGAAAACTTTGAATGAAAAGACTTGCAACATAACACTAGCAGTTTCCAAAACATAAACTAGTCCTATTAAAAGCAATGACCAGTAACGTCCTAACAAAATAGCTATGGCAGCAAGACCAGCTCCTAAAGCTAATGAACCGACATCACCCATGAATATCTTTGCTGGTTTATGATTAAAAATCAAGAACGCAAGTAATCCACCGACTACTGAAAAACAAACAATAGCAATGTCTATTCTATTTTGATTCAAGGCAATTATTCCATACGTTCCATAAGAAATAGTTGCTAAACCACCTAAAAGTCCATCTAAACCATCCGTTAGGTTAGTAGCATTTGAAAATCCAACCAGCCAAAAAATAGTAAATAAGATAAAAATTATTACTGAATCGATCGACCAAATTCCCGGAATAGTGAAATTAAACGGCAATTGATCAGTCGCATAAACGTAGATGAAAATAAAAGCAACAATAATTTGTAAAACCAATTTTTGTAAAACTTTTAATCCCAAATTACGTTTTTTAAATACTTTAATAAAATCATCAATAAATCCGATTCCACCGTAAAGAATTATCACCAAAGTAATAATTATCAGTGAATGTGTTAATTGATTTTGCCAAGCTCCGACCCATACATTGGTGATCGCCATGGCTATGATGATCAAAAGTCCTCCCATAGTAGGAGTTCCTGACTTCTTTGCGTGCCATTTTGGCCCAACTTCACGTATCGATTGACCTTCTTTATGCGATATTAAATATCCAATAAAAAAGGGCATTAGAATTGAGACGATAGCAAATGTGCTAACTATATCTATAATAATTTGACTTAGTTCCATGTAAATCCCCTTAACCTATTTATTTTTCAATGTAACTATAATTTTACCACTGTCATTTAAAACATGACCTGACTTGAGTGATTGAGATACTACATACCCATCTCCTTTTGTCGTAACATGTTTTCCAGTAACTTCCGCAAATTTTAGAACATCATTTTTTGACCAACCGGTTAAATCAGGCATTGTCATGGCTCCATTAGTTAATAAAACTATTCTTTGGCCAGGCATAACTTTTTCACCGCTTGCTGGTAGTTGTTGAACAACTTTATCACCAGTACCAATGATACCTGCTTGTAGATCTAATGCTTTGATCTTCTTACTTGCATTATCAGTCGTACCATTCAAAAGACTTGGAATACTTACATATTGACTTCCAGCAACTGTTGATTTTGTGGGTGAACTTCCTTGATTGACTAAGCGAGTAACCAAAGGATTAAAAATTTCTGATAATATTTTTTCTGGAGATTCAGTCATCTTTTGAGGCTGTTTCATCGTAATATACACAATATAATTAGGATCATCATATGGGACCATTCCCGCAACTGAGAATATATAATTATTGGTTCCACTTAGATATCCGCCACTCTCTGATGCAATTTGAGCAGTACCAGTCTTAACTCCGACCTTTACATCAGGGACATTATAAACTAAACCTGTTCCATATTTTTTTGTAACAACTTGGCGCATGGCTTTTTTGACTTTTTTGGCTGTACTTGCTGAAATAGGATGACCGACTGTTTCTGTCTTGTAGCTCTTTTCTGTTTTCCCAGTTTCTTCATTGACAACTTTTTTAATAATTTGTGGTTTAACCATTTTCCCATTATTTGCCACGGCCGAAAATGCTTGCAACATTTGAATGGCGTTGACATTAACACTTTGACCAAAAGAAGTCATAGCTTGGTCACTAGCATGTTCATAAGAAATACTTCCTGAAACTTCACCGGGCAATTGTATACCTGTTTTTTCACCGATCTTAAATCGTTTCATATATTTCATCCAAGTATCAGAACCCATCTTTTCTTCTAAATGGACCATTCCAACATTGGACGACCTTGGAAATGCTTCAGAGATAGGAATAGATCCCCATCCAGCATCATTCCAGTCATTGATCTTTCTACTACCGACTTCAACAGAACCAGATTGATATAACTCATTGGGATCATAATTTCCGGAATCAATAGCTGCTGATAAAGTCAATATTTTCATGACTGAACCAGGCTCGTATTGATCTTCCACTAAAGTATCACGCCAGCTATCACTCAATCCTTTACCAGTTGTAGGGTTAAAAGTCGGTCTTTGAGTAGCGGCTTCAATTTGACCAGTTTTTGCATTCATGACAACTACTTGCAAATTCTTAGGTTCATATTTTTCTTCAACGTTTTGAGCTAAGATCTCGGCATATTGTTGAATCCGGCTATTTAAAGTAAGGTAAATATTTGCCCCGTCAACAGCACTTTTTTCTACTACTTGGGAATTAGGCAATTCATTACCATTCGAGTCTTGTTTAACTATCTTTTTACCATTAGTTCCTGAGAGCATTTTATTAAAATACTTCTCGATCCCCATGACACCACTAATATTACTGTTAGCATCATTAGCATTAATAGCTTGAGTAATTCCAACTAAATTAGTGGCAAAAACGCCGTTTGGATAGGCTCTTGAAGGTAATTCAACAAATTTTATCCCAGTTAACTTTTTTGAAGCAATTTTATTCTTTATTTCAATCGACAAGTCACGTCCGGCTTGACCAAATTCGACCTGATATTGTTTTTTATTCTTAGGATTTAAATATTTTAATGCTTCTTTTTTTGAAATAGGCAAATATTTACTCAAAACTGTTGCCACTTGAGATTTATCCTTTACATAATCAGGTTTCCCATCTTCAGTTTTAGCAGAATGAGAAACAACCGCATAAATATTATAAATACTTGAATCTCCAGCAATCATTTCACCATTAGTATCTAATATTTCACCACGATGCGCGTTAACTTTTGATGAATGCTCATACTTTAATTTAGTTCTTTGAGCTAAATTTACTCCGTTATATTGTTTATTTATCGCAATTGAAGTAAATCTAGTGGTTAAAGCTATAAAAAAAAGGGCAGTCACGAGCACTATGATAATTCCCACAATATAGTGATTTCGTGTTGCCTTATTTGATAAAGCTTTTTTTATAATCCGTCTCATTTTGAAACATTCCTTACATTCTTGTTACTCATTTTTAAATTATGTTCTTTAGCAAATGAAGACAGACGATCAAAGCTTGTCATCTCTGAAATTTCTTGTCGCAAATTGACATTTTCAGTACTTGCTTTATTTACTTTAGTTGTAATCTCATCTAAATTGTTTTGAGCTGCGGTCATAGAAACATTAATGCCAACCAAAGTCACCATTAATGACAACACTAAAACACCCAAACCTACCAATAAACTAATTTCTAGTTTAGATATGGCCACTCGGCGTGATATTTTGGGTGTTGCTATCGGCTCTTGTTGAACCTCTTCATAGTTTTGTAGATTTCTAGCTGTACTCTCTCTCATTTTCAATTCTCCAATTTAAATCTTTTCTACAACTCGCAGCTTGGCACTATGTGCCCGATTATTTTCATCTAATTCATTTTCATTTGGTAAAATTGGTTTTCTTGTAATCATTTTTAATTCAGGTTTTAAATAGTCCGGAATAACTGGTAAGCCCTGTGGTACATCGATCTGTGACTTTTCTTTAAAAATATGTTTAACAATCCTATCTTCTTTTGATTGAAATGTTATTACACTAATTCGACCCTTTGGTGCCAAAAGTTCAATCGCTTGTTCGAGCGATCTTTCCAGTGATCCTAATTCATCATTAACCGCAATTCTAATAGCTTGAAAAACTCTTTTGGCCGGATGGCCTCCAGTTCTTCTTCTAGCTGCTGGAATTGCATTTTTTATAATATCTGCTAATTCTAAAGTTGATGTAATTCGATGATCTTCTCTAGTTCTTTCAATCGAACGAGCTATTTGTTTAGAAAACTTCTCATCACTATATTTATAAAAAATACTGACTAAATCACCATAATCCCAGTCGTTAACGATTTTTTCAGCGTCCAACTCTTGTCTTTGATCCATACGCATATCTAAGCGAGCTTCCTTTTTATATGAGAAGCCTCTTTGTGCATCATCAAATTGTGGTGAAGAAACTCCTAAATCGTATACCACACCATCTACGGATGTAACATTCAATTTATTTAGACTTTCTTTCATATCTTCAAAATTACTTCTGATCAAAGTTAACTGATTGCTACCGAGAAATTCACTTTTTTTCAGATTTTCACCGGCTTCAATAGCTTTCTCATCTCGATCAAAAGCATAGACATGACTATTACTTATCTGACTAAGTAATTCTTTAGTATGTCCACCACGACCAAAAGTTGCATCAACATAAATACCATTATCACGCGGATTAAGTTGTTCAATTGTTTCTTTTAATAAAACTGTCTTATGTTTAAATTCTTTAGAAGTCAAAATCCGTCATTTTCTCCGATATTTCTTCAAAATTCTCTTCAGCTTGTTTGCTGAAATCATTCCATCGAGTTTCATCCCAAATTTCAATTCGGTCAGAAACACCAACTATAACGCAATTTTTTTCCAGTTTGGAAAAATCAATTAGAGGTGCTGAAATATTAATTCTTCCTTGCTTATCAAATTCGACTTCCGTTGCGGCCGAATAAAAAAATCTTGTAAAAGAACGAGCATCTTTTTTTGTTAAAGGTAATTTATCTAATTGAGCTTCTAACTTATCCCATTGATTAAGGGGATATCCAAACAGGCAACCATCCATACCACGAGTAATAACAAAACTAGTACCCATTTCTTTACGGAATTTGGCAGGCACAATAATTCGTCCTTTACTATCGATCGTGTGATGAAATTCACCCATGAACATGCCAGTCACCCCAATTCTTTAACACTACTTAATTTACCACAATTCCCCACAATTAACCACTTGATATTGAATATTGGTATTGACAACGAAAAAAAACTCCCGATTCACTGATAAATCAAATTTATCAATGGTGGGAGGTATTTTCTAATACTTATCTGTATATATGATTTAAGTTGCATTAAACAACTTGGTGAAGTAGTATTTCATTATATGAAATCAGATTAGGTGGTGGAAGTTTTGAACGACGAAAAAAAGCCTAAAAGCACTTTAACTAAGATCATTCAAGTTGTTGTTTGGTTAATGATTTTAGTTACCATCGGCGGTGTTGTCCTAGGATCCCTTATGAGTTTTATCTAAAAACAAAGTATGGCATAAGACATTTTAATAATTAATATTCGTGAAGCAAAAAGGGGATGTGGCTAAGCCACATCCTCTTTTTTTATTCTTTAACTATGATAAAACGTTTGAAAACTCGATTTAAAACTATTAACAATACGATCAGCATGATCATGTTGGCGATAAAACTACCACCATTGATTACTAAAGAATAGATCCAAGGGTTCATGGTCTTTGGTGCATATGCTCCCCAGTAAATACCACCGGCCAAAAAGTGAAGAAAATACTTGACCAAAAATCCAAGCGATGAATAAATTATTATCAATCCTAACGGATTTTTACCGTCCTGAATTTTGTTTTTAACTTGAACACTACCAAGTCCTACTAAACCGACAGCCGCAAATGCCAATGGGAATTCAACGATTCCTTGCAGAGGATTTAAGAAACTACCACTACTAAATCCCTTTAAAATTAAATCCAAAATACCCCAAACTAAGCCAGCGGTAAGACCAGGTTTAACACCTCTTCTTAAAGCATAAATTGCCATTGGAATAAGTCCATATTCAACTTGAATAGAAGAAACCCCTAAATCATGAGGTACAAATGACAATGCTTGAGCAGCAGCAACAATAATTGCTCCTTCGGTCAAAACAACTAACCCATTATTTCTAGTTGCAATATTTTTTTGCATATAAAAAGACTCCCTTATAATTTGCCATCACAAGAGAGTCCAACTGTATACAGTGTCCCTAAACACAATCCCTACGCATGTATTAACATAACAGGTTTAAAGGGTCTGAATTTCAATTCACTCTCAGCCAAAGTGGCTCCCCTTGTGTTGACTATTTAATATAAACACACTATATCACATTTAATTATTTCTTCCAAAAATACGACCCAAAAATCCAGTTTTTTTTGATTGGCTCAAAATATCAAGCGGGATATTTTCACCAAGCATTCGATGAGCAATATTTTTATAGCTATGGCCAGCATCACTCTTATCATCAAGCACAACCATATGTCCAGAGTTTGATGCGGCTATCACTTCATCTTCATCAATAACGATTCCCAGTAAAGGAATACCCAAATGATTAACGATATCATCAATTTTCATTGATGTTCCATTATTGATCATATTTTTTCTAACACGATTTATGATCAAATGCGGTGTAATTGGCATATTCATATTTTCCAAAATTCCAACAACTCTATCGGCATCACTGACAGATGCAATTTCTGGATTAGTCACTACTAAAGCACCATCGGCGACAGTGACAGCATTTTGAAATCCATACTCGATGCCAGCTGGACAATCGATCATGACAAAATCAAAGCGCTGTTTCAAATATCCAATAATACTTTCTAAAGATGTTTGATCCAAAGCATACTTGTCAGTAAATTGAGAAGCTGCCAATAAATATAGATTATCATCAAACTTAGGATCACGGACTAATGCTTGTGACAAAACTACTCGACCTTGCGCCACATCAACAATATCGTAAACCACTCGATTAGTTAGTCCTAAAACGGAATCCAAATTACGTAATCCAATATCAAGATCAACCATACAAACCTTTTTCCCAAGACTTGCTAAAACCGTACTAATGTTGGCAGTTGTAGTAGTTTTACCTACTCCACCTTTACCGGAAGTTATAACAATCGAAATCCCCATTATTATACCGTCCTTTTTCTAGAATCATTTATAATCTCACGATAATTCTGCATATCTTCAACATTTATCGTATGAAGATCATCTAGATAAGCAAAACTATTATTTTTAAACTTCTCTGAATTATCCTCAGTAACAATTTCAATTACATCGGCAATTCTAAATTGTGCGGCTCCAGATAAATTTCCACAGATCGCTGCTCCAGTGTTATCAGGATATCCAGCCTGAACAATTCCGTGAACATCACCAATAATAAAAATTGAGCCGGTAGCACTAATATGTGCTCCATCATGTAAAGTTCCTAAAAATAACAGATCACCATCATATTCAAGCTTTTGTCCACTCCGAACAATTCCTGCTTCAACATTTATTTGACTCGCTTTGATCAATTTCTCAATAACAGATTTATCCTCAACATCAGAATCAATACTTTTTATCTCAATTTGAGGATATTCTGAAAATGACGTCTTAAGTTTCTTAATTTGATCATCGGTTAATAATCGATTACCAGTTTTAATAGTAAATTGAATAACTTCTTCTTCAGAAGATCCAACATTTTGATTAGCAATAAGCTTTTTTAATTCTTTTAATGAATTGCTAAAATCGCCCTGATCATTAATGGTCATGACATAACCGTCTTTACTTCCTTTAAGAGTAACGTTACTCATTTACTATCCCTCCTGTATTTAACAAGCCAGTCACTAAGATTGGCTAGCGGAATATAAAGTATAAAAAATACAATAATATTCCATAGTAAAGTGGGTCCTAAAGTAAAGGTTATAAAGTCCATAATATTTACACTAGTTTGTTGTAAGAGTCGTTCCAAAACATAAATTCCAGATTGAATAAATGTTAAAGCTAAAAAGTAAATTGAGATTTCATATCCCATGTTTGCTTTAACAAATAAAAACTTAAAATGATCTACTCCGACCATTGCTAAAGGTAATAAGACTGTATATAATCCTATCAATCCAAAATAATAAGAATCATAAATCAACCCAAACACAACTCCATAAAGAATTAGTTGTCTACGAGTGCTAATTCTCATAGAGAGCATGACTAAGACCATCAGCATAAGCTGAGGAACAATCATAATTTCCCCAGTATTCATATTATTTAAGAAAGCCCATTTCATTAGACCATCTAAATAAAATGCGACTAAGACCAAAATAACTTGGCCCGTAATTTTACGTGTTTTGACGTTCATTACTTTTCACCACTTACTGATGTCTTGATAACAGTTACAACAGTGAAGTTTCTCATTTCAGCTGCGGGAACTATGTAGACAGAATTAGTCATTCCGTAGTTATCTTTTTTAATTGCACTAACTTTACCAATATATAGACCTCTAGGTGTCACCCCACCTAGACCTGATGTAATAACTTTTTGACCTTTTTTAATATCTTTAGTTGAAGTAACATTTTCCATTACCAAATCACCAGATTCGCTGTCATACTTGCTTACAACACCAGTAATATTCTTGTTTTCACTTTGAATTTCAGCTGCAAATTTATCATTTAATTCATTATTAGTTGAAATTAATTCGACTTTAGAACTGATCTTATTAACTTCAACAATACGACCTATCAATCCTTTACCAGACATAACCGGCATGTTCTTTTTAAGACCACTTGTTTGTCCACGATTGATTGTTAAATAATTTTGCCAGCTGCTAGGAGATCTTGACAATACAGATGCATTGATTGAACTGTAATCAGTCAAAGTAGCATTTAATTTCAATTCTTCTTTTAACTTCTTGTTTTCTTCTTGGACAACTTTTAATTTAGCTTGGTTTTGTGCTAATTCGCCAATTTTAGCTTTCAATCGACGGTTTTCAGTATATGTATTATATAAATCTGAAAATTCTGAAGTTGCGTTTTTGACAGCATTAGTTGGGTAGGCAAATATACCTCCGACAATACTAACAGTGTCATTACCTACCTGCTGTATAACAGGAGGAGTATTTTTTTTATCCTTAATATTGACTGATATGGCCAACAATCCGAAGGTCACGATAATGATCAACATTAGAATAATTAACTTTTTATTTGAAAAAAACTTTTGCATTGCTTCCTCCTAATTGAACAAATAAAAAAAACGGGATTAACCCGCTTATTTTTGTCGACGCATTACATCGATATTTTTAAGAGACTCTCCAGTACCGATGGCTACACAATCTAGTGGGTCTTGAGCAATGAATACGGGTACTCCAGTTGCTTCAGAAATGACTTCTGGTAAATGATGTAAAAGGGCACCACCACCAGTAAGTACGATACCATGATCAATTACATCTGCAGCAATTTCAGGAGAAGTTTCTTCAAGTGTTTCTTTAATAGTTTCAATAATTTCTTGAACGTCTTCATGGATAGCTGTAGCTATGTCTTCACCAGTTAATTGAATTGTTTTTGGAAGACCTGTAACTAAATCTCGACCGCGAATTTGCATCGATTCAATTTCTTTAGCTTTTTCGATTGAAGCTGAACCAATTTGAATCTTAACATCTTCAGCAGTTCTTTCACCAATTTGTAAGTTAAAGTTAGTTTTAATAAATGATGAAATTGATTCATCAAATTTGTCACCAGCAACTCGAATTGAACGTGATGAAACGATACCACCTAAGGAAATAGTAGCAACATCTGTTGTACCACCACCGATATCAACAACCATATTACCAGTTGGATCCATAACAGGTAGTCCTGCACCGATCGCAGCAGCAAAAGGTTCTTCAATTACATATGCTTCACGTGCTCCAGCATGTTGAGTTGCCTCAATAACTGCACGTTTTTCAACTTCAGTAACACCACTAGGTACACAAACCATAACTGATGGTTTAGAGTTACCAGCTGTTTTTTCAATGAAATATTTCATCATAGCTGCAGTTGTATCATAATCAGCAATAACTCCATCTCGCATAGGACGAATTGCTGAAATACTTCCGGGTGTACGACCAATCATTTCACGGGCATCGGAACCAACGGCAACGATTTCTCCAGTGTTGTTATTCTTTGCTACAACTGATGGTTCATTAAGGGCAATACCCTTACCTTCTACATAGACAAGAGTATTAGCAGTACCTAAGTCTATACCAAGTTTTTTTGATCCAATACCAAACAATTTATATTCTCTCCTTTAAAGTACACACCACATTTTACGCTAAACAAAATTATATCATACAAAAGGTCAATTTAAACTAGCACAGTTACTTAAACTAAATTAAATTAGATGTCCTCATACTCAAATATGAATTTCTAGTTATTATTAAATGATCAACTAGACCAATTCCGATTAATTGACAACATTTATTCAACCTTAATGAAAAATCCTGATCATTTTTTGACGGCTGTAAGCTTCCTCCCGGATGATTATGGGCAATAATTATTCGGTGCGCCGAAACTCTTAAAGCTTCACGTATAATATCTCGAGGATGAACCGTGGCCGTATCAATAGTACCAATAAAAATGATTCTTTCCATAATAATATGATTACTACTATCTAGATATACCGCAATTAACTTTTCTTGTGGTGAGCTCCCAATTTTTTTTATTAAATGTTCTCCCAATATCGATAATTTCATTATCTTATCAGGTAACTTATCAGCTTTTAATTTACGATCTCCTAATTCTAAAGCAGCCAGAATTTTGCAAGCTTGCGCCACGCCAATTCCCTTTTGGTTCATTAACTGTTTTAAATTTAATTGAAGGTTTTCCGATTGCAACAAAATACCTCTGGATATCTCCAGAATATTTTGCCCTTTAATACCATTTCCTAAAATTACAGCGATTAGTTCTTCTGTTTTTAAAGATGTTATTCCGTGATTTAAAATTTTTTCTCTTAATTTTATCATTGTATCCTAAATTACGAGAACTTTTTTTCTAAATCAGAAATTAGATAAAATGAACCTGTTACTAGTAAAACTTGCTGATCCGTTAAATTATCTTGAAGACTCTTTATTTTACTTCGATAATCTTTTACAAAATCAACATTATTATACACTGAAATATCATAATCAGCTTCATCAGCGGAACGTTGCATATCTAATGTTGTGACATAGACTTTACTAACGTGTTTTGCTAAGTAATTCAAAATATCTTTGCGATCTTTGTCCTTCATTCCAGCGTACACTACAATTATATCTTTATTTTGCCAATTTGATATTAAAGAATTTATTAAATTATAGATTGCTGCAAAATTGTGTGAACCATCCAAAATTATCGTCGGTTCTTTTTGAACGATTTGCATTCGTCCCGGAATTAAATGTGATTCAATTCCTTCTTTGATCAATTCTAAATCAATCTTTTCATGATTAATAGCTTGATAGACTAAAAATGCCTTAATTGCGATCGACATATTCATTGCGGTTGTCTTTTCAAAACCAGCACATTTGATTTTTTCAATTTTGATATTATTATCAACATAATCAAATTCACTTGTATGACCGGAAAGAAAGTTTTCAACTTTAAAATCATGACCAAACTCAAATAACTGACTATCTAAGTCTTTAGATTTATTTAAGACGATATTGCGAATATCATTTTGAAGATAACCAGTAACTATTGGTTTGTGGTTCTTAATTATACCTGACTTTTCAATGGCAATATCTTGAATCGTCGGACCAATTATTTTTTCATGATCCAAATCGATCGAAGTTATAATTGAGACTTCTGGAACAATAACATTAGTTTTATCATGAGCTGCGCCAATGCCAACCTCAATAATAGCAACATCGACTTTTTTTTGAAAGTACATAAACCCTAAAATTACAACAAACTCAAATTCAGTCAGATCTATTTTATCTGTAATCTCTCTAACTTCAGAAACTAATGACACTAATTCATCATCTGAAATCATTTCGTGATTGATCTGAATCCTCTCGTTAAACTTAGTTATAAAAGGAGAAGTAAACATCCCCACTCTTTTGCCAGTCGCTTCTAATAGGTTTGCTAAATAATTACAAGTGCTGCCTTTGCCATTTGTACCAGTTACATGAATAGTTTGATAACTATTTTGAGGATTACCTAATTGATTCAAAGCATTTTTAATATTCTCTAAACTGTTGGTTCTATGAAACTTAGAAAACGAATGTATATAATTGATAGTTTCTTGATAATTTAACACGAAGTAAATCCCCCTAATAATAGTAAAAAGCCGTTATTTGTATAAAAACAAACAACGACTTTTTTGTAGTCAAATGGAAATAGACCACAAACTAACTATTCGTTAATTTGTCACATTCCCCATTATAAGACTATTTATTAGCTTTTAGTTGATCAATTCTTTGATTGATCTTAGCTTGACGTGATTGATAGTCAGCTAATTTTTCTTTTTGTTCAGCGACAACTTTTTCAGGTGCCTTTTTAACAAAGTTTTCATTTGAAAGTTTCTTATTCAAACGAGCTATTTCTTGATCCATCTTTGCCATTTCTTCTTCTTGACGAGCTATTTCTTCATCAAGATCGATCAATTCAGCCAATGGAATATAAACTTCAGTTCCATTTGTAACAGAAGTCATAGCCAATGCTGGTGCATCAAGATCAGTATCAATTTGTAATTCCTTTGGATGTGCAAAACGATCAACGTAATCTTTGTTATTTAAAATAACTTCCTTAACGGCATCATCTTGAGGTTTGATCAAGATATCAATTGCCTTAGAAAGTGGCGCATTAGCTTCAAGACGAATCTTTCTAACTGACTTGATCAAGTCGATTAGAATATCCATATCACTCATAGCTTTTTCATTCTTAAATTCATCATGATTCTCTGGATATGCTGCTAATGAGATCGACTTGCCATTATGTGGCATTGATAACCAAATTTTTTCAGTTACAAATGGCATAATTGGGTGCATTAATTTCAAAATCTTATCCAATACGTAAGTTAACAACATTCTCTTTTGATCTTTGGCATCCCCATCTTCGCCAGTCAATGTTGCTTTACTCATTTCAATGTACCAGTCACAGAAATCATTCCAGATAAAGTTATAAAGATTACGGCCAACTTCACCAAACTCAAATTTATCCATCAAACGATTAACTTCATTAATTGTTTGATTCAATTTAGCCAAGATCCACTTATCAGAAAGATCATAAGTAGTTACCTTAGATAAATCATCCATTGCTGGTGTATTTTCATCAAGGTTCATGATAACAAAACGGCTAGCATTCCAAATCTTATTGATAAAGTTCCAAGCTGAATCCATTTTATCGTAACTAAAACGAGTATCTTGACCAGGAGTTGATCCATTCATTAAGAACCAACGTAAAGCATCGGCTCCATATTTTTCGATAACATCCATTGGATCAATACCATTTCCAAGTGATTTACTCATCTTACGTCCTTGTTCATCACGGATCAAACCATGAATAACCACATGTTCAAACGGACGTTTCTCAGTAAATTTCAAACTTGTAAAGATCATTCTTGAAACCCAGAAGAAGATGATGTCATAACCAGTTACTAAAGTATCAGTTGGGAAGTAGCGTTTGTAGTCATCACTATCTGTATCTGGCCAGCCCATGGTTGAAAATGGCCATAGAGCACTTGAGAACCATGTGTCAAGGACATCACTTTCTTGTGTCCAGTTTTCGATATCCTTAGGTGCTTCTTCACCAACGTACATCTTGCCAGTTTCTTTATTGTACCAAGCAGGAATTTGATGTCCCCACCATAATTGTCTTGAAATAACCCAGTCATGAACATTATCCATCCATTGCGTAAAGGTATCTTCAAAACGTTCTGGAACAAAGTTTACTTTTGAATCCTTCTTTTGGTTCTTCAAAGCTAACTCTGCTAGTGGCTTCATCTTAACAAACCATTGTGTTGAAAGACGTGGTTCAACTTGTACGCCTGAACGTTCTGAATGACCAACACTATGCACGATCGGTTCGATATTTAACATGTAGTCTTGATCTTTAAGATCTTTAACCATTGCTTTACGAGCTTCAAAACGATCCATACCATTATACTTGCCGGCATTTTCATTCATTGTTCCGTCAGCATTCATTGTATTGATACGTTCAAGATCATGACGATTACCAACCGCAAAGTCGTTAGGGTCATGAGCAGGCGTGATTTTAACCATACCAGTACCAAATTCTTTATCAACATAGTGATCAGTAATAATAGGAACTTCACGATTGACTAGCGGTACGATAACTTTTTTACCAACTAAATTAGTATAACGTTCATCACTTGGATTAACGGCAATGGCAATATCACCAAACATTGTTTCTGGACGAGTTGTAGCAATTTCAATATATCCTGATCCATCGGCATAAGGGTACTTAACATGGTAGAAAGCACCTTGATCATCCTTATGAATAACTTCAATATCTGATAGTGCTGTTTGTAGTTGTGGATCCCAATTAATGATATATTCACCACGATAAATCAAACCTTCGTTATATAGGTTAACGAAAACCTTACGAACGGCTTTAGATAAGCCTTCATCAAGAGTAAAACGCTCACGATCATAATCAAGTGATAAACCTAATTTACCCCATTGTGATTTGATGATTGAAGCAAATTCATCTTTCCACTTCCAAACTTCATCAACAAACTTTTCACGTCCCAAGTCATATCTTGAAATACCTTGTTCACGTAATTTAGCTTCAACTTTAGCTTGAGTAGCGATTCCGGCATGGTCCATTCCGGGAAGATACAAGGTATCATATCCTTGCATACGTTTATAGCGGATCAATGTATCTTGAATAGTCGTATCCCAGGCATGACCCAAGTGCAATTTACCAGTAACATTTGGTGGTGGAATAACTATTGAATATGGCTTTGCTTTTTTGTCGCCGGAAGGTTTAAATACTCCTTCATCAAGCCATGTTTGATAACGTCCTGCTTCGACTTCTTTGGGACTATATTTAGTATCCATGTCGATTTCTCTCATAAAAATTCCTCCATAAAATAAAAAAAGCACTCATCCTGAATAGGACGAATGCTCGCGGTACCACCTAAATTAAGAGTCTTAGACTCTTCTCTCAACAGATAACGGTGGCCCGATCATTTTTGATAGCTCCCAGGTAACAATTAATATCTTTAACTAAGCACTTTTCAGCTGACGTGCTCTCTCTAAAGCTAAAGGATTATTAATACTCCTGATCTAAGCTGTTGTTTATGATAATAAAACATTATTTTAAAAACGTCAATCGCTTTAAAGTAAGCTATTGATATTTTCCTGATTACTTTCCATAAAGTGATCACCATGTTCGATGGTAGTGATCTTAACTCCTGCAAGTGATCTTTCAATTAAACCATCAATATCCAAGACACTTTCAAACTTTCTAGTCTTTTCAACATTGGGTCTAGTTTTAGGACTTGGTGGAGCAAAGACTGTACAACAGTCCTCAAATGGTTGGATAGAAAGATTGAACGTATCGATCTTTTCGGCAATTCTTATGATCTCTGTTTTATCCATAGTTGCAACTGGACGAAGAATTGGGGTTGTTGTGACGTCATTGATAGCCAGCATACTCTCTAATGTTTGAGAGGCAACTTGTCCAACAGCCTCACCATTAAAAATGGCTAAAGCGTGTTCTTTTTCACGCAATAGATCTGTTAGTCTCAGCATAAAACGACGTTGGATCGTCATCAAATATCCTTCTGGAACATTAGCTTTAATAGTTTCTTGAATCTCAGCAAAAGGAACTTCAATAAACTTAATATTTCCACCAAAAGCAGTCAACTTGCTAGTTAACTCTTTGGCCTTATTTAACGCTTGTTCTGAAGTATATGGAGGACTAAAGAAATGAACCATTTCAATATCAACTCCACGCTTCAAAGCATAGTATCCTGCAACTGGTGAATCGATCCCACCAGATAGCATCAACATTGCCTTTCCAGCTGTACCGACTGGCAAGCCACCAGCACCTTTGATAGTTAAATATGATAGATAGATTCCATCTTGTCTAACTTCAACAGAAATTTTAATATCAGGGCGTTTCATTTCAACGTCGATTCCTGGAAATTCATCACAAATTGCATCCCCAAGTTGCAGATTAATTTGATTAGTATCCAAGTAATAACTATGGTCTGAACGCTTAGTCCCAACTTTAAAACTCATGCCAGGTTTGTATGCTTCATGCATCATTTCAATAGCTTTTTTCTTAACATCTTCAAAATCTTTTGAAACCTCAACACTTAAAGAAAAGGTTTGAATTCCAAATACATTCTTCAGCTTTTCCATAACTGGCTTAGCATCGACACCGTTTAATTCAATATGAAGACGATCACGATGCGGTCTCATTCTTAAATCAGGATAATCCTTTAAAACTCTAGCGACATTACCGTGCAAACGATCAATGAAGCTTTTACGGTTCTTACCCTTTGTTGACAGTTCACCATAGCGAACCATAATTTCAGTATATTCCATTAAATTCTCCTATTTATGTTTCATTAAATCTAATTCAAAATTTGGAAATGTTGATGAATTTGATCCAAGTTTTTGATAAATTCTTTCATTTCAGCTTCAGTATTATTTTCATCTAAGCTGACACGTACAGCGCTAGTTGCAACTTTTTCAGGTGTACTCATTGCTTTCAAAGTGCTAGATTCCAATCCTTTTTTAGATGAACATGCACTAGTAGTTGAGATATAAATGTCACGATCTTCAAAAGTATGAACCACCGTTTCACCACGAACTCCATCGATCGTAAAACAAATAATATGTGGTGCAAAATCATCTGCTATCTTAGAAAAGACGTGCGTATTTGGAAGACTTTCAATATGTTCGATCAATTCAGATTTCAATTTTAACATCTTATCAGCTTTTTGTGCTTCGTTATCTTTTAATAGACGCAAAGCTTTAGCCATTGCTGCAATAGCTGGTGTATTTTCTGTACCACTTCTAAGATTTTTTTCTTGTCCGCCACCGGCCATAAGTGGCTCTAATTGTTTACCAGATTTCATATAAATGAAGCCAATCCCACGTGGTGCATGGAACTTATGACCAGAAAATGTATAAAAATCAACTCTAGGATCGATAAATTTATCATCAATATTTTTACCGATTGCTTGTGTACCATCAACATGATAACTGATATTTGGATAGTCATCTAAGACCCTAGCCATTTCATGGATCGGCTGAATAGACCCAATTTCGTTATTAACTGCCATAGTAGAAACTAAAATGGTGTCATCTCTAATTGCATCTTTTAGGTCCTTCGCACTGACATGTCCAGTCTTATCAACTGGTAAATATGTGACTTCATATCCTAATTCTTCTAGTTGATGCATTGAATTCATCACTGATGGATGCTCAATAGAAGTCGTAATAATATGTTTTCCAAATTCACGTTTCTTAAAGGCTGTCCCTTTAATGATCCAATTATTACCTTCAGTACCACCACTTGTAAATACTACCTCATAGGGTTTAAAACCCATTAATTGGGCAATTTGCTTACGTGATGTTTCCAATAACTCATAAGCTTTCAAACCTAATTTATGCAAACTAGATGGATTCCCAAAATAATTCAAACTAGCAGCATTATATGTTTGTAATACTGATTCCTCAATTTTTGTTGTTGCACTATTGTCAAAATAAATCATATTTTTTCCCACCAAAATAAAAAGGCCCGCAGGCCTAAAATTTTATCTCTTATACGATACATCAAAACTCTTATTTATGCATTAATTGTCTCTTTAATTCTTTCTACTGAACCCGGTTCAACACGTTCTAGTTCCTTAGAAATTATCTCAACCGCTTTGTTGTAATCGTATTCATTATCGAAAATGGATCTTGAACGTTCCAATTGATCTTTGAACTCATCATCATGATTACCATATCTATTAGCATATTGTATTAACTTTTCTGCTAATTTAACTTGCTGTTTTAATTCGGTAGTCTTTTGAACTAAGTTTTCCAAATCTTCTTGAGCAACGATTACTTGTTTACTAATATCTTCCATATTAACTTGTTTAGAATTCAATTCATCATAGAGTTTATTTATTTCATCGTAAACCATATAGAAATAATCTAAATAATAATCTGGCAAACCATTTAATCTTAATTGCTCTACGATTTTCTTTTGAATCTCTAAACGCTTAGCATATTGATCCACACTATTAACAGCAATTTTTTCACTTGAAATCATCTGGTTAAGACTTTCATTAACCGATTTTTCTTCCTCTTCAATGCGATCCAATTTTTCAATTATATCTTTAAATGTTACTTCGGCTTGCGAATAAATAACTTTTTTATCAGCAATGTCTTGAACATCTTGATCATAGCTTTCACGTAAATCGATCAATTCTTTACGATTATCCTCAATGGATGTCTTATCACTACTTTTAAGTATGTAGTGTTCCTCAAGCTCCTGCATACGTCGTTCCAATTTATTATGTTGATAATTGGCATGATTGATATAGTCTAATACCGGTTTTTGCTGCTTCAATACGCTTCGTTTAGCTTCTACTTCAAGTGTTAAAATGTCATAAAGATTTTCAATATTAGCTTTGATTTTATCATTTAAATTACTTGTTTCATCAAAGTTTAACTCGCCCAAAGCATTATCGGATTTAATCATTTTTTCTTGAACGTCATTGATCAAATCGGCGATATTATCATTAAACTTAAATTGTTGATTCAACAATTTTTGATAAACGTCATTTATCTCTTCTACTTGTCCTGGGAAAATTTCATTTAATTCACGGTGAAGTGGCTCAATAACTTTCAATTGATCAGTTATTAAAGCAATTTTTACTCTAGCATCGTCTAAAAACTGACTAGCTTCTAGATGATCTCCATCTTTAGTAGATGTCTCTTCTTCATCTAATAGTGTGGCGACCTCTGAAAGTTCATCCTCTAAGTTATCAGCCGCTGAACCATAATCAAATGACTGCGTTAAAACTTGTTTACGCAATAATTGGTATCCCTTATGTAATTCATCACGACGTAAGGAATTTTGCTCATCACTATTTGAAAGATTATCCAAATCAGCTTCTAACTTGCCAAATTTAGTCTCAACATTTGACATCTCACCATCAATTTCTTTAAGCAGTTTACTTGCCCCGAAAACTTTAAACTGAGTATTCTTATATTCAGCCTTTCTCATTTCAGTAGAAATATCAGGAACAACTTCATTTAACTGCTGATAATATTCCTTTTTAACGCTGACAAAGCGCTCACTACTTGAACCGGTTAGATTCATATCTTCGATTTTTATAATTTTATCTTTGAAACGATCTTCTTTTAAGTTAGTTATATTGTCCTTATAACTATTCAATACTCCAGCGTTCTTCTTTTGCAAGAACCACATATACCACAAGAAAACCAGCACCAATAAGATAATTACAATAATAATTATAGACACATTTACACCCCTAATGATGTTACTTAACATTCATACTCAAAAGTATAACAAAAATTCTTGTTACTATTACTGATGTTCCATATTCATAATAAAGTTTTAAATATTTACTTTGACAATGGTTATTATTCACGTTACACTAGTCCTCGTGTAAAATATGCAGCAAAGAGCGACAAGAACGTCAACAGTTAAAGGCTTTTTGTTCGATTAGTAACCTGTGGCTGCGCATGGTGAAGATCGTAACGATAACTGCACGAATGTTAAGCTCACGTTAATTATTTTACTCCATTACAATTTTGGAGGAATTTATTTATGTCTAGATATACAGGACCTCGTTGGAAATTATCCCGTCGTTTGGGTATTTCACTATCAGGATCAGGAAAAGAAATTGCACGTCGTAACTATGCACCAGGTCAACATGGACCAAATAGTCGTCGTAAGATTTCAGAATACGGTCAACAATTAACAGAAAAGCAAAAGTTACGTTTCATGTATGATGTTAACGAACGTCAATTCCGTAACCTCTTCTTACGTGCCGGTAAACTTGAAGGTATCCACGGTGTTAACTTGATGATCCTTCTTGAAACAAGACTTGATAATGTTGTTTACAGATTAGGTTTAGCAAGCTCACGTCCACAAGCTCGTCAACTTGTAAACCATGGTCATATCACTGTTGATGGCAAACGTGTTGATATTCCATCATACGAAGTACAAATTGGTCAAAAGGTTTCTCTACGTGAAAAGTCAAAAGACTTAGCTATCGTTAAGGAAAATCTTGAAAATGTTGTTGGTCGCCCTGGTTTTGTTAGCTTCGACGATAACACATTGACAGGTTCTCTAGTACGTAACCCAGAACGTGACGAACTAGAACCAAATATTGATGAATCACTAGTTGTTGAATACTACAACCAAATCCTTTAATATTTATCTTAAACATCCACTTAAGTGGGTGTTTTTTTATTATAAAAAACAGGCCGCCTAATTGACGACCTGTTCATTTATTTCAACCATTAGCTGGCTCAATTTCATAAATTTATCAAATAACAAGGTATCAAAATTACCCTCACTAACAATATCAGAGTCTTTATTTAAGGTAAATCCAATTACAAAGTCACTTGATTTTACAGACAAATATCTTTTAAAAACATCATCATAAGAATTTGCGTTAAAGAGTTCTGGTTGAGTGTGATCATTTGATACACCCCACCCCTCTTTAATGATCCTATCCTTCATTTTTTCTATCAAGGGATAATATTCTGATCTCTTATTAATGTCGGCCAATAAACTCAAAGTTATGAAATATCTGTCGGGCCATAATCCAAGTTCGACATGAGGTGTTTTTTTATACCCACGTTTATTCTGATTGATCGCCAACCAAGTATCAGGTGGTGGATTTTTTGTTCTACGTTGGTGTTTGGCTATTTTCATATAAAATTGTGCTTGATATTTTTCTTCGAGCGCCGTCATTAATTCGTCACCAATTTTTTGGAACTTTGGATCAAGTTGCTGGCGAATTAATTCTAAGCGTCCGGATAATGTATCATCATCAAAAACTTCAAAATCACTTTTCTTAAACATCATATTCTTCCTTTGTTGTAGAATATACATATTGATTATATAGGAGGTATCATGCAAAAACCACTAGCATATCGTATGAGACCAACTAACATTGACGAAATTGTTGGTCAACAACACCTAGTTGGTCCAAATAAAATCATCCGAAGAATGGTTGAAGCCAAAATGCTATCTTCGATGATCCTTTATGGACCACCTGGTATTGGTAAAACTAGTATTGCCAGCGCTATTGCCGGAAGCACCAAATATGCTTTTAGAAAGCTTAATGCGGCTACTGATAGTAAAAAGGATCTGCAAATTGTAGCTGAAGAAGCAAAAATGAGCGGCACTGTTGTGCTGCTTTTAGATGAAATTCATCGATTAGATAAAACCAAACAAGATTTTTTGTTACCACTTTTAGAAAGTGGTTCAATAATTTTGATCGGTGCAACTACTGAAAATCCTTATATCAATATAAGCCCTGCTATTCGTTCTAGAGTGCAAATCTTTGAACTGTATCCATTATCAGTAGATGACCTAAAAAAAGCCGTAGAGCGTGCTTTAGGTGATAATAAGAACGGTTTGGGACAATATGATGTTCAAATAGACGATGTCGCATTAAATATATTGGTCGGGTCGACTAATGGTGATCTTAGAAGTATTTTAAATGGACTGGAATTATCCGTCCTTTCAACCAAAAAAAACGACCAAGGAAAAATTCATATAGAACTGCACGATATTGAAGAATCGATCCAAAAGAAAGCCATCTCGGCAGATAAAGACGGAGATAGTCATTACGATGTTATCTCAGCTTTTCAAAAGTCAATTAGAGGCAGTGATCCTGACGCAGCATTACATTATTTAGCCAGACTACTAGAAGCCGGTGAACTTACGACTGCTATCAGAAGACTTTTGATCTGTGCGTACGAAGATGTCGGCTTAGCAAATCCTCAAGCTTGCTCTCGTGCGGTCCAAGCAGCTCAAGTTGCTCAAATGGTCGGACTGCCTGAAGCGAGAATTCCCTTAGCTAATGCCGTAATTGATTTATGTTTATGTCCAAAATCAAATTCTGCTATGTCAGCAATTGATTCTGCATTAGATGACGTTAGAAAAGGCAAAGCCAATTCGATCCCTGATGACTTAAAAGATGCTCATTATAGTGGTGCCAAGAAGCTCGGACATGGTGTAGGATATAAATATCCTCATAACTACCCAAATGATTGGATAAAACAACAATATCTTCCTGATAATCTGATCCACACTATATATTACACACCAAAAAATACTGGTAAATATGAGCAAGCTTTAAATATGCGTTTGAATCAATTGAATGACTGGAAGAAAAAAACAAATTGGAGTAATAAAGAACATGGTAATTAAGATCCTAATGGCACTATTCATTTTATTTCTACTAGCTCTTTCTTATAATTTATGGTATCACAGCGATAAGAAGTTTTTGATTTACTCACCTGATGAAAATTCCACTCTGAAATCGGCAATGAGAATTACATCAGTGATTTTAGTTGTCATATCTATTGTGGGCGTTATCATATTACTAGTGGGTAGTGAAAAAGCTAATTTCATTACTTTACTTTTAGGTAGTTTAACTGCAGCGATATTTTCAATTTATTTAGCAAATATCAACAGATAGCTGTATTTATTTTTCCGAATAAACTAAAATATAAGTATAGGTATATTACTTATACCAATACAATAACGGGGTGATTATTATGTTACAACAATACAAAAACATTCTCGTACCAATCGATGGATCCTTTGAAGCTGAATTAGCTTTCAAAAAGGCTGTCGAAGTAGCAAAAAGAAATAAGGCCGCTGTACACTTACTACATGTAATTGATACACGTGCATTTCAAAATGTTTCTAGTTTTGATTCAACTATGGTTGAACAAATCACAGAAAAAGCAAAAGAAACAGTTAAAGGTTATGTTAAAACAGCCAAGGATGCTGGATTAACTGAGATCGATTATAGTATCGAATACGGTGCCCCTAAAGCAATCATTGCTAATGACTTCCCTAAGAAATTAGGTGTTGATTTAATCATGATCGGTGCAACTGGTTTAAATGCTATGGAAAGATTGTTAATTGGTTCTGTTACAGAATATGTAACAAGAACAGCAGCTTGTGATGTACTGGTTGTTAGAACTGATTTAGATAATAATCCAATTAAAAATGTTAAAAAGAATAAATAGTTAATATTAAAAGAGTGAGTCGAATTTGAAATTCGACCCACTCTTTTTTTGAAATTAATAAATTTTTATTTAATTGTTAAATACGTTAAAGTCCATATCCTTAATTTTATCTTTTAATTTATTAAAGATATTTTTGTTATCAATAATACTTGAAAGTACATAAGCTTTAATATAGTTTTCATCGGCTTTTTTACCTTCACGTGTACCAGCTTCAGCTAAAGAACTATACATCTCGTCTAGTTTGAACAGTGATTGTTCTTTTCTAGCAATATAAATACCTTCGCCAGCGTAATCTGCAGCTCTCTCATTATCACCCAGATTCAAAGAAAGATCAGACATATTAGCATAAATTGAAATACTATCGTGATAGTTTTCATCGCTAATTTTTTCAACACTAGCTTTGATCAAGTCTTTAGCTTGTTCAAAGTATACCTTTGCTTCATCAGTTGATTTCTTATTGACATAAGCCTTGGCGGTGTAGATATCAATCAAGATATCATACATGTCAACGTTCGCAATATTGACATTCATCGCACGATTGAAATCGAATATAGCTTTGTCATAATTCTTGCTGAGTTCATATTCTACTAACCCATTGAAGAAATGAATCAACTTGATTTCTTGCTTATTATTGATATTGATATCACTTAATTTATTGAGTTTATTCTCAATAGCTTCATAATCGTCAAAGTAAAATGATTTTTTAATATCACTGATAATTGAATAAATCTGACTATCATCATTGACGATCACAAGGTTCATTGTGATACCCAGTCTTTCACAAATGCGAACCAAGATTTCCATACTTGGAATCTTATTTTTTTTCTCGATTAAACTAACTGTTGCCTGTGTGCATATGCCATCGGCCAGCTCAGACTGAGAAATACCTCTGAGCTTTCTATAATGGCGAATTTTTTCACCTAAGATTTTCATTTTAAACTACCCCATTCATTTATTAATTTCAGGATAATTTAAACAGTTCTTAAAAAAAGTTGCAAGGAATAAGCAACAATAAATGTATTGGTTATAATTATTTAATTATTCACTTCAAAAAGCCATGCATCTTCTTCAGAACCATTTAATAGTTCCGGATTATCAGTTAACTTATCATTGATCTTAACAATCTTACCAGCAACTGGTGATTGTAGCTCAACAACAGCTTTTTGTGCCTCAACCTCACCAGTTGAGTCACCGACTTTAATATCATGTCCTAATATTGGCAAATCGACAAACTTAACTTTACCTAAAGCTTCCTGTCCGATTTTCGTCAAACCGACACGTGTTGTCTCTTCTCCAACTTTAGTCCACAAATATTTTTTTTCAGACATACCCTCATACCTACCTTTGATTAAATGTACCATTTTCAAACATATAACTCTTATGATGGAATCTCATCGACATTATTAGACCAATACCAATCATATTTCCCAAAAGTGCCGATCCACCTTGCGAAATAAATGGTAATGGAATACCTGTCAATGGTAACAGACCAATACTCATACCAATGTTTTCGAAAACGTGGAATAAGATCATCATGATAACACCAGTTGAAACATAAGCATAAAATTCATTTTTAGTATCAAAAGTGACTTGGATCATTTGATAAATTAATAAGAAATATAAGAATATCAAGACACATGAACCAATAAATCCAAAGTTTTCTCCCACAACAGAGAAAATCATATCTGATTCACGGACAGGAACATAGACATTAGAAACATTAAATCCTTTACCAAATAACTGTCCAGAACCAATTGCTTTCATATTCTGCCAAATTTGATACCCATTCTCTGAAGTATCTTGAGAAGGATTCAACCAACTATCAATTCTCGCAAATTGATAGGCTCTAAATCCAAAATGGGATAACTGCGATCTTCCCCAATCAGTCGTAGCAAACATTAGTGCCACACCACCAATTACTGCGACGATTAAGAAAGCCGTTCCAATAATTTTCCAATCGATACCTGAAACTAAAATAATACCACCTAAAATGGCGATAAATACCAACAATGTACCTAAGTCATTTTGCAATTTTAATAATACTAAAACTGGCAATGTCCAAAGAATTAATTTTCCTAATAATGAAAAATCACTTTTTAGAGTATGACTTCTAAATTCAGTATTATGATTCGTTACGATCTTGCTAAGCATTAATATATACGCCGGTTTCATTACTTCAGACGGCTGGAACGTAAACGGACCTAAAGCAAACCAACTTTTTGCACCTGTTTGAGCAAAATAAGTTCTACTGTATAAAACTAAAACTAATACCAGTAACGCTAATCCACCAAAATAGGCTATATTTGCGACCTGCCAAAGTTGCTCAGCATCTAGCTGCATTATAACGACAACAATAACAGCTCCAATGGCATACCATACTATTTGTGATGCAACATTTTTCAAGGGATTTTGAGAATCTTGAATTGTTGCAACGTAAATAGACATCAAGCCGATAAGGGCAAGCATCATAACCGAAAAGATGACCCCATAATCAATTCTTGATTCTAAATCATTTTCTCTTTTATTATTTTTTATTTGCATTTTAACACCTATTAATGATTATGTAGATTATACTGCATCAATAATTCATTTATTGCATCGTCAAGTTTTACTGACTTAAAAGGTGTGTCGTTACTTTCAACGTATGATAAGTAACGCTCACCTTCTTTTTTTATTGTACCAATGTACTTTTTACCATTCCAAAGTTCATAAACTTCAGGATCGTCACTGATATCTTTTAAACTAATTTCAATTGCTTTCTTTTTTCTAACCATTAAATCTTCCTATTCTTTACTATGAAATTTCTTAGCAATAATCTCGTCTTCATAATCTTCAGGATGAGGATTACGAAAAATGGTGAAATTATCCGGAACAGGATCCACTCCACCACGAACAAAGGGATTGCATCGCAAAATACGAGAAATTCCCATAATTGCTCCTAAAATAGCACCATGCTTTTTTACGGCATCAATAAAATAAGTGGAACATGTTGGATAATATCGGCAACTAGGTGGTAATACTGGAGAAATAAATTTCTGGTAAATTCTGACTAAGCCAATTAATATTTTTTTCACTTAGCTACCGTAGAAAATCTATCATATGAATCCATGTACCAGGCCACAAAACAGCCAATGGATTTGATCCACCAAGTGCAGAACCGATTAACATGCCAAGAATAAAGAAAATCAGAATAAGCAGAAATACCCAACCTATTTTTCGAAAAATATCTTTACGATATTCCCTACCAAAATCTTTTTTCATTATTCACCTAGTATTTTTTATGTTTTTCGATATTTTCAAGCAAAATTCCAGTTCCTAAGGCAACAGAATCAAGCGGACTTTCAGTCATTAAAACAGGAACTTCCAACTGTTCAGCCAATAATTTATCTAGATTCTTAAGTAATGATCCACCACCAGTGAGCATAATACCGCGATCAATAATATCAGCAGATAGTTCTGGAGGTGTTTGTTCTAGAACACCTTTAGCTGCTTCGACGATTTGAAGAACACCATCATGCAATGCTTCTTCAATTTCTTTTTCATTAACTGTGATTTCTTTTGGCAAACCAGTAACAATATCAATACCACTAGCAGAAAAAGTAACTTTTTCATCTGACTCCATTGCAGAACCAATTTCAATCTTGATTTGCTCTGAGGTTCTTTCACCTATAATTAAACCATGATTTGATTTAACATAAGCTTGGATAGCACTAGTCATCTTATCACCAGCAAAGCGTAACGAACGACTGGTTACTACATCACCCATTGAAAGAACGGCGATATCACTAGTACCACCACCAATATCAATAACCATATTACCTTGAGGTTTGAAAATATCAAGGCCCGCTCCAACTGCAGCGACTTTAGGTTCAAATTGTAAATAAACCTTTCCACCACCAGCTTGTTCAGCCGCCTCAATAATTGATTTCTGCTCAACTGGCGTTACATTAGTTGGAGCACATATCATAATTGTTGGTTTTGAAAAACGACTTCTAACATTTAATTTATCAATAAAATATTGAAGCATTTTTTCAGTGATATTAAAATCAGCAATTACTCCATCTTTTAGTGGACGGATGGCTTTAATATTTGCAGGGGTTCTACCCACCATTTGATAAGCATCCTGTCCAACCGCAACAACATCATCATTCTTAGTGTTGATTGCTACTACTGAAGGTTCGTTTAATACGATACCTTCTCCTTTTACATCAATAAGTACATTTGCTGTACCCAAATCAATTCCTAGATATTTCGACATACTATATCCTCCAAAATCTAAACAAAAAAAGTATATCATAACAAGCGCAATCATTAAATTGCCATAAATAAAAAAAGAAAGTGGATCAACCACTTTCTAAGCCAATTTATTGATGCTTGAAACGGTATGTAATACTAAAGTTTCTCTTCCGTCTTTATCAATTGAAACACGTCTTATATTGGCGCCTAAACTTCTTAACTTTTCAGTGAAATGATAATAACCACGATCTAAATATTGCAAATTAGAAACTCTTGTTTCTCCTTCAGCAACAATACCTGCTAATACTAAAGCAGCGGCAGCTCTCAAATCAGTTGCAGATACTTTAGCACCTGTTAATTGCGCAGGTCCAAACATAATTACAGAATTACCTTCTATCTTATAATCAGCCTTCATTTTACCAAATTCAGGGAAATGCATGAAACGATTCTCAAAAACAGTCTCCGTCATAACGGTAGTTCCCAAACTTAACAATTGGACCAAAGTCATTTGTGCTTGCATATCTGTTGGGAATCCAGGATGTGGTAAAGTCTTAACATCAACCGGCTGAAGATTATCAGTTCCAATGACTCTAATGCCTTCATCAGATTCTAAAATATTTACGCCCATTTCTTTTAATTTAGAAATTAGTGGGCGATTATGGATTGAAATAGCATCCTTGATCATAATGTCACCACCTGTAACAGCGGCGGCAACCATGAATGTACCAGCTTCGATCCTATCTTGCATGATTGAATGTTCACAACCATGTAAAGCTTTAACGCCTCGGATACGGATGGTATTAGTACCAGCGCCACTAATATCTCCACCCATTTTGCTTAAAACATTAGCAAGATCTACAATTTCCGGCTCACGAGCGGCATTATCGATAACTGTCTCTCCATCAGCCAAAGTTGCAGCCATCATAATATTTTGAGTAGCACCAACGCTAGGGAAATCTAGATAAATGTTAGTTCCCTTCAAACCAGAAGTTTTCGCGTCTATGAAGCCACCGTTTTGTTGAAACTCTGCACCCATTGCTTCTAATCCCTTAATATGCAAATCAATGGGACGTGAGCCAATAGCACAGCCACCAGGCATAGCTACATGAGCTTCTTTATTACGCGCTAACAATGGGCCTAAGACCACAATTGAAGCACGCATTTTATCGACTAGTTCTTCTGGTGCAGTTGTTAAAATTCCTTTTGTTGCATTAACTGTTAATATTTCATTATCTTCATCAAAAGTTACATCAGCACCAAGTGCTCGTAACATTTTTGTCATCGTTATGACGTCTGACAACGGAGGGATATTTGTTAGGCTCACTTCCCCTGAAGAGGCTAAGAGTGTAGCCGCTAAAATTGGTAGCGCGGCGTTTTTAGCCCCTTCAATTTTAACAGTTCCCTTTAACTTAGATGGTCCATTTACGATAATTTGTTGCACAATATTTTCCTCCAAAATGCTGGAATCATTAGAATTAGAAAAGTAAGGTCAAGTTTTGTGAAACACTGATTATGTTCAAGAAGAAAGAACTGACAGTGTATCCTAAAGCAACTGCTAAGAATGCAATTAATAACTGTAACATTCTAGGATTAACTGTTTTATTGTAAATTTTTTTCCAGTCAATAACTTGTAGACAATTAAAACTTAGCCAAATAAAAACTACGTGACTGACTAATGTAAAAATTGCATTAATTCCTAGATTTTGCATTCTGTAACCTCACTTTGTATAGCATAACACTGTCATAATGATATGTTTTACTTTATTAAAAATACTTAACTCTTTTCATAGTACCAAAAAAAGGGCAAAGACTAAACCCGAAAGTTTTATCTTTGCCCTTTTATTTTTATAATTTGGTATCTTCGTGTGAACTAACATTAATTCTGTTGATAGCTTTACGCAATGATACTTCTGCACGATCAAGATCGTCCACATTATGTTTTTCTTTAGCTGTTTGAATTTTCTTCTCAGCTTTTTCTTTTGCATATTTGGCACGTCTTAGATCGATATTTATAGCTCTCTCGGCACTATTGGCAACAATAGAAACGAGATTATTGCTGAACTCCAAAAATCCACCGTTAACTGCAATTGAATCTTCATGATCAGGACTATCTGGACGTTTAACACGTACTTCATCGATCTTTAACGGAGCGATGATTGGTTCGTGATTAGACATAATACCGATATTCCCACTGATCGTACTTGCAACGATAAGATTTGCATGATGGTCATAAACAACACCATCAGGAGTGACAATATTGACCGTCATTGATTCACTTTGATCAGCCATATTATTCCCCTCCCTTATTAATTAGCGACTGCCTCAGCAGCACCATTTTGTTGTTCATCTTCTGGTTCCCAGCCCATCTTCTTGGCTTTTGCAAGTACATCTTTAATTCCACCAACACCATTAAAGGCATCTTCTGGAACATCATCGTACTCACCATCTAAGATGGCTTTGAAATCTTTAACAGTTTCTTCAACAGGAACATAAGATCCTGGTACACCAGTAAATTGTTCGGCAACACTAAAGTTTTGTCCTAAGAAGAATTGAATACGTCTTGCACGTGCAACCGTAGTCTTTTCATCATCAGACAATTCATCCATACCAAGAATTGAGATAATATCTTGCAATTCACGATATCTTTGAAGAGCTTGTTGAACCCTTGTAGCAACATCATAATGTTCTTTACCAACGATTGATGGATCAAGAGCTGAAGATGATGATGCTAGTGGATCAACGGCTGGATAAATACCTTGTTCTGTTAACTTACGTTCAAGGTTAGTTGTAGCATCCAAGTGAGCGAAAGTTGTGGCTGGAGCAGGGTCAGTATAATCATCAGCTGGAACATAAACGGCTTGAATTGAAGTAATTGAACCCTTCTGTGTAGAAGTGATTCTTTCTTGCAATTGACCCATTTCTGTAGCCAATGTTGGTTGATAACCAACGGCTGATGGCATACGTCCTAATAGGGCTGAAACTTCAGAACCGGCTTGAGTAAATCTAAAAATGTTATCGATAAACAATAGCACATCTTGACCCTCAACATCACGGAAGTACTCAGCAATTGTCAAACCTGTTAAGGCAACACGCATACGAGCACCGGGTGATTCGTTCATCTGTCCATAAACCATGGCAGTTTTTTCAAGAACACCTGATTCCTTCATTTCATAGTAAAGGTCATTACCTTCACGTGTTCTTTCACCAACACCAGTAAATACTGAAATACCACCATGCTCTTCAGCAATATTGTGGATCAACTCTTGAATTAAAACGGTTTTACCAACACCGGCACCACCGAACAGACCAATTTTACCACCACGAACGTAAGGTTCGAGAAGATCGATAACTTTGATACCTGTTTCAAGAATTTCTGTTGATGTATTTAATTCATCATAAGCAGGTGCTTGTCTGTGAATACTGTCTCTTCTGAAGTCCGCGGGAAATTTCTCGCCTCCATCGATTGATTCACCTAAAACGTTAAACACACGACCCAATGTTTCTTTTCCAACAGGAACAGAAATTGGACTACCAGTATTAATAACGTCAACACCTCTTTGAAGTCCGTCAGTAGAACTCATAGAAATGGCACGTAAAGCACCATCACCTAATTCTAGGGCAACTTCAAGGGTAATTGTTGATCCGTCATGCTTTGTAATTTTCAAAGCATCATTAAGTTCAGGAAGATCTCCGTCTAAAGGAAACTCCACATCAACAACCGGACCAATTACCTGAATAACTTTTCCTTTGCTACTCATTAATTTGGCTCCCTTCTAAACTATTCTAGTGCAGCAGCACCGCCGACAATTTCAGTAATCTCTGTAGTAATTTGAGCTTGACGAGCACGATTATAGTGCAATGAAAGATCAGAGATCAATTCATCAGCATTATCAGTAGCACTCTTCATGGCTGTAACAGAAGCAGCATGTTCAGCTGTTTTTGCATCCATGATTGCTCCGAAAGTTAAGCATTCAATATATTGAGGTACAAGTGAAGCCAATACTACTTCAGCACTTGGTTCTGTTAGATATTCACTAGCAATGTGCTCTTCCTCAGGTGTTGTATCTTTAGGTTTAGATAATGGTAATAATTTATCATTAGTAAATCTTGATACAAGTGAGTTGACATGGTGGTTATGACAAACATAAATTTCATCAAAGCTACCTGCTTGATATAATTGTAAAATGGTTTTCACAATAGGCTTTATATCTTCAACTTCAGGAACATCTGGTAAACCACGATATTCGTAAGCTATATCGTAACCACGTGTCTTAAAGAACTCAGTTCCGGTATTGCCCAATGAAACAATTGTAAATTTACTTTTATCGTTATGATATTTCTCTTTAAAAAGATCCATCATAGCTTTTAAAATATTACTATTGTATCCACCGACAAGTCCACGGTCACTAGTTATAACAACATAAGCTGTCTTTTTGACTTCACGCACTCTAAGAAGATTATTAAGACTCATTGGATCCTTTGAGTTTCCACCAGCAGCAATCTCACTAAAGACATCGCCAACTGTTAAGTGCCTTATAATTTCATCAACTTTGTTTGCATATAATTGATAAGCAATAGATTTCTTTTCAATACGAGAGAGTTTAGCACCAGAAACCATTTGCATGGCTCTTGTTATTTGACCGGTTTTCTTAGTAGAAGAAATTCTTCTTTTAATGTCCATAAGTGACTCAGCCATAATTTAAACCTCCTGTATTATTTATCCTGCTTGTCAGATTTTGAAGCCAAGTAGTTTTCAGTGAATTCTTTAACACCTTCACTCATCTTGTCTTCATCAGGTAATTTACCTGTTTCCTTAATTTCTTTTAAGAGATCGGCATGATTTGCATCGAAAAATTCAGAAAGTGAAGCTTCATATTCTAGAATATTGTCAACTTTTACCTTATCAAGGAATCCTCTAGTTAAAGCAAATAAAATCAAAACTTGTTTCTCAACGGCCATAGGAGCATGTATAGGTTGTTTTAAAACCTCAACAGTACGACGACCACGATCTAGTTTTTCTTTAGTAGCTTCATCAAGATCAGAACCAAATTGAGCAAATGATTCCAATTCACGATATGAAGATAGATCCAAACGTAAGGTACCAGCAACTTTCTTCATTGCCTTGATCTGAGCGTCACCACCAACACGAGAAACAGATGCACCAGCATCGATAGCTGGACGAGTACCTGAATAGAATAAATCACTACTCAAGAAGATCTGTCCATCAGTGATGGAAATAACGTTTGTTGGAATATATGCGGAAATATCACCGGCTTGTGTTTCGATGATTGGTAAGGCGGTCATTGAACCACCACCAAGATCATCACTCAACTTAGCAGCACGTTCTAGTAAACGTGAATGCAAGTAGAAAACATCACCAGGATATGCTTCACGCCCAGGTGGTCTACGAAGCAATAGCGATATCTCACGATAGGCAGTTGCTTGTTTGCTTAAATCATCATATACGATAAGAACGTGCTTACCGTTATACATGAAATACTCACCCATAGCAGCACCAGCATATGGTGCAAAATAAAGCATTGGAGCGGGTTGACTAGGACCAGCTTCAACAACAATGGTATAATCCATTGCTCCGTTCTTTCTTAATGTTTCAACTTGACTTCTAATAGTTGATTCCTTTTGACCAATTGCTACATAAACACAAATCATATCTTGATCTTTTTGGTTAATGATCGTATCAATAGCGATTGAAGTCTTACCAGTTTTACGGTCACCGATAATCAATTCACGTTGACCACGTCCGATTGGAACTAATGAGTCAACGGCTTTCAAACCTGTTTGCAAAGGTTCAAAAACTGATTTACGTTGCATAACACCTGGTGCAGGTGATTCGATAGGTCTTGTCTTATCAGTCTTGATTTCTCCAAGTCCATCAACTGGTTGTCCCAAAGCATTAACAACACGTCCAATAAGTTGATCACCTACTGGAACCTCCATGATACGACCAGTTCTTTTAACTGTATCGCCTTCACGAATTTTGTCGTAATTACCTAAAATGATAATACCAACATCATCACTTTCAAGGTTTTGAGCCACACCAAAAGTACCGTCTTGGAATTCAAGTAATTCACTTGCCATAGCGTTTTCAAGGCCATTAGCACGAGCGATACCATCACCGACGTATGTAACTGTACCTACTTCATCAACTGAGAGTTCATTTTTATAGTTCTTCAACTGTTCTTTGATCAGTGAACTAATCTCTTCAGTTTTGATGCTCATTCTTTTCACCTCTACTTATTTATTAACTAATAGCATGTTTTTGATGTCATTAAATCGCTTAACAACGCTTCCATCAATTACTTGATCACCAACACGGATAATAACCCCACCGATGATTGAAGGATCGACCACTTTTGTTAAGTTTGCTTGTTTTACAGAAAAACGTTGTTTAACAACAGATCTAAGATTCTCTTCTTGTTTTGAGTCAAGTGGAACTGTTGTTGTTACGGTAACTTCAACAATTCCATTGTCAACGTCATATCTTTCGATATAAGCATCGGCAATTTCAACCAAACAATCCATGCGATCACGATCAAAAAGCATACTTAAAAAATCTTGCATTAGTTCGCCCAAGCCAGATTTTAAAGTTTCTACAACTTTAGCTCTTTCAGTTCGGGAAACTGAACGTCCAGCAAATAATATATTCAAACCAGGATTAGCAAGATAAACTTTTTTTAGACCTTGTAGATCTTTTAAGTTTTCTTCAACAGATTCTCGTTCGACTGCAACTTCGTAGAGTGCTCTACTGTAGCGCTGCCCCACTTGAAATTTACTTAGTTTCATTATTTACGGTCAACTCCTTAATATAAGAGTCGATTAGAGACTTTTGATCGTCTGCATTAAGCTCTTTAGAAATAACTCTTGAGGCTATTTCTAAAGACAAGTTTGCGATGTCATTTTGGGCATCTTGCATAGCATCTTGTTTTGCTTTTTCAGCGTCTTGTTTAGCTCTTGTTCTTACAGTTTCAGCTTCACTATGAGCGTCTGCTACGATGGCTTTCTTTTGTGAATCACCATTGTCTTTAGCTTTGTTGACGATCTCAATTGCTTCAGCACGTGAATTCTTTAATGCTTCTTCACGTTCCTTACCCAGCTTGTCTGCACGTGCACGTTCTTGATCAGCATAATCTAAGTCGCCAGAGATTTTTTCTGATCGGGCATCCATCATCTTTGTGACTGGACCCCATGCATAGTGTTTAACAGCTAGCGATAACAGGATAAAAGAAATAAGAATAAAAAGCATATCACCTAAAGCTAATTTGCCTGCTCCGAGTACTAATAAACTTGCCAATATTCTCAACTCCTTCCTTTCCTATAAAACATAAAAAAGGCGATTATATTTTTTATCGCCAACTAATGTATGTATTATACGAAAAGAATAACGAATGAAATAGCAATGGCAATGATAGGAACAGCTTCGATAAGACCAACACCGATAAACATAGTTCCTCTTAATTGACCAGCTACTTCTGGTTGACGAGCCATACCCTCAAGGGTTTTAGAAATAACAAGTCCGTTACCAATTGATGCACCAAAAGCTGCTAAACCAGCTGCAATAGCTGCCGCGATTTCTTTCATAATTTAAAAATCCTCCAATATAAAAGTTATTCTTTTTCCATTTTACGTGAAATATAAACCATTGATAATGTAGTAAATACGTACGCTTGGATGGCTCCAATAAAGACTGAAAAGCCTTGCCAGATCATTTCTACCGGAATAGCAATAACAAATGATACTAAGCCAAAACTCTTAGCAACAGTTCCAATAAGTGCAAGAAGTACTTCACCGGCAAATATATTACCGTAAAGACGCAATGACAACGTTAAGAAGTTCGTGAACTCCTCCAGAAGGTTAATTGGTAGCAAAAAGCTCACCGGTCTCGCATAATTGGACAAGTATGTGCCGAATCCGAATTTCTTTACAGAATAGTAATGTGCCAACATCAATGAGACTAATGCCAATGACATAGTAACTATCGGATTAGTTGTTGGCGACTTAATATACGTGAAACCATCAACCTTGATTTGGAATATTAATCCTAATTGGTTAGATACAAAGATAAACAAGAATAATACAAATGCGTAAAGACTAAAGCGACTACCAGAACCATCTGGAAATGCCGACTTAACAATACTATCTGTAAAATCAATCATCCACTCTAAAACATTTTGCGCTTTTCCTGGCTTCATCGTTATCTTACGAGATAGTGAGAAAACTAAAATAAAAACAAGAATAGCAGCAACAAGTGCTGATAGGTCATTTGCAACATTGAATCTTAAACCTAGGAAATCAATAAACTTGTACTTATCATCCAATAATAACCCCCCTTTCTTTACTTATTGAAAACATATTGATACCTCAAAATAATAACACTATAAAAAAAATATTCAAACAGTGTTTTTTTTATTTAGTACCAAATAATCTGTCTCCAGCATCACCTAATCCAGGGAAAATGTAACCACTATCAGTAATCTTTTCATCAAGTGAAGCTGCATAAATATCAACATCAGGATGTGCTTCTTGTACCGCTTTTACACCTTCTGGTGCGGCAACTAATACAACAAGTCTCATATGTTTTGCTCCACGTTTCTTCAAAGCATCGATCGCCATATTAGCCGAACCACCAGTAGCGAGCATTGGATCAACAATAAACAAGTCACGTTGATCGATATCACTAGGAAGTTTTACAAAATATTCATGGGGTTGGAGTGTCTTTTCGTCACGATACATACCAATATGACCAACTTTAGCAGCTGGAATTAGTTCTAAAACGCCATCAACCATTCCTAGTCCCGCACGGAGAATAGGAATAACGGCCAATTTCTTTCCGGCAAGAACCTTTTGAGTTGATTTACCCATTGGAGTTTCAACTTCAACATCCTTCAATGGCAAATCTCTAGTAATTTCATAAACCATTAATTCACCAATTTCATTGGCTACTTCTCTAAAAACTTTTGTTCCTGTGTGTTTGCTTCTGATGATTGTAAGTTTGTGTTGAATTAATGGGTGGTTCAATACTTGAAATTTAGACATTTTATTTCTCCTTATTTTCGTAATGTTTTTGTCCAGCAGATTTATTTAAACGGTTTCGATAAGCATCCCCATGATCTGCATCAGGAAATCCTTGCGCCAAAATATAATCAACTTTTTCAGCATCTAGACCTCTCAATCCTGCAAAGAGATGTTTTGAAGCAGAAAATACGTCGTTTCCCAGTGAGAATTTTCTGAAACTAGCAGGTGCTTCTTCAAGAATTTCATCAGTAGCTAAAATCCCGATTAGATCACCTTTATTTTGATATTGCGAAATTGCTTCAGGAAAATCATCTGTATCATCGACAATTATAACTTGCGCACTAGGGGCATAATGTTTATATTTCATACCCGGAGCTTTAGGAATTTCCTCATTCTTCACCTTATGATGATCACTTCTTACATCGTCAATAACCTTCAAAAGGTCATCAACAGTGATCATACCAGGTCTTAAAATCGTTGGTACATCAGTCGATAGGTCAATAACCGTTGACTCAACTCCAAGGATCGTTGGACCATCATCCAAAATCGCAGCTATCTTTCCTTTAAGGTCATGATAGACATGTTTAGCTAAAGTTGGACTAGGCTTTCCACTAGTATTAGCAGAAGGACCAACGATAGGTTTACCAAATTTTTCAATCAAGTCCAAAGTAACTTTATTCTTTGGCATTCTAAAAGCAGCTGTTGAAAGACCACCTGTGACTTCTTTTGACAATGTTCCTTTCTGAATAGGCATAATAATTGTCAAAGGACCTGGCCAAAAATTTTTCATTAATTTTTCAGCTAACGGCTTATAATCATTGTCAGCATATTGCCAGACCATCTCTGGACTAGAAACATGGACGATCAAAGGATTATCACTAGGACGCCCCTTAGCAGCATAGACATTTTTAACAACATCTGGTCTAGTAGCATCTGCACCAAGTCCATAAACGGTCTCCGTTGGAAATGCTACTAATTGTCCTTCACTAAGAAAATCGACCGCCCTTTGGACCTGTGAATCTTTCAGTATTTCTGTTTCCAAATCTACACCCTCTCCTTTTTAGCTTTAAGATACCGATCGTTACCATTAATATCCTTATAGAATTTTACCTGATATTCGGGCATATTATTAGCAAAAATTTTTTTTATTTCAGATTTTTGATGATAACCAAATTCCATATAAAGTGAACCATTCGAATTTAAATAATCAGCGGCATCTTTAGTTATACTCTGATAGAATTCTAACCCTTTATTTTCCCCATATAAAGCTAAATCCGGCTCATATTTAATAACACTTTGATCCATAACTTTTTTTTCATCAAGAGAAATATATGGTGGGTTTGATACGATCACATCAAATTTATCATTTTCAATTTTTTCAAACACATCGCTTTGCTTAAAAAAAACATTATTAGTTTGATAATTATCGGCGTTTAATTCAGCGACTTTTAATGCTTCGTTTGAAATATCAGTGGCTAAAATATCATCTTCTGGAAATTTCAGTGCTAGATTAATCGCAATAATACCTGAACCTGTACCGATATCCAAAATATTTTGTTTGTGATCAGTGTGATCATCAATTATTTTTTGTACCATTTCTTCGGTCTCTTGGCGAGGTATCAACGTATCACTATTGACCGTAAATGTTTTATTCATAAAGTATGCGTATCCCAAAATATATTGCACTGGTTCATCCATGCCTAAACGGATCACTCCGTCACGAAATTTTCTCATTATATCTCCAGGAACAATATCAGATCTATGCAATTGCAATTGAGTGTAATTAAAACCAGATAATTCTTCCATTAAGTATTGAGCATCTTCAGGATATTTATTTTGTTGTTCTAGCATTAAAAAAGCCCTTTTCAGGGCGTTAGAATAGTTTAGTCTCTCCACTTTGAATTTGCTCCAGTTTTTGAGTTTGATCATAAACAATCAAGGCGTCAATTATTTCTTCTAATTCACCATTCATAATACGATCCAATTTATTTAACGACAAACCAATACGATGATCTGTTACACGATTTTGTGGATAATTATAAGTTCTGATTCGTTCTGATCTGTCACCTGTACCAACGGCTGATTTACGTTTTTCATCATATTCACTTTGATTTTCTGATTCGTAATAATCATAAACACGTGATTTCAAGATCTGCATTGCTTTTTCACGGTTTTGTTGTTGTGAACGTTGATCTTGCATAGCAACTACGATACCTGTTGGTAAATGGGTCATACGAACGGCTGATGAAGTTTTATTGATATGCTGACCACCAGCACCAGATGAACGATAAACATCGGTACGGATATCTTTAGGGTCAAGTTCCAATTCTACTTCATCATACTCTGGCATAACTGCAACAGTCGCAGTTGATGTATGAACACGTCCTTGTGACTCAGTTGAAGGAATTCTTTGAACACGATGGGCACCGTTTTCGTATTTAAGTTTTGAATAAACTCTGTTACCAGTAATCATGACAGCTACATCTTTGTAACCACCAACTTCAGTATCTGTTTCATCGATAATTTCAAAGTTCCAGCCTTGCTTTTCAGCATATTTACTGTACATAGTCAAAAGATCAGCGGCAAATAAACTAGCTTCATCACCACCAGCAGCTCCACGAATTTCCATAATAATATTCTTGTCATCATTAGGATCTTTAGGAAGCATCAAAAGAGTTATCTCATGTTCAACTTTTTCAAGTTCTTCTTTTGATGAGTTTAGCTCTTCTTTTGCCATAGCTTGCATCTCAGAGTCATCAGTTTCACGTAAGATCTCATCGCTATCACTAATACTTTGTTTTAATTCTTTGTAGTGATTAAAAGCACTAACAACATCACGCATATCAGCTTCTTCTTTTGAATACTTCATATAACGCTTTGTGTCATTAATAACTTCAGGATCACTCATTAATTCTTGTAGTTCACTGTATCTTTCAACTAGAGTTTCTAGTTGCTCTAATATTTTATCCAACTTAACGATCCTTTCTTAAGCTATTTTATCGGAGGATTATTATAATGGCGGCGACAAACGGGATAATACATTTCATTCCCACCAATGGCAATTTGTTCACCTTCATATACAGGTTTTCCATTAGCCATTCTCATATTCATCGTTGCCTTTTTCTTACAAAACCAACAAATAGTTTTCATTTCTTCCAATTTGTCGGCATATAATAGTAGGTATTTTGAACCTTCAAATAATTCATTCCTAAAATCATTTTTTAAACCAAATGCCATCACGGGGATATTCATCTCGTCAACCACTTTAGTAGCTTGTAATACTTGATCTTTAGTCATAAATTCGCACTCATCGATCAAAATACATGCTGCATCGGGATTTTCACTTTTGACTATTTCATAAAAATTTGACTCTGGTGTGAGCGCAATTGCATCAGCAGATAAACCGATCCTACTCTTAATTGTACCAACACCTGAGCGTGTATCAAAGGCACTAGTCATTAAAATAACTGATTTACCTTGTTCTTTATAGTTGTGAGCCACTTTCAAAATTTCAATAGACTTACCACTATTCATTGCACCATACTTAAAAAATAATTGCGCCACTTTTCCGCCTCCAAATAGATTCCTTGAAGATTATAACTAAAAAAACGACTATTGAACATATTAAACATTACCTAAATTGAATCAATTTGCGATAAAATAGCATTTAATTATGATAATATTATTTTAATTAAGTTAATTGGGGTTTTATAATGACATTTAAATCAAGTATTGCAACACTAGCAGGAAAGAGTTCCTATTTTATTTTAAGTAAATTTTTTAACGGTGGTTCATCCTACCCAGGAAAAATTGCTTATAAGATCGACCCAGATATTTTAAAAAGTCTTGGTAAAAATTATGATTTGATCATCGTTACCGGAACAAATGGTAAAACATTAACTACATCTTTGATCAATAAGATGTTAACACAAAAGTACGATGACGTTTTGACCAACCCAACTGGATCAAATATGATTCAAGGTATCGTAACCAGTTTTGTTACACATCATAAAAAATCTAAAAAGCCACTTGCTGTTTTAGAAGTTGATGAAGCTAACGTAGAGATAATATGTAGATATATAAAACCTAAGTATTTTATTTTAACTAATATCTTTCGTGATCAAATGGATCGTTACGGTGAAATATACACTACTTATCAAAAAATTCTAAATGGTATCAAACTTGCGCCTGAAGCCACGATCATTGCTAATGGAGACGCATCAATTTTTTCTTCAAAAGAACTACCGAACAAAGTTATTTATTATGGATTTAATGCTGATGGTCACGAAAACGAAGACTTCAAAGCACCTACAAATACAGATGGCGTCTTATGTCCTAAATGTAATCATATTATGCATTATCACATGATAACCTATGCAAACCTTGGTAGTTATTTCTGCCCTAATTGCGGATTTAAACGTAATGAATTGAAATATCAAGTAACTTCAGTTGATGAACTGCTACCTAATATCAGTAAATTTTCAATTGATGGCAATCACTTCGAGATGAATATCGGTGGTAAATACAACGTTTATAATGCTTTAGCAGCCTATGCTATTGCAAAAGAAATGGGTATCAACACAGATCAGATCAAAAAGGCTTTTGCTTATGATGAAAAGGTTTTTGGAAGACAAGAAACAATTAAAGTCGATAACAAAGAAGTAAATATTATCCTAGTTAAAAATCCTGTTGGATTAAATCAGGTTATAGAAACTATTCTTAGTGATCACGCTGATTATTCATTGGCCTTCTTATTAAATGCAAACTATGCCGATGGAATCGATACTAGTTGGATCTGGGACGGTAATTTTGAAGACTTTGATTATCAAAAACTACCATTAGTTATTACTGGTGGGAAACGTGTTAAGGATGTTACCTATCGTTTTAAGATCGCCGGATTAGATATGAATAAGAACAAAGAAACAATCGAGATAGAAGATTTTGTCAAAGAAATCCCCAATATCCCTACAGATAAAATTTACGTTTTAGCTACATATACGGCTATGTTGTCATTAAGAAAAGTTCTAAATGATAAAGGTTACATTAAATAAAAAATCAAATCGGAAATTCCGATTTGATTTTTTATTTGCTCTCATTTAAGAAACTATTTAAAATTGTCTCACGACGCTCCAAAAAAATTTGATTATGCTCAACTGGATGAACACGATTGGTTAAAACAACCATTGCATTTTGATGCTGATAATCTAAGGCAATAAAATGTCCCGTATAGCCAGTGTGGAATAAAATATTTCCCGGTTTAATATCCCAACCAAATGACCTACCTGGATTCAAGTCAGTATAATTTTTATAGAGAAACTTATAATTAGTATTCAACATAATTTTAGAAAATTGCATGACATCAATTAAATTATCAAACATACCAGCAGAACCACAATGTTTTCCTAATTGACGTGCTTTAGGATCATTGGGAATTCCAACCAACATTTTCCCATTTACTTCGTACGTCGGCGTACAACGACTTACTTCCGGGTCAAATGTTGCATCTTCTAAATTAAATGTTTCATGAACAAACTTTTTAATAACATCCTGAATCGGTTCATGATAGATAGTTTCAATTATCAATCCTAAAAAGATCATGCCTGTATCCGTATAAACGACTTTCTTATTGAAATTATCAGTCACAGGTAGTTTTAAAAGTGCAGAAATAAGCTGTTCACCATTCAAACTATCACGATTAGGAATATATCCTGCAATACCTGAAGTGTGCGTCAATAGATGAAATATTTCCACACGCTCATCTTTAAATTGTGGTAAATATTTTTTAATAGGATCATGCAAATTTATTTTTTTCTCTTCAATCAACTTCAAAATAATCGGTACTGTACCCATTACTTTAGTTAAAGAAGCTAGATCATATAATTCATTGCCTTTAAGCGGTGTGATCTCCGGAACCCAAGATTTATTTCCCGCATAATTAGCTTCATCATAACTAGTCTTTATCTGCTTGCCATGGTTACTGATAAATCCATAGCTTACTCCCGGAACAATTTGTTGATTAACCAAATTTAAGATTTGTGCTTCAGTTTCTTGAAATTTTTTCATGCCATTATCTCCACAACGTTTAGTAAATTTATTGTATCGTAAAAATAACCGACAGGATAATTTTAAGTAAACAAAAAATCTCCTCATCACTTGTGATTTGGAGATTTAAATATATCTATAGATTCTTACTTAAAGTAACTGCATCGGCTTTGACCCACTCATTTGTAGATACTCGGTACATTTTAATACCATTGATAACAGCTACTTTATCGATCTTCCAAGATGTATTGGCAGATAAATTACGTCCTGACTCTATACCATTTTCATTATAAACAGTTACATTGTTATCGGCATTGACAACTCCATCAACCGCTACATAAGGTAGAACACTTTGGTCTTTTACAAATTCATTAGTTGATACTCGATAGTATTTAACATTGTTAATTTCTGTATAACGATCAAATAACCAATCTGAACCTGCTGTCAATTCTGGTTCAACAACATTACCATGTTCATCGAATAAAGTCTTATTGCTATCAAGATAGGCTTTGACAGTACCTTTATCAGAAGCATAAACATAAACATCGTCTGCTCTTACCCATTCATCAGTTGATACTCGATAATACATTAAATTATTGCTCATCAAGACTTGATCACTTTGCCAATCAGTATCAGCGTCTATAAATCTTCCGTCTATTGTATTGCCGTTACTATCATACAATTGAACTTTAGGTTTATCTGAGTAAGTACTGATCGTTTGATTTTGATCAACAATTTTTGAATCATTTGTTTCTGAATTATCAGAAGGATAATCAATAGAATTCGAATTATTATTATTGTCATTCGTCTGATTACCAGTATTTGTACTATCAGTAGATCCAGAATCATCACTGGCCTTTTTTGGAACATATTCAACGAATTCATCAGTTGTAATAGTACTATCGCTGTTAACAACTGCCGTCACAGTGGTCTTATCCGCTTTATACTCATCAATTTGGGGAACGTCCACAGTAATGCTTTGACCAACTTTACCGGTGACATTTAGAACAATTTGCGGCCCTAAATTAGAGTTGATCGTTACATTAGCAGTTACTGATTGGTCGGTAACTGCACCTTCACGTACCCAAGTATCACTAGGTCCATTGCTGGCAGAATACAAATTCATAAGCTCATCTGAAGATAATCTAGAGCTTGCATCTGGATTTTCAACGGTTCCACTACCTACATTGACCCAATAGCCAGTTAAAGTACCTTCTTTAGGCAGTTCTGGTAAAGCAACTTCTGAGCTACTTGGAGCAATAAAGTGATCATTTGGACCCAATATAAATTCTTGGATATCACTATTTTCAAACATTAATTGGGCAACGGCATTGGTTGAACTCATTGTCCAAGTAGATAAATCTAAAGTATGGAGATTCTTAACACCGCTGAACATATTATTAAGGCCGCCAATTATTCCTGCCCAAGATAAACTGTTATCAATTACATTACTCAAGTCCCAATTAGAAACGTCTAAGTTAGTGACTTTACTGCCTTCAAACATTGAATTCATAGTTGTTACTTTTGAGATATTCCAATTTGAAAGCTTTATATTTTGAGATCCAGAGTCTTCAAACATCGAAGACATATCCGTTACGTTAGAAGTTTTCCAATTACTTAAATCTAAATCTCCCAATGATGTAGTACCGCTAAACATTGAAGCAAAAGTATTGGCACTGCTTGTATCCCAGTTTGAAAGGTCTGTATAGCCTAATGAAGAGTCTTTTAAGAACATTCCATTAAATCTTTTTACATTTGAAACATTCCATCTTCCTAAAGCAATCGATCTTAGATTGTAGTCATTCATAAACATATAAGTCATATCGGTTACGTTTGAAACATCCCAATTTAAAAGTCCCAAGTATGTAATATTATTTTGACCGGCAAACATTGACGCCATATTTTTTACTTTTGATGTATTCCATTTAGCTACTTCGATGTCATTTAACTTACCCCAGCCAGAAAACAAATCATTACTAAACATTTCTTGCATAGTAGTAACGTTTGAAGTATCCCAATTTGATACATCTAGGCTTGTTAAAGAAGATGTTTGATTAAATAAATAACTCATATCAGTAACTTTAGAGGTATTCCATTTTGATACATCAAGATCATTTAGTGCCAAATCACCTTGAAATAAATAGCTCATATCGGTTACGTTGGAGGTATCCCAGTTTGATACATCAATGCTCTGCAAACTGGCTAAATTACTTAACATAAAACTCATATCAGTAATACTTGAGGTATCAAAGTCACTTGCATTATCAATATTAGTAACATTTGATAACCCTGAAAACAATGCTTTTGAATCAGCGGAACCTGAAACCTTACCATCAAAAGAAATAGATTTAACTTGACCACTATATGATGTCCACGGACCAACTGGATTAGAACCATTATCATTTAAGTCAGTTGTATCACCAAGTTGTCCGGCACCAATATGCAAAACACCATCTGAATTTATATACCAGTATGAAGTACCAAAAGTTCCTTGAGCAATATTAGGTTCAGAAACATCTGCACTAGTAGCGACCGGAGCTGAATTTTCTGGTGTTTTTTGAATTACACTTTGATTATCAGAACCACTATTAACCGTATTGACCGCATTACTATCATTACTTTCATTTGCTGTTGTAGATGAATTATCATTCAAATTACTTGAATTTTGATCATTTACTGGTTCTTGTGAATCTTTCTCTTCACCATTATCCGAATCAGTAGCAGTACTATTTGTATTATTTTGAGTATCGCTAGTACCAGCATTAATATCTTTGTTAGTTGATTCTGTATCTGTTGATGAACTGTCCGTTCCATCTTCAATGGTACTTGAATCATCTGAAGTATTACTATTTGAATTTGTTATTTGGGATTGATTATCGGCCGTTGGGGTTGATTGAACTGTTTGATCAGTATCAGCATGAACAGTGGTTGTTCCACCAAAAAGAATTGCACCTGCAAAAAAAAGACTGCTTACAACAATCCACTGTGTTCCAGATTTCTTTAATCTCTTTTTTACAACACTATTTGGATCACTTTTTAACTGATTAAATCTCATAATTGACACCCTCGATCCTTAATATCATTACATGAATAGTATAAATCTGAGAATGTTATAAAAAATTTCATAATTCGTATACATTTTTTATCAAATTTGGCATTTAGAATAATTATTTTAATATAAATCGATATTGTTGATCAGTTATATTTCCAAGAGTCTGAGACAAATAAAACGAAAAGGTCCGGTAATCTAAAATCAGATTACCGGGCCTTTTAGCCTTAATGCTCGAAAGCTGAACATGTTTTGTCCCACTCTCTGATATATTAAATTTTTACATTGCGACATTTCCAGCAAATTGTGAGTTATATAAGTCAGCATAAAAGCCATTTTTTGCCATCAATTCATCATGATTACCAGTCTCAATAATAGAACCTTCGTTCATAACGATTATCTTATCGGCATTTTGAATTGTTGATAGTCTATGAGCAACAACAAAACTTGTTCTATTTTTCAATAGTCGTTCCATCGCATGCTGAATATGGATCTCTGTTCTTGTATCAACCGAAGACGTAGCTTCATCAAGGATCAAGATCTCAGGATCTGCCACAAAAGCACGTGCAATTGTGATCAACTGACGCTGACCTTGAGAAATATTTGATGCCTCTTCATTCAAGACAGTGTCATAACCCTTTGGCAATTGACGTACGAAGTTATCAACGTGCGCCGCCTTTGCTGCAGTGACTATCTCTTCTTCAGTAGCATCTTCACGACTATATTTCAAGTTATCATAAATAGTTCCTGTAAAGAGCCAAGTATCTTGAAGCACCATCGCATAATGCTTTCTGACGTCTTCTCTAGTCATATTACGAATGTCTTTACCGTTAAGTTTGATCGATCCACCCTTAACTTCATAGAAACGTTCTAATAAGTTAATAATTGTCGTCTTTCCTGCACCCGTTGGTCCAACGATAGCTACCATTTCACCAGGCTTTACTTGTAAGTTATAATCCTCTAGTAAAATTGGCTTATCGTCATATCCAAATTTAACGTGATCTAAAGTAACCTTGTCATCAGTTTGAACATCAGGAATATCGACTTTCTCATTTTTCATTTCTGGTTCATCGATAATTTCAAAAATACGTTCTGCTGAAGCAATCGTTGCTTGGATCGTATTTGTCAAATTGGCAAGTTGAGCAATCGGTTGAGAAAATTGGTTCATATATTGTAAGAAGGCTTGGATATCACCAATTGGCAATTTACCATTAGCAACTTGAATACCACCATACATGGCGACAAAGACGTAACCTAAGTTATTTAAGAATGTCATCATCGGCATAACTAAACCGGAGATAAATTGCGCCTTCCAAGATGCCTTATATAATTTTTCGTTTTCTTTTTCAAAGACATCGATTGATTCTTGTTCGTGTGTAAAACTTTTTACAACTACATGGCCTGAATAATTTTCTTCAACTTGATTATTCAACAGACCTAATGATTTTTGTTGACGTTTAAAGAATTTTTGTGATTGTGGAGCAATTAATCCAACAACTATCAAACTAACTGGGATAGTTGCTAAAGCAATCAGAGTAAGTTTCCAACTGATCGTAAACATCATCCACAAGACACCAATGAAAGTAACAGTACTTGTTACTAACTGCGTGACACTTTGCTGCAAGGTACCAGCGATATTATCCATATCGTTAATAGCACGCGACATAATATCCCCATTTGAATGAGAATCATAATAATTAATTGGTAAACGTTCCATTTTAGATTTAAGATCTCGTCTTAATTTGAAAACAGTTCGTTGAGAAATACGAGTCATTACGAATTGTTGTAAGAAACTAAATAATGCAGATGCAACATACATCAACAATACGATCAAAATAATATGTTCGATTTTTGTAAAGTTGATTGGGAATTTACTTACTTGCATACCAGCCTTTTGCTGAGCCACACCAGTCATAAATCCCTTATAAATTTCAGTCGTTGCTTCACCTAAAATTTTCGGAGTTCTAATTTGGAAAATGGCAGATGCAATTGCAAGAACCATAACCGTTATGATTCCCACCATATATGAAGACATATACTTAGCAAGTCTGCCGGTCGTTTTCCAGAAATTCTTAGGTTTTACTTTTACTCCTGGGCCGTGATTACCTGGACCATGTCCTCCAGATGGGCGTGTTTGGGATTGTTCTTTAGCCATTACTTACCCTCCCTTAATTGAGAATCAATGATCTCTTGATATGTTTCATTATTTTCTTTCAATTCTTCATGTGTCCCTAATCCGACCATCTTACCGTCATCAAGTACAACAATTTGATCAGCATCAGCAACGGTTGAAATTCTTTGACCAACAATAACAACGACACTTTGCTTGATTCGTTGATCATTTTTCAAAGCCGTTCTTAAGTTTAGGTCAGTTTTAAAATCTAGTGCAGAAAATGAATCATCAAAGACATAAACTGAGGCATCTTTAACCAAGGCACGAGCAATTGCTAAACGCTGGCGTTGACCACCAGAGAAATTCTCTCCACCTTGTTCAACTTTGGCATCAAGTTGTCCATCTAATTCCTTAACAAATTCAGCAGCTTGGGCAATTTCCAATGCATTCCAAACTTCTTCATCTGTTGCATCTTCTTTACCATAAATCATGTTCTCACGAATGTTACCTTTAAAAAGCACTGCTTTTTGAGGAACCATTGATACGTGATGATTTATATCTTCATTGCTTAAAGCCTTAACATCAGTCCCATTCAGACTGACAACACCAGTTTCGGCATCAAAGAATCTTGGGATCATATTGATCAAGGTACTCTTACCTGAACCAGTACCACCAATAATTGCCAAAGTCTGGCCAGCTTCTATCGAGAAGTTAAGGTTTGACAATGCTAGTTTCTCCGCACCGTTATATCTAAAGTTAACGTCACTAAAACTTAATGATGGTTCATCCTTTACCTTAATTGGTTTGTCCATCGTATCAATTTGGCTTTCAGTTGCAAAAACTTCTTGGATACGAGCGGCTGAAGCAGAAGCACGAGGAACAAAAACAAACACTAGTGAAAGGATCATAAAACTCATTAAAATTTGCATTGCATAAGTCATAAAGGCAATCAAATTACCAACTTGCATTGACTGATCAGCGATATACTGTGCTCCAAGCCAAGTAATTCCAATATTAGTTCCACTCATTACTAAAGTAACGATTGGAAACATTAAGGCTACGATCGTGAATACTTTAATAGCATTGTTAGTGTAGTCAGCATTGGCGCCCTCAAAGCGATCTTGTTCGAACTTATCTTGTCTGAAAGCTCTTATAACACGAACTCCAGTTAGTCCTTCACGGAAAATCAAGTTCAATCGATCAGTCTTTTTTTGCATTGCTTTAAATAATGGCACAGCAAAATACATGACTAATCCAACCAAAACGATTAAAACTGGTATTGATATTAAGAATATTTTAGTCATAGCCGCATTCTTTTGATAGGCCATGAAACTAGCACCGATCAACATGATGGGTGCCATGATCATCATTCTTAACATCATTATCATAACGTTTTGAATTTGAATAACGTCATTTGTAGTTCTTGTAGTTAATGAAGAAGTATCGAATTTGTCGAATTCATCATTAGTAAAGTATAATATTTTTCTAAACAGGTCAGATCGTAATTTTCGACCTAATCCCTGTGATGCTTGAGATGCCATTAAGACATTTCCCAAGGCGGCTACGATCGTGATGAAAGAAACAATTATCATCTTAAAGCCGGCATGCATGATATAGTTAGTATTACCAGTAGAAATACCATTATTAACAATATCAGACGTGATATTTGGCAGGTACAACGTTGCAATAACTTGTGCTGTCATAAACAACAAAGCACCAAGAACTTGCCAAAGATTAATTCTCCCTCGAGCAATTTTAAGCATGTATTCACTCCCTTTAAAAAACTCATTCTAGTATTAAAGCACTTATTCGCAAAAAATTCTAATTTTTATTTAAAAAGGTGGAACTTCTATTGAATAATAATAAAAATAATTTCAACCCTTTAATAGGTATATTTCATGTTATGGCATTTTTGGGACTTTTCTTATTAGAGCAAATTCCCTTGGGACTTCTAACCTTAACAAAAAAAGACCTAGGTCATAATTATGCTTCATATTTAAAAATTGTGCCAATCATAACCATTATACTGCTAGTTGTTGTCGCTTTCATTATTTGGTTAGTTTTTAAGCGTGCTCAACAATTTAAAACCGAACCGTTCAAAAAGTCAACTTGGTTAATTGTCGGTATTGCTGTTCTACTCACATTTGCCATCAATGCCGTTACTGTTCCACTAATGCACAAAACCAATGCCAACGTTGATGCACTACAATTAGTAGCTAAAAATAATATTGCTATTTTAATTTTCTTTACCATAATTGTTGCTCCAATTTTAGAGGAGATCCTCTTTAGAGGAATATTTATGAATTGGTTTTTTGCTAATACACCCATTGCATCCGTTATTTTAAGCGGACTATTTTTCGGTTATGCTCATGCTCCAATAAGTGCTAATACAGACTGGATTTATTTTTTATCAAAAGTTCTTTTAGGAATCGTTTTGGCAGCCGTTTATGCAAGAACTAAAAATATTAAAGCTAATATTACCGTTCACTTTTTAAATAATTTCTTAGCCATAATAGCTGGTACCCTTTAAATGAAAGACAAAGAAAAAAAAGAACTTAATAACGCTTATCAAAGTGTTATTAGACAACTAGTCATGTTTAGTGTTCTATCTATATTATTATTAGCAACTTCAAAAATAACCAATTGGGTCATCATGGAATTCGCTGGATTCGCCGGTGTTGTTTATTCAGTGATTTTATTAGTAATTTTGATTTACATAGCAATTATTAAACGTTAAGAGAACGCAGTGTGCGTTCTCTTTTTACTTTGCCTCGTAAACCATCCATTGATAATTATCCGTATCCTTTAAGAGCATATACAACATTTTTTCATATGGTTCTTCAGTTATCGGAATAGTTAATTCAAAACCCGCTTTAATAGCAGCATCTTTAGTTTTTTCAATATCGTCAACAATCACATTTACCCAAATAGATTCAGGTGTATTTTGAGGGATTTTAAATCCAATTTCTTTATTCTCACTTAAAAAGTGAATTTTCATCCCTTCCATATCAACGAGTATTGTATCATCAGCTTCAATCGTACTTTGAATTTCCTCAATTTTAACGTTAAAAACGTTTTGAAATCGATCAACCGATCTTCGAGCATTTGAAACCACAATGTCTAACTCAATTCCCTTTTTCATTAGTTACTACCTCCTAGTGATGTTTTAAAGATAATGGTTTTTATTGCAAAATGGTAGTAATAACTGTTGGGATTTTTTAGAGATTTAGAAATGTATTATTGTTCATGATGAGTAACAATGATAATGTAAAAATATATTAATTAAAGCGTTTTACAATGCGATTATGTCCAAACACTGATGACTTAAAAAGCTGATTATATTCGGGGGATTTTTAAATGAAAACCAAGAGTTTAGTTTTATCGGGATTAACTATTCTTTTAGCTTCCACACTTACTGGATGTTCAAGTAGTAGTGACTCATCTAGTAAAAATTCAGATTCTCATGTAAAGACGTCTCAAAAGAATAGAAAATCAAGTTCTTCAAAAGAAGTTAAAAGTGGTCAACTTGCGAAAGTCGGTGAATGGCAAAACGACATGATGCAAGGTAAAATGAAATTAATTAAAATTTCAAAAATAAACAAAACTTATTCAAGTAATGAATATGATATTACCCTTAAGAATTTTAAAATGTTTGAAGTAACTCCCAAAGATAATGAACAGAAAGAAAATGCCGCGAGTTCATTTGGTGCAACTGAGGAATTAACTTCACCATACTACGAAATACAAATACAATATTCCATTAAGAACAACACAGATAACGCCGTTCAATTTAATGGAATAAAGTCTATTGTTACTGCATCTGGAACACAAATGGACCCTAGTTCAGGGCTACAAGATCAAGGTATGGGTGCAGAAGTTGCTGGTAATGCCACAAAAGATACTGCAGTTATGGGTTTAATCAAAACAGATGAAAAGAGTAAATTATCAAAATTAACAATCAATTTCGATACATTTGCCAATACAACCGATTTCTCAGAGGCCGCTCCATCACTTGATCCGGTAACTATAGAATTCAATTAAAATAATTTAAATAAGTCTAACCTAGGCTTATTTATTTTTCTCAAAAATCAATGAAAGGCGTTGTTGCCCTACTCATTAAAACAGATCCCACAGCAGTTTAGGAGAACACAATGACTGAAATTAAAAAATATACCCAAAAAGACGGATCTATACCTATATGTTTAATGTATATTTAGAAGCGTATTTAAAACTAAAAATGCAACCAAGAGTGTTTGAAAATAATCTTTTACCCGCTTTTGAAAAATATAAAACAAAGACTATTATTTCTTCGCAATTTTTAAAATTGAATACCCTTTTGAATACCCCGTATTGATATATTAATTATCATTGAAATAAAGGAAAATAAAAAAGACCGTCATACCAAGCTTTTGAGCCTGATTGACGGTCTTTGAATATCAAATATCACCCGTATGGGAATCGAACCCATAACTCCACCTTGAGAGGGTGGCGTCTTAAACCATTTGACCAACGGGCAATCAAACAACAAATAACATTTTAACTTGAATCAACTATCCATGTCAATATTGTTTGAACAATTATTTTTTATCTTTAGATTTTTCCTAAACGCTTTCAACTATACAATAAGTTCTATACTATATAAGAAAGATAATATTTCTATTTGGGATTAATTCACGGGGGTGAAATTATTGAACAATAATAAGAATATGACACGGGGACAGCTTCATAGCAAAAAAGCAAAAACCAAGAAAAAACGTGGTCCCATCCTTCCACGAGACTCTAAATCCATCTTTAGAAAATGGTGGTTATGGACCTTTCTAACTTTAATTATTGTTGCTCTATCAGGCGTTGGTATCAGTAAAGCCGCTGACGCTAGAAATCAAGAAGAAGCAGCTGCTCGAACAAATAAAGTAAGTAAAAGCAAACCTGCAAAAAAAACAACTCAATCTAAAACTAAGAAAACTCCTAAAAAGAAATCCGTTAAACCTGAAGTTGCTAAAGATGAGACTCAAGAAAATCAAAATGATCAGAATGCTGACACAAATGATAATTCTAATCAAAATACTGATTCTCAATATTACTTTAAAGATAATAAAGCTGTAATTCATGATATTGATATAGAAATAACGCAAACAAAAGTAATTCAACCAGGAGATACTGGAAACGAAAATGGGAAAAAGCCAATTTTTGCTATTTGGTATAAAACAACAAATAAAACTGACAAAGACATCAACCCCACTACAGCCTGGGTAGCAATTTTTAAGGCCACACAAAAGAGTGACAATGACGAAGAAAAGGATTTGGAAGTTGCCGCTCAACCAGATAGTAGATTTGTTGATACCCAGCTCAACACTATAAATCAAGGTGATACTGCTGAAAGTGCTGTCGCCTATGCTTTGGAAGATACCTCAAAACCAGTAACATTGATCGCCACTAAAGGTGTCAATGGAGAAACAATCGGGTCACAAGAATATCAAGTTAAATAAGACTAAATACATAATTTACTCAAAATCCCTCTAATACAAATGAAAAGATTGTATTGGAGGGATTTTATTATTCACCATATTTTTTTCTTAATTTATTAGCAGCAATTTTCATTGAATTTATTTTTTTACCTATTACTTCATAGGAATTTAACGATCTACTAGAAAAAGTAGCAAATCCACAATCAGGATTTAACCATACTCTTTCTGGTGGTAAAAACTTAAGTGCTTCTTCAGCAGATCTAATAATAACATCGGGATCCTCGATTTCTGTACTTCTAGGATTAACTACTCCCAATCCTAAAATGATCTTATCTTTTAAATCATTATTTTCAAAAAGAGAATCTATATCACCCGCTCTTGGTGTAGAAAATTCAAGCGTGAGCATGTCTACATCAATTGATTCAAAGAACTTACCTAATTTATCATATGAACCAGATAAAAGTGTATCTTCATTATTGGTCCAATTACCTCTACAAACATGAATCGATCCTAAAGATCCACTATTTTTGATAATCTTGAACAAAGGTTCTATCAAATTATGAGCAAAATTCAATTCTCGGTCAACCTTGACCTTCTGAGATAAGGCACCTCAAAAAAAAGTATTCTCGGTTCCAGGTTTAGAAAAAACAACTTCCGATAAAATTGGATCGTCAATTTGAATTACATCTACACCGATTTCAATCAATCGCTTAATTTCGTTTGAAAGTAATTCAACAACATCTTCTCCTAAATCAGCCCGATCTTCATAAACTTTTCCAGTAACTTCTTCTAACCACATCGATCTAGTTAGTAAATATGGACTAGGCAAAGTTGCCTTTATTGGCTTATCAGTCAATGTTTTTAATCTTTTTATTTCTTCAAAATCTAATACACAATCAGTTTTAATGCGTTCAACCGCAATAGGATTATTAATAGTATCGTCCGCATCCATTGAGCTTACACTCTCATCAAAACTAGATTCATCATCAGTCAATTTTGAGACTTCATCTAGGGACATTAATTTAACTCCATCAACTTTATCCGCAACAAAGGACATATAGTTATCTCTAGAAAGTTCACCATTGACAATTACATCTATACCATTATCTTCTTCTAGTTTTACTACATCTTTTGTATCATTAATAAGGATCTCATCAAATTTACTTTTATCGCCTTCATCTCTGGCACTTAAAAGTTCAGTACTTCTGGGCATACTACCCATTAACGAAGTGCTAAATGATTTAAATTTCATGGTTAACCTCCTTTATAAATAATTAACACCATAAAGTCCCAATCACTTTATGGTGTTATTTTTAATTCTATGGATAAATCAAATTATCGCTAGCGGCAAGAAGATTAACCACTTCTTCCATAGTTGTTACTCCACCAACCCCAAGTTTCTTACTAATTTCAAAATAATCTAAACAGATTCCACATGAAAGGATATTTACTCCAACTTTTTCCATTTCAATTAGGTCATTAATTGCCTCAGAATTCTTTTTTGCTAATTTTACTCCCTCTCCATATAAAATAATGTTCTTAGGCTTTTCATCTTTTTCCGTTAATTGATGAATAAAAGCTAACATTAAATTTTTGGTTAAAGCTTCCTCACCATCACCCATCTTTGTTGTTTTTAACACGACATCATAAGACATAAGAAAATCCTCCTTTTATATTTTGACAAATTAATTATACCACAATCTTTGCGCTTATCTACATATAGTACAAGTTAAATTCAAGCTAATATTCATTAAAACAAATATTAATATTTTATGTAACGCCAATATAGCAGTACTTTATAAGTCAATATATAATTTTTTCACTTTCTTGCATCAATCAAGACAATAAAATAAACCTTTCAATATCATAATGTATGATTGAAAGGTTTATTTAGAAAGGATAATTTATCTTTATTTCTTATTTAAAATCTTTTTAACAGCTTCTTCAATTGATTTACCGTGTGCAGAAACATTCTTGTTTTTTTTATCAACAACGGTAAACAAATGATGTTTTTTATCCATAGTCACACTATATCTCATATGCTTACCTCCTATAATTTAATTTCATAGTTTATAAGCATTTTTGTGAAAAGTCAATAAAAAAAGATGCCGCTAGGGACATCTTAGAATTCTTCATATTTTGCAGGGTCTTGATCATGGACACGACCATCTGATTTAGTTAATAAATTAATTTGACTCATATCTTCATCAGAGATCTTAAAATCAAAAATATCAATATTTTCTTTTTGACGTGTTGTCTTAGATGATTTAGGGATAGGAATAGTTTTCAATTGATATTCCCATCTCAAAATAATTTGACCGACTGATTTATTATACTTACCAGCTAGTTCATTTAACTTAGGATCTGACATAACTGAACTTCCACGACCTAATGGACTCCAATCCATCGTAATAATGCCGTTATCTGCATCATACTTGCGCATCTTGGCTTGGTTAAAAAATGGATGTAACTCAATTTGGTTAATTGCCGGCAAAACACCAGTATCTTCTTGAAGTTTTTCTAGATACTCTGGTAAAAAGTTGCAGACACCGATTGATTTAACTAATCCAAATTTTTGAGCATCAATGAGAGCTCTCCAAGCTTCTGGGTACATCCCCTTTTCAGGATTAGGCCAATGCAACAAATAAAGGTCAAAGTAATCCAACTTTGAACGATAAAGTGATTCCTGTAATGCGGCTATTGCATCATCATATTGATAATAGCGACCAGGTAATTTTGAAGTTACAAATAAATCAGATCTTTTGGCAGAACTTTCAGCAATTGCCTGACCAACAGTCCCTTCATTTTCATAATTATAGGCTGTATCAAACATTTTATAACCAGTATTGATAGCTGAAACGATACTTTGAACGCCAGAATGTCCTTTAAGTTTATATGTTCCAAACCCAATTTCAGGAATTTCTCTTCCATCATTTAATTTATACATAGCAACTCCTCCTTACTTAATAAACTACACCAAATAGTTTTATTAAAAAAGAAATTGCTGATATTAGTCGTTTACCATCTTAAAAATACTTTTGGCAGTTGGTTTTAAATCATCACTAATACGCGAATAATTACTCAAAACGATCACGGCATTTTTACCATCGCTTGATAAATGAACTATACCTTGAAAACCATAGCCCCAACCGTTAGCGAAGTGATCATTATATGTGTTATAAAAGCCACCGCCATAATTACTAACACTAGCAGGCACAAATAACTCTTCTCGAGATGCTGCTGTTAACATGTTACCGGCCAAAATATAGTTTTCAACCTTATATAAATCGTGCGCACTCATAAAGACTTGACCTGTTCCTAATTCATCAAAAGTTTCAAACTTTGTAATATTAAATGGATGTCCATATGAAGAAGCCCCTGATATTGGATCAATATTTGTGTATCCAGTTGATTTATCGGCTGATTTTAAATAATGTGAGTAAGCAAACTCAGTCTGTTTTAAATTTAACTGTTTAATATAGGATTCATAAAATAGATGACGGTAACTTTGCCCGGTTACCTTCTCCAAGACACCACTCAATAGATTAAAATTGATCGGTGAATAATACCAGTTATTATATAAAGCACGACTAAACCTTATTCGTTTAATATCACTACTAATAATTGATTGATCTGATAAAACCTTTTGTGGACCAATATCTCCTGGTAGGATCAATCCTGATTTCATATCTAACATTTGACGAATGGTGATCTTGTGGCTTCCAGGAACAGAAGGATAAAATTTACTTAATTTGTCGCTCAAAGCTAAATTGCCTAATTCGACTTGTTTCATTATCAAAGCCGCTGTCAATGACTTTTGAATTGAATCAATTTCATAACTTGTATTATCTTTATTTTTATATTTATTGTCTTTATCTGCATATCCCTTACTAGTTGAATACAAAACTTTACCATTTCTTACTACTAATATAGTCCCTGAAAAATTCTTTTGATCTAACATTTGGTTAACTTGTTTATCAAATGAATCACTATTAACAATGTCAGCCTTGACTACATCAGCTTGAACAGTCGTTGCATTAAATGAAATTCCTAAAACTATGACTAAAAGAGTTATTATTATTTTTTTCATATTCGTTTCCCCGTACAGAAATCGATTGATATATTTATATGGCACATTATAATTACAATTTTTTAAAAGTAAAAATCAAATGCTCTTTTTTTCCCCAAAATCCTTGTAGTAACTGTTGTAAAGCTAATATGTTAAAATGAATATTAATAAAAGTAAGAAGGAGAAATATATGACCACAATAATAATTGTTGTTATCATAGCTTTGATTGTGATTGCCTACGCTGGACTATACAATGGTTTAGTTAAGTTTCGCAATCGTGCTCGCGAATTTAGTTCACAAATAGATGTTCAATTGAAACGTCGTACTGATTTGATACCTAATTTGGTTGAAACAGTAAAAGGATATGCTACCCATGAAAAGGAAACTCTTTCAAAAGTAGTTGAGTTAAGAAATAATGTTACAAATGCTGATTCTTTGCAGGATAAAGTTAATGCTGATAATGCGTTGACTGGCGCTTTAAGACAAGTTTTTGCACTGGCAGAAAATTATCCTGATTTGAAAGCTAACCAAGAATTTTCTAAATTGATGGAAGAATTATCCAACACAGAAAATAAAGTTGCTTATGCCCGTCAAGCTTACAATAGTCAAGTTCAATCATATGATACTGCTATTGAAACATTCCCAAGAAACATTATTGCTAAAATTCATGGATTTAAGGAAATGGACTTCTTACAGATTCCTGAAGCAGAAAAAGAAGCTCCAAAAGTTAAGTTTTAATAGGAGCATAATATGATATACCAGCAAATTGATCGTAATAAGCGTAAAACATATTTGATTTTTACTATTTTCTTCATAATATTAGCTGGTTTAGGTAGTTTTATTGGTGAATACTTTTTAAATAACATTTGGAGCGGTGTAATTACCGCTCTTGTTATTGCTTTAATTTACACACTGATCACTTATTTTCAATCAACAAGTATTGTGATGCAAATGAATGGTGCTAAGAAACTTAAATCTGAAGCAGATGCACCTGATCTCTGGCATATCGTCGAAGATCTATCAATGGTAGCTGACATTCCATTACCAGATATTTATATAATAAATGATAAAAGTCCTAATGCTTTTGCTACTGGACGTGATCCAAAACATGCTGCAGTTGCTGTAACATCCGGTCTTTATGAAATGATGAACCGTGAAGAATTAGAAGGCGTATTAGCTCACGAGATTTCACATGTTAAAAACTATGATATTAGAGTATCTACAATTTCATTAGCTTTATCATCAGCAATCATTTTTATATCCTATTTGATTGGAAACGCTTATCGATGGGTACTACCATTTAGAGATGACGATGATAATGATAATTCCAATTGGGTAGTTGTACGTTTGGTTCTTTGGGTAGTTGGTTTGATTTTCATGATCATAGGACCATTTATTGCCAGCCTCGTACAATTAGCCATTTCCAGAAATCGTGAATATTTAGCTGACGTTTCTGGTGCTGAATTAACCCGTAATCCACAAGGATTGATCAACGCACTTGAAAAATTAAAAGCTAGCACTGAACCAATGAAAAAAGTTGATGATGCTAGTGCAGCTTTATATATTGACGATCCTAAGAAAAAGAAACACTTCTCAGGACTATTCGATACTCACCCTCCATTGGATGATAGAATAAAAGAACTTAAGAAAACATTTATGTAAAGGGATCTGTGTGCAGATTCCTTTTTTTTTCCAATGATATGATAAAATTACTATTGAAGATTTTTAATCTTTGAGTTTTGAGGGGATTGAATTATATGTATTCAGTATTACTGATCCTTCTAGGGGTCATTATTTTATTTACGACTTTTATGACAAAGCCGAAAAAGAAAATTCATCGTAGTTTAGTTTCAGCCAGTTTAGTTTTAATTTTGGCTGGCGGATCTGGGGTCTATCAAACATACCAAAATAATTCTCCTAAAGCCGGTGATAATCCTCGGCAAGAAGAAAAAACCACAGACTCATCTACTAACTTAGCTAATTTGAATTATCAAAATAATCAAGAAATAACAGTTAACAATAATAAACCAACTTTTTCCCAATCGGATTTAAGCATTCAAAATGGTGCTTGGCAAAGTTTTGCTAACTTAGATGATTTGAACCGTGCTGTTCAAGCTGACGCTCTATTGAATAAAAGTTTAATGCCAACAACTAAACGTGAACCACTCTATGTAAATCCAACCGGCTGGCATAATAAAAAATTGGCAACTGGCTGGCTTTATAATCGTTCACATCTTATCGGCTACCAATTAACGGGGCAAAATAACAACCCTAAAAATCTTATGACCGGAACAAGATCTTTAAATGCTCCTGAAATGCTTAAACATGAAGATGATATTGCTTATTATATAAAGCAAAATCCTAATAACTTTATCAGATATCGTGTTAAGCCGATCTATCGCGGTAACGAACTTGTCGCTCGTGGAGTTCAAATGATGGCGGAATCACTAGATAGTCAAGGTAATAGCGATGGTCAAGTATCCTTCAATGTTTATATTTTTAACGTTGAAAAAGGTGTAACTATCGACTATTCTACTGGTACCAGTGTTGTTAATAACAATTAAGGAGATGGCTAAATGAATTATAGTAAAGGTGATAATGAAGTTTTAGATTTAATCAAAAAAGAAGAAATTCGTCAAGATAGAAATATTGAATTAATTGCTTCGGAAAATATCGTTTCTGACAATGTTCGTAAAGCTCAAGGGTCAGTATTAACTAATAAATATGCTGAAGGTTACCCTGGGCACCGCTATTATGGTGGTTGTGAATACATCGACCAAATCGAATCACTTGCCATAGATCGTGCCAAAAAACTTTTTAACGCAGAATATGTAAATGTTCAACCTCATTCAGGTTCACAGGCAAATGCCGCAGCTTATCAAGCAGTTTTAAAGCCAGGCGATAAAGTTTTAGGTATGGATCTAAATGCTGGTGGACATTTAACTCATGGTTCTCGTGTTAACTTTTCAGGTAAAATGTACGATTTCCATTCATACGGTGTTAACGATGAAGGATTGATCGACTATGACGATGTAGAAAAGATTGCTCAGGAAGTACAGCCTAAATTAATCGTCGCTGGTGCTTCGGCATACAGTCGTGTGATTGATTTTAAAAAATTCCGTAAAATTGCTGATTCAGTTAACGCTTTATTAATGGTCGATATGGCACATATCGCTGGTTTAGTTGCGGTTGGCCTACATCCCACTCCAATTGGAGTTGCCGATATTGTTACAACTACTACCCATAAAACACTTCGTGGACCTCGAGGCGGTATGATTTTTGCCAAACCTGAACTAGGTAAAAAAATCAATTCTGCAATCTTCCCTGGTACACAAGGTGGACCATTAGAACACGTTATTGCCGCTAAAGCAGTTGCTTTTGGAGAAGATCTTCAACCAGAGTTTAAAGACTATATTGCGCAAGTTATTAAAAATGCTGCAGCAATGGCTGAAGTGATCAATAATTCCAAACACCTTTCAGTATTAACCGGTGGAACTGACAATCACCTTCTAAATGTTGTTTTAACTGACACTGATTTAAACGGTATGGAAGTTCAAGATCTACTGGACTCGATCCATATAACAGCTAATAAAGAAGCTATTCCAAATGATCCGCTGCCTCCAAAATTAACATCAGGTTTAAGATTAGGAACACCAGCCATTACTTCACGAGGATTTGATGAAGATGACTGTCGTGAAGTTGCTAACATTATCATTGAAGCAATTGATAATCACGATGATCCTGATAAATTAAAAGAATTAGATGAAAGAACAAACGCTCTAACAAAAAAACATCCTGTTAAATAAAAAATGAGCCTGGGACAAAACTAATTTATCTCGAAATATGCAGCATAAACGTGGTCCAAAACATAGCTTTTTCCGCTTAAAACGAAAAGGGTCCAGTAATCTAAAAACAGATTACTGGACCCTTTTCGCCTTAATGCTCGAAAGCTGACCATGTTTTGGATCACTCTCTTTTTTTACTTAAAATCTGAATTAAAATCTATTACTTCTTTTGATACTTTTTCAATTTGTTCTAAATTATCAACTTGTGGCATCTTGTATCCCATAACGACTGGAGAAGTATTGATCCTTGGAATAAGTTTACAAATTATTTCATCATTTACATGATAAAAGAACAAATTATAACTATCAAACTTACCATTAAAAAATTTATTCAAAATATAATTTGTTAACATTCTTACAGCATCTGCCATACTTTGTGCATCTGAAATATCTTTAATGCGAATATTAAACTCCAAAAAACTCAAAATTGGTTCTGTTGAAATATTTAAACTGGCATTACCGATTTTCAAGTAATCTTTACCCTCAAAATTATTTTCATGTACATGAGTATAGGCATCAACCTTATCCAAACCAATGATCTGCATATGGGGATGAAGTAAACTTCCACCAGAATGAGGTCCGAAATTTTTATACATAATAACTGATTTATACTTAGGATCTGCTCTCATTTCGTCAAAACATCTTAAAGCAAACTCCATAATTTCTCCGGCATTTTTAGAACTGTAATTAGACCAATCCCCATTATGATCAGATGATTCGATCAAAACAGTTTGCATACTATCAGCTAAAACACGATATTTATTCATTAACCAGATTCTATCATCCTCATACTTAAAAATATTGGTCAAAGATTCAACATCACAAAATGGACAATAGTTATTTTCATGAACTATATTCTCAGGTTTACCTTTCGCATTACTGACAATAAATTCAATTTGCTCTTGCATTCCAAAACCTCCTATTAGCTACAATTTAAAATTATAAGCTAACTATTTTATTTTGGAAAACAAATTATCTTATATTTCTTTAATGATCTTAGCTGGATTACCAACCACGACTGAATTATCGGGAACATCTTTAGTTACTATTGAACCAGCACCAACAATAGAATTCTCTCCAACAGTGACCCCAGGTAAAATTATGGCATTTGCTCCGACCCAGGCATTTTTCCTTATTAAAACTGGATCAGTAATAACATTATGTCTCTTCTTAGGGTCGATGGGATGATTAACTGAGATCAACTTCACTCCTGGTCCTATTAAGACATCATCTTCTAACGTAACTCCACCCAAATCAACGAACATACAATTACGATTAATAAAAATATTCTTACCTAATTTTATATTGGGACCATAATCTGAACTGAACGGTAGATTAATTTCGTTACTCGAATCTATCTCATAACCAACAACTTCAGACAAAATTTTTAAAACAGACTCATTGTCATGATAACCAAAATTCAATTTAGAAATCAGTTTATTTGTATGTTGAACTATTTGATTTATTTGATCAAAATCAGTTCCACCTTTTTTATACTCAATACTTGTCATCAAAACACCTTACATTTCTTGTGCTGTTGGTCTAATAATGATCTCACTGACCGATGTACGATCAGAACTATCTAGTGCGTAAACTACACCATCTGCAATATCTTCTGCCTTCAATGATTTATTAGGTTGTTTCCAAGATTCGATCAAATCCTTTTGTGCTTGTTCACCAGAAACACTCTTATATAGTTCTGTATCAACTGCACCTGGTGAAATTATAGTGGATTTAATACCTTTAGATCCTTCTTCTTGGCGTAATCCTTCCATAATTGCACGAACTGCAAATTTAGTTCCACAATAAACAGCAGATCCTGGATAAACCACATGTCCAGCAACCGAAGATGTGGCAAGAATATGTCCACTACCTTGTTTTTCCATTGTTGGTAAAACCGCCTCAATTCCATTTAAAACACCCATTATGTTAATGTTGACCATACTTTGCCATTCATCATGACGATATTCATTTAATAAAGCGGTCGGCATTACTCCGGCATTATTATAAATTGCATCGATCCTACCAAATTTTTGAATCGCCAAATTTGCTAAGGATTTCATATCGTCTAAATTGGAAACATCAGTTTTTTGATAAATAACCGTATCTTTAGGAAACTTATCGGCTAATTCTTTAAGTCTTTCCTCACGTCTAGCTCCAATTACTACTTTGGCACCTTTTTCCACTAACTTTGCGGTAGTTGCTGCACCTATTCCGCTAGAAGCACCAGTTATAATTACTACTTTATCTTTTAAAGACATTTATAATTCCTCCGTTCCTTTTCAAAAACTAGTATAATGCGTTATTATATCCATAACAAATACTAATATCTTATAACTAGATATAATGAGTAGTTATGGAGGAAATTATGGAATTACGCCTAATCAATTATTTTATCGCTGTTGCCAATGAAGGAAACATCTCTAATGCAGCCAAAGTTCTGCACATTTCACAACCAGCACTATCTAAACAAATGTCTGAATTAGAAACCGAATTGGACACAAAGTTATTTATTAGAACCAATCGCAAAATTCAATTAACCGATCAAGGTCAATACTTTTTAAAACATTCTCGGGAAATTGTTTCTCTAGTGGATAAAACCATTAACAACATAAATGACAGCACAGAGATCCAAGGAGATATTTATATCGGTGGTGGTGAAACACAAACCTTTAAAATGGTCGCAAAAACCATGCAAAATCTATTAAAAAAACATCCCAAAGTAAAATTTCGTTTATTCAGCGGTAATGCTGACGATATTTACTCTAAGATGTCGAATGGTTTATTAGATTTCTCAATATTGATCGAACCATTTGAGACTAAAGATTATGATTACTTAAAACTTCCTTTTATTGATCAATGGGGAGTTTTGATGAGTCGAGATTCACCATTAGCCACCAAAAAATTTCTCACACCCGATGATTTGAAAGACAAACCTTTGATGATGTCCAATCAAACATCCGTACAAAATATTTTTAATACATGGTTTGGTCAATCCACAGAAAATTTAAACATTATCAGCACTTATAACTTGATAACTAATCCTTCAAAAATGGTTGCTCAAGGACTAGGATATGCTTTTACTTTTGAAGGATTGATAACTCCTTCTGAAGAAAACGGACTAGAATTCGTGCCTTTAAAACCAGACCTATTAGTTAACTTAGACTTAGTTTGGAATAAAAATCCCCATTTTTCAAAAGCGGCTAAAGCTTTCTTGGAGCAATTTAGAGAAGATTGGCAGATTTAAATTTCAGCCAAAGCATCAGCAATATTCTTTGATCCTGAACCCATAAGAATAACTTTCTTGATCGTATTATTATTATCAATTAATTCTGCCAAAACCTCTGCCACATCAGAAATAGAGTTTTCAGATAATTCTGTTAATTGAAAATCAGCTTTTCCCGTTGCTGGAGTTTCCGTTAGTGCACTAGGTTGTAAAATCGTATAATCCAAATCAGTATTATTGATCAGCCATGAATCTGAATAAAATTTAGCAACATTATAATCAGGAATATCTTTTAAATAACCTTCATCCCAACGAGACTGATCCAAAGCATATGTTGAACTCAATTGAATGAATCTCTTAATTCCGACTTTTTCTGCGGCCATCATCACTTTAACAGCCCCATTCAAATCCGTTTGAAGCAGATCCTTGCCACGTGATCCGGCCACAAAATAAATTACGTCAAATCCATTTACTAATTTGGCAATTTCAGTAACAGAAGAATGTAAATCCAATTTAAACGAATTTTTAATATCCAATTTTTTACTATTATAAGTTCCAGTAACCTCATGTCCAGATTTTTCTAATTTGTTTACTAAAAGTGAACCTACACGTCCACTTGCACCAACTACTAAGATTTTCATAATTAAATCCTCCTTTAATCTAAAATTGTTAAAATACTGTCGGTATCGACCCTACCGGCTCTAAAATCATTGATCTTGCTTGTTTTTTCATGACCTAAGGCAATACCCATTAATAATTTCTCACTCGATTCCAAGTTCAAAAGCTTTCTTGTTTCATCAGGGTATCTGACAAGTTCATATGCTGGTATTGATTGAATATCATTATTAGCGGCGCTCAACATCAATGTCTGAGAAAAAGCTCCAAGATCAAATATTTCCCAATCATTTATTGGTTCTGAGACAACCAGATATATTAATGCCGATGCGTAAAATAAGTGAGATTGTACATCTGCATAATCTGTTTGTGGCAAACCATTTTTATTCAAATGATTGAAAAAATTTGTGTTCCAACCACCAATATTTTCACGAGCATTATCAGCCCACTCTGTTCGATGGGCTGTTTCCATATCTGAATTACCAGGAATGCCTTGTCTACTTAATTTCAAATGATTTTCTTTGATCTCATTTAAAGTATTACCCGTGGCAATAATTACTTTCCATGGTTGTGAATTTGCCCAAGATGGAGCTTTTTGAGCATCTAAAATAATTTTCTTTAAAACATCTTCGTCAATCTTTTCATCATTAAATTTTCTTGTAGAATGACGATTATTGAGTACATCTTCAAACTTCATTTCTATACCTCTACTTATCATTGACTACTCATGAGTACATGTGCAACTATAACATCAGGAATATTCAATGAACAACTTGCATTGTGCACATAGTTTCATTGTTAAAGTGTTCATAATGCACACCGGAGGAAAATATGCTAGAACAAGATTTTTTACTACAAGCAGTCAAGTGTACTACCATCGATCAAATCACAAACCTTATTGGAAATTTTTTAGAACAAGATGTTTTTATCATAAATGACAAGAATATTTTAATAAGTTCTAATATTAAAAATATTCCTCAAATTCAAACGAATTGGTTAGAAGATAAAACTAAAAAGCAAAGTTTTTTCTATCAGCGAAAAGAATATATTCGTAATACCATCAATACATTTTCATTAAACACTTGGTATTTATTCGTTGCTCAATCTAAAGCCTATCCATTGATAAATGATCAGCTCAATTTGGCCCTTAAAATCATTAATAGTTTTAACGAACGCTATTCAGCTAATCCTGATCAAAGCGAATTAAATACACTTTTTTCTAAATTACTTCAAAATGATTCAAACCTCGATACTAACGCTTTTTCAAATCTTTTTCCTGATAAAGTTATTTGTCTAACTGCCATGACAAATAATGGCAGCAATCAACAAGAATTTATTAAACAAATGCAGAAATTAGTCTCACCCATGCCAATCACAGAAGATAGTGAGCAAAACCTAGTTACTATAATTGAGGAAAATACTTTAAGCAAGATATCTAAGCAGCTCAAAAAACTGGGTAAAGAATTCAAGCACTATTATTTTGTTTCAGAACCATATCAAAATGTCGCTAGAACACCAGATTTTTTGGAATTATGTAAACAATCATCAGAAATTGCAGATAAAATGTGTACCACTGAAGTGATGAATTCAACTCAAAAATATAATATCTATGTCATTTTAAGCAACATTCAAAATATAGATCTTTTAAAAAATACAATGTGTACACAACTTTTATTTTTGAGGAACTATGATCGTAAAAATAATACTGATTTATTTGAAACACTTTATGAATATATAGAATCAGACTGTAAACTCAATACTGCCGCTGAAAAATTGCATTTACATCGAAATAGTCTCTCCAAACGATTAAAAAAAGTGGATGATTTACTATCGATCCATTATGAAGATCCCAACAAAACTTTTGGTCTACGACTCAGCTATCGTATCTTTAATTTTTTAAATATTTAATAAAAAAACGATACCCGCATTTTTTTGCGAATATCGTTTTTTTTACATTGCACGCTTCTTTTTATGTGAATATTTTCCATAAAGAATTAAAGCAATAATACCAAATAATACTGGTCCAATAATAGTCCAAAAAGCATCCATATATGCGTGTTCTAGGATTGGCTCGATCAAAGTAAAGATTACCGCGAAGGTAATAACAAATAATACTCCGATCGTTGTGATCCACATCCAAGGTTTATTCTTGTAGAAAGAATAAGGTTTTTCAATTTTATCATTCAAATTAAAGAATGGATAAGCACCGACTAAAAATAGATATGGCACGGTCGCTGAAACATTAGCCATCAGTGTCAAAACATTATAGAGTGCTTTAGCATTTCTACCACCAAAATCAACTAGAATAATAACGATCGCAACAAAAATAGCTTGAACCCACATTGCATTGGCAGGCATACCATTCTTATTTACTTTTGTAATACGTTCTGGCCAGAAATCTTTTGGTGTTCCCAAAATAAATGATTTGATCGGTGAATAGATCAAAACAAAGAATGAACCCAAGTACAGGATAAACATATCTAATCCTGTAAAACGGGCCATCCATTCACCAACAGTAACGGCAGCAGCGCTGCTAAGTCCGATGTGTTGACCAAAAGTATATCCTAAATTGCTCATCATAACATAAGTAATATTACCTAGGTTAACACCGTCCTTACCAATAATTGCATGCCAGTTTGTACTAACTCCCCACAAGAGGATCGTTAATGAATAAAGTACGGCAATAATTACAGCAGAAATCAAAACACCACGTGGAAAATCACGCTTAGGGTTTTTCATACTATCTGTAACACCACCCATTGACTCCATACCACCATAAGCAAAGATAGCATAGACAACGAATGAAACCATACCAACAGGTGAAGCAAAAGCTTGATTTGCCGAGTGAATAAAGGTACTAAAGCCATGTATTGGTTCAGCTGTATGGAATCCAGAAAGAAAAATCATACTAATACTTAAAACTAAAAATAAGACATTCAATACGATCATCATAGTTCCACCAAATGATGAAATTTTTGAGATCTTATCAACACCTTGAGTAGCCGTAAAGGTAATAACTAAAATCCAAAATACAGCCAAAATACCAATAACTTGATTAGAATTCAAACCAAACAGATGCCAAGTTTGAGTAACATCATGTCCCGCAAAAAATGTAGATAATGGGATCCACACTTTTGAAGATGTCGAAACTAACCAAACTTCCCAAGAAGCAAGCCAAATGAACGTTCCTGTAAAGGCGATCCGAGGGCCAACTGCTCCTTCAATCCAAGAATAGATTCCACCTTGGGCTTCGTTAAAAGCAGAACCATATTCCGCCATCATAAAACCTACCGGTAAAAAGAAGAATACGGCCGCAAAAACGTACCATATAATACTGGCTAACCCCATCTGTTCATATGCCACTGTGGTATTAGCAAATCCATAAACCGACGTGAAGATCATCATTATTAAAGCAAATAATGTAATGGTCTTTTTTGTCGAACTACTATCATTCATAGTAAAACAATCCCCTTATTAAATTTTCAATGTGCAATTACAAATTGCTATCATGCTTGAAGTTTAAGGGTGAAAAATCAGTCGAGTCCGTAATTAATTGGGCGATCAATTCTTTAAAACCATCTAATGCTGTATCGGATAGTTGGAATGATGCGTCTGTCAAAAATTGTGGTAATTCTTCAGCATCCTTGCTTAAAGCTTTCATATCAAAATCACGTAACATTTTGCGTAAAGTAATATTGATATCTTTTTGTTTTTCTTGATACATTTTTCCAAATTCAGAATAATGACCATCTAGCAAAATACCAGCCAATTTATAAGTCCAATAGGCAGACTTACTGTCATATGGTAATCCACCGAGTTTATATTCTTTTGGTGTATCAGTCATTCCTAAATAGAAAGGTACATAGATACTTTGTGAAGCTACTCCCATAGCTAACCAATGGATACACGAAATATCAACATCCATGTCAGGTCTGATTTGCAGAACATGTGATTCTTGCGTTTTAGCTAGACTAACAGGACGATATTTTTTACTGTTTTTTCCATTCTTCAAAGGATCAAATTCAGTTTTTTGATAATGTGAAGATAAATAATCTTGTGCATCATCAACACTCAATAATCGATCAGCTTGTTTGATAAAGGATAGATCTTCACTTTCAGGGCTCTCCTCAGACTCTCCAGAAAGAAATTGCTGTCCCCACCAAACACGTGGCGTATTGTAAACTTCATCTGATTCATCATGTGTACCAAATATTTTTCTAAAATTAAATCCTTTAGCCGCAGGATTTAAATTATTATCGTTAACAAATTCAATAATATCTTCTCGATAAATAAAGTCATTACGGTTATTAAAATCTATCTCTTGGATAGCCAATTGATTGGCAACAACAGCATAACTATCATCAGGAATACGCTGTGCCACCCAATAATGGCCTGATCCATTTTCAAAATACCAAACTTCATTTTTATCAGAAAAAATAATTCCATTTGTCTCACATGTACCATATTTTTCAATTATTTCACCAAGACGTAAAACACCTTCTCTAGCAGTCTTGATATATGGTAAGACAACTGTGACCATTGCTTCTTCGCCAATACCATCTTTTACTAATGGATCAGCACCTAATACTTGTTGATTTGAATATGCACTTTCAGTTGCACTCATCGCCACACCGTATTCATTAAAGCCATCTTCTTCAAATAGACCTTCTTTAAAAGTCCACTCGGGTGTAGAAGTATACTTATAGCGAATTTGTGGTAAGTCCATTTGAAAACCATTAGCTTTAGAAACGAACTTTTGAGTCTCGGGAAACTCAACATGCTCATTTACAACAAAATGTTTTGGCCACGATGCCTGTGAATCTTCATTACGACCCACAATTGTTGACCCATCAATTGTTGCTTTTTTTCCAATTAAAATACTTGTACAAGCTGACAAAGTATTTTTGTTATATTCTAAAGACATAATTTCACCTTACTTAAATTTTACGGCGGTACCATATGCAGCCACCGTTTCCATATCTTGACTAATTGAGTCAGAATCAAATCTCATCATTACAACTGCATCTGCACCCATCTTAACAGCATTCTCACGCATACGATCGATAGCAATGTCACGGGCTTCAGATAGCAATTCAGTATAAGCCTTGATTTCACCACCAACTAAGTTTTTAAGACCAGCTCCAATGTTTTTAACAACATTCTTAGACTGTGTCGTTATTCCAAAAACTTCGCCAATGATTTCATATTCAACACCAGGTATATGTTCAGTTGTGCTTACTAAAATCTCACTTTTTTCCATTTGTTCACCTCACAATTTATTTATTGATCACTCCTGATATATAAGATAACATATTAAGAATAATAATTTATGTATATTTTGAACTTGACACAAGGACAATCTTTTTATAGAATTTTACTGTTAGTGGGCAATCGCCAAACGGTAAGGCCACGGACTCTGAATCCGTAATTTGTAGGTTCGAACCCTACTTGCCCAATCGATACACTTCAATGAAGTTCAATAGGCTTCAAAACGTTGATTTAAACGCATTCTTGGTTTTTATAGTTTCAACCAAAATCAAACAAATCGGGCCCTAAACCGGGCCCTAAAATTGAATAATAAAAAATAATGTCTCTTAATCACAAGACTTGTGGTAAGAGGCATTATTTTTATTGTCCAAAGTTGGAGAACAGATTTTTTTAATATTGTAAGCAGGCTTAAAAGTAATTGGCTACATAATAGAGATTAAATATCCAGGCTTAGGTAATGATAAAAAGTAATAAGATAAGCCTATTACTTTGTGTATAATAATTATAGTGTGATTTTAATTTTAAATATTATAAAAACATTCATATTATTTTCAACAACACTATATGGATATGTGGGACTCATAATTAGAAATAAAATAAATGGTTATTATAAATAAAGAGTATGTCCAAATACCGAAGACATTAAAAGCTGATAGTTACCGGGGGGAAACTAAGATGCCAAAGTATAAATTCTGTATTAAATGTGGGAAAAAACTAGTATTAGAAGCTGAATTTTGTCCATATTGTGGTACAAAACAGCCCAAAATCAACGAATCAGATAAGGAATATTCCAATAACATTGATAATCACAAGGAAACTGTTGACGATTCAACAATAAATATATTAGATAAAAAAAATAAGTCCATTCAGCAAGAAAAATTAAAATCTACAAAAGAAAATTATGAAGATATAAGAACTAATCCCAGCAAATCAAATATACAAAACTATCCTAAACCAACAGATGAACAATCTAATATAGATCAAATCAAAAATAAAGAGATTAAAAATTCACAACAAAGAAGTAATCGCTCCAGTTCAAACAACACTAATCAATCAAATCGAAATAAATGGTTAGTTATTATTTCTTGTCTAGTCGTATTATTTGCAATTATTTTTGGAATTGCTAGCTGTAATAAGGATTCTACTGAACCACCTAAGTTAGAATTAAATGCAACTTCTGTCAAAATAACCGGCAATAACACAACTGGAAAAGTAAGTGGTAAAACATCACCCAATACTAAGGTAGTAGCCAAAGACGTCGATGATATTTCAGATGACATAAATGTTAAATCAGACAAAAATGGTAAGTTTACCCTTACAAAAATGGACGATGATACTACATATAAAGTTCAAGCAAAAAATGAGTATGGTAAATCTCAAATAAAAAAAGTAAAAGTAGGTGACATATCCGACGATGATGATTCATGGGATTCTTCAGATGATGATTCTTATAGTGATGAAGATTCGAGTGATGAAGATTCGAGTGATGAAGATTCGAGTGACTCATCAGAAAAAGTAAGTTCTGAATATAAGGCAGCTTTAAGGTCTGCAAAAGACTATTCGGATACAATGCACATGTCAAAATCTGGGTTGTATGATCAACTTACTTCAGATGCCGGAGAAGGATTCCCAGCAGATGCTGCTCAATACGCAATTGATAACGTCAAAGCAGACTGGAATAAGAATGCTTTAGAAACAGCCAAAACGTATCGTGATGATATGTCTATGTCCGATAACGATATATACGATCAATTAACATCTACTGACGGTGAAGGATTTACATCAGATCAAGCAAATTATGCAATTCAAAATTTAGATTAATAAATATTTTAAAAAACATAAAATATTTATAGGGGGATGTTTAAATGTCAAAATATAGTTACTGTATAAAATGCGGTAAAGAATTGGCACCGGGGGCCACCTTTTGTCAGTATTGCGGAGCTAAACAAATTCAATTAGAAAATGACGATATCGAAATAAACAAAGCTAATGAGCCTGAAAATGTAACGTTTCCTAAAAAAAGAACAAAAACTGTAGAGAGCAAAAAAAACATTAGTCCAACAGTAAGATTAATTTTTGGAATAATATTTATAATCGTCTCCGTTATGGCGCTATTCCAATCTTTTGGAGTTATGGCAGCCTACTCTATTGGTGGAAACTCCACAGGATCCGCATCTGGTGCTGCTGGTATTATTGTTTCATTAATAATGTTATCCTTAGGAATTATTTTAATTGCTACTAGAAAAAATAACTCTCAAGGATTAAAAATTACTATTTATATTCTAGGAATAATATCAGCACTTATGGGATTTGGAATTTCATCACATTTTAGTGATATGTCAATTTATGGCATACTATTGATAGTTGGTACAATTCTATGCAATCTACCATTGGCAAGCCAATATGAAGATGATTAAATAGTATTATTGAATTAAATAACGGCACTATATATATCGAGATACGCAGTAAATATTCTTATTTTAAAATCTTGATTAATTTGATCATAAGAAAAACTCTTTAGTTTGTATTTGTGTCCAAACCAAAGTGTCCACTTCATTGAGAGATGTTCTAGCATCTCTTTTTTTAGCTCATACTATTGATTATTTCTGATTTCGTAGAGCATCCTTTACAAATTAATTTCATTATCTTTTTGAGATATATAAGTGATACTACACTTAATTGTTAAATGATTAATAAACTACATTAGAATCATAGTGAAACATATCATCTGATGGTGAAATAATATCCTCAGCTTTATAAAAATCTATAAATGCAGCATACAATCCCTCTGGATCATCCAATGTAACACCTTGTGTTTCTCCTACTGGAAGTGGCATTTCATAATTAACAAGTGGCATCATATCAATAAAATGTTTCTCAAACTCTTTATCGTCAAATGAAAGTTTTCCATCATCATACGAGGCAGTTATATCTCTACCTCTAAAATTCAGTTTAACCTTGAAGCTTGCCATAATCAGTCTCCTAAATAATTTTTAGTATTCCTAAAATTAAACTATCATAATATCCATCTTTTCCCAATCAATGCTTTTAAACCGGCATCTTTCAGATAACTTTGAACCGCATTGTCTTGTTTTACTTGAAGCAAATTGCTAGCAACCTTTTGGTCATTTTCTTCAATGGTTGATTTGAGATTTTTAATAGTCTCCTGCAATCCGTCACTATTACCAACCTTTTCGCCTAAATCTTTAATTTGATTATCACAATCAGTTACTTGGGATTTCAAGCTATCTCTTTCTTGCTCGGCCGTAGCAAGTTTAGAGTTAGTGTCTTGAATATCCTTTGCGTGCTCGGTCATGACCTTCTCAATCAATTCATCTGTTAGACCTAAATTTTTCAAAAATTCTCTTTTCATGCTTTTCTCCTTTACGCTTTTTTATACGGTGCAACGACACCGAAAGAATTTTTTGCATAAAAAATAAGCCTTTTATCGTCATACTTAGGACGAAAAACAAAATTAATAATCAACTAAGTTAATTGAATCAATAATTGATTCTACTCTTAATCCAATTTTATTAGGTTCAATACCATCTAAAGCTTTATCAGAGAACTGTGCTTCTTCTAAAATGGTAACTACTTTTTCTCTTTCTTTATCTGAATGATAATCAACAGTTAAACCATCAGAATTTAAAAGCTTTTTTATTTCATAAAAAGTGTTTGGAAAATTTTCTTCGATGAAATCTAAATCATTTCTTTTAAAATGTGCTTTTTTCATTATTTATACCTCCTATTTTCCAGGTGATACAGTTATAATATTTCCTTTCTCGCTAACAACAACATGCGTATGATTACCAGAATACTTTTGTGCCCTAGCATATTTACGAACACTCCCATTCTGTAAATCATTTTTAATATCATCGACAGATACACCAATACGTTTATTGTTATCATGGCTACCATCATGCATGGCTGCAAATGTACGTGCAATTGTATGGTTAGAATAATCAGTAATTACTGTGCCATCACTAGCCTTCATCCCCACAATTTTACTATCTAATTCATGCGTTCGGTCAATAAAATCTTTATATGTAACAACGGGTTCAACAACACCACCTTGGTGTGCTTGAACATACGCTCTAACAGCTCTTGAACTATCTTTATTATAAATCACTTTGCGGTATTCCTATATATTATTAGGAAAACCATGTGGTCCAAATTCATCTTTCAATTGCCTCAAATATGATTCATCTCTCTTGATACTAAAACTTAATTCACTCTTCTTTTTATCACTAAGATCAGTAGCTATTTTTTCACGTTTATAGTCTCTATTTAAAAATGAATTGTCATTTACTAAGTTCCTCAATTCGTATCTATGTCTATTTAATAGATTTTTATATTTATAAGAGCCACCTATATCGTTTAGTTCTTTGGTGTAATTCAAAGATTTTTTGTCGTTCCTAATTCGTCTTTCAAGTGCTCGTTGCTTCTGTTGAATCTTACCGTTCTCAATAGCCTTTTGCGTATCAGGGTGGGTAAATGGATTAGTAGATACTCCTTCAATATATGGGAACAACTCATGGTGGCAGTTAATACCTTGCGTTCCACTAGGTTCACCATAACCATGATTATAAATAGAATCACACTTTGGATTATATCTTGGATCACTTGATGGAATCGTATTGACGACCAAGCCTTGAATTGGTGCACACGCTGGACGTGATGCAGCATGACTACTCATCATAGCCAAAGTCACATCATACTTATCCATCACATTCATACGAGTTTGATTATATTATGTGCATCTGTATTGATGACAACCTACAAATCTCACTACCCAATCTTCCTCTTCAATATCTCCAAAACCTCATCAACATCAGAATAATAATTAATATCATTAAAATACTTAGAGCCCTCTATCATAGCCGATAGCTGGCTTTTTTTCTTGTTATGAAGAATAATAACTGGCTTTCCTATTTTTTCAGCATAAGCTAATTCATAACCTACTCCTAAACTAGGATTACTTGTATCAGCAACTACTAAATCACTTTCTTTTAGCCAATCAATATCTCTATTCCTGATATAGTCATTATCCAATTGATTTTGACCTTTAACGGACAAACTATAATCGCCAATATGTTCCGTCAAAATTTTATTATCCGTATTTAAATAATCGATTATTTTTTTGTAGATATCAACATCACTTCTACCGCCACGGATCGAACCTGCAAAATATATTTTCAAAATTAATACCTCACTATTCAGATAGTTTTACCTAGAGTATAAAACAACCTAGTGCTTTGATTCTTTTTTATTTTTAACATCATTTGGTTGCTTATTATTACTCAAAAAAATAAAATATGAGTAACAGGTTTACAGCAAATTTTTAGAAAAAAAGGCGAATCAAATGAAAATTTTAATTATTGGTGCCACTGGACCAACTGGTAGAAAAACAATCGAATCGGCCCTAGATTTAGGTGATACTGTAACTGCTTTTGCTAGACATACAGAATCTTTAAACGACATTAAGGATAAAATCAACATCATCAGTGGTGATGCGATCCTCACGTCTGATCTGGAAAAAGCCATGATAGGACAAGATGCTGTTATCTCTACTTTAGGACGTGGTGGTTCGATGCAATCACATAACCTATTTACCAGAGCTGCAGTTTCAATAGTAAACTCATGTAACCACACTCAAGTACCGCGTTTAATCTGGTTATCTTCATTTGGTGTTGGTGAAACTTACAAGGATGCTACTGCCACTCAAAAAATAGTCTACAAAACATTTTTAAGAAATATTTATGCAAATAAAAAAGCTTCAGAGCGAATTATTCATGCCAGCAAATTGAATTGGACGGTCGTTTATCCTTCAACTTTGACAAATGGACAGGCGAAAGGAAAATACAACATTGATGAACATATAAAAATGCACGGGTTACCTTCAATAAGTCGAGAAGATGTAGCCGACTTTTTATGTGCCGCCGCACATGATAATAAATGGATCCGCCGTAATGCAGTAATTACAGATTAATGAATCAGGGAGTCAATATGAAGAAATTTACTAAGTGGATACTCACTATCACAATTGGAATATTGCTTATTGTAGCAGCCACTTATTTTGTAATAAAAAACAAAGAATATCAGCCAACTAATACAGCAATGAACGCTTCTTCCACTACCACGACTGTTGATAACAGCATTAAGTTTCAAGGAGACGATACTAGACCGGCTGTTATCTTTTATCCAGGTGCATTGGTGGAACCAAAGAGTTATAGTGTTTGGGCAAATGAAGTCTCTAAAGCTGGATATTCAGTGTACATTGTCAGATTTCCACTTGATTTAGCGGTTATGAATGCCAATGCCGCCAAAAAAGTTCAAGCTAATAAGCCTTATATTATTGGTGGCCATTCTCTCGGTGGAACTATGGCTGCTCGTTACGCGGTTAAAAATAAAAAAGAATTACGTGGGATCTTCTTTCTAGCAAGTTATCCTGAAAAAAAGGGAAATCTTAGACACGTTAAAGTTCCAGTCTTATCTATAACTGCTAGCCAAGATGGGGTACTAAATAAAGGTAATTATAATAAGGCTAAAAAACTATTACCTGCTTCCACTAAATATTTAGTCATCAATGGCGGAAACCATGCTGGATTTGGTAGTTATGGCAAGCAAAAAGGTGATGAAGAAGCTAGCATAAAAAATTCTGATCAGCAAAAAATCACTGCCAGTTTATTGATCCATTGGTTAAATTCAAAAATAGACTAAATTATTTGCAACAAAAAAATCGTCTAAATTAGACGATTTTTTATTTGAGTAAAACAACTTTTCCAAAAACATGATTATCTTCATAATAGTCTTGCGCATCCCTAACCCCATCAGCATTGAGAGGAAAAGTTTGCTGAACGTTGATTTTAACTTTACCTTCAGAAACTAACTTAACTACCTTACTTAAAGGATTATCAAATTTACCACTTAAATACATCGCTTCTACTTGATATTTGTCGGCTAATTTATCATCAGGATTTTCCACTAGAGATACAATCCGTCCAGATTTTTTTAACACTTCAAAACTATGTTTATACGTATAATGACCCACCGTATCGATAACTAAATCAAGATTGGACAATTCTTCTTCAAATTTTTCTTCATGATAATTGATTACTTTTGTCGCACCTAATTGTTTTAACTTGTCAAAATCATTACCGGCTGTGGTATAAACTATCGCGCCGGCATTTTTAGCAAGTTGAATTGCCATTGAACCAACTCCGCCAGTTCCTCCATGGATCAAAACCTTTTCACCTGCTTGTAATTTACCTAAATCAAATAAGGCATTATATGCAGGTATTGCTGTCATTGGTAAAGAAGCTGCCACTTCAGTGGGAATATTTTCTAGGACTTTGGCGGCCTTGCTTTGTCCTAATATGGCATATTCAGAATAAGCGCCAAATCCCTTCACACCAACCATTCCGCAAACTAAATCGCCAATTTCAAATTTATCAACTGCTGAACCGATCTCAACTATTTTCCCAGTAACATCAGTCCCAGTTATAGCAGGAAATTCTATCTCAAAGTCATTTTTAAAAACGCCATTTCTAACCGCAATATCAAATGGTGCAACTGAACTACCCGCAACTTTTATCAAAATTTGTTTTGGCTTTAAATCGGGAATTTCGATTTCTTGATCTTTAAATTTACTACTATCTCCATAATCCTCAATAACAACTGCATTCGTTTTCATATAACAATATCCCTCCTAATTCAATGTAACCCGTTTAGCGATATTTTGTCTATGATAATGCACTAGCATACTAATAACGATTATCATTGAAATAATAATCAACAATAATCCGGCTATCATAATATTTCGATATCCACTATATAGAATATTTCTCATTTCTGGCACTAAATTTTGTGGCAACTTTTTTGCAGCACTAGCATCACTTAGTTTATTCAACATTTTCATTGTAATTGTATGATGTGAATTATTGACACCTTTTATAAGTGCATGATTTAAAATAACTCCGTAAACTGATGACATCAGCGTTTGACTTAATATTCTCAATAAATAAGCTAGTGAGGTTGCCGTAGGTATATCTCGTCTTTGAGCGTCGGTTTGAACATTAACTTGTAAAATATTAAAAATAATCCCAACTCCAAAACCTTCAAATCCACCAGCTGTTAATAACAGCCAAAAAGGTGTCTTCTGTCCAAATAAGAGAATAATTACAAAAGAAATAAAAATAGTAATTGTACCAACCGTTACGATCAAATACTTGCTCCATTTTGTTTGTAAAAATGCTACTGATTCTGATCCAATAATATTAGTAGCTGCACCGGGTATTTGAGTCATTCCCCCCATTAGTGCACTCAATCCTAGTATTCCTTGCGCCCACATAGGAATATAGGTAATAAAAGCGATAAAAGAACCCCAAATTATAACGAACAAACTAAAATCAATAACCAAATCTTTATTTGTCAAAAGTCGACTAGGTACAATTGGATCTTCAGCCTTACTATCAACTTTGATCATCCAAAGAATTAATCCTATTCCTACGATCAAAAGGAGAATGATGATGAAAATCGAAGATACACCAATCATTTGAATACCGGTTAAAATTGAAACCAGACCGATAACTAGTAAAGTGGCACCTAGATAATCAACCGGTTTACCAGCAGCATTTCGTTTTGTATCTTTATAAAATAGCATCAAAATCGTAACTGATAATAAAGCCACTGGAACGTTCAAATAAAATACCCATCTCCACGTCAAAACATCAACTATCCAACCACCCAATAATGGACCAATAATTGAGGCCGTGCTAAATAAGGCTGTTGCTAAACCAATAATCTGCGAACGCTTTTTTAAATCTGTATAAATATCGGCAAAAACAATAAAGGGAATAGTATTCATACCACCCCCACCGATTCCCATCACCGTTCTAGCAATGATAAACCATTGAATATTTGGTGCTATTCCTTGAAATATTGCACCAATAGAAAAGAGGATCGTTGAATAAATATATCCCTTCTTATTTCCTCTGTGTTCACCAAACTTACTCCAAAGAGGTGTTGAAACTGCTAATCCTAGAAGAAATGTGGCCACGATCCATCCCATATATGCAAGTCCATGCAAATCTCCGGTGATGGCAGGTAACGCTGTATTAACGATCGTAGCGTCCATCCCCGTCATAATATTTGATAATAATAAAGCAATCGTCACTAAAGTTCGCTTATTACTTTTCAACCCCAAACCCCCAACAATATAAAAATACTTTTCTTTTCAATTAAACAGCTAATTACATGAAAAAGTAAATGGTAAAAAAATAATTTTTCAGAAAAAAGATCATCAAATTAATTGATGATCTTTTCCATGTTATACCAAATTTCATTACCGTGACTTGAAGCAGAAACACCTTGATCAGCAAAGCCATTTTTTTCATAAAACGGAATTTTACCCTCTAAGCAAGTTAAAGCAATGCTTTCTCGATGATTTTTACGCGCTATATTTTCAAATTCACTTAACAATTTACTTCCTATACCTCGACCTCGATAGTTCGGACTAATGGCAATAGTAAAGATCAATTGATGCCCACCCTGACTTAAATTTAGCGGCGTATCATCATACATCTCATCTTGTACAAAGCGCTTTTTTACTGCTGGACCAACCACAAAGCCGATCAACTTTCCAGAGTCGTTTTTAATTGTCAAAAAGGTATCGTGCAGTTTATTTATCCTATCTTTATACACTTCTTCACTACCTGCCTCTTCTTTATTAAAACCCGCTCTCTCTAAATCCATGATTTCGTTTAAATCTTCCATAGTTGCTAAATCATATTTCATAGATATTTCTCCCTCCATATTAAAAACACTACCGAATTTATATTTCAGTAGTGTTTTTGCTAGACGTATTTGCGCCATTTAATCCGTTTCAACCAAGTTTGTTGAGCCGAAACATTAAAGAATTTATTTTTCTTAATGTACTCGCCATCTTGATTAAGATAATAGGAATTAGCAGTATCTTTTTGATACATCTTAATTAATTTCCTCATTGTCTTTTTAATTGATTCTTCAACTAGTGGTGCGGCGATCTCAACACGACGATCCAAGTTTCTTGTCATCAAATCAGCAGACGAGATCCAAATTTCATCTTCGCCATTACCATAATCAAATTTGTAGATTCGACTGTGTTCCAAAAGCTCTCCAACGATACTTTTAACTTCAATATCTTCTTTTTCACCGCATAAACCTAATTTAAGTGAACAAGGGCCACGAACAATAATTCTAAATGGCAGGCCCAGTCTGGCGGCGCCATAGATACCATTGATAATTTCAATATCTGTCAATCCATTTACTTTAATGAAGACTTCACCTTTACCCGTACGAAGGTAATTTCTAGTAGCCTTCCTAATTTTATGGAGGATCAGTTGTTTAATGCCATTTGGAGAAGTGTCCAATAAATTAAATTCATCAACTGATTTTCCAGCTAATCTGTCAAAAAACAATCTGGCGTCATTGACATACTTTGAATTACTAGTAAAGAAGCTCACATCAGAAAAGACTTTTGAAGTAATTGCATTATAATTTCCCGTTCCGATTTGAACATATCCTGAATTACCTTGTTCAATCAGGCAAATTTTGGCATGAACTTTATTTACCCGATCACCGTACAAAATTTTACAACCGGCATTTTCTAATTCTTCAGCGACTTCTAAATTATGTTGCTCGTCAAATCGAGCCCTTAATTCAACAATTACTGTTACCTGAATCCCCTTACTTGCAGCCTCTTTTAATAGACTAACAACGTGAGATTGCTTTTCAGTCCGATAAATCGACATCTTGATCGCAGTAGTTTTAGAATCATGTACTGATGCCTTTAAAAACTTCAAGAAAATGTCAAAAGAATCATATGGATAATTTACCAATATCGATTTATCATTCAAATATCCTAAAATATCTTTAGAGTCGCGCCACGTTAAACCTGTAAAAGGTGCAAAAACTAACTTAGGATCATTTCGATATTTTTTAAATAACTTATCCAAAATTCTTAAGTCCAAGGGACCACAGATCTCATAAACACTTTTTTTACTAATTCCAAAAAGTGAGCTGAAAAATACTCGATCTTTTGGTTCATCATGACTTACAAACTCAACTCTAGTAACTTTTCTATGACCATTATTTGTTAAATAGTCGTTCATATCTTTCAAATATTGTCGATCACTCAAATTCTCATCCAAAAAATCATAGCGTTTATTCTTATCAAAAGTTAAACGATAAATGTAACCATCAATAATTTTATGTTTTCTAAAATGATCTTTTGCACTGTTGATAATTAAATCTTCCAACAAGACAAAATGGTTTGGAACATTCGTTTCAACTAATCGATTCAAATCGTCTGGTATTTCAGCCGAATATAACTTTTCTTCAGAACATAATAAAATATTTAAATTATTATGTGATTTCTTGTCTGTATTGAAGTCGACAACTTTAATTCTTTTAGAAATATTTTTTAAATAATAGTCTTGTAGATATTCCTTTTCCTTATCACTTACATCGGAAAAATATGAAAGATCAAAAATCCCCTTATCTTTTATATCATCCAAAATAATACCTAAGGCTTGATACTGTTTAGCAATGTTTCGAGAATTAAAATCATAGACAAAACTTAATAGGTCCACTCCATCTAATCCCGTTCTACGATCACGTTTTTTTCGAGTGATCATACTATAAACATTGTGCATTCTTACTCGAAAAAATTCGTCCAAATTATTTGACGCAATCGATAGAAATCGCAATTTTTCAAGCAGTGGGACCTTATTATTATATGCTTGGTCGATAACTCGATTATCAAATAATAACCAGCTTAAATCCCTATTATAATATTTACTTTTCATTTTCCAGTTCCTTCTTAAATGAATCAAAATCGTACTCAACTTGCTTTGCATAGCTGTTAGCGAAATTCATCAAAGAATTATCTAGATCTTGATACTCTGCACCAAATCCAATAATCAAAGGATAGTTTGGCGAGTGCGAATGAGCTCTAGCAAGCAAGATCACACATACTGTTACATAGTCTTCAAATGAGGCATAATCAAGTTTGTCTAAATTGATCGAAGTCTTCATATCCTTAAACTGACGCATATAAAAACTATACTTATCCGTATCAAAAGCTCCTAAAAACGGATCGGAAGCACTTTGTAAAATAAGTTGACTGTCAACAATATTTTGACCTTGACTGACCTTCTTATCCGAGTACAAACCTTCAACATTATAGATTGGCAAGGCTTGTTTAGCCTGCAAAACAAGATAGTTTTTATCCAAATCCTGTAACAAAATCAGATAACATAAAGTACCGACACTTCCCACACCGACACTGTGTCTGACAACATCTATAATATTGAAATCTTCGAGAAATAGTCTCACATCACTTCTTTGTCGAGCTTTATATTCCTTGTAACCTTTAACTAAAGAATTAAAATCTTCCTTAGTAATGTGCTGTGTGACCGGCTTATTTTCTTCGAATCTTCTTTCACCTTTTTCGTTCAAAATGGTATATTTCTCAATTACCAATTTGGAGTTACTTTTTTGAGCCTTTTTTATACTTTTGGTAATCATTTTTTCAAATGAATTTTGAAAATATTCCTCGTTATCTTTTAAATTACCAAAGATCTCGGTAATATTTTGCAATGTGTTTGGTAAAATAAATCTCTTCATTTCTGAAATTTTAGTCATATGTTTTAGAGTATCAAAATATGTATTAATTACACTCAATAGGAACTCCTGAATATCAGTTTCCTCAAAGTTATGTGATCTAGCAACTAATAATGCACTGACTAAAAACCGCTTTAAATCGTATTCCCAATAACCTAAATGAGCTTCATCAAAATCATTCATATCAAACAATAATTGTCCTTCAGAAGAACCATAAAAACCAAAGTTTCCTAAATGTGCATCCCCACCGATCAAAACTTTGATCTCACTATCAGAATGACTTGCTAAATCGTAATGCATTACGTCTGCTGTTCCCCTGAAAAAAGCGAATAATGATTTTGACATTCTTTCTCTTTTGACCGCCAATAATTCCGGTACAAGTAGCTTATTCTTAATGTTCAAAATCTCATGAATATTCCTCTTTTGCGGTTCAAATGTATTAAAATCATCTGGAACCATCGTAGCAAAGTAACGTCCTTTTATGATCAACTGTTCCGTACTTTTAAAGGCATCCGTGTCCTGAAAAGTATATGGTGTTTGATTCATGCCATCATCTCCCTAAAAGTATTATACCTTAACCTTTCACTAAATTAGGAGATAATGCGACCTTTTATATCACATCCATTGCGGTCCATTCAAGCTTGGCATGATAAGTCCCCGCAGCAATGTTTCCTAGATCAGTTTCATCAACATGCATCAACAATCCACAGTTCTTTTCCCAATTGATCGAGTCAATTCCAGACATATCATCTTCAATAATATCTTCATCAGGGATCGGGACATCACCGTTATCTAATATTGTAAAACCGCCATCTTCGTCATAATATCTCAATGAAACAGGCAATGTGGCGCCATTACTTTCACATTTGAATTTGCTCTTTTGACTAACAGACAAATTATGTTTACAGTTTTTTCTTCTATTATCATTAATAACAACTACTGAATTTAATTTATCATTATAGTTAGTTCGATTCACTATTTCTCCAGAAGTTAGGTTTGACACTTCGCCAAATGAAATTTTGTTTGGAGTAATTGTGAGCTTATCATTTGTATAATTAATTAATAATTGTTGGGGACTTTGATTAGCATAATTATGTGCATTATCAGAAGAATCATTTGAATCAAATTTCGTGTTACCATGAATTCTTGGCTGAGTGACGAAATTCATTGTTTCATCTGGCTCTCTTGCATCAAACTCAACCTCAACGACATGAAATAGTCCCTCCCCATTACCGCTGACAACAAAATCAATATTTTCAATTCTTACGTGTGGACACCCATCATCATTAGATACGGAAAAATCTTTATTTTTAAGTTTCTTCCCATCCATAACAACACTTTTAATATGTTTTTCCTTCATATTAGGTTGTAGTGGTAATTCAAATACCCCATATTTTAAAACACTTAAAGGATTTTCGTTATTCATACTACTAGTGATCTTTATCCGATCTCCTTGCATAACTTTATCCGTGTTATGTTTATGGTTCTCGTCTTTGTAAGTTAAATTCTCTACTTCAACGTCAAAACTAATATTTGGAGTATATAAATTCAACACGTTTAAATTTGCGACCCTTGTTTCAAAACTATGTTCCTTTTGATTTCCTGAACCATTCGTTTTGGCGTAAACTTTCGCATAAATTTTTCTTTGATGATCGTAAATAGTAGTTTTCTCGATTGTAAAGGTTGGATCTTTCTCCCCTGATTTCAATTTCTTATCCTTACCTTTTTTCTGTTCGTACCATTCTACGCGCCATTCATCCATCATTTGCTCTTGATCGACACCTTTTAATTTAAAAGTGGCATTTTCCCCAACATGAACAGTCTCATCATCGAGACCTCCACCTATTTCTATTTTTGTGTTAGCGCTTAACTTTGTGCCGTCATTATTTATAAATGTACCTGTTACGGTGTACTCCCCAGATATACCTTTTTGATTTGCTTCGATCTCCCCACTGATTGGATCAATTCTTGCTAATGTATTATTATCACCACTCCATTCAACGTAACCTGTTGCATCTTTGGGCTCAATTGTTTCATGCGCCGTGGTGATATTATCTAAACCTTTTAAATTGTATAAATAATCTTCTTCAGTTTTAACTTTTAAGTCGACAATATTCTTTGGTTCTTTTACTACATGAACCGTTGCTACTTCAGAATAATAATAAAGAGCACCTAATCCCAAAAGCACCCCTGATGATGCTCGAGATTGAAAATAATACTTCCCTGCTTTTTTTGCCTTAAATTCATAATTTTTAGAATGGGCAACTTTTTTCTTAAATCTAAGCCAATGCTCCATATCTTCAGAATATCTCCAGCGATAATTTGGAACTGGATCTTTCAATATTAAAACACCGGATAATCTATTCCAAATCGATTCCTTAAACTTGGATTTTATAATTATTGATTTGCCTTCTTTGACGTAGTATTCCTTTGAAGGTTGAACGAAAAATCCTGCTCTAATAATCATTCCTAACGATTTTAATGGTCTCGGACTTGGAGAGACGTACTTCCCCTTCCCTTGAGAAGCACCCTCCTCTCCATCACCATCAATATCGTCAGTATCGTTTGCTGCCTTATTTTCCACTAAAAATTCTTCAAACATCGATTTATCATCGTCATTTTCTTGATTTGAATTCTTAGTGTCAGAATTTTCTTCACTCGGTATTTTAATATCGTTAATATCATCTACATTTTTTTCTACATCTGGTATTTCTTTGGAAACGTTTTCCTCAATAGGAACAGTTTCATCGGCTTTGACATTTAAATAGCTAGACATCAAAATTATTGCATAAATTAAGGCTCCAATTACTACTAAAACCTCTAACAGCATCCCCTTCTTCATACTTGTTTCACTTCCTTTAACATTTTTGCTTGTTAGAAAAAACTTATTGATCATATCAGTTAGTTTTTCGCCCGCACAAAATTATATCTGTTTATTTTCAAAAATTCAAAAATACTTTTTCATATTTTGACAATAAAAAAACTATATGAAAACGTATTCATTTTCATATAGTTTTATTCTTTTTAATATTAGGAAATGTATCTTTTTTTGTTTAATCAGAAAAATATTATTGTAAGCGGCATAATCAATATCTACTATTTACTTACTTCTTTTAATTTTTTGAAGGAGAAGGAAATCAAATCGTCATTTCCAAATGCACCAGCTTTAGTTATTACTCTTAGATCATCATATTCTCCACCCTTTATTCTCATCATAGGTGTTCCGGTTGCCACTTCGGTTATGATGTCTACACTGTTTGCCTTAATTACATCAAAAAATCCTTTAGCAGTATCACCACCTGTTATAAATAATCCAGATGGTTTAATTCTCTTAATAATTCTTCTTCCAAGACCCCCGAGAATCGACTGGACAATCAATCCGATTTCATCAATTGAAAGCCCATCAGATTTTAATTTATCTTGAGTATATTTGAGTTCATCCCTATTAATAGTAGCAGAGGATGTCACAATAACATCTTGACCAGACTTCATTGCATCAATAGCCTTTTCTACATAATTAGAATATGACTCATTTTTGTAAACATTATAAATAGGTATTGAAATAACTTTGACATTATTTTCCTTAGCAAATTGTACTTGTCTTGATGTAACTTCACTGACACTACCTACAATTGCTAGGGCCGGCACTACTGGATTTTCTATGCTAAGAATTGCATCCATTATTCCAGATGAGCCTACCCATAGAACTTTCAATTTAGATTTCAAAACTTTTTTAACAAGTAACTGTAAATCTAAATCATTCATCGAATCGGCCGCATAAAATTTAGTATCCACTTTAAATTTTAAATCAGTATTTCTGATTTCATTTAGAGAAAAAGTGCCAATTTTTTCTCCAGGAAAAGCATTTTTCAGAATGTTAAAAATATTATCATCAATTAATGGTTTTACTGGATCCTTTGCAAATTGTGTATTCAATCCTTTAACGCCATTAATGGTCAGAACACTATCTTTTACTTGACGACCAATAGAAGGTAGTGACGGAGCAAATATCAAAACATCACTTTCATATAGTTTATTAAGTTCATTCAATTCGTCCGAAATATTTCCTCGCAATGTTGAATCAACTTTTTTTATTGTATAGTCAAATTGTTTCATATTAGTTTGCAATACAGCTCTTGTAATTTTATCTCGTGCATCTTTAGGGCTTAAATTTCTAGACTCTGTATCAACGACTAGAGATGAATAATCACCGTTTTCGTCATGAAGTCTAACCTGAACTGGAATACCTCTTTTTGCTAACTGAACACCGGTATCAGTAGAACCAGTAAAATCATCCGCCATAATTAAATATTTTTTATCCATTTGCAATAACACCTTGTTTCTCAGCATTCTTCTTCTTAGACTTGTCTTCATGTTTTACCAACCATGAAACTAGCAAGGGACATAGAATGGCTGTAATTATAACTGAAGCAGCAACTTGAGCGGTTGCAACAGCAGTAGTATGAGCAAATGAAGGTACGACAGCTGCAATTGCTGCTGGGGTTGCAGCTGCGTTCCCTGCAGTTGTACCTATGGCTGCACCAACGGCAGGATGTTCTGTTCGTAAAATATATTTCATAATTAGGTAACCACCGAATCCGGCAATTAATGTTACTAAAATTCCAAGAATGATTCCTGGTAAACCAGCTTTAATAATTTGTGAAAAATTCAGTGCAGCTCCCAACGTGAATGCAAAGAATGGGATAGGCATAACAGTTCCTGCTTTGAAGAATTCCTTTAAATCAGGATCTAGATTACCAAAAATAAAGCCTAAAACAATTGGTACCAATGCTGCAACAAATAACATGACTGGCAATTTGGCAGTTCCAGTTGCACCTAAAGCAATCATAGTAAAGAATGGTCCATCCATTAATGTTGTAATTGATATAGCACCAACATCACTAGCATCACCATACTCACCTGCCAATGCACCGTACAAACCACCATTAGCATTGGTCATAGAAGAAATTAAAGCTAACGGCAAAATCCCTAAGAAAGTACCTTTTCCAAAAACTGAACCAACAAGCCATCCAAAAAGGAGACCTAATAGTAATCTAAAGAATGTTAAAGCGGCACCTCTTATAACAGGTTGACCTGCTTGTTTAATTGATATTTGGGCACCATTACAAAAACAGAATAGTGATAGTAAAGTTAAAGTACCTGTTTTAAAAAGTGCAGTTGTAAATCCACCTATTTCAAGTGAATTTGGTAGAAAAGTATTAAAAGCTGTTCCTAATAAAAGTGGAACAACCATTAAACCTCCAGGAACTTTATTTATTCCTTTCAGAATTTTCATTATAAATCCTCCTCTATTTATTTATAGCTAGTCTAGTTGCATAATCGATTGCGTTTAAAAGACTTATATCATTTGCTTTTCCAGTCAAAACCTGGTCAAAAGCGGTTCCGTGATCAACTGAGGTACGAATAATTGGTAGGCCTAATGTAATATTCACACCCGAAACATTGCCCCATGTCTTAGTCTTTTGATCATATTTGAAACCAATTAGTTTGATAGGAATGTGTCCTTGGTCGTGATACATTGCAACGACAATGTCAAACCAGCCACCTGCTGCTTTAGGAAATACAGTATCTGGTGGCACTGGTCCAGTAACATTGATTCCTTTATCTTTTGCTGCATTAATTGCTGGAATAATTTCTTTTTCTTCTTCATCCCCGAATAATCCGTTCTCACTACTGTGAGGATTTAAACCGGCCACACCAATCTTAGGTTCAGATATTCCAAGCTGTTTCATAGCTTTATTTGCAATTTCAATTACTTCAAGCACACGTGGCTTTTTTACTAATTCAGTCGCGTGCTTCAATGAAACATGTGTACTTACATGTACGACACGTAAATTTTCATGTGCTAACATCATTGTGTAATTTTTAGTTTTAGTTCTAGTAGCATAAATTTCTGTATGACCGGCAAAATGATGACCAGCTAAATTCATAGCTTCTTTATTAAGTGCATTAGTTACTGTTGCATCCACTTCATGGTTCATGGCTAAATCGATTACAGTAGTGACATATTTATATGCAGCGTCACCTGCCATTGAGCTAACTTGACCAAATTTAAGAGAATTAATATCAACTAAATTCAAATCCAATACGTCCATTGTTCCAAATTCAAACTTGGCATCTTTAACATTTTTAATTGGATTTAAATTGATTTTCAATTCTGGTAATTTCTTAATGACATAATCCAAAACTGAAATATCTCCAACAATTAATGGACGACATTTCTTATATAATTCCTCATTTTTAAAAGCTTTTAATGATATTTCAGGACCTATACTTGCTGGATCCCCCATTGTAATTGCTATAATAGGTAATTTCATTTTTATGGTATTCAATTGAATACCTTCACTCCCCTCTCTTTATCTTTCATAATTTAGTTTAGAAGGGTTGAAATTAAAGCGCTATCATAATATGATTCATATTGAAACGTATTTCTTTTATCGAAATGTATAAAGCATCTAAATAATGTCAAAACGTTCAATTATGAAACAAAGGGGGCTACTATGAAATTTAAAATATTAGGAATATACCCATATGCTGGATTAGAACAATCCATAAAAGGACAGCTGCCTAAATTCCCCGAATTAGAAATCGACCATTTTCTTGGAGATTTGAGTTACGGAATAGAAATAGCCAGTCAACAATTAAAAGAACATAATTATGACGCAATTATTTCTCGTGGTGGAACTAAACGTGCATTAGAGCAAAAATTCGATCTTCCTATAATCGATATTGGTGTTTCTAAATATGATATTTTGCAAGCTATTCAAAGCCTCAGACATATTAAAAAAATTGCCATTGTAGGATTTGATTTTTTAAGCATAAATGCCGAACATGTTATAGAGGATTTCAATAAAAATTTAACAGTTTATCAAATTCATTCTTTAACTGATGCACAAAAAATCCTCCTTAAACTTAAGGAGGATAATTATGACGTTATTATTGGAGATAGAATTACAAGTAGACTTGCAAGTGAAATTGGAATAAATTGCATTTTAATATCATCTGGAGATGAAAGTGTAAATTCAGCTCTGAGAAATTGCCTTAATCTATTAAAGAATAAATACTCCGAAAAAGAATCCAGTAAAATACTATTAGACTTACTTAAATATCGTGATGAAAGTTTAGTAACAGTTGACAGTGACAATATTATCAACTATACGGCAAATTTAAATTATTCTAACAAACTAATACCCCACATTAAAAAAAGAATTAGATATATAGATTGGGACGAAAATAAGACAAGTATTTTTAAAAGTCAAAACAAGTATTATCAAATGAGTAAGTTGAAAAATTCCGTTTATATTATTAGAAAATTACCCAATTATCAACCTAACAAGCCATTAAATACTTCAATTAATAAAAATAGTGGAACTTTTAATTCTTATCTAAAAAGTAGTTTGTCTCAAGAGTTTTTAAACGCATTAGAAATTTATAAGCACAATGATGATATACTTTTTATTGCTGGTGAAGACGGTTCTGGCAAAAAATTATTGATCGATGATATAAGTTCGTCTGAAGCAAAAAAAACATTTAAAATTGATTGTAAAGAATTGACTGAAACTACATTAAATAATTTAGAAAACTCTTTAAATTCTCCTTTTTTAGATACTAAGAATACTATTGTCTTCGATAATTTAGAAAAATTGAATATAAATATTCAACGAAAATTAATATACTTTATAAATGAGACTTTACTGTTTAAACGAAATAAATTAATTTTTAGTTACGAATTAAATTCTCAAAATGATAATAATTTAACCAAGTTATTACTTAAACAACCTAAATATATTGAACTAAAACCCTTTAATTATCTAGATGAACAACAAATTTCTCTTCTTATTTCACTATTAATAAATCAATTAAATATTAAATATGGTAGAGAAATACTTGGTGTAACAGATATAACATTTGATAGAATTTTAAGAGGACCCTGGGAAAGAAACTACCGACAATTTGTCACTGTTTTAACTGAAGCATATAAAGCAAACAAATCATCGTATATAGATTTAAGTAGTTTAAAATATGGATTAAATCAAGAAAGCAACGAATACAATCTTGTAAACAATCATAAATTTACTTCAATCCAACACGATCTTTTAAATATTCCAATCAACAATACTTTAGACAACAGCATTGACTTAATTATAAGCAAAGAACTATCTATAAATAATTTTAATAAAACTAAAACGGCAGACTCACTAGGAATTTCTAGATCAACTCTCTGGCGTTTTCTAAAACGAATAAAGTAAAAGGAGCAAAACATGCTTAAAAATATTCTCTTTGATATTGACGGAACTATTACTGATACAGAATATACAATCATCAAATCTCTTCAAGCATTACTTTTACGTGAAAAAGGATTAACCGTAAAAGATGAAGATCTCTATTATATTCTGGGAATTCCTGGAGAGGATGGTATGAGAAAATTTGCTGATAACGAAGCTGATTTAAATGACCTATTAGAAAAATGGCGCATAATGATTGCTGAATATGCAAATTATTCTACGGTATTTGATGGTATGGAAAATCTCTTACAGAATTTGAACAATCATAATTTAAACCTAGGTATCATTACTTCTAAAACTAAACAAGAGTTAAAAAATGATTTTTCTAGATTTAACTTAAACAAGTATTTCGACATTTTTGTGACTGCATCTGATACTAAAAAACATAAACCAAATCCCGATCCAATTTTCAAGGCTCTAGAATTGTTAGATGCAAAGGCTGATGATTCAATTTATGTTGGCGACTCTATTTATGATATGCGGTGTGCTCACGGGGCTAATCTTCCTTTTGCCTTAGCCACTTGGGGAGCCAAAAGCAATCCTGAATTTGAACAAGCTGAATATAAATTAACGGTTCCGGATTCTTTAATGCAAATAATTTTTTAGTTTTTTGAGCAAAATTCTGGAATTGTTTATCTCAAACTGACAAAATACATCATAGATACAAACATTCCCCCAACTGTTTGTATCTCCCCCGTTGATTTTTATAACTCAACTAAAAAAACCACCAGATTCCCCGATCTGATGGTTTTTATTTGTCTAAAATATATCAAAAATACCTAAAATCTTAATAACAACTATTGCTAAAACCATACTAATCACGGCATGGACCATAAAGAAAATTGAAAATGATGTGAAATACAAAAGATAATTATTTAATACATTAATTTTACCAACGATTATAAATGCATTTCCTACAACAAACTGCACTATTAACCAGGGAATAATTCCTTGATGAACTGTTTTAAAATCAGCATCGCTTAAATCATAACCTGTACTTGCGATCATGATCGTGAGGAGTAAGTATAAAGCGATCATTGACCAAGTACCGTTAGCAAAAGACATTTTTAAGTTATTTAAAACTGACTCAACTAAATTATTTGCATCTAACAAAGTATCTGTACTCATACTGGTGAAATTAAGTTGTGCTTTTAGCAAGAATTTTTGCAATAAATACAGTACTAAAGAACAAGTATAATACGGGGCTAAACCAATAAAAAAATTACCTAAACGTTGGTAAATATTGTTCTCATTCCAAGAATGCTGAACTGAACCAAGGGCCCCAGAGTTTTGATAGTGAATGTTCAATAATTGAACCTTAGTAACTTTATGACCAAATATAAACGCAAAAAGTGCATGACCGAATTCATGGATCACAACACCTAAACCGCCAACAACTAATTGACTATTATTACCTAAATTATCTACCAAAGTCTTCTTGGCAATATGACCGATCCAGGAAACTATTCGGGCTGTCACATATGGGACAATTGTAAAAGTCACCAAAACACCCAATATCCACTTTAAATAATCTGTCAAAAAAAGATTCTCCTTAATTTTAAAATAAGATCTTATTTTATTAAGAGGATCGCACCAAATAATATTAAAATCATGTAAACATATTTTATAAAATGAGCACTATTTATTTTAGATGAAATCCAATTACCTAATGGTATCACTACTAATAACAAAGGAACGATTACTAAAAGTAATTTAACAACTTCCATACTCCACATTCCAGATGAAATTTGACTTAATACGACTATACTACCAACACAAATGAAGTGCCCTTGTAGTATTCCTCTTAGTTTGAAAATATCCCATTTTTTGGCGGTTCCATAAACCACGATTGGGACACCATGGCTATTAAAAGAACTGCCTAGTATGCCTGAAACAATACCTGCCAAGTAATCGTATTTATCACCCATCTTAAAATTTATAGGATTTTTTTTATTAATAAAATATAAATTATATGTACCATAGACAATAATAAATATCCCTAAAATCTTCATAATTATTTGTGGAGAACCTAATTTAATAATTAAAATTCCAATTGGAATTCCCAATATTGATCCAATAACCAATCTCTTTAATACTGAATAATCAATACTTCCTTTATATTTCATTGCAGCCGGAATAGCCACAATTAAACCTAAAGCACCAATTATTGCCGTTGATGATTCAATATTAAACGTCATTAGTGCCAATAGTGGCATTGTAACAAGTGCTTCTCCAAATCCGAAAATGGTTCTCATTAAAGCTCCAAACAGGGCAATCAAAACAACTAAGAAATAAGTCACATAAAACCTCCTAAATGGTTGTTGAAATACGATCTTTTTCAGATATTTTACGTAAAACTTTACATGGTGCCCCGACTGCAACTACTCCGGAAGGAATATCCTTATTTACAACACTACCAGCACCAATAACACTATTTTTACCAATAGTTACACCACCTAAAACAGTTACGTTGGCACCCAGCCACACATTATCTTCTATATGGATCGGCGCACTAGTTTCCATTCCTGACGCTCTTTGATCAGGTACTAATGGATGACCTGCACATGCCAAACAAACACCTGGTGCAATGAAGGTACCATCGCCTAAATAAACTGGCGAAGTGTCAAGAATAGAACAATTATAATTAATAATGACCCTGCCATTAGCGTGAATATTAAAACCATAATCACATCTAAAACTAGGTTCAATAAATGTTGTATCACTTGACTCAGCAAACAATTCTTTAATTATTTTTTGACGTTTTTTTGTTTCCGATGGTCTAGTTTGATTATATTCAAAACATAACTCTTTAGACTTTGTCTGTAGCCCCATTGGCATATCTTGATAACTAATTACATAGGGACTGTCTTTCTTTATCAATTCTGTAATATCCATTATTCACCTCATTTATCTATGTTAACAAATGGCCATCAAAAAAACTCTCTTAGGTCGAATCCAACCAAAGAAAGTTTCCAATAATTTTATTTACTCGTTATTTTAATTACATACCTAGACTACTAAATGCTTGAACCGTTGAATAGATCCAATAGAACGTAATTGCATAAATTACTATTGAAACAATAAAAAATACCAATCCTGCTAAATTCCAAGTTTGCTGGACTTTCTTAAAACTTTCAATATTGTTATAATCTCCGTTTTTCCATGCCCATTCATTTCCTTTAAATCCACAAACAAAAGCCCAAATAATATTAAAAACTGGAATCAGACAAAGTAGCGGTAAATATGTTTTATTACCGATTCCCCACCAGATATTGAAAGCAAATGCTCCCCAATTCCATCCCTTAACTTCTTTAGGTGTACCTCGTAACTCTACTAGATCACTACTTGGTTTGGATTCCTGCATATAATACTCCTCAAAAGATATTTTACAGTGCACTTTAATGTTAACAAACAGCCTTCTTCATTAATATGTCGAAATATTAATAATTGGTTATTAATATACTTAATTGATATGCTTTTAGTAAAGGAGTCATTATGAAAATACCAAAGAGAAGATTCAATATTCCAATAATATTTTTGATGATCGCCTTATTGTTGCCACTGATCGGCGTTAGTAAAAAAAGATGAACGACAATCAAACTCGTGATTGTCATTCATCTTTTTACTTTGCCCAAAAGGTTGTACATTCTTTTTTGTCTTCAATATTGAATTCGATTATTTCTTTCAGTAAATCAAAATCAACATCTTGATCAAATTTTATCCTAAACATTTTCTTACCAAAGCTATATTCAGCAAGCTTCAACTTTTCCTCAAACTGCTCCATAACTTTCCCCTCAGGGGCAATTGAAATATGATTCTTAGCTACACTAAACCCAATTATGAAAGTTCCATGATCTGTAAACATTGGCTGATTCCAAGCCACTCTAGTATCTAGATTAGGGAAGTTTTTTTCAACCCATGTCAATATTTCAATAACACGATCTCGATGTTCGTCAACATCAATACCTTCTATGTATTCATCAAAAGTATCCATATCGCTTCTCCCATACTTTTATTTTCTGTATAGCCTTATTTTTCTGCTTTTTTTAGCTTGGAAATTATTTCAGTTTGATTTTCATTTAATTTACTATCATTTGACTCTATATAAGTAAGTAGTTGATCGACTAAACTAGCCTCATCGCCACCTTTTTGCAGATGTACATATGTATTCATCAATACTTGCTTAAACTCTTCTGAGTTATTTTCAGTTAAACTGTTAAATAATTCATGAATAATTGTTAATACTGTTTCAGTCATAACTTTATCCTCTACCATGAATTTACAGAAAACGATTCATCTGTATTGGACTTTATAGTAACATATCGTGCGAAAACTGATTAATAATTTTCATTAATTTCTCAATTTAAGACAAATAAAAAAGGTGCCAAAGCACCCTACTCTACTGTGAATCCTGGATTATGAGATAAAGAATCTATTTTCTGAATATATTCAGCTCCCGAATCCATTCCCTCTAAAGCTTCTGAAATTTTATTATCATCTTTTAATTTACCAAACAAGTGTGTCAATGAATAATTTTCATCAAGCAACTTATATGTAGATAAAATTAATTCTTTACAATATCCATCTTGATCGACTGTTTCTGTTTTGTTCATATCTGTATAAAGTTCTGATAAAACCTTCTTAGCTTCTGAATTATCATTTAATTTCATAACTACACCGCCTATATTAATAGATTTTACCTAAAGAACGTTCTAGGTTTATTAAACTGTCTTCGATTTCTTGAATATATTTACTTGCCTCTTGATTGAACTCTAAACCCTCGGTTATTGATAATTGATCCAAATAAGCTTTCAAAGATGACATCGTATTATCATTCAAAAAATCTTTATCATCTAGCCTCAAATATGTATCTCGTATTTTCTCCGCCGCCATTTTATCGCATTTTCGAGACATATCTAAAGTACTGTATAATCCCGATAATGCCGATTTCAATGTCGTTAGATCTTCATACTCCAATGACCTTCACCTGCCAGTCTCAATAATTTATATAAAATTATTTTTGATTTATAGTCATCATACATCTTTAAAATGATAGCGTCTACATTTTGGATAATTACTTAATCTTATTTAATAATATGGAAAAATTGAAGTTAAATTCTGTCGATATAATCTTTAAACAAGCTAAATTGACTGGTTGATTTTTCCCACATATTTTCAGGGTGCCATTGCACCGCTTGAATACTGGCATCTTTATTTTCTATTGCCTCTATAACTCCATCGGGTGCTTTTGCCACAACTGTCAAATTAGGAGCGACTTCTTTTATAGCCTGATGATGTCTGGAATTAACGAATGGATTACTCCCAACAGATGAACGCAAGAAAGAATCAAACACTTCAACGTGATGAGTTGGAAGATCACCAGGTGCAGCTTGATGATGCTTGATTAATTTACCAGCATATTGAACACCCAGATCTTGATAAATCGTTCCACCAAGAGCAATATTGATCAACTCCGCACCTCTACAAATACCCAAAATAGGCATGTTGCGAGTAACTGCACCTTTTGCTAAAGCAATCTCAAACGAATCACGATATCGATCAGTTCTACCTAATTCCGGTATTGGTTCTTCATCCATAAAAGTTGGATCAATATCAGGACCACCTGTGAAAATAATTCCATCTAGTTTATCCAGTAGAGAGCTTACCCGATCATCAGGTAAATATGGCAATCCCACTGGAATCCCACCTGCATTTAGAACAGCGTTAACTGCAGGACGCGGTACAAAATCAGCATTCTTCTGGTTGATCAATGAAGTATTATTTAAAAAAATATCTGCTGTAATACCAACTAATTTATTAATATTTTCACCATTCTTTCAGTAAATATGGTGAAAAGGTTAGCACTTTTTTCATGTTAGTCAAATTATTTACTATTAGTTATTCGTTTAATAATTGATTGGCCGTATTTTCATCAATTATTAGCACATTGGCATATTTACCTATTAATGCGGCTTTAATAGCTGCTATTTTCTTTTCTCCACCAGCAACCAAAATTGAATATTCTTTATCTTTCAATTCATTTATATTAATTCCGACCGTTCGAGAATTAAGCGCTTCATCTGCTATTTGTCCCTTTGAATCAATAAAGCGTGAACTAATATCGCCAACCGCAGATCCTTTTAAAGTAGAAATTTCTTTATCATTTAAATATCCTAAGTTGAACAACATTGCATCATCTCTGACTGTACCAACAGTAAATACTGCTATATTAGCTTTCTTTCCTTGTTCAATAATATAGTTAATATGACGATCTTGCATAACTAATTTACAAGTTTCTGAATTATCAAAAATAACTGGCAAAGGTAGGCTATCGGAAGTTGCATGAAAGGCATTTGTAAAACCTTTCATAACTTCATGTGCATAATTATCAGTAGTAGTGTCTGTCTCACTACCCTTCAATTGAACAATTCTAATACCTTGATGAATATTATCTTCAGGTACTAAATTGTCAGATATTTCCTTCAAAGTAAAACCCCAAGTTACGCCGATAATATCATTATCCTTAACGATATCTTCTAAATATTCAGCGCCCGCTTTCCCAAGGCTTTTAATAATTGATTGATAATTGTTTGATGGAGCATAGGCAATAATAACTTTATCCAATCCAAATTTCTTAGCCAAATCCGTTGATAGATTGGACGCTTCATCAAATGGATCTTTAATATTTATTTCTACATATCCATTATCCTTGGCATACTGTAGTAATCGAGAAATTGTAGGTCTAGAAAGACCCATTTCTTTTGCAATTTTACTTTGATCAAGATTATTCTCATAATAATATCTTGCAACTTTCAAAGATTGACGAATCCTTTTTGACTTTACTCTTTCCATAAAAAACCTCTCTTAAATCTATTATATTAACTTTAGCATAACTAATAAAAAACGACATGTCGCATCAACATGTCGTTTCAATTAAACAATCTTATTTAAAGTTTGTTCCAATTCCTTGGCGGTTGGATAAGATTTTTGAGTTCCTTTTCTTGTAACTGTCACAGCTGCATACTGATTTGCATGTCTCAATGCTTCTGCAACATCTTCGCCTTCAGTATAGTAATGAGAAAAAGAACCAATGAAAGAATCTCCAGCGCCTGTTGTATCAACAGCTTCAACATGTTTACCTGGAATCACTTCCTCATGATCTTTATCAACCCATAATGCACCCTTTGAACCAATGGTAACAATTATATTTCCAACGCCTCGATCAATCAGAACATGTGCTGCTTGTTTAATCTCTTCTAGATTACTTGTTGGCATACCGGTTAAAGTTGACAACTCTGTTTCATTTGGTGCAAAAAAATCTACTTTAGAAACATGTTCTATATCTAAATCATCGTTAGCTGGGGCGGGATTCAATAATACTGGAACATTGTGCTTAACGGCCAAATCAATCGCATGGTAGTTGGTTTCTAGTGGTATTTCTTGTTGTAATACAATCAGTTTAGAATTTTTAATCTGTTCTTCAAAATCATCAAGTATTTGAGGTGTTAGTTCGTTATTAGCACCTTTAACAACAATTATTCGATTATCTGATGAAGGATCTACAAAAATAGGAGCAACTCCGCTGTTTTGATTACCAACTCCAATACAACGTGTATCTATACCTACATTTTGGAAATTTTCCAATTGTTCTTTTCCAAAATTGTCGTGACCAACCATTGTAATTAATGTTACCTTTGAGCCTAGTTTTGAGGCTGCCACTGCCTGATTAGCTCCTTTTCCTCCATATCCCAATTCAAACTCTGGGGCAGAAACTGTCTCACCTTCTACCGGCATTCTTTCCAAATATGTCATCATATCAATCATATTGGAACCGATAACTGTAATGTCGCTCATTATGATCCCCCCTAATTCTCTAATCCAGTAGTTACACTGAATTCACGTTTTTCTAATGGATCTAGGAAAATCAAAGTTCCGGCTTTCTCTGCAGCATGATAACCTTCAGGTCTACTAGTACCAGGAAGAGCGAATGCAGCAACTTGTTGATCCGCATTATAGAGAATCCAACGAGTTACGATTGGAAATTCCGCTGTATTTATTTTTGTCATAAAGTTTTTACCATTTTCTAACTTCATTCTAAATTCAGCTGTATCACTATATTTGGACAAATCATCTGTAAAGAAAACAATTTCTGGATCGTATCTTGTTGCATCATCCAATTTATTAATAATTTTTCCTGAAGCTTTTAATTCTTCATTATATTTCAGCCATTCTTCTGTTGGATGTACATGATCTGGAATACTCTCACGTAACTTAAAAGCATTGTCAGGTATACTTTGACCAATTTCAGCATTAGCACCATATGCATAATTCATATGGCACATATATTGAAGAGGCATTTTCTGATATTTAGATAAATTAGTAACACTCATCTTAATATCAAATAATCCACTATTTTTATTTAACACAACACTGGGTTTAGCTAAATAATGATGGCCAAATCCTTTAACATATTCAAAAATACTACCTACTTTGATACGATCTTCATCAAATTCAATATATGCATCACTCATTTTGGATGTTGGAAATTCACCATGTAGTTGATAGTTATCTTCTGGTCCAGGTGTACCATTAGCCAATAGACCTGATGAAAATTGGAAACATCCATATGTATCAGCAATTCCTTCACCTGGCATAGGTTGAGAAAACATATCTTTCATCTTGAGAGATTCTCCATCAAAAATGGCATCCCAAATTATCATTCCCATATAAGGCAAAAGTATCAAATACCCTCTAGAATTACTTATTTTTAAGCCTTCAACACCTGATGGATATACAAATGATTCAGCACTAAAATTGTCGTTTTCTAAAATTTTAAAGGGAGTGTCATTGAACAGTTTATGTGTTAAATGAATCGTATTTGTCATTTTTAGGATCTCCTTTGGATTACAAATTATTATGCTTTATTTGATCTACTGAATAGAAAAATACAACTACAAAACTTATTAAAGAAATAACAAATGAATAAGACATTGAATTCATCAAATCAGCTGCCAAACCTTGTACTAAAGGTAAAAATGCCCCACCGATAATTGACATAACAATAATTGCTCCAGCTGTCTCTGTATGTCTTTTATCTTGAACAGTATCAAGAGTTTTTGAATAAATGGTTGCCCAACATGGTCCAAATAATCCACTAACCAAAACTGCTGCATATACAGCTGACATATTATGAACAAAAATGATATAGATTAATGATAATGATCCTGCAACACTGAACCATTTAAGAACTCTAGATGGCGAATATTTATCCATAAGCACATTGGCAATCATTTTACCAACAAAGAATGCTATATAGCTGTATACCATAAACGTTGAGGCGTCTCGCTCATTAATATTAGAATTCAAACTCATTGCTAAACGGATAGTAAATGACCAAACCGCTGTCTGCATTCCGATATACATAAATTGCGTCAAAATACCTTTTACAAATTCTTTATTATGAATTAAATATTTTAATGTTTCTGAAATTTTTGCCTCTTTAACTCCATTACCCTTAGTCTTACTCTTAGGAAATTCTGTCAGTGCAAAAATAATAATTGCGATAAGTAAAATAACAATAATATATTTATACGGTAATAAAGTTTTTTGTAGAGCCTGTTCACCAAAAGAAATTCTTGCTTGTCCAGTTAATCCACTCATTTGTTTATCTAGACTAGCTCCAGAATCAAAAATCATATATTTACCCATTAAAATTCCTGCAACCGCACCAACTGGGTAAAATGTTTGAGAAATATTCAATCTTAATGTGGAACTTTTTTGTGGTCCAAGTAATGAACTATATGTATTAGCAGATGTTTCTAAGAAGCTCAAACCAATAGCAATCGCGAAAAGTGCCACTAAGAAAATGCTGTATGTAGCCATTGTTGAAGCTGGGAAAAATAAACTACATCCGACTGTATAAAATAGCAAACCAATTAGTATAGCTAATTTATAAGAAGTCTTTTTAATAACAAGTGAAGCTGGAATGGCGATAATGAAATATCCACCATAAAAAGCACTTTGAACGAAAGCACTAGCAAAATTACTTAATGTAAAAATAGTTTTAAATTGAGTAATTAAAATATCATTTAAACTTGCTGCAGCACCCCACATAGGGAATAAACATGATAATAAGATAAATTGAAAAATAGGAATTCTATTTAAATATCCGTCATCGTTTTCTTCTGCATGAAGCTTAAATAAATGAAATCCTTTTTTTCTTGTTTGATCGGTCGTGTCAGAACTGTTCATTATTCATTCCTCCATTTCTACCCATTAACAATTTTCATACTTGCGCTAGTTCCTAATCTGGTTGCCCCTGCTTCTATCATTTGCAAAGCTTCTTCTTTTGAATGAATTCCACCTGAAGCCTTAACACCAATCTTGTCTCCAACAACCTCTTTTAATAACGCAACATCTTCAACCGTAGCTCCCTTAGTAGAAAATCCAGTAGATGTCTTAACAAACTCTGCTCCTGAATTCATAACTAATTTGGTAGCAGTAACTTTTTCATCATTTGTAAGAAGTGCTGTTTCAATGATCACTTTCACTATTTTTTCTTGAGAATGTCCAATATCAACAACTGCTTTAATATCTTCTTCAACCTTTTCCAAGTTACCTGATTTCAATTCTCCAATATTTATTACCATATCTAATTCATCTGCGCCATCTTCCATGGCTTTTTTTGCTTCCGCAACTTTTATGGCCGTTGTATTTGCTCCTAATGGGAAACCAATTACAGTTGCAGTATGTACATCGGTCCCGGCAAGTGACTTATGTGCATGACTCACCCAATAAGGATTTATCATTACTGATGCAAAATCGTATTCTTTTGCCTCTTTAATAATTTGATCTACATCTGATTCTGTTGAATCAGCTTTTAATAAAGTATGGTCAATATATTTTGAAAGTTTCATTTGTTGAAACCCCTTTCATTGATTTGTAAGTTCATAATATCATCTATTTTTACATTTGCAAACTTTTATTATGAAATTATGTTCAACAATCAACAAAAAAAGAACATGAACCATTGATACGATTCATGTTCTTACAATTTATTATTTTTCTTCAACACTCTTAGTTTTAAAATTATGCTTCAAGCTAGGCCAGATTATTTTATCTGCCGTAGCAATTAAAATACCATTAAATAAAATAGAAAATAGTGTTCCAATATTTACTGAATAAATATTTCCTGTGACAAAAAAGGCAATAATAACAACTATTGTCGGTGGAATAAAGTCAATTATCTGTGCTGCGGTAGAATTTCCCTTTAAGTAAAAGAATCTCAAAATATTGGTTGTATCGTCATTAGGATGCATCACTATATTTGCTCTTTGATAAAGTGAGATCGCTACACAGAAAAATACTATTCCTAAACATGATAACAATGCTCTTATAACGATTGGCAACGATGGTATTCCAGCATTATTCAAAAAGTCTGTAAAAATATCGACAAAGGAACTAAAGAATAATATATAAAGAATTTCACCAATCAATCGTTTACCGTCAAATCGTCTAATCAAAAATTGATTAGTTATAGCATTTAAGATACCAATTATACATAAAATCGTTCCCACGCTTAATCCAAAAATTTTATTCAAATTAACCGCTGATGCTGTCCAGATCCCGCTTCCCATATTTGCGGAGATACAAAGTCCATTCCCAAAAGCATTTAAAACCAACCCGATAATTAATCCTAATACTCGAGTCGTTACTGTATTTTTAATACAAATCACTCCAAACTACTAACAAGTATACTACTTATACGCTGGCTACTTCAGTCCAAGTTAGTTTGGTAGTATAACTTCCCGGCTTAACATCCGAAGAATTAAAATAAAGCTTCAAGCCTTCATTTTTATACCAAGAAAGCGAGTGCGCACTTTCACCTTCATTTCCAAAGGTTAGATAAACATTATTTTTTGATAAATCAGTATAATTCCCATCTGAATAGTAATACTTCAAACTAACCGGCAAAATGATATTTTGATCTTTGGTATTTCTAAAGTAATCATCTTGGGATAATTTTATGGTAACTTCTTTTTTATTACGTCTTTGGTCATCCACCTCTACTACCGGGTCATCAACGTTATTGTGATTTATCCGATCAACACTTTGACCCTCTTGTACAAAATGGTGTGTTCCAAATTCAATATTATGGGCAGTTAGCTTTAAAAGGTTATCGAATAAATTAAGAGTGAGCGGCAGACCCGCTTGTTGGTAAAATAATCCATCAGAATCAGTTCCCTTAATGAATGGGGTCGAAACAAATTCCTCTTTGGCAGTGGGCCCCATAGTTAAACTTATTTCAATACTATGATAATCGATCCCTAAAAAATTGATCTTTGAAATTTCTAAAATATTATTTTTGACAGAATATTGAGTCGAATCAATTAATTTATCATCAACCCAAATTTTTTGGATACTCATATTCTTATAAAGCGGCAGAATAAAACTCGCATCATTTAAAGAGGATTCACTACTTTCGTTAAATAGTTGCGATTTTATACTAATAACATCCCCACTAACAACATTACTCAAAAATGTATCTGACTTATCAAATGAATTATCTTCATAGGTCAAATTACCGATTGAATCGTTCATGACTATTTTAGGACTGCCAGAAGATTCGACCGTCAAAGTCGCATGACTGGTAGTTAATTTTTGGGAATTGGTTCGTTCGTTGATTTTAATTTCTGCAAAGTATTGAGTACCATCATCAGGCAATTTGGCTGGAGGTGTCGTATAACTAATACCTGATTCAGCTACCTTAACTGGAGTACTATTTTGAACCTTATACCAATTTATACTAGTTTGTTGCTGATCAATATTACCTCTGATTTTAAAAGTAGCTGTTTTACCGGACTTAATTGTCTGCGAATCAAGACCACCACCAACTTCAATTTCAAAAGAAGAAGTTATATTATTATTCGAGTTTCCTTCCTCATCATTTGCCGTTGCAGTAATTAATAGTTTTCCCGAATTACCAACATTATTCGCTGTTATAAGTCCCGTGTCAGGATCAATTTTGGCTAAATTATCATTACTACTAGACCAAGTTATTCTATTTGTTGAATTAAATGGAATTAATTGCGCATGAGCATATACCGAACTATTATTATCCTTCATGTTATACAAATAAGAATCGTCAACTTCAGTTTTAATACCCGTCGCTGGAACCTCAAAATCAGTAAACGAAACCATTGCTAAATTAGAATATATTACAGTCGAAGGAAACGTATTCCAAGTTACTTGTTGTTGGTAGTATCTGGTCCGTTTCACTTCTTCTTTAATTTTCAAATTTTTATTAGTTCCACCATCTTCTTTACTTATTGGAATCCAGTTTTTGTCATAGTACGGGCGGTAATACCACTGATATTTGGGGCGGGCAAACCAATTAGACCAAGAAGAAAGAGCTGATCGATCCGAGTCTGTATATAAAGTAACTGTCGAACCCATTTTGGCGTATGTTTCTTTAGTGGGCTGCTTCCTATATCCTGCACTCAATAAAGCTCCTAAAACACTACCAGGGATCGGGGTTGGTGTCTCATATGGCTCTACACTATCTAAGTCTCGAAAATTAGGTTTTTTAATGGATGTTTTCTCAACTTCACTTGCATTTACTACAATGTTTCCTCTGTCCTCTGAAAAAATGAGTAGTAAAATCATATTCAATAAAATAAAAACGGATAAGAATATGCATTTTTTCATATTAACACCTTCTATATTTTATATTTCAATATAATAATATGATTATAGTATCTATAACCGTATTCAAATGTTAACATGAATCATTTCGTTTATCATTTCATTTTACATAATATTGGTCTAGAACAAAAAAACACTCTCAAATTTGAGAATGTTTTTTTTATTTAAATAACTACAACAACTTTTCTAAAACTATTTTTACCCTCCAAAAACTCATGTGCCAGTTGAACTTCACTCAATTTAAAAATTTTAGTTGGAGCTACATTAATTTTTTTCTGATCAATAAAATTTAAAAGTTCTTGTAATAATTGTTTGTCTATTTGTCCAGAGTAATAGAGTAAATTTGACGTTTGGAGAACCAGGTTCATTAACAATTACTGCTTTCATTTTAATCACGTTTGATTAAATTGTGTTTTACTAAATAGTTATGTGCAACTTTAGAGGCTTTTTCGTGTTTAACAGATACGAGATAATTCATTTTCTGCATATCCTCAACACTGATTTTACCTGCTAATTTATTCAGAGTTGTTTTCAATTCTGGATATTTAGTAATAAATTTCTCAGATACCAATGGTGCTCCTTGATATGGTGGGAAAAATTCTTTGTTATCTTTTAATGCTACCAAATCATATTCTTTAATCTGCGGATCAGTTGTATAACCATCGACTAAATTAACTTTATTATTAGCGATAGCTTTATACCTGATTGAGGATTCCATCGTTTTAGCACTGGCAAACTCTAAATTGTAGGCTTTACTGATTCCTGGATAACCATCTTTTAATTGATAAAAATCAGGATCAAATCCAGCATGAATCTTATTTTCCACTTTGATCAAATCAGAAACAGTTTTGAGATCATATTTCTTAGCGAAACCTCGTTTAACGACTAATGCATATCCATTCTCGTATTTCATTGGTTTGAGATATTCTAGACCTTCTTGATTCTTCAAAAGTTTTTTAGCCAATTCATACGTCGCTTTTGGATCATGGCTGGCACTCTTATTAGTTTTAACTAGTGATTCCAAAACTGTACCCGTGAATTCCGGATAAATGTCGATCGAACCAGATTTTAAGGCTTTATACAAGAAAGATGTGCCACCAAAATTCGGTTTAATTGAAACTTTCATATTAGGGTGATCATTTTCAATTAATTCTTTATACATATTGATCAATATTTCTGGTTCACTACCCATTTTACCCGCAATAGTAATGGAAACTTTAGGCTGCTCGATTGCTCTATATCCAAAATAGCCACCCATCAAAACAATTACGGTTGAAAAAATAATTCCAATTTTTCGTAGAGAAAGTTTTGAGATTCCCTTTATTAAAGCACTAAATATCAATGCCAAAATGGCTGAAAATACCGCTCCAATAATCAATAAGGCGTTATTGTTAGTTTCAATACCTAACAAAATATAAGTACCTAAACCACCAGCACCGATAAGTGCGGCTAGAGTTGCTGTTCCAATGATCATTACCATAGCAATTCTAAGTCCTGAAATAATCATCGGCATAGCTAAGGGAATTTCGATCTTTACTAATTTCTTATTTCTTGAGAGACCAAAAGCTTCTGCAGCTTCTTCTAAATTTGGATCAATTGTCGTTAATCCAGAATACGTATTTTGAAAAATCGGCATGACAGCGTATAAAACTAATGCAATGACTGATGGAACTGTCCCAATACCCACAATTGGAATCAAAATACCTAACAATGCTAAACTGGGGATGGTTTGCAAGACACTAGTTATCTGCAAGATCACTTCAGCAATTTTTTTATGATTCATCAAAATTATTGCCAATGGAATTGCTATAACCGCAGCAATCAAAAGTGAAACTAGTGAGATAGTAATATGCTGACCGATAGAATTTAAAATATCATTACCTTGAGTTTTTAAAATGTGAATAATACTATTCATCTTTTTCACCATCCCTTGCTAGATAATTCAGTAAACTTTGGATGGTTAATTTCCACACTTTACCATTAGAACTTTCAACCAAGGCAGATTTCTTATTTCTTAATATTTGAGCCAAATCAGAAATATTGTCTTCCTCATTTAAATCAGGTTCTTGGTAATCAACTTCCTGACAATTTTGACTATCAATAATTAATTTTATTTTTTTATCATCATTATGTTGATTTCTAAAAAAACCGTTAACAAAAGAGTTTTTAGGGTTATGAATGATCTCATCACGCGTACCAATTTGTTCTAAGTGACCCATTCTCATAATTGCAATCGTGTTGCCTAGTCGTAACGCTTCATTCATATCATGGGTAACAAAAATAAATGTAGTTTTCATTTCTTGATGCAGTTTTAAAACTAATTCTTGTAGTTGATTACGAGATATTGGATCCAACGCACTAAAGGGTTCATCCATCAAAACTATTTTAGGATTAGATGCTAAGGCACGAATAATTCCGACCCGTTGCTGTTCTCCACCGGATAATTCTCGTGGAAATCTTTTAGCATATTCTTGGGGAATACCAACTTTGTCCAATAGATCCATTGCCGACTTATGGCGTTTTTCTCTGGACCATTTTAAAGATTCGGGTTGAATCGTTATATTTTCTTCAATCGTCATATTTGGGAATAGAGCGATATTTTGTAAAACATATCCCATCTTTAAACGCATTTCTTGCAAGTTCAAATTTTCAATATTTTGACCATCAATTAAAATTTCACCAGATGTTTGTTTAATGAGCCTATTGATCATCTTTAAAGTAGTAGTTTTACCACTACCACTAGGTCCAACTAAAACAAAAAAATCGCCATCATTTATTTGAAGATTTAAATCGCTAATAGCTGTATTCTCGTTGTTCTCATACTTTTTATAGACGTTCTTAAATTCAATCATATATGCCCCTTTTATAGCATAATTGTGTAATCCAATAAGTTACAATCACAATATAATTAAGGAGTTATTTTGTCAATTGATAAGCATTGCTATTCATTAATGTTGACTGAATTCCCAAAAAAACCTATCATCTACTGTAATTAATCAAGTTACATCAAAGGAGACTATAAATGCGTATTTCAACTCGTTTTAGTGACTCGATCCACATATTAGCATTTATTGAAGTGTATAAAGATATAAAATTATCCAGTGATGTTATAGCCAATAGTGTGAATACATCGGCGGTGGTTATCCGCAGACTAATGGGTGTTTTAAGAGCAGCCGGATTGATCGATACTAAACAAGGATCTGCCGAACCCAAATTAGCAAAAGATCCTTCAGAAATTACTCTTTTAGATATTTATTTTGCAACTGAAGGCAATAAACCTATCTTTGAACTCGATAAAAATACTAACCCTGATTGTATAGTCGGTGGAAACATTCAAGAAGTTCTTGGAACCTATTATGAAGATGCTAAAATTGCGGCTAAACGGAAACTAAATGAAACTACTTTAGAAGATTTAATTGAAACTATTCTAGTTAAGCAAAAATATAAAAATAGTAAAAATTAGGAGAAAATAATGGCAATTAGACATAAAAATTATATTCCCGACAACATTGAAGTCCGAGGTGCCAAAGCTAACAATTTAAAAGATTTAAATGTTGACATTCCCCTCAATTCTTTTGTTGCTATTACTGGTGTTTCCGGTTCAGGTAAATCATCTTTAGCAATGGATACTATTTATTCTGAAGGAGCCAGGAAATATCTTAATGCACTATCTACCTATACTAGACGTCGTATTACTCAAATGGGACGTTCAAATGTGGAAAATATCAAAAATCTTCCTTCTACTATTGCCCTAAGACAACGACCAACTGTACCTGGTGTTCGCTCAACTGTGGGGACAATGACTGAAAGTCTTAACGTCTTGAGATTGATGTTTTCAAGACTTGCCTCAGTTGTTTGTCCAAATGGACACAGAATAGATCCAACCCTTAAAATCTCTCAAGCTATGGACTTGCCCGGAACTGATGACAATATGGGAGTTATCACCTGTCCTGTTTGTCAGGCCAAATTTATGGCATTTGGTGCCGAAGATTTTGCTTTTAATTCAACTGGTGCTTGTCCTACTTGCCAAGGTACAGGATTTTTAAAAAGCATCGAATTGGATAAAATAATCCCCGACAAAACATTGACGCTTGCCCAAGGTGCTGTCAGATCATGGCGTCTACCCGGTCGTTCACTTCAAATAGAAGTAGTTCAACAACTAGGAGTTCGTATCAATGTTCCTTTCAAAGATTTAACAGACAAGGAAAAAGAGATCGTTGTCCACGGTAAAGGCGTTAAAAGAGAAGTGATCATCCCTACGTCAACCGGTAAATCATTTAAGCTGAATGCGTTATATGAAAATGCCTATGATGCCGTTAAACATAGTCTTGCCAGCACCAAAAATGAAAACACTTTAACTCGTTTAGGAAGATTTTATTCAATTAAAGAGTGTCCTAACTGCCAAGGAAGCCGCTTTGATCCAAAACTTTTCACTAATGAATTGGTTGGAAAGAATATTGCTCAAGTTTGTCAATTAAGTATTAATCAGCTTCAATCTTTTTGCCAAGAGATTCTTAATTGGTTGCCGAATGACATGCAAAAATTGGGTAAGAATTTAACTAACGAGTTATTAGAATTATTACAGCCGATAGACGATTTAGGACTCAATTATTTAACCTTAACTAGAGCTGGTAATACTCTATCAACCGGTGAACTCCAAAGGATACAGCTAGCAAGAACCATAAGAAATCAAATGACCGGGGTACTTTATGTACTTGACGAACCTAGTGTCGGATTACATCCCGCAAATGTCACAGGATTAATAAAAATTCTTCGCCAGTTAGTTCAATTAGGTAACTCACTGATCGTTGTTGATCACGATACTAGTATCATTTCTGCAGCTGACTATGTCATTGAAATCGGTCCTTCTTCTGGTGACGATGGTGGTCAAGTAATTTCTCACGGTAGTGTAGATGAGATCAAAAAAAATAATAACTCTGTGATCAAACCATTTTTAACTGGCGAAGCAGAAATTATTAAACACAAACAGCTGACACCTTTTAAAAAGGGCGAAATAGACATTGAAGTTGGTGACCGTTTCAATATCCACAATATGAAAGCTAGGTTCAGTAAAGAATCGCTTAATGTTGTTTCAGGGATGTCTGGATCTGGTAAAACTACCTTGATTTTTGGCAGTTTGATACCTTCTTTAGAAGCTGAATTTAATAAAGAACCACTACCTAATTACGTTAAATCAATCAACGACGGTGGCATTAAAAATGTCATCACAGTTAATTCAACTCCTATTGGGAAAAATGTTCGTTCAACTGTTGCTACCTATACAAAGATTTTAGACAAAGTTAGAAAATTGTTTGCTGCAACAGATCAAGCTAAAGAAAAGAAATATACAGCCAGCTATTTCTCATATAATAATAAACAAGGAGCCTGTCCTAATTGTGGCGGAACGGGTGTGATCACTCTAGATATCCAATACTTACCTGATATAGTTGAAACTTGTCCTGTTTGTAACGGGGATCGCTTTAAAAAGGAAATCCTTAATATTACATGGCATGGTAAAAATATTGCCGAAATATTAAACATGTCGATTGATTCGGCAGCAACTTTCTTTAAAGATGAGTCAAATATTGAATCAGTTATAAATACCCTTTCAGAAATAGGTCTAAGTTATCTAAAATTAGGTGAAAGTACACCTACACTTTCTGGTGGTGAAGCCCAACGTCTAAAACTTGTAACTTATATTAAACGTAGTCAAAAAAATCAATTGTTTGTTTTTGACGAACCTAGCGTCGGATTGCATCCAAAAGACGTTTCTGTATTGATAACTGTTTTAAATAAATTGATCAATAATCATGCCACGGTCATAGTCATTGAACATGACTTAGATATAATTTCAAATGCTGATTATATCAATGATTTAGGACCAGAAGGCGGGATAAATGGCGGTAAGATCGTAGCTTCCGGTACACCTAAAGAAATCTGTTCAAAAAATGACAGTATAACTGGTACATATCTTAAAAAACATTTACAACAATTTAATGTGGAATAAGAAAATATTAAACCAAATAGACGCAGTAATCCAAAAATCGGATTACTGCGTCTATTTAGTTAGGTATAATTATCACTCAAAAAATCCTCTAAAGATGTAGCTTGATGACCCATAATTAGTCGATAGTCATTTGAGACCTCTGCTAAAAATCCTCGAGATCCAGCATCATACAGAGAACTTAAAATATAGCCCTCTCCATATTCATCGTTTAAATCTTTATATTCTCTTAGGCTAACCGGTTTATAACCTATTTTTTGTCCAGTAATTTTGGTTAAAATCTCGGCAAGTTCTGACATTGTATAATTCTTTTCTTGAGTAAGAGTATATACTTTTTCATTCTGTCGTAATGAACTAGTAACCGCAACTTTAGCAATCGCCTTAGCAATATCATTTAAACCTATATAAGACAAAGCTTTATTCCCCACCGGATAAAACACATTTTCTTGTTTAATAAAATCTGGTATTTGAGATATTAATGTATCAGCATATAACGCATTACGAATAATCGTATAGTCAACGCCTGACTCAGCTAAACGTCGTGGAAGGTATCCGTAAAATGCCGACAATGCAAACGGATCATTGATCTGATCAGCAATAAATCCCATTGCTAAAATATGAGCAACATTTGATTTTCTAGCTGCTTTAACAACATATTCCAATTCCGTTATCCTAGTAAAACTGTCATGGCTTTTAGTTGGAACATATATAAATACATCTATATTTTTTAAGGCGTTAACTAAAGAATCTCTGTCGAAATAATCCACTTGTACTATTTTTAAATTTTGTTCTTTTAAGTGGGCTGCTTTAGAAAGAGTATGCACACCTGCAACGATATCCTTATCGGAGACTAATTTTCTCATTTCTGACAAAATCTTAGAACCGAGATGTCCTGTTGCGCCTGTAATTAAGTATTTCAATTCTAATCCACCCCCTTTTTCGGTCTAATAGATGTATGATACTTCATTAGCTAATTAGTTGCAAAACTAAAAGAAGATCTGTAATTCAAAAAATCGAATTGCAGATCTTCATTAAATTAATATTTAAAATTATTGATTAAAAATTAGGCAGGTGCATCTGACAATGTCCATGTCAATGTTGAAGTATAACTACCGCCAATATTACCAGCTGGGACATATAGAGAAGCGTCTCCAGAAGCATAAGTACCTGTATAGGCACCAATACCATCACCGAGGCCAGCATCAGCAACTAGTGCTGCTGAACTTGATACATCAACTGAAGCATTAGCTGTTGGAGGTGTTGATTGGTTAGTACTATCGTCAGCGGTCAAGGTTGGATCAGTTAATGATAGAGCAGCACCTTTCAACGTTGTGCTTGTAGTTGAACCGGTACTAGTAAATGGTGTATCGGAAAGTGTTACTGCCCAGCCACTTGGAAATCCTGGGTTAGTAACATGTAATGTACTGTCGAACGTACTATTTGTATATGTAGTTTTGCTTACATCCAAATTTTGTGTACCAAATGAAATATCTGGAGCACTATCCAACATTAAATTACCAGTTTGTTGCAAAGCAATATCGGAACTCTTAGTTGTTGGAGCTGGAGAAGTTGGTGTTGTTGCGGTCAAAGTCGTCGGCGTTGTTGCCGCTTTAACTGTTATTAAACTTCCTGTCGTGGCCAATGCCACTGCACATAAAGCTGTGATACCTTTTAACATTTTCATCATGATTATTTTCCTCTATTTCTTAATACATAAAAGAAACTTTCCCATGAGCTTCCCCTCGTTGGTTCATGATTTATCCTAGATAAGTTATTTCCTTATCCGCCTTAGATATACAACATTTCAGACAAGTATTCAAAAAAACAGCACATAAATAAAAACTTCATCAAATTATAAAAATTGATGAAGTTTTATATACTATTTCTTATTTTTATTCTTGTTTTTAATAATAACAAACATTAATGCAATAATAATTAGGATCAATATTCCAATCAAGGTTAACATTAACCAGTTATTATTGGACTTAGTTTCACCAACCGCAGTCTTGTTCATCTGTTTAGCTTTAGTTGAAGAAATTGTAAAGTTTTTAGTGAAATTCCAAGTCTTAGTGCTTGTGGATAGTTTCAAATGTAATGTATATTTTCCAGCTTTTAGCGGTTTATTATTAGTGCTTACTGGTAAATCAAAATTACTGTTTGGTGCCATATCCAATCCAGGTTTAGCTAATTTATAAACAGCTATTTCGCCACCCTGTTTTGTAATCCTAGCATTAGCATCGATCTTATTGATCAATGTAGGTTGATCATTTTGAAGATTTGCCACAATATAATTCTGATAGTTTATTTGTTTGGATTTAACATAATTCAAATTAATATTTGGTTTGATAGATGCGGAACTTTCTTGTAACTGCAATCCAATAACATATGCATATTGATTATTCAGAGTAACACCCTTTTTGTTAACAGGTTGTTTATTAGAATCAAGTGACTTTACTTGAATACCACCTAAAACTATACCTTTAAATTCATTCTTAGGTACATTAAGTTCAAAACTTTCGGCTTGATTAGTATTAGCTGGTACTGTGACCGTTTTTGGTTGTGGAACCATTTTTTCAATATCAGACTCAAGTGAAGAATCAGCCTTAGTACCATGCTTACTGTAATCAATAACACCATTACTATTAGTATTCGCACGATTAATGGAAATCAAATATTTATGTGCAGTACTGTCAGTGTTATCTATGTGGATCGTTAATTTTTGATGATCATCTGGTTTTACTTTCAAATCAAAATAACTGATATTTGAACTTACTTGATTATCCGGATGATCTACTGAAACTGTATAGTTCAAATTTGCAGCTTGTGCAGTCGTTGGATGAACCGTAAAAATTCCTATGACAAATAGAAATAAAAAGGTAAACATTATCGATAGCTTTTTCATATTAATATCTCCTAAGAAACCATCAATTCCCAAAAAGACAATTTCAAAAAAGAGTCACCATCAATTCTATCCGTCCCAATTATCCTTAAATAATTTTTAAAACTAGATTTCGACTTTGATAAAAAGCAATGATTATTATCATGTTTTTCAAAATCGATTATATGAATTTATCATCGACAATACAATTAATTTGCCTATTTTACCAATTGTTATGATCCCAAAGACGGCCATCAAGCTCGCTTTGAGCCTGTTCGATCCGCTTTTGTTGTTCAATGACAACTTTTTTTAAAGAAATCAACAAAGCTCTTTTTTTATAATCATTTTGTTTAGTAGATAATTCATCAATCTGATTTAATAACCACTCTGTATTCTCATCCATAAAATATTACCTCGAATCTAAATCTGCACCATAATATAACATATTATCAATGGATTGAATCAGTTAAACTCCAAGTAATAGTATATTGATAAGTTCCGGACTTTGTCGTGGATTTAGTTTTCAACAAAATACCATTGTTTGTATTCCATGAATTGGCAACTTGATACGTTGAATCATTAACAATCTGATTACTAGGAAACGTATCCTTTTTAGCGATTTCAATAATTGAACCATCCAAAATGGATCTAGTAATACCATCACTGTCAACATAGACGAGATCACCATCTAGAACGGGACTTCCTGGAGTTTGAATTGCAGAGGCGTTTAAACTCCAGTTTGATGTATCCACTGCATTATCAATAATATTTACCTTCCAACTCCCTTGGCGCAAAATAGTTTGGTCACGCCCGTTAGATTTTACATTTTGAAAAGACATTTTTTCATCAGCATCAATTAAGATTGGGGCCGCAGTTGGTTTGGAAATATTATAAGTAACATAATTAGAACGGTTTCCATCTTTATCGGTAGCATACACGGTTAAACTATTATCCCCATCCTTCAAACTAGTTCTCGGAATAGTGATTTTCATTTTTCCATCGGTACCGCTATCTAGGTTAGTGGTTTTTTCAGAACTTCCATTTAGAGAATAATGGACAGTAATATTAGAATTAATGACCCCGCCACTCAAACCGATATAACTAATTTTTCCGGTAGCATCAATTGATTGTGCATCATCAATATCTAAATTTAAATTATCTGGTTCAAGTAACATTGGTGTTGTTTTGATTACAAAATCCTGTAATTGTGTATATTTGATCAAATCATCACCTATAAAAGAAACATCAGTTGCAGCGATAGCCGTATCTTCAGCCGGTGTACTTGAATAAGCAATTGCATTAAGAGTTATCGTGGCACTATTAGGATCTTTATCTTTTAAAAGATCCTTAAGTGTTCTTTTAAATTGAGTTGTTGTTAGTTCATTTGAACCAATCGTCTCACTGGTTCCATCACTATATTTGATTACTCCATTACCGTATAAAACATTTTTGGGAAGATTGATAGTTGCTACAATATTCGTCCAATCTTGTGCCCCACTATCACGTTTAACATTATAAACAAATCTCAATTGATCATAATTATAAACATTTTTATCAGTTGAACTTAATTCTTTTCCACCTTGTGAATCATCAAAAACCTGTGTATTAGTGGATCCTTCAACTAACGAAGGTATAGATTCAAAGATAACCATATTCCTAGCATATTGTTCTCCTGTACTTCCGGTAAAGCCCCAGATTACTTTACCCGCATTTTGAGCAAATTGTTGAGTCGTATTTTTATAAAAGTAACTTGTGTCAATAGGAATGTCGCTCGTACTAACTGGTTGAGCATTATTTCCTGCCGTCACATCCGCAGTGTGAATTTTATCATCTAATGAATAGGATAAGTATCCAATTGTGCTTCCTGTTTCTGGAGGTGTCCAATTGATAACCAAATGATGCCAAAGACCATTACTCAATGTAAAGTTGTAATTAGAATTGGGCCCATAGGTAGTTTTTAAATTGTTATGAATTAATTGATACCAGTAAACATCTACAGAATCCGGCAGACCACTAACTATTTGCATTGTTTCTTTTTTTCGAACATAAGATTCTGGTGACGCTGGATAATTACTGGCAATATGGGAAAATGATTTAGATGGATTATCGACAATAGTTGTAACTAAAGAATCAAAAGCATTATTTACTCCAGTTGGGCTATCAGTTGGCCGACCGTTGCTAAATAACTCAGCGCCCTTAGTTACTTTATTTATATGCGTATCAAATTCTAATGCCCAACTATTTTGAATTGCATTGCTTGATAACTTTTTTGGATCACTATTATGGTAATCATTATCTAAACCCCAAACTCCCATAGTTTGACCTTTGGCCGGTAAAACTCCGTCCTTTGAAATACTATCATAGCCTGAATTTTGTAACACAAATGCCAATCCATCAGCTGGATCCTTTTCGTTTCCAAAGTACATCCACATTGATAATGTTTGTTTATTATTTAAATCAAAGTAATTGTTAGCCGCGTCATTAGACCAAACACCACCAATAGTGCTACCTTGCTTAGGAGTTATTTGAATAATACTAGTATCACCATTCTTAAAACTCGATGTATCAGCACTGTTACCCCTAAATGTGCCTCGAATGAAATAATCATCAAAATTTAATCCTTTAGGAGCATTGGTAACCGGCAAATCGGCAGCCTTTACTAATGATTGATTCATTTGATCAATATTAAGAAACAAAACAGTCGTTAATAAGACTAAGAATAAATACATTCCCTTTATAATTTTATTTATGGTCATATAATCCCTCACTTATATAATCAAATAATCTCTAAATATAACTTAATTCTCTTTACGGAATATATATTACACGCAAATTGTAATAATTAAAACTCAAAATTATAAATATTTTGTTATGAAATATGATCAATTAATGTATATCATAATGATTTAAAAACTTATGAAAACGAACTGAAAAAAATAAATTTAATTTGAAATATTCAATACAAAAAGAGCATCAGTAATCTAAAAAATCAGATTACTGATGCTTTTTTGTGAATAATTACTGTCTTAGATAGAGTCTGTCAAATCCCAAGTAACATCATATTTATAAGTTCCTGATTTGGCACCAGAGTCGGCCTTTAATATCATACCGTCATCACTATCCCATGTATTAGCAACTTGATAGGTATTGCCATCACTAATGAAATTTGATGGGAAGGTAGACTGGTCAGCTATTTGGACAATCGATCCATTTAAAATAGATTGACTTGAGCCATTATCATCAACATATAATAAATCACCATCAAATTTATTACTATCCGGATCTTGAATCGCACTAGTTGATAATTTCCAATTTGAGTTATCTTCATTATCAACAACATTAACTTTCCAGCTGCCATTGCGTTTGACCATTTGATCTTTACCATTAGAATGAATCGTTCTAAACGACATTTCACTATCAGCATCGATCAAGATGGGGGCTACCGTGGGTTTATTTATATTGAAAGTTATTGAATTTGAACGATTACCAGAAGAATCAGTTACATAAACTATCAGCGTATTATTACCATCATTCAAATCGGTTTTGGAAACTTTAATTGCTACTTTACCGTCAGAACCACTTGAAAGTGATTGCATTTTTTCAGAATTGTCATTGATTTTATAATGTGCTGTCACTTTTGAGTTATCCATAGACACATTTGTATCAATATACGATGCTGTAGAATCAGCCTCGATATTAGATTTTGAACTAAGATCTAAATCAGTTGTATCAGATGTTAATTTCATAGTCGTTGCCTTGATTGTAAAGCTTGGCGAATCAACATTTTTAATCAAATTCGTACCCTCAAAGGAAGCGGTTGTGGAAGCAACTTCTTTATCGACACTAGGGGTATCAGAATTAGCCACTCCTTCAACCGTTATCGTCGCACTCTTAGGCTCGCCGGATTTCAATAGGTCTTTTAAGACCTTAGTAAAACTGGCACTTGATAAATCATTTACTGAAATATCTTCACTACTTCCATCACTATACGTAATATTTCCGCCAGTATATGTCATATTATCAGGTAAATCGATTTTTGCATTGATTCCGCTCCAATCTAGTTCTCCACTCTCACGTTTTACATTGTAGACAAAACGTAAGTTGTCACCGTTATATACTTCATCGTTTGAAGAGTTTATTTCTTCTCCGGCCTGTGAATCATCGTAAGCTGTGGCAGTGGCATCACCTTCGACAAGTGAAGGAATTGATTCAAAAACAACCATATTTCGAGCATGACTAGAACCTGTACTTCCGGTAAAACCCCATAATACCTTTCCATCATTTTGTGTGAATTGTTGAGTAGAGTTTTTATAAAATTCACTGGTATCAATCGGAATATTTTTTTCTGAAATTGGCTGACGTATAACACTTAAAGAGTCATTAACAGGTTTTACTTTATCATCAAAAGTATATGATAAATGTCCAATCTGACTTCCATCAGCAGGTGGCGTATATGAGATTACAACATGATGCCACATTCCATTACTTAATTTCAAATTAGAACTTGATCCGTCATCTGGTTTATATTTAAGGCCTTGATGCAACATGCTATACCAGTATGTCTGAACATTTGAGCCTAAAAATCCTCCCATTGAAATAGAAGTTGTTTTTTGTGCATAAGTCGTCGGTTCAGCTGGATAATTATAAGCAATGTGTGAGGCGTCGCTCGCAACCTGTGACAAACTATCATCGTAACTATTACTAAAATACTTATAATTATTATCTGATGGAGTACCATTTTCAAACATCGACGATCCACCAACGCCATCATTTTTAAAAGTATCAAATTCCAATGCCCAACTATTTTGAATGGCTTTAGCTGCAACTGTATCTGTTGAGGTTCCACTTTTATAAGTATCATCAGATCCCCAAACACCCATGGTTTCACCTGCTGCTTGGTTACCTCCTGTTAATGTGGCATTTGCATTATTTCCGTAGTTTTGCAAAACAAATGCCAATCCATCACCCGGAGATGTGGATGCTCCTAAATATACCCACATTGAAAGAGTCTGTCTCTCATTCAAATTAAGATAATTCATTTTACTAGGATTTGACCAAACGTACCCTTGTTGTTTTTGGTAATCACTAGTGATTTGAACAATACTAGTATTACCATTTTTAAATGTAGTAGTATTAGCGTTATTGGTTCTAACATCACCCTTCAAAAAATAATCCCCAAAATTTAAACCCGTAGGGGCACTACTTATCGGATCATTATCAGCAACTGCTGCTTGTATTTCATTACTCTTACCAAAAAATAAACTAATTAAAATAATTGTTGAGACCATCCAAATATATCTCAACTTGACCCTATCTGACATAAGAAAATCCCTCTTTTTGCCCGTTCATTTATATCCCAATATAATAAGATAAAATCATAATACAATAACAAAAATAATATTATTATCCAATATTAGTAATGATTTATTACATAAAATGATAAAAATCATTTAACTATAAATTAATTAGCAAAAAAAGATGATTAAAGAGAAATCAGTCTTCTTCATTCTCTTTAATCATCGATAAGGTATCATTTAACTGTTCTAATTCTTCAGTGCGGTTTAAAAAGTTATCCAAAATCAATTCAACGGATCGTTCATCTGCAGTATCTGAATCTAGGCTCATTTCTTGAAGTTTTTTTTCAAACCAAATTTGCTTATTGGCTAAGGAATCTGGCATATCTTGAGTTAAATATCTTTGATAATCTATCAAAAGTTCCATCTGCATCAACTCTGTTTTATACCAAAATTGTTGTACGGTAAAAATAGGCAAGATCTTCATTTTAGCTTTATCAGCAATCGCTCTAAATGGTGTCATTAATTCATCTAATGAATAATTTTCAGCAGCACCTTTTTGATAATCCTTCAAAGGTAGTCCAGTCGTTACCACTAAACCAAACTCCTTGTCTTCTAAAGGAAAACTCTTATCACCATAAATAAAGTTCCTAGTTAAAACTGTATCTTCCCAATTTTTTAATCCACTAGGTGCTGAATACCAATAAAGTGGAAATTGAAATATTATTCGATCTGCATCAGTTAATAATTGTTGCTCCTGTTTGATATTTATTTCATTAATTTCTTCAACATGATTCCAAGTTACATTATCTAATTTAGATCCTTGATATAAAAATTGTTGTGTTTGTGAATTTTCTATCTCTGGATGAGAAACTATTATTAGCGTTTTCATTGTTCCCTCTCCTACTTATCCTAATTACTCATGAGCATAACAAAATACTAAGAAATTTTATACTATTTTATCTCTAGAGTATTTATTTTAGACTGATGTTGTAACCGTTTAAGTGATATAATTTACAATACATGTAGACGTATTAGTAGAGGAGGATTATTGTGGAAAAGTATTACATTGTAGATCGTTCTATTTTGCCGGATTCCTTTGATAAAGTCATTCAGGCACGCAACTTGTTGGAGACAGGTAAAGCTTCTAATGTTAGTGATGCTGTTAAAATGGTCAATATTAGTCGTGGTACTTACTATAAATATAAAGATCTGGTCTTTTTGCCAGATGAGAGTACCAGTGATCGTAAAGCTGTCTTTTCAATGATCCTAGATCATGAACCTGGAATTTTATCAAAAGTTTTATTGATTATCTCAGAATCAAACGCCAGTGTATTAACTATTAATCAAGATATACCTATTCATAATATGGCTAGTGTCTCCATTTCACTTGATATAAATCATATGACTGGAACTATCAATGATTTAATGGAAAAATTGCGAAGCTATGAATTTATTAGTAATGTTCAACTTATTGCCGTGGAATGACTACTTCGGCCAGGCAATGTACATTGCCATAATAACGCCAACAGTTCCTACGCAGTAAAACAGCTTGGAGACTGTGTTGCTTTTCACATGGCTGCCGGAGATCAATAAAATCAATCCGACTGAAAATATTATTGCAATAATTAAGAATTCCATAAAACACTCCTTATTATTCACTTGAAATTATTCATTGTTTTAACTCTAACGAATAAATGTGACGAAAAAGTGAATAACTTGTGGAGTTTTATGAAAAAAAAAGAACCCTCACGGGTTCTTTTTTATTATTCAAAATTAGATAACTTCAACAGTAGCTGATGTAACACCGTATGAAGGAATTTGAGCATTTGGCATAGCAACGTCTAATTGTTGAGGATTGCTATATGCAAATGTACCTGTATCATTAACTGTTCTATACATTACTGTACCGTCAGCTAAAGTGATCTTAAGTTGTGTACCCTTAGGGAATACTGAAAGGTTGGCAGCAACACCACCATAACCCATGTTTGAACCTAATACAGCTGGATCATAGAAACTGATCTTAAATGTACCGTGTGATGTACCTGTTGTACTTGATTGTGTTGTTTGTGTTTGTGTAGTATTTTGTGTTGCTTGTGGTTGTGCTTGTTCTTGTGTTTGGGCTGCTGGTGTTGTATCAGTAGCTTGTGTTGTTTGTGTTGATGTTGTATTTGTTGCTGCTTGAGCTGTTGGTAAAGTAATTGTTTCGCCAGGGAAGATCAAATCAAATCCACCGACTTCTCTTCCGTTAGCTTGTTCAAGTTCAGCAATTGATACACCGTTTGCGGCTGCAATACTCTTATATGTATCACCTGCTTCAACACTTACGTGTGTGCTGTCAATAGTTGTAGCAGCTTGGGCTGTTTTAGCAGTTGCTCCCATTGCTGTTAATGCCATAGTGCTTAATAAAGCGATTGATAATACTTTTTTCATAAATTTAATTACATCCTCATTTGTTTATTTAGCTCTTAACGCTACGAGTGATATAGTAACAGGGTTATATTACACAAATAGCATTAATAGATTACAATTTTGGAATTTTCTGTAATCTTAGTAACACAAATGAAACATTTGTTCCCGTTGATACTAGTAAATCAACTTTTACCAAAGTTAAATAATTTATGAAAATAATGATTATTTACAAAAAAAGCTTATAAAAACCTACTTATTTAAAAAAACTTTTCATTTCTAGTGCCATTTGAATCAATTCAAACGATTCTTTAAGCTGTAAATCGACTAAAGAAAATTCAATTTTATGAATTTTGCTTAATTGATATAAATCTTGAAATGCTTTAGCCGCTTTTGAGTATTCTGTAAACTTGCTAAATTCAATCTTTATTTCTTGTTTATCAAAGTTCGGTGCTTGATAAGGTTCTTCAATTAACTTATTCAAAAATCTTTTATCAAAGTCATTCCAGTCGGTTTGATAAAAATCTTCTATATTATCAAACAAGTTATGATTCAATGAACTGATAAAAGCTACTATTAATAGGTAAGTCAATTTTTTTGATAATTTAAGTTTCTGAGCTAACGCGGTTGCTAAATAAACTGCTCCCAAGTCATTTTTGAGCGGATAATTTTCTAATTGATCGATCAAAGTAAAAGCACTATCTAAATAAATACTTCCGCAAGTCTTTTCATTCATGAAGTCATCCATTGTTTCTTGTTTATAAACATAAAGATCACCTATATCGATCAAATCATCTAATGAATACTTCTTATCGCCCATTAATTTAACTAAGACCACGCCTTTATATCTTTTTAGAGCGTTTAAGATATTCTTACTGTCAGTTTGCCAAGGCATAATTAACTTATCGTGTTGCATAGCCGAGTAATAAATTTTTTTAGACATGTTCCTTATTTTCGAGCTTCTCTTCTTCAAATTTGGCTATATGACTATCATAATTATCAACTTTTTTAGTTAATCGCTTGTAAGTTGCTTGAAGGTCACTTAGCTTTTCTGCCATGATAGCTTGTTGATCAAGTAAGATCTGCTTTCTTTCAGCAATAGTTGAATCACCCTTTTGAAATAATGCTACATATTTTGACAAGGCTTCAACTGACATCCCGGCATTACGCATGCACTTAGCAAATTCGACCCAATTAATATCTTCTTCTGTAAAATCACGATAGCCAACTTCATTTCGGTTTACCTTAGGGATCAAGCCGACTTTTTCATAATATCTCAAAGTATCAGCTGTTAAATCGTATTTTTGTGCGACTTCTTTAATATTCATATCTTCTCTCCTATACTCTCGCTAATCCTAAACTTTCATTCATGTAAAGAGTTGGTTCATTAATTATTCTAGCAGCTAAATCAGCTACGCTGGTTCTTGATACCGCATGACCAACAAAAGCTTCACCTTTAAAGGTTATTTGGTAGTTAGTATCGGGATCGTCATCAAACCATCCTGGTCGTAAAATCGTATATTGAATGTCAGAAGCTTCTATTATATCGGCAGCTTTTCGATATGGTATTAAAACATCAGGAATATCATCAGCAAATCCATTTGAACTTACTTCATTATAGATGCCCATAGATGTAACAAAAACAACTCGACCGACTTTATTTTGGTCCATCGCTGCAACAACATTTTTAGCGATTTCGACTAGTTGACTATTTACACTGACAAAAACTACATCTTGATTTTCGACTACTTTATTTAAATCATCAATATTAGTGGCATCCCCAGCAACAGCTGTTTCTCTTTTCTCATCAATTTCGCCCAATTTCTCAGTGTTTCTTACGAACAAAGTTAAATGACTATCACTTGTATCTAGCAATTCTTTACGCACTAATGATCCAATGGAACCACTTGCACCAATTATTAATACATTTTCCATTCAAACCACCTCTTTACTTGTAGAATAATATAAACCTTAAAGTGTACTCTAAAGCAAGTATTTTATTTTTTTTATAAATTTTTCTTGCATTAAAATTTAATCACGAGACAATATAAGTGATAAAAGGAGGAAGATTATGAAATCTATCGTTATTTATTTTACTCAATCAGGCACGACTAAAGCTGCAGCTGAAAAAATTGCTGCTAAAACGGATTCTGATATAGTGGAAATGACCACTTCAGATGTTTATCCAGATAATTTTGACGATTTAGTTGCTAAAGCAAAAGAACAAATTGATGGAAATGAGCGTCCGGTAATTAATGAGGACTTTGATTTTTCTGATTATAAAACGATCTATTTAGGATTCCCCATTTGGTATCAACAACCACCAATGATTATTCATAGTTTCTTTGAAAAATTCGATTTGACTGACAAAACCGTTATACCTTTTATTACTAGTGGAAGTAGCAGTTTTTCTGTCTGCGAACCTTATATGAATAATATGAAGACAAATGCAAAATTAGAAAATGGCTTTAGATCTAATTCCGATTTGGAAATCGAAGAGGGATTGGCTTTATAATTCCGTCTCCAGTCGAAAAAGAAAATCACGCTGTGAGGAACGCTTGAAGTCACGGTCTTCAAGCTCGATTTTGAACTTCGCAAAGTACGCGAATTTCAAAATTCATCCTGTGCTGTAATGACGAGAAAATCACTCGTCCTAACAGCACGCCACTACGAGTTTTTCGTTTTCGACTTCCGACTAGTTCGTAATCATAAATAAATTTAAAAAATAAAGAGTGTACCAACGTTAAAAAAATACGTTGGTACACTCTTTTTGTGATTGTGGGTATTATTTAGATTTTTTCAGGTTTGAATAAATATTTTTATCAAAATTGTTTAAACAAATAATGATAAAACAGTTATAATATATTTAGAGCTAAATATGTTTAAACATATTTGCCAAGGAATTCAAATTTTATGAATTGGGAGAATATTATTATGCTGCCATTATACTTAACAGTTACTGATAAATATTTAAAGTATTCATACAAAGATAAAGATACTGAAGAATCTATCGATAAAATTTATAATCTTAATCCAGAAATAGATCTTAATGCTAATTTCAGCAATTTTAAATCTAAGGTTCCAGATTACTTTGACATTATTGTGATCATGAATCCGATCGATATTGAGATCAAAGATACTATTGTTAGTTGTGCAAACCAACCTGTTGATATCAGTATTTATATGGAAAATCTTTTCCACATCCCAACGGTAGGTATTAATGATGTTAAAAAATACAGTCTTCAAAAAGCGGCCGAAATTGAGAAAGAATATTCTGGCTGGCATTTAGATTACTTTGGAACTTACAAAGGAAAGAAACAATACGGACAGGAATCGCTTTTAACAGTTGGTAATGGTTACTTTGGCATTCGTGGTGCTTATATGGAATCTCGTGCTAGTGATGATGCTTATCCAGGTACTTATGTTGCTGGGGTCTACAATCAATTAACAACTTTCATCAACAATCAAGATATTACTAATGAAGATTTAGTCAATTTACCTAATGCTCAATATACGACGTTCAGTATTGATGATGGGGAATTTTTCAAATTAAGAGAAGAAGATATTGAAACTGTTTATCGTTCCCTTAATATGAAAAATGGAATTTTATCTACTATTATGTATATCTCCTTACAGAATGGTAAAAAGCTGAAAGTTACCACAAAAAAAATGGCGCATATGCACCATTTCCATAGTTATTCCTTACAATATACGGTCGAGCCATTAAATTTCTCTGGTAAAATCAAAATTTACACAGAAATAGATGGTGCTATTTCCAATAAAAACGTTAAAAGATATCGTACCTTGGATCATCATCATTTAAGAATCGATAAAACCGAGGTATCTGATAACTTCGCCCTACTTTTGGCCCATACTCGTAATTCGCATGTCGATATTGCTGTTAGTTCCATAATTTCATCACCAAACGAAATAGATCCAAAAATTCATTCCGATAAATCACAAGAAAAAATCGGTCAGTACATAACTTTTGATGCGAAAGAAAATAAATCCTACACACTTGAAAAAACAGTTAGTATCTATACCTCACTAGAAACTAAAGGTGATTTAATAGAAGTATTAAAAGCTAATAAATATCACCACAATTTTTCAGATGTAATCAAAAATACTACTGGCTCGTGGGATGAGATTTGGAAAAATGAATATTTAGAGATCGATGGCGATATAACATCTCAAAAATTGATCAGAATGAACGCCTATCACTTAACAATTACTGCTCATCAAAATGCCAATAAGAATCTTGATGTGTCAGTAGGATCACGTGGTCTACATGGTGAAGCTTATCGTGGACATATTTTCTGGGACGAACTTTTTGTACTGCCATATTATAATATCCACTCTCCAAAACTAGTCAAATCACTCTTAATGTATCGTTATAATCGTTTAAATGCTGCTAAGAAATATGCATCAGAAAATGGTTATCAAGGAGCTATGTATCCATGGCAAAGTGGGATGTACGGTGATGAACAATCACAATCAATTCATCTAAATCCAATAACTAATCATTGGGAACCCGATAATTCAAGAAAACAACGTCATGTTTCTTTAGCTGTTGCTTATGATGTTTTAAATTATTACAACATGTCTGATGATAAAGACTTCTTACAAGAATATGGTCTCGAAATGTTACTAAATATCGCCAAATTCTGGATCAGTTCGGCAAAATACAATGGCAAAACTAATAAATATAGTATTGAAAATGTCATGGGACCTGATGAATTTCATGAAGGCTATCCTGGTGCTAAAAATGGCGGACTTAAAAATAATGCCTATACAAATATTATGACCAGTTGGCTCTTCAAAAAAATTGAAGAAATAATTAGTAAAGAATCTTCAGCAGTTCTTCAAGAGAACTTCCGTCGGGCACACTTCTCTGATGAGGATCTTAAAAAAATGAACGTCATCAGATGTAATCTCAAACTAGAATATAGTAAAGACGAAATTTTAGGACAATTTGAAGGTTACTTCGATCTCAAATCGATCAACTTTGATTTTTATCGTCATCAATACGGAAATATCTCCCGTATGGATCGTATATTAAAAGCTGAAGGCGACTCGCCTGATAATTATCAAGTCGCTAAACAAGCTGACGCTTTAATGCCACTTTACAATTTACGACTTGAAAACTTCTTTGAAATCATGGACGATCTTGGTTATGAAATTGATGACAAAGATAAATTCATCGAAAAAAATATTCACTACTATTTAAGCCGGACTACACATGGATCAACCCTATCAAGAATCGTCTACGCAATGTTGGCTCTAAAAGTAAATGACTCTGATTTGGCTTGGAAATTATTTGATGAATCATTAACAAGTGACTATTATGATATTCAAGGTGGAACAACGGCTGAAGGAATTCACTTAGGAGTTATGGGTGCTACCTTAAATGTTGTTATCTCATCTTTTGCAGGTATCGACTATCGTGGAGACAAAATAGAAATTAATCCTAAAGTTCCCAAAAATTGGAATAGTATTAAATTCAATATGAATTTCAAAAATGTTAATTACTGTTTTTCAGTTGATCACGACAGTGTCAAAATTAAAACTGATCAAGATACTCAAGTATCGTTCCAAGGTCAGCCAGTAGATATTAAAGCGAATAAAGAACGAATCATTGATTATTCAAAGATAGCTGTAGAATAATTCACTCATAAAAAAACAGGAAGATGTGAAAAATCACAACTTCCTGTTTTTTAATTTTTAAAATTTAATTTCGTATTCAAAAGCTAATTTTTTAAAATAATCCAATTCGATGAAATCAGTGGGTCGAACATCCCCAGCATCTTTTTCAAAGAATTCTAGATTGGCAATTTTTAACATCTTATATACAAATTGGGAACAAAACATAATATTGGGCCTAAAAGAATGTTTTGCCACTAGGCCCACTAAATTATAGGCACTACCCTCACGATTTATTTCTGCAATTTTATCGATCAGTATTTGTTTTTGCTCTCTAGTTACTGGCAGACTATATATTAAAACTGAAGCGTCATCTTTTTGATGAAAATATTCAACTGCTTCAGCGTTCATCCCGGGAGGATAAACGTTATTTCCACCGTTGTAACTAATTATTGTATTAAGTTCCTTATCAAACGACAAAGAAACGTGGTTGTACTGCTTTTGTGTAAATTGTGATATCAGCTCGCTAGCAGGACTACCAGTATTAGAAACAACTATGTAAATATGTTCATCATCCAAACTATCTTTAGCAATATTAAAATAATAGTCTGTTAAACTGCCGTGATTGACGTAACGAGTTGAGCTGTGTCTAGGAATATCTTCAAGGATCGTCTTCATATGATCTATTGAGACGCTTTCTTTCATATTAGTTGCACTTTGCAGCATTGATTTGATCTTTTTTGAATTATTATGTAACTCTTCAAAACTAATTGCTGTCACATCTTCGATCGTTGGCATATAAAATTCAGTGCCATTATTTATAGTCGTAAAACGTTCAACAAAATATGGTACTCCTAATAATATCAGCGCAAAAACTTTTGAAGGATAATACATTAAACTTACATTGTGCATTGGAAAAACCGTAATAGAAATGAAAGTTATCTGAAATGCCAAAATAACGCCATATAACACGATCAAACTAGTCTTAATACGCTTTTTAAATCCCACTTTTAACCCAGTGTGAATAATTAACATTAATGCCACATAACAATAGGCAATGATCATTATCGGCAAATTGCCAAACATAAATAGACCAATTAACAATATTGTACTCATCGTTCTAGATATCTTATATTGATGCAGTAAATCATTCATACAAAAATCTCCCATTTAATAACTAGGGTTAATTGTACATGTTAAGGAATTAATAATATATATTATTTAACGTATGATGCCAATTGATTGTGAAAAAACTAGTCGGAAGAGCTGAAAAAAGAATTACTGGCAGTGAAAGTGGCGTTAGCGATTTATCGCTTACACCACCGGGCGTGTTTGGAGACTTGCCGAACTTGCAAGGCTTCAAACCGAGGTCAGAGACGCCTTTCAGGCTCTGACCGTTCCGCACTGCCAGTGATTTCTTTTTACAGCTCTGGCGACGGCATATTTAACTAACACCACAAGTATCATTTAATCTTATTCCTCAAATAATCCAATTTTTCTATTTGTTTCTCTAATAGATGTATTTTTTTTAATTTCAGATTTCTTTGTTTTTGAATAATAGTTAACAATAAGGCATTGGCCTTTTTATCTTCTTTAACCAAAGTTTTCATATATTCTTTGATCGTATCATTATCAAATCCAATATCATGCAAGGTCATTATCATGCTTAACCGATCAAGATCTTCATCATCATATTGCCAATCTCCCATTACTAACTTTACCGAATCACAAAGGTTCCACTTTTCATATTCAGATAAAACATCAATCGGAATACTGTATTTTTTACTTACTTCTTGCTTATTCATCAAAACTTCCTCCACAATACTTACATTAATATTATGAAGAGATTAAAAATATATGTCTAATACCTATTTAAAATACAATTAAATGCCTTTTAGGTATCTTTTAACAAATTCAATGAATGCTGAAGTAGTTTTAGAAAATACTTGTCCCGAAGACCATACTAAAACACTATTTAATATTGGTGATTCTTGTAAAGGAACAAAGGTTAAACCTTCATAATGATCATCTAGTTTTAAACAAATAGCCACTCCTACATCATTTTGAACAAGTTTAGAACTGTTATAAAGTAAATTATACCTAGATACTACTTTGACATCATCAGGATCAATATTTAACCAATTCATTATTTCATGGTTGATCTCACGTCTTCCAGGTAAAATCAGAGGATAATTTTTTATATCAGCAGCCGTAGCAAATTCTAAATTCGCTAATGGTGATGAATCCTTAACTAAAATCCCCCACTTTTCATCAATATCCATTCTGACGAAATCAAATCTATCGATCTGGACCGGTTCCATCAATAATCCCAGTTCCAATAAACCTTGATTCATTAAAGATTTAATGTTTTCTGAATTCCCACTAAAAATATTAAAAGACACATCTGGATGTAATTCCTGAAATGACTTGATTATCTTCGCTAACGTATCAACACTTCGTAATTCTCCGCAGCCGATAGCAATTTCACCGGATAATTCTTCATTATTATGTGAGACTTCATTTTTAGTTTTTTCTGACAAATCGATAATTTCTTGTGCTCGACGACGTAATAATAAACCATCATTAGTTAAAGCAATTTTATGTTTATTACGATCGAATAATTTAACTTCTAGTTCGTCTTCTAATTGTTTTAATTGTCTTGAAAGAGTTGGTTGAGTAATATTCAATCTCTCAGCGGCTCGCGTAATGTTCTCTTCTCTAGCCACCGCAACAAAATACTTTAAAACTCTAAGTTCCATTATTATTCCTCCACAATTAAATCTTCTATGCTTGTAAGGCATTTTTATCGATCAATTATAAGTATTGTACAACTTTAAAAGGATAAATTAAGATGAACCTATAAAAAACAGGGAGCAATTAAATGAATAATAATAATTTACCAAAAGTAGCACTAGGAACTTGGGCTTGGGGATCAAAAGATGTTTTTGGAGATTCTCTAACAACTGATGATCTTAAACCGGTAGTAAAAAAAGCCATGTCAGAGAATTTAAATCTCTGGGATACAGCAACAGCTTATGGAATGGGAATTTCTGAATCATTTGTCGGTGATTTATTAAAAGATTACAATCGTGAAGATTATCTTCTCTCAACTAAATTTACACCACAAATTGCAGACAACAGTGAATATCCCGTTAAAAATATGTTAGAAGAAAGTCTTAAAAGACTTCATACAGATTATATCGATATTTATTGGATCCATAATCCCGCAGACGTCAAAAAATGGACTCCACAACTAATACCATTAGTTAAAAGTGGCAAGATCAAACGTGTTGGTGTCTCTAACCACAACCTTGCAGAAATAAAATTAGCTGATAGCATTCTTCAAAAAGAAGGTATTCATATTTCAGCCGTTCAAAATCACTTTAGCTTGTTATATCGTTCATCAGAAGAGTCAGGGATTATTAAATATTGCAATGATAATAATATTGATTTCTTTTCATATATGGTTTTGGAACAAGGTGCTTTAAATGGTAAATACAACACCAATAATCCTTTACCAAAAGGAAGTTCAAGAGCCGACAAGTACAACAAAATGTTGCCTGAATTAGAAGCTCTAACTGATGAACTTAAAAAGATCGGTCAAAAATATTCAGCCAGTGCCGCTCAAATTGCTGAAGCATGGGCAATTAATAAGAGTACTTTACCAATTATTGGTGTCACAAAAGAAAAATACATTGATGAAACTAAAAAAGCCGCTTCAATTACTTTAACAACTGAAGAAATAGCTGAACTAGAATCACTCGCTGATGCAACAAACGTTGAAACAAAAGGTTCTTGGGAAAAATACATGAATTAAAAAGGAGAAAATTCTTATGTCAAAAATTTTAATTGTTGGAGCACACGGTCAAACTGCTAGAATAGTAATCGATCGAATAATTTCAGAAACAGATGATTCATTAGTTTTATTTTTAAGAAATAGTTCACGTCTTAATGAATACGACAATAATAGTCGAGTTGAACTAATAGATGGCGATGTTTTAAATACCGACAGCTTAGTAAGCGCGATGAAAAATGTTGATATTGTTTACTCTAATGTCGGCGGTACCGATTTAGCAAAACAAACTGCAAGTATCCTTGAAGCAATGACAAAATCAAATAAAAAACGTTTGATCTTTATCAGCTCGCTTGGTGCATATCACGAAGTTCCTGGAAAATTTGGAGAGTGGAATGAACAAGCAATTGCCGCATACTTGCCTGGTTTTAGAGAATCAGCTAAATTGATCGAAAATTCAAATACTGAATACACAATGATCCGTCCCGCTTGGATGAGTAATAAAGATGAGATCGATTACGAGACTACTCAAAAAGGTGAACCCTTCAAAGGTACTGAAGTATCACGTAAGAGTATTGCTGACTTTGTAATGGAACTATTGAGTGATCCTACTCAACATATCGATGAAAGTATCGGATTAAATAAACCAAATACCGATGGCGATAAACCAGAATGGATCTAATTAAATGACAAAATTTGATGTTTTTGCTCACGTATTACCAGAAAATTTATTTGATCAATTGAAAAAAGTTGATGACAATCTAATCACCAAAAATCCCTATTTAAAAAATAACGGTTTGACTAATATCAAAGAAAGAACCGCAGATTTGAATCCGGATGTTAGACAAATAATTTCTAACGTAAATTTAAATCCCGAAGACTATCTTGATGCCGAAAAATCCAGTGAACTGTGCAGATCCGCAAATGATGAATTAGTAAACCTGGTTCATGATAATAAGGACTTTTACGCTGCAGTTGCTATGATCCCTATGAATTCTATCTCAAATGCAATCGAAATTATTAAAGATCAAATTTCCACAAAAAAAGACTTGGTCGGTATTCAACTATTTACTAGAGCCTTAAATAAGCCGCTGACATCAAAAGAATTTGAGCCCATTTTTGAAATATTAAATAAATTGAATATTCCGATCTGGTTACACCCTGTATTTGACGAAACACGTCATGACAACAATATAACTTTTAGTTGGGAATACGAATTGACGCAAACAATGTATGATTTGGTCAAAAAAGGCTATTTTCAAAAATATCCTAATTTAAAAATCATTGTTCATCATGCCGGAGCCATGATTCCTTTCTTTTCACAGCGGATCAAATACACAATGTCAGATGCTGAATATAATGATTTCAAAAAATTCTATGTGGATACAGCTCTATTAGGAAATACTAAAGCTCTAGAATTGGCCGTTGAATTCTTCGGTATAGAACACGTATTATTTGGGACCGATGCGCCATTTGGCATTGCCCCCTACGGAGCTACTAACGAAATTATTTCCGCAATTGATAACATGAACATTTCTGATAAACAAAAAGATTTAATTTATAGTAATAACTTTCTAAATATTTTAAATGGAAAAGACGGTAATGATTAATGAAATATGCAAAACTTGGTAATACCGGACTGGATGTTTCTCGAATTTGTTTAGGGACAATGGGATTTGGTAATGCCTCAACTGGTATGTTTCCTTGGGCTATCGATGAATCAAAAAGTCAAGAAGTTATAAAAAATGCTCTAGACTTAGGGATCAATTTTTTTGATACAGCAAATATTTATTCTCATGGTGATAGTGAACAATTTGTTGGTAACGCCTTAAAGAAATACGCTAACCGAGATGAGATCGTGCTAGCAACAAAAGTCTTTTTCAGTCCTGAACAAAAACCTAATCTTGCCGGATTATCGCGTAAAGCCATCATGTCACAAATTGATCAAAGTCTAGCCAGACTAAAAACAGATTATGTAGACTTATACATAATTCATCGTTTTGATTACAACACTCCCATTGAAGAGACTATGGAAGCTTTGCATGATGTTGTAAAATCTGGAAAAGCTAGATACATTGGAGCATCGGCTATGTTTGCATGGCAATTTGAAGAAGCACAGGCAATTGCCAAAGAACATGGCTGGACTGAATTTGTCTCGATGCAAAATCATTTAAATCTTTTGTATCGCGAAGAAGAACGTGAAATGATGCCTCTTTGCGAAGCAAAAAATATCGCTGTGACACCATACAGTCCATTGGCATCAGGACGACTTACTAGAGATTGGTCATCTACTTCTAAACGTTTTAAGACAGATAAAGTTGCCCGTTCTAAATACGATTCAACTGAAGAACAAGACGAACCAATTGTTCAAAGAGTTGGTAAAATTGCCGATAAATATGGTATTAAACGTGCTCAAGTTGCTTTAGCTTGGTTATTACAAAAACCACAAGTAGTAGCTCCTATTGTCGGCGCAACTAAAAAAGAACATTTAATTGATGCTGTTGATGCTTTAGATGTAACTCTAAATAAAGAAGATATTGATTTTCTTGAAGAACCTTACTTGCCACACAAATTAGTTGGTGCTTTTACAAAAGCTGCTGCCAACGATTATAGAAGATAAAAAAATTGATACTCGTGGAAATAAATTCACAAGTATCAATTTTTTAATATATTTTAAAACAAGAATTTTTACTAAACGCTATCCGTCAGGCCCCATTGAATCTTTCCAGTATAAGAACCTGAAACATTTCTTGAATTCAAATCAAGTAATACACCTTGATCCGAACTCCAATTCCCTGCAACATCAGTTGTTTCTTGATCACTATCATCTGAATCACTTTGAATAAATGTTTGGGTACTTAAATCATGCGTAGTATTATCCTTTGAAACGAAAACTAAATCTCCATCTAATACCGCCTCATCAGCAGTACCAGCATCTTTTACCATTTCTCCGGCTTTAGCTGTTAAAGTCCATTTAGTCATCACACTGTCCACTTTTAGATTCCAGTTTCCTTCACGTTTTACTCGTTTAGGAGTATTTATTGCGTGAACACTTTGGAATTTATAATCACTATTCTCAATTGTGGCCGTCTTATTGATTATATTTATTGAATAATCAAGTGTATTAGACTTTCTTCCATAAGGGTCTGTGTAATAAACCGAAATCTTATATGGATTTTGAGCTTCATCGTCCATTCCATTCTTAGTTGATTCAATCGAGAATTCTTGTGAAATCGGTGTGGCTAAAGGAGTGTCTCCACTATAACTCTTGATGCTCTTATTACCATTGACATCCATATTCCAAGTTAATTTACTTGGAGTAACTTGATAGTCATTATCGTAATTGACATCTGCATTAAGATCGATCAAATCATCTTGGATAACGTTAAATTCATTTTGAGTTGTCGTTAAAGTAGGCTTAATATCTGGAACATTAACAATTACATCTTTAGAGTCAGACTTATGCCCGTCTTGGTCAACGATATTAATAGTAATGGTATTCTTACCTACCTTGAGACCGGTTGTACCAGTATAGTCATCTAGTGATGTAGCTTCATCTTTATCATAAGCATATGGTTTCAAAGTAAAGGCATACTTACCATTATTAGTTTGATTTTCAGTTACAGCATCCTGCTTTGTTCCATCATCATTAGTAATGGTATAAGAAATTTTAGAATTACCACCTTCATCTGAGGTAGTAGTATCATCAGAATGCAGATAAGATCCAGAAAGGATCAGTGGTTCGTTATCGTTAACGGTTATGTTGGAATCATCAGGTGTGATAACAACTTTTTTGTTAGTTACATTAACTTTATAAACCAACTCATTTGAAATCAACGTATCAACTCCATCAGCAGTTTGGAAATTACTATCGATCACATGGATCTTGATCGTATGTTCACCTTCGGTCAGAACTCCAATATCAGCAGTAGTATCACTAAGAATTGGAATCGTGAAGCCATTCCCCGAGCTACTATCTTGACTAAGAATAGGTTCTCCATCGTCAATTGTCGTACTGATGTACATATCTGATTTATTGATCGCATCTCCACTCTTTAGTGAAATATCACCGGTCAAATTTGTGGAAGAACCTAATTCTAGATCAGAAGTTAATGGTGATGTTGCTGTAATTATCAAAGTATCAGCTGGTTTTACAATATCAAAAGCAGTTGAATCAGCGTTTGCCTTATAATTGTCACCCTCAAAACTAGTTGTTGTCGAAGGAACTGTTAGTTTGGTTGTTCCATCTGGTAAATCATTGGCAGTAGCATTCAACTCAACTCGAGCGTATTCCCAATTATCACTATCAGGATCACCAATTGCATCATCCATATCACAAGTTAAAACGTTTCCTGACAAACTACCAGCAGGTATATCAACTTCTTTAGTCTTAGTATTCCCGTCAGCATCTTTTTTACTTGTGTAATAAACTTTACCAATATTACCACTACTATCGGTACTTACAGTCACATTATCAGGAACATTGATAGTTTCTTTTAGGCCAGTTGCCGGTTCTTCACCACTTAGATAATGGAACATATAATTAAGCGTCAAATCATCTTTAGGGTGAACTCTACTTGTGAGTGCCAATCCTAATGATTCGTCATCGACTAACGAATCATTTTGGTTGGCCTGTGTAGGGTCGTATTCATCTTTATTTGCTGGTTGAACTCTTGATTTGGTAGTTTTATCCACGGTATAAGCATTTACTTCAGCATTAACTAGTGATGGCATAGTTTCAAATATTACCGCACTATTGGTTGGAGAATTAGCCCCAGTTGAAGCAGTAAAACCATATCTAAGCTTATGTGAACCACTTAAATTAAAAGCAGTCATATCTAGCGAAAGTGTTACATCGGTAATTGGTTTTTTAGACTTACCATTTACAGGATTTTTATCTCCAACTTTATAGGTCAATGTTGCATTGGTACTACCAGTATCTGCTGGAGTATATTGAATTGTAATATGGCGCCATGAATCCAGGGGATCAGTGCTGTTACTTAATTCTTTTTGAAGGTAAACGTTGGCTCCATTTTCATCTAATTCAGCCTGAGAAGTTCCTGTACCAAGATTATGTATCATTCCTACAACAGAATTTTGAAAAATATTAGGAGTAGCTAACTGAATATATGTATCATCTCTGGCTGGATAATTCCAAGCAATGTGTGAACGTTGAGAATCGTTATTAGCATAAAGAAAATTACTATTACCGTTATAATAATTATATGCTAAAAAATCAAATGCATTTGTCGCATCTGGTAAAGAACCACTATTATATTTCCAATCAGAATATGTAACTGTTTTATCTCCCTTAAAATGATTAGTATAAGTATCAAATTCAATTGCAAAACTGTTTTGTATGGCTTGCTCGGCGAGCGTTGGAACATTATTCATTCTTGGAGATTTTGCCATAGCGTATTTATTACTATCTGATCCCCAAACACCAAGGGTTTCACCGGCATTAGGCGTCCCATTAAGATTTGAAATAGCATCGGTTCCGCCATTTTGAAGTACAAATGCCATTCCATCAGGAACACCTAAATTGCCAGGTTCTGTACCAAAATATGCCCACATTGATAGTGTCTGTTTTTGATCAGTATTTATATAATTTTTATCATTATTACTCCATACAGCACTAGTTTGAACACCTTTATTAATGGTATCTGTTAATTGAACGTAATCTTTTCCATTAGAATTTTGCTTAACAGTAGCTTTATTACCACTAAATGTACCAGGAGTGAAGTATTTTGCAATTGATAATCCCCCAGCAGGCTGTTTATTTAAAACATCAGAATCGTTATATGATGCTCCTGCCTTTACTATTGTAGATGTTCTTTGCAAAATACCAAAAAAGGCCACCATAGCAAAGAGGACCGTCAACAATCGTTTAACTATCTTTTTTGTCTGCATTGAATATCCCTCCCCTTTAAAGTAACTTGTATAAACATATCGTTATATTTATATTATGCCACGATTGAAGTTATTTTGTGTATCAGTTTATGTAAACGTTTTTATCTTAAAATAAAAAAATTGATTTATATTCCTAAAATCAATTTTTATTCAAATAAATAAAAATGCTTCATATTTACCAAAAATGGTGTATAGTTTTAGAATTGTCTAAATCAGTTAAATAGGGGGTCAGATCATTGACAGATTTAACTAAAGGAAACCCTACTAAAATTATTTTCCTTTATACTATTCCTTTGTTATTAGGAAATTTCTTCCAACAATTTTATAGTTTCATTGATACCTTAATAGTAGGTAAAACTATTGGTGTCAACGCTTTAGCCAGTGTCGGTGCAACCGGCGGTTTAACTTTTCTAGTAATTGGATTTGCTCAAGGTATTACAAGTGGCTTATCCATCTTGACTGCCAAGAAATATGGAGCCAACGATTTAAAGGGTGTTACTAAAAGTTTTGCTTCAGGAATAATTATTTCCATAGCAATAACTATTATCTTTACGATCATTGCCACTGTTATTGCCTATCCTCTTCTAGTAGTTATGCAAACACCCAAAGTATTGATCCATGATTCTTTTGTATTCTTGGAAATCATTTTTGCCGGTATATTTTCATTTATAGGATTTGATTTTCTGGGCAACACTATGAGAGCTTTAGGAAATTCAAGAGTTCCTTTATTCTTCTTAATCGTCAGCACAGTTTTAAATATTGTTCTTGAATTGTTCTTTATCCTATATTTACATATGGGTGTCGCTGGTGCTGGTCTTGCTACCGTCAGCGCACAAACGATAACTTTTATTATTTTGTATTTTTATATTAGAAAAAAAGTTCCCTATCTGATTTTAACGATTCATGATTTTGCAATCGATTGGGACGAAATAAAAGAACTGCTAAATATCAGTTTGCCAATGGGATTTCAGTCTTCGATCATTGCAATCGGCTCAATTATTTTGCAATTCATGCTAAACACTTTGGGTGCCGATGCGGTTGCCGCCTATACAGTTGCCGGTCGTGTCGAACAAATCGCTACTTTACCAGCTATGAGTTTTGGTGTTTCTTTGGTAAACTACACCGCTCAAAACTTAGGAGCCAAAAAATACCGTCGAATTTTAAAAGGTGTAAAATCCGGTATTATCTTATCTGTTACTTCTAGTTTAGTTATCGGATCTTTACTAGTCCTCTTTGGTCGTAGTATTTCACACTTATTCATGAATGGTAGTGAAACACACGTTTTAAATTTGGTTCAAATTTATTATTACTTCAATGGAACTATGTATTTCCTATTATCGATCCTCTTTATAGTCAGATATACTTTACAAGGTTTAGGAAATCAAAAAGCTCCTACAATTGCTGGTATTGCCGAACTTGTCATGCGAGTCTTTGCCAGTGTCGTTTTGATCAATCTATTTGGATTTTACGGTGCTGCCTTAGCAAATCCTCTAGCTTGGTTAGGATCATGTCTAGTATTAGTTGGAACTTGGCGCATTGAATTAAAGAAATTAAGATCCTTACAATCTGATAACACAATCTGATAATACGTAAAAAGCCTGTGAAAACTTCACAGGCTTTTTTAATTTTCTAAAAATTTAGCACATTCATGAATTGCATCTTCAGTGGCGGCAGCTTTTCCAACTAAGTTTAAAAATGCATGTCCCATTCCACCATAACGAATGTATTTAGCATCACAGCCTGCCATACCTAATTTACTTAAAAATGCCTCGTCTTGAAGTCTGAAAGGATCAAACTCCCCTGTCATTACTAGCACTTTTTTAAAAATAGCAGGATCTGCATAGAGTGGTGAAACAATTGGCGAACGATAATCTATGGGCTCATCAGGCATATAAAGCTGGGTCATTTTTGTATCCAATTGTTTAAACAACGTATAGCTATTATGCAAGACGTTTCTTTGTTCATCCACGATCGGAATTTTTTTATCATTCCACAAAGATCCTTCGAGATCTGAACCGTGAACAACGGTTGGATAGAAAAGAACTTGGCTGTCAACGTCGTATATTCCCATATAATGACTAAGCTCACTAACTCCTAAAGCCATTGAAGCTCCAGCTGAATCTCCACCGACCGTGATATTTGTTTTAGTTTTGGCAACCATTTTTAAAACTGATAAACAATCCATAAGCCCAAGTGGGTAAGGATTCTCTGGTGCCAAGCGGTAATCGACACTATAAATAACTCCATCGTATTGGCTGGCTAATAATTTTAATGATACCAATGAGTCAGATGGACTTCCGCCATAGTACGATCCACCATGGATATATATTAAAGCCTTATTTTTACCAAGACTTTCAGGTCGATAAATTCGATAATATCGTACTTTTTGATCTAACTCCGACATATATTTTGGTTCGACATTAACGTCATTGGAACTAATATCAACGACCCCTTCAGCAACAGTTCCAGCACGTAACATATCTAAATTATTAGAAAGAACTGGATCATCACCTAATTCTTTTAATAGTTCAAATGTGTGCGGTTCATAGGAGTGTACATCGACACGATCTTTCACGACCATTTTCACACGTTCAAGCCTTGGAACATCTGATGCTTCTATTTGTTTTAAACGACTTAGTTCAGTATCATAATCATTTTTCAACATAATATCCATCTCCTAAGCTTCTTTTAAATTAGTATTGTCAATTTTCTTTTCCGGAACGTTCATTTTACTTTCGTTCAATCTATAAAATTGAAGAATTGCAATAATGACAATTGATAAAACAATTGGTAACCAAATGAAATTGATATCAATCGATGTCAAAGCTTTAGCAGGTTGAACTTTACTACCTGATGAAAATCCACCCCATGTGAGGATCCATCCCGATAAAGCTCCGCCAAGTCCCATACCGATTTTTGCACCGACAACAGGAACAGATGATAAAAATCCCGGTTCTTCAATGTGCAGATGCACCCTGGCATATTCAACCGTATCGGCGATCATTACAAAAGCTAGTGTGAATACTGATCCCATTGCGATCATGCCAATAATATTACCGGCAAATAATAAGATTAAATTACCTGATTTTTCTCCTAATGGCATTAATATTGAACCGATAATAAAGAGAATTAATGCTGCATCCATTAAATTACGATTTTTAAATTTTTTTGATAGTAGTGGTACGAGTAAATTACCAGGAACAGCAAAGATAGTCATACCTAAAAATAAACCAACGATATCTGGACGTTTATAAACATAATTGATATAGAAAACACCTGTTGCCATACGTACGACCCAAAATGTTTGAACGGCGATAAAGCTAATCGTCAAAACTACCCAAGGTTTATTTTTAAAAGCACCCTTAAACGAATCCTTGATCGACAACTGTCCTTTAATTTCATCGACTTTTTTTCCTGCCGCAACTGGACGCTCTTTGAGGTTCAAGAATGCTAAGAAAAAGCAAGCGGCAATAATCAAACCAACAACTGCGCCCCAAATTGTAAATCCTAATTGTTGATTTTTGCCACCAAAGAAACTGACCATTGGCAAAGTTATAGCACCAATAATTGCACTACCAGTATTTGTCATGACCATTCTAGAAGATGCCAAATTAGCACGTTCATCAGGATCATCGGTTAAACTTGGTAAAATTGCTGTAATAGGAGTATTTGATCCTGAATAAACTAGGCTAAACAATGTATAAACTATACTGATCCAAATCATTTCTATAACTTTATTACCACCAAAACTAGGATTAAAGAATAATAGAAATGATAGAATTCCTAGTGGTACACCAAACCAAAATAAATATGGTCTTGCTTTACCATATTTAGAATGTGTATGATCGATCAAAAATCCAAAAAACATTCCATCAAACGCATCAATAAATCTTACACATAGAAATAAGGTCCCTACGAAGGCCGCTGAGATATCCAATACTGTTGTATAGTAGAATAAAAGGTACAAACCTACCATTTGCCAGATAAGATTTCCAGCCATATCAGTAGTACCGTAAAACAGACGCTGTTTCCACAACTGTAACTTGGTCATTACGATCTCCCCCTTTATGTTGATTTACGATAGTATTGAAATAATTATAAAATTATATTACAAGTTCATTATATACAGCTGTTTAAACATGTTCAATGCTAATTTTTAAATTTTATTTTATTTAATTTGATCAACTCTTACTCTGAGAAAGCGTTTGCAGATAATAAAAAAATCTAACAAAAAGAAAGGGCTTGCCGATTGGCAAGCCCTTTGTACCTGTTTTTAAGTTTTTCATAAGTAATACTCCTAAATTTTTATTTGTTATGATTATTTTTTCTCTCATAATCAAGTACCGCTGTTCTTGTATTTGACTATGTATAAATAATAACTAACAAATTTGAATAAACTTTTGCTCTTTTACGATAAAAACATAAAGATTATATGAAGAAAATTTGAGTTCACGTTCAATTACTTACAAAAAATATACAGTCTATTTAATTATTTTTTCAGGCATTTTTTGATCCAAAAATCCTAAAACACCATTGCTGATCATTAAGGCATCAGTATCAAATAACGACAATGTGTGATGGATCGAAGAATCTTGACCTGACAGAATCTTGACGACAAAGTGAGGATCAAGCAACATTTGTCCACCAACGGCGATTAACTCACCATTTTTCAAGACATCGTTGGCATCTTCTCTACTACTTACACCACCGACTCCAACTAGTGGAACTCGACCATTGATCTTATCGTGAACATACTCAAGGATGGTTTTATCTTGATGATCCTTACTTATTGAAACACGTTTAAAATCATTTTCTGATAAATGTAAGTAATCAAGTGGTTTATCCGCCAATTTATCCAGCAAAAACATCGTATCATCCATACTAATACCAGGATTTTCATATTCCTCTGGGGAGAAACGATATCCAACAATAAAGTTTTTAACTCCAGATTTATCAACAACTTCAGTAACTCCATCTACTAAGTCATTAATAAACTTGTAACGTTTCTCAAGTGTGCCACCCCACTCATCATTTCTACGATTGGAATGTGGTGAAAAGAATTGTTGAATAATATATGTATTGGCACCGTGTAATTCAACACCATCAAATCCTGCTTGAATTGCACGCTTTGTGGCTTTTTTAAAGTTCTCGATCAACTCATTGATTTCTTGCTCTTCCATCGCTCTAGGAGTCTGTGCATTATCACGTTCTGCGGCAACTGCACTAGCTGAAACTGGCTGTACTCCATGAAGAACACCTGAATCAGTCATCCTGCCGGCATGAAAAATTTGAACGATTGCTTTTGTACCGTTCTTTTTAATATTAGCTGCTAATTTAGCAAGTCCCGGAATAAACTTATCATCAGCAATGCTAAGTTCTCCATCCCAGCCTTTACCATTATCTTGAACATTTGCAGCTCCGGTAATTACTGCACCAATTTCGCCACTTCTTAGTCCATAATAGTTTATTTCATCATTTGTTACCGTTCCATCAAAGAAACTCATTTTAGTTGTCATTGGAGACATCATAAAGCGATTTTTCAAAGTTAAACCACGCTTAAACGTCAGTTTTTCATCTAAATTAGTCATTTAAATACTCCTTTTAAATATATTTAGATCATATTGTATGCACATGCATATAATATGCTTAAAAAAAGCAAAAAGCAATTTAGAAATAATCTTTTAAAATACTAGTAACGATTTTAGAAGCATCTTCTAAGATCGTTTCACCTTTAGTAGTTAGATGTATATATATGCCACGTTTATCATTTTTACAAACACTTCTTTCAATCGCACCAAAATCCTTTGATTCTAAACGGGTAACTAAACGAGACATTGCACTTTGACTAAGGCCAACATGTTTTTGCAAGTCTTGCAGGCGTAACTTTTTATTCTCTTCAAAATTCAGAGCATATAAGACGTAAAATTCATTTAATGACAAATCTGATTTAGATAATCCTAGTTCAAGATTATTTTCGATCATTCGTTGTTTTCTCGAGAACTCAAGCCACTTTTCAATAGTTGTATTATTCATAGTCGACTCCCCCAATACTTAACATTATCATATCAATTTTTCACAAAGTCAATTTTAAAACTCCAAAATAATTTGTTTAAATATTGACTTTAAAATTCAGCGTTATCCATGGGAAATACAATATAATTCCATATATTATTATTTCTATATTTATCAAAAATATGGATCCTTTTTTCACTAATTATTTTAATATTTTTTTCAATTAACGGCACCTTAAAAATAGATTTTACGATATGGGCTATGTATAATGTCTGTAAGCGGTATCAGACCGTAATAAACTTTAAGGGGTGTGTTTTATGCAAGATAGCTTAACACTGCAGCTATTGGGTGAATTTATTGGAACACTTATTTTGATATTATTGGGTGACGGTGTTGTCGCCGCTGTTAGTTTAAAGAAATCAAAAGCCTACGGAGCAGGCTGGGTTGCCATCGCTTTAGGATGGGGATTAGCGGTTACCTTAGGTGTCTACTGTTCTGGATTTTTAAGTCCAGCACATTTAAACCCTGCTGTTACACTTGGAATGGCAATAGCTGGATTATTCCCATGGGCATATGTAATACCTTACATAATTGCTCAAATTTTGGGAGGTATTGTCGGAGCTGTCTTAGTTTGGATCAATTACTATCCTCATTGGCAAGAAACAGATGATCCTGATGCAATTTTGGGAGTATTTGCAACAGGACCTGCTATCAGAAACTATCCAATGAACTTCATTAGTGAATTTATTGGAACATTCGTTTTAGTGTTTGCGTTATTAGCATTTACTAGAGGTAAATTTACTGATGGATTAAATCCTATGGTCGTCGGAGTATTGATTACATCGATCGGTTTCTCACTTGGTGGGACAACTGGATATGCGATCAACCCTGCCAGAGATTTAGGACCAAGAATAGCGCATCAAATTTTACCAATTGCTAACAAAGGTAAATCAGATTGGTCATATAGTTGGGTTCCAGTCTTTGGACCCATGGCCGGTGGAGCACTTGGAGCATTAATTTATTTACTTATTCCATAAAAAATATGAAGAAACATGTTTAACTTGCATACATTAAAGCGTACAAGAAGCCCAGTAATCAGATTCTAGATTACTGGGCTTCTTTCTTTAAGCAAAAAGATCATGTTTAGATACACGATTATGCTTTTTCACATTATCTTTGTCTCGTTAGTATATTTTTTAAACTTCATTTAATAGTGAGACAACTTCATCCCCATCGGCTAATAAAGCTCCAGTAATCAAGTTATGAAAATATGACGTTCCAACGACTCCGTTAAAAGAACTCAATTCTTGATTAACTTGATTAATATTGTCCCAATTTTCAAAAGTACAATCGACTAAACAATTACCTAGTTTAGTTCTTACCATCCCTGCTATATCAGTAGATTGACGAATTTTTGCATTACCTCCTAATGATTTTACTCTATCAATCACTTCAAATACTGCTGGTTCAATTACTTCTAAACTCAAAAAAATATCAGGATTAAGTTTGGTTTGCATTCTTTCTTTAGGTCCCAAAATTATATATTGAGAAGCCATCTTAGCATATATTTTTTCAAAGACATGAATGCCGCCCTTACTTTTTAAGGCATTGAAATTTCTATCCAAAGAATCACAACCATCAAAAGCCAAGTCGATCTTTTTCAACTGATTTAACTCACGAACTGGCAATCCTAATTCTAGACAAGTTTGCTTTGTTATTTCGGAAGGAGTACATACTGTAATATCTAAATTTCTAGTAGCAATCTCTTTTAATAACCGCCCTACCGTATTACCTCCGCCAAAACTAATAGTCATTTTGGGCTTAATCAGCTTAATTGCTTCTTCTAGTATTTTTTCCATCTGCTTCTCCTATTTATCTGGTTGAATTTGTATCAATATAGACTCACGAATAGTATTAACTGCTGCTGCCACAGCATCCATCTCAGTTACACCATGAGCTAAAGCCCATTCAATAACTGTCATTTGTAGATTCATCCCCATAGATGCCAGTAAATCAATTGGAACCCCCGTATCTGATCCCGAATCTTTGATAAAATCCTTCCATTTTTGTAACAACAAGGACTTAAAATTAGCCTCTAAGTCAGCACTAGGCTCGTGAATAGTAAACAAGATAATAATCGCATCACGGTTATTTCCCATATCTTTTAATAACCCACGAACTAAAGAATCCGTGTCCCCTTTAATGATTTGGTCAAATCGTAAATTAACTCTTCCAGCAAATAATTTTGTAAGATTATCCACCATCTTATCTAATAAATCATATTTATCTAAATAATGAGCATAAAAAGTTGAACGACTTGTCAGTGAAACCTGACAAATATCGGCAACAGTAACTTGACGAAATGTTTTAGATTCTAATAATTTCAATAAAGCTTGTTGAATATCTCGTTCCGTTTTTATTTTACGGACATCTTTAGCCATAATTTAACCCCATTTTTTTAAATCAATTTCAGCATAACACAGTCACTTTTAATTTAAATGTATGATTTCGAACAAAATGTCCGAAAAGTGTCCGAAATCATACAATATCAAAAATTTTGCTAGTGTAACCTTATTCCAAAGCGATTTATCATGTATTTGTTGAAAGCAATAAGGAACAGCTTTCAAATACAAATGAGAAATGGGGTAATCAATATGTTTACATGGATGTTTTGGATTTTAATAATTTGGTTCGTCATTAATGCCGTATGGATGTGGTTTGATCTCAACAATACAACTTTGCAAAAGACTTTTGCTTGGATCAACGTGGTAGCGGTAATAATTGGTTTTTGGACTTTCTACGGAGCTACTCCGGTGGACAGTTTGTCAACATGGTTCCAAGTTCTAAACTGGGTCAACATCGTCTTAGCTGCCACTCAATTTTATTTCGGCTATCGTAAATCACAACATAAGGTTGCATAATTAAGTATCAATAACAAAAATTTAATAAACAGTTCGATAAACACCTCATAATCCCTCGATTGTGGGGTATTTATTTTGTCTTAGTTATCAAATAATCTTTGTAGCAAAGTCAATTTTTGGTACACTAAAAGAAAAATGAAAGAAGATCTTAGAAAATGAGAAAATTTGGCATAATTGGGATTGGTCATGTTGGAGTTACGATTGCTTATACACTTGTAACTAAAGGCATTGCAGATGAATTGATTTTAATTGATAACAATGAGGGAAAGGCTATCGCTGAACAGCTTGACCTTGAGGACGCTCAGGCTAGACTAGATACAACGACACAAATAAAGATTCAAGATTATTCTGAATTAAAAGATGTCGATATTTTATTCCTAACTGCCGGTAAAATTGATGCCGCAAAAGAAACAGGAAATCGTTGGGCTGAGTTTGAGTTCACCAATGCGATGGTTAAAGAAGTTGCTCCAAAGATCAAGGAATCTGGCTTTAACGGTGTTGTTATTGATACTACTAACCCCTGTGATGCTATTACTCAATATCTTCAAAAATCGACTGGTTTATCTCAACAACAAGTATTTGGAACTGGAACATTTTTAGATACTGCAAGAATGCAACGCGTGGTTGCCAAACAATTTAATGTTAATTCCAAAAATATTGCAGGCTACACCCTTGGCGAACATGGAGATTCTCAATTCGTTGCTTGGTCTGGCGTAACTGTAAATAGTCATCCCCTAGTTGAATTTGCCAAACAACAAGGAAAAGATCTCGACTATACTGCACTTGAAGAAGAAATCAGAAAAGGCGGCTGGTCAGTATATCAAGGTAAAGGATATACAAGTTACGGTATCGCTACTTGTGCTGTTAAATTAGCCGAAGCAGTCTTATCTGATGCTCAATTGGAATGTCCAGTATCTTGTTATAACGATGAATTTGACACATATATTGGTCAACCAGCTGTCATCGGTAAAAACGGTATTGAATACGTAAATAACGTTAAAATCACAGATGATGAAAAAGCAAAATTCAAAAATTCTGCTGAAACTATTAAAAGTAAATTCGCTACTATGTAATTTGTAACAAAACTACTCAACTTTCAAGCATTGAGAAAAAAATCCCAGCTATCCGAATTTGGATAGCTGGGATTTTTATTCGTTACGAATTTTTATTGAAACGCGTTACTTAAGGCAGAGATCTCCGCTTATCTACGAACATCGAACAATTGAAAGTTCACAATTATTCGATATTCTAGGATATGCTCAATCTCTAACCGCCTTAAGTAACGCTCTACTCTTTATCTAACCATAGCTGGTTTCTTAGAATCAAATTTCCATCCAGGAATCAAGAATTGCATTGCGGCAGCATCATTACGTGCGCCTAAATTCTTTTCAACATATAGTTGGTTAGCTTTCTTGATGCTATCTAAGTCAATTTCAACTCCAAGACCTTCGTTAGTCTTTGGAACAGTCAATTGACCATTTTCGATCTTGTAAGGATTCTTAGTCAAGTTTTGACCATCTTGCCAGATCCAGTGAGTATCTACATCAAATACACGTCCAGGAGCAGCAGCGGCAGCATTAGCGACCATAGCTAGTGAAATATCAAAGTGGTTGTTTGAATGAACACCCCAATTTAAATTAAATTCGTTACATAATTGGGCTACTCTGACAGCACCTTCCATTGTCCAGAAATGAGGATCAGCTAAAGGAATTGAAACGGAGTTTAAAGCAATTGCATGTGACATTTGACGCCAATCAGTATCAACCATATTTGTAGCTGTTGGCATATGAGTGATTTGTTGAAATTCTGCTAGTATTTCACGACCTGAAAATCCATCTTCAGCACCACATGGATCTTCGATATAGTGCAAAATATCTTTCATTTCGTCAGCATAATGGAGTGCTTGCTTGAGTGACCAAGCTCCATTTGGATCAAGATCAAGCTTTGCATCAGGAAATGCTTTATGTAAGGCCTTCATAGCGGCAACTTCTTCTTCACCGTCAAAGACACCACCCTTTAACTTGAAAGTCTTAAATCCATATTTATCATAGGCCGCTTGAGCTAATTTGACGATCGATTCAGGATCCATCGCTGGTTTACGGCGTAATTTACCCCAGTCGCTAGTGTCATCGTCATTTTGGATATAAGGCAAATCAGTTTTACTTGCATCACCAACATAGAATAGGTAGCCTAATACTCCGACCTTTTCTCTTTGTTGACCATCACCTAATAATGCAGCAACAGGAACGTGCAAATGTTTACCTAAAAGATCCAAGAATGAAGTTTCAATAGCTGTTAAGGCATGGACCATAATTCTTAGATCAAAGGTTTGTTTACCTCTACCACCCTTATCTAGATATGAGAATTTCTCTTTCACTTTTTGAAGAACGTCTTTATATTCACCGATCGATCGACCGATAACTAATTCTTTTGAGGCTTCCAAAGTACTTGTGATCTTTTCGCCACCTGGCACCTCGCCAACACCAATTTGTCCTTCATCAGTCGTTAGTACAACAATATTTCTTGTAAAATATGGACCATGTGCACCACTCAGGTTCATCAACATGCTGTCATATCCGGCAACCGGATAAACGTCCATTTTTGTTATTTTAGGAATACTCATAATAAAATCTCCTTTAAGTGTTTGTGATTTAATTAACATTAATTCTTAATTCCATTATATTGTGTCCACAATAACTAAAACAGTCACACTTTGGACATATGATGAACCAATGGTACGCATCAATATTAGTGTATAATTAGAATTATTAAAAAAACAAAATATAGGGGTTGTATCTATGGACATAAATAAGCTAAAAACCTTTTTAACCGTATCTAAGTCCGGAAGCTTTAAGTCTGCCGCTGAAAAACTTTTCTTATCTCCTAGGGCTGTTTCTAAGCAAATGGATCAAATCGAAAATGAACTAGGCGTTGAACTTTTCAGCCGAAATAAAAATAGTACCGAATTAAATTCAACGGGGAAGCAATTTATTGTCACGGCTCAAGACATTGTTAATAGTTACAATGATGCACTGACCAGAATTCAAACGGTTGATAATACCCCTGAAAATAAGTTGCAAGTCGGATTCTCATCAATGAATCAAGCTACAATTTTACAGACTATGTTTTTACCTTATATGATTAAAAATCCAGACATCAAAGTTGAATTGAAAGAAGAAAGCGGCAAGCGGCTTGTAAATTTAATCAAACGAGACGCACTTGATTTTGCCGTAACACCTTTTTATGCAATCGAACAAGATACTGATGATTTTGAAATGGTAAAATCTATAAAACTTGCTGAGGGTGAACTACTATTGGGTATTAGTCGTATAAACCCTTTGAGTGAAGCTGATTCTATTAGTTTGAAGCAAGTTAAGGATATGAAATTGTTGTATTACAGTTCATCTGATTCTATTTATTTACGAGATGTCTTCTTTAAGAAATTCACCGGTTATTTTGAAAGAGATCAAATAAGCCGTGTTTCATCATTGGAACAAAGAGATATGCTAGTCGCAACAAATAATGGAATAGGATTTTATCCAAGTCCTCTTTTCAATAAAGAAAAATCTCAAAATCCCATGATAAAATTCCTTAAAATCAATGATGATGTAAATAAGTACTACGCTTCAACATTTTGGTATAACAAGAATAATAAAAATCCTATTTTAAAAAAATTAGTTACAGAGTTATCTAAATAATTAGGGAGCCTGGCAAAAGTCAGGCTCTCTTTTTTACTGAAATGCGCTCCATAAGGCAGAGATCTCCGCCTAGCTACGAGCGACAAACAATTGAAAATACTCAATTATTTGTCGCTCTATGCTATGCTCAATCTCTAATCGCCTTATGTCGCACTCTTTTTTACTTCAAAAAATCAGTAGCTTCGAGTACACGGACACAAGCGTCATGTTTAATATTCTTTTGTGCTACGGATAAATATCCACTTTCTGTATCACGTTTATAAAGAATCAAATCATTAGTATTTTGATTTGCACACAATAGATAGTCTCCATTCTTGCTCAAGCTAAAGTCACGAGGGAAAACACCTTCTGTTTTAATTTGTTGAATCTTTTCAAGATGTTTGCCATCATCAATAACTTTATAAACAGTTAGTGAGTTATGACCACGGTTTGAAATATACAAGAATTTTTCATCTGCTGATAAACGAATGGCGGCTGATCCATTATGACCAACATATCCTTCAGGAATATTGGAGTAGTCAGCGATTCGTGCCAAAGTACCAGTCTTTGGATCATATTCAACTACTCCTACTCGACTTGATAATTCGCCTAATACATAAACATAATTACTGTTTTTAGCAATCGCCAACTGACGTGGTCCAAATCCCGGTTTAGTATCGAATGCAGAAACTAGAGTAATTTCAGCATTATCAAAATTAACATCGTAAATAAATAATTTATCGCAACCTAATCCACAAACCATTAATCTGCCATCAGGTAATTGTCTAGCAAAATGAATATGCGCATGATCTTGTTCTACTAATGGGCCATTTCCTTCAATTGGATATGTGTGACTGTCAGTAATGTTGTAATTATCGTCCATCTTATATGTATGGATCGCATTAGTATTGTAATTTGCAGCAAACAAAACTTTATGTTCAGTATCGATCGAAATATATGAAGGAACTGTATATGGCAATTCATTCCAGAAATATAAATTCTTAGCTGCATCATAAGCTTCATATGATCCATGCTTCTTTGGAAGAAAACTAGTTGAGATCACTTTGCCAGTTTTAACATCAATAATACCAACGCCACCTTGGTTATTATCCTTAGTCATAACTGTCGCAATTTTTTGATCTTTAGTTGAAAAATTGAAGAAAGCTGGATTTTCTACCTTAGCTAATAAACTAATATCAGTAATTTCTCCTTTATCAGTATCAAGAGTTGCTGTATAAACACCATCTGATTGATTGTTTGGAGTGTAATTATCCTCTGTATATCCACCTAAAATAAATTTATCTAACATTATTAGTACCTCCTCTTATTTAATAGTTACCATCTTGCACTTAGCAATAACTTCTGGTTTTAATTCTTGTCCAATACCAGGACGATCTGGAATATCAATGAATCCATCAACTGGTTGATAGTCATCATAAATACATGTAGCACGATCTTTAGCGTTGATAGCACGTTGATAAACTTCATGGATCAAGAAATTAGGAATAACTGCTTCAACTTGTAATGCCGCCGCAATAGCAATTGGTCCCCCACAAACATGAACTTGAGCATTGATGTCATATGTATAAGCCATATCACAAATTTTCTTTGCTTCTGAAATTCCTCCAGCCAAACATAAATCAGGTTGCGCAACTTTAATAGAACGATCTTCAAAGAACTTACGGAATCCAAAACGAGTAAAGACACGTTCACCAGCTGCAACCGGAATATTGACCTTTTGAGAAACTTCTAATGTGTTATCAGGATTTAAGGTACTTACTGGTTCTTCATAATACAAAATATTTAAATCTTCTAGAGCTTGTCCGATCTTAATAGCGGAAGTTGTATCAGAATTAGCGTGCATATCAATAATGATATCTAAATCATCCCCGCCAGCTTCACGCATAGCTTTAACACGATTATAGGCAACATCAATAATATGTTTAGAAACAGTACCTTTAGTGTTCCATTCTCCACCGCCATCTGGTTGATCACTCAACATGATAGGATCAAATTTCAAAGCGTCATAACCTTCAGATCTAACTTTCTTAGTAACTTCGGCATAATCTTCTGGTGTGATAAGTTTCAATTTGTCGATATGTTCACCCCAGTTATATTGAAGCTGACTTGCATAAGCTCTTAAATGGTCATTTGTTTTGCCACCAAGGATCTCATAAGTAGGAGTGTTGTAATACTTACCTTTGATATCCCAAAGAGCAATATCGATCGCACTGATAGCTGCATCGACAACGACTCCGCCGGCAATGCCCCAATAAGTAGTTGTAAGTAATTTATCCCAAATTTTTTCAATATTTAATGGATCTTCGCCAATGATGACTTCACTAAAATCTTGAAGCATACCAAATCCACCGCGCCAGCCTTTTCCATAAGCCAATCCAGCTTCGCCAAATCCAGAAATTCCTTTATCTGTGTTAACTCTAATTACTAAAGGACACCAATCTTCTTTTGAACCTTGTCCATTTCCACTGAAACTAGGATCTTCACTAGGAACTTTCATAATATCTACACTAACAATTTTCATTATTTATCCTCCGCTCTCGTTTATAAATAAATACCTCAAAAACTAATTTCGTTAACTAACGGTTTTCAGTAACCGTTTACAAATTTGATTATAGTTAATTTTTTCACTAATTCACAGTCACGCCTGATTCCCCTGATGAACCTTTTATGTATATTGGAGAATGTTTTTCATTTAATAAACAAGACTATATGCCTTATATAATAGGATATCCTTTATTAAAATTAATATTTGTTTTCATCACATGACATATTTAGTTCGGCAGGCGTCCATTCAGTAACTGTTGGTTAGTGAATTTATTAACTATAATGAGATTTGAAAGCGGAACATTGCTTAATGAATCGAAACTACATTACAAGGAAATATTACTGGGAGGCTCAAATTATGAGGAAAGTTTTATTGAGTGAAAAGATAGATGAAAAAGGAATCCAACTTCTAAAAGATAACGGTTTTGAAGTTAAGGTTTCTGCTAATACAGATGCTGAAACTATGAAAAAAGAAATCGCCGATGCATACGCCGTTATTATGCGTTCATCTGAATTACCTGCTGAAGTCATTGAAGCCGGTAAAGATCTAAAAATAATCTCTAGAAATGGTACTGGAATAAATAATGTTGATGTAGATTATGCAACTAAGAAAAATATCATGGTCGCTAAGGTCAACGGAGCCAATGCCTTTTCAGTTGCTGAATATGTCATTACTACTATGTTGATGCTAAGTAGAAAAATCTTACCTGCCAATCAATTAATTCACGACAAAAAAGAGGAACTAGCAGCTGACGGTTCACTACCCGGTTTCTCAACAAAATACAATTTGAATGGTAATCAATTAAAAGATAAGACTTTGGCAATTTTAGGTTTAGGAAAAATTGGTCAAGTTCTAGTAAAGCTAGCCGAAGCATTTGGAATGAATGTCGTTGGTTATGATCCATACATTAAGGATTCACCTGTAAAACTTTATGACAAGTTAGAAGATATTTATAAAGTGGCTGATTTCTTATCGATCAATATGCCACTAACACCTGAAACAAAGAACATGATCACTGCTAAAGAATTAAAGACAATGAAGAAAAACGTCTTCATTATTAATTCAGCTCGTGGAGGGATCATTAACGAAAGCGACTTGGCAGATGCACTAAACAATGATGAGATCGCCGGTGCCGCACTTGATTCATTCAATCCCGAACCACCAGCTCCCGATAATCCATTATTCTCAAGTAAAAACACTATTCTAACAACTCATTTAGCAGGTACAACTGTTGAAGCTAATCAAGCACTAGGATTAGGTGCCGCTCAAGCAATTATTGACTTTTCTAACGGCAAAACACCTGAATTTCCAGTAAACGCAAAGGATTTAAAATAATTAGTTATTCATAAAAGGAGGACTTCCATTATGAAACATAAAAAATTAATTGCCGGCGTAATTGGAATTATTTTAGGAGTAATTATTGCCTTTCTGATTCCCACACCAGAAGGTTTAACTCATGCCGGAATGATCGTTTTAGCATCATTAGTTACCGCAAATATCTTTTGGATCTTTAATGTTATACCTAGTTTTGCAACTGGTTTACTAATGTTGTCATCTTGGGTCGCATTAGGCGCTGTTAAATTTGAAGTTTCATTTGCTATCTTTTCTTCAACCACAATGTGGATCATTATTGGTGGTTTAGGATTAGGTGCTGCGGCTACAAAGACAGGCTTGATCAAACGAATCGCCCTTAAAATTATGACTTATTTTCCTGCTAATTTTAGAGGTCAGACGCTAGCACTATTCACTGCTGGTACAATTGTTGCACCAATGATACCTAGTGCTCACCCTAAAGCTGCTATGAGTACCCCAATCGCCAAAGGTATCAGTAATGCTTTAGGTTACAAAGAATATGGAAAAGGTAGTTCTGGTATCTTCTTAGCTGCCATGTGGGGATTCTTCGTTACTGAAGCCAGTTTCTTAAGTGCCACTGCTCAAAATTATGCCTTTAAAGGTCTCATCCCTGCTAGTGCTCAAAAAGTATTGAGCTGGGGTAATTGGTTTGTCATGATGATTCCTTGGACTATTATCATTCTAGTCGGTGGATATTTCTTATTGACTTTCCTATTTAAACCTAAAAAAGACGAAGCAATTTCTAAACAATTTATTTCAAAACAATTTATTTCAAAACAATTAACTGAATTAGGACCTATGTCACGTGATGAAAAGATCACCGCTGCGGTAATCCTTGTTTCCATTATTTTCTGGATCTTAGAATCAACTGTTAACATCCCTGCTGCCGTTACTGCATTGATCGGTGTCAGTGTCTTAGTTGCTTGCAAAGTTCTTACTCCAGATGATTTCAAGAATCGCTTAAGTTGGAGTACGATCATCTTCATCGGTACAGTTATGGCTTTAGGTAATGTTATGCAATCAGCTGGTTTAACAACTTGGTTACGTACAGTTCTACAACCAGTTATCAGTCCAATTATCGGTAATATTTATATCACAGTTATTGCTCTACCTATTATCATCTACCTATGCAAGTTTGTCGTTGTTTCACTTATTTCAACTGGTACTTTGATCACGATCGGACTATTGCCATTCTTCAGTACAATGAACTTTAGTCCTGCTATTATCGCAATTATCGTTACAACAAGTGTTAATGTTTGGTTGCTTTCTTACATGAACGCACCATTCTTAACTGGTGGCGCTGCGGTTAATAACAGCATGGTCTCGAGAGGTGCCATGGCAAAATCTTCACTTGGATACATGCTTTTAAATATTATTGGTTTACTTATCTGTGTCCCACTTTGGCAAGTTATGGGAATTGCATAGAAAAAAAGGGAATGCATTATTGCAGTCCCTTTTATTTTAAAATCGTATGTGAAATAAATCACTTTATTAGAGGATAGAGAGGAGTGTTTTCCATGTCAATCTACATTATGTTACTTGGGGTCATAATTTTATTTTTCTTAATTATCAAACTCAAATTAAATACCTTTTTCTCGTTAGTGATCGTCTCAGTTATTGTTGGATTATTACTTGGCATTCCCTATGCTAAACTTCCTGAAGTAATCGAACAAGGAATCGGTGACCAAGTTGGTCATTTGATAATAATCTTTGGTCTTGGATCAATGTTAGGGATGTTAATTTCAGATTCTGGGGCTGGAATTTCTATCGCTAATACTTTTACGAAGAAAATTGGTCGTAAATACATTGTCTGGGCGGTTGTTTTAACGTCATTTATTATCGGATTGGCACTATTTTTTGAAGTTGGATTAGTAATTTTACTTCCTATTATCTTTGTCATCGCAGAAGAACTTAATGTTGCTTTCTTATATCTTGCTTTACCAATGGCAGTTTCGTTAAATGTAGCTCACGCCTTTTTACCACCTCATCCAGCACCAACCGCAGTATCAGAAATTCTTGGTGCTCCCATCGGACACGTTATTTTACTAGGTATTCTAGCAGCGATCCCCGTTGCAATATTAATGGGACCTGTTTACAATCATTATCTTAAAAAAATTTATCCAAAAGTTTATCGTAAACATGTTCAAATTCCTTCATTAGGTAACATCAAAACTACTGCTAAAAATAATAATATCCCCCGTTTTTCGACAAGTATCTTAACTGCAACAATGCCTTTGATATTAATTATCTTAGCCACAGTTTTCAAATATATCCTACCCGAAAAAAATGCAATCAATATTATTATCCAATTCATTGGTGATCCTGATATTGCCATGATTATTTCATTATTAATTGCTATTTATACTTTAGGAATCTCTCAAAAAACTTCGATGAAACATATCGGTCAAACTATGGAAACCGCCATAAAACAAATTTCGATGATGCTATTAATCATTGGTGGTGCTGGAGCTTTTAAACAAGTCTTGATCACCGGTGGAGTTTCTAAAGATGTTTCCAATTTATTTATTAATTCAAGTTTCCCAGTTTTAATTGCCGCTTGGATCATCCCTGCTGCCCTTCACTTCTGTCTTGGATCAACGACAGTTGCCGCCTTGACTGGTGCCGGATTAGTGGCTCCTTTAGTCGCTAGTTCAACAATCAATCCAGCACTGATGGTTTTAGCTGTTGGTGCAGGATCAGTCTTTTGCGACCACGTTAACGGAGCTGGTTTTTGGATGATCAAGCAATACTTTGGTTTGTCATTAAAAGAAACAATTCTCACTTGGACAATTTTATCAATGGCAATGTCCGTTACTGGATTGATTGTTGTCTTGTTACTATCTCTAATTTTCTAATCTATTAACGTTATTTTACCAACGTTGTGCCCCGTATTAAGAAGCTTTAATGCTTCATTGACACCCGTTGCATTTATTCCAACAATCGTTTTAGTATCGATCCTTTTAAGTTGGTTTGAATCGATCAAGTCAGTTATTTTCTTTAGGATTTCACCTTGAGATTCCATATGATAATTTTCAGCCGACTTAGTAAACATTAATTCCCAATCAAATGATAAAGATTTTCTTTGTAAGGCCGTAATATCTATAGGTCTATTTACTCCAACAATCGTACCTATATGGCCAAATGGTTTGGTCAATCTAATCAAATCTGATAAATAATCGCTAATGTCGTAGAAGCAGACCGTCGCATCAAAACTATTATCGGATAGTTTTTGCAGCGAATTATCACTATCGGTATGATAATCAATCGGAAAATCAACGCCATGACTTTTTAACCATTCAAAATTTTTAGGACTTGCAGTTGCATAAACGGTTAATCCGGCCCATTTGGCTAGCTGACTAGCAACTGAACCAACACCGCCAGCACCATTGATGATCAAGATCTTTTTACCTTTATTAGCATTCTTTTCAGCTTTAAATCTAAATTTTTCAAAAAGGATCTCATAGGCTGTCAAACTTACTAGCGGAAATCCGACCGATTGAGCGATACTTAAAGTCTGCGGCACTCTTGCCACTAATCTAGCATCGACTAATTGCCGCTCTTGAAAACTTCCCGGTCTAATATTGCTGCCAGCGTAATAAACAACATCACCTACTTCAAAATTTTCAACATTACTCCCCATTTGGATTATTTTTCCTAATCCATCATATCCGACAATATTAGGGCGATTTGGTTTTAAATGCTCTACCTTTCTTGCATCAGCTGGATTTATTGAAACTGCTTTGACTTCGACTAATAAATCATTTCCTGTTGCCTTGATATCATCAACTTCAGCATCCACAAATTTATGATTTTCTATTTTAATTACTTTCTTCGACAATTTGATCACTTCCTAACTATATTATATCAAATTGGTTATTATTTGAGTAATGAACTTAGACATATGTTCATTAATATCATACTGTTAAGCGGTTACAAAGATAATCTGAATTTAAAGTGATTTTTTTCACATTTAAGGCAAAATATAGTATCTTTTTTGTAATTTATCGTTACAATAAACTTGATAGAAACTATTTATCAGGAGGATACTCATGAAAATCTCTGAAGAAAGAAAACTGGAAGATCTAGAATCTTTTGTTATTAGTAGCAAAATGACCTCTCTAGCCAAAGAGAACGCAAAAAATAATATTTTCTTAGATGCCGGACGTGGTAACCCTAATTGGATCAATAAGAAAGCTCGCTTAGCTTTTAATCGCTTAGTTGAATTTGGAATTATTGAATCAGAGCGTACGATCAATAAAGGTGACATGGCAGGATATACTGAACAACATGGTATGAGACAGCGTTTTGAAGCTTTTTTGAGACCAGAAGAATACAAAATTGATGACTTCTGGTTGAGTATTTTAGACTATATTCATGATGATTTAAAACTTAATCAAGACGAAGTTATCAAAGAGTTCGTTGATGGAGCAATTGGAAATAACTATCCTATGCCTGCACGAGTTTTAAAAAATACTGGTAAGATCATTAATCAATATTTACAAACTACCCTATACAATGGCGTCAACTTAAAAGATGAAACCGATGTTTTCGCTACTGAAGGTGGAACTGCAGCGATTGTTTATATTTTTAATACCTTACGCGAAAATAAATTGATCAATTATGGTGATAAAATTGCTATCAATACTCCTATCTTCACTCCCTATATTGAAATTCCTACTTTAAACGACTATCAAATGGTCGAAGTCGATCTCAATTCTGATGCTTCCAATCATTGGGAAATCGCACCTGGTGAAATTGATAAATTATTAGATCCTTCGATTAAATTATTTGTCGTAGTAAATCCAAGTAATCCCGGCTCTAAAGCTTTTAGTGAGAAAGATTTAGCTGAAATAAAAGAAGTCATTAAAAAACGTCCCGACTTAATGATCGTCACAGACGATGTTTATGGAACTTTTGTGGAAAACTTTCAAACACTTTATAGCGTCGTCCCTGATAACACCTTATTAGTTTACTCATTTTCTAAGTTATTCGGTGCCACTGGTTGGCGTCTAGGTTTAGTAGCGGCTCATGAAAAAAATGTCTTCGATAGACTAATTTCACAACTTCCAGAAAAAGATAAACAAGAATTAAACAAACGTTATGGATCAGTTGAATTTGAACCAGCCAAAATGAAATTTATCGATCGTCTAGTTGCTGATTCACGTTCAATCAGTCTTTATCACACTGCTGGATTGTCCACACCGCAACAAATAATGGAAGACTTATTCAGTTTGACTCATTTAGTAAATCGAGATAAATCCGACACTTACATTGAAACATCCAAGAAAATTGTTGATAAAAGATATACCGACCTACACGACTCTTTGGATTATCCTAAAGACGAAAGCAATGATAATTCTAAATACTACTCCATCATCGATATTTATACTGTTGCTGCACGAAAATACGGTCAAGAATTCCGTAATTTCTTAGAAAATAATTTTGAACAACTGGACTTCTTAATCAATTTGGCACAAAAAAACGGAGTTGTTCTGATGGACGGCGTAGGATTTGGAACTCATCCTGGTTGTTTACGAGTTTCGCAAGCTAACTTGCCGACTGAAGATTATCGTTTGATCGGTAATCAGATGATGCAATTATTAGCCGATTATCATAAGCAGTTTATTGAACATAAAGTTAAGATTAAGAATAAATAAATATCTGGGGGAAAATATGAGAATTCTACATATTCAAGCTCAACTACCATCAAAAAGTGGAAGTGGGGTCTACTTTTCCAACGTCATCAAGGGATTAAAGAAAAATCACGAACAAGCTTGTGTCTATGGACGCTTTGATAACTTTGATTACCAAATGCTACCAAAAAATTTACAGTTTCCAGTGACATTTCCTAATGAAAAATGCTCCTTCCCTATGCCAGGTATGAGCGATGTCATGCCCTATGAAAGTACGATTTATAGTGAAATGACACCTGAAATGATAAAAGACTGGCAAGACGTCTTCAGTAAAAAAATTCATCAAGCTATTGAAACTTTTAAACCTGACGTAATCTTTTGTCATCATCTTTGGTATTTAACATCCCTAGTCTGTCAGGAAATTCAAAATATTCCTATCTACGTATTTTGTCATGGAACTGATATCAGACAAGCCAAACAACATCCTGATCTTCTCAAAAAATATGTCACTGACTTTGATAAATTGACACATGTTTTTGCACTAAGTCACCCTCAAGTTAAACAAATAGAAGATATTTACAAAGTTCCTCAAAATAAAATTACCGTTATCGGTGGTGGTTTTGATCCAGAAATATTCTATCCCGTAACTAAACCTGAAAAGAAAACGATCGATATCGTTTATGCCGGTAAAATGTCATCTGCTAAGGGAATTTTTGCACTGGCTAATGCCTTTAATGCTATCAGTAAAGACTACCCCAATGTCTTTCTTCATTTGATCGGAAATACTTCAGAAGAAGCTGAAGAAAAATTAAGACCATTTTTGGATAACACACAAATAAAAGTTTATAACGTGGTCAATCAAAGAAGACTCGCTGATATCTTTAGACAATCAGATATTTTTGTACTCCCATCTTATTATGAGGGTTTAGGACTAGTTGCGATTGAAGCACTAGCCTGTGATTTAAGAGTTGTCGTAACAACAATTCCACCATTACAAGAACAATTAGGAAAACTAGTTAATAATAGTGGTTATATCAGCTACGTTGATTTACCAAGATTGGTTAACCAAGATGAACCAATAAAAGAAGATCTTCCAGCCTTTTATAATCGATTGGAAAAAGCTCTAAGAAAGCAAATTTCTGGGGTTATCAACAAGCCGCAATTTCCTAAAGATATTCAAGAGTCAATTTCAACTAATAGTTGGCCTCAATTGATAACACATATAGAACAAATACTTGAAAAGTAAATAAGTGCAGCAATCCAATTTTTGGATTACTACACTTATTTTTTCGCACTTTTTAACTGTGAGGTAAAACATTAATAATATAAAGTAATAATGCAAAGACAAAGAATAGTCCATACATAATTCCATTAACTTCTTTTCTTCTACCTGCAGCGATCATTGTCAAAGGATAAGCTAAAAATCCAAAAGCAATACCGTAAGTAATATTGTAAGTCAATGGCATGGCTAGAACGGTCAAGAATGCTGGTAAGGCAATCTCGAATTTTTCCCAATGAATCCCCTTCATCGATTGTGCCATCAATGCACCAACGATAATTAAAACTGGTGCTGTAACGTTAGTTGTGACAACTGTCAAAAGTGGTGAGAAAAACATTGAAACAGCGAATAATGCCCCAACCACGATCGAAGTCAAACCAGTTCTACCACCAACTGCAATTCCGGCACTGGATTCAACATAGGCTGTTGGTGGAGTAGTACCCATAACCGCACCACTGACCATTGAGATCGAATCAGCCATCAATGCTCGACCAATTCTTGGCATCTTGCCATTTTCCATTAAATGAGCTTGTTCTGCTAAACCGATCAAAGTACCAGCAGTATCAAAGAATGCTACCAATAAGAAGATAATAACAACTGCCCACAATTGTGGCTGCTTGATGTCGCCGACATGCGCGATTCCTACTCCAAAAGTAGGTTTCAAACTAGGAACACCAGAAACAATATGACTTGGTAATGGAATAAGTTTAGTAACCAAACCAGCAACAGTTGTAAAGACCATTCCTATAAAAATAGCTCCTGGAACCTTACGACACATCAATCCGGCAGTGACGATCAAACCAGCAATCGTCAATAATGTTGTTGGATTTGTGAATGAACCGATTTCAACTAGTGATGATTTACTAGCCTCGATCAAACCCCCACCTTGTAAACCAACAAAAGCGATAAATAATCCTAAACCAGCCGAAACAGCTAATTTCAAATCTTGTGGAATAGAATTAATAACTAATTCACGTAACTTCAATAATGAAACAATCAAAAAGATAATACTAGCAACAAAAACACCAGCCATAGCTGTTTGCCAAGGAATTCCCATCGCAATAACAACTGAATAACTAAAGAATGCATTGTCACCTAATCCCGGTGCAATGGCGATTGGATAGTTTGCTAAAATCCCCATCAAAACGGATCCAATTACACCAGTTAGAGCAGTAGCAGTGAATAAGGCACCCTTATCCATACCTGAAGCTCCCAAAACTTGTGGATTAACAAATAAAATATATGCCATTGAGACAAATGTTGTTAATCCCGCTAAGACTTCACGTTTTATCGAAGTTCCAGCTTGATTTAGATGAAATAAACGTTCAATTAAACTCAAGTTTTTTCCATCATTATTTAATGATTCCAAAATAAACGCCCCCGAAGAAAGATTACGAACTTATCTAGTATTACAGAAATGTTTTTATTTTTCAAGACAATTAGAAACATTTATCACATAATTTTAATTATAGTTCGTGTTTTACAGAACATTATTTAAATATACGCTTAATTTTGGTATCAAATATTTTTCAAAATTAATATTATCCTTGTGACCGCATAGTTTAGAACTAATTCCACAAGGGTTATAATATAACTCAAATATAAAAAAAGGAGTGCTTCTAAAAAATGACAAAAAGAATTAAGGGTTCATGTACTAGTATTTTGGTCGGTAAAAAAGCTTCTATTGACGGCTCTACTATCATCTCAAGAAATGACGATGGCCACGAAGCTTTGGATCCAGAGCGTTTTGTAGTTATAAATCCCGAGGATCAACCAAAACATTACCAATCTGTTATTAGTAAGGTTAAAGTTGAACTACCTGATAATCCATTACGTTATACTTCAATCCCTAACTCAATTTTGACTAACGGAATTTGGCCAGCCGCTGGTATTAATAGTGAAAATATTGCTATGTCAGCTACTGAAACTATCACAACAAATCCCCGTGTCTTAGGACTTGATCCATATGTTGACGGTGGTATTGGTGAGGAAGACTTAGTTACACTTGTCTTACCATATATCCACAGTGCTAAAGAAGGTGTTGAACGTCTGGGGTCTCTTCTTGAAGAATATGGAACTTATGAACCAAATGGAATTGCTTTTTCTGATAATGACAATGTTTGGTGGCTTGAAACAATTGGTGGTCATCACTGGGCAGCGGTTCGTATACCCGACGATGCTTACGTTATCGCTCCAAATCGTATGAATATTGATGAATTCGACTTTGATTCAGATGATACTTTAGCATCAGCGGATTTGAAAAAATTTATCGAAGATAATGATTTAAATCCAGACACTAATGTTTATAACTTACGCCACATTTTTGGCAGCTCATCGATCAAAGATACTGTCTATAACAACCCCCGTGCATGGTTTGGCCAAAAATACTTCACTCCAGAAGTTGAACACGATCCTATGGATCAAGATCTTCCATTCATTTGTCATGCAAATCGAAAGATTTCAATTGAAGACGTAAAATTTGTTTTGAGTTCTCATTACGAAAATACAAAATATGACGTTTATGGTGATGGTACTGAAGCTGAAAAAACTTTGTTCCGTCCAATTGGTATTAATAGAAACCACGATGTTCATATTCTTCAGATTCGTAATAAAGTCCCTGCCGAAATTGCCGGTATCCACTGGTTAGCTTTTGGTGCAAATACCTTCAATTCAGTGGTTCCATTTTATGCAAACGTTAAAGACACTCCTGCAGCATACAAAGATACAGATGATGAATTTAACCTAAACAATATGTATTGGTTAAGTTGTACAACTGCTTTGCTTGGTGATACGGACTATGATTTGTACGTTGACTTTAGAAACACCTTTGAACTTGAAGCAATGGGTTCATATAGAAAAATTCAACATGATACAGACATTGACATTAAAAAACAAAGTAGTACCAACATTCAAAAATATCTTGAAGATGCTAATAACAAACTTGCTCAAGATTCATTGAAACGTCAAACTAAGTTACTTGGCGAGATGGTAATTTTCGGTTCAGAAAAGATGAAATTAAGATATAACTTAAACGACTAGTTAAAATGAAAAGGTGCTGTATTTGAACCGTTAGGTTCAGATACAGCACCTTTTTTTAAAGATTTATATCAAACTCTATGTTTCAATTTATCAACGGCTTCTTGAATTGTTCTACCGTTCTCAAAAACATTCGAATCATTCTTGTCCACAGCCGTAAATAATTGATCTTTTAGATTTAACAAAATTCTATACTTCACGATCAATTACCTCCTTTGGACTATTTTTTAACGATTTTAATCGTACCGTCGGCTAATTCAGCCTTTAGATCTTTAACATCCAAGTTATCCAAATAGAATTCAGCGACTTTATCCCTGATTTGCTGTTCAATAACTCTTCTTAATGGTCTTGCACCCATTGCTTCATCATAACCTTCGTCTATCAACCATTCTTTTGCTTCTGGTGTGACTTCCAAAGTGATTTGCTTCTTGGCCAAATTCTTATTAACATCATCTAGCATCAGATTTACGATTTGATTTAAATCATCCTTTGAAAGATGTGTAAATTCAACAATTCCATTGAATCTATTTAAGAATTCTGGACGGAAGTATGGTGCTAATTTATCCATTAGTTTTTGATCTTTATCAGTTTTTTCACCAAAACCGGCATTTGATGTAGCAATTATAATTGTATTCTTAAAATCAACTACGTTACCTTGGCCATCAGTTAAACGACCGTCATCCATAACTTGTAAAAGTAATGTCAAAACTTGTGGGTTTGCTTTTTCTATTTCATCGAGCAATACAATGGAATATGGATTACGTCTTACTTGTTCAGTTAAGGTATTGCCGTTGTCCTCATAGCCAACGTAACCAGCTGAAGTACCTATCAATTTAGATACAGCGGTCAAATCAGAATACTCACTCATATCCAAACGGACGATAGCATCCTTACTGCCAAACATGTCACTGGCTAATTGTTTTACTAGTTCTGTTTTACCAACACCAGTTGGGCCAACGAATAAGAAACTTCCAATTGGACGGTTACCTTCATCAAATCCAGCACGATTACGACGAATGGCTCTAACAACCATATCAACGGCTTCATCTTGACCTATGACATGACCCTTTAACCTCTTACCCATATCCTTTAGTCTTTCAATATCACTAGCACCCATTTGTGAAACAGGAACACCAGTTAATCTTTGAACGGCTTCAGCAATATCGTTTACTTTTGCTACTGGTTCAGCCGAATCGTCACTATCCAGTTTTTTGTTAATATCCTCAATTTGTTTCTTTAAGTCAGCAGCCTTTTCGAATTCTTCATTCTTGGCAGCTTCTTCTTTTTTAGTTTCTGCTACCTTTAAAGACTTCTCAAGGCTAACTTTATCAGTAACAGGATGTTTGGCAGCTAAATGAGCCGCTGTCATATCGATTAAATCAATTGCTTTGTCAGGGAGTGATCTTTGTGGAATATATTGAACTGAATAATCCACAGCAGCCTTCAAAACGTCATCAGGTAATTCCACCTTGTGATGATCTTCATAGGCTTTTCGTAATCCCTTCAAAATAGCAACAGTTGCTTCTTTAGATGGTTCATTGATCGTTACATCGTTGAATCTTCTTGCTAAAGCTGCATCTTTCATAATCGTATTACGATACTCATCTTGAGTTGTAGCACCAATGACTGCGAGATCACCACGACTCAAAGCGGGTTTAATTATGTCTGATAAGCCTTTACTACCAGCTTCTCCACCAGCAGCACCTGTACCAATGATTTGATGGATCTCGTCAAAGAATAGGACCACATTGCCAGCTTTTTTAACTTCTTTGAGTAAATTTTGAACATTTTCTTCAAATGATCCACGATATTGAGTTCCAGCTTCAAGGGCTGATACATCAACTGAAATAATCTCTTTATCTTTGATTGATGCAGGAACATCGCCTTTAACTATTGCTTGTGCTAATCCTTCAACAACAGCGGTCTTACCAACACCAGCATCTCCGACTAAAATTGGATTATTTTTTGTACGACGGCTCAAAATTTCAGCCGTTTCTTGAATTTCCTTATCACGGCCAATGACGGGATCAAGTAAACCATCACGTGCCTCTTGCGTTAAATTACGTCCTAATTTATCTAATAATTTACCATTACTACTATTGTTACTTGTTTGTTTTTGTTCTTCAACCGGAATACTTTTACCAGCTGTCCGCATTTCTTGATATCTTGCTAGTTCATCAGGCGTTAATTCGTGTCCGTTAACATAGTACTTAGTACCTGAACCTCTATTCTCACCCATTAAACTGTTAAAGATATTATTCATGTCGTTATTTGAAAACAAATCGTCATCCCAAAATGATCTTGCCATAAAATTGCCTCCTCACTTCAGATAATGTAATTCCAATTCACGTAAAACTCTCCACATTTCAATATCTTGCGCTTTGGCAATAGCCTCAATATCACGCAAATTAAGCGGAGTGGCGGAAGATTGGTCTTTATTAAATGACTTATGCAGAGTCGTATAACCGAATCCACTCTTCTTGGCTATAAAGTAGATCGTTAAGTGTTTATCCTCTAAGTACGATTTAATATCTATTTCCATGTCTCCAACCTCCACAAGTACATTATAGCACATTTGTGATATATTACAAATGTGAAGTATCACAGATGTGTCATAATGTATTTCTATTCTTATTTTTTTAAAAGTTTTGTTAAACTAATAATAGCAGAGGTGATCAAATGCGAGAATTACTCAAATCATTAGACAAGCTAAATCACGTCTATGAACAATTTGACTTGTTAAATTTTCGAGCCCACAAAGTAATGCCATTAACTTTTAATAAGAAGGATAGCAAGGCTTTACTACCACAAAACAAACGGCTTTACTTCAGTTACTCTTATCTCGATAAAGAAAAAACTAGACTAACAAATCTGATTCTTACTCAAGTCATAAACTTAAAAGATCCACTTTTTAAACAAAAAAAAATGCTCCATCCAAAGTTGATCGATAAGGCTCTAAAGTTAAAAAATATCGATGAAACACACAAAAAAGAAATGTCCGAACTGCCTAATAGAAATCGGAAAATAAATAAATTAAAACGTCTGATAAATATGATAAACGACGAGAATATCGGAATCTGTCAAGGATATCTAACCCAGATAAAACTTTTACTATACCAAAATAAAAAATCCTTGTTCATCGAACGTCCCCAACAATATAAGGAACGAGAACTACTCGACGACTCAGATTTTAGAATGAAAATTATGCAATTTGATTATGATCGTTATCTATATGATGATTTCACACCAGAAGATTTTTTGGATTATTTGATTTTTGAAAAGATTCGACGTCATGCAAGTTTTATTAAATCTTACGATGCTAGAGTCTTATTACCTGATGCAACAAATTGCGGATTCTCTGGCATTGCTTATGAAGTAGAGATCGATGGAATAAGTGAGTGTTACGTTACCTTTAAAGGTACAGAAGCGGATATGGACTATACCGAAAATTCTCGAAGTAAACGATTAGAAAAGTTTCTATTAGAAGGCTATAAAGACTGGAATTATAACGTTAATGCAATTTTAGTTGGAAAATCTGAAGAAAATGATCAACTTGTCGTTGCTAGAGAATTTATGAAATATCTACAAGAACATCTGAAAGATAATTGCTTAGTATATGGCCTAGGACACTCTTTAGGTGGCCATTTTGTCCAAACCTTACAACTTATCGACGATTGTTTTAAAGCCGGTTACACCTTAAATTCAGCACCTGTAAACTTAAAACAAGTTCAACAAGTATCACCAGATTTATTTGATGAAACAACTTGGCAAAAATTATTTGAATTAACCAATCAAAAAACCGTAACCAATATTCTCAATCGAGAAATAAAAAGATTATTGCCCAGAGAATACCCAGAAATCATCAATCAAAGTTTTGAGCAAGACTTAACCCAAGTGTTCTATGAAATTTCCTATACAATCTGGGTCGGACAAAAATGGGAATACAATTTGAATACTTGGAAATACCCATTCAAGCAACATCTTGCTTCATACTTGAATGAAGAAGAAATTCATTCATATCAACACTTTTTCGAGCAGTTATTTGCTTATTTACGTGATTCAACGACAGGAACCCAAATAATGCGCAATACACTTAGTTTTGTGAGGGCTAGAGTTAAAATACTACAGGACGATATAGACAAACCCGAAACATCAGAGTTTTTCTATGACTACTCCAACTACCTGCATGAATCAGGAATATTTCTAGATAGACCTCAAGAAATAAATGATGATTTGAATAATTCACAGCTAACGATGTGGAAATCATCCCGCCGCGAATGGCCATTTCTAAAAAGCCTAAATATGGATATGCTTGATCTATCAGTTTATTTTCATATTATTTCAGGAGTTAAATATTTCTTGAATCGAACACCTAATAGGATAGATTAAAAAGCCCGCTAATTTAATAATTAGCGGACTTTTGGTTTTGTTTTGAAACGTGAATTTGAAAGAATTATTGGAGGATAGTATCAAACAAATTTACTTTAATTACATAATATCAGCTGCAAATACCCATTCGTTAGTTGAAACACGATAAGCATCTTTACCGTTAATTTGTGTCTTTTTGTCTGTTCTCCAAAATGTATTAGGAGCTAAGGCACGATTACTAACCATTTCACCTTTGCTGTTGTAAAGATGTTTTGCACTACCAGCTGAAGTCCCAATCACTGTATTTAATGTTTTATATTCAAAAACATCACTAGCTTTTACGAATTCATTAGACGAAACACCGTAATATGTTTCACCATTCAATGTCATTTTCTTATCGGACACCCAATCACTGTTACTCCCCAAGCCTCTGTTGGCAATTCTCTTACCATCTTTTGAGTAAAGTACAGATTGCTTGTTAGTTGAAATAAAACCTTTATATGATGTGATTTTCCCCACTACTGCAGGAGTTTTTACTACTTTTATTTCAACTTTAGTTTTGTTTTTATCAATGGTAATTGTTTTAGCTGCGCCTTGAACAAGTTCATATCCTTCTGGCAAAGTATAGTTCACCTTTTGTCCATCTTTACCTGATAGTGTAATTGAATGAACTTTCTTTTTTGTTGATTGATCGACAAAGTTAACTGTTGTACTATATGTTTTCTTATCTGTACTTGGCTTTGTACTTGGTTTTGGAGTTGGTTTTGGAGTTGGTTTTGGATTGGGTTTTGGATTAGGCTTTGGAGTTTCAATAGCCTTAACCTTGATACTAACGACACCATCGACAATTTTTACTGATGTCAAAGATTTGTCAGTTAATTCATAACCTGTAGGAATAATATCTTTGGTAATTGACATTGCTTCTAAAGCTTTTGGTACATATTTAGAAAAATCAGAAATTTTCTCATCAGCCTTTGGTTTATCAATTGTATATTTTACTGTAATTTTTTTAGCCTTTTCCAAGTCGTGCGTGACATGAACAGTAATTGTTCCTTTTTCAATTGAATATTTACTACCTTCTACTTGAGATAATTTGTATAATTCAGGAATTTTTTTAGAATCTTCAACTGTTTTAACATCAACGGTTGTATCCGACTTCTTCACATTGATATCGATACTTTCAATTTTGTTTGTATCGTCCTTATCATCACTAACAAAATTTACTTTAACTGGCTGTGTATCAGAATCTGGGATACTTGTAGTATCACCAACACTGGCAGCTTGGACAACTCCTTGAATTGTACTTGGATTTAAAACCATGGCACTAAATAATAAACTAGTTATAACAAGGGACTTTGTTTTTTTCATAAAATCTCTCCTAAGTGTTTGATTATTTGTTACCAGATAATCATATTCAATTATTGTAGATTTCATGTAAATACAGTGTAATTTTGATGTAAATTTTCAGAAAGCAAAAAAGAAGATGCAAGTGAATTTTATTTTTCACTTGTATCTTCTTTTGTAATTAATTTAGTCATTAAACTTATTTCTGATTCAGTTATTCTTTTAACTTCATCACTTATAACTTTATTGTTCTTTAAAACCAACTCATCGTAAATTGATTTTTGAATAATGGAAATTATTATTCCAACCGTATCATCAAAATTTTTAGAACTAATATTCAATAAATCCTTAATTAAGTCTAACTCTTTAACCAATTTGATTCTAATATTATTCAAAATTTCCAATAACCAGTCAGATTGACTATCCGTTAAAAGTGGACGTTCTCTAATCGTAATCATAAACGAGCGGTAACTATCTTCATCTTCAAAGATCAAACAAATACGTTCGTACAGATTAATAATCTGTTGCTCTAGATCCGATACTGTTTTGATCTCTGAAAACCAATCATCGATAACGACGGTTCGACTTTCAATTCCTTGATGAACAATTGTATCAAGTATCTCTCGCTTTCCATCAGGAAAATAATAGTATAACGAACCATCAGATATTCCAGCTTCTCGACTGATCTCTCTAGTAGTAGTTGCCTCAAAACCTTGCTCGGAAAACATACTTTGCGCTACTTTTAAAATCTTATCTTTTTGAAGTTCACTCTTTTCCATAAGCTTGCTCCTTATATTCCTGCAATAGTTTGAACAATTAAGTAAATATTCAAAATAATTAGGACAATTGTGGCAAACCAAGCACTGTACTTAACCCACTTCTTATTGATAAATTCACCCATCAGCTTTTTATCACTAGTGAAAATAACTAACGGAATAATTGCAAATGGTAATGCAACACTCAAGAATACTTGAGAAAATGTCAACAGATTTTCAATTTTAGCTTCATTATCATGATAGTAAATGGCGAAAATTAAAACTGGTGTAACTGACAAAAGTCTTGTCAAAAGACGTTGTGCCCATAGGGGCATCTTTAATCTGATAAAGCCTTCCATGATAATTTGTCCTGAAAGTGTACCAGTGATAGTTGAACTTTGACCTGAAGATAACAAAGCAACTGCAAAGAGCATACTTAAAATCGGGCTGGCGATTGCACCTACGACTTGCTTATTACTCAAAGCATTGAATAAATCAACGAAACGTCCCAATTCACTATTTGTTCCATAAAATAGAGCTGCACCTAAAATCAACAATAAACTATTTACAATGAAAGCTAAGAATAATTGGATATTAGAATCAATCGTTGAAAACTTAATTGCCTTAGCGATGTCTCTCTTATTTTCACGATCAACTTTTCTAGTTTGCGAAATTGATGATCCCAAATATAAATCATGTGGCATAACCGTCGCACCAACAATACCTAATGACAGATAAAGCATTGATTTATTTGTAATAATACTGCTTGCTGGAACATATCCACCAATAATTCCTGAAACACTAGGCTTTGCTAAAAATACTTCATACAAGAAAACTAATAAAATAACTGCAACTAATGTAGCAACAATGGCTTCGATTTTACGAAAACCTAATTTCATTAATAATAACAAGATTAAAACATCGGCTGCTGTAATCAAAATACCTACAATTAAAGGAATATTGAACAATAACTTAATAGCAATACCAGAACCAATAATTTCAGCAATATCTGTTGCCATAATAGCAAGTTCGGCTATGATCCATAGAATAAATCCACCGACTTTAGAAGTTCTCTCTCTAGTTAATTGAGCGAGATCCTTACCAGTTACGATACCTAATTTGGCTGACATAGACTGTAACAGCATGGCTATCAAACTGGAAATAAGTACAACTGATAAAAGTGTGTACTTAAATTGAGCCCCACCAGCAATAGATGTGATCCAATTACCTGGATCCATATAACCCACAGCAATCAAAACTCCGGGTCCAGTAAATGTCATTAAAGTTCTCCAAAAGCCTGCACCTTCTGGAACTTCGATACTTCCATTAATTTCGTCCAGACTCTTATTGTCGGCAGAACTTGAGCTGACAAACTTCTTTGTTTCACCACTATTCTTCATAGTAGTACCTCTTTTCTATTGGTTTAGAAATTCGGCGATATATTATCATTTCAACTTATGACGTTATCTCCGTATTTTTCAGATAATTAAGCACACGATTAAATTATGCAGTTGTATAAAATAATTGTTATTGAATAATTTGAGCGTGCGCTCAATTGACCATTGATACTATATCACGATTTACTGAAAAAAACAGTATTTTTTTTAGTATTACTTAAAAAATTTTCAAATAATAAAAAGTGATTTTATTTGATCCACAAAAAAAGTCTCATTGATCCAAAATCGGATCAATGAGACTTTTTGATATATTTTTATCTTATAGACGTTCGTTTAATTCTTTACCAAGTTCCTCAAAGCCAGGTTTGCCAAGCAATGCGAACATATTCTTCTTGTATGCTTCAACACCTGGTTGGTTAAATGGATTGATACCATTCAAGTAACCAGAAATACCAACAGCAATTTCGAAGAAGTAAATCAAGTAACCTAATGTGTAGGCATTTTGTTCTGGAATATGAACACTCATAACTGGGACACCACCGTCAGTATGGGCAAGAACAACACCTTCGTAAGCACGCTTGTTTACATAATCCATTGTCTTTCCTTCAAGATAGCCAAGACCATCAAGGTCTTTTTCTTCCTTAGGAATTTCAAGTTCAAAACGAGGCTTGTCGATCATAACAACTGTTTCCATCAAGTTACGACGACCTTCTTGGATATATTGACCTAATGAATGTAGATCAGTTGAGAAGTTAGCTGATGATGGGTAGATACCTTTTTGGTCTTTACCTTCTGATTCACCCATCAATTGCTTCCACCATTCACCAAAGTATTGTAGGTTTGGTTCGTAGTTTTCAAGTAATTCTGTTGTGTAACCTTTACGATATAAGATGTTTCTCAAAGCAGCATACTTGTATGCTTCGTTCTTTGTAAGATCAGCTGATGAGTAGTCACTACGTGCAGCAGCAGCACCTTCCATCAACTTGTCAATGTCAATACCTGCAACGGCGATTGGCAATAGACCAACAGCAGTAAGAACTGAGAAACGACCACCGATATCATCAGGAACAACGAATTCTTCGTAGCCTTCTGCATCAGATTCACTCTTAAGTGCACCTTTAGCACGGTCAGTTGTAGCAAAGATACGTTCCTTTGCTCCTTCTTTACCATATTTTTCAACTAATTTAGCCTTCAAAATTCTAAATGCGATTGAAGGTTCTGTTGTTGTACCAGATTTTGAAATAACGTTAATACTGAAATCACGATCACCGATAACATCGATCAAGTCAGAAAGATAATTAGGAGAAATTGAGTTACCTGCAAAGTAAACTTCTGGAACATCTTTACTGTTTTTAATGTTATAGAATGATGAGTTTAAGAAATCGACAGCAGCACGAGCACCTAAGTATGAGCCACCAATACCAATTCCAACAAATACTTCTGAATTAGATTGGATCTTTTTAGCAGCTTTCTTGATACGAGCAAATTCATCCTTGTCATAATCAACGGGTAAGTCGATAAAACCACGGAAGTCATTACCTGCACCAGTACCCTTGCGTAATTCTTCGTCAGCGGCGTTTACAAGTGCTTGCATTTCGCCAAGTTCATTTTCATGAACAAATTTGCTTAACTTAGAATCGTCAAATTTAATGTGTGTCATATTATCTCCTCCATATTCTTCAAAAACTAGATTAATCATTTTCGATGAAAATTTCAAATATTTATTCGTTTTTTTACTTTGTAACACACCCAATATAACAAAAATCCGATGGCTGTTCCAATAGTATTGAAGATAACATCGTCAATATCTGTTACACCAGTATTTAGTATAAACTGCATAGCTTCAATTGATACAGAGATCAATGCACCCATAATAAGAACTTTCAGGAAGTTTCTTTTTATCCCTAAAGCTGGTATAAAAAATCCCATCGGAATAAACCAAAAAATATTTCCGTACAAATTATAAATGAAGTCCACTAGCGACTTCCCACTAGCAAGCTTAATTGTTTCCACTAATGGGCTAAAATTGATATCTGAAAACGAGCGATGCCAATAAAATTTAAATTGCCAAATGAAATATCCATCCCTGAACACAGTCAATGCGAATAACAACAAAACATAGAAAGCAAATACTATTATCCAAAACTCCTTAGAGATAGTAGTATTTCGATGTTTTACTTTTAACCAGATAATCCTTAATATTATAAAAAATAACGTATATAATATAGCTTTATCCACTGCGTAAAACGAAAGTTGAATCAACGGAAAATGATTGATTCTGGTAGCATATGTGTTAGCTATATAATTATATAACGGTCCTAAGAATATCATTTTCCCGTTCTTCCTCCATTTTCTTACTAATACGTATTATACTAACAATTAAGTAATTTATTTAGAAGCAATACGAAATAATTATAAGTAATTTTAATAAATAAGGATTTTTTAAATGAATAAAATCAAAACTTTTTTAAATAAACGCTTGGGATTCATGACTCTATTGATTATTTTTTTATGGATCAAAACGGTCATTGCCTATTATCTGGACTTTTCGCTAGGTGCAACCGATATCCTTCAGCACTTAATTATGATCATCAATCCTATCGCCACAGCGATAATTTTGTTAAGTTTAGCGTTATACATTAACAAAACGCGTATATCATACATCGTTATGGGGATAATCTATCTCCTTGAAACGGTCTTACTATATGCAAATATCTTATATTACCGGGAATTTAGCGATTTTATTTCCTTTAATACAATTATGGGAGTTTCTAAGGTCTCAAAGGGTCTTGGAACTAGTGCCATGACTTCAGCATCACCTCACGATTTCATTTATTGGATCGATTTTATCGTTATAGCACTGTTATTTGCCTTCCATTTTATAAAATTAGACAAACGACCAATTAGAAAATTAACTGCAGCTGCCACAAGTATTTTAGGTATTATGCTGTTCTCATTTAATTTGATGCTAGCTGAAAGTAATCGTCCACAATTACTAGGTCGTACTTTTGATCGTGCTTATATCGTGAAATATTTAGGATTCAATTCCTTTTTAGCATATGATTCCATTAAAACGGCTCAAAATAATCAAGTCCGTTCGTCGGCCGTTGGAACTGATATGGATAACGTTCTTCAATATACTAGTAAGAATTATGCAAAACCTAATCCAGTCTACTTTGGAAAAGCTAAAGGTAAGAATATAATTATTATCCATTTGGAAAGTTTTCAACAGTTTTTGATCAATATGAAGGTCAATGGACAAGAAGTTACACCGTTTTTAAACAGTCTCTATTCCGATAAAAATACTATGTCATTTGATAATTTTTATCATGAAGTTGGTCAAGGAAAGACTAGTGATGCCGAAACAATGCTTGAAACTGGTCTGTTTGGTACACCTGAAGGTTCATTTTTCCAATCATTAGGTGGCGATAATACCTTACAAGCAGCACCGGCGATTCTTGGACAAAAAGAAGGCTATACTAGCGCTGTTTTCCATGGGAACGTTGGTAGTTTTTGGAATCGTGATAACGTCTATAAAAACATGGGCTACAATTATTTCTTTGACGAATCCTACTATAACCAAACACCCAATTCCAATACTGGTTACGGTATGAAAGATAAATTGATGCTATCAGAGAGTGTTAAGTATCTGGAACAATTACAACAGCCCTTCTACGCTAAATATATTACTGTTACTAACCATTATCCTTTTGAATTATCAGACGATGATAATGACGGATTTGCTAAACCAGACACTAATGCTGAAACAGTCAACAATTACTTTTTAACAGCGCATTACCTAGATAATTCCCTAAAAGAATTCTTCAATTATTTAAAAGATAGCGGCTTATATGACAACTCGATGATCGTCTTATATGGAGATCATTATGGTATCTCTGATGATAAGAACCCTGATCTTGCACCATTACTTGGTTATGATGCTGACACTTGGAATGATTTCAATAATTCACAATTGCAACGTGTTCCTTTTATGATTCATATGAAAGGCTTAAAAGGTGGAATTAATCACACTTATGGTGGTGAAATAGATGTTCTTCCAACAATTATGCATCTTGCTGGAATCAACACTCAAAACTACGTTCAAGTCGGAACTGATCTACTTTCTAAACAGCATAAGTCCTTAGTCGCCTTTAGAAATAAGACATTCGTCACAACTAAATATACTGTCTTAAAGGGCAATGATGGTACACCTAGAGTCTACAATAATAAGACTGGTGAATTGATCGACTTAGATACTGATCCTAAGTTGAAGAAGCAAGTTGAAAAATGGCAACAAGAAGTTAATCAAAAACTTAAGATCTCCGATGTAACTAATAATAAAAATCTACTTAGATTCTATACTCCGACAGGATTTATGCCGGTAGATCCCAAAAATTATAACTATCAAGATGAAATACAACAGTTGATAGCAACAAGAAATAAACTAGGATTAAAATCAACCAGTGTGTATTCTAAAAATGGTAATCAATCTACAACTCCACTGTACAATACAGACGCTCCAGAAATTGGTAGCGACAGAACAAATATCGACAGTTGGGAAAGTATTCTAAAGGATGACGCCAATGATTAGTACAATAATTTAATTAGAAATATTTAACAATATGATCAATATATTTATTGAAAAGCTCCTGTTCCAGTGTTCATAAGTGAAATTTTAAATTAAAATATTTTAATTTAAACTTGACAGAGTCTTTAATAAAAACTATATTGAATAGCAACAAGAAAAGTTCAAACAATAAGATTCGGAAAGTAATTTCGATTAAGTGATAAAGAGAGTTGCCATTTGGTGAGAGGCAATCACTATATGAAAAATGAAAATGGCCGATGATTGGTTAGTATGATCGCTTTGAAAATACTAAACGGTTTGGTCCACGTTATTAGGACACGCCTTTATTTATAAATGAAGGTTGTTAAGGTTTATTTGGGCAACCAATTAAACAAGCCAGAATGGTAACGTGCTTAGAGCACTTCTGTATATTGTAGGAGTGCTCTTTTTTTATTGTTTGACCTTAGAAAGAGGTTCGATAATATTGTTAAGTAAAACAAATGAAATTGAAATCAATGCGGATGGAACTAGACGTGGTCTATCAAACCTAGCCGTACAAATGATTGCTTTTGGGGGTTCCATCGGAACGGGTCTATTTTTAGGTGCTGGTAGTACGATCCACAAAACTGGTCCTTCTATTATGCTAATTTATCTAGTGATAGGGATCTTCTTCTTCTTCATGATGAGAGCAATTGGAGAAATGATGTACTCTGATCCCGAGCAACACACCTTTGTTTCATTTATTGGAAAATACATTAGCCCCAGATTTGGATACTTTGCGGCTTGGAGTTATTGGGCTGAACTTATTTTAGCGGGGATGGCTGAATTAACTGCTATTTCAACTTACATTAAGTATTGGTTGCCAGATACTCCTGCCTGGTTAGTTCAATTATTCTTCTTAGCAGTATTAACTATTGTCAATTTATCCATGGTTCGTTCATTTGGTAGATCTGAAACTTTCTTATCAGGAATTAAGATCGTTGCCATTTTGGTTTTAATCGTCGTTGGTATTTATATGATCGCTATTCATCATGAAAACCCTGCTGGTACACATGCATCACTGTCAAATTTAACTGATGGCTTTACAATGTTTCCTAATGGTTTTCATTCATTTATCAACGCCTTTCCAATGGTATTCTTCGCCTTTCAAGGAATGGAATTTGTTGGTATTACAACTGCCGAAACAAAGCAACCTCTGAAAGTATTACCACATGCTGTAAATCAAATTATTGGTAGGATCCTTTTATTTTATATTGGTGCTTTATTTATTATCATGACCATCACTCCTTGGAGATCATTAAGCCAATCACAAAGTCCTTTTGTTCAAATATTTGAGTTGGCCGGACTTCCTGCAGCTTCACAAATTATCAATTTAGTTGTTATTGCAGCCGCCTGTTCGACTTTAAATAGTGCAATTTTTTCAACCGGACGTCATCTATATCAACTCGCACAGGAATCTACTGGTAAAAATATGAAACAATTTGAAAAAGTTTCTAAAAGTGGGATCCCATTTGGCAGTGTTTTGTTCTCAGCTGGAATGATGATTCTGGCACCTATCATTAGTTCATTTAATGGTTTAGGAACGGCCTTCACTTTCATAGCCTCTATCTCCAGTGATATTTACATCTTAGTTTGTATTTTAACAATGGTCGCTCATTGGAAGTATCGTCACTCTAATGATTTCTTAGAGAATGGTTTCCTAATGCCCCATTACAAGATAACTAATCCTATAACAATAATTTTATTTGTTGGAATTTTTATTACTTTATTCTTTAATAAAGAAACATTATTACCAGCAATTGGTGCGGTTATTTGGCTAGTTGGATTTAATATTATTTTGTCAATTTCTAATCGTAAGAACAAATTTTTAGAAAATGGAAAATTTTAATTTTTTAAAGAGTAAAAAAATACGCAGGAATAGTGATCCGATTATGGATCGCTGCTCCTGCGTATTTTAACGCTTAAAATTTTAATTATTCACTAGTCTTATTGTGTTCATGACCCTCATCAAAGAAAGTTACTGTAAAGGTCGTACCCTTATTTAGCTTACTCTTAACTTCGATTTCTCCACCATGATTTTCAATCAATTGATGAACGATCGATAATCCGAGACCAGATTCACCATATTTGCGGTTTTTACGTGACGGATCAGCTTTGTAGTAACGATCCCAAATGTTTTTAACTTGGTCTTCTGACATCCCAATACCGGTATCTTGAATTTTGAAAATAGAAGCATGTCTATCTTCAGCGCGGTATCCTGTCACAACAACTTCACCATCGTTAGTAAACTGGATCGAATTTTGAATGATATTAAACATCACTTGTACAAAACGATCATAATCAGCGTAGGTCATCAACTTATCTTCAGGCGTTTCCAAAATTAGTTTATCTTTGGACTCTTCAGCCTTTTTCTTAAGTTGTGAAGTAATATCTCTTAACGGAACGTTGGCATCGAATTCTCTTCTAGCCAAAGTTATCTGATTAGTCCTGATTTTTTCATAATCAAGGTTCTCATTAACTAAACGGATCAAGCGATTAGTTTCATTTCTCATCAGTTCAATACTTTGTCCCTTAGATTCTTCAGGAATAGCATCATATGCCAATCCCTCCAACAACCCATTAATAGTCGTTAAAGGCGTTCTCATCTCGTGTGAGGCATCAGCCATAAATTCCTTACGACGTTGTTCTTGACGCTTGATCTCTTTATCCGATGCTTCCAGTGATTTAACCATCTTATTAAAGTCATCAGCTAGATCATCTAACTCATCACGATTTTTACTTTCAATTTGAACAGAAAAATCATTATTAGCAACTCTTCTAGTTGCACCACGTAGACGATTGATCCGGTTAACTTGATATCTGGAAAGTAAGAAACTTAAAATAATTGCTGCCAATAGCGAGATCAACAAGGCAAAATAAAGCCTGCTATTGATTTCTCCAATATTTGTTTGTAATTCACTAACATCTGATCCTGCCCAAACAGCTGCCACTAATTTACCATTTTGAAACCACGGGGTCAGCACATAAACATAACTAATATCGCCCTTTTTACTTAATTGAGGATTTCCCTCTGTACCTTCAGGCTTTTGGATATTACGAATTGTTTTCCCTTGTTTTAACTTATTCCAATACGATTTTTTTAGATGCAGTTTGACGTTACTTGGGTGTGTTGGATAGACTTGATTATTTTTATAATCAAACACAGCAAACTGAACATTACGTTCTGATAAAACTTGTTCAACAGTACGAATGTTATCGCCAGTAATATTATGAATTTCCCCCGTATCAGGATCTGTCTTTAAAGCAATTTTTTCAAGATTTCCTGCGTAACTTTCTAGACTCTTATAAGTTCGGTTATATTCCCAAGTGGTGGAAGTGCTCGTAACCGAATAGAGAATAATACCAAGAGTCGTCAAAATAACGATCAGAAAACTCAGCATATTTTGATAAATTAATTTCATATTTTAATCAGCCTTGACTCCAGAGTCATCAAATTTATATCCAACTCCCCAAACAGTTTCTATTACTTGAGGACCGACTTTTTCAATTTTTTGACGTAATTTTTTTATATGAGCATCAACAGTACGTTCCTCGCCAAAATAATCATAATCCCAAACTTGTTCCAACAATTGTTCTCTTGAGAAAACTTGTTTAGGTTTACTTGAAAGAGTCTTCAACAAATCAAACTCCTTTGGAGTTAAGTCAGGAATCTCTTTACCACCTAAAAAGGCTTCACGGGTACTTGAGTTGAGTTTGAAATAACCAGTATTAATATCAAAACCTTCACTAGTTTCATCTGACGATTTATCATTATTTGTTTTGGCAACTTCTTCGGCAATATTTTCATTTCTTCTATGAATGGCCTTCATTCTAGCAATCAAAGTAATGGGACTAAATGGTTTAGTAACGTAATCATCGGCACCAAATTCCAATCCTAAAACTTGATCACTTTCAGTATCTCTAGCTGTCAGCATAATAATTGGAACTGTCTTTGAGACCTTGCGGATCTCCTTGGCAACTTCCATACCGTCTTTACCAGGCAAATTAAGGTCCAAGGTGATCATATCCCAATCATCGGCATGTTCATTAAACATATCGACAGCTTCGTTACCATCATAAGCAAAACTAGCATCCCAATTCTCTTTTTGGAAAAACATGCTCATCATTTCCGAAACAGATTTATTATCTTCTATCATTAATATTTTCATTTATATTACACTCCATATAGTTAGCACTACCTCAAACAGATAAAACTTGTTACTATAAGCATAGTATACAAAATAAATTGAGGTTGGTGATTTTTTGAATAAGAACTATCAAGGCACAGTATTTTTTGATCTTGACGGCACTTTATTAAACGAACACTCGAAAGTTGATCCTGATGTAGCAAATGCAATTCATCAACTACGAGAAAATAACTATCTTCCAGTTATCTGTACAGGTCGTGCACCTGATGAGATCGTAGAAATCTCAGAGGCAACTGGTATTGATACTAATATTACTTTAAATGGCGCACTTGTCCAATCAGAACAGGAAATTATTTATGAAAATATTCTTGAACCTGAATTAATAGAACAAGTCATCGATACGGCGAATGAATTTGATGATGTTATCGGTATGCATTCATACACATCAACATCGATCAATCGTAAAACTGATGTCGTGGAAGATTTCTATCAAATGGTACATTTACCATTGCCTAAGGTTGACGCAGATTTTTATAAAAAAGTGAAAGTCCCAATGATCGTGGTCGTTTCTCCAGAAAAAGAGGATCGCTATCAAGTTCAATATCCAGAGTTGAAATTTTATAAAACAGGTACTTACTCTATTGATGTTGTTAAAAAAGGTATCACTAAAATGAGTGGTATAAAAAACCTTATCAATAACATGCAACTAGATGACAAACCTGTCTATGCTTTCGGAGATGGTCCAAACGATTTAGAGATGATCAAATCAGCAGATTATAGTATAGCTATGGAAAATGGAACTGAGGAAATCAAAAATTCTGCCAGTTATGTTACTTCGGCAAATACTGCCGGTGGTATTAGAAATGGTCTAAAGCATTATAATTTGATTTAAATAAGATTTAGAAAAGGATTCGAAATTTACAAAACGTAAATCACGAATCCTTTTTTGTTACAAAAATTAGGCAATAACGACAACTTTACCTTTCATGTGACCCGCTTCAACTATTTTCGTAGCCGCTTTTAAAGACTCAAGATCAAATCCTCGAATTATCTTTGTAGTAGTTGACTTTATAACCCCTGAATCTAGGTCGTTAGCCAATTTTTCTAGATAATCGCCTTGAGTAGACATTGAATCGAGATTATAAAATGCCTTAGTGAACATCCATTCCCAATTGAAGTTAACAGACTTATTCTTTAAATCTGCCACACTAGACTCTCTTAGGTTTGTGATCGTAGCAAAAGTACCGAATGGTTTAATTAATTCAGTAATTTCATTCCAGTGCGGATCGTTATCACTTAAACCTAGGATATAATCGACATTTTTTATCTTTAGATCATGCATTTGCTTGATCAGGTCATGATGATGGTCAATAACTTGATCTGCGCCAAGTTTTTTGATCCATTCTACCTTCTCACCAGTTGCGGTAGCAATAACTCTTAGACCGGCTAAATGAGCCAATTGGACGGCAATTGAACCTACTCCCCCAGCACCATTGATTATCAGCACTGTTTTTTGGGAATTATCTGCTTTAGGATCAATCTTTAACTTTTCATATAGTAATTCACTAGCGGTCAAAGTAATCAGCGGCATAGAAACGCTATCTTCAATAGATACTGTTTTTGGTGCTTTAGCTATTAATCTTTGATCGATCAGTTCAAATTCTTGATAACTACCATCTCTTGAATAATCTCCTGCAAAAAAGACTGTATCACCAATTTGAAATTTATTAGCATCTGACCCTTTTTTAACAATTTTCCCATAACCGTCAAAACCAACTACTTTAGGATCGGTTAATTGACCGGCTATTTTTTTTCGAGTAGCAATATCAACTGGATTGATAGAAACTCCAGCAATCTTAACTAATACATCTTGTCCGGTTGGTTCAGGTGTATCTTTGATAAATTCTGTCAAACTATCTAGATCATTATTAACAAAGCCATATGTTTTCATTCAGCAACACGCCCTTTCGCTGATATTTTACAACAAATATCAATAGTTACCAAAAAAGACCAAGAGAAAATATTCCCCTGATCTTTTTGATGTGATTATTTTTTTTAAACGATCTCAACTGTTGCACTTGTTATTCCGTATGAAGGAATCATATTATTTGGCATTGCAACATCGATTTGGTATGGATTCGATGCGGCAAATGTTCCTGTATCGTTAACAGTTCGATACCAAACATCACCTTGTGCAGTGGTAATTTTCAAACGTGTACCGCGTGGAATAACCCCCAAGTTAGTTGCCACGCCGCCGTAACCCATATTAGATCCTAATACTGCTGGATCGTAAAAACTTATTTTAAAAGTTCCTACATTCTGAGTCGTTTGAGCAGGTTGAGTTGTTTCTGTTGTATTTTGTGTAACGTTAGTCACACTTTCTACTTGATTCACTACTGGTTCTGCCTTTGGTTCTGGTGTGAGATCGACATGTTCCATCTGGTGGTCTTTCTCACTATATTCAATACCAGGAATAAATTCTTTATCACCTGATACAGAGATTTTCTCATTTAGTTTTTTAGCATTATCATCATTATCAGCTAAACCTGACAATGTGCCATTAAAATCCCCTACATTACTTGTTACTTGTTCACTGTTATTTTGAGTTGCAGCATATGCATTAACTGAATATCCTGTACCTGCCATCAACAGTATTCCTGCTAGAAGTAATGCTTTAATTTTAGTTTGCTTAATCAACTAATCCCCCCGTTTTTTCTTAATCACCAGAGGAAACTATACAAGATGAATATTTCAAACATATTACGTAGAGAATAAAAAATTTCTATCTCAAGTCAATTCTGTAACAGTTGTGTAATATACGTCAGATTATTCATATAATTTTTAGCAAAATTGATAAATTAAACAATTGGCTATTAATTTTAAACATATATTAAATTTACGTAAAAAAATAATGTCTTGCGAGAACAATCATTTGTTCAATAATTTTATTTATGCTAAGTTGGATATATATAAGGAATGGAGGAATTTAATATGTCAAAGAAAATTGCTGTTATCGTCGGTAGTTTACGTAAGGGTTCATTCTCACGTCAAATTGCCAACAACTTGGTAGGATTATTCCCAAGTGAATATGAACCAGAATTTGTAGAAATTGGTGATTTGCCACTTTATAGTGAGGATATTGATACACCTGAAAACGTTCCGGACAGCTACACAGAATTCAGAAATAAACTTAAAGATGCCAGCGGTGTATTATTTGTAACACCAGAATACAATCGTTCGATCCCTGGTGGACTAAAGAACGCTATTGATGTAGGTTCACGTCCATATGGAGAAAATGCTTGGGAGAACAAGCCAGCTGCCATTGTCAGCGTTTCACCTGGTGCTATCAGTGGATTTGGTGCAAACCACATCTTACGTCAATCATTGGTATTCTTAAATATGCCAACTCTTCAACAACCAGAAGCTTATCTTGGTAATGTAACAAATATTCTTGATGAAAACGGTAAAGTTTCAGATAAGACTATTGGATTCCTACAAAGCATCATTGATGCATACGTAGAATTATTAAATCGTTATTAATTTAGCAAACGTCTCATATGAGACGTTTTTTATTTGCACAATTGTACATTAATATTGTATATTACAATTTATCGACAGTTCAGTCCATGTCGTTGTACAGAGGGAAAATTGTGATACCTTAAATATATTGCAAATTCCATGTTGTTTTTCAAAAAAAAGTCACATTTTTATGGTAAAACAACATGTATAGAAGATGGAGGCAATGTTGGTTGTATGGTAACAATTGGAAAATATTTAAGAACAAAGAGATTCTTTAAGGAAATGACCTTACAACAGGTAGTTTATGCTGCTAAACACGATTATAATTTATCAACATCAACTTCTGTTCTAAGTGCATTAGAAACTAACAAAACTAGAACTATGGATGGGGCATTATTATTTGTCCTAGCGGATCTATATGATATTGATTTAAACGAGCTTCGCTCAGTTATTCTAGATGGTAAAAAGGAACAAGACGTAGATTAGTCTTGTTCCTTTTTTTTATTCATTTGTAATTTAAATTTATCTGTTTTCATAATAACTTTAAGAATATGGATCGCAGACTTTTGCAGATCACCTAAATTAAGATCGTTGTTATCTTTCCACTTTCCCTGAAGTAAAATATGATCTTTATCCAATATTTGAACGCTCCCGTTATAAAACGACTCTTTAATTTTTTCATCCAACTGATCAGATGAAATTTTAACTCTTACTAAAACATCCCCATCATTATCTGGGATAAAGTCATTTAAGAGATTAATTGTTTCTATTTTCATCAAAGCAGAATTAAGAACCTTTTTAGTAGCAATACTTCCATCAGAATTAAATTCAGGTTTAAGATTTGAAACCGCCGCAAATAATGTGTCTTTAGAATTACCGGGCATAATTAAATCATTACCAGCATGCATACTTTCTTTAGGATCAGCCACACTGAACCAGTCAGTCATGACCAATCCTTGAAATCCCCATTCATCGCGCAAAACATTAGTTAAGGCTTCAAAGTTTGCTCCTGAATAATAATTATTGACCATATTGTAAGATGACATTATTGCTAATGGCTGTTCTTCTTTGATGGCAATTTCAAAATTCTTCAAATAAATTTCTCTTAAAGCTTGCTCACCAATTAAACTATTGCCAATATTACGAAAACTTTCTTGATTATTACCTAAGAAATGTTTAATCGTGACACCTAAACCAGCATGACTTTGCACACCTTTAGTCTCGGCAGCAGCAATCGTTCCAGATAGAAATGGATCTTCTGAAAAGTATTCAAAATTACGGCCGCCTAACGGATTACGATGAATATTCATCCCTGGAGCCAGCCAGAATGTAACTTTGCAGTGCTTCATTTCTTCACCTATCGCTATACCCATCTTTTCAATAAGAGATCGATTCCAAGTTTGTGCCACTAAAGTTCCGATCGGCCAAGCAGTATTTTTATAACTTGAATCTAATCTTAATCCAGCAGGGCCATCGGCACTAACAGTTGCTGGAATGCCACGCTGCACATTACTAACCGTCTGCCCGGCCGCTCCTTTTACAAGGCTAGATGCATTGCCAATAATGCTATCATTATCTTGGCCTAAATCTCCTTCGACTATATCTACCAGTTCTTTATCAGACAAGTTGGCTACAAATGTTTCTAAAGAAATTCTTTTATTATATACATCGATCAAATTTAAATTTTCTATTTTATCTCTGGAAATAACTTCTTCATTAAAGTATTTACCCGGTAGTTTTCTATCGTCGACTACATATGTCGTAACATCTGATTTATCTTGATATTGAACTTGATCAGCTTGACGAAAGTTTTCAGATTTTAACAAGAATAAAGGTACATTGAATGTTCTAGACAATTCAACATTATTTTTTATAAGCTTAGTTGGATCAACTTGCGGACACATTTTGTGTTCAACCGTTTTAATAATAGTCTTTCGGTCTAATTTTATTTCAGCAACAACTTTAGTATTACGAGAACTATTACCGACTCTTACTGAATAAACGCCCGGTGTCAAAACAAAAGCAGCATTTTTTTCGTCATAAATAACTAGATCTTCTGTCTTAATATCAAATTGTAACTGTTGCACTTCATGCGGTTTTAATACTTTAGTTTTAGAATATGCTCGTAGAACTTGATAAGGAGTAGGTATATCGGATTGAGGATTGGAAATATATGCTTGAACTACTTCCTGCCCTTGGAATTTATCGCTCTCATTTTTTACTTCTAACTTAATAGAAATGTGCTCTTCATTTACTGATATTTTATTAACTTTTATGTCAAATTCGGCATAGCTTAGTCCATATCCAAATTCATATCTTGGTTTAATATTAAAACTATCAAAATATCTATAACCAACATAAATTCCTTCAGAATATTCAGGATTCCTAACTCCAAAATTATCAATTGCCGGATATTCTTGATAATCAGTCCAGGTATCAGATAATTTTCCAGAAGGAGTTTTTGTTCCATCTAATATTTCTGTCACTGCATCTCCAGCTGTCATTCCAGGTTGAGAAATTAATAAAATACTATCTAGTAATGGACATTGATCCACAAAACTAGTATCAATTACTCCGCCAATATTCAATAACAAGATGCTATTTTCATAATATTCACTCAAGCGTTTAATGTTAGAAAATTCATTCTCAGATAATTGAAAATCACCGGGTTCATTCTTTCGATCGTACCCTTCACCAGAAGTACGTGATATTACATAAATACCTACGGTACCTTCTTTAAAGTCGTGAATCTCGGGGTCATCAATACTGAAAGCTGGCGATAATATATTAGTGTCTTTATTGTATTCAGTTTCTTTTGCTTGATAAAATCTTTGAAAACGATTGAGCCAAGATTTAGTTGTAACAGTAAAACCTGATTTTTCCAATCCTTCAACGATCGAAGTAGTCTCTTGGTTAACATTACCAGAACCAGTTCCGCCCTTTACTGTTGCAAAGGCACCACTTCCATACACTGCAACTACTTTAGTCTTTAGAGGTAGCACATGATGGTTATTTTGTAGTAAAACCATCCCCTCTTGGGCAATTTCTTTAGATAGTTTCGTGTGATCAGCACTACTAAAATTTGTGTTTTCCATCTTCTCACTACTCCTTTGGTGGAAATATATCTATCATTTTCAATTTTACACTTCTTGGTTACAAAAAAGAGTCACCATCAACCGATTTTTCACAAAAAAGCCCGGTAATCTAAAAATCAGATTACCGGACTTATTTGATTTAATTCTCGAAAGCTGAGTATTTTATTAACATTCTCAGCTCTTATAAATACTATTTTTCATTAACAAGCGTAATTCTTTGACGTTCATAAGTTCCTTTTTCAATAATATCCAACATCCCTACGGCGTAGTCTGCATAGCTGATATAGTGTTTACTATCATCTTGAGCATGATACTCCTCGCCATCAATTTGATATTTACCAGTTCGGGTTCCTTTTGGATCATAATTAAAAGCAGGTGTCATATATGTCCAACGAATGTTTGAATACGAACGTAAACGACTAAGGCTTTCAACTAAAGCATCAGCAAGCGGCATCCAGTCATCCGGATAATTTGTCCGATCTTTTAACATTTTTGTATGTTCTGAATTGATGAACAGTGTCCCAGCACCACCAACTTTTAGATAACGAATATTTGTACCTTTCAAAATATTCATAATATGAGATATTCCATCAGTATGAACGTAAAATGTTTCCGGAGTCCAGGCACTGATTGCGTCTACTATGGCATCGACCTCTTTTAAATCATCTGTTGTCAGGTCCATAATATCTTTGATCAATAGTTTGTCGGCTTTTAATTCTATTTCTGCATGATCCTTATGGGCAATCGCCAAAATTTGATGTCCTCTACTCTGGGCCTCATTGATTACAGCTCTACCTGTTTTTCCAAAAGCTCCAATAACAGCAATTTTCATTTATCTTCTCCTTATTTAAAAAATTAATTACTTTCATTGGCTAGTCTAATAGAGGTTAGTTACATTTGAAAATGCTTATTTCAAGTGACCAGTTATGCAATTATTGTATGTTAAACTTTAATAGTAAATAAATAATTAGTGGACTGGTGAGAAAATGGATATTCGTGTTTTAAATTATTTTTTAATTACCGCTCGTGAAGAAAATATCACTAAAGCTGCATCCTTATTAAATCTGACACAGCCAACGTTATCACGACAACTAAAGGGTTTAGAAACTGAATTAAATGTTGAATTATTTCACCGCAGTAATCATAGTATTTATTTAACTAAAGAAGGACTCTTATTTCGACAAAGAGCTCAAGATATAGTAAATATCTTTGAACATACACGTGATGAACTACAATCGACTGAAGAATTGATAGGAACAATTGAAATTGGCTGTGGTGAACTCCATAGTACGGCAGAATTAGCACAACTGCTAGATGAATTTCAGGAATTATATCCGAAAGTGAAATTTAATTTAAGAAGTGGCAATAATAATGACATTAAAGGATGGATCGAACAAGGCGTTTTAGATATGGGGCTCTTAATTGAACCAGTGGAAATCGGTAAATACGATTTTGTACATATGAATAGTAAGGAAGAATGGGGTATCTTGGCGCATAAAAAATCCAAATTTTCTGAATTTGACGCGATTCGTCCTGGTGATTTAGTCGGTACCAAAGTAATTACAATTTCTGATCGAATAGTTCAAAACGAGCTCGGCAATTGGTCTGGTAAATACGCCATTCAAATGGAAAATAAAGCTCGCTATAATCTTTTATACAGTGCAGCAATGCTGGCACAACAAAATCATGGTGTAGTAATTTGTTTAAAAACAGGTCAACATTTTGACGACTTAAAATATATTCCATTAGAACCAAAGCTAGAATTAAATTCCGTTTTAGCTTGGCGTGGTCAACAACCACATTCAGAAGCAACTAAAGCCTTTATTGACTTTATACGTAAAGAAAAAAATTGAAGTTCACCATTCCATCTTTAATAAGTTAGAAAAAAATGACTCATACGAAATATTTCGTGTGAGTCATTTTTAAGTTAAGATATACATAATGTGAATTTCTTATAATGTGATATAAGCATTTTACATACTTATCATTAGCATTTAAACTACACATATTGATCAACGAAGTTTCAACGATTTCTTGGATTAACGTTGATCAATTGATTCTTACTATTATTTTATCGAGGTGAATTTTGTGAATGAAGATGAACTACAAGCTAAGTATCAACTTACCGAACAAGTTTTGAATGATTTCGATATTTGGCAATCTCGCAATCACTTTTCTAAAGATAAGTTTTATTCCCAAAGTGACTTAACTCAATTACAAATATTTACTCAGCTACACAATATTGGCTTTAACCTGGTAGAAATTGAAGATTATTTAAATTCAGATAAAACCAGTAAACTGCGGGTCACTCAAAAAAATAAACTTTTAAAGCGAAAAAGAACTGAGAAACTAATCACCATTCACAGACTTGAGAAACAAATTGCTACCATCGACTATTTAAAATTTCAATTAACAAAAGGAGATCTTTAAAAATGGAATACGTTACTTTAAATAATGGTGTTAAAATGCCAAAACTAGGTTTAGGAATATTTCGTGTCACCAATCTAAATGAAGCTGAAGAAGCAGTTTATCAAGCAATTAAACTTGGTTATCGCTTAATCGATACTGCGGCTGCTTATGGGAATGAAAAAGCCGTTGGACGTGCAATTAAACGCAGTGGTGTCGATCGTTCAGAACTATTTATAACTTCAAAATTATGGCTAACTGATAATTCATACGAAGGTGCACAAGCAGGACTTGAGCGTTCATTGAATAACTTAGGTTTAGATTATTTAGATTTATATTTAATCCATCAACCAGTAAGTGATTACTATGGTGCATGGCGTTATTTAAGTGAGGCTTATAAAGCTGGGAAAATTCGTGCCATTGGTGTTGATAACTTTACGCAACAAAAATTAGTAGACTTGATCAATTTCACAGATATTCGTCCAGCCGTAAATATGATTGAGACAAACGTCTTCAATCAACGCGAAGAAGATCAACAAGCAATGATCGACTATGATGTTCAAATGGAAGCCTGGGCACCCTTTGCCTCAGGAAACAATAACGTCTTTGATTTGCCATTGTTAAGTGATATTGGAAATAAGCATGGGAAATCTAGTGCTCAAGTAATTCTACGTTGGTTACTACAAAGAAATATCGTAGCAATTCCTAAAACAGTTCATATAAATCGTTTAAAAGAAAACTTAGATATTTTTGATTTTGAATTAAGTGACCAAGAAATGGATCAAATCAAAGCCTTAAACTCTGGTAATGGATTCAATCTTCCTGAAGATGCCAAAGGATTTCAAAATATGTTAGATATGTCAAAACAATTTTCAGTAGAATAAAAAGGTGGAATAAAAGATGAATAAAACTTCAAAATATACATTAAACAACGGATATAAGATTCCAGTAGTTGGCTTTGGAACCATTATTCCTGATGGAAAAGAAACCGTTTCTGCAGTAAAAGATGCCATCAAGAGTGGTTACCATTTAATTGACACAGCAGAAATTTACGGCAATGAAATAAGTGTTGGTAAAGGTATCAGAGAAGCAATGGTTGAAAATAATTTAAAGCGTGAAGATATTTTGGTTAGTACTAAAGCTTGGCACACTAATCGTGGCTATAAAAAGACAACTGCTGCATTTAACGAATCACTAAAAAAACTAGGATTAGACTATATTGATATTTATTTAATTCATTGGCCTGCTAATGCTAAATGGCATAATGATTGGCGAGAATTAAACGCTGATACTTGGCGAGCTTTAGAAGATCTATATAAGTCAGGTAAAATTAAGGCCATCGGAGTTTCTAACTTTTTAGATCATCATTTAAAGGCTCTAATTGAGGATAGTGAAATAAAACCAATGCTTAACCAAATTGAATATCATCCTGGATTTGCTCAAACAAAGGCGGCAGAATATTCACACAGTCAAAACATTCAAGTTGAGGCCTGGAGTCCTTTTGGCGGACCTGGCAGTGATGTCTTAAAAGATCCTACTGTTAATAAAATTGCACAAAAATACGAAAAAAAGCCTTCACAAGTTATTCTTCGTTGGTTAATTCAAAAAGAAATTATACCTTTAACAAAATCAACAAACATTGATCATATGCAAGATAATCTTGATGATTTTAATTTTGAGCTAACAAATGAAGAAATGGTTGCAATTGACAAGGCCCCATATAGCGGTGGATTTCAATTTGATCCTGATACAGCTAAATCATAGATCATTTTTTAGAAAAAATTTTCTTTAATACAAATTTGTAAATCAAAAAGATAATAATCAGTATGATAACGGCAATGAAAATCTCACTGGCCCAAAAATTCAAACCAAAACTTTGAAATATTTCTAGTAACCACTCATTACCTAGCATGAACAGTAAAATGGTAATAATTATAACGATAGTTGAAGTATACATACGATTCCCCCATTACTAAAAATTCTATCATACGGTAAAACATGTATAATAGAAGATAGAATTTTTTTGAGGTGAAAATATGTTAAAGGATAAACATGTAACTCTTTACGTTTCGGGAGGTATTGCCGTTTACAAAGCACTCGGTGTTGTCCGTGAGTTAATTAAGGCAAAAGCCGAAGTCCAAGTGGTCATGACAGATGCTGCACAAAAATTTGTCACTCCATTAACTTTTTCTACATTAAGTCAAAGACCAGTTCTGACGAATAATTTTTTAGCTCAATCTAGTCAAGATGACTTCATCCCGCATATCAAACTTGCACGTTGGACTGATTTAGCAATTATTTTACCAGCAACTGCTAACATCATTGCCAAAATTGCTAACGGAATAGCTGACGATCTGGCAACAACGACTTTATTAGCCACTGATGCGCCCAAAATCGTCTTCCCAGCTATGAACACTACTATGTGGGAAAATCCAGCCGTTCAAAAAAATCTTCGGACACTAGATTTGATGGATATTACCGTTGTTGAGCCAGATTCAGGCTTTTTAGCCGAAGGTGAAACTGGTAAGGGACGTTTACCTGAATTAACAAATATCATGGTTGAAATTTATAAGACTTTCACTAAACCTGTCTTAGCCGGAACAAATGTCGTTATTACCGCCGGTGGAACACAAGAAGCCATTGACCCCGTCCGCTTTATTGGTAACAGATCATCAGGAAAAATGGGAATTGCATTAGCTAATGTTGCTGCCGATATGGGTGCTCATGTTACTTTGATCAGTACCGTGCATGATCCTATCAGTTCCCCCAATATTGAAGAAGTGCACGTTTCCACTGCCATTGAAATGCAAAAGAAACTTGAAGAAGTTTTTGCTATAAATGACGTATTGGTAATGGCCGCAGCTGTTTCTGATTTCAGACCTATCCACAAAGCAGATCAAAAAATCAAGAAAAATAATGATCAAGATCTATATACAATTAAATTACAAAAAAATCCTGATATCTTGAAAGAAATATCTAGGCAAAAAACTAATCAATTTGTTGTAGGATTCGCTGCTGAAACAGAAAACTTGATTCCCTACGCACAAAAGAAATTATACGAGAAAAACGTTGATATGATCCTAGCAAATGACGTTTCAAAGGCTGGTTCAGGATTTAACACTGACACTAACGAAATAACTGTAATCCAAAGAGACAAAGAACCAGTAACTTGGCCCTTAATGTCAAAAAATGACGTTGCATCAAAATTTTGGGAATTTTATGAAAACAATATAAAAAAATAAAGAGCATGACATAAGGCACTCAGAAACCGAGTAAACCCTTGTGTTACGCTCTTTTTCTATTTAGGATTTTCATTATCACTATAGTAAATGGGGTCAGTTGCATTAAATTTGTATGATTTGAGCCATTTCAAAATCTGCTGACCTAAATCAACAGCCATCGAACTAGAAACCATAATTTGTTTTTTTGAAATATGATTTACATGAACTCCAGAAGTTATCGTACAACTTCCAGGTAGATCACTTTTGATTATCTTAGCAATCCGATAGGCTAAAATGTCGTCCTTATGAAACCTGCCGTCGTGGCTAGGATAACGAATGGTTTGAATATCAGTCTGACTACTTAAAGTAGTCACTGTGCCGATATGAGGATTATCACCGCCAGTTACCACAATGAACAGATCTATACCAACGATTAAGACTTTTGCTGTCATAGTGTAATCTTCTTTAGTGACTTGAAATTCTGGCATTAAATCCCCTCCCAACGTCCTTTAGAGTCGTTTTCAATACGCAATGCATCCATTAATTTCATTGTCTGATGATCAACTAGATCTTGAATAGTTTTCGGATGATTGTAAAATGCTGGGATAGGAGGAATCATTTGTACGCCCATTTTCGATAATTTAGTCATATTTTCTAAATGAATCGTATTCAAAGGCGTTTCTCTAGGAACCATGATCAATTTACGTTGTTCCTTTAAAGTAACATCAGCAGCACGAGAAATAAGATTGTCACCAAGTCCAACGGCAATGCTGGCAACGGTTTTCATACTAGCAGGCACTATTACCATGCCATCAGTTAAAAATGAACCACTTGCTATCCTAGCGCCTAAATCACCGCTACTATAATAAAAATCAGACAGAGATTTTATATCATTCAAAGACATATCAGTTTCAATTTTCAAATTTTGCTTGGCCCACGGACTCAAAATAACATGTGTTTCAATATTATTGATTTGTTTCAACTTTTTAATTAAATCAATTGCATATATTGTTCCAGACGCCCCTGTGACTCCAATAACAATTCTTCTCTTACTCAATGACGACACCTCTACTTCAAATACTTTTGCCAATCCTTAACTTTCTTAAATTGAGCTCTAACAAAATGATCTTTCATATCAAAAGGTACTGTCCCATCCAAAATAGTTTTAGAACTCATTCCACGAAAACGAATCGATTTGGGATCATATTCTGGTAGTTCCGAAGGATCTAATGGATGATTTCTCATACCTGGTAAAACCATAATATCTTTGTCGCCTTGAAATCTTGTATTCAAGGTCCAAATAACATCATTCATATCAAAGATATCCACATCTTCATCCACTAAAATAACTGTTTTCAATTCCTTAAATGCCGATAATGCTAAAATAGCAGCTTGTCTTTGCAAACCTTCATCGGCCTCATTATCTTTATGGATCTGCATAATGGTCATTAATTTTCCACCACCAGCTGGTGGATTATAAACATTAACTACTTTTCCGGGAATAGCTTTATCAACTAATTCCAAGATACTTGCTTCTGTGGGGATACCTGCCATTGAAACATGTTCCTCACTAGGACCGATAGTTGTCTGCATAATAGGATTATTTTTTCTATGTGTAACTGCCTTTACTTTCACAACATTAACAGCTGGATTGGCATCGCCATCGTAGCCGGGAAATTCTGGCATTGCTTTGCCTGTATTAGTATTAATGTCTTCTTGCATAGTTTGATTAGGCATAATTTCAGCCTCAATAATGTACTCCGAACGTGCAATTCCCATCTCATTTACCGATACGCCATCAACCAACTGAACAGCTTGATTTCTCAAAGCACCGGCGATCCATAATTCATTATAGCCAAGTGGTGTTGTAGGCGGTTCAAACGTAGCTCCTATCGTTATAGCGGGATCCAAGCCGATATTTATTGTGATCGGCATTGGTTTGTTGATCTTCTCAAATTGTTTTTGGAAATGTCCTATATGACGCCCTCCCGGCATGATATACATTCCAATCGTATCCTTATCTTCCAAGACCATTCGATGTATCGTTACATCACTCATAGTTTTGTCGGGATCCGAGCCAAAAACTAATCCCATTGTAATATAAGGACCAGCGTCATATTCAGTATTTGTCGGAGCAGCAATTAATTTTCTAATGTCAAAATCTTTATCAGTTGATAAATGTACTACTTCCTGTGCTGGCGCTTCTTGATGGCTTACTTTTACAGGTTTGATTGGATTTTCAACTGAATCTTTTAATAGGCGACCAAGCGTTTTGTAATCGTGATGAAGTATCTTACCAACACGTTTACGACTTGCCATAGTACCAATTAAAACTCTAGTATCAGGAAATCCTTTAACATTATTGAACATCATCGCTGGACCTTCAGTTGTCGGGCGTTCAACTGTTCCACCTGCACCGATATAACGATAAACTCCAGATAATTCTGCATTTGGATCAACTGGAATATCTGTTTCATGAAATTGTCCAGGCAATTCTTTCAACTCGTCGATAACTTTTCTTAAATCATATAATTCATCTGACATTAAGTTTGCCTCCTAAATTTATTAACAAGTTAAGTGTAATTTTTTATGCTGATTGAAACAATTCAAATAAAAGAGAGAACTATTCCGAAATGGAATGGTTCTCTCTTATATATTCCCAAAAGCGATTATTAGCATCTGAGTGCTGACCTTTTTTCCTAAAAAAACTCAATTTACTATCAATACTATGCTTTAAGGGTAATATGGCGATATTTTTATTTTTAAAGGCAGAGATAGTTTTTTCAGTCAAAATAGAAACTCCTACTCCCTTTTCAACCATTTGTACAATTAAATCCGTCCTTGAGCCTTTATAAGTTATTTGTGGATCAAAACCGGCTTGATTTGCCAGCGATATTACTGGTTCATAAAGATTAGTTGAAGGTCCTAATATTAAAAATCTCTCTGTATTTAAAGCTGATAATTCTATTTCTTTTTTGTTGGCAGATTTATGATCTCTTGGCAATACCGCAACGAATTTGTCGGTTTCCATGGGTAACTCTTCAAATTTATCATTATTGAAGTTGAATGTACGTGCAAAAATAATATCACATTGATTATCACTTAGATTTGAAAATAAACTATTACTTTCTGCTTCTTTAAGTAACAACTGAATATTAGGATGTGAATTAATGAACTCCGTGATCATCGTAAAGCTTTGATAATTTGGCATAGTTGGAATTGTTAAAATATGAATTGTAGAGTTGATCTTAGTATTAATATCGTTTAATTCCTGCTTCATTAGGTTAGATTCAGAAATTATTTTTTGAGCGTGGTTCAAAACAATTTTTCCAGCGGGCGTTAACTCAATTTTACGATGTGCCCGTTCAAATAACTTAATTTTAAGTTATTTTTCCAAACTCAAAATTTGTTTGGAAATGTTACTTTGAGTTGTAAAAAAGTTTTCGGCAGTATTTGTATAATTAAGTGTTTTAACTAAATCTATAAAAATTTCTAAGCGATAAATATTCATAACAGTCCTCCCTCTCATACCAATAATACTAGTTTAAAACAAATAAGATCTGTAACCCAATCGGATTACAGATCTTATCATCTTTTATTCAGTTGTTTCTGGTTTCTTTTTCTTACGGTTACTTATACCTTTTTTAGGTTGTGCTACTCGATGAATCCTATTTTCATGCCAGGTTATCATACTTATTAGCGATGATAACGTTAATGGAAGGATTATTACTAATATAATCAATCCAATTATGACACCTAGAGCAACCTGAATCAAAGTTGTAACGCCAGATGGGATTAAAGCAGCGAAGGTACCACTTAAAATAATTGCTGCTGAAATTACGACTGAACCTATTGCAGTTGCAGCATTTAGCATTCTAACTTTTAGATCAGGTTCTTTTTCATCCTTAAAGCGAACCATCAAGAAGATACTGTAATCAACACCTAAGGCCATCAACATAATGAAAGTAAAGAACGGTGTGTTCCAACTTAACATCGAATCACCTAAAGCCACACGAGATACAAAACGTGTGATTCCCATAGATGCTTCATAAGTTAATAGTAATGTTCCAATAATTGTCATTGGTTGCAAAATTGACTCAGTAACAACGATCAAGGCTATACCAATACCAATCGTCATGATGATTGCTGTACGACCAAAGTCGCCATTAGCTAATTTACGTAAATCATTATTTTCAGAAGTTTGTCCACCAACTGCAACAGTTGTGTCCTTTAGGGCACTATGTTTCAAGTGAGACTTCATATCTGATTGAATGGTCTTCAATTGCTTAGAAACTTTCTCACTATTTGGATCACCCTTAAATACTAAGGTTAATTCAGCAATCTTACGATCTTTATCCATATATGCATCTAATGAAGGTTTAAAGACAGAACTCTTGATGGATGCCTTTGGAAGATAGAAATCATTTCCAATATATGACTTTTGTAATTCATCAAGATATGATTTCATACTTGCGTTACCTTGTGCCAAAGTATCAAGACCATCAGTTGCACTAGTTAGACCATCTTCAAGTTCAGTAACTTGAGCTGCCATTGCTTGAAGTTGTGTGTTCATTTGTTGAACACCGCTATTAACAGTTGCAGCACCACTAGCGACACTTTGACCACCACTAGTTAATGTAGAACTAGATGCGGCTAAGGTACTTGTACCATTTGCCAAAGTAGACATACCAGAAGTAAGTGCTGGTACTTGACCTTGCAATTGATTCATACCACCAGAAATTGCGGCAGAACCTGCTGACAATTGACTAATTGCACTTTGCAACGCACCCATTTCTGATGCCATTGCCGAAGTATTTTGTCCAGAACTTGCCAACATAGCCATAATTTGACTAGCTTGTGATGATAACGAACTAACTTGAGTTTGTAATTGAGATAGACCTGAAGTTAATTGTTGAGAACTACTTGTTAAAGTAGAAACTCCACTTGTTAAAGCAGGCATAGAACTATTAGCACTTTGAAGTCCGCTATTAACACTTGAAACTCCGCTTGTATATTGATTAATACCACTAGATAACTGTTGAGCTCCACTTTGCAATTGGCTAGTACCATCTGCCAAAGCTTGTACTTGAGCTGTACTGCCACTAATATCAGATGCTTCAAGTTGAGTACTTGCTGAAGTTAATCCAGCTTTGATTTGTTCAATACCTTTAGTTGAAGTATTTAATCCATTAGTAATAGTAGCTAATTGATCTTTTAAGTACATACTCTTAATTTTACTTCCACCTGGTTGTGTTGCTGAAGCAACTGTTTTAACACCTGGCTCTTGTTTCAAGTATTGTGTTAAATCATCAATAGCAGCAAGTTTAGCCTGTGTATTCAGTTTAGAATCACTTTGAATATAAACTGTTGCTGGAGCAGACATTCCCTTACTAAAGTGATCTTGAATTACTTCATAACCACGTTTAGCTTGATAAGTATCAGGAACTTCATCGGCATTGTTAAAGTTTAATTGTGAGTTGGAATTAATCAAGAATGGAATCCCGATAACAGCGATAACGGCGATGATAACGACTGGATATGCCAATGCTGAACGTGATAAACCATACCAGATACGGCTCTTACCAGAACCTTTAGTAATTTTACTTGGCCAAAACATTCTGGCTCCAAGTGTTTCCATAAAGAACATATTTAAAGTTAATAACACTGCTAGTAAAACAAGAACTCCGATTGCAACCGCAACCGCACTTTGATAGAACTCAAATTTAGCAAGTGCTAAAACTGTAAATCCAATTAAAACAGACAATCCACTATAAAGTATCGTTCGGCCACCATGGCGCTGGGCATCGTGTGCTGCTTCGACCGCCGACATTCCCCTAGAAAGAGCTCCTTTAAAGTAGTTATAAAGTAAAATATTATAATCTGTACCAATTCCGAATAGTACAACTACCAAGAACACTTGAGTAAAGTTGGATATTGGAAAATTAGCCTTTTCCGCCAAGTTCATTACAATACTCAACGATGTAACAAAGGATATACCAACATTCAATAATGAAATCAAAGGTACAATAGGCGATCTGAAGACTAAGATCAATACGATGAAAATGAAGATAACCGCAATAACTTCAGTCTTTTGGATACCTTTTTCAGTAACAGTTGTAAAGTCATCATTTAAAGCATCAGAACCTGTAACATAGGTTTTAATACCTGAAACCTTTAATTGACTTTGTAATTCATCAACTTGTTTACTTATTTCGCCGTTACTCTTAACAGTTATTTGAGCTAATTGTGTTGTTTTATCCTTAGCAATCAACTGCTTTTTAGTTTGAGCATTGTCACTAGGACCCATTACCTTTTTAACTTTAAGATAACTAGTATTTTGTAACTGATTTAGCTTGTCAGTAATATCTTCCGACTGACTTTTAGATAATTTAGTATTATCAGTATTATTAAATACAGCCGTATATGTTATGACTGACTTGTTGCCATTAGCCTTCTTTTCAATTCTTTGAGCCTTTTGACTCTCAGTATAGCTTGGTAATGTAATCGTTCCATTATCACGAACCAACTGAGAAACATTTGGCATAGCAAAAATTGCAGCTATAACAACAACAACCCATAAAATTAATGCCGCTGTATATTTTTTAGTAATCCATTTCATTCCTATACTCCCAATCCCGTAATCAATTCAAGTGTAAAATAATTGACAGTTGTCAAACACAAAGATAATAATAAAATTATTTTAGGATATAGGCAAGAGACAATCCCTAATTTACTGTTAAAATTTAGACAAATTTAATAATAATGCAAAACATTTAAAACGTATTTCCTGAATAAGATGAAAAATGGAAAAATCAATGAAAAAATAAATCGTTTACATTTTTGCACTTGTAAAAAAATGAACATATGTTAAAGTCGAAATATTGAAATGCATTTAATATTAGGGTGAGATAACGTATGAAAATTGATGTGACTAAGCACCTGACACTAGGCGCAAAGCGAACACTAAAAGCCTTTCGAATGGCACTTTTTGAAGCCTTGGGCGAAAAAGAATTTGATAAGATAACTGTAAATGACATTTGTAAAAAGAGTGAATATCCTCGTGCCACTTTCTATAATTATTTTGACGACAAGTATGATTTACTTCAATATTTTTGGTCCTACATTGGAAAAGATATTCTATCTAAAATTTCCGATGATTCTGATGATGAAGAAGGAATCATTAGTATTTTTAATCTCTTATTAGATTTTTTTGACCGTCATCAAGATCTAGTAAAAAATATAACTAAAAACAATGGTGTCGATTCTAATCTCTGGCGCAGCATGTCTGGGTATTTACGACAAGAAGCCAATAAATTAGTTTATGATTACTGCTCAACCAATAACCAAATTGAAGTCCCCGCTAAATTATTAGCACGTTTTTACAGCGATTTGATTATTGCCGTTCTTGAATGGTGTCTATTCGAGCAACCTAACATTGACTCAAAAACTGCTGATAAATATTTAACATCCTTATTGAATGGTGGTTTTAAGTAAATTGACGAACATCAATTTCTGTAATAAAATTGACTTGGTTTTCAATACTATAATTAGTGTAAATTCATGGGGGGAATTAATTATGACAGAAGTAAAAACAAGCTCAGACGCAAAAATTGCAATTGAGGATCTCAATAAGGGATTATTAAAATATGACAATCAGTCATCAGAATTATTAGATATTATTGATGTCTTAAACCAAGTAGAAAAGAAAGTTGATAGCGACAAGAATCCCGAATCTTTAATCATTAAAATGATTAACTATATACGTAGTATGGCTATGAAGGGAAAAATCCATTTTCTAAAGCCAGAAGAATCAATCATAATAGACCTTGGTACCTTTGGTCAAAAAGCTGGTTTAAATGGTCAATATATGGCTGATTTTTCTGATAAGTCACAATTTTACAGTTTTAACGAAGAAATTCCACGTCATAATTAAATAGAAAAAAATGAGGATGTGACGAAAGTCACATCCTCTTGTTGTATTACTATTGAACCGCGCTCCATAAGGCAGAGACCTCCGCTTATCTACGAATATCTAAAAATTGAAAGTACACAATTATCCGATGTTCTATGATATGCTCAGTCTCTAACCGCCTTATTTCACGCTGGCTTATCCATCAATAGCCATAATAATAGGTAAACTATTAATCCAGGGAAAACTGGGGTGATTGTTAAAACAACGTAAAGCACACGACCGACGGCTGGATCCCAATCGTAATGTTCACATATGCCGGCAATGACTCCACCAAAGATTTGATTTGTTTTTGAACGTTTAATTGGTATATGCATAAGTCTCTCCTATTCTGGACTTTCCATTAACATCCATAGAACTAAATAAGCAATAATACCAGGAAGTGGTGTTAGGGCAATTATTACCCAAAGTACACGTGCAATTGCAGCATTCCATCCGTAATGTTCAGCAATACCGCCAACGACACCCGCAATAATCTTATTATTTTTTGATCTCTTAATTGGAATATGCATAAGTAATTCCCCCTTTTCTTTATTAATAATATAATTGATTTAACAATTTAAGTACATTTATGACACTTACAATCACCTTACAATTTTGTCACATTATCTAGTTTTAATCATAACTTGTCCTGAACCACTATTTATTCTTAATTGATTACTTTCATGATCATCATAAGTCTCGTTAGAGCTTATTTTTTTTGTCCCATTTAAGGTAAAACCACCATTTTTAATACTAACTTTTAAGCCTTTTACGTTTATATCATTCAACGAAGTTTTACCATTCTTCTTATCGATCGAACCAAGTTCATCTATTTTTAAACCATTCGCTAAAGTGGTTCCATTTTGATGTTCTATATTTAATTGACTTACTTCTAAATTATTCAAATTGATCGTCCCATTTAACTGTCTTATGGTAATATCCTTGACCTTTTTGGGAACTACAATTTTTATTTCAGATGATTTCCCAATTTCAAAATTATGTCGATCAGCATTCTTTTCAAAAATTCTTGTATCATTGTTAGTCTCGTCTATCTTATATTGATCCTTTGAAACATTTTTTAAGATCACCTTTGAAACATCCCCACTAACAATCTTTAATTTGGTACTTCGAACGGTTATGGAAAGGTTATCCACATTATTCAAATTTATTTGACGGTTACCTAATTTACTAACTGAAAAATTATTAACGTTGATCCTTCTATCGGTTTGTTCTGCCCAAGTAAACAAGCCAACGAATACAACTGCCAATAAAAAAATAATTAATAATCCCTTTATCATCATTGATTTCATTTTTTCCTCCGTAGCTTACTGAATGAATTATAAATATGTTCATTCAGTAAGTCAATAAAAAAAATCCAAGTAGATAATTTAACTTCTACTTGGAATTTTTGAGATTATTATTTAATGTTCCAGTTTACGAACTAGTAAATCACCAATTCCCTGAATAATAAAGACTAGTATCAGGATGAATACCATGGAAATAATAGTTACATCATTTTCAAATCTTTGATAACCGACCGCAATTGCCATGTTACCAAGACCACCACCACCAACGGCTCCAGCCATAGCAGTTAATCCGATCAAACTAATTATTGTAAAAGTACCTGAACGGATCAATTCAGGAAGACCTTCTTTTAAGTAAACTCTAAAAATAATTTTTAAAGGTGATAATCCCATTGCTTCTGCTGCTTCAATGACACCATGATCAACTTCAACCAGTGCTAATTGAACTTGTCTAGCAAAGAACGGTGCAGTACCAATAATCAATGGTACTAATGCACCCTTTGGTCCAATTGTTTGACCAACGACTAACTTTGTAAAAGGTCCAATAACAGCAAGTAAAATAACAAACGGGATCGAACGGAATAGATTGACTAATTTATCTAGGATATTATAAAAGTTTTTGTGTGGTGTAATACCATCATCTGTTGTCACTACCAATAAGATTCCTAGAATGATACCGAAAATCCCAGCAAATACAGCACTGACAAAAGTCATATATAAAGTTTGCCAGATAGCGACTACAAAGCCATTATCGCCTTCCCAGTTTGCTACAACGTTAGGAAGATATGTATTAATGAAGTTTGTCAAATTAATCCTCCTCACTTTCTGCAATATTGATCTCTTTAACATTAACGTTTAATTCATTTAAATATTTAATTGCTTCACTAACTTTTTCATCATCACCTGTTAAAGCTAGTAACATAATACCTACCGTAGTTCCTTGTAATCTCTCAATATTACTGAAAAGTATGTTAGCTTCTACATTAAACTTCTTATACAAACCAACTACTAATGGTTCATTAGTTACATTACCAATGTAATTCAATTCAACTAGACGACCAGAAATAGCTCCTGCAATACCGCTCTTCTTGATTTCTTCTAAAACAGAACTGATTTGTGTCGATGTATTAACAAAGTCTTTAGTTAATTTCTTCTTAGGGCTACCAAAAATAGTTAATAAGTTTCCTTCTTCTATTAATGCCCCATCTTCCATAACTGCTACTCGATTACAGATCTGTTTGATCGCGTCCATTTCATGGGTAATAATAACGATCGTAATTCCTAATTCTTTATTCAAACGTCCTAATAAAGTTAAAATTTCAGTTGTTGTTTTAGGATCCAACGCACTAGTAGCCTCATCTGAAATCAAAATCTCTGGATCACTGGCTAAGGCACGGGCAATAGCAACACGCTGCTTTTGTCCACCAGATAGTTGCGAAGGATAGTTATTGGCACGATCGTCCAAGCCAACTAGATTTAATAGATTATTAACCTTTTCTTTACGTTCTTGTTTTGACAATTTTGAATCACGTAAAGGAAAATCTACATTTCCAAATACTGTCAGTGAACGCATCAAATTAAAATGCTGAAAAATCATACCAATATTTTTTCGTTCTTTTCGTAGATCTTTAACGCTTAATTTAGTCAAACTCTTGTCATTAACAATAACTTCACCTGATGTAGGTTTTTGCAATAAATTAATGACACGTACCAACGTACTCTTTCCTGCGCCGGAATAACCAATAACACCGAAGATATCACCCTTATTTACATTAATGGATACATCCTTAACAGCTTCGATAGTTTTTCCTTCATTATGGAAAGTAACATCAATATTCTTAAGCTGTATTATTCCGCCTTTTTCTACCATTCAATTACTCCTCACTTAAATTCTAATAATTATGTTAGAACTTGTAGTCCCATGCTGCATACGTTGAACCATTATAAACTTCTTTGATCTTCTTGGCAGTAGCTTCTGTTTGGTAAGCCTTTACAACTTTCTTGTATGTCTTGTTATCTTTGTTCTTCTTTGTTGTAGCAACAATATTTACATATGGTTTTGATTCTTTAGTTATCTTTTCTTTATAAATAGCTGTACTTGGTTTTAATTTTGCATCTTGAGCAACATCGTTATTAACAACAGCAATAGCTACATCAGTAAGTGAATGAGCTGTTTGAGCAGCATCTAGTGGTGTAATATCCAAATTCTTAGGATTATCAGTTATATCCTTTGTAGTCAAAAGTGATGACTTATCCTTTAATTTAATAAGTCCAGCTTGTTTCAAGACTCTTAAACCACGATCTTCATTTGTTGAATCACTAGGAATGGCGACTTTAGCACCATCCTTTAATTCGCTGATACTCTTTAATGACTTAGAATAAACTCTTAAAGGTGCGATATATGTATCACCGATAGAAACAATGTCACCTTTATTGGCTTTATTCCAATCATTCATGAAGTGATAGTTTTGGAAAGCATTAATATCTAATTCTCCTGATTCCAAAGCTTTGTTTGGTGTGTTGTAATCATTAAATTCAACAATTTTAAGGGTAATTCCTTGTTTCTTTAATTTACTGACGATTGGCTTCCAGACACGGTCATCTGATCCGTAAATACCAATTTTAACTGTTTTATTTTCGGAGTCTTTTTGTTGACCACAACCTACTAGTGCAAAAATTGAGAAAAATGAAATAGCTAGTAATAAAACCTTAGTTAGTTTATTTAATTTCTTCATAATTAATTCCCCCTATTTAAGATCGTTGTTCCAAGCTGGAATTGCACTTCCTCCATAAACCTTCTTGATTTCTTTAGCAACGGCTTTAGTTTGGAAAGCTTTAACAACTTTCTTATAATCTTTATTATCCTTATTCTTCTTATCTACAACTATGATATTGATCCATGGTTTGGATTTAGCATTAACTTTTTCTGTATAAATTGCCTTATTAGGATCTAATTTAGCATCACTAGCGACGTTACCGTTAACGATAGCAACATCTACATCATCAAGTGAACGGGCTGTTTGAGCAGCATCTAACGGTGTAAATTTAAGATTCAATTTATTTGATTTGATGTTTTTTGTTGTTGGCATCTTTACACTGTCATCAAGTTTAATAATTCCCGCTGACTCCAATAATTGTAAAGCACGGCCTCCATTAGAAGCATCGTTTGGAATGGCAACTTTAGCGCCACTCTTTAATTGATCTAAACTAGTAATTTTGTGTGAAAAGGCGGCCATTGGTTGAATAACGGTATCGCCGATCGGAACTAAATTAGTATGATGTGACTTGTTCCATGAATCTAGGAAATATCTATGTTGATAAGCATTCATATCAATTTCGCCTTGTGCCAGTGCTGTATTTGGTTGATTATAGTCACTGAACTCGACAATTTTGAGATCAATACCTTCTTTTTTAACCTTTTTCTTAACAACTTTCCAAATCTCAGTATCAGAATTATTAATTCCTACTTTAACGGTTGTATCTTTCTTTTGATTTCCACAACCTGCCAGTACGAAAATAAATAATGCTGTAAAAACTAATAGAAATACTTTCTTAAACTTCATCTTCATCTTCTTATCCCCACCCATATAAATTATTATTAATAAATCATTAACGGAAACAAAAAAAGTCGCTTCCAAAAACATCATTCGATATTTTTAGAAGCGACTTATCGCGGTACCATTCTAATTCAAAATAAGCTTACACTTATTTTCTTAACAACACACGGAAATAATCTATGTGCGTGTACTGTAAAGGGTACCAACCATTACATCTTTATCCAAATGGACTCAGTGTACCAATCACAGGTCATTTTCATTTAAGTTGTCCGTCCTCTTCTCAACAGCCGAGGCTTTCTGTACAAACAACTATAAATTACTTCCCCTGATCTCTTTGTTTGAAGTTATTGATTTATTAATCGTTGACAAGATAATACAATCTATGAATTAAAATGTCAACTGATTTATTAGAAATAGTTAACATTAAAATCATTAATTATATAAAATATAATCATTTTAAACTCATTAATTTCCGTCATAACAACCTTTTAAGATCTTTTTTGAAAATTAGAAAAAGCAAATTTTTCCTTGTTATAAATTCTCTTTATTAAAATAAAAATATTAAATTGAATAAAAAAGAACCCCTTTTCGGAGTTCTCATTAATTCAATCTATTAAACAATTTCAACTGTGGCTGATGTAACACCATATGAAGGAATTGATGAACTTGGCATAGCAACGTCTAATTGTTGTGAGTTGCTGTTAGCAAATGTTCCTGTATCATTAACTGTTCTATACATTACAGTACCGTCGGCTAAAGTGATCTTTAGTTGTGTTCCTTTAGGGAATACTGAAAGGTTGGCGGCAACACCACTGTAACCCATATTTGAATCTAATACAGCTGGATCATAGAAACTGATCTTAAATGTTCCTTGTGAAGTACCTGTTGAAGCACTTGTACTTGTTTGTGTAGTATTTGATGCTGTTTGTGTATTTGTTGTATCAGTTGTTACTTGAGTATTTGCTGATTGTGTATTTGCTGTTGTTGTAGCAGATTGTGTAGTTGTATCTGTTGAAGCTGTATTCGATGTTGCTGATGGTAATGTGATTGTTTCGCCTGGGAAGATCAAATCAAATCCACCGACTTCTTTATTATTAGCTTGTTCCAATGCAGAAACTGAAACACCATTTGCGGCTGCGATACTCTTAAATGTGTCACCTGATTCAACTTTTACATGTGTACTGTCGACTGTTGTTGCGGCGTCAACTGTGTTTGTTGTTGCTCCAATGGCTGTTAGTGCTACTGAACTTAACAATGCGATAGATAATAATTTTTTCATAAATTTATTTACATCCTTATATTTAATATTTATAATTCGTTGCTTATCAACTTAACGATGCTTATACTAACAGGCTAATGTTACATAGCCACCAACACAGGGTTACAATTTCAACTATTTTTGTAACCTTAGTAATACTTCTGCAACAACAATCGCTGTAACACCTGCTATAAAGGCAATCCTAATTATTGTCTAGGCACAATATGCTGTGGTATATTTTTAAGTATGACGAATAAAAATATAAGAATTATCGCGAAAATACTCATTATGTTCGTTGCACTGGAGTTGATAGCCTTCAGTCTGAACATGTTTTTTGAACCAAATAAAGTGGCTGCAGGTGGTGCAACCGGCATTGCTATCCTCCTATATGAAGGCTGGTCGATACCCACATCCCTTTCTGTTTTCATTATTAACATCATCATGCTTATCTTCTCTTATTTCCATCTGGACAAGATGACAACTGTTAAATTGATCTTTGGTAGCTTTATGTTGCCGGTCCTGTTATTCCTAACTCCGGTTTACAATATTATTCCCGGAAATAGACTGATTGCAATAATAGTAGGAAGTATTATTTTTGGAATTGGTGTTGCCATTCTTTATACACTTGATATGTCGAGTGGCGGAACAACAGTCCCACCCATGATCATTCACAAGAACTTTGGAATCGATAAATACATTAGTCTATTCGTTATCGATGGAATAGTCTGCTTTGGAAATATTATTCTAACCGGATATTTATCATTCTTCCTTGCACTAATGTCAGTCGCCATTTCAAGTGCCGCCATAAAATTAGTTACAATTGTAGAAGACAAGTATGCTGATGATTAATAACGTAACAGAGTATAGAAAAAGGAGCCGATCGAATTGATCAGCTCCTTTTTACTATGCTTCTTTACCTGTGTTGACATCGTAGTTCCATTTAACCATGCCGCCTTTGATATTAACAACATCATATCCTTTAGCAGTTAACTTCTTAGCAGATTTAACACTGTTAACTCCTGAATGACACATAATGTATGTTTTACCCTTAGGTACAAAATTCTTAATCGTCTTATATGGAACGTTTATAGCCCCTGGTATATGTCCTGCTTCATATTCCTCAGGAAAACGAACATCGATCACATTAGGATGTTCTGGTAATAATTTATGAAAGTCATCGATCGAGATATTATCTATTTTTGTAAAAATTGACATTTTAAAAACCCCTTTTGATTGATTTTCTTATTTTAAATACTAGTAACAAGTTAATGAAAGCTATGACACTAAAACACATTAAGTCGTAATAATAGAGTGGACTTTCACTTCCAATGTGCAAAATACCGAAAGTAGTTAATCCTGTTATCAAAACGATCCAGAGTTCCATAAGATATGGAAATACTTTTTTTACTCGTCTTTGTCTTGTAAGTTCAATAAAGCAAACTACTAAAGCCACCATTAAGATCCAAAAGATCCAACGGCTGACACTAACTGGATATGATTCATTCATAAATAGAATTTGTCTCATAAATCCGAGACGCGTGTCATAGAGATCTTGAAATTCAGATGGTAACCATAACAATACAACTTGCAAGACCATTGCTAAACCGTACAAAAATCCACTAACTATTTTTTTCATACAAACACCTTAATATTTATTTAATGTCTTAATTAACATTGAATTTAATTTAGCTAAATCTTTGATCTCTGTTAAAACTTTGGCCGGTCTCTTATCCGGTAGATCAGTTTCTTCAATCAAACCTGTTTCCATATCAGTGGCGCTTGTTCTAAGTCGAGTGTTCTTGAAGACAAATTCTTCAGGATTTAATAAAGCAAATGCTGTGATTCCATCCCAATTTATGAATCCATCGACATCCCAAATGCCTTTGGTATAGTCCATCCAATCTTTAACAACCTTCTTTAACCAAACAAACTTCTCTTCAGATGAGTCTTTGATCTGATCTAGGTCATCATAACTGAATAGAGCCCCGGCAATATATTGTCCACTCGAAACAGTTAATTTAGCATTACTATTTACTACTTCATGAGCTGCCTTATCTGAAATTGAGAAATTCAATTCCGTTACAGCGGTTTTATTAATATACATTTGAGCAAATCGTCCGCCCATAACAACGATTTCTTTAACTAAGTTGAAAAAATCAGGTTCAATTTCTGCTGCTTCTGACAAATTATTCAAACTTCCGGTTGCCAAAATAGTAATTTCATTAGGATTATCACGAACAGTCTTGGCCAAGAATTTAGCCGCTTCTGAATGTTCCTTATCTGAATCATATTTTTCTTTACCAAGATAAGTTTTCACATCAAGTGAAAAGAGTTCTTTCAGTTTGTCAGTCTGTTGAGCTACTTGTTCAACCGTTCCGTTACCAAAAGTTAATGTGACTCCCAGTAATTCCACATTAATCTGTTGATAGAGATAGAGCAGTGTTAAACCATCATCAACATCTTTTCCATGAATTCCAATTGTATTGTCGCAATCATAGATTAATTTCATTAGTTTTCCTTTATAAACTCGATATTTTTATCTAAATCAGCCTTAAAATCTACATCTAAAAGCTTAGGTAATAGTTTTACTGTTTTATCAGCATCTTGCAAAAGTTTAATAGTAGTATCTAAAACACTAGCTGTACTCCACGAAATATCAGCATCCAAAAATTCTTCCACTGATAATTGACCAGCTCCAAACATATAATAGCCACCATCATATGATGGTCCTAAAACTACGTCGTGGTCTAGCAATGCTGCTTTAGCATTTTCAATGGCCTGTGGCGTCAACTGCGGAATATCTCCACCAGTTAGAATGACCCTTTTATAACCTTGTTCTTGAACAGCTTCGATAGCTTTACTCATCTTGAGTCCAATGCTTCCCTCAACTTGTGGAAAACAATGGATCCAATCAGGTAAATTGTTCAAAAAGTCAGCCGTTATTGCATCATCATGTCCTTTATACGCGAAAAAGATATCAGTTGAAATCTTAACTTGCTTACTCACACGAATTAATTTATCCAACATTAATTTTTGAATGTTGGCAGCTTCAACTGCGGAAAGATCAGGTTGCAGTCTAGTTTTAACATATCCTGCTTCCGGTATTTTAGAAAAAATGATATATGCATCTTCGATCAAAGGATCACCCCATATTTTTGTAGTAATGGTAAAGCAAATTCCGGTTTTAAATACATTTGACAGCGATTGTATATTTCCTCATTTTTAATAGGCTTGTCATCATAAGTGCTGATCAGCATCCCGCACCAAGATAAAGCTCTTAACAATAAGAACGGCATATATACTTTAATATTTTCTTCAATTTTCTCAAGTGGCTGTTTAGTCAACTTAGCATACTCTGTCAAAAAATCTTTAATTTGTTCTTCAGATAATTTTTCATCAGTACGCCACAAAGTAGTCGTATCCGACATAAACTGTGTTAAATCTTGAACGGCATTACTAATAACCGGTTTTTCCCAATCAATTAACCAACCATAATCTGGCGTGATCAAAAAGTTATTGGAATTTACTTCGGTATTAACTAGACATTGTTTTTGACCAATGAAATGTTCGTCAGCGTTATGTTCCTGACACCAATCATACAGATCATACAAAATTTGAGCACTCTTTGGCGCTAGTTTTTGATTCTCTTTAATTGGCTTTAGCAACTGCCAAGCCTCATGTAAACGATCGGAACAAATACTGTTTTCAACAATTAACTGTTGATAAGCTGTATCATCCAATTTCAAATTGTGAATTGAAGCAAATATTTGTGCTGCTTTTTTTAGATCTCGATGATAAACTAGCGGTTCTCCCGGCAAAAATTTTTCCATCAAAATATCGTGCTCGAAAAATTCTTCTGAATCATCTAACCAAAGTGGTTCTGGTGTATGACGACTTTCAGAGAGAATTTTTAAAGCTTGATACTCATAGCGAGCCTGCTGTTTAACATTGATCTGTGAACCATAATTGATTCTAAAAACTACTTTTTGATCATTTTTATCAACGATCAAAAAATTGCGATTATATTCACCTTGAGCTAAAAAAGAAATATCTTTTAATTCAGCTAAATTTAATTTGTTTAAAATATCATTCTGATCGAGATAGGTTTGAATTTTCTGTACAATTTCTTCTGTCATTTTATCCTCTCCTGTAATACATTCTCTTCAGAATTTCTGGATCAATACCCATTCTATAAAAGAATCTTATTTTTTGCATTCTAAAAAAAGTTTTAAAATGCCCTTCATTTTGATATTTTCTGGCACTAGTCATAATTGGCATCTTGAATTCAGTAAAATCAATATGCAATTTACTTAAAGTACGGCTAAATTCGTAATCTTCCATCAATGGTAAGACTGGAAATCCGCCCGCAAATTGATAAACTTTTTTAGTTATGAACATTCCTTGATCACCAAAAATTAGTTTTAACCTCTTTGCCCTGATGTTTGAGCTAAAGGCTAATACTTTAAAAAATAATGCTGAATCGTCAAAGTGAATTCTAAAAAATCCAATCTGAGCCGATGTTTTTTTCAATAATTTTAAAGGAGACCCATTGATGAAGTGAGAATCCGCATGTAAGAACAACAGCTTTTCAGAATGTGCTTTTTGAGCCCCAAGTTTTAGTTGGTAACCTCGATTAGCCTTGCTATTTAGATAAGTAACAATTTTAGGAAGCCATGTTGGACGAGTCCTATCTTCTCCATCGACAACAATCACTTCGACACCAACCGGATCCCAAGTTTGAATCTCATAAACAATATTTTTCAACGAAACGTCATCATGATAAGTTGGAATAATTATTGTTAACCACATTTAAAACACCACTGGTAACTTTGAAAAATAAAATTGATATTCTTTATTTTCGTCGACACTTTCTGAAGCTAGGTCGCAATAAATAACATTTTTATCGATCTCTATTGAAACACGCTCCGAATTGCTACCCATCCATTTCTTTTCAACGATTTTTCCTTTAAAAGCTGGATAGTCAGTTTGATCAAGTTGCAACTGTCCAGAAAAAGGTAGATATAACTTTCCTTCTTCTGTAACAACGTTGACTTTGCCTGAATAAATCGGTGAAACAAAATCATCATTAGTCAAACTACCCTCAATAAAATTAGCCTGACCCAAAAATTTTGCTACTGAAAAATTCTGTGGATTACTCTCAAGTTTTTTAGGAGCATCTACTTGCATAATCTGGCCATTAATTAAAATTGCAACCTTATTCGAAAGCATATAAGCTTCAGTTTTGTAATGAGTAACAAAGATGATCGTCAATTGAAATTTCCTCTGTAATTCCTTTACGAAATCAAGCATTTCAATTCTTAAAGCTTCATCCAAACTAGAAAAAGGTTCATCCATCAACAACAATTTAGGATTAAGGATCAAGGCTCTTGCCAAAGCAACCCTTTGTTGCTGTCCACCTGATAATTCATCTGGATAGCGATTGATCAACTCTGAAATACCCATTGTTTCTGTAATATCTTTTGCTCTTTGTTTAATATCAGAGCCTTTGGTCTTTTTAACCTTAAGTCCAAAAGTAATATTTTGAAAAACAGTCATATGTGGAAATAGACGATAGTCTTGGAAAACCATGATTCCTCTTTCCACTTGACCATCTTCATTCAAAAATTTACCGCCAGTTGGGCGATCAATACCTGCTAAAATATTTAGCAGCGTTGTTTTACCACTTCCAGAAGGCCCCAGAATAGCAAAAATACTGTCTTCATCAATCTTTAAATTGATTCCGTTTAGTATTTGAGTATTTCCCTTTTTTTGAGAAATATTATCTAAATGATACATTTAAGCTATCTTCCTTCCTTTATGTGTGACCCAAACGTCAATCAAATATAGAGGTATTAACGTTACCAGCATAAATGTGATTCCATAAACCGCTGCCATCCGATATTTCCCAGAGGTTGTGAATGGAAACATTCTAACTGATAAGGTTAAGTAATTGCCGTCACCGATCAAAAGTGTAGCAAGGTATTGTGTCATAGAAACGATATACGTCATCATAACTGCACCTTGTAATCCACTTTTATTCATCGGAACCGTTACTTTAAAAAATGTTTGTAAAGTTGAGGCCCCAAGGTTTCGACTCGCTACCTCATATTTGTCTTTCCATAGTATTAAATTATCGTATAAAAGTTTAATCGCATACGGTAAACAGAATAGTGTATGCACACTAACAACACCAAAGAATGTTCCGTTTAATCCATATTTGATCATAATGAAATCCATATTTGTTAATAGTGCAATACTAGGGATTATTAATGGAAGGTAAACTAGTACATTCAATAATTTTTTACCTCTAAAATCATAATAAGCCAATGCCATTGCCGTAGGATATGCAATTACGATCGTCAAAACTACTGTCCCTACCGCTAGCTCTAAACTAGAAAATAGTGAAGACTGTATTTCTTTGCTCGTAAATAAGAAACGGAAATAATATCCCCAATCGACCCATTTAGGCCAAAGTGATGGATAACTCCAAGTTTTGCTGATCGCCAGCATAAAAATAACAAACAGCGGCATCAAAACTAGTATCGCAAAAATCAAATAGACTATTAATTTAGTAAATTTTTTAGATGCCACCTGTATGACCTCCTGGTAAATGTTTGCTCAACCAAATAACTAATCCTGCAAAAGCAATTGAGAAAACAGATAATATCAAGTTCAAACTCATGATCATTGGCAACTGCGTATAATCACCCTGAACATAAAGGTCATAAATATAAACTGGTAGCAATTCTTTAGTTTGATTACCTAATAAATAGGGAACTTCATATGCACCAAAGTTGAAAGAGAAATTAATAATAAAAGCATTAACAATAGCGGGCATAAGTAAAGGCAATGATACCTTCCAGAATGTCTGCCATTTAGTTGCTCCTAAATTCTCCGAAACAATTCGATAGCGGTTATCCATTTGTCGTAAAACTAAAATTAAAGATACGATAACAAAAGGAATCTCCTTCCACAAATATGTCAGGATAATTCCTATTTGCCACTGATCATTTAATAGTAGTGGAAAACTATTATAAGAATGTATAATACCGATTTTAGTCAACAAACTTGATACTAATCCTGTTTGACTTAGTAACTGCAGTAAAGCTAACACAATAAAGATATGTGGCAACATTACTGGTAATTGAGCAAGTTTAAAGAAAGGCTTTGTAAACGGATTATCGTTTTTCTTAAACAAGAATGACAAGGCCGTTCCGAAAAAACACGCTAATACCGCACTAAATAAAGCAAAGATAAAAGTTCTAAAAAATATTCTTAGAAAAACTTTGTTATTCAATGCATCAGTATAATAATGCAAGCTCAACTTTTCCATCCCCATTAAAGGGTAATAACCAAAACTAGTCACTAATGACTTAGCTAAAGCACTGAAAAAGAAGAAAAGCATAAAAAGACAAAACGGACTTAATAACAAGATAAGTTTTCTTTTAGTCAGCATTCAAAACATGTTCTTTCCACAAGTCTTCGATAATAGGAATCTTCTTAGCAGAAACTTCTGGAACACGTTTCTTAGATAATTCATTCATTGTCAAAGTATTGTTTTCTTTAGCTTGACCATTTAATTCATTAGTAATGCTTGCTGGAACCTTGCTTCCAGAATATGGAGGAATACTTGATCCATATTTAGCTTTTAGACGTTCTGTTTGGGCTTTCTTACTCAACATTGTGTTAATAAGAACTGCTGCGGCAGCTTTATTATCAGATGTCTTTGGAACAGCAAGATAACTATAATTACCAACAGTACCTTTATCAAAGACGAATGTTTGAGCATCGTCAGTAAATTTACCATCAGCTCTTTGAGTTGCCGCATACATTTGGTTGTATGAGAATGTCATAGCAATTTGATGATCAGCAAACATCTTATCCATTTGAGCACTTGTCTTAGGATAAGTCTTACCTTCTTGCCATAGATAAGGTTTTAATTCGTTCAAGTAATCAAGACTTGGTTTGATAGCTTTATAAACTCCAGCTTTTGTTGCAGGGGCTTTATTAATAGCGTCAAATCCAACTGTTTCATAAATAATATTTCTAATGAATGCACTACCAGTGAAATCTGGTGGAGCAACATATGTTAATTTGCCAGGATTTTCCTTAGCCCATGAAAGTAATTTTTCTGAACTAGTTGGGTAATCCCCATTGAACATTTGCTTACTACCGATCATAACTAATTGAGCATTTCCAAAAGGAACTTCCATGTTATTGATCTTTGTACCCATATCACTCTTAGCATCAGGATCACTACCAGAAATATATGTCTTCATATTTGGAATCAAAGAGTTATCTAAGTTACCAGATAATAATGACAATTTCTTAGCAGTATAGAAGTTTTCACCATTGATCCAAACAACATCAATGTTTCCTGACTTCTTGTTAGCTTCTTTTTCGTTAGTCAACTTTTTAAGAATATCTTCGATATTCATTGGAACACGTTTAACTTTGATGCCTTTATCTTTCATCATTGGTGTAACAACGTCGTCAACCCAACGATTTTGTGTATCTGAACCACCGTAACCATAGAAAGTTACAGTCTTACCTTTAGCTTCTTTTAAAGCAGTTTTATAACTAGTTGGCATTTCTGATCCTTTAGAATCATCGCTCTTATTTGAGCAACCTCCTAGTACCAATAAAGGAAGTAAAAATGCTAATAATGCAATTAGCTTTTTGCCTCGCATAATATCCCCTCACTATATCATTTTTTTATGTTGTCCAATTTTCTTTGGAATATATGTTAATAAGAACAAAATCACACCAAAAATGGCAAATTTGATCGACAACGATGTCGACAATCCTTCCGTCAAAATATCAGATGCCATATAAGCATAGATAAAACATGCCGGAAGCATTGTTAAACCGGATATCGTTGAAAACTTCCAAAATCCCATTGGAGTCAACGCATAAGCGTAACTTTGCAGTGCATATGGAAAAATTGGAACTAATCTCGTCAAAATCAAAAATGAAACACCATTTTCATTGACACCATTCATGATCTTATTAAAGGTGGGTTTATCACCATATTTTTTTATGACCGCATCTCTAAGCAAGGTTCTGCCTAAAACAAATGAAATACTTGCCCCTACTGTGCTGCCAATAACGGTTAACAGTCCACCTAAGAATCCACCATAGGCGATTCCGGCAACAATAGCCAATAATCCTCCTGGTAGCATAAAGACGGCCGTAATAATACACAATAGAATGAAAGCAAAGTATCCCAGAAAACCTTGCTGCTGAAACCAAGTTTGCATTGCTGAAACATTATGAAGTTCATCAATCAAACCAGTTTCATAAAAGAAAATAATTCCTACGATCATTAAACCGATAAAAATTACTACTTTCTTCATTCCTACACCTCATAATCACAGTCAAACCATCAATTATTTGGACATATTTAATTTTTTGTTTTGTTGTTTATTCATCATAACTTTACGCACAATTAATGAAACTACGATCAAGATAATGAAGGCAATTAAGCCCATGAACATCATCATCTTGCTTCCACCTAAACTTCCACCAACGAAAGAATAAACAATAGTAGCTGGCAATTGACCAATTCCGGTAGCAATTAAGAACTTGCCGACCTTCATGTCAGTGAAGCCTGCACCATAACTAACTTCATCGAAAGAAACAAACGGTAGTAAACGTAAAATCACAATTGTATAATCACCGTACTCATCGAAAAATCCATCCATTTTTGCTAGAGCTCTCTTAGTGATTATTTTTTCAGCTAATGGACGACCAATACCTCTGGCAATGTAGAAACATAATAATGCTCCCAACATAGCACTACCCCATGATAATGCTGCACCAAAGTACCATCCATATAGATATGCATTAGCGAATGTTAAAACAAACGCTGGAAGTGGAGCCAAAACAGATTGGAAAACCATCAATAATGTTGAAATCAAAGGACCCCACATACCAAAGCCGTCGATATAGTCTCTGACACCTTTAATATCTAATCTAGCTAATAAAGAACTCATTGTATCAATGAAATCCTTATAAGCCGGAATCCAATAATAAAAACCAATTAAAAGACCTAAGAATACAATTGTTACAACTAAACTAATTTTACTTTGAGTAGTTAATTTATTGATCTTATCTCCAGACACGATCTTTTCAACTGGATGCATCCTACTATCAACATATAAAGCAATTAACCAAATAATTAAAATAGCAAATATTATTCCCGAAGTGACCCCAAACGACCACTGTGCATGGAATAATTCCCTTATTGTAGCTCCCAGAACAACAATAAGTGGTTGCCATCTATATGTCATTAATAATATCAGAAATGTGACGACTGTAATTCCCAGTGTTTCTGGGAATCGAAAGATTGCCCAGTTTTGTTGCAGATGCTTACCATAGTACAAGTAACATAGATAAACAATTATCGCCACGATCGGTATAATCCATCCCAACGGAACACGCATTTGAAGCCAAGTTGACTTCCAAGCCATTAAAGAACAAAGAATACCTATGACGACTCCGTTATAAAGAATTCGTAACCTCGTCATCTTATTTTCCTCACTTTATTAAATACTATTTAACTTGCATAATAACTTTAACTTGTTTGCCATCCTTTGGTAGAACACTTGATTTACCAGTGAAATGTTCACCATATTCAGTTCCAAACTTAGAACCTGAAACAGTACCTACGGCACAACTATCAAAGCAAAGAACACAACCTGTCTTCATCTTATTGTTCATAGCCATGTTTCCACCAAATCTGAACTTAAGATCTTTAACGTCTTTACCGTTAACTTGAACAGCTTTTTCAGCTCTTATTTTCTTACCATTAATTACAAAATAAACTTTAACTTTTGTACCTTTAACTTTTGTACCTGGTTTTGATTGTTTTGTAACATTGTCACCAGGTTTTGCATCAAGTTTCTTTAAATCTTTATAAACTTCTTTAGGTTGAACATTAGTCTTCAATAGAGACTTGTTACCATTTGTACCATCAACATTAACAATTACGTGACGAGTTCCTTGTGTAAAGTAAGTTCCGTTAACTGTTGTCAACATTGTGATAGTCTTTTTCTTCTTATTAAGTTGGATAGGATTATCCTCTGATAATTTTGCTGCTTGTGCAGTTACGTCTGAAACTGCAAACATCCCGATTATTACTAACAAACTAGCAAAAAAACTAATTAAAAGGCTCTTTTTCTTCATTATAGTTAACTCCCCTATTTAAGAATTTTAACGTCTTTTGAACGTGGATCTCCTACTTGTACTTGATACTTAGATGGGTTCTTCTTGTGGGCTTTATCCCATGCGAACCAGCCACCATCGTATACATGAACATTCTTCCAACCAGCTTGGTATGTAATAAAGAAGGCTGTAGTTGCACGCCAACCAGTACCACAATAGAAATCAATATTACTGTCTGACTTAATACCCCATTTTTCCCATGTTGGAGCAATTTCTGAAGCTGATTTAACAGTTCCATCTTTGTGCAATAAGTATGCTACATCGGCACTTGTCTTACTTGACTTAGCGTAAACAGCACCCTTTGGTTCACCCTTGTCTTTAATATATGAATAACCACTTGTCTTACCAGTGAATTCTTTCCATGAACGAGTGCTTGCTAAAATAACATTAGGATCTTCTTTTTGTTGCTTCTTGAAATCAGCTGGTGTTTTGATTTCATACTTAGCATTTTCTGACTTCTTAACACCAAAATCTTTGGCTGCTTTAACTTTCTTGGCAGCACCTTTTTGAACTTTATAGTCGCTCTTTGTCCAGCCTTTGTATCCACCGTCAACGATCTTGATATTATCAACACCTGTAGTGAATGCAGCAAAGGCAACACGTGAAGCAGCATTAACATCTGTTGAGTAAACAATCAAAGTTGTTTTACTAGTTACACCATTCTTTAATAGAAGCTTCTTGATCTTATTTGCTGAAAGCAGATTCCATTGATTAGCCTCTGATTCAACAGAATTAGTATTAATGTGGACAGCACCAGGAATATGACCTTTCTTAAATGTCTTGTCATTACCATATGATGCTTCAAAAATCTTATAGTCTTTGACATCTGTCTTTCCATTAATTACTTTATTAGTCCATTTTGGACTAACGAACACTCTTGGACCGTCTGTTTGTTCAGTGTCGTCATTAGATGCAATAGCATCAGCATTAACTGTACTAGTATTTAATGCAGCAGCTAAACCTACACCGGCCAATAAAAGTGTTGCAGTTACAAAAAGTTTTTTAAACTTTTTCATAAGCCATTCCCCCAATTTTATAAGTACATTACAAAATAAGAAATTCACAAAAACTGCATAAATGTCAAAAAAAATTTTAAAGATTTACCCAGATTTAAACCAATAAAAGTGTCTTTGATTCGCGAACAGTTATTGTTAATTTCTTCATTTGTAGCGCTTCCATTATATCATTGTCAAAAATATTTTAATATAGTGTAAGCAAAATAATTGACATTTCGTCATTTCTGACCATTATCCCTGAACAACCCTTCATTTAATCAAAACGGATTCTTGCAGGTAGAAAAAATATTATTTATCTATATAATTCATATTTCACTATGTGTATATTTTAAATGAACAAATATTATTAATGCTATTCACAAATTATCACTCATATTGACAGTTGTTCATTGAATTGATATTTTCACAAAATAATCAATATTATGTTGAAAAGCCCATAAAGTTGCTAAAAAAGAACAAATTCGTTATTATAGTAGAGAACATTTTGGGGATGTTCTGGATTCGACATGTGTAGTAGCGTGTAGGCTGCACTTCGGTTTTCGTGTTCCGTAAAAACACACAGTTTATTATAACTGCAAAAAATAATAATTCTTACGCATTAGCTGCCTAAAAACAGTCTAAGCGTGATCCGTCTGATTTTGCTCAAGGGTCAGAGCCGGGTCTCAAATTAATTGAGCTACGTTTAGCTTGTCCAGCCTGAACAAGCTAAAAAGAGATTAATCGGGGTTAGCCGCTATGGCTAGCCAGGTTGTGCGGCGTTCATAGTGGCGAAATTTAAAATAGTACAACTATGAGTGTAGAAGCTTACATAGCATTATGCTTGGACAGGGGTTCGATTCCCCTCATCTCCATTAAGAGACATCAGCCAGTTATATTGGAGCTTAAAAGCCTTGATATTACTGGTTTTTCTATTTTTAAGAATCAATTACAACTTAGTCAAAAGTGGTTTTACTTAGTCAAAACTTAGTCAATTCGGTATTCAAATGGTAGTAAGTTACAACAAAATAATTTTCTGGACGGGCACTAGTCATCACATTTTCTGTGATAGCTTTTTTATATCCACTATTGTAATGCTTTAAATATTAACCCTACGATATTTTCCGACAATTCAAATGATTAACTATATTGCTTTAGGGCCTGACATAGCTGCCATGTTTGTTTTAAAATGCTAATTTGAGGTTACAACCTCCCTATCAAAAAAAGGATGCAACCTTTTTGCATCCCTTTTAGGGTCTCGTATTTATTGAATTTTATAAATTACTTTAAGAATTATCTATATCGCTATTCATTTTCAATTTTTTAATAGATAATTATTAGCGATAGCAAGTTAATGGCGGTGGCTAACTTCAAGAATATTTGAGGTGATGCCTATGATTAATAATGTGTTACCTCTCGAAAGGATAACCATGAGTATTTATCAGGTTTTAACGTTGATGATCTCTTTTGCAACGTTAGTTGTTATAATACTCGATTTTAATCAAAAAAAATAACCGTCTAAACTTTTGGAGTAGTTTACGGTTATTAATTAACTTTTAAACAACAGCCACCGTCTTAAACGGGCTATCTGGGGGATGTTCATAGCATCCCTCTTTTTTATTACACTGATATTGTATCACGTTAACATGAATACATCTATCGAACAAACATACTTAGTATGTTCAATCACTAAAACTAATATTAATTAAAATTCTTCACAACTTTTTGTGGCTCTAAGTCAAAAAAACACATCATTTCTGATGTGATAAATGGGCTAAAAAGTCTCACAAATACGATTTGACTTAGAGCCGATATGACTGGCTTTTTGTTTAAATTGATAATTTTAAGTATTGTATAATAACATTTTTTTGGTAATCAATTAGATCAAAAAAAGGGATACAACCTTTTGTATCCCTTTTATGGCCTCAGATTCATCGGATTTTATAAATTACCTTAAGAATTATCTATATTGCTATTCATTTTCAATTTTTTAATAGATAATTATTAGCGATAGCAAGTTAATGGCGGTGGCTACAACTTTAAAGGCGGTGATGTTTATGGTCTTCTTACTGTAAGTTATTCATATCCTATGAAAGGAGTAGCATTTTGTCTGTTTCAGACGCTTTGAATCTTATGTTAACGTTCGGTATATTTCTAATTGCCCTGTTATCATACATTCATAGTGATAAGAAATGAGCAAAAAAAATAACCGTCTAACTTTGGCGAGTTACGGTTATTTAATAACTTAATTAATCTAATATAGCCACCGTCTTAAACGGGCTATCTGGGGGATGTTCACAGCATCCCTCTTTTTTATTACACTGATATTGTATCACGTTACTATGAATACATCTATCGAACAAACATATTAGTATATTCAATAACTAATACTAACTAAAATTCTTTACAACTTTTTGTTTAGAAATGATTTTCTGCCCTCTTATCTGCATCTATCAATATATTTTGTATTTCTCTAATATCCTCATACATTTCAATATTAATATTAATCTCCACTAAGTAAAAAAAACAATTTCTCCTATAATATACAAATTATTAATGATTAGAATATATTTATAGACATCATCAAAATTTAAGTGTATTGTTTGTCTTAATGTTTTTAATAAGAAAACCGATAATCGAGCGATGAACTCGAATTATCGGTTTTTATTCTGAATTTTAATAAATCATGAGGGAGGTAAAATATGGGGAAAAATAAAAGATCCATTTATATCTTAGTATTCAGTAACTTTTTAATCTGTTTAGGAATTGGTTTGGTAATACCCGTCACACCGTTTATCAAAAACGAATTCCATTATACGACATCTGACATGGGACTAATGACTTCACTATTTGCTTTTGCACAATTCATTGCTTCACCAATTGTTGGAAAATTATCAGATAGAGTTGGACGCAAGCCTGTCATTGCAATTGGTTTAGGAGTCTACATGATTTCTGAATTTATCTTTGCCATTGCAACTTCACTACCAATTTTTAATTTATCAAGAATCATCGGTGGTATTTCTGCCGCCATGGTAATTCCGACTTCAATGGCGCTTGGTGCTGATTTAACTGATTTGAAAAATCGTGCCAAAGTTATCGGATGGTTATCAGCTGCCTTTAGTGGCGGATTGATCTTGGGTCCTGGTCTTGGTGGCATGTTAGCCAATATCGATTATAAAACACCATTTTGGGTTGCCGGTGTTATGGGATTAATAAGTGCTTTATTTACGCAATTCTTCCTTAAAGAAGACGATAAAACTCGTGAAATAGAGCAAGAAGAACAAGCTCGAGAAAAACAAAAAGGTATTTCTTCAATCAGAGCCATTTTAACTGCACCTATGGTCATGCTCTTTGCTATGATCCTAGTCGCATCATTTGGTCTACAAGGATTTGAAAGTATTTATAGTATCTACGTCAATCAAGTTTTCAATTTTGGATTGGGAACAATCGCCTTAGTATTAACCTTAAATGGAATCATTTCTCTTATTTTACAAGTGACCGCCTTCAACTGGATCATCGTTAAAATTGGTGAAATGAATTTGATCAGTTGGTGCTTTTTACTTAGTGCTGTCTGCGTTTTTTGGATCACACAAGCACATACAAAAATAGAAGTGATCGTCGCTACTTTGATCATCTTCTCTGCCTTTGATTTATTGAGACCCGCTATCACTACTTTACTTACTAAATCTAGTGAAAGTAACCAAGGATTAATCAACGGTATGAATATGTCATTGACTAGTATCGGTAATATTATCGGACCTTTGATGTCCGGTGCTTTAATGGATTGGAATACACATTATCCATATATCGTAGCGGCAATCATATTAGCAATTTCATATTTGTTTACTTTAGTCGTAAAGAGATTTCCAATTATTCCAAAAAAAGCTTAAAAAATTATTATTAAAAGAAATCCCCAAATTATACAGTATGTATAATTCAGGGATTTTTTTTATGGATTTTATTAAACTAGACCGGCCCCTTTAATTTCCATCAAATAATCCTATAATAAGGTACTTGAGGACAAGATAAGGATGATGATTGAATGAATACATTAACTAAGCATTTTTTACAAGAGACTAAACAGCAAAATATCATTCAGCAAAGAGAAATTAAAAATTTGAAAAATTCTAAAAACTCACTTTGGATGAATGTATTAATCTACATTATTATAACAATTGTTGAATATTGGCTATCAATAATTGGTCATTCACAAGCCTTGCGTGCTGATGCTTTTAATAATTTATCAGGAGTGATCTCAACCGTTATTTTAATTATCGGAATCTTTGAAGCCACAAATATTGACGATGATGATTTTATTGGTAAACCTCTTTCAAAAAAATACGGTCGCAGTAAAAATGCATTACAATTGTCCAGATTTAGATTGGAAACTATATTCACTTTAATAACTAGTTTTGTCATCGTTATAATTGCGCTACAAATTATTTTCCAAAGCAGTGTCAGTTTATTTCATATAAATGGTAAAGAGATACCGAATCTAACCTCTGCTGTTGGTGCGGCAATCGCAACCTTAATGATGCTGATCGTCTGATTTTTGAATCGTCATAACGGCAAGAAGTATAACAGCACTTCTCTTTTAGCAGCTTCAAAAGATAGCCTTGGCGATGTTGTTACTAGTTTAGGAACAATGATAACCGTTTTGCTATCATATTTTCTAAAATTACCTTGGATCGATAGCGTGGTTAGTATCGCCATTGGCCTATTTATTCTTTGGTCAGGATTAACAATATTTCAAGAATGTACTTTGAATTTAGCTGACTATGTTGACCCTACTTTAGAGCACAATATGACAGAAGAGATTTCTAAAATAAAGGGTGTCAATAAAGTTTCTGATCTACGTAGCCGTTACAATGGAAATATTTTTATCGTTGATATCTTTATTATGGTTGATCCAAATAAAACCGCTCTGGAACTATATAGTTTAGATGAAAAAATTGAAAATAAACTACAAAAGAAATTTAATGTTTTTGATACAACAATCACCGTAATCCCAGACTCTAATTAAATAATAAAAGCTTTATACGCTGTGTAACCAACATCTTCTAGCAATTTGGGTGTGGATTCGATTGCTTCTGATAACGACATCGGGCTAGTGGTGGTAGATAAGACCAGATTGATCCCACTTTTATAGACATCTTCTATATTTGATCCGATACTACCAGCAACTGCGATTACTGGTAAATTGAATTTTTTAGCCAATTTGGCAACTCCAATTGGAACTTTTCCCATCAAAGATTGCCCATCGATTTGACCTTCTCCAGTTATGACTAAATCAACTTTTTTCATTGGTTGATTTAAATGGATTATATTCATGATCGTATCAATTCCCGATTCAATTTTGGCGTTGCAAAATGACATTAGTCCGAATCCTATTCCACCAGCGGCGCCTGCACCAGGAACTTTGGAGAAATCATGTCCTAAAAATTTTGATGTTTTATCTGCTAAATTTGCCAAATTTCTATCTAATAATTTAACTTGTTCAACGCTTGCACCCTTTTGAGGTCCAAAAATAAAACTGGCACCATTTTTACCTATTAAGGGATTTTTTACATCAGATAAAGCTACAATTTCAACTTTATTTAACCTTTTATCTAGATTAGAATCATCAATTTTAATTAATTTATCCAAACTACCGCCACCAAAAGGTAATTCTTGTTCAAATTTGTCTAAAAATTTCATCCCAAGAGCTTGCGCCATGCCTAATCCGCCATCATTAGTGGCACTACCGCCTAAGCCAATATATATTTTGTTAACACCCGCATCTAAGGCTAATTTAATGAGTTCTCCTACACCATATGTGGTTGTTTTTAAGGGATTTAATCTGTCACTTATTAACGTGATTCCACTAGTTTCAGCTACTTCAATAATTGCAGTTTTATTTTCAACTATCCCCCAATTAGCGGAAACTTTTTCTCCCAGTGGACCAGTAACTGTGGATTTTATAAATTTACCCTTTAATGCGTCAGTAATACTTAAAACAGTCCCTTCACCACCGTCAGCAACTCCATATTTATAGACTTTTGCTAAGGGATCAGCTTTTTTAATACCTTTTTCTAAATAATTTCCAACTTCCAATGAAGTCGCACTACCTTTAAAAGAATCAGATGCAATTAAGACTTTGGTCATAAAATTCCCCTTCTATGTAAATTCTTCATTAATAATCTAGCATAGTAAAAAATTTAAGTAAATTAGACTATGTGATAAGCTGTACAAAGATCACAGTTACAAGGAACAAGGAGGAACAATTATGAGACAGATTAGTTTTAATCAGCAAGATACATCTGCTATTGGCCTGGGAACTTGGCGAATGGGTGAAGGTAATGCTGCTAAAAATGATGAAGAACTTAAAACAATTCAATATGCTTTAAATAACGGTGTAACACTTTTAGATACAGCCGAAATATATGGTGACGGACAATCAGAGACTCTCATTGGAAAAGCCATTAAGGGATTTAATCGTTCCGATTTTCAAATCATTTCAAAGTTTGCTCCGAATCACGCCACTCCTAAATTAATGAAAAAAAGTTTGGAAAACAGTCTTAAACGCCTACAAACTGACTATTTGGATTTATATTTACTACATTGGCGTGGATCTACTCCTTTAGAAGAAACGATCCAAGGATTACAAGAAGTACAAAAAGCAGGTTACATTAAAAATTGGGGAGTTTCCAATTTTGACATTGCTGATTTAGAGGAATTGAGTAAACTTCCTGGTGGCTCAGATTGTCGTGTCAACGAAGATTTGTACAATGTTGGCAGTCGCGGAATCGAATACTCAATTCTACCTTGGCAAAAAGAAAATAATATGTCATTGGTTGGTTACTCGCCTTTTGGATCAGATGGTGGAGACTATTTAACAATTAAACCAGTCTTAAAAGATTTAGCTAAGCAAAAAAATGTTTCTGTTTATCAACTTCTATTAGCTTGGGTCATTAGAAATCGTGATCTCTTGAGTATCCCTAAATCAAGCTCTGTCGAACATCTAAAAGCTAATATGGCAGCAACAGATATTGAATTTACTGCTGACGAACTAGAATTAATCGATTCACAGTATCCAAGACCAAATAAAAAAACACAACTTGAAGTCATTTAAATAATTTGTTATTGTTATTTGAAATATGAAACACCGCCGGGTGTATAAAAAAAAGAGTGCTCTTAACAATTCCATTAGGCCAATGAAGGAATTGCTAGGGGTACTCTATTTTTTTGGAGGAAAATATTATGAATTGGATCTACCTAATAACTGCCGGATTATTTGAAATAGTTTGGGCAACCACGATGAAACTTAGCCATGGATTTAGTAAATTAAATTTTACTGTCTTAACTATTATCGGAATGATAGCTAGCTTCATCCTTTTAGCCCAAGCTACTAAAAGTCTTCCTTTAAGTATCGCCTACCCTATTTGGACTGGAGTTGGAGCTGTTGGCTCAATTATTGTAGGCGTTGTATTTTTCGGGGACAAAATTTCAATATTAACTTGGCTATTCATCATTTTACTTTTAATTAGCATTATTGGCATAAAGTTTACTACTAAAGGCTAACTTGTTAAAATATGTTTAAACATATATTAGAAGGAAAATATGAAATTAATAAAATATTTAATCATCAGTTTGTTAGGCCTTGCGATACTCTTTTTTAACACAACAACGATCTTTGCCAAAACCACTTTAAATTCAGTAGAATATGACGTCAGCCATGCATCAGCCAAAACACCACTTGTTTTCTCTCATCGTGGAAGTCCGTACAATAATCCAGATCATTCATTTAGCGGATATGATCAAGCTATTAAAGATGGCACCCAATTTATTGAACCCGATGTTTGGCTGAGTAAGGACAATATTCTCTATGTTTCTCATGATAACAATCTCAAGAATTCAACCGGAAAAAATATTAACATTTCGGATTCGACAGAAAGTCAACTTTCAAAAGTTAAATTAAGAAACGGTGAAAGTCTACATAAGCTAAGTGATCTATTCAACAAATATAAAAAAACAGTTCATTATATTATAGAAGCAAAAAAGAATACTGGTAGTAATACCGAAACTGAAAAGGCTATTGCTGAAGATTTGGATGACTACAAAATGAACGACAACGTAATCATGCAGGGATTTAGTATTACTGGAATTAAAGAATTTCACAGTCAAAGTGCTCAAAGAAACATTCCTACACTCTGGTTAATGAATGCTGATACTCAACATCAATATCTAGAAAAGATAAATGACGCTCCTAAATATATCGACTTCGTTTCAGTCAGGCTGGATCAACTTACACCTGAAATTATTAAAGCAGCACATAAGAATGGCTTTAAAATAAATACATGGACGATGAATAATTATAAAGACAACTTCAGTGCATTAAATATATATAAGGTTGATAGCGTATTTACAAACAATACTAAAGAAACAATGAATCTAATCAAAAAGTGGAAATAATATGGCCAGAGAGTGGGACAAAACATGTTCAGCTTTCGAGCATTAAGGCGAAAAGATCTAGTAATCTGATTTTAGATTACTGGATCTTTTCGTTTTAAGCGGAAAAAGCTATGTTTTGTTCCACGTTTATGCTGCATATTTCGAGACAAAATAGTTTTGTCCCAAACGCGTTTCAATAAATAAAAATCGTAATCCAAGTGGATTACGATTTTTATTTGTCTTAAACTGTTTTACAAATTCATATTGCACTTTAACTAGGAAGAATATTAATGATATAAATTAGACCAATGAAAACGAAGAATAAGATATACATAATTGGGTTAATTTCTTTTCTTCTACCTGCTGCAATCATTGTAAGTGGATAAGCTAAAAATCCAAATGCAATACCGTAAGAGATGTTATAAGTTAATGGCATACCAACAATCGTTAAGAAAGCTGGCATAGCTATTTCAAATTTTTCCCAATGTATTTGTTTCATAGATTGTGCCATAAGAATACCAACAATAATTAAGACTGGTGCCGTTACGTTAGTAGTAACAACCGTAAGTAAAGGTGAGAAAAACATTGCTAGAGCAAACATAACACCAACTACAAGTGAAGTAAGACCAGTTCTACCACCAATTGCGATACCAGCACTAGATTCAACATATGCTGCTGTTGGTGTTGTACCCATTACGGCACCACCCAACATAGAAATAGAATCTGCCATCAATGCCTGACCGATCCTAGGCATTTTGTTATCCTTCATAAATCCTGCTTGTTCTGCTAAACCTATCAAAGTACCAGCAGTATCAAAGAATGCAACTAATAAGAAGATAAGAACTACTGCCCACAACTGTGGCTGACTAATATCACCTAAATGGGCAATACCAACACCAAAAGTAGGTTTCAAACTTGGAATAGTTGAAATAATATGAGTTGGTAATTTAATCAACCCAGTAATAAGTCCTAAAATAGTAGTCAAAACCATTCCAATGAAAATAGATCCTGGTACTTTTCTAGCCATTAAAATACCTGTAACAATCAAACCGAATATTGTTAACCATGTTGTTGGAACTGTAAATGATCCCATTGCTACAAGTGTTGATTTACTAGCTACGATCAAACCTCCACCTTTTAAACCAACAAAAGCAATAAAAATACCAATACCAGCTGCAATTGATAGTTTTAAATCGTGAGGTATTGAGTTAATAACGATCTCACGTAATTTAACAACTGACAATAATAAGAAAAGAATACTAGAAATAAAAACTCCCGCCATTGCTGTTTGCCAAGGAATACCCATTGCTAAAACAACTGAATAAGTAAAAAATGCATTATCCCCAAGGCCAGGTGCGATTGCAATTGGATAATTAGCTAAAATTGCCATAAGAAGTGAACCTAAAATTGCTGAAAGCGCTGTTGCAGTGAAGACAGCACCCTTATCCATCCCCGCATCACCCAAAACTTGTGGATTAACAAATAAAATATAAGCCATTGAAACAAATGTCGTTAGACCAGCCAAAACTTCACGTCTAACGGTAGTCTTTGCTTCTTTCAAATGAAATAAACGTTCAATAAAGCTTAAATTGCTTACTGTCGATTCCAATGTATTAATCTCCTTTTAAATTACTATACTCGAAGTATCGCAAATAAAATATAAAAGGTCAAGTAAAATACGATTAATTTGAGATATATATTATTCTATTGTTCGTGTTTTATAATAATTTAATTAGTTAAATTCATTGATTAAAGTCTAATTTCATATTATTCTTAACATTAAATAATTTAAAAGGAGTCTTCCCTTGACCATAAAAGAAGTTACATCTAATTTTGTTTTTGGACTACCTAAAGCAGAACTACACGTTCATCTAGAAGGTACACTTGAACCAGAATTAAAGCTTTCACTAGCACAAAAGAATCAAATTAATATCGGTTTTGAAACAATTCAAGATATTCGTAAAACGTATAACTATAATTCTCTGTCATCATTCTTAGATGTTTACTATTCTGGGATGTCAGTCTTACAAACTGAAGGAGATTTTTACCGTCTTGCTATGGAATACTTTAAGAAGGCTAAAGAGAATAATGTCAGACACGTTGAAGCCTTTTTTGATCCTCAAGCACATTTAACTCGGGGAATTAACTTTGATACATTTATCAATGGATATTATCGAGCATGTCAAGATGCGAAAGCATTAAACGTTGATGCGCATTTAATTATGTGTTTTTTAAGAGATATGCCCGCTCAATCAGCTAATGAAGTTTTATTGATGGCCCAACATCATCGTGAAAAAATACTTGGTGTTGGCTTAGATTCGGATGAACACCACAATCCCCCTTTAAAATTTGCATATCCATTTAGTAACGCAATTGCTCAAGGTTATCACACTACCATGCACGCAGATGTTGATCAAGTCGATTCTATTGAACATATCAAACAAGCTCTGGAAATCATTAATGTCGAGCGAATAGATCATGGAACTAATATCGTTGAAAATGATGATTTGGTAGATTTAGTTAAGAAAACACAATTAGGATTAACTGCTTGTCCATTATCTAATAAGTTCATTTCTGATGACTATAAAGGAAAAGAAATCTTAGAATTGTTAGATCAAGATATAAAAATTTCAATAAACTCAGATGATCCAGCCTACTTCGGCGGTTATATTAGTGATAATTATTTGGCATTGGCTAAAAATTATGAATTAACAGTTGAAGATGTCATTGAATTTGCTAAAAACTCCTTTAAAACCTCATGGATAAGTCCGGTTCAAAAGAATATCTATTTAAATGAAATTGATGACTATCTTGAAAATTATCAAGCATAAAAAATAGTTCAGTAATCACAAAACGGATTACTGAACTATTTTTTTGTGCTCTCTAAATACGGAAAGTGCGCCATGTTAGGAACATCATCCCAATAAACTGGATATCCAGCACCATGCGCACAAAATACCGAACCTGGAGTGTTTTCTAAATCAGAAACAGGATCATAATTAAACGATTCCACAATTTTCTTCTCATTATGACAAGGTTGATATCCTGCAATAGAACAATCCAATTGACCTTGACCGTGCGTATATGAATTAACTTCTTGAGTGTATCCTCTCATTGCAGCTACTGGAGCACTTCCAGATAGAACCACCTTTTCCGTTCCAATTGGAGGTTCAAATTTTCCGTGCATCCGTTGAATATCGCTCATTGCACGCCCCACTTGATCTGAAGGCACAGCTAATCTGAATCTATACCAAGGCTCTAATAATTGACATTTATTTTCTCTTTTTGCCATCATTAAACCTTGTCTGACAGCTCTCCAAGTAGCTTCCCTAAAATCTCCACCTACGGAATGAACGATACTTGCTTTACCGCCAACTAAGGTTATCTTCATATCAGTTATGGGTGAACCTGTTAAAACACCTAAATGTTTTTTAGAAGCCAAATTAGTTAATACTTGATGCTGCCAATTACTTTCTAAAACTTCCAAACTACAATTGCTATCAAAAATTAAACCACTACCCTTTGGACCAGGTTGAAGAAGTAAATGTACTTCAGCATAGTGTCGCAAAGGTTCAAAATGTCCTACTCCCTCAATATCACCAGTTATCGTTTCCTTATATAAAATACTTCCGGGACCAAAGCTGATTTTTAAGCCAAATCGATTTAACATCAATTGTTCCAAAACTTCAAGCTGAACTTCTCCCATTATTTGGACACTAATTTCCTGTAATTGTTCCGACCATGATACGTGCAATTGCGAATCTTCGTCTTCCAACTCTCTAAGAGCGGTCAAACATTCATGAATATCATTACCCATTGTTTCTAATGAATAATTCAAAACAGGTTGGATCTCAGGTTTTATAGTATCTACTTCAATTCCAAGACCTTGACCAGGCCTAGTATTTGTCAAACCAGCAATAGCACAAACATCACCTGACATAACTTTTTGAACTAAAGTATATTTATCTCCATTATAAATTCGCAATTGATTAGCCTTTTGACCATTTAAGACAATCGCTTTATTATGTAAAACTCCGCCGGTAACTCGAATCCAAGTTAAACGTTCTCCTTTTTCGTCATGTGAAATCTTAAAAATACGAGCTCCAAACTCACTTGAATAATCTTTTTCATTCGTCAATTCTTCAAGCCCATTCATAAATTCTTTAATCCCATTTAGTTTTAAGGCTGAACCAAAGTAACAAGGAAAAACTTTTCTTTGTGAGATGAGGTTTTTTAGGTCAGATTCTTCAACTGTTCCAGAATCCAAGAATTTTTCTAATACGGCATCGTCTTGCATGGCAATTTCTTCATATGATTCGTCTGAAATTTTTTCATTAAATTCAACGCAACCTTGAGATAGCTCATTTTTTAACTGTTTCAAAACTTCCTGCTTATCGACTCCAATTGCATCCATTTTATTAACGAAAATAAACGTTGGTATTTGATAATGTTTTAATAGACGCCAAAGGGTTCTTGTATAACCTTGAATACCATCAGTTGCTGAAACAACTAAAATTGCATAGTCTAAAACACTTAAAACTTGTTCAGTTTGCGATGCAAAATCGATGTGTCCTGGTGTATCCAGCAAGGTTAATTCTAAATTTTTAAACTCTAAACTGGCTTGATGTGAAAAAATAGTGATCCCACGCTGCTTTTCTAATTTATCGGTATCTAAAAAAGCATCCCCATTATCAACTCGACCTAATTGTCGTAAATTACCAGCGCAATAAAGCAAACTTTCTGATAAAGTGGTTTTCCCAGCATCAACATGGGCAACTATACCAGCCACAATATGTTTCATTTTAATACCTCTATTCCTCATATGAATCTAAAACTAATGACTCTGATATTAATAATTCACTATAAACATCATAAATATATTTAGCTTTATCTAAAGCTGTTCCATCGACTAATTCATACAAATACTTACGTTCTTCTTCAAAAGCATTCATTAAAATCTGTCGTTCCTCAACTGCTTGAAAACCAGTAAAGACATAGCGCTTACTATTTACGCCTAACCATTGTGACAAAAATTGTCTCAAAGTAGTATTTCTATTCTGATCCAATAAATCAAAAGTAACACTCTCTTTAACTGCTGGGGAAATTTGTAAACCGGCAACATATTCAATGCCGACATTGACCATTTTTTCTCTTATTAACTTCTTATTCATTCGCAGGTCGTCTTCATTTTGAACCGGATCCAAGATAAATTTAAAAAGGATCGTTGGCGTCAGCATACTAAAGACGATCACAACTGTTTCTGTTAATAAAATCAAATTAAATAAATGAGTTGAAATACCTTGTCCAACTAGTGAGAACACCAAAGCTAAGGTGACCGCTCCATGTACGCCACCTAGTGAAAAACTAATTGCTTCCATTTTGTCATATCTAGTTATAAATCTAGCGTACAAATAGCGTACCATTAATGAGACTAGATAGATGGTAAGTCCGATCCATAACCATTCGAGCGTACTAGTTAATTCAGGTTTCTCCTCGATCACGATACGCATTAGAGATAATCCTAAAATAACAAACACAAAGCCATTCATTGTATCTCCAAAAAAAACGACTATTTGATTGAAGAAGCTTAGGTAGCGCGGACTAGAAAAACGACTTCGACTCATTTCACCATTAAATATCAACCCAGCACTGACAACCGCAATTATCCCAGAAAGTCTCAATTCTTCAGCCGCAAAATAAATCAAAATTGGAGTTGCAAAGTAAATGATCACATGTGAATAAGTCACATTGAATCGTGTTCTAATAATCATCTGACGACAAATCATAATTATAAACGCTACTATTATCCCAATAAGAGCGCCACCAATTGCCGTTAAAATGAAAACTCCGAAGTTTCTCGCATAAGATAAATGACCGGTTTTGAACCAAATCACCCCAGCCTGCAAAAGAATAATGCCTGAAGCATCATTAAATAAAGATTCCATCTTTAAAACAATTTCACTTCTTCTAGGCATCTTACGTCCTTCACTAACAGAATCCATCGCTGTGGCATCTGTTGGTGTGCTTATGGCAATTAAGATCAATGCAAAAGGCAATGTCAGACTAAACAATTGGCTAATTGCAAACAGTCCTGCAATAGCAGATATCAATGCTAAGACAACTGCCGTTCCAATGATTGACTTTATTTTTCTTCTCACCAGAATACTTCTAGTTTTTTGTCCCTCTAAAAATAGTAATGGAGCAATTATAAAAGCCATGAAAAATTCAAAATCAAATTTCAAAATATATCCATTTATTAAAGGAATAGCCGCAAAAACTATTCCAACAAGCAGACTAATATAAGTTTTAGAAATTGAACTAACAAATTTTGCTAGAAAATTACTCAGTGCTACCGCAATCAAAATCACGATAGTGGATATATACATTTCCATAACTATCTTTCCCCCAAAAACTAAAGAAGGGTGTTTGACGTAAGTCTCACCCCCATTTTGTATTACTATTTTTATTTATTGAAACGCGTGACATAAGGCAGAGACCTCCGCTTATCTACGAACATCGAACAATTGAAAGTACACAATTATTCGATGTTCTAGGATATGCTCGGTCTCTAAACGCCTTATGTCACGCTCTGTCTATCAATCATTTTTGAGATTATATTAACTATTTAATTTTGTCAATTGATAAGTAAAAAGCCACCTAAAAAGGTGACTTTTTAAACTTATTTATTAATTTTTGCTTCATATGATGCAAGAATTTCATTAACTAGATCTTCATCTTTAAGACCAGTTACTTTCTTAATTACATCGATAGCTTTATCTTCTTTAAGCATTTTTTGTAATTCAACACTTTCTGAATCTTTTTCTTCATCAAATGTCAAAATCATACCTACTGTATCTAGTAAAACACTGTAATCTAATGAACGTTCTTTTAGTTCACGGATTGGACGAATAAATCTTTCATCAAAGCCTAATTTACGAATTGGTGTACGACCAACTCTTAAAATATCATCAGAAATATATTTATTTTCAAAACGGCTAAGAATCTTATCTTGATATGCTTTATGTTCTGCAGGATCAAAGTTCCACTTGTGGATCAATAAGTCACCAGTTTCTTTAAGGGCACCTTTAACTTGTTTAAGGACCTTCTCATCAGCAATAGCATCACCAATTGTCTTATAACCAAGGTATTCACCAGTATATGCAACTGTAGCATGCCCTGTATTAACAGAGAACAATTTACGTTCGATATATGGTTCTAGATCTTTAACATAAACAACTGTATCAAGTTTAATTGCTGGATTCTTCATTTGTGATTCATCAACGACCCATTCCTTGAATGGTTCAACAGAAACTGCCAATGGATCCTCATGATGTTGAATAGGAACGATACGATCAACAGCAGCATTAGGGAAGCCAATATATTCGTCAGCAAACTTCTTATCGTCATCTGACAAATGTTTGTATACTTCACCCTTTAGAAATTGGCTACCACCGATCATGTTTTCACATGCGATAACGTCCAAAGTCTTTTCATTACCATTAGCTTTACGTGCACTAATACCGTCAGCAATCAAACCGGCAATAAATGGCAAAATCTTAGGGCCAATGGCTGTTGTAACCATGTCAGTATTTTCAATAGCAGAAACAACCTTTTCAGGATTATCCTTGTTATTAATACCGTCTACGTTAGAAACATGAATCTTCTTTTTGCCTTCAGCGGCTAATTCAATATCATATTCTTTTCTATCATTTAAGGCATCAATGATTGTTGAATTAACATCAACAAAGTGAATGTCAAATCCATTAGATGCTAAAGTTTCACCAATGAAACCTCTACCAATATTACCTGCTCCAAAATGTACTGCGTTCATCCTAATCAACTTCCTTTAATAGATTAATTACTTCTTCTGGTGATTGAGCATCTGCTAATTTTTCGACATTAGCAATATCACTACAAAATAGTGCGATTGATGACAACAATTGTAAATGCTCACCATTTAATCCTGCAATACCAAATACTACTGTAACTAGCTTTTCGTCAGCTGGATCTTCACTAAAGTCAACACCCATTGGATATTGAACGATTGAAATTCCAGTTTTCTTAATAAACTGCTTACCATTTTCGGTACCATGTGGAATAGCAATAAAGTTACCCATATAAACTGATACATCTTTATTACGGTCGATCATTGAATCAATATATCCTGGTTCAACATAACCATTATCAACTAATAATTGTCCAGCTTGTTTAATGGCATCTTCTTTTGTCTTTGCTTCTTGATTTAGTTTGATGAGATTTTCATCTAAAGCCTTCATCGTTTCACTTCCAATCCTTTTGTTTGATTACATCTAAAAATAATTTAGATACTAATTCTTTTAATTCATTAGTATTACCGTTTTGATAAACCTTCAAATTACTTTCACTATCAATGATCGAACTGGAAATACTTCCCATTAACTCAACACTAAAATCATTCATTTCTCTCGGTGCCAACATGAAAAAACATTTTTTCAAATTCATTGCCTTATGATCCATTCCCTTAATAACAATTGAATTAGACAATTCGTAAATCGAGAAAAATGGTTCAATAATAGTCTCATTAGTTGTATGGACTAAACCCATACCTGTATTGGGAAGTCCCACTGGGGCTCGCTTCATTCTTTGATAAAGAGCGGTTGCTACTTTATCAGCATCTAAAACAAACTCCGGTCGTAATCTTCTTGATAGTAGTAACAACGTTTGTTGTAAATTGTAATCACGGTTATCAATTTTTTTTACTTCGATATGATTCAATAACTTTTTGGCTATCTTTAATTCATCATAAAGATTATTCAACTTACTTATCGGATCATTTGAATCACTCGTAATAGTAAGTCCCCTCTTGACTTCTATTGCACCAAATTGATCACTTAAATAATCTTTGATTTCTTTGATTTCATTTTGCAAAAGCAATGGCGAAATGACTTTATATGGATACTTAAACCCAGGTAAGAAAATCGTTGAAAGTATCAGATCATATTGCTTCAAATCTAATTTACTCAATTCCGCAACTCTAGAAACTTTATAATTACTAATTTCAGGTACGGTCTTTTTTAAACGACTCTCTAAAACTCTGGCAGTTCCAATACCATTCGCACAAACAACTAAGGCACTGATAATTTTATCTTGTCTTTGTTGTTCAAAAGCAGAAGCAAAATGAATCAATACGTAGGCTGCTTCACTACTGGACAATCGATCATTAAATACGCTTTTTAAACTATTCTGTACCTTTTCAAACAATTGAGGATAATTACTAATAACATTTTTCAAAACGGGATTATTTATCTCTGGTAACTGAGAGATCTGTCGTTTTAAAGCGGATCCAATGTGTGCCATTAAATCGTTAAACAACGTATCATCCGTTTTAAAGTCATACCCAAAACTATCTGAAACTTGTTTGATCAAACTTCTAACCTGATAGGAAAGTTGAAGATCATAATCGTCAAGCAAGACATTATTTGAAATGGAAAAACTCATTCCTTGAATCTGTTGTGCCATAAATTCTAATTCCATTAACGAAATTCTATCTCTGATCGTTTCATTAAACTGACTAAAAAGTTCAATTGCAACATGTTGATATTTAAACAAATTGCTCTGATCAATGTGGTTTAGATGAGTGATAACTTTTTTATCTTCAATTCTCTTAGCCGAAACAGCCAATATAATAATCAGCTGTTTTAATTGGCTATCGGAGAAATTTGAAAAATCAGTTTTAATTCGACTTTGGATAGCCGTGTTAGCTTGTTTGACCAATTCAAAATCTAGTAAATTGATAAAATACTGTGAAGTTGTGATCGATTCAAGCGCGGTTTCGTTAGTGAGAAATTCAAAGAACTCATACTCATTGATTTCACTAGAAAGGATTCCACTTATAACTCGACGAATATTACTTTCTTTTCCGATTACTTCAATACCTTTGGCCTTAATTCGGGATATTTCTACCTGATAATCGTTAAATATTCCTTCAATCACTTTAAGATCCTGGGTAATAGTTGAGACACTGACCTCAAACTCTTCAGCTAATGATCCGATGGTAACTATTTCATTCACAGTCAACAACTTGCAGGCTAAAGCACTTTGACGTGTCTCGACTGAAGTTATTGTTGCTTGATTATTTGGTTTGACCAACATGAAATTTAGTTCTTCAAAACTGTCTTTACTGCCGACTAAACGATAACTACCATCTTCTTTAGTTAAACTAATAGCTAAATGAGCTAAACTTGTTTCCAAACTTGATAATTCACGATAAATCGTTCGACGACTTACATGAATATTTTTCATTAAATCAGCGATCCCTAACCCATTAGGATTCTTTAGTAAAAGTAATGATATTTCCGATTCTCTACTTGATAGATTCATCCTTTTTCGTCCTTGCAGAATTATTTAAGTTCTGCAATAAGTTTATCATACTCAGGAGCATCCATTAGATTGTCAACAACAAGAACCTGAACATTCTTGAACGATAATTTGATACGTTTTGCTGTATCACGACTAGCGATTACAAGAACATTTTCTTCATCATCAACTTCTCCAACTGATAGATGTTGAACTTTAATATCTGATACTCCGGACTTCTTCATATTATCTTTGAACAATGAACGTCCCATTGTAGCAGAACCAACATTTTGATCATGGTGAATGAAGTCGATTACTTTAATTTTTGAAACATCAATATCTTGAATATTACTCTCTTCAGTTGTTTCTTTCTTATCTTGTTTTGTTTCACTAGGTGCGTCAGTTGTTCCAGAAACTTCCTTAGTCTTTAATCCTGTAACAATTTCATCATACTTAGGTGAATTTAAGAAGTTTTCAACAGCGACGTGAACGGCTGAAGGTGTCTTTTGAAGGGCACGACTTGCCAATTCATCTTGTGTAACGACCAACAATCCTGGTTCATCTTTCAAACTATTGATTGCTGTATTTGTAACTGATAAGTCCAAACCAGCTTTTTTAACTTTATCTCTAAGAATTGAAGCACCCATTGCTGATGAACCCATTCCGGCATCACAGGCAAAAATAATGTGGTTAACTTCGTTAGCTGTTGAAAGAATGGCACGAGCATCTTCAGTAGAAGCAGCAGTTGCTTCTGATGAAGTTCCCTTAGCTGATCCTTTCATATTTGCCATTTTAGCTTGGCTAGCTTCAAGATCTGTATCTTCTGATTTATCACGTTTTAGAATAACCATTGAAACTAAGAATGAAACTGCTGTAGCAACAGCAACACCACTTAATACCGCGATATAATTTCCTAATCCCTTAGGAGTCATTAGAAGAATTGAAATGATAGAACCTGGTGAAGGTGAAGCCTTCAAACCTGCTCCCAATAGGTTGAACATGAATGTACCTGAAACACCACCAGCGATAACTGATAGGAACAATGCAGGTTTCATCAATACATATGGGAAGTAAATTTCATGAATACCACCAAAGAAGTGGATAATTGCGGCACCAGAAGCACTACTCTTGGCACTACCTTTACCAAAGAACATAAAGGCTAACAATACACCAAGACCTGGACCTGGATCTGGTTCAAGCAAGAATAGAATTGATTTACCAGCTTCTGCTGATGCTTGAATACCTAATGGTGTTAAAATACCTTGATTAATAGCATTATTTAAGAACAAAATCTTAGCTGGTTCAATGAAGACATTAGCTAGTGGAATAAGATTACGTTTGATAATCCAATCAACACCTACAGCTAATGCTGCGGAAAGTCCTGAAACAACTGGACCGATTCCAAAGAATCCGATGATAGCTAACAACATACCTAAGATACCGGCTGAGAAGTTATTAACAAGCATTTCGAATCCTTGTTTAGTTCTAGGTTGAGCCCATGCATCAAATTTCTTAATACACCAACCACCTAAAGGTCCCATAATCATAGCACCAATAAACATAGGAATATTAGTACCAACAATGACACCCATTGTTGCAATAGCACCAACGACACCACCACGATGTTCGTCAACCATGCTACCACCTGTAAAAGCAATTAATAATGGCAATAAATATGTAACCATTGGCGTGATCATTTTTGCCAATTGGGCATTAGGTAGCCACCCTGAATCCATAAATAAGGCTGTAATAAGTCCCCAGGCAATGAATGCACCGATGTTTGGCATAACCATTCCTGAAAGCTTACTACCTAGACGTTGAACCTTCGTTTTAATAGAAGTTTTTTCTTTTTTTGCGTCTGTTTTTGAAACTGCCTCCATATTTTTAACACTCCTTCCAAGCACTTAAAACGCTTACAAGAAATATTGTATGCGTTTGCTAAAATTCCATCAACGATAGCTTTGGCACAAAAATCTATGACAAAATCTGGTCTATACAATTTTCTTGTAAATTCTTGACAGATGGACTTAAAAACAACTATAATTGGACTATACCAAACAAGAGGTATAATTCTGAAGGGAGTAACATATATAATGAAAGTTATTGTTACAAGTAATAAAGAAATTGCCGGTAAAGAGGCATTCAAACTTATTAAATCAGCTATGGATGATGGTGCTAAAGTTCTTGGATTAGCTACTGGTAGTACACCAATTCCTATGTATAAGGAAATGATTGCCAGCGATGTTGATTTTTCAAATATGACATCAGTTAACCTTGACGAATATGTTGGTCTTGCACCAGAAGATCCACAAAGCTACCGTTACTTCATGCAATCAAACCTATTTGATAAGAAACCATTTGCTGAAACATTTGTTCCAAATGGTAAGGCAGAAGATCCTGAAGAAGAAACAAAACGTTACAACAAAGTTATTGCCGACCATCCTATTGACCTTCAAGTTCTTGGTTTAGGTCGTAACGGTCACATTGGTTTTAACGAACCAGGTTCACCATTTGACGTTGAAACAAGAAAAGTTCAATTAACAGAATCAACTATCGAAGCAAATTCAAGAAACTTTGAAAATGAAAATGATGTACCTCGTTACGCATACTCAATGGGTATTGGTTCAATCCTAAAGAGTAAGAAGATCGTTTTAATGGCATTTGGTAAAGAAAAAGCCGACGCCGTTAAGGGAATGATCGAAGGAAAAGTTACAAACGACTGCCCTGCATCAGTTCTTCAAACAAAAGATGACGTTACAGTTATCGTTGACGCAGATGCTGCTAGCGAATTAAGTGATTCATCAATCGACGAAAAAATTAACTAGTTTTTACTATTATATGTAGAGAGTGGAACAAAACATGTTCAGCTTTCGAGCATTAAGGCGAATGGCTCCAGTAATCTGATTTTAGATTACTGGAGCCATTCGTTTTAAGCGGAAAAAGCTATGTTTTGTTCCACGTTTATGCTGCATATTTCGAGACAAAATAGTTTTGTCCCAGACTCATTCGTTTTACCCTAATTTTTACTTTCAAATATGACACTATGATATTATATATAATAGTAAGCATATAAAAAAAGAGCTATGCCTCACGGCATGGCTCTTAATTTTATACTTACTTAACTTTGTCCATTGACAAGAACTTAGGATTTGGTGTAACGCCAAATGATTTAGCTAAATCTCTTAGGTCATCGTCTGTAATTTCTTGTTTGATGTCTCCACCTTGGCTTTGGATAGTTGTGTAGATCAATGCTGCCTTCTCAACAGTTTCAATCAATCCATAAACTTCATCCATACTATCGCCGCAGCCGAAGATACCATGATGTGGCCACATAACAACTCTGAATTCATTCATCTTATCAGCAGTTGCTTGTCCGATTTCGTTTGTACCAGGTGTCATATAAGGGATGATACCAACACCTTCTGGGAAGACAACCAATGATTCGGCTTGCATCTTCCACAATAACTTACTAATTTCTTTTTCATCCAAATTACGAGTAAATGATAGTGCAACCCAGTTTGTTGGATGACAGTGCATAACAACTCTTTGATCTGAATCAACTTTTTGTCTTGTAATATGTGTCATCAAATGTGCAGGGAATTCACTAGTTGGTTGTCCACCATCGTTGAAGCCCCATAGTAAGTCTACGGAATTTCCTTCATTGGTAATTTTAACCAAACCTGTATCTCTCTCTGGATAATTGTGAACATTCTTGAAATAACGACCTGTACCAGTAACCAAATAATATTGTCCAGCTAGAGGGGTTGCATCAAATTTAATAGGAATGTTTCTAATAACCTTGTTGAGGTCATCAAATTGATCTACTTCGTCTTGTGTTAAACGAAGACTGACATTACCACCGTTTCTTTCGTCCCAGCCATGTTTATATAATTCGTTAGTGATTTCGGACATTTTTTCTACATACTTTGAATTCTTAAATTCCATTATTTTGCTTCCCTTCTGAAGATGAACTAATTAATTTTAGTTACGTTTGAATTGAACGTCTTTTTCATATTGATGAATATTGTCTAGCCAATCGTTACCAACTGGTACATCGTTACGTAGACAGAATTCGTCCCAAACAGCACCAAATGGATATGATTTAAGCTCTTCTGTTTCAACCAATCTTGTTGTAAAGTCGTAGTTTAATTCGGCTTTCTTCAATTGTTCGATTGGTTCAAGCATACCTTGTAACAAGGCCTTTTGTGTAGCACGTGCACCAACAACCCAAGCAGCAACACGGTTGATTGTAGCATCAAAGAAGTCAAGACCAATATTTGTCTTGTCAAGTTCATTATCACGAACTAATGAACGAGCAATTCTTACAAGTGCTTCATCAAAGATAACAACGTGGTCACTATCCCAACGAACAGGACGTGAAACGTGTAACATCAAACCTTTACCAAATGGTAGGAAGGCTGAGAACTTATCAGAAACATCTTCTGTTGGATGCCAGTGTCCAGCATCAATTGTCCATAACTTGTTTCTTGTCAAAGCATAGTTGTTGTAGAACAAATGTGAACCAACAGTATATGATTCAATACCAGTACCGAATAGTTTACCTTCAAAGGCTTCGATAGTGTTCTTTTCATCATATTCTTTCTTGTCGATTTCATCCAATGATTCGATTAGACGAAGACGTGGTGTAGCTTTATCAACAGGATTATCCTTAAAGCCATCTGGAATCCACAAGTTATTAACTGATTGTTGACCTAATTCTTTACCAAAGTAGTTAGCAACGGCACGAGTTCTCTTACCATGTTCGATCCAGAAATCACGGATATCTTTATCAGGACTTGCTAATGTAAAGTTATGTTTTACCTTTGGATGTGAGAAGAATGTACCATTCATATCCAAACCAATCTTTTCTTTCTTAGCCCAGTCTACCCAATAACTGAAGTCTTCTGGTTCGATTTCATCGAGATCCTTCTTCTTGTCAGTTACGGCATAGATAGCGTGCATTTGAACCTTATGTGATCCAGGGATAAGTGAAAGAGCTTCACTCAAATCACCAGATAATTCATCAGGTGTACGTGCAATACCAGGATAGTTACCACTTACACCAATACCACCAGTTAATTCTTGACCTGGGAATAAGAATCCATGAATATCATCGCCTTGCCAGCAATGTACAGATAATTTAACTTTGTTTAATTGTTTGATAGCTGCTTCGGTATCAACACCGATTTCAGCGTATCGTTCTTTAGCTACTTTGTATGCGCTTTCAACTTCTTCAGACTTAACCATCAAAAATTCCTCCTAATATTAATCTAAATGAAACATCTCGTCTAAATCTACAGTTACAGGGCTCTTATCAGGATTTGTATCCATCAAAGGCTCCATGTATGCCCACCATTTCTTGGCAGCATCCGTTTTGGCAATATCATTATATTTTTCAACATTGTCGACCTCAAGATAAGCAAACAACATACCATCATCTTTATTCAAAAAGATTGAATAGTTGTGTGCTCCGGCTTCCTTCAAAGCCTTACGCATTTCTGGAAATAGATTATTGTGTCTCTTTTGGTATTCAGCATAAGAATCCTTATGCAAATACATTATTTGACCCATTCTTTTCATTGAACTGTATCTCTCCCTTCAGTGTTTAAAAAATCTTGATACTCATGGAGCGTGTTACCGTATTTATTTGTTTCAGGCTTGAAAGTCTTAACAGGATATGAATCTCTGATAACCTTTCTACCTTCAGCAATATTGTTGATGTCGTTCTTTGTAATCATTTGAACCATCAAATTACCGATGGCTGTTGCTTCGCCTGGTCCAGCGTAAACTGTAATGTTTGACAATGTACTTGTTAATTGGTTAAGTAGCGCAACATTTGATCCACCACCAACAATATTTAATGCATCCAATTCGTAGCCTAAAATCCTATTTAGTTCTTGTATTTCATTTGCGTAATACAAGGCTAAGTTGGAATAGACTGCCATTGTCAACTCACCAGGAGTTTCAGGAACTTTTTCATTGTGTTCTTTACAATAATCCTGAATTTCTTTAGTCATATTCTCAGGATTTGCGAAACGATCGTCGTTAACATTAATGAATTGTTCGAATGGACTGACTTTTTCAGCCATTGAAGCTAATTCACTAAAGCTATACTTATCATCGAATTCGTGTTTTAAGTTTTGAACCATCCAAAGTCCCATGATGTTCTTTAGGAAACGGTATGTACCATAGGCACCCCATTCGTTTGTATAATTACCTTGGAATGCCAATTCACCGTTTTCAGGGACATTCAATTCTGTACCTAGTAATGACCAAGTACCTGAACTCAAGAATGCCCAATGATCGCCTTCACCAGGAGTACCCAAGACAGCTGATGCTGTATCGTGAGTAGCAACTGTAATTACTTCTGTTTCAGGCAAGTCATAAATGGTGTGCCACTTATGACGAATCTTACCTAAGATTGTTCCTGATTCTACCAATCTAGGGAATTGATCTTGTTGAACATGAACTTTGTCCAATAAGTTGTTATCAAAGAGTCCCTCACGAAGATTAAGCATTTGTGTAGTAGAAGCATTTGTTACTTCTGTTACTGCATTGCCAGTCAAGACATACCCGATATAATCAGGTATCATCATAATCTTGTCAGTCTTTGCAAGTTCTTCTCTATTTTCTGTATAAAGTTGATATAAAGTATTGAAGTTAAGGAATTGAATACCTGTCTTCTTATAGATGTAACTCTTTGGAAGATCAGATGTTAATTCTTCCATAGCATCCTTTGTTCTAGCATCACGATAACTAATTGGATCTTCGACCTTTTTACCGTCCATGCCGACCAAAACATAATCGACGGCCCAAGTATCGATACCTAATTGAACGTCATCATATCCAGCTTTTTTAATTTTTTCCAAGCCAACGAAGATTTCATTCATAATTGACTCGATGTTCCAGCGATCATGACCGTTTTCTTTAGTAAAGCCATTCTTAAAACGATGCATTTCTTTTAATTGAAGCTTGCCACCATCTAAGGTTCCAAGCATCAAGCGACCACTTGAAGCACCAATATCAACAGCTACATAAGCTTTGCTCATTGATTAAACCTCCTGTCCACTTGTGGAATCATCAGAATCTGTTGCAGATCCATCAGCATTTCCATATCTCTCTTTAGAAATTTCTTCCAATGATTTTCCTCTTGTTTGTGGAGTCCAGATTGTACCAATTACTAGAGAAATTAGTAGTAGAACAATCATGAATGTACCGGCGGCCTTGAATCCCATTGTTGATAGGATAGTTGGGAAAATAATTGACCAAATACCAGCAGATGCACGAACAACGAAGAACATAACACCTTGTGATCCAGCACGATACTTAGTTGGGAACAACTCTGTTGCCCACAATGCGTACCAAGCTTGAGCACCGATACCAGCTGAAACACCCCAGATAATAACGAACAACCAAAGGCTAGTCCAGTTCATACCAGCAAATGTCAAGATGATCCATGAAGCTGCGGCCATTGCTGCACCAACAAAGAAGAAGATTCTATGGTTAGCTTTATCACCGTATTTAGCAAAGCCAAAGTATGTTGCTAAGGCTGTAAATACCCAAAGTACGGCTTGTAATAAGTTAGCTTGTAGGTTTGTTAAACCACCAGCTGTTTCGTATACGTATGGCATGAAGAATCCCATAGCACCAGCTACAAGGTTCCAGAACATATATACACCTGTTAGGAATAATAGCGATTTAATATTAATTACATTTGAAAATAGTTCTTTATATGGATGTGGTTTTTCGCCACTAAGTTTCTCTTTAGCTTTTTGCTCTTCCCAATCTTTTGATTCGTCCAGATTTCTCTGCAAGCTCCAAGCAATGAAGGCAACTACGGCCAAGATAGCAAATAGAATTCTGTTACCTAATAAGCCAAGTGGTGCAAAGATAACACCTAATGTAAAGATAAGTGCTGGTCCCATTGACCAAGCAAATTGCGAAATACCAATGTTTCTGGCACGATCTGTATCTTCAGATGTTTCTGAAATGTAAGTCCAACTTGCAGGAACACCAGCACCAACAGCGATACCAGTTACAATAAATCCAGCTAATAACATTGGAAAGTTAACTGAAAATGTTACTATAAGTGCACCAAGTAAATATATAATCATATCGTAAGTATAAATAACCTTACGACCATATTTATCTGATAAATGTCCACCGATCAACGCACCAATCGCTGATCCAAAGGCATTGGCACTCAATGCACCAAGTAAACCAACTTCAAAACTACTTAATCCAAACTCATGAGTCCATAAAGTCAAACCACTAGCACCGGCAACAATACAACCGGAATCTAGGAAGTTAGTTAACGATACGGCCATCGTTGACTTTAAAGATCCCTTTCCACTTGAATCACTCATAACTACACCTCACCCCGAATTAATTTTGAGAAAACGTTCACATGTTGTTACAAGTTCTAATTTACAGTGAACGCTTACATTCTTAAATGTCATTAGCACAGTTTATTAGTGACAAAATCACAGGGGGTAACTTTATGAATCCGCGTACAATCGCACGTTTAAAGCAACATGAGTTGATTGAAAATCGTCAGTTAAAAACTGGCAAACACGTAGACGATATTCCGAATAGAGCGGTAAAACACTCTGATTCTAACGATGAATTCAGAATCCTGAATAATTATTTTTTTAGAAATCGAAATATTTATATTAGTAAACACAGTAGATTTGCGGAGTATCCAGAACACACACATCAATTTTTAGAAATGAACTATATGTTAAGCGGTGAGTGTGATCAAGTAGTTAATGGAAAGAAGGTACATCTAAACAAGGGTGACCTACTATTAATAGATGTTGGCTGTGCTCATTCTATTTCCCGACTGGGAGAAGATGATATTTTAATAAATCTCCTATTTAGGGATCAGTCTATAAACATTAATTTCTTGAGTGGTATGAGAAAAAGTAATTCTTTGGTATACAACTTCTTATTAAATCGTGTATCTGGTGGTGGAAAGGAAACTCCAAAGTATCTAATTTTTAGAAGCGAACATAGTCAAGATATTAAAATGACAATGGAACAAATAATTGAAGAATATTATGAGAAAAGAGAATTCTCAGACACTATTCTTCAGGCGTATCTTTCTATATTATTAGTGAAACTCGTACGTAATTATCACGTCAACGCTCCTGAAGGCAGTAGCGCCAAGCAAAAACTGATCATTAATATCCTAAAAGATATCTCAAAAGATTATCGAAATATCTCTTTGGGCACTTTGGCAGCTAAGTATAAATATAATAAAAATTATTTAAGTAATGTTATAAAAAAAGAAACTGGCGATTCTTTTAAAGATTTATTAACAAAACAACGATTGATCCAAGCTCATACTTTGATCACTTCAACTACCCTCCCTATAGAGGAAATAGTTGAAAAAATCGGCATGAAAAATAAGACTCATTTCTATAAAAAGTACAAAGAGTTTTACCAAAGAATGCCTGGTGATGATCGAAAATAATAATTATTTAATTGCTTTTTAAAATATTTTGTGAAATACTTATCGATGAGAAAACGTTCACGGTTATTTAGAAATAAATAAAAGTGAGGAATTTACACATATGAAAATTAAAGCTGCTGTAGTTGATAAAGTTAATGATCCATTCGTTATTAAAGATGACGTTGAACTAGCCGACC
>NZ_RHOQ01000010.1 GCF_003946605.1 Companilactobacillus baiquanensis
CATTTATCTGGGCTATGTGTGGTGAGAACCAAACATATGATGATATGGATGCAGTTGCAATGGACGAATTAAGATAATAAAAAAACTTATAAAAAGAGGGGCAATAACAATGGCACAATCACCAGAAGAAATTAAGAAAAATGAAGAAGCTTTAGATCAATTCAAAATGAACTTTTTTGACTTAACAGGAAAAGTTGCTGTTATCACAGGTGGTAACACAGGTTTAGGACAAGGATATGCTGTTGCTTTAGCTGAAGCTGGAGCTGACATCTTTATCCCTACATTCGGTACAGCAGAATGGGACGAAACACGTAGCATGATCGAAAAACGTGGACGCAAAGTTGAATTTGCTGATGTTGATTTAACAAAAGAAGGCGTTCCTGAAGAAGTTGTTCAAAAGGTTATCGATACATTTGGACACATTGATATTTTGATCAATAATGCTGGTATGATCCGTCGTAACCCATTACTTGAATCAAAAGATTCAGATTGGGATCAAGTTATCAATATCAACTTGAATGCTGTATACCATATGTCAATGGCTGCTGCTAAAGAAATGGCAAAGCAAAAATCAGGTAAGATCATTAATATCGGTTCAATGTTGTCATTCCAAGGTGGAAAATTCATTCCTTCATATACAGCATCAAAACACGGTGTTGCAGGTCTAACAAAGTCATTTGCTAGTGAATTAGGCGCATACAATATCCAAGTTAACGCTATTGCACCAGGTTACATTAAGACAGCTAATACAGCACCTATTCGTGCTGACAAAGCTCGTAACCAAGAAATTCTTGATAGAATTCCTGCTGGACACTGGGCAGAACCATCAGAATTGATGGGCGTTGCAGTATTCTTAGCAAGTAAAGCTTCAAACTACGTAAGTGGTCACATCTTAGCAGTTGATGGTGGTTACTTAGTTCGTTAATTAAATCCTTTTAAAGATATGCGGATTCTTTAAAAGCTTCAAAAATATCATCCAAAAATACAAAAAAGAGTGATGCCTTAGGCACCACTCTTTTTGATTTTGTTCCAAATAATATGGAAAAAATAGGCAGAACTAAATGATAATATCCAAGTTATTAAGTAGCAGGTTATTATTCCCAACAAAGGATTGACAAAAATAATATTTCTTCCGCCAAACATCCAAATTACTTGTAACCAAAAAACATTTGAAAGATACGCTCTGTATGCATAAGTTGATAAGAAATGAACCAGTGGTAGATATTTTGAAGGATCATTTATCTGCTTAATAGCAAAAGCCATTATTAATCCAATTACGATCAAGGAATAAAGGGTCATTGATGGTTTGTAGTATGGTGCATTGGTTAATTTAATCGGGAATCCATAAGCAAATAATTCTCGATTTGTCCAAGTAAAGATAGCAATAAAGCTAAGAATTAAAAATGGCCAAACTCGCTTCATGATAAGTTCTAGTTTAGTACGTTTTACCCAGGCTAGGGTGCCAAATATTCCATAAATTATAAAACTGATAAAAATTCGGTCGAACAAATACCAATCTTGTTCATGAACGCCATGAAAGACATTTAAATCATAAAAATAAATCCAAAGAAAATAACCTACAAAAGTAAGTGCGAGTATTAAGAATGTGTAATTTCTATGTTGTTCAATGAATTTTGCTAGAAACCAAAACAAGGGCATGAGGAAAATAAATTGTAGCATCATTGTGTTATACCAGAGATGTGGTGCAGCATTACCATTAATAAATTGCCAAATAAAACTTCCTATATTATGGTAGGAGTTTACTTGCTGCAGTCTAGGAAAAACCAATAGATAGATCAATGTCCACAAAATAGTGGGAACAAACAGACTGGACCATTGCCTTTTCAAATAAGGTAGATAAACTCTATCAGTATTTCTAGTAGTTGAGTATAGTATTCCGAAAATAAATACAGGAGCAGTAAACTTCACTAGATTGTATAAGAGTCCAATTATGATCTGATAATTTTGACTAGGATCGGTTTTTAGAGCAAAACTAAGAACCGTTTGCATCATGACCGCGGTACAGGCAAAGACCTTCATAAAGTCTCCGATATCAGTTTTTGTTTCTTTCAAAAGCAACACCTACTTAAAAAAATAATAAAAAGCCAAAACTTAATTAAAGTTTTGACCTTGTTTCTACTACTATAAGGTACCTTATGCGCCATGCGGGAGTCGAACCCGCATCCCAGGAACCGGAATCCTATGTGCTATCCATTACACTAACAGCGCATACTATAATATTATCTCATTAATCATAAAAAAGTAAATTGCAAAGAAAGCGTAATCATTGGATTTTTTTGGAGCTTAACTCTTGAAAAAATTATAATACCGTATATAATAATCAGTGTGCTTAAGAGATGACTTTAGTCATCCGGGCTTTTATTTTTTAAGTACATGGGTCGTAAATAGACATACAGGGACAGAAAAAGTCCCATGGAGTATATCAAATGACTAATAATGAAGATTTAGAATTGCTTGATCTAATTGCTCCAGACTTCATTAAGACTCTGGAAAAGCGATTTAAAATTCTTCAGAGTATTTCATTAATGGAACCTGTTGGGCGTAGAGTTTTAGCCGATGACCTAGATGTGACCGAACGAAGTTTGAGAACAGAAACCGATTTATTAAGGAATCAAGGATTGATCGTTTCCTCTAAATCAGGTATGTCCTTAACCGAAAAGGGAAGACACGTTGCAAGTGAACTTGGAAAAGTTCTGGCGGGTTATCAAGGAACTGCATTAATAGAAAAGAAGTTAAGTCAAAAACTTGGAATCGCACGTTGCATTGTTTTACCAGGTAATGCTGATAAGCAACATGGAGTAATCGATTCGTTTGGAAGAAGACTTAACCAATTGCTTGGTTCGATTTTACCTGAAGGAAAAAGTATTGTTTCCGTAACAGGTGGTACTACCATGGCACGAGTTGCTCAAAATCTATCATCTAATTTATCAAAAAATCGTAAGTTGCTGTTTTTACCAGCACGTGGCGGTTTGGGTGAGTCAGTGATGATTCAGGCAAATAGTGTTTGTGCCGAAATGGCATTAAAAACTCATGGTCAGTATCGAGCACTTTATCTTCCAGAAGATATCAGTGCTGAAAGTTTTGAATCATTGCAAAAAGAGTCTTCAATTAAGTCGGTTCTTGATTTAATATATAAGAGCAATGTTGTTATTCACAGCATTGGCACGGCAAGTATTATGGCTGATCGAAGAAATTTATCTCCTGAGGAGAAGATGAATGTTTTAGACAGTAATGCTGTATCAGAGGCATTCGGTGATTTCTTTGATCAAAGAGGAAGACTTGTCTATAAGGTACCTAGGATTGGACTTCATGTCCGGGACCTTGATAAAATAAAATATGTGATAGCGATTGCGGGCGGTCAAAAAAAGGCTGATGCGATTAAATCATATATGAACAATGCACCAACTCATACTGTATTAATAACAGATGAGGGTGCCTCAGAGTTGATTTTAAGGGATAACCCTTTAAAATAATATTAGTTTTAATTTCCTGAAGGAGGAATTTTTGTATGACTACAAAAGTTGGTATTAATGGATTTGGACGTATTGGTCGTTTGGCATTCCGTCGTATTGCTGCAATCGACACAGATTTGGAAGTTGTTGCAATCAACGATTTGACATCACCTGCAATGCTTGCACACCTATTAAAATATGATACAGCCCATGGTAACTTTAAGGCTGATTCAATCAGTGCTACAGAAAATGCTATCATCGTTGATGGTAAGACAATCCCTGTTTATGCTGAAATGAACGCTGCAGACCTTAAATGGGTTGCAAATGACGGTGTTGACATCGTTCTTGAATGTACTGGTTTCTACACATCATCAGAAAAGGCACAAGCTCATATCGATGCTGGTGCAAAACGTGTATTGATCTCAGCTCCATCAGGTGACATGCCTACAGTTGTTTATGGTGTTAACGATGATATTCTTACAAATGACGTTAAGATCGCTTCAGCTGGTTCATGTACAACTAACTGTCTTGCACCATTAGCTAATGCCGTTAACAAAGAATTCGGTATCAAAGCTGGTACAATGACAACAATTCACGCATACACAGCTACACAAAAACTTCAAGATGGTCCAGAACGTAAAGGTAATGTTCGTGCTGCACGTGCTGCTGCTGCAAACATCATTCCTCATTCAACTGGTGCTGCTAAGGCTCTTGGTCTTGTTGTTCCTGAACTTAAAGGTAAGCTTGATGGACATGCACAACGTGTTCCAGTTATCACAGGTTCAGTTACAGAATTAGTTGCAACTCTTGACAAAGAAGTTACAGTTGACCAAGTTAATGCTGCTGTTAAGAAGTATACTGACAACAACCCTTCATTCGGTTACAACGATGATGAAATTGTTTCATCAGATATTATCGGTACTTCATTCGGTTCAGTATTTGACCCAACACAAACACAAATCGTTGGTTCAGGTGACGCCCAAGTTGTAAAGACTGTTGCTTGGTATGACAACGAATCAGGATTTACTGCACAAATGGTTCGTACACTTGAAAAATTTGCTACATTAAATTAATTATTTAGTTTTAGCAAACAAACAGACTAATTTAGTGATTTAAATTGGCGGAGGGAGGTAAACTCCTTCCGCTATTTTTTTAAGATAATTATTTGGAGGATTTATAATGGCCAAACTTATTGTTTCTGACGTTGATGTAAAAGACAAAAAGGTCTTAATGCGTGTAGATTTCAATGTTCCAATCAAAGATGGTGTTGTCGGAGATACAAACCGTATCGTTGCCGCAATTCCAACAATCAAATATGTAGCTGAACAAGGTGGTAAGGTTATCTTACTTTCTCACTTGGGTAGAATTAAGAGTGACGAAGATAAAAAGGCTTTGTCATTGAAGCCAGTTGCTGAAAAGTTACAAGAATTAAGTGGACTATCAGTTAAGTTCGTACCAACTAACGAAGGTAAAGAACTTGAGGATGCTATCAACGAACTAAATGATGGTGACATTCTTTTGATGGAAAACACTCGTTTCCAAGATATCGATAATGACTTTGGTAAACGTGAAAGTAAAAATGATCCAAAACTTGGTGAATACTGGGCATCACTTGGTGATGTATTTATCAACGATGCTTTTGGTACAGCTCACAGAAGCCATGCCTCAAACGTTGGTATCTCAACAGCTATGAAAGCTGCTGGCAAACCAGTTGCTGCTGGTTACTTAATGGAAAAAGAAATCAAATTCTTAGGTAATGCCGTTGATAATCCTGTACACCCATTCGTAACAATTCTTGGTGGTGCAAAGGTTTCAGATAAAATCGGTGTTATCGAACACTTGATTCCAAAATCAGATCACATCATTATCGGTGGTGGTATGGCATACACATTCTTAGCCGCTCAAGGCCACAAGATTGGTAAGTCATTGTTCGAAGAAGACAAAGTTGAACTTGCTAAAGACCTCCTTCAAAAAGCAGGCGACAAGATCGTTCTTCCAGTAGACCACATCGTTGCAAAAGAATTCTCAAATGATGCTGATGCTACAACTACTGATGGTGTAGATATTCCTGATGACCAAATGGCACTTGATATTGGACCTAAGTCAATTGCATTGTTCAAAGATACTTTGAAGGGTGCTAAGACTGTTGTATGGAATGGACCTATGGGTGCATTCGAAATGAGCAAGTTTGCTGAAGGTACACTAGAAGTTGGACGTGCACTTGGTGAATTATCAGATGCTACTACAATTGTTGGTGGTGGTGATTCAACTGCTGCTGCTAAGAGTCTTGGTATTGCTGATAAACTAACACACATCTCAACTGGTGGTGGTGCTTCACTTGAATATCTAGAAGGTAAAGTATTACCTGGTATTGATTCAATTTCTGACAAATAATTTAAGGAGAATTTAATTTATGCGTACACCTATTATTGCGGGTAACTGGAAGATGAATAAAAATCCTCAAGAAACCCAAGAATTTCTAGAAGCTATCAAAGGCAAGTTGCCAGAATCTGGCGTAGAAGCTATTATTGGTGCTCCTGCTATTGACTTAAACGCTCTTACATGGTTCTCAAAAGATGAACCATTGAAGACAGCTGCTGAAAACTGCTACTTTGAAGATGCCGGTGCATTTACTGGTGAAACTTCACCAAAGGCTCTTTCAGATATGGGTCTTGACTATGTAATTATTGGTCACTCAGAAAGACGTCAATACTTCGGTGAGACTGACGAAGATATTAACAAGAAGGCACATGCTATTCTTAAAAATAACATGCTACCAATCATCTGCTGTGGTGAAACTCTAGAACAACGTGAAGCCGGCAAAGCTGAAGAATGGGTAACTGGTCAAATTGAAAATGCTGTTAAAGGCATTTCAGCTGACGATTTAGCTAAATCAGTTATTGCTTACGAACCAATCTGGGCTATCGGTACTGGTAAGACTGCTACTGCTGATCAAGCACAAGAAATGGTTCATGTGATCCGTGAAAAGATTGCTAGTTTGTATGATGCTGACACTGCTGATAAAGTACGTATTCTTTACGGTGGTTCAGTTAAACCTGCAAATGTTAAAGAATTAATGTCTAAAGAAGATATTGATGGTGGACTTGTTGGTGGTGCATCAATGGATCCTGAATCATTCTTAGCATTAGTTAATTTTCAAAAATAATAACTAAATAAGATATTTATTTTGATTCATAAAAAGGTTAAAATTAGCCTGTATTTAAAATCATAAAGGAGATTTTTAAAATATGTCTGTAATTACTGATATTTTAGGTCGCGAAGTTCTTGACTCACGTGGTAACCCAACTGTTGAAGTTGAACTATATACTGAATTAGGTGGCTTTGGCCGCGGAATCGTTCCATCAGGTGCTTCTACTGGTGAACACGAAGCTGTTGAATTACGTGACGGCGACAAATCACGTTTTGGTGGCAAGGGTGTTCTTAAAGCTGTTGCTAACGTTAACGACAAGATTGCTAAAAAGATCGTTGGTATGGATGTTACTGACCAAAGAGCTATTGATCAAGCTATGATCGAATTAGATGGTACAGAAAACAAGGGTAACCTTGGTGCAAATGCTATCTTAGGTGTTTCATTGGCTGCTGCACGTGCTGCTGCTGACGAAATTGGTCTTCCATTGTACGAATATCTTGGTGGTCCTAATGCTCACGTATTGCCAACACCAATGATGAACGTTATCAATGGTGGTAAGCATGCTGATAACAACGTTGACTTCCAAGAATTCATGATCGTACCTGTTGGTGCAAAATCAGTTCATGAAGCCGTACGTATGGGTTCAGAAACTTTCCAAGCACTTAAATCATTGCTTAAAGACCGTGGTCTAAACACTGCTGTTGGTGATGAAGGTGGATTTGCTCCTGACCTTGAGAACAACGAAGCTCCTTTCAAGATTTTGGTTGAAGCTATTGAAAAAGCTGGTTACAAGCCTGGCGACGACGTTGCTATTGGTTTTGACTGTGCTTCATCAGAATTCTATAACAAAGAAACTGGTAAGTACGAATTGAAGGGTGAAGGCGACAATGGTGCCGTTCTTTCAACTGACGAATTTATCGAACTATTAGGTGGAATCGTTGACAAGTACCCAGTTATTACAATCGAAGACCCAATTGACGAAGACAACTGGGAAGATTGGCAAAAAGTTACAAAGGCTCTTGGTGACAAGGTTCAATTAGTTGGTGACGACTTGTTCGTTACAAACACTGACTACTTGAAGAAGGGTATTGAAATGGGAGTTTCAAACTCAATCCTTATCAAACTTAACCAAATTGGTACACTTACAGAAACATTTGAAGCTATCGAAATGGCCAAAGAAGCTGGATTCACAGCTGTTGTATCACACCGTTCAGGTGAAACAGAAGATACAACAATTGCTGACCTTGTTGTTGCTACAAACGCAGGTCAAATCAAGACTGGTTCAATGAGCCGTACAGACCGTATTGCTAAATACAACCAATTGATGAGAATCGAAGATCAACTTGGTGATCAAGCTGAATATAAAGGTATCAAGAGTTTCTACAACTTGAACAAATAATTGATTCAATAAAGACCGTCTTTGGACGGTCTTTTTTTTTTCGTAAATTTTGGGTTATAATTTTAATCACGGGGTGAAATTTATGAAAATCTTAGTAGCAGACAACGATAAAGTTAAATTGACCTTAGGCGGGATAATTGTAGGGATATTTACCGGTATCACGGTTAGTGCCTTTCGCTGGTCAATAGCAAATTTGTTGACTATTTTTCAAGGTGCATATAAAGCCGCCAGATCCAATTTAATTCTTATCTTGGCATTATTGGTTTTATTAGTTGCTGTGGGTATATTTGTTAGTAAACTTTTAAAAAGTGAACCTAATATTTCAGGTTCAGGTATTCCACAAGTTGAGGCCCAGTTGGCTGGAGAAATGGAATTGAGTTGGTGGTCGATTTTGTGGAAAAAGTTTGTTGGTGGAATCGTAAGTATTGGTCCAGGACTTTTTCTTGGTCGTGAAGGACCATCGATCCAACTTGGTGCGGCAATTGGACAAGGTTATAGTGAAATAACCCATGAAAGTGGAGCTTTTCGCAGAGTATTGATCGCTAGTGGAGCTACTGGTGGTTTGGCGGCAGCTTTTAATGCACCAATTGCAGGATCAATGTTTGTTTTGGAAGAGGTTTATCATAATTTTTCACCATTAGTTTGGGTAACATCTTTAGCAAGCGCAGTAAGCTCCAATTTAATTGCGTTATACGTCTTTGGACTTAAGCCTGTTTTAGATGTCCCATATAAGTTCAGTATGCCAATTGGAGATTATTGGCATCTAATTATATTAGGAATAATTTTAGGGCTGTTAGGGAGGCTGTATCAAGTCGTCTTGCTATCAATGCCAAAGTTATATGCGATAACTAGAATACCTAGAAATTTACAAGGATTGATCCCCTTGATTTTGATTGTTCCCGTAGGTATGAGTTTTCCGATGTTTATCGGTGGTGGTAATGGCATAATTATTAGTCTTACTAACTTAGGAACTAGTTTGACTCTTTTAATTGGTTTGTTTTTATTACGATTTATTTTTTCGATGATTTCGTACGGATCAGGGTTGCCCGGTGGTATTTTCTTACCGATCTTGAACTTAGGGGCAATCATTGGAGCCGTTTATGCGGTTTCTATGCACAATTTAGGATTATTACCGTTGGCATTTGAAAGTAATTTGATCATCTTTGCGATGGCTGGTTATTTTGCTTGTATTGGTAAAGCACCTTTTACAGCTATTATTTTAGTTACAGAAATGGTTGGTTCATTAAAGCATCTCATGCCTTTGGCAGTTATTTCTTTAATTGCTTATTTGGTAGTTGATTTATTAAATGGTGCACCAATTTATGAAGCACTAAAAGAACGTTTGAATATCAATGAGAAATTCTTGAACAAAGCTAGCAAGTTTAATGATCGTTTAGAAATTTCTGTTTTTGAAGGAAGTCCTATTGAAGGTGAATATATTCGAGATATTCCATTCCCCAAAGATATTTTGATCGTGGCTATTTATCGTGGAGAAAGTCAGATAATACCTCGTGGTGATACTGTGATAAAGGCTGGCGATAGGTTAGTTACTATGGTTAACGCTGCTAAACGTGCTAAGATAAAGAGGATTCTTGAAGAGCTGATTAATTGAATTGACTAGAAATTTGACTGCAATTATGTTATTGTTTTAGAAGTGATTTCAGCTTTAAACACCATGAACGGAGGTTTTTATAAGGTGTATAACGTTATTGAAATAGCCTTAATTGTCGTTTCTATACTTATAATCATCGCGGTATTAATGCAACCTAGTAAGCAACAAGATGCTTTGAATGCATTATCTGGTGGTGGTGGTGATTTATTCACTAAGCAAAAGAAACGTGGATTTGAAGCCGTAATGGTTAAGGTTACCTATGTTTTACTAGTGCTATTTTTTGTATTTTCATTAGTATTGGTATACTTGTCATCTCATTAAAAAACGTATCCTCCTGATGAATCTCAGGAGGTTTTTTATTATCAGGAAGGGAAGAATGTTATGAAGATATTACAACCAAAACCTTTTTTCTTTAATAAAGGGAAAAAAGCAATCATTTTGCTACATTCCTTTAGTGGGACACCTAATGATATGCGTTTGATTGGAAGAACCTTTGAACGTAATGATTATTCGGTTTACGCACCGATGTTTGCTGGACATGGTACGAGTGAACCATTGGATATTTTGGAAAAAGGTCATCCTGATATTTGGTGGCAACAAGTTCTTGATGCGATCGAGTTCTTAAAACAAGAAGGTAAAGAAGAATTTTATATATTTGGTTTATCTTTAGGAGCTATTTTTGCTACTAAGGGTTTGGAGAATTGTCCTGAAATTAAGTTAGGCGGCGTTTTTGGTTCACCTTTGTATGCTGACACGTATGCAAACGTTAGAAAAGCTTTCTTAACATATTCAAGAAAAGTCTATGAGATACATGAATTAGACGAAATAGAAATAGCTCAAAAAATGCGTTTAGTTGATTCAAAAATAGATTTAATGTTGACAAATATTAATAAAACGGCTGATACTGTTGCTAGCGAGCTACCAAAACTAGCAAAACCTTATTTTATTGGTCAAGGGACCACTGATGAGATGGTTGATCCAGATAAAGCTGAATTAGTAGCTAAAGATGTGAAGAAGTCAGAATTACATTGGTATGAGGCTGGACATGTCTTAACAATAAATCATGCACATAAGCAACTTGAAAGTGATTTATTAAAATTTTTAGAAAATAATTGAGGATAGAAATGCCTGATAAAGAAGAAAAATTAATAGCAGATATTTTAGAGTTTTTCAGAAGTAATCCTGATAGACGCTATACATCTGAAAAAATTGAAGATGCTTTGAGATTACATGGCTCTTCAGCTTTTAAACGTGTTGTTAAATCATTGGCTGTACTTGAAGGTGAAGGCAAAATCACTTTAACCAACAAAGATGAGTTTAAAATGACACAACAAGATAAAGTTCTCGAAGGAACTTTTAAGGGTAATGATAAGGGATTTGGTTTTGTTCGCTACGATGAAGTTGAACCTGATGCCTTTGTTACTCGTGATAATACTCTACATGCCGTTAACGGTGATACTGTGGAAGTCAAAATCACTAAACCTTCAAATCCATGGATCGATAAGGGACCTGAAGGCGAAGTTATAAAAATTATAGAACGTTCACTTACTAAAGTAGTTGGCGAATTTTATCCATATAGTGATGCACAAGTGGAAAAATCCGGTCATTTTGGATACGTAAAAAGTCATGAAAAGAAGATCGCTTCATACATGATTTTTATCTCTAATAAAGGACTACATCCCCAAATGGGAGATATGGTTCAAGTATCTATCGATGAATATCCAAATGATAAACATCCACAAAGTATGGAAGGAACTGCACTCGAAATTCTTGGTAATAAGAACGATCCTGGAGTTGACATTATGTCTATCGTTGTTGATAACGATATTAATCCGGAATTTCCTGATGATGTTTTAAAGCAAGCTGAATCAGTTCCAGACCACGTCTTAGAAAGTGATCGTGTCGGTAGAAAAGATTTAACTGATAATATGGTTATTACAATTGATGGGGATGACTCCAAAGATTTTGATGATGCCGTTGGTGTTGAAAAACTTGCCAATGGTAATTATCATCTTGAAGTCCACATTGCTGATGTAACTCACTATGTTACTGAAGGATCAGCTCTTGATAATGAAGCTTACGAACGTGGAACAAGTACCTATCTGGTTGATCGTGTTATCCCAATGTTGCCATTTAGATTATCTAATGGAATATGTTCACTGAATCCAGGTGAAGATAGATTGGCACTAACCTGTGATATGGAAATTGATCCACAAGGTAATGTCGTAAAGCATGAGATATATCCTAGTATTATTCAATCTAAGTATCGTATGACATATAACAATGTTAATAGTATTTTAGATGGCGACCCTGAATTATTAGCTGAATATAAGGAATTAGCACCAACAATTACTGAAATGGCAGAGTTGCATAAGATCCTCTTTAACAAACGTCATCTTCGTGGTGCTATCGATTTTGAGGAAACAGAAGCACAAATCATTGTTGATGAAAATGGTAAGCCGATTGATATTAAGCTAAGAGAACGTGGTACTTCTGAACGAATGATCGAATCGTTTATGTTAGCAGCTAATGAAACCGTTGCAGAACATTATAGTTTGAAACATGTACCTTTCTTGTATCGTGTCCATGAAAAGCCAGACGATGAAAAAGTTAAAAACTTCTTTGAATTTGTTGCAGCTATGGGTGTAGATGTTAAAGGTAACTTAAAAGAGATCACTCCTAAGATGTTCCAAGGCGTGTTAGCTAAAGTTATTGGTACACCTGAAGAAGCAGTTGTAACTATTATGTTATTGAGAAGTATGCAACAAGCTAGATATTCCGATAATCCATTAGGACACTTTGGCTTGGCAGCTAAATACTATACTCACTTTACTTCACCAATTCGTCGTTATCCTGATTTGATCGTTCATCGTATGATCCATAGTTATGCCGAAAACGGCTTTACAGATGACGAGCAAGCTAAATGGTCTAGCAAGCTGAGTGAAATAGCTGAACATTCATCTGGTCGTGAAAGAAAATCGATCGATGCTGAACGTGCAGTTGATGACTTGAAGAAGACTGAATATATGGCAGATCAAGTTGGACAAGAATTTGATGCCGTTGTTAGTTCAGTTACTAGTTTTGGGATGTTTATTCAACTTGATAATACCGTTGAAGGTTTGATTCATATTTCAAATATGAAAGATGACTTCTATGAGTATGATGAGAAGAGTATGTCTATGCATGGCCGTGGAACAGGAAAAACCTTCAAAGTTGGACAAGCAATTAAAGTAAAACTTATTAGGGCTGACGTTGAACATAGACAGATCGACTTTGAAAGAGTTCTAAATAAAGAAGAACAAGAGCAAGTTGAGAAGCGAGAAGCAGAATTTAAAAAGCGTCGCTCTAACTCAAATCGTGGACGTAGAAACCACAATAACCATAGTGATAATAATGGTAAAGGACACGGTAAAAGACGCGGCAAATACGAAAGACGGTGATAACTGATGAAAAAACATCATACAAAAGCTGCTAATGAAGTAGCAAACAACCGTAAAGCTCGTCATGATTATAATATTCTGGAAACTTATGAAGCTGGAATTAGTTTGACCGGAACAGAAATTAAATCTGTTCGTGCTAGCAAAATCAATATTCGTGATGGATTTGTTCAAGCTAGAAATGGTGAATTATGGTTAGAGAATGTTAATATCAGTATTTACGATCAAGGAAATCAGTTTAATCACGATCCCTTAAGAAATCGTAAGTTGCTTTTGCATCGTAAAGAAATCAGAAAAATAAGCAGTACGATTCAAGAAAAAGGTATCACAGTTGTACCTTTGAAAGTCTACTTGAAACATGGATTTGCTAAAGTTCTGATAGGTGTTGCAGAAGGTAAGAAACAATATGATAAGCGTGAAACAATTAAGAGACGTGACCAAGAAAGAGAAATTCAACGTGTAATGAAGAATGCATATTGATTCCTAAATAATACCAATCCAAAGGTGTGACTTTTGTCGCATCTTTTTTGTATGGTCAAAATTACCACTAAATAGCCAATATTTACCACTTGTCAAAAATTTGAATACAAATAGTCTTTTTTGTTTAAAATAATGAGCATAAATAAAAAGGGGCTAATTTGATGAAAATATTACAGACAAAAAACTTAGTAAAGAAATTTGGTAATAAAATAGCTGTTGATAATATTTCCTTAACAATTGATCAAGGTGAAATGATAGCTTTATTGGGCCCTAACGGAGCAGGCAAGTCAACCACAATAAATATGCTGATCGGTATGATTCAGCCGACTAGCGGCCAGATAATTTTTGGTGAAGAAACTACTGATATTCGTGCTTATCGTTCCAAGATTGGAGTTGTCTTTCAAAGTAGTGTTTTAGATAGTAATTTGACAGTTGCGGACAATATTATGTTGCGTGTCAAAATGTATTTTAAGCATATTAATGTACAAAGTTTGATAAATAAATTTGAATTAAGTAGTATTTGGAAACAAAAATATGGCAGTCTTTCCGGTGGTCAAAAACGACGTGTCGATATAGCTCGAGCTTTAATTAGTGATCCTAAACTACTATTTTTAGATGAACCATCGACAGGATTAGATATTCAAACAAGAACTAAAATTTGGGAAATACTGGATGGATTGCGAAAAGAGACAGGATTAACAATTATCTTTACAACGCACTACTTAGAAGAGTCACAAAATGCTGATTTTATTTATATTATTGATCAAGGAAAACTGATTGCTGATGATACCGTATTGGAATTACAAAAGAAGTATACGAAAAATATTTTGAAAGTGGTTTATAAAACTGGCAAGACACAAAAAATGGAACTTGATAATAAAAACGAAGCAATTCAAATATTAACGGATAAAAAATCAGCTATTAGTGATTTTGAATACCGACCCGGTACGATGGATGATGTTTTTATGAACTTAACTGGAAGGAAGATTCGTTAATATGAGTGGACTAATTTATCGTAATCTCAAAATATATTTTAGCGACAAAAGTGGAATTTTCTTTTCTTTAATGGGTGCAATGATCTCTTTTGTATTGTATTTAATATTTTTAAGTCAGAATATGATCAGCAATTGGAGTAATGTTCCGGATACAAAGTTACTGTTAGATCCTTGGTTAATTGGCGGCACTATGACAATTACGGCAATCACGACCACCTTGAGTAGCTTGAGTTTGATGGTTCAAGATCGTGAGAGACATGTTCTGGCTGATATTAGCTTGACTGATATTGGGTTTCTAGGAATTCAATTTTCTTATTTGATAACAGCTATGATCGTTGGGATCATTATGCAGTTAGTAATGTATTTCATAATGGGAATTTATTTTATGATTGTGGATAAAAGTAGTATGGATCTGCAGATTTTTCCACAGATTTTAGGTATTGTTATCTTGAGTAGTTTTATTTGGACTATTTTTAACTTATTACTATTATCTTTTGCTAAGAAAGTTGATACTTTGGGCAAAATAGCCACTATCGTTGGAACGGCTTCTGGATTTTTTGCAGGTGTTTACATGCCAATTGGAGTGCTGCCTGCAACCGTTCAAAAAATTATGAAATATACACCCGCCTTATACGATACGGCGATGTATCGTGATGTATTGATGCAATCCCAGTTACGACAGTCATTTAAAAATTTACCCAATTCAGTAGAGAACAAGTTTAAAGAGGTAATGGGAATCAATGTTAAGTGGAACCATCAGATTTTAACGATTCAACAAGATATATTAACTATCGTAGTTTTTGCAATTGTTATAGCGGTGTTGATAATTTTGATTTCTAAGATCAGTCGCCGAGTAATTATAAGTAAAGTGTGATTTTAAGGGGATTACTAGATGAAAATAAATTTCAATCAAGATGATAAAATTCCAAAAAATGAAATTGATGTCACGGTCAAGGCGGCAAATTTTTCTGATGAAGTTCAAGAATTAATGCGAAAACTGGAAGAATTGAGTGTTAAATTTTCAGCTATACCATTGTCAATAAAAGATCGTGTCGTTATGGTTCAGGTCAAACAAATTATTGCTATTGAAGTATTTGAAAATGAATTGACTATTTATACACATGAAGAAAATTATCAATTACGCGGGCAACTCAAAAAGATGATCGAAAAAATAAATGACGGTGACTTTGTTCAGATCTCAAAAAACACGGTTATTAATTTGAATCATTTGAATTCCTTAGAGGCGGCTTTTTCTGGTAATATGACAGCATTTTTAACTGATGATTTAAAATTTAGTGTTAGTCGAAAATATTTGTCTGGTTTAAAAAAGCAATTAGGAATGTGAGGTGGAAATTATGACGAAAATTATAAAAGCCGTTAAGTATTTTGTGATAGGGGTCTTACTAGGATCATTTAGTTTTCTTTTAATATTATTATTTAGTGATGGTATGTTAGTTGAATCCAAATCAGTTTTATCGTTATTTTTATTCAGTGGATTAATTGGGTTGGTATCCATGATATTTAAAACTGAATGGTTTAATTTTCCAATCAGGTTATTAATACATCTTTTAGTTACAATTGTGATAGTTTGTTTAATGATGTATTTTGCAGGATGGTGGAATCTTATTGTGGTGGAGCATATTCCATCGTTTGGAATTACCTTTGCTTTAATTTATATTGTTGTTTGGATAATGCTATATTTGGCAGATGTTACTAATACCAAAAAAATTAATGATGTAATACAGAAGAGAAAAGCAAAATAGTACAAAAAAAGAATGCGACGAGAGTCACATTCTTTTTGGATTATTAATATAAATAGCAATCGTGTGGAAGCTTTAATAATTGAGGTTTACTGTAATAGTAACCTTGTTTAAGATTTACACCCATTTTATCACTAAGTTTGTGATCTTCTTTATCCTCGATACCTTCGACGATCAAGCGTAATCCATATTCACGACTCATAGCGTGCCAGAAGTGAATTTTTTGTTGCATACTTTTATCAATGAATTTTTTACTAAAATTTTGTAAAGCAAATTTTAATTCAGAAGCAAATGGTAATAGATCTATTATATTGTGGAAAAGATTTATTCCAGTACCAACGTCATCAATGGATATTTGAATTCCTTGGTCTAAAAAGTATTTTAATTTTGATTGAACTTCTTTAACTGAATATTGTTTAGGACTTTCATCTTCAGTTAATTCAACTACTAATTTAGTAGGATAGATCAAATTTTGACTTTCTATGATTGCTTTTGAAATCGATGTGGTCATTAATTGTTCGCGACTGACATTTACGGATAAACGACGTACCTTATCTGATAATACTTTAGTAGTTTTAATAAGAAGATCAGCCGTAATTTCTGGATCTATTGCTGAGAACGACTTTGGCAAGCGCCAGCCTTCTGGTGTGTGTTCTTTCATTAATAGTTCGTATCCTATGATTGTATCCGTGTTAGTGTCTACTTGCGGTTGAACAAAATAACGATAAATTGATTCCAATAAATGTTTCCTCCAAAATATAAATATGTAAATTTTTAAATATAATACTATAATATACTATGATACCATTTAACAGAAAGAAAGGGTAAATTTATGAAAGTTGTTGTCATTGGATGTACTCATGCTGGTATAGCAGCTGTAAAACAAATTTTGAACAATTATCCTGACACAAAAATAACTGTATATGAACGTCAAAGCAGTATTTCTTATTTATCATGCGCTACGTATTTACATATTGAGGGGACTGTAAAGACACTTTCTGACGCTTTGTATGCTGATCCTGAGGAATTTAAACAACAGGGCGTTGAAATGGAAATGAATCATGATGTTATTCGTCTAAATGCTAAGGATCACTCTATGCTGGTTCAGGATTTAAATACTAGAGAGATGGAAACGATCAGTTATGATAAATTGATCGTAGCAACGGGGTCAATTACGGCCATTCCCACTATCAGTGGAATTGAAAATCCCAAAGTATTACTTTGTAAGACTTATGATCAAGCACGCGATTTATGTCAAACGACGTTAGATAAACATCGAATTGCGGTCATTGGTGGCGGATATGTGGGAGTTGAATTGGCTGAAGGATACATTAGATCCGGTCATGAAGTATTGTTATTCCAGCAATCACCATATTTATTAGACAAGTACGTCGAGCCGTCGATCTCTGAGGCCGTTAAACAAAAATTAATTGAAAATGGTGTAAAAGTTATTACGAACTCTAAAGTTCGATCATTTTCTGATACTAAAGATGGGGATCTATTAGTATCGACTGATGATGAGGAATATGAAGTTGATATGTCCGCTATGAGTGCTGGTATCATTCCACAAACCGATTTACTCCAGGGACAAGTGGATATGAAAGAAAACGGTGCGATTATAGTTGATGAATATATGCATACTTCAAATCCAGATATTTTGGCTGCAGGGGATGATGCTGTTGTTCATTATAATCCAACCCTGTCGCTTGGATATTCACCATTGGCATCTCACGCAGTGCGTCAAGGTACTTTAGCTGGAATTAATGTTTTTAAACGACTAGTTAGGTCAATTGGAACCCAATCTACTACAGGCATGATGATTTTTAATCAAACGATAGCCACCACAGGTTTGACATTAAAAGAAGCTAAATCAGCTAATTTTAATGCTGCCAGTGTCACTTATAACGGTCCATATCGACCAGATTTTATGCCAGATGCACACTTTGTAACGGTTATTTTAATTTATGATCGAAACAATCGAAAGATATTAGGAGCGCAATTGATGAGTGAGCATGATATATCTCAGTCGGCTAATACTATTTCTGCTTTGATCCAAAATGAAGGAACAATAGATCAATTAGCTTTATTAGATATGTTATTTTCACCAAACTTCAATAATACTTTCGACTATTTAAATTTAGCAGCTCAAAAAGCCGTTGAACAGGAACATGGATATTTGCGTACATAAAACTATATGAAAATACCTATTGATTTGGTAAGATATTACTAAAAAGAAGTCATGAGGTATTCTCTTGAAGAAAACTGTAAAATACTTATTAGAAGTTTTAGAAGATCAATTGTCGCAAAAGTTAATATCTAAGTATACAATGACGGATCTTATCCGTTCTTCAGGAGTTAAACGTGGTACAATTTATTATCATTTTGAAGATTTAAATGATGTATTTGACGTGTATCTTGAAACACTGATCACTGATCGAATCAATGTAGGATCAGTTGATGATCAAGTGAAAGAATTGATCAATTTTATTTCGTCAAAAAGAATACTATGTCTTAATTTGTATAGATTAGTTAAGACTCAAAAGCGGCGTGCTTATTTTCTAGAAGTATTAAATAGATCCTTTCAACAATATGACCTGTGTAATAAAGAGCAGGGTTCATACTTAGTTGGGGGATTTTTATTTATCTTAATCGAATGGTTTGATAATGATTTAAGAGAATCTGAACAAGTAATTTTAAAAAAATTATTGAATTATATCGAATTCGTTAGTGTCAGGGATAAAGTGTAAAGCGGTTGGCGTATTGTCAATAAAACTGACATTTTTCAGAAAGTGTACATATCACTTACATGAAAATAAAGATAATATATTAATTGAGCAAGGCTCATAAAAAATAATATGAACGATTTTTCGAGCATTAACTTGGCCCCCAGTTTACCAGGTTAATGCTTTTTTGCGGGATCTAACTAGATAATGTATGATATTTAATGAGGTGAAATAATGTTTAGATATGCAAAAAAAGAAGATGTTGATCAGATATTACCGACACTTTTTCAAATATTTGATGAAATGGAAATGGATATTTTTAAAGAGTACGGAAATAAGACAATGGAAGACATCATTCGTGAAGGATTTTTCTTACCGGATTATCGCTATGGTTTAAACCACATTTTAGTTAATGAGATCGATGGAGAAGCTGCTGCGATTGCAATTGGCTACCCTGAAAAACTAGAAGATACAATTGATGTACCACTGCATAAAATTATGGAAAAGCATGGGATTAAAGAAACTTCGTTATTCACAGATAAAGAGGCTTGGCCAGGTGAATGGTATTTGGACTCTTTTGCTGTGGCACCTAAATTCCAAAATCAAGGAATTGGAACGAAAACTTTGATTGAATTTATCGAAGTTATTAGAAAACGTGGAGAAAAGATCCTCAGTCTAAATGTTGATGTGGACAATGCTCCGGCACAACACGTATATAAAAAAGTTGGCTTTAAAAAAGTAGGTCAATTATATATCGGAAGTCATTTGTATGATCATATGCAATATGATTTAACTTCTAAGTAGGTCGTAAACAGAGCGTGAAATAAGGCGGTTAGAGACTGAGCATATTCGTAGATAAGCGGAGGTCTCTGCCTTATTTCACGCGTTTCAATAAATAAAAAGCAGATGTCCAATTAAGGGCATTTGCTTTTTTGAGATACATTAATGTTCTAGTTTTTTAAAATTACTAAATTTTATCTTTGATTTAAAATTCAACCCTAAAGATTTATCAAGTTTGAAATTTGGAATTCGAACGTATTTGTCCAAAAAAATTGCAATCAAAGTACAGATTGGAGCATGGTCGATCTCACTTATATTAAGTTCTAATCCGGGATGGCCAAGACTTAAGATAGTAGGCGAGACTTGCATGATCTCTCTGCTTCCTTTAGTAATGTGGTAGTTGGACATTATTATATTACCGGTTATATTCCAGTTGATCTTGCCGATGTGGACGTATTTCATATCGATCACAGGGACAGCATTTATTGTAGCAACTTCCTCGCCATCAAATTCTATGGAATAAATTTTGAGAAAATTGTTTTTTAGTTTTATTTCACCAATTTTGGTATTTAAACGATTAAATAGTTGGATCAACAAAGGATTTTCCTTATCGCGCGAAGCAATAAAGATGGTCTCTTTATTTTGATTTGCGATTACTAGGACGTTTCCATCCATTAAATCTGCTTTGCGAATAAATAATTTCATTAGATTTGTCCTATTATTTTTTATTATCAGCAATTACCTTCTCAATTGCTTGTGCTACTCCATCATTTACATTAGTGTCGGTATATTCGTCAGCCATGTCGGTGATACTTTGAATGGCATTCTTCATAGCAACACCAACTCCAGCCGATTTTATCATCGAAGCATCATTTAGATTATCTCCGATAGCCATGGTTTCTGACCGCTTAATACCACGTTTTTTGGCATATTCTAAAAGTGCGATTCCTTTTTGAGCATCAACACTGTTTATTTCTAAGTCATTTGGTGCAGATGATGTTACCACAACGTCAGATAATTTGCTTATTTTATCCATTACTGGTCCAAGCGTTTTTGCTTCTTCAGGATCATAAGCAATCATCTTCATTATTTCGTAACTATTGTCTGCAAGAATATTATCAAAACTATCAACATAGTTCATTGGGACATTTTTGATTTTTTCTTTTGTTTGCTTCAGTGCGTCTTCTCTGGTGGTTCCGGGATTTAATTTTAGTAGCAAGTCGGCTAAACTAGATACACGGAGGTCGATATTTTCGGAAAAGATCCCTTTGTTAGTTATTAATTCAAAATAGATATTATGAGTACGTAAAATATTGACGATCTTATTCTTAGAGTCAATGGATAAAGGATTACTTGAAACTAAATTTTCTTTGCTGTCAAATACTTCTGCTCCGTTAAGGGTAATGTACCCAGGAGTGATTTTTCCTCTTAGAAAAGGCTTTGCTTCACTGATTCCTCTACCAGTGGCAATTAAAAATTCTATGCCATTTTCTTGTGCATCTTTTATGGCTTTGAGATTACGATCAGAAACTTCCATCTTGTCATCTAGCAAGGTTCCATCCATATCCGATGCAATTAGCTTAATCATATGATTCCCTCCAAAATTGTTGTACTTATATGTGCATATTACCATATTTTGTAAAAATATATTATTTAGATAGCAGGTGTAAAGTTGAGAAATTTTATTAATGACGACTGGCAAAAAGTTTTGAACGAGCAATTTAATGAGCCGTATTATCATCAGTTACATAATTTTTTAAAAGAAGAATATTCTACACAGACGATTTATCCCAATATGAATAATATTTATCAGGCTTTCAAATGGACTTCCTTTTCTGATACAAAAGTAGTTATTTTGGGTCAAGATCCTTATCATGAACCAAATCAGGCAATCGGCTGTAGTTTTTCTGTTGCACCAGGTGTGACGATCCCGCCATCACTACGCAATATTTATAAAGAATTGGAAAGTGACCTAGGCTATAAGCCTGTAAATCACGGTTATTTGAAATCCTGGGCTCAACAAGGAGTTTTATTATTGAATTCTGTTTTGACCGTTAGAAGAGGCCAGGCTAATTCACATAAAGGTAAAGGTTGGGAGAAATTAACTGACTATGCTATTCAAGCTTTATCAAAACGTGGAGGGGTTGTTTTTATACTATGGGGTAATGCTGCGAAGAGCAAAATACCTTTGATCGACCAAGAAAAAAACACAATTATTTCGTCTACACATCCCAGTCCTTTCTCGGCAAATTATGGTTTTTTTGGTTCTCGACCATTTTCTAAAGCAAATGAAGCGCTTTTACACTATAATGAAAGGGTAATCAATTGGCAATTACCAGAGGTTGTCAATGAAATGGAGGAGAAATAATGGATTTATTTGATAGTCTAAAGAACAAAATTGATGGGAAAAACTTTACAATTGTCTTCCCTGAGGGAAATGAACCTAGAATTCTAAGAGCCGCTTTGCGTCTCCACAATGAAAGCGTTTTAAAACCAATTCTTATTGGTAACAAAGACGAAATTGCTAAAGTAGCTACTGAATATTCTGCAGATCTTAAAGATATTACAATTATCGATCCAGAAACATATGCTGATTTTGATGCTATGGTTGAATCATTTGTTGAACGTCGTAAGGGTAAGAATACTAAAGAACAAGCTGAAAAGATGCTTAAAGATAATAATTACTTCGGTACTATGTTAGTTTACATGGGCAAGGCTGATGGTATGGTATCAGGTTCTGTTCACTCAACTGGTGATACAGTTCGTCCAGCTCTACAAATTGTTAAAACAGCCCCAGGTTCATCACGTATTAGTGGATCATTCATCATGCAAAAAGGTGACGAAAGATACATGTTTGGTGACTGTGCCATCAACATTAACCCTAATGCTCAAGAATTGGCTGAAATTGCCGTACAAACTGCTAAGACGGCTAAATTATTTGACATTGATCCTAAAGTTGCTATGCTTAGTTTCTCAACTAAGGGTAGTGCTAAGAGTGATGAAGTTACTAAAGTCGCTGAAGCCACAGAAATTGCTCACAAACTAGCTCCAGAAATCGAACTAGATGGTGAATTACAATTTGATGCTTCATTTGTACCAAGTGTTGGTGCTCAAAAGGCTCCAGGCTCAAAAGTAGCTGGTCACGCAAATGTCTTTATCTTCCCAGAATTACAATCTGGTAATATTGGCTACAAGATTGCTCAAAGATTTGGTGGCTTTGAAGCTATTGGACCTATCTTGCAAGGTTTGAACAAACCAATCTCTGATCTTTCTCGTGGATGTAACGAAGAAGATGTTTATAAGACAGCTATTTTGACAGCAGCACTTGCCTTATAAAAAAATATTGAGGTAAAACATGAACGAATATCAAATAGAGACACATTCTTATGAAGAAACAGAAGCTTTAGGACAAAAATTAAGCAAATACTTAAAAGCCGGTGATGTAATTTTAATGAACGGCGATTTAGGTGTAGGCAAAACAACTTTGACACGTGGATTAGCTAGAGGACTAGATATTAAAAAGAATGTCAAAAGTCCTACTTTCACTTTGATTCGTGAATATCAAGATGGAAGGATCCCACTGTATCATATGGATGCCTATCGACTAGAAAGCAGTCCGGATGAAGATCTAGGCTTTGACGAGTATTTTAATGGTGATGGGATAACGATCGTGGAGTGGCCACAATTTATTAAAGACGAAGTCCCAGAAGACCATATGTCGATCAACATCTACCGTGTATCAGATGATGATCGTAAAATTGAAATAAAACTTCGTGGACAAAAATATGAGAATCGTGATTTTGGAGACTTGATATGAGTGAACAATTGATAATCAGAGAAGCTGTTAAAGGCGACGCAAAATTATTGTTAGAATTTTTAAAACGAGTCGGTAAACAAAGTGATTTTATTGAATATGATTTGGAAAATGTCAGTTTAACTGATGAAGAAACCTCACTAGATCTTATTTCTGAATCTGGATTCGATGAAATCTTTGTTGCGGTTTTTGATGATGCAATTGTTGGTTTTTGCCGTTTAGAAAAGGTTTCTGAAGATGAGTCAGAATACGGCGTCGTTGTTGAAAAAGATTTTTGGAACAACAACATAGCTTCTTACTTAACAGAAGAGGCACTTGATTGGGCTCGTCATGCACCGTTTACTAAAATTAAATTAGAAGTATACAAAAATAACCCTGTTGCGATCCACCTTTATGAAAAGTTTGGATTCAAAACAGAGTTAGAAAAAGATAAAACATTAATTATGAAAAGAATGGCTTAAGTTAATTTTGCCATTCTTTTTATTTGTTCTGTACCAAATTCCTGTTCAGTTTTTAAAAGGATCTTGGCACATGCGATACTATCATCTAAAGCATTGTGATGATGTTCTAGGTCAATTTGTAAATTTCTTGAGACAGTGTCTAATTTATGATTAGGCAGATCAGGATAAAATTTACGACTAGTTTTAACAGTATCGATTGTTAAATACTTTGGCGGAAAAATTCCATAATTCGTCAAAGTATTTTTTAATACACTGTTATCAAAACTAGCGTTGTGCGCTGCCACTAAATGCGAAGTATCAAATAAAGTTTGAATATGCGGCCAAACTTTATCAAATGTAGGAGCGTCTTGAACATCTTGTGGTCTAATGTGGTGAATTTGAATATTTCTCGGGCTAAAGTTTTCTAGTGGATTTATTAAGGTGTAGAAGCTATCTACAATTTGACTATTGCGGACTAAGACTAATGCCAACGAGCAGGCACTAGTTCGATGTCCGTTAGCAGTTTCAAAATCCATTGCAACAAAATTCATGTTATTCCTCCAAATTTAAATCTAATTCAATTGGACAGTGGTCTGATCCGTAGATATCGTTTAAAATTTCAGCTTTTTTGATCATGTTTTTTCCATTGTCAGAAACAACAAAATAATCGATCCGCCAACCTGAATTGTTTTTACGAGCGTTAAAACGATAGCTCCACCATGAGTATTTGATGTCATCAGGGTGAAGATAACGGAAACTGTCAATAAAGCCGTCATCTAGTAATTCGGTAAATTTTTGACGTTCTTCATCTGAAAAACCAGGATTATGATGATTTGTTTTATCATTTTTTAAATCAATCTCTTTGTGGGCGACATTTAAGTCTCCGCACAAAATAACTGGCTTTTTTTCAGAGAGCTTTTTCATATAATCATGCAAAGCGTCGTTGTATGCAAGTTTAAAGTCTAATCTTTTTAGTTCTTGTTGAGAATTTGGTGAGTAACTATTGATCAGATAGAATTTTGGAAATTCTAAGGTTAAAGTACGACCTTCAGTATCCAATTCTTCAACTCCTAATCCTCTGGTAATATTGATCGGTTCTTCTTTAGTAAATACGGCAGTCCCAGAATATCCCTTACGGATTGCATCGAAGAAATATTGATGATAGCCAGGTAAATCTAAATCAATTTGATCTTGATGCAATTTAGTTTCTTGGACACTAAAAATATCGGCATCAAGATTATTAAAGGTTTCGATAAAATCTTTTTTTACAACAGCACGTAGGCCATTTACATTCCACGATATAAGTTTCAAAATATCACCTCATGATAATTATAACATTGTCCCAGTGCTAGTTAGTTCGTTAAGAATTGCAGTATGTGATAAAATTAAGTGTAGTTTATGTAAGATTAAAGGATGATGAATATTGAAGTTTCCAGTTGAAAAATTGCCTAATATTGAATTTAAAATGGATGAACCACTTAGTAAGTATACTTTTACTAAAACAGGTGGTAATGCCGATGTCTTAGCTTTCCCTAAAACTCGCGAAGAGCTTGTTGAAATTGTTAATACAGCACGTGAAAATGATATTGAGATAACTGTCATTGGTAATGCTAGTAATTTGATTATTAAAGATGGTGGTATAAGGGGAATTGTTATAATTTTACCTAATTTCCACAAGATTTCTGTTCAAAATAATGAAGTTACAGCAGAGGCTGGGGCAACTATCATAAATACCACTATTGAAGCTCAAAAAGCTGGATTAACTGGTATCGAATTTGCAGCTGGTATACCCGGAAGTGTTGGTGGTGCAGTCTTTATGAACGCCGGTGCATATGGTGGTGAAATTAAAGATGTTTTTGATTCAGCTGAAGTTCTCCTACCTAATGGGGAAATTAAGAATTTTAGTTATGATGAAATGGATTTTTATTATCGTCATAGTATTATTCAAGAAAATGAAGGTATTGTCATCAGTGGAACTTTCAAATTAAAACCAGGCAATAAAGATGCTATCCAAAAAGAAATGGATCGAGTAAATGAATTGCGTCGTTCTAAACAACCTTTGGAATATCCTTCATGCGGTAGTGTATTTAGAAGACCGCCCAATCACTTTACAGGTCCTTTAATTATCAAAGCTGGCTTGCAAGGAAAAATAATTGGTGGAGCACAAGTTTCAAAGAAACATGCCGGATTTATTGTTAATATCGATCATGCTACTGCCACTGATTACATGGATTTGATTCATTTGATTCAAAGAACGATAAAAGAAAAATTCGATGTCGAACTTCATACTGAAGTAAGAATAATCGGAGAAGATAAGAAAATATAGAAAAGGTAGGGGATGTCTGTGGCGGTACTCGAATCAGTCATTTTGATCGTTTCGTTACTAATTGTGGCAAATATTATTAGTCACTATTTTGTATCAGTTCCACCAAGTTTGATTCAAATTTCGGCGGGGGTCATTGCGGCGTTATTTATGCATGTCAAAATTTCCGTTGATACTGAATGGTTTATGTTGGCGTTTATTGCGCCAATTCTTTTTAATGATGGGAATCGCTTTCCGAAACGAGAGCTTTGGAATTTAAAAGGTCCAATTATCGGGAATGCTATTTTTTTGGTAATAATTTCAACTGTTGTTGGAGGGGTTATCGTAAAGATGTTAATACCGTCTTTACCTTGGGCAACCGCCTTTACTTTAGTGGCTGTTCTTTCACCAACTGATCCAATTGCGGTTCAATCTATTGCTAAAAAAGCTAGGATCCCTGGTAAATTAATGCATTTACTTAGTGGTGAAAGTTTGATAAACGATGCTTCTGGTTTGATTTGCTTCAAATATGGAGTCGCCGCAACCGTTACCGGCGTTTTTTCTCTACAAGATGCAACGGTTGATTTCTTATATATTGCTTTTGTAGGTGCCTTCTTTGGTGCCATAGCTATATGGGTCTTTAATGGTTTACGTTTGTATTTGATAAACCAAGGTGTGGATGATTCGATTTTACACACTATTATTCAAATTACTATTCCCTTTGTGATCTACTATATTGCTGAAGATGTTTTGCACGTTTCCGGTGTAGTAGCCGTTGTTGTTGCAGGAATCATGAATATTTCTTCTAACCGAAGAGTTAATGATTTTTCTCCAGAAATAAGACTTGTTACTTCAAGAACCTGGGATATGGTCATTTATATCTTAAATGGGATCGTCTTTGTGTTATTAGGAATTGAAATTCCATTTGCAATGGAAGAATTAGTCCATAACGATAACATAAATACTTTCATGGCAATTAGTTTGTCATTTGTCATTTGGATCATGCTAGTGGTCATTAGATTTATCTGGAGCTACTTATATACAACAGTTGCTCAAAATAATGATGGGAAAATCGTTATCTTTTCACGGGAACGTTTTGATTATTGTTTGATGTCAGGTATTTCTGGCGTTCGTGGTGCAGTTACTATGGTCGCTGTTTTATCAATACCAATGACGATCAAAGGCGGGGATGCATTTCCTTCTAGAACATTGTTGTTATTTATTGCCAGTACAGTAATTATCTTTAGTTTATTGGGCGCTACCTTATTGATTCCAATATTGACTAAAAACTCTGAACCAGTTACGTATCGTGGTAATAGTTTGAATGATGATGATGAAGATGACGATGATGATGATGAAGAAAATGAGCCAATTAGTCCTCAGTTAAATCAATATCAGGCTAATAAAGTTGTTCTTGAAAGAACGATCAAGAAGTTAAAAGAAGAAAATGTTAAAGATAATGATGTAATTTATTCTACGATCATTGCAGAATATTTATATAACATTCATAACTTAAACGTTCAAGCCGATAACCCGGCCCAAATAAGTAAGAAGAGGGTTAAAGGTAAAAAGGATGCTGAACTATGGGATATCTGCTTTAACTGTGAATTAGAGGCCATTGAAGAATTGTATGCTAATCATGAAATATCCCAAGATGCTTATGATATAGCAGTTAAAAAAATAGCAAAATATAAGAAAGAAATTGTTAAACATCGTTATAATCCAACAATTGAATTTTTTATAGCATATTTTAGAAGAACTATTTTAGGTTTAAAACGAATTATTCATTTACCATTTAAAAAACATGAAGAAGTCGTGCAGTTTAATAGAGATGCTTTGAAAATTTCAATTGCTGGAGCGCAAAAGGCGTTAGATAAATTATACGAATTGGACTTATCAGATTACGATAAAATTGCTGATAATTTGATTTACGTATTTCAACGTCACTATGAAGAAAGACTGGATTTACTACAAGGTAAGAATAAACATCGTACTCCAGAATTTAATAGTGAGAGAGCAGGTCTAGAAATTAAGGCTTTGAGTTATCAGCGAGCTTTTGTTCAAGACTTGTTAGAACGTGGTAGAATCAGTAAATCTACTGCTAATGAATTACGTCAAAATATTAATTACAGTGAGGAGGTAATTAATGTCGACATTCAATAGAAATTGTAATTCTATAATTTTTATTGTTTGTTATAATTAATTCAGCTAATAAGGGGTAAAAATAATGAATTTTATACCAAGCAATCTTTTTACATGGCAGAATCTAGCCAATTTAGTTGATATTTTGGTAGTCTGGTATGTTCTATATAAAGTGCTTTCAATGATACGCGGTACTAAAGCAGTTCAACTGCTGAAAGGTATCATTGTCATCTTCTTAATTAAACTTATCAGCTGGGTATTGAACCTGCATACAGTCTCGTTTTTAATGGATCAACTGATAAACTGGGGAATTATTGTCATCGTAATAATTTTCCAACCCGAAATCAGGCGTGGTCTTGAACATTTGGGACGGTTGCCGTTATTTAGTTCGACTAGTAATGAAGAAGGAAAAACTAAAAACCATCTGATCGAAAGTTTGGATCAGGCGATTCAATATATGAGTAAGAGAAGAATCGGAGCTCTGATAACCTTAGAGATGAACACCGGTTTGGAAGAGTATGTCGAAACCGGAATTGATCTTGATGCAGAAGTAACCGGTGCTTTATTGATCAATATTTTCATTCCGAATACCCCGCTTCATGATGGGGCGGTTATTGTCAGGAAGAATAGGATCTCTGTTGCTGCGGCATACTTGCCTTTATCAGAAAGTAATACGATTCCAAAAGAATTGGGAACTAGACATCGTGCTGCGGTCGGTATTAGTGAAGTTACAGATGCCATCACGATTGTTGTATCTGAAGAGACTGGTGGTGTAATGATCACAAGAAATGGTCATATGATGCTTGATCTTACCCGTGAAGAATATTTGAAATATCTTCATGCACAATTAGCTGATTCAAGTAATGAAAGTAGTCGTTCATTATTCGATGTTTTCTCAATTCATCGTGGAAGGGGGAAGCAAAATGAAAAAGATAATAAATAGTAATTATTTTTATGCTTTTATTTCACTTTGCTGTGCCATCTGGCTATTTGTAGCAGTTAGCAGCCCTGGAGTCGGATCAACTAGAGATTCTAATCAATCCAGTACTTCGACAGCTAATACTAAGGCTACGATGACAGTACCTTTACAAGTTCAAGCTAATACGAATGATTATTACATCACAGGTTATCCCGAGAGTGTAAAAATAACGCTTGAAGGACCATCTGCTTTAATTACAGCTACTAAAAACACTCAAAATTTTAATGTGTATTTAGACTTAAAAGGTTATGAGACTGGGCAACACCGGGTCCAAGTTAAGGTCAGTGGATTAAATAATGAATTGACTTATACGGTCAAGCCAAAATACGTCACGGTAAATATTCAAAAACGTAAGACTAAAACATTTACCGTTAATGCTGAATTTAATAAAAGCTTTTTAGCTGAAGGATATCAAGCTGGTACAGCTTCAATTTCTCCAAACACTGTTACTGCAACTGGTGCAGCTTCAGAAGTTAAGAAAATCGATCGAGTAATTGTTGAGGCGGTTTTACCAAAAGGAATTAAATCAACATTTGATCAAGAAGTTTTAGTGCAAGCATTGGATAAAAATGGTAAAACTTTAAGTGTGACTTTGGATCCGCAGACGGTTCATGTTAAAATTCCAATTAGTATCCCTAGTAAGACCGTTTCCATAAATCTTAAAGGGAAGAATACCAGCTCGAATAATAGTTATACTTTTGACTCTGGTACTAAGTCGATCAAAATTTATGGATCACAAAGTCAGTTAGATGATATTGGAGATTCGATCGATATACCGATCGATGTTTCGGATGTTAATAGTGATACTAAGAAGACGATTAATTTAGCTGATGCATTGGGAAGTAAAGTTTCATCGACTGATCCTGATACGATCGATGTGCAAATAAGCGTTAAGAGTACATCTAGTTCTAATAGCAGTAATAATACATCGACAAGTACAACTAATACGGATACATCAAGCACTAACAGCAACGATAGTTCAACAACAAATAATAACAACGATGGAAATTAAACGTTGGGGGTAACAATAATGACAAAATATTTTGGGACAGATGGAGTTAGAGGAATTGCGAATAAAGAACTAAGTCCAGAACTAGCCTTTAAATTAGGTAGATGTGGTGGATATGTTTTGACACAACATTCTGAAAATGAAGATGGACATCCACGTGTTTTAGTAGCAAGAGATACACGTATTTCAGGACAAATGCTTCAAGAAAGTTTAATTTCAGGATTACTTTCTGTCGGCATTGAAGTTTTGAATCTGGATGTAATTACAACTCCAGCTGTGGCATATCTTGTACGAGCTGTTTCAGCCGACGCGGGTATTATGATCTCAGCTTCACATAATCCAGCTGAAGATAACGGAATTAAATTCTTTGGTTCAGACGGTTATAAATTAGCTGATGAGGTTGAAGATGAAATTGAAGAACTATTAGACGCCAAAGAAGACACTTTACCAAGACCATCAGCCGAAGGACTTGGTAGTGTATCTGACTATCCAGAAGGTGCACAAAAGTATCTTCAATTCTTGAAACAAACATTATCAGACGATCTTGGCGGTATGAAGATTGTTTTAGATACAGCTAATGGATCAACTAGCCGTTTAGCAAGCACTTTATTTGCTGATTTAGAAGTTGATTTTGACATCATGGCTTCACATCCAGATGGTATCAATATTAATAAGGGTGTTGGTTCAACACATCCAGAAGCTTTAGCACAAAAAGTTAAGGACTCTGATGCTGTGGCTGGATTAGCTTTTGATGGTGATGGAGATCGTTGTATTGCGGTTGACGAAGAAGGTAATATCGTTGACGGTGATAGGATCATGTTTATTTTAGGTAAATATTTGCACGATGGTGGTCGTTTGAAGAAGGATACCATTGTAACCACTGTAATGAGCAACCTAGGCCTTTATAAAGCAATTGAGGCTAATGACATGAAGTACGTGCAAACGGCCGTTGGAGACCGTCACGTGGTCGAGGAGATCCGTGAAAATGGATATAACATTGGTGGCGAACAATCAGGACATGTTGTGTTATATGAATATATGAATACAGGTGATGGTATGCTAACAGGTATCCATCTATTGCATGTTATGAAAGAAACTGGAAAGAGTTTGTCAGAATTGGCAGCACCAGTGAAAGTTTATCCACAAAAACTTGTTAATATTCCAGTTAAAGATAAAAACTCTTGGAAACAACATCAACCAATTGTAGATATCATAAAAACAGTAGAAGATGAAATGAACGGGGATGGAAGAGTATTAGTTCGTCCTAGTGGAACACAAGCACTATTAAGAGTTATGTGTGAAGCTTCTACTGAAGAGAAAGTTAATAACTATTGCGATCAAATCGTAGATGTTGTTAAAAATGAATTAAGTTAGTAATCAATTTTAAAAAATCAGACCTTAATGGGGTCTGATTTTTTTTTTGAAAACTAATTACTTAATTACAAAATATAACTTTCAAGTAAATAAAATCACAATTAGAAAATGTAATCGGTTTATACCAATACCAATTTTAGACGTTATTATGTATACCATTTGTTAAAAATACATATAAATTGATGAAAATAGTTGACATATTTCGTGTGAATTAGTATTCTAGGCTTTGTTATCTAAAAGGTCTGGACAAAGAAAATGGCTAGACCAATTTAAAAAATAAAAACTATACCGATTTAGAGAGGTTTTAAACAATGTGTGGAATTGTTGGCGTTGTAGGTAATGAAAATACTACTAAAATTTTATTAAATGGACTTGAAAAACTTGAATATCGTGGATATGATTCAGCCGGTATCTACGTAAATAATGAAAATGGCAAAGACTTTCTTGTAAAGGAAGTTGGTAAGATCAGTGATCTTGAAAGTGAAGTTTCTGATGATGTACAAGGATTGATCGGAATTGGACATACTCGTTGGGCAACTCATGGTGAACCAACTGTTGCTAATGCTCATCCCCATTTCTCAGCTGATAATCGTTTCTACTTAGTTCACAATGGTGTTTTAACTAACTATGCTGAACTAAAAGAAAAGTATTTAAGTGATGTAGAATTCAAGAGTCAAACTGATACTGAAGTAGCCGTTCAATTGATCGATTATTTTGCTGTTAAAGAAAATATGGATACTGAATCTGCTTTCAGAAAAGCTCTATCATTGATCGAAGGTTCATATGCCTTTGCTATGGTTGATAAAGAAAACCCTGACCGTATCTTTGTTGCAAAGAATAAGAGTCCGCTACTTATTGGTTTAGGTGATGGATTTAACGTTATTTGTTCAGATGCTATGGCTATGTTGGAAAGTACACATAAATTTGTTGAAATCCATGATGGTGAAGTTGTTATCTTGAAGAAAGACAGCGTTGAGATCAGTACATTAGATGGCAAGTCAGTTCAAAGAGATCCATATACTGTTAAACTTGATGCTAGTGATATTTCAAAGGGTACATACGATACTTTCATGTTGAAAGAAATCGATGAACAACCAGCTGTTATGAGAAAGATCTCATCACATTACTTCGATGGTAAAAAGATCAATGTTGATCAAAAGATGCTAGAAGATGTTGCTAGTGCTGATCGTCTATATATCGTTGCTGCTGGTACAAGTTATCACGCTGCATTAGTTGGTAAGGATATCTTTGAAAACTTGGCAGATGTTCCCGTTGACGTTGAACTTGCCAGTGAATTTGGTTATCATATGCCAAAACTTTCAAAGAAACCATTCTTTATCTTCCTGTCACAAAGTGGTGAGACAGCTGATAGTAGACAAGTTCTTGTTAAAGTTAACGAACTTGGATATCACAGTTTAACGATGACAAATGTTGCTAACTCAACTCTTTCACGTGAAGCTACTTACACAATGGAATTACTTGCTGGACCAGAAATCGCTGTTGCTTCAACTAAGGCATACACGGCCAATATTGCTGTTGAAGCTGTTCTTGCTAAAGCTGTTGGCGAATTTAAGGGTGTTAAAGCTGCCCAAGAGTTAGATCTACAAGAACAATTAGCTCTTGCTGCCAATGCAATTCAAACAATCGTTGATGAAAAAGGTAAATTTAAAGAAATCGCCGACGATTACTTGACTGGTAAAAAAGATGCCTTCTATATTGGACGTGGTATCGATTATGCCCTTTCACTAGAAGCAGCTTTGAAATTGAAGGAAATTTCATATATTCATTCTGAAGGATTTGCTGCCGGTGAATTAAAGCACGGTACAATTTCATTGATCGAAAAAGATACTCCAGTCTTTGCATATATTAATGACGGTGTTGGAGCTGCTCATACTCGTGGAAATATTCAAGAAGTTGTAGCTCGTGGTGCTCATGTTCTTGTTATTTCTAATAAGAAATATGCTGAAAAAGGCGATCAAGTCGTAGTACCTGAAATTGATGAAATGATCTCACCAATTGTTAGTGTTGTACCTGCTCAACTAATCGCATATTATGCAAGTTTGGCCCGTGGTAACAACGTTGACCAACCTAGAAACCTTGCTAAGAGTGTTACCGTAGAGTAATATAAGTTATCAAGTAAATTAAAGTCTCTAATTTTAGAGGCTTTTTTTTAATCGAATTGGTGGGTTTTGATGAATGGTAAAAAATTAAATTTATTTTCGACTACAATGTTTGGATTAAGTGCAATTATTGGTTCAGGCTGGATGTTTGGATCAAGTCAGGCTGCAAAAATTGCTGGACCTGCAGCAATTATTAGTTGGATCATTGGAGCCATATTAGTGGCAATGATTGCCATGGTTTATGTTGAAATTGGAACGATGTTTCCTGAAGACGGTGCGATGAGTCGTTTTACGATGTACACTCATGGTTCATTTTTAGGACATATTGCCTCTTGGGCAAATTGGCTATCATTATTAGCGATATTACCAATAGAAGCCGTTGCTTCAACTCAATATATGAGTACTTGGCCTTGGAAGTGGGCTAGTTTCACCCATGGATTTATGGATAACGGTCAATTGTCTACAAGTGGGATGTTGATGGCGACATTATTACTATTTGTTTTTACATTTATAAATTATTGGTCAGTGACGATCATGGCAAAATTCAATAATTTAATTGCCGTCTTCAAATTAATAGTTCCGATAATAACGATGCTAGTTTTGATCACAGCACATTTTGATGTAAACAATATGGGACATAATGTACAGCAATTTATGCCTAATGGAACGGCATCCATATTTGTAGCAATCGGTAGTGCCGGAATAATTTATTCGTACGTGGCCTTTCAGACTGTAATTAATTTAGGAAATGACATTGTTAAACCGGAACGAAACATTCGTCGTGGAATAATTCTATCTTTGTTAATTAGTGCTTTGATATATATAACACTGCAAATTGTTTTTGTGGGATCATTACCACAGAGTGTTATGGCAAAAGGCTGGTCTAGTTTAAATTTCAATTCTCCATATGCTGATTTAGCAATTTTATTAAATATTTATTGGTTATCAACTTTGATTTACTTTACGGCATTTATTTCACCTTTAGGTAGTGGGATCGCCTTTTCAGCATCTGCAAGTAAGTCACTTTCTTCGATGCCTAAAAATAGACATCTACCTAAGATCCTGGGAAAAAATGATAATCGTTTTGGATCACCAAGAGTTGCTTTAATAGTTAATTTAATTGTAAGTATAATTTTAATAACGTTGTTTAAAAATTGGTCGTTGTTATCAAGAGTTGTGGCAGCATCGACTTTAATATCTTTGTTAACTGGTCCGGTAGTTGCGGGCAGCTTAAGAAAAATGGGTCCAGATTTTAAACGACCTTCAAAAATCAAAGGTATGAAAGTATTGGCACCAATCGTCTTTGACTTAATAAGTTTAGCGATATATTGGTCGATGTTCCCGACAACCGTGGAAGTTATAATTATTATCATTGTTGGATTACCGATTTATATTTATTATGACTTCAAGCGCGGATTTAATGAGTTTAAACCTAAGATGTACGCAAGCCTCTGGTTTATTGTCCATCTGGCTGGATTATCAATGATATCTTGGCTAGGTAGCGTTAATTTTGGTGGATTGAATATAATTAAGTATCCTTTTGATTTTGTTTTAATATTACTTTTCTCGACAGCTATTTATTATTGGGCAGTTCAATCTTCATATCATACAGATTACTTTGAAGATGCCAAAAAATTGAATCTTAAAGTTAAAATGGAGACGGATAGTGATTAATCGAATTAAGAAACATGAAAAATGGTACTGGTGGATAGTTGTTTTAATTGAATTAATATTGTTTTATAGCTCATCTATGACTTATAAACAGCAAACCTCTGTACCTTTTTTAGAAAGACATCTTGGATCAAGTAATAAGCCCTTTTATCACTTGTTAAATGGTATAAATTTCAATTATGGAGGTAAGATCCAATCTATTCAAAATGATGGATATTTTCACTTTGTAGAGTTTTTTATTCGTAAAGGAGCTCATTTTGGAATTTACTTCTTACTGGGATTATTTTTAACACTAGCTTTATATAACTATTTTAATAATTTTAAAATTTTAAGTGTTTTTGTACCTTGGATGATGGCAACTGGTTTAGCTGCTTTTGATGAATTTCATCAGGGCTTAACTGGCGGTAGAACGCCATCGGTTGATGATGTTATCTTGGATAGTTTTGGTGCATTAATTGCCAGTTTGGTTTTAATTTTGATCCTATATATTTTAAGTTATCGTCAGAAAAAAGACCTCAGTTGAGGTCTTTTTTCTTTGTCTTCATACTGAAACTTTATATAATATAATCAAAATTTGTTTAAACAGAAGTGTGGGATGTTCATAATGAAAATTAAGAAGAATGTATTAGTTAAAGATGGTAAAGAAATTGTCATTGCGGCCAGTGCAGCAATGAGTTTGGGTATTTATACTTCCTTGACGCATCAAGCATTAATTCATGCGGATACGGTCAATACTACCGAAACCAGTACAACGTCAACAGGTACGACTCTGGGTACTGTCGTCCTAAACTCTAGTACGAATACTCCGACAATAACAACGACTCCAACGACTAGTTCCAATGCAACAAGTACGTCTACCTCGCAGACGTCACCAAATACTGCTATATCAGATAATTCAGTAAGTTCAGGTACGACGGCTACAAATGCAGCGACAAGTACAAATCCAACAAATTCAAATACAACCGATGTAAATGCTGCAACCAGTTCAAATCCAACAAATTCAGGAATAACGACTACAAATACTGCAACTAGTTCAAATGCAACAGGTTCAGAGCAAACGACGCCACCAACAACCGATGCGAATACTGCTGCATCACCAAATTCAACTACTCAAACAAGTAATTCAAGTGGTTCAGATTCAACTACGGATCAAACGGCACCGGCAACGAGTAATACTTCAGATACGTCTACCCCGGCTGATGTTGATCAATATACACCATCTGATAGTTTTACTTGGACGACTGATTCTACCAATGGAACTGCAACTGTAACTGGTTTAGCTCAAGGTGCTTCAGCCGTTACGTCTATTAATTTGCCTCCAACAGTTACAATAAATGGTGTTACATACAATGTCACCGCAGTTGGCGATAATGCTTTTCAATTCAATAATAATTTAACTTCAATAACGTTTAATGATGGACTCACTAGTATTGGTAAAGAAGCGTTTTATAGTAATGAGAATTTGACTAGTGTAATTTTTAATAACGGACTTGAAAGTATTGGAGAAGGGGCATTCGCATATGATGCAAAATTAGCGACGGTAGATTTCTCCAAAAATTCGACACTACAAACGATTGGTGATAATGCATTTACATCAGCTCCAATTGAATCATTAGTATTACCGGATTCGGTGATTTCTATTGGAACAACAGCCTTTGCCTATAATGATTCGCTGACTACTTTAACTTTGCCAGCTAGTTTGCAGACGATCGGCGATCAAGCGTTTGCCTCAAATAGAAATCTTCAAAGTGTAATCGCAGATAAATCATTAGTTTCAATTGGTTATCAGAGTTTTATTTACGATAATAATTTGACTGATCTTGATCTAACTAACGATACAAGCTTGCAAACGATCGGTGCAGGTGCTTTTGAATATGACAAAGTTTCAGGCGATTTGACTTTTCCAGCCAGTGTAACTTCAATTGGTGATCAAGCATTTCTAAGTAATCAATTGACAGGAATAAATTATTCTGGAAATAGTCTTACGTTAGGAAATGAGACATTTAAATATAATCGTATTGTAAATATTACTGCACCAAATATAAGTATTTTTGGTAATTTTGGATCTGGAATTGGTGGATATCAAGTAGACACTATTTTTACTGATCCGACAAAGAATAATATTTCTGACTTTTTCAATCTGGATGTTGATGGTTATGGAGAACAATATCTAGGTGTATTTGGACTTACCAACGGGGTTACATACTCTAACGGAGTTTTTGATATACCAACTGGTACAACTAGTTTTTCATTTAATTGGAGTATTGGCTCTGAATATAATGGTCAATATAATGTAGTGTTAAATAATCCAGTTATTAAAGCCATTGATTCTATTGTTGTTATTGGATCGGATTGGTCACCGGACGATAATTTCATCGGATGTACACTTTCTGATGGGACAGTCGTGCCACTATCAAGCATGACGATTTCGATCAAAGATCCTAATGGAAACGCTGTTTCTACAGTTGATACGCAGACGCCAGGAGATTATCAAGTTACTTATAGCTATGGTACATACAGTACGACCGTAGATGTTAATGTTCAAAAAAATGCCGGCACCTATGATTTAACGGGAACTAATTCCAGTGTTTATAATGGCGAACCTCAAACAATTAACGGAAGTTATCAAGTCACATTGTCCAATGGAGTTACCTATACTACTAAACCAGGTGATGTTGAATTTGTTTCTTCACCAGCTATAAATGCCGGTACCTATCAAGTTCAATTGAGTGCTCAAGGGTTAGCAGCAATTAATCAACTTCAGGGCAGTGATTTATATAATTGGGAATTAGGAACAGATGATGCCAATTATTTAATAGAAAAACTTCCAATAACAATAACTGCTAATAATGCTTCAAAAGAAGCTGGAACAAGTGATCCTATTTTAACTGGACAAGTCTCTAATGGTGTAACGGATGCAGTATATACGGTTTCTCGTGCCCCAGGAGAGTCAGTTGGGACTTATCCTATAACTGTAACTTATACAAGTGAATCGAATCCTAATTATGAAATTACTGTAAATGCAGGAACTTTTACAATCACCGGTATTGATGGGACTGATTACACTATGAATGTCGGAGATCCAGCACCGACAGTTTCTGATTTTCAAGCCATTGCGTACGATGTAAACGGTCCAGTCAGTGATATTTCCTTAAACTTAAATGGAGCTGATTTGACTAAAAATGGTGATTATACAGTAACTTTAAGTACAGCCGACGGTATGACTAAGCAAGTTGTGTTGCATGTAACAGGTGAAGATGACAGTGTTGGACCAACTGATCCAGATGAACCGGATGAACCATCCAATCCAGACGAACCGGAAAATCCAACCAATCCAATTGATCCAAGTGACCCAGACGAACCGACTGATCCAGAAGATCCAGAAGATCCTACAGGACCAGATAATCCAACAGATACAAATGAATCAGATGGATCAACGGAAGTAGACGAACCTCAAGAACCTGATAACTCGATTGATTCAGATAATTCAGAAGGTTCAATAACAACACAGGCATCAACAGATCCTAGTTACTCAGAAGATTCGATAAATAATAAAGGTTCATTCACTACAAATACACCAAAAATACAAGATGAAATAATAACAGAAGGATCAAAGACTGATTCTGAAGAAACAAATGTTTCCAATAAGGGGCTAATTACGCCCGTAAGCACTCCAAATAGTGCTACTTCAAAATTAGATAATCCATTCCCAGTATCTTCTAGAGGAAAACTTCCTCAAACTGGAGATAAAACTGGATTAATGGCAATGCTAAGCGGTATTTTGCTAGGATCACTCTCATTAATAGGAATTGATCTTAAGCATCGTAAGAATAATCGTTAATTTCACTTTATAACTTACCAGTTAATATTGAAATGATAGGCATAGTTTGATATTATGTTATCTGGTTTACAATAAAAGTGGAAGAAGGAAGCAGAAATGTCAGGACATTCAAAATGGCATAACATCCAGGGTAGAAAAAATGCCCAAGATTCTAAGCGTGGAAAGATTTTTCAAAAATTATCACGTGAATTATTCATGGCGGCAAAAGCGGGTGGTGCCGATCCAGACAGTAATGCTGCTCTTCGTTTAATAGTAGATAAAGCTCGTGCAGCTAATATGCCTAAGGACAACATCAAACGTGCCTTAGATAAAGCCGAAGGTGGTAGTGAAGAACACTACGACGAAGTAACGTATGAAGGCTACGCTCCAGGTGGAGTTGCAGTTTTGGTTGAAGCATTGACAGATAACAAGAATAGAACAGCTTCTTCAGTACGTGTTGCGTTTACTCGTAACGGAGGTAGCATGGGTTCAAGTGGCTCAGTTGCCTATATGTTTGATCGTAAAGGTTACCTTGTTTTAGATCGTTCAAAGAATACACAAGATGAAGATGAAGTATTACTTGATATCATGGATCTTGGTGCTGACGATTTACAAACATCAGATGACGCTTTTGAAATCTATACAGATGCTAAAGATTTCGCTGGAGTTCGTGATGGTTTAATTGAAAAGGGTTATGAAATTGCTAATTCAGAATTAACAATGATCCCACAAAATACAACTCCAGTACCAGAAGATAAGAAAGAACAATTTGAACGTATGATCGATCAATTAGAAGATGATGACGACGTTTCAGAAGTTTATACAGCAGCGGCTGATGACGACGAATAAATAATTATCTTAAAAGAAGGATGCGACTTTATCGCAGCCTTCTTTTTTTTGCGTAATTTTTAGAAAGGAGGTTAGATAATGACAGCTGAAAGCATGGTACAAGATTTGTTGAATGAAGCTTGCAGTATGAATGCTACAGATATTTATATCTTTCCACGAAGAGATGAATATCTAATTGAAACGAGAAGTGATACTTGTGACTCTGTAATAGTTGAAATGACTAATGAAGAGACGATGATGATAATGAATTATTTAAAGTTTAATGGTGGTTTGGACGTCTCTGAACGAAGAAGGTCGCAAAAAGGAGCTTTTAGTTTTAACTATCAGCAACGAATAATTCATACCAGAATTTCATCAGTTGGGGATTTTTTAGATCGTGAATCATTAGTTGTTAGATTAATTTATCCACAGAATTTTAATTACCAAATTAATGAGCATCTTATCGAACAATTATATCCAATCGCTAGAAAAAAAGGGATGATGATCTTTTCTGGGCCAATGGGTTCTGGAAAAACTTCTCTAATGTACGGTCTTTGTAAAAATCTAAGCGTGAGTAAAAAAGTTATGAGTATTGAAGATCCTATCGAAATTGTTGAGGAAGATTTTTTGCAGCTGCAGGTTAACGAACAAGTGGGACTAACGTATGAAGAATTGATTAAAACTAGTTTGAGACATCGCCCAGAGGTTTTGATAATTGGAGAAATTCGTGATTCGATAACCGCTAAGCAAGCTATCCAAGCAGCACTTTGCGGATATACAGTTATGACGACGATCCATGGAAAATCAAAATTTTCAGTTATTCAAAGATTAAAACAGTTTGGAATTGAGGATGAAGATATCTTGAATGCGGTCAATTTAATTTCCTATCAGAGATTAATTCCAACCATCGAGAATATCCAATTATTTACTGATACTATAAATGACCGAGAAATAGAATTGTTTTTAAAGGAACGTAAAAATGACAATATTTGGAGTCGACAAATAAAACATGCTTACAGAAGTGGATATATTACGCAAGAAGTTTGTCAGGAATATCTTTACGGATAAAAAAATAAACGATCATAAACAAGCAGAATATTTATTATTACTTGGAAAATTAATTAAAAATGGTTTTTCACTCAAACAGTCAGTAAATTGTTTGAGATTAATAAGTAATGACGAAGTCTTTAGAAAGATATATAAGGACCTGCAGCAAGGTAAAACGATTTCATTTTCACTACGTCATTTGGATCTTCCTAAAGCAATTTATAATCAATTGATAATTGCGCAAACTCACGGCAGTCTGCAGAAAATTCTGATGCAAAGTGGCTTGATACTACAAACTAAAGCTAAACAAAAAAATAAACTTAAGGAATTACTTGCATATCCTCTCTTTATCATCGGATTCTTGTTCGTGATGCTTATGGGAATGAAATTGTACGTTATTCCGCAACTAGGAATGGGTAGTGAAACTAAATATATTGACCTGTTTTTGCAAGTATTTTTCGGTTTAATTTTCTTTGGAAGTCTAACTTTAATGATTTATGTAAAATATTTGCAGACTATTCCCGAATATAAATCAGCTAATCAGTTGATCAAGTTACCAATTTTAGGGAAAATCTATCTTAATTTTTATCAATTTATTATTTTACAAGGATTGGGTCTCCAAGTTGCTAGTGGCCTTAATTTAAGAGAGATCTGTTCAATAAATTTGAATTTTGCCAGTGGATCCTTACAAGAGATGATGGCAAAAAAGATTGAATCGGAGTTAAGAAAAGGTTCGTCTCTTAATAAGATAATTAGAAAAGAAAAATTTTTACCTAATGAACTCAAATCTATTTTTCAATTAGGTGGAGGAAAATCCGAATTAGCTCAAGATCTAATTTTAATGTCTGAATTAAAATTTGAAGAGACTCAAAAATCTCTGAAGAAAATTTTGAATTTAGTTCAGCCCATCATGTTTGGAATTATTGCTTTAATCATTATTGCAACATATTTAATAGTTTTACTACCAGTCTATGGGATGATGAAAGGGATGTCTTAATGAAAAAATTCAAGCGAACTAGAGAAGCTTTTACATTGATTGAAATGGTGATCGTGTTGTTTATCATCTCATTGTTATTAGTTTTAATTATTCCTAATTTAGGAACCCAAAAAAATAATGCTGTCAAAAAAACTGATGAAGCTTTTGTAACTACCTTACAGACACAAGTTGATATGGCAGATCCATCCATTACTGATCTAAAGGGTTTACACCTTAAGGGGGAACAAGCTGAAAAAGCTGAAGGTTACATAATTGAAGATGGTAAAGTTGTTAAAAAGCCGTAGATTCGGTTTTACTTTGGCTGAATCAGTAATTGTTCTAGCTATTTTTTGCATACTGATCTTAGCTACTAATTTAGGAGTAAAAGATTATCAGTCAAAAATTGCAGAAAGACAGTCCATGCAACAATTCAAAAATCTTTTTAAGAATACTTTGAATGAAGCTTTTTTATCAGGGAAAGATTATAACATTGTGATTTCTAGTGATTCTAATTCCGTAGTCTTTAAATCAAATGAAAATAATGTCTTTTTTGCCAGGCTCAAATTTCCAAATACTATAAAATATTTTAAAAATGAATCGACCATTCAAGTTAGGCGTACAGGGTTAATACGTCCACAGACCATTAAATTCTATTCTAATTTGACCAATCACAATTATATTTACGTTATTCAAATGAATTGGGGCGAGATCATTGAAAAAAATACGTAGTGGTTTTGTCTTAGCTGAATCAGTAGTCTCACTCTTTATCACTTTGTTAGTCGCAGTCACTTTAACAACATGTCTTGGTGCACAATATAAGCAAATTAAAACTTATGAACAAAGGATCACAGCACACAAGTTGATGCTGATAAATCTGGATAGCGAGAAAAATATTTCTAAACAAACTATGAAAGGTGAAGACTATTTCTTTTACAATGATAAAAATTCATTGAAAGTAAAATCCGGTCGTGAGGTATATCAAGTTGAATGGTAAAAGATCAGGCATGATGCTGGCTGAAACAATAATTGCCTTATTAGTTACGACCTTGATACTAGGAATTTTGCAGCAATCCTTAAAAATAGTTAAGAATGTCCCTGATAATTTAAATGCAAATCAGATTAGATGGCATATGACGAATGAATACATCCAAAATCAATTTCAAGGTGAATTTTTAAAGGATAAGAAGTCAAAAAAATTGATATTTGATGATAAAAATAAAATCGGTGGAGCGCATATTTTAGAGTTTTATCAAAATATGTTACGAGTTAGATCTGAAGAAGGCGGGCATGTTCCACTAATAACTGGACTTAAAAGTGGTTCTTTTAAAGTTGACGGTGATGTAATTGTTATAAGAATAGTCAATAAGAAAAATCAAATATCGGAGATGTATGTGACTAATGATCATCAAAGCTTTGAGAAATAATAGACCAGGCACAGTCCTAATAACTGCATTATTAGTTTTAAGCGTAGCAATTTTAACAATTAGCTTTAGTAATAGTTATTTCAGAGGTCAAATTAGTAATTATCAACAATTAGACAACTTCTACAAACAAAAGATTGTGCAAAGAATTGATAAAACAGATACAATAAGGTTCTTGGAATATACCACGGTTGAATAAATATTTATTCAACATTAAAATATTAGTGTTATTTGTAAAAGAACTGGAGAGTAAAATGCAAAATTATTATGATAAATTAAGTCAAGCAGTTATGTTATTGCAAAAAGCTTTAAAGACAAGCTATACGGATGCATTGGCCGAAGCTTTAACTGATTTGGCTAATGGGGAAGTTTACGTAGAGAACGATGCCCCTGATCCAGACACAGTGGATAAGTTAAAAAAAATTTATGATGAATTGAAAGAAATCAATTTATCACAGACAGAAATGAAACAGGCCATCACTGTCAATATAATTAGCGCACAAAAGTTGGATAAAACAGAGGTTAATAAACTAGTTACACCAGATACGATTGGGTTAATTACTAGTTTAATTGCTTATGAAATTTTGAATGTTCAAAATAAAAAGGAATTCAATTTAGTTGACCCAACAATTGGAACTGGTAATTTATTGATCGAATTTGTAGAACAACTCAAAATGGCTGGCGATTTTAAAATCAATCTAGCTGGAATTGATAATGATGATATTTCTTTAGGACTTGCCAAGGCATTCACTGAAGTTATGAATTTAAATTTATCAGCATATCATCAAGATGCAATTTCAGAATGGGAATTTACAGACGTTGACATGGCGATTGCCGATCTTCCAGTTGGTTATTACCCAATCGACGAAAACGCTTCCAGATTTGAAACTAGAGCCGATAAAGGGCATTCATATGCTCATCATCTATTAATAGAACAAACAATGAACAATTTAAATGAAAACGGTATCGGAATTTTTGTTGTACCTTCACAAATTTTCCAAACTGATCAAGCTAAAAAATTATCACAATGGATGGTCTCAAACGTCTATCTACAGGCGGTTCTAGACTTGCCAGGTAATTTATTTGCTTCAAAGGAAGCACAAAAAGCTGTAGTAATATTACAAAAACATGGTACAAAAGCTCAACAATCTGCTAAGGTTTTAATGGGTACTATTCCGAATACAAATGATCCAAAGCTATTTGAAGGCTTTAAAAATCAAGTTCAGGATTGGGCCAAAAAAACTTTTAAAGGTTAGGTGAAAAGATATGTCCAAAATAATTGCAGTTAACTCAGGAAGTTCAACCCTGAAGTGGAAGCTGTATGATTTACCAGAGGAAAATGTTGTTGCTAAAGGTATGGTTGACCGTTTAGGTTTATCAGACTCTGTCTTTGAAGTGAAATATAACGGAGAAAAATTTAGTGAAACTGGCGATATTCCTGATCATATAACTGCTGTTAATAAGATGTTGAAAAAATTGATCGAAATGAATATCATTTCTGATTACAGTGAGATCACAGGTGTAGGACATCGTGTTGTTGCTGGTGGTTCTACTTTCAAGGATTCAACTGTTGTAACTCCTGAAGTTATCGAGCAAATTAAAAAATTGGCAGAATTTGCACCATTGCACAATCCTGGCCAAGCTGCTGGTATGGAAGCATTTGAAAAAATATTGCCTGATGTACCTCAAGTTGCAGTATTTGATACTTCATTCCATCAATCAATGGATCCAGTAAATTATTTATATAGTATTCCTTATGAATATTATGAAAAGTATGGCGTACGTAAATTCGGTGCCCATGGTACAAGTCACAGATATGTATCAGGTGCCGCTGCTAAATTCCTTGGTAAACCAGTTGAGGACTTGAAGATGATCTCACTTCACTTAGGAAGTGGAGCTTCAATTGATGCAATTGATGGTGGAAAGTCTGTTGATACATCAATGGGATTCACACCACTAGCAGGTATCACAATGAGTACTCGTTCAGGTGATATCGATCCATCTCTAATGGCTTATTTAATGCAAAAATTAAAACTTTCAAATCCACAAGATATGATCGATATTTTAAATGAAAAATCTGGATTGCTTGGTATTTCTGGTGTTTCTCCAGATATGCGTGATTTAATTGCCACTAAAGAAGACAATAAACGTTCACAATTAGCAATTGATATTTTTGTAAATCGTATCGTTAAATATGTCGGTTCATATATGGCATTGCTTGGCGGCGCAGATGTCCTAATCTTTACTGCCGGAATGGGCTTTGCTAATCCATGGATCAGACAAATTATTTCCGAAAAATTTGCATATATGGGTATTAAAATTGATAAAGATGCTAACGAAAATGGTAAGGGATTACGTAAGATCAGTACAGATGATTCAAGTGTTACTGTTTTGGCAATTCCAACCGATGAAGAATTAATGATCGTTCGTGATGTCGTTAGATTAACAAAATAAACTAAAAAATCGTATTTGCTTAGGCAAGTACGATTTTTTTGTTAATAATTGTTTTTTGTCAAAATTTCATAATTAAATTTTAGAACTTTTATGTTTTAAAATTTAGTGAGTGTAAGCCTTTACATTGGCTATGTAAATGGAATATATTAAGTTTGTAAAAGTTTGAAATGGAGGGCAATATTATGACACGAAAAGCTTATATGATCGGTACTGGAATTGGTAATCTTGCTGCTGGAATCTACTTAATACGTGATGGCGGATTTAAGGGCGAGCAAATAACCATGATGGGCCTTGAAAAACATGGTGCTAATGATGGTGATACTGTTAAAGCCTATGAAAATGAATATAGTAATCAAGCATTGTCTAACAATAAAGGATTTTTAGCAAAAGGTGGACGTATGTTGAATGAAGAGACATACGAAAATCTTTGGGATCTTTTAAGATCAGTTCCTTCATTAGATAATCCCGGACAAACCGTAACTGATGATATTTTGAATTTCGATCATGCTCACCCAACTCATGATGTTGGACGTCTAATTGATCATAATGGACCACGGATTCATGGTGATAAGAATGACTACAAACATATGCAATTTAATAATAAAGATCGTTTCTTACTTTCTAAATTGATGCTGACTCCAGAAAAAGATGAGGAAAAACTCAATAATGTCAGCATTGCAGAATATTTTGCTAGCAGTCCACATTTTTTTACAACTAATTTTTGGTCAATGTGGCAAACAACTTTTGCATTCAAACGTGCCAGTTCGGCAATGGAACTTCGCCGTTATATGAACCGGATGATTCTTGAATTTAGTAGAATCAATACTTTGGAAGGTGTTACTAGAACGCCATATAATCAATATGAAAGTATTATTTTACCAATGAGAAAATATCTTGAAGATAGAGGAGTAACTTTCATCAACAATCGTAAAGTCGTTGATTTAGAGTTTAAGGATACTCCTTTACGTGATGAAATAATTGTTACTGGTATTAAATATGAAGAAGTAGATAATGAGAACAAATCTGGAGAAATAGAAGTAGATGAGAATGACTTAGTCTTTGATACTAATGGCTCAGTTACTGATAGTTCATCAATGGGAGATTTCAACACTCCAGTTAAAGAAAATATGGAATATGCTCCTAGTGCAGCATTATGGAAAAAAGCCGCAGAAAAGTTTTATTCACTAGGTAATCCTGATAAGTTCTTCAATGATCGTACTCAAAGTGAATGGATGAGTTTTACTGTTACGACAAATAATCACTTCTTATTAAATGAAATTTGTCGTATTACAGAGCAAGAACCAGGGAATGCTTTAAATACATGGATCGAAAGTACACCATTAATGTCGATCGTTGTGCATCATCAACCTCATTTTAAGGCTCAAAGACCTAATGAATCAGTATTTTGGGGTTACTTCATGTACCCAAGAAGAAATGGTGATTACGTTCAAAAACCAATCATTGAAATGACTGGAGAAGAAATGCTAGAAGAATTTTTGGGTCATTTAGCAGCCGTTGATCCAGCCAAAGATAATGTCAGAAATCATAAACAAGAAATTATGGATAGCATTGTTAATGTAATTCCAGTTCATTTACCATATGCTAGTGCTTTATTTAATCAAAGAGCAGTCGGCGATAGACCTGATGTTGTGCCAAAGCATAGTAAAAACTTGGCATTCATTAGTCAATTTTGTGAAATGCCATTTGATATGGTCTTTACGGAACAATATTCGTTCCGCGCCGCCCAAAGAGCTGTTTATACATTCTTAGGAATTCCATTATCAGAAATGACAAAAATGCATCATTATGAGAAGGATCCAAAGGTTATGGCTCGAGCAACTAAAACTATGTTTAGATAATATAAATTAACAAAGAAGGTGGATCGATAAAAGATTCACCTTCTTTTTGTTACACTTAGACTATTAAATTATTACGAGGGGGACAACAATGTTAGGATTATTTTTATTACTTACTCTTGAGTTTACGGCATTTTCATTTGTGCCATTTATAATAGCTTTAATAAAGAATAATAGTAAAAATGCGATTTCAACACATATTTCGATTCAATTGGCGTTATTTTTAATAAGTTTGTTCATTATATATTTTTCAGGTCCTGATCAAACTTGGAAGATGATTTTACAAGGCAATTTGATTTCATTGGCCATTGCTTCTGGATTGCATGGAAGTATTTTGGCAATATCTAAACGTGAGATAAGGAAAATAGAAAAAAACTTTCTATTTATGACGGTAGGATCATTATTGATTTTAGGTGGATTGATTTTAGTAATCATTGCATCAGGTTATGCCACTACTAAATCGGTAGCTAAAATAACAGACGTCACTGAGAATGCTACTACTAAGAATGCACCGATGCCTTTGATAAATTCTAAGAGTAAAGAAGTTCCGGTGGTTAATTCTTATAAAACCGTACGCAATCAAATGCAAAATTCACTGTCAAACGTACCAGATTCAAATGTTTATTCATTAAATCATGCTAGAGTACAGTTTTATCATGGAAAATTAGTTTATATTGCGCCACTAGATTTTGATGGATCATTTTTTAGATATAATCACTATAAAAAAGTTCCAGGATATTTTATTGTAGATGCAACTTCTAAAAAAGCGAAGCCAAAATTTGTCAAAAAGAGTATGAGATACACACCTTCTGCATATTTTGGTCATGATGCAACCAGAAGAATCTATTCTGCCATTACTGGTCGTGGGTTGGTTATTTCAGGCAGTGCACCACAATTAGAAATTAACGAATCTGGTCATCCATATTATGTTCAAACATTATATAAACAATATGGGCTTTCAACTAGAAAAAATTATCGTAAGATTTATGTAGCCGTTTTAGACTCGGTTACTGGTAAAGTAAATATTTATAAACAAGGTCAAGAACCCAAATGGATAGATGTTACATTTGATCCAAATATTGCAAGTGATAAAATCTATTCCTACGCTACTGAACGAAATGGCTGGTGGAATGCTCATGGCTTTGGTGGTTCAAGACTTGGTGTTATGAAGTCAGTTGAAGAAGTCGGAACAGAGGGCCGTGAAGATGTATTTACCCCAATAGCCTACAAAAATAATATTTACTATTTCTCTTCAATGACTAGTAACAATAAAAAACAAACTTCAGTCTTAGGATACATGTACGTTAATGCCAAAACGGGTAAGACTTATTACTATCGTGAAGGATCAGATGCAATGACACCTAATCGAGCTGATAGTCTGGCCGAAAACAGAATGAAGCAGACACAATGGAAGGCTAATATGCCACTCCTCTATCGAATTGACGGCAAACCAACTTGGGTTGTATCCATGATCGATGATAATGGAGCTTTCATGTCATATGTTTATCTTTTAGCAAGCGGCAATGGAACTCAAAACACAGTTGTTGTTGGAACTGATGCCAAATCAGCTCTACAAAAGTATCGCAATTTGTTTAATTCCAGTATGGGTACAGCTAGTTCAACACATTCTGGCAAGAAACAAAAATTTAGTGGGACCATTAATCGAGTAGTAAAAGTAAATAATAATGAAGTAGCATTTCTAATGAATGATAAAGATGAGGTCTTTTATAGCTCAACTAAAGATTATCCTCGTAATATGTTTATTCAAAATGGCGATGAAGTCAGCTTTTCTGGATATTTAGATGGAAAAACAGTGACGGTTGAAAAAGAAATACTTAATAAAAATATTTAATTAGTGAAAAAAATATAAATGGGGCCTTTAAGGCTCTATTTTTTTGGTCTTTATGTTCTCTATCAGTAATCATATGTTCATTTATAATAGTCAAAATATAGTTTCTAAACACTTGTGCATTTAATGTAAACAATGTGAATTATTCACTTGATTCGATTTTACTGAACACTTGTCTACTATTTAGGACCGTATCAACTATAAATAGATGTCTGTTTAATGATAATGAACATTAATTTAAAACGTTGATATGACAGTGTTTCCAAAGGTTATATAAGTGTTTAATAATATTGGTACAAAATATTTAAATTTATGAAACTAGATTATGAAAACAAAAAAAGTTTAAAATTCGTTAATCAAAGCAATCCCCGCCATGATCAGTGTTTCACAATTTTTGAGAATTGTAAGGCAAAGAAAATGAACCAGAGGGGTTGTAAAAACCAAATTTAAATTATATGATGAATTTGTTAAAAACATCACATAGGAGGAATTGAAATGCAAATAGCTGTTATTAAAGAACAAAAAGAGGGAGAAGGTCGTGTAGCCGCAACTCCTGAAAATGTCCGTAAAATGGTTGAAGCTGGAAATGATGTCCTTGTTGAAAATAATGCCGGTGCTGGTGCTGGTTTTACTAACGATGAGTATGTAGAAGCTGGTGGAAAACTAGTAAGTCATAAAGATGGCTGGGATGCAGATCTAATCATTAAAGTTAAAGAGCCTGATGAAGAAGAATACAAATACTTCAAGAAGGGTCAAATTATCTGGGGCTTTCAACATCTTGCATCTTCAAAACCAACTGTAGAAGCAATGATCAAAGCTGGAACAACAGCAATTGGTGGAGAAACAATTGTTAAAGATGGCAAGCTTGAATTATTAGCACCAATGAGTGCTATCGCTGGTCGTCGTTCAGTAATTATGGGTGCTTATTACTTGGAAGCACAACATAAAGGTGAAGGAATCCTATTACCAGGTATCAATGTTCCTGGTATCCATGCCGGACGTGTAGTTATCTTTGGTGGTGGTAATGCCGCTAGAAATGCTGCTCAACTTGCATTAGGTATGGGTTGTTCAGTAGTTATCATTGAATTAAATGATGATCGTATCAAAGAATTGGAAAATGAATTTAAAGGACAAGATCTTCGTGTTGTTAAATCAAATGAAGAAAACTTGGCTAAAGAAATTAAAGAAGCAGATATCTTCATTTCTACAATTCTTATTCCTGGATCAAGACCACCTAAGTTGGTTAAAGAATATATGATCAAATCAATGAAACCAGGTAGTGTTGTTGTCGATGTTGCCATTGATCAAGGTGGTACTGTTGAAACAATTGACAAACCAACAACAATTGACGATCCAATCTTTATTAAAGACGGAATTGTTCATTATGCTGTTCCTAATCAACCAGGTGCCGTACCACGTACAGCAACAATGGCATTAGCAGCAGGTAACATTGATTACTTACTAGAAATTGCTGATAAGGGTATTGATGAAGCAATTAAGACAGATGATGCACTTGCTTCAGGTGTAAATGTTTATGAAGGAAAAGTTACAAATAAAGGTTTAGCAGATTCACTTGATCTTCCATATTCAGAATTATCAGATTCAGTTAACTAGATTTTAATAAAATAATGAGGTGACTAAAATGATTAAAGGAACAGATGTTGATACCGCAGTAAATATTCATGATATTCAAGAAGCTAAAGCAATTGTTGGAAAATATGCACGTAAGACACCATTAGTTCAATCAATGTTTCTTAGCCGTAACATTGTTGGTGGAGATATTTTTCTTAAACTAGAAAATATGCAATTAACTGGTTCATTTAAATTTAGAGGTGCTAATAATAAGATCAATCACCTAACAGAAGATGAAAAGAAACGTGGTGTTATCACAGCCTCAGCTGGTAACCATGCTCAAGGTGTAGCTTTAACTGGTCATCTATTAGGCATCGATACAACTGTTGTTATGCCAGATGAAGCACCACAAATGAAGAGAGATGCTACTCGTGGATATGGTGCCGAAGTTGATATTCATGGTGCAACTTTTGATGACGCTCATCAATGGATGTATGAAAGAGCTGAAAAAGAAGGAAAGACAATCGTTGATCCTTTCAATGACAAATATGTTATTGCTGGACAAGGTACAATTGGACTAGAAATTCTTGATGATCTATGGGATGTTGATACAGTTATTATTCCTGTCGGTGGTGGCGGTTTAATTTCAGGTATGGCTGTTGCTTTGAAATCATTTAACCCTTCAATTCATATTGTTGGTGTTCAATCAGAAAATGTTCATGGTATGTATGCTTCATACAAAGCTGGACATATTGAAAGACATCATGATGACTTTACATTGGCTGATGGTACTGATGTTGCAACACCTGGTGACATTACATTCCCTATCGTTAGTGAATTAGTTGATGAAATTGTTTTAGTAAGTGAAGAAGAAATTGCTACTGCTATGAAAGACCTTCTTCAAAGAACTAAAGTTGTTGCTGAAGGTGCTGGTGCATTACCAGTTGCTGCTCTTGAAGCACATAAGATCGATGACAGATGGCTAAAAGGTAAGAAGACAGTTGCTATGGTATCAGGTGGTAACGTTGACTTAGCTCGTGTATCAAGTATTATTGATCATTTCTTCACACCAGTTAAGGCTGACGGAGGAATTGGCTAGGATAAAATTATCTTTTAATTGAACCTTCAAAACTTAATAAAAGCTCAGAGGTGTATGAAATGGAGAAAGAGACAACTAATCTAAAGAAAAATATTGGATTCGTTGCTGCTTTATCCACCGTAATGGGTACGGTTATTGGTGCAGGTGTATTCTTTAAAGCTGCTGTGGTCGCTGAAGCAACGGGGACTGTAAGCTTATCGCTATTAGCTTGGTTCTTAGGCGGTGTTATAACCATCTGTGCTGGTTTAACTGCTGCTGAACTAGCTGCCGCAATCCCTGAAACTGGTGGTATGATGCGCTATATTGAATATACATACGGAAAGAAGCCCGGATTTTTAATAGGATGGGCACAGACAATTATTTATTTCCCTGCCAATATAGCTGCCTTAGCAATTATATTCAGTACACAAGTTATCAATTTGTTTGGCTTAAGTTCTAGTACCTTGATTCCGATAGGTGTCGCTATTGCTTTATTCCTTACTTTAACTAATTTGTTAGGGTCAAAGGTAAGTGGTCATGTTCAATCATTTACAACCTTTTTTAAGCTTATCCCTATCATTTTAATCATAATTTTTGGATTGTTTTCTAAGTCGGATGTCAATGTTAGTTTACTTCCAGTGACAGCAGGTAAAGATTTAGGCTTTGCTAACGCATTGGGACATGGACTGCTTGCTACGATGTTCGCTTATGATGGTTGGCTACACGTTGGTAATATCGCCGGTGAAATGAAGAACCCTAGAAAAGATTTGCCAAAGGCAATCTTGTTCGGACTTGCTGGTATCATGATCGTCTACATGTTGATTAATTATGTATTTTTGAAGAGTATGCCAATAGGACAATTCTTTGGAAATGATAATGCCGCATCTGATGTTTCAGCCATTTTGTTTGGTGGACTAGGTGGTAAGTTAGTAACAATTGGTATCTTGATATCCGTATTCGGAACTATCAATGGATATACAATGACTGGTATGCGTATTCCTTATGCTATGGCATTGGAAAATACATTACCTTTCAGTAAACAATTAAAGAAACTATCAAAGAATGGTGTTCCTGTTAACTGTGGTATTTTACAAGTTGCAATTGCATGTATCATGATTTTCTTAGGCGCATTCAATACTTTGACAGATATGCTTATCTTCGTAATTTGGATTTTCTATACAATGACTTTCCTTGCTACAATGATTTTAAGGAAGAGAGAACCGGATATGAACCGTCCTTATAAGACACCACTTTATCCGATCGTTCCAATTATCGCTATTTTAGGAGGAACATTTATCGTCGTTAATACCTTATTTACACAAACAGGTTTAGCCTTAGTAGGTATCGCATTAACAGCCGTTGGTTTTCCATTCTATCTATACAAAGAAAAGCAAAACAAAAAGCTTGAAAACTAAAATTAGACTCAAAGTTGAAAAACAACTTTGGGTCTTTTTTTATGGGCTTGTTAATTCCGAATTCTTAGTTTAATATTTTTTACGTTGTGATTTATTTATTAATAAACGGAGGGTTAAATGAACAATAAACGAAAAGGTAGTTTAAAGGGGTTACTGCCGCTGATCATATTTTTGATTTTATATGCTTTAACGGGGATCTTTTCAGGTAAATTTGACAGTATGCCTCTATTGGTAGGGATAATAATTGCGTCAGTAGTATCCTTTAGTCTGTCGCCACCTGAAGGTACTAAAAAAATGTCTTTTGAAGAAAAATTTATGACCTTTTGTAAGGGTGGTGGAGAACCAACACTTATTATGATGGTAGTAATTTTTATTTTAGCGGGTGCTTTTCAAGGTATTGCTTCAAAGATGCACGCTGTCTCTTCAGTGACTAATTTAGGACTAAGTATTTTACCTTCTAATATGATTCTTCCGGGAATTTTTGTGATCGGTTGTATTTTAAGCTTTGCCATGGGGACTTCAATGGGAACTATTACAGCCTTAATGCCGGTAGCAGTTGATGTGGCTATAAAAACAGGTGTTGATCCAGCAATGATGGCAGGAATCGTCGTTGGTAGTGCTATGTTTGGTGATAATTTATCATTCATTTCAGCAACTGCCATTGCTTCAGTACAGACACAAGGTGTTGAGCAAAGAGAAAAATTTAAATTAAATATTATTACTTATATTCCAGCAATTCTTATCAATATAATTTTATTAGCTTTATATCCTATAAAAGATGTGGTTTTGAATGGTTCGTATGATTGGAATTTTATTAATTTGATACCATATATTTTGGTCATTGTTTTATCTTTAGTAGGTCTTAATGTCATGCCAGTAATGATGATCGGTGTTATTTCAGGTGTTGTGATCGGCGTTATTAATGGTGATTTTAGTTTGATCGGGTCAATGAAATATGTTCAAAATGGGATGTATAGTATGGAAGATATTGCCATTATTTCTATTTTTGTTGGCGGATTAGTTGAAGTTATGAAATATCTAGGTGGTATCCAATGGTTAATGGATACTCTTGGCAAAAGAACTAAGTCTAAACGTGGAGCTGAATTCTCGATCGGACTCTTGGTAACTTTATTGTGTGTCGCTACAACTAATAATACGATCGCCATTGTTACAGTTGGTCCACTAGCAACTGAAATTGGACGAAAATTTAAGCTCTCTAGAGCAAGAGTTTCAACGTTATTATCAATGTTTGCTACACATGTTCAAGGATTGATCCCATATGCTGGTCAGTTATTAGTCGCAGGTGGGATGGCAAAGGTATCTCCAATATCAATTGTTCCTTGGGTTTGGTATTGTTACTTAATGATCATTATGAGTGTGTTGTTTGTATTTTTACGTTTTCCAAAGGTAAAAGTTACACCTAAAACTGGTTATGATAATTTTGAATTAGAAGTGAAATAGCATAAAAATAGCTCAGTAATCCGAATTTGGATTACTGAGCTATTTTTGTTTAAACGGTTATACTATTCACCTGGTTTGTAATCTTTATCAATGATCAAGATAGGTTTGATAGTCTTACCACTAACTGAATCTGCATCAGCTTCATTGATTTGGTCAAAGTCATAGAACTTCTCTGTCAAATCAAATGGGAAGACACCTAACTTGAAGAATTCGATCAAACGTGGAATATCAACTTGAGGAATTGAATCTCCCATGTTTACTCCGACGATCTTCTTGTCATCAAC
>NZ_RHOQ01000011.1 GCF_003946605.1 Companilactobacillus baiquanensis
CCCCCGCCACTCGTTTTTGAATCCACTGCCGCACAAAACTCGACATTTTTTGGGCTGCTTTTAAGACTGGAAACTGACCGCGTGTTTTCCGCAAAAACATAGGCTGATCAAAAACGTAGTAGATATGGAATCCCTTCGTAGTCCGCAAAATCATCGTGGGAATGAATAAGTCAGCAACGGTTACGGCCCCCAAGACCTCTTGCTCACGCGCGTCTCGTTCTTGTACGTCGGCAAAATCAATATCAACGACCAAGGTATTAATCTGAGCTAAGTTAGCTTCCCGGTGTCCCCGAACACTCGACCGATTTTGCGTATAGCCAAGCCAGCTGAATGTATTGGGCGTCCAGTGAGTCATACGATCGGCGATGGCGTCAAGTGCTTCAAAAGAGGTGATAACCACACCATGTGCTTTTTGCATTGAATCTTTACTGCTGAAGAGCGCAATGGCCCCTTTTTTTGTAGGAGTTTCCATCACTTGTCCGGCAATATTAGAACGACTATTTTTAACTTTATAGGTATGTAATGAATCGTGTAATACCAGCTTTTGTGCAGTCTGAACCGTCTTTAAATCGTACATGGTGAGCTCACCTCCTTTCAAAATAAACACCTAAGTTAGCTTAATAGAAATGACATAGAAACCGAAAAAGCGCAGACAAAAAAGCAACTTAGCGTTATGCCAAGTTGCTTAAGGTGGACGTAGTCCGACTACCCCCGAATAAACTTTTAAATTTTTAAATTACCGCCTACGGATCTAATTAACTAGATCCAGTGAATTTGCACAGAAGTCGCTCACCACACGTGTCCCCTTTGTTTTTACCCGGCAGCTTGTCCCCTACCGTTTTGAAATCACACCATTCTCGACATCTTACCATTTTGCTGGTATAATCTCTTTAGTTGAATGAAAAAGATTTTTTTGTCGAGTGCTTCCCAATTGCCGTTGGGTGGCGCTTTTCTTTTATTTAAGGTAACCATACACCATAACAAAGAAAATGTAAACAAAAACATCAAAAGTATACTTTTGATGTTTTTTAGTATATTAATCCACAAATCCACGAGTATACTAATGTAAAAGTATAAGAGTATATTAGTATACTTTTGATAAAAAAGCTTGATTTCAGGTTTCAATATGGTATACTATATTTGTAGCAGAAGTATACTTATGAGAGGAGTGTTATCAATGACGTACGTAATCGCTTTAAGCAACCAAAAAGGGGGCGTTGGCAAGACGACCAATAATGTGATGTTCGCAATCACTCTTGCCACCGTTTTCCATAAAAAGGTTTTACATATTGATATGGATCTCCAAGCAAACAGTACATTCATGCTCGGTATGACCTTTAATAAATCAAATTGGCCCGCTTCTATAACAAGATGCTTAAATGATAAGGATCTAAGTAAGGGAATCACGCATCTAACAGAAAATCTAGATGCCATTGCAGGAGATTCTGATTTTCGAAACTGGGGCACATGGGTAGCCGACCATATAAAGGGTGTCCACGAACGAACCTTTTACTTCAAAAAATTACTAGATAAAATCAAAGACGACTATGACTTTATTTTTATAGACACTCCACCAGCAACAGATATAAAAGTCGACAACATAATGGTTGCAACTGACTATGTAATTGTTGTGCAAGAAACCAAGAGATTCGCATTTGAGGGTTCAAAGGAACTAACCAACACTTATCTTCAAACTCTATACGATGACTTCAGCGACGAGATTAATGTTCAGGTCGCGGGAATACTGTTAGTCATGCTTGACAAAACTCACACGGTTGAACAGCTCATTGTTGATAAGACCGTTAAATATTTTGGTAAACAGAATATATTCAATGCCATTATCAAAAGTCACTTACGCCTTGAAAATTATGGTGAATACGGAGTTCAGTTTGAAGACTACCACGATCGTGCTATGTTCGCACTCTTTTCCGATCTTTACGCGGAATTAATGGAAAGAATAGACCAATTCGAAAGTAAAGGAGATATTGCTGACGATTATGTCTACACGCCAAAATATCTCAATGGCAAAAAACTAACACCACTTGGAAAGGAGATAAGTGCTGATGGCCTTGATTAAAAAAGATGCTGATCACTTCGAAGTGAACATAAAAAAAACAGTCGATGATTCCAGAGATGAACAAAAAACTACTAAATACTCCGCAGCGGACAGAAAAAGCCTAAGGGTCGATCCACCTGTTTTTGACACGATAAAGAGTCTAGCTTACATTAAAGACGTGAAAATGTATGAACTTGTAGAAAGCGCTGTTGAGGCATATAAGCAAAACACGCTTTCAGATAGAGAGAGAGAAATCTTCGACAGCATTTATCAGAGAAAACAGTCATAAGTATACTAGTATAAAAGTATACTTATGATAATTAGCCTATAATCACTGATAAACAAGCATTTTAAAAAGTATACTAGTCGCTAAATATACTTTTCCACTAGTATACTTTTTCTGATTCCATAGATTAAACTATAGGTAGATTGCAAATTTAATCCGAATTTTTGGACAAATTTGTCAGCATAACCTGATACGGTGTTTGCCAGTCGAGTATTTTAAGCGGTCGCTGGTTAATTTGGAGTAACGTCGTCGTTAAATCTTGAGCGCTAATGTGCTCAAAACGAGTCCCTTTAGGATAAAAATAACGTAAATTCCGATTAAAGCGTTCATTACTACCACGTTCAGCTGGAGTATAAGCATGGCAGTAATAGGTCTTAATACCATATTGTGATTCAAGTGATACTAGCCCACTAAACTCAGTGCCACGGTCCACAGTAAAGCTGTGCACCGGACCATTAAAAGTGGTTAGGAACTTAGTTAGTGCTTCATTAACAGTCGCTGTCGTCCGATCTTTTAACCGGTATGCCCAAAGGAACCGTGATTTTCGATCGATTAAAGTTAATAAAACTGCCTTACTATGCCCACGAGGACCAACGACTGTATCTAGTTCAAAATCGCCGATGCGATTACGTTGATTAATCATCATGGGACGCTGTTCAATTGATCACCCCAAAGATTGATTATATTTGGATCGTTGGTCAACGTTACGCCATGTTCAGGTAGATCATTCAAGGAGAAACCAATTCTCCCCTGATTTAGCCAATTATAAATAGATTTAGTAGCTAGTTTAAATTCGTGAGCAATCATTCCTGGTGACCAGCTTAGACGTAAATGGTTGAGAATTTTTTGCTTTAACTCATCGCTCAGCTTAGTTTTCCGACCACATCGCGATCGCTTGTATTCGGCATCTGTTTGTGCTAATTCAGACTGATAAGGTTGACATCGAGATAATTCATAAGAAATTGTTGACGGTGATCGGTTCAGCCGAACGCCCATTTGGATATTGGACAGCCCTAGTTCACAAAAGGTTTCGATTTTAATTCGTTCGGAATAGGTTATACTAGACAAAAGATCAGCTCCTAAAAGATGGGTTTGTGGTAAACACCATTTTAAAGGAAGCTGATCTTTTTTGTCCGAACAGCGTTCGGATTAATTTTACAATCTACCTTTTGTCTAACTTTTGTTTGCACTTCATGCACTTTAAAATGACTCAAGGCTAGTTTTTATTTGCTACTGAGCCATCGTTAATGATGGCCATTTTGTTCTAAAGTACATTCGTGATGACGCAATGATTCACCGATATCTTATCCAGATACTAAGCCTTCTTCTCTCGAATGGAGCCCACCAGATCATCTGTAGCTGGAGCGTTCGCAAGCAATGCGCGAACATCATCAAGATCCACCTTAACATTCCAAACTAAAACACCAACTAACTTATCGGTATCTATGAAATAGACAAGCGATCCATGCGTTCGCCGATCAAAAATCAATTGCAATTTAGGATCAATATTACCGATTGCTTGCCAGGAAATATCAAAAATCATGGAATAGAAGTATGGGGTATGCTGATAGCTCATGTGAGCACCTGCCATATTACGGCCAACTAATTCACCAGAAAGTCGGGCATGGTCCACGTGCTCAATCCGTTGCCGACCCAAGATGTGATCTGGATAAGAGGCAATATCTCCAGCAGACCAGATGGCTGGGTCACTAGTATTGAGATACTCATTAACTTTCACACCACCATCAGCTAAATCCAAATAACTGTCTTCAGCTAAACTAATCCGCGGCGTAACGCCTAACCCAACAATGATCGTATCGGCTGCGATCACCGTACCATCCTTTGTCAATAGAGTCAAGTGGTCACCTTGGCGTTGATATGATCGGACAAACTGACCACTCATCAGTGTGACACCATTGCGTTTGAACGTGGCTTCATACTCAGTCCGAATAGGCTCAGGAAATTTACCCTCACCCAGCGCTTTTTCTGGAAAAATCATCGTAACTTCAGTCTCATTTTGGGTCAGTGACGATGCGAGCTCTGTACCAACATATCCACCACCAATGATCACAACTCGCTTGTTCGGACCACTAAATTTACGTAACTTGCGATAATCTGACCACTGTCTAAAGACTAGCACATGTGGATCAGAAGGTCCCTGGATTTGTCTAGGTTCTCCGCCAGTTGCTAGCAATAGCTGTTCATACTTGATTTGCTCACTATCGTCCAATGTAATGACCTTATCTTGCCGATTAATAGCCGTAACCGTTGTCTTGAACTTAAAAGTCACATTGGGATAATTTTCAGCACCAATCTGAATGTTCTCTTCAGTAAATTCATCATCTAGCCATAGTTTTTTACTCAGTGCCGGTCGTTCATATGGGACATCCGCCTCTTGCGAAATAATTAAGATCTCACCCTCTGAATCTTCCTGTCGAATTCCCTTGACGGCATAGCCAGCAACCACTCCGCCACCAACAATGACGTATCGATAGCTGTTTGTCTGATCCAAATCACTCATCTAATCGCCTCCATAACTTTACTTTTTCTAGGATCATTGTAATATAAAAACGCCATGATTCGAAAAATAACGCTCAGAATTGTCAATCGTTGCTTGCTTTTATCAGAATAATAATTTTATTTACATACTGCTACAAAGCTATCAAATATCACTATGATCCAGATTTAGAATTGCGGATAACACAGCATAAAATAATATTATTTTAATTAAAAAACCTCAATTTTTAAGGTAATCATTTTTGATTTTAATTTGAAGTAACAATATTCGAAGAGTTGTCATTTTTCTTGGTCATTTCTCGGATTTTAGTGGAGTTAGAAGTTTCAAGTGGTCCGCTCTGCTATGATTCTCTCATGTAAACATCATCTTTGTATATTGAATTTCTTTCGATATCTGATAAAGGTCGTCCGTTTAATCCCTGTATTACGGGCAACATCTACATCACTCATACCCGTTTGATAAAGCTTAAAAGCATGTTGCAAGCGGGGATCGTCTTGGGTGTATTGGGGCTTACGCCCATGATATTTACCCTGCTGCTTAGCTAAGGCAATCCCTTGCTGCTGGCGCTCAATGATTCGCTTACGTTCACTTTCGGCCTGATACTTATAGAGTTCAATAATCAAGTTGGTCATCAGTTGACGTAAATTTGGGTCAGCAATCCCTGTCATGGACGGTAAATTCAACACATCTAGGGTGGCACCCTTATTTTGAATGGAGTTCATGATCTTAGTCAAATCATGGTTGTTTCTGCCTAAGCGATCTAATTCAGTGACCATTACAATATCACCCTCACGAATATAGGCCAGCATTTTTTGCAGTTCTGGCCGATTAGTGTTAGCCCCACTTAATTTATCCGTAAATAATTTATCAACGTCTTTTAAAGCCGCTAACTGTCGATCTAAATGTTGCTCCTTGGAACTCACACGCGCATAACCGATTTTAGCCATTTTCAGTTCTCCTTTTGGACAGTTCTAATGAACACTTGTAATTCCTAGTATAGCACAGAAATAAAAAAGGCCATTAGGGTATACCCTAGTGGCTAGATTGGTTTAGTCAAACAAAAATCTTAATTGGTTCCTTATAAGAGCATATAATTCCATCATCAAAACTGTCCTGCTATAATTATGGTAAAGGTGGTGATGATTTGCGATTTATATTTAAGGCATTAATAGTAGTTTTTATTATCCTTGCATTTCCTTTATCCATAGTTCTTGTCTTTAAAAATTGGTCAACGGCCATTAGTACTAGTACACCCATGTCATTAAAGCTTGGTTGGTTGGAGCAGTACGAACCGATATACCTCTTTTGGAGTGGAGTAATTCTGGCGGTACTGTTAATTATTTTTTTGCTTATCACACTTTTTTGGCCACGGTCACAATCATTATATCTTCATCAAAAGTCTGATGGTCAAGTGACCGTCAGTAAGAAAGCTATTGAACATTTTGCGCTTTCAGCACTTCAACATGAACCCTTTATTGGCAACCCCAAGGTATCATCTAAGTTATCACGAAAAGGGATCACACTTAAAATATCGGGTGATCTACTAAATTCAGTCAATGCCAAGAAACAGACTGCAAATTTTCTTAATCAATTAAAAAAAGATTTGCGTATTTGTCTTGGAATTTCTGAACAGAAAAAAATTAAAATCAGACTCGTTGATTTTAATGAGTTGGACGCTAATGTGCATAAATCTCGAGTTATCTAGGAGGTGATATCGTGACCGAACTCATTAAAGCCTATTTTTGGCCACTAATTGGTGGAATTATGGGATTGCTCTTAGCGGTCCTTATCATCACTTTTGGATTTTTCAAGACGCTTTTTGTTTTGATTTTTATGGCAATCGGGATTACCGCGGGTTATTATATTCAAAAAACTGGTATCTTAACAAATGTTTTTAAATAACTGTTTGAATTATAAGGAGGAAAAATTATGCAGAATGGAACGACAAGTGAGAAAACAACAACTAACGAGAAGTCTGGTGTTAAAGGCAATTTAACATTTGATGATAAGGTTATTCAAAAGATCATTGGTATCGCACTTTCTGAAGTAGATGGCTTATTAACCGTAGATGGCGGCTTTTTCGCAAATGTTGCTGAAAAACTAGTTAATACTTCAGATGTTACATCAGGAATTGATGTAGAGGTTGGAAAAAAGCAGGTTGCAGTGGATCTCGACATTGTTGCTGAATACGGCATTGATATTTCTAAACTGTATGACAAAATCAAAAATGTTATCGTTCGGGAAGTAAAGAATATGACCGAATTAGAAGTAATTGAGGTAAATGTGAATGTTGTTGATGTCAAGACAAAGGGGCAACATGAAAAAGATTCGATTTCTCTGCAAGATCGCGTGAGCGATGCCACAGACAAAACGAAGGAAGCCGTCAGTAAGGGCGCAAATAAATCGAAGGAAACATTAGGTGACAGCGTTGATAAAGTAACGTCTGACAATAAATCTAGTCGTGTTAACTAAAGGAGGTGAGTAAATATGGGACTTATTTGGTCATTAATCGTCGGGGCAATCATTGGTGCAATTGCTGGCGCAATCACTAACCGTGGTGCTGCTATGGGCTGGATTGCAAACATCGTAGCTGGTTTAATCGGTGCGTGGATTGGCCAAGGGCTCCTTGGCACTTGGGGCCCTTCGTTAGCTGGCATGGCATTGATACCATCGATCATTGGGGCAATTATTTTAGTTCTGATTGTTTCATTAGTTGTTGGTCGAACCAGTAAAAAGTAAGGGGGAATTTTATGGACGTCTTGAAAAATGTATTTAAGTTTATGATCGCTTCTACGCTCATTGTAGGTGGTGTCCTCATCGGTGGCACCGTCTTGGCTGCTAAGAAAGTAGATGGCATTGGTGATACATTGCAACAAAAATTACATGGATAATTAGCCAAATTTATCTGTATTAGGCTTCTTAGAACGTAAATAATTGAGCAATTGAAGATCAGTTAATCAATATTTAAATTGGGAAGATAACCCTTTATAAATATAGATTGGAATTTTTTTGATAATTAATCAAAGCAGGCACTTTTTTACATAGGTGCTTGCTTTTATTTATCTATACATTATGACCTAGCAGTTAAAAACTGTTTTTACAGATATAAATATAGTATTCTTACTGATTCTTTAATTTTATATTTGGTTAAAGAGCTAGGCTGACTGTATAATAGATCCAGTAGAGAAGTTAAGGCGGTGGCTATTTCCAATCGGAGGTGGTGCTTATGGTGTTAAACCTTTAAAGCCCATAAGGTAGATTGCAAATGTTTTCAGCTTAATTTGGTTAGTCAGGGAGGCATTGAAATATATGCCAAACGGCAGTAGCATCATAACAACTAACTCTATTCAAGCAGAAGATCCTTCAGCATATTTAATTGATTATGCAGGGACTAAGGCTGCAATTAAAAATACAACGTTTGGGTTAGCAAAACAATTAGCTCAGCGAGGCATTCGTGTCAATAGTGTTGCTCCAGGTCCTATTTGGACACCGTTGCAATTGGTAGGAGGACAATTAGCAGAAAATATACCTACGTTTGGTAAGGATACTCCCCTAGGTAGAGCTGGGCAACCCTCTGAAGTAGCCGGAGCATATGTTTTTCTGGCTTCAGATGCGGCTAGTTATATAACAGCTACATCTATCAATGTTACGGGGGGCTAATTTAATTAAATTTCTTTCTTATATCTACGCGTATCTACGCGAGAATTCTAATTTTATCCAAAGTATAGAGGGTGCTAAAGAATGAGTATAAATAAGCAAAAAATTTCGAGAAACAAAGTGTTAAATCTATTAACTTTATTCCAACTCTTAATAAGTTTATACCAAGTCATTAAGACCATTAAAAAGGGAAAATAAATGAAGTGCCCTAAAATTGTTAGACATAATCTAACAATTTTAGGAGCACTTTTTTTATGACCAAATACTCTTCAGAATTCAAAGTTAAATTAGTAAATGAATATTTTGATGGACAAATTTCTATACTTGGATTATCGAAAAAATATGGAATGCCTAGTAAATCACCGATTTATCACTGGGTCCATGAAGCGGAAGCAAATGGACTTAATTATTTGATAACCAAAAAATCCCATAAAGAATATTCTCAAGATTTCAAATTATCCGTGATAGAATATCATAAACTACATGAGATCAGTCGCTTTGATACTGCAATTTACTTCAAAATATCACCTAGCCAGGTTAATTCATGGATATATAGATACAATCACTATGGTGTTATTGGATTAAGGCGTCGTCCCAGAGGGAGACGACCGTTAATGGCCAAGAAAAAGAAGAACCAAACAGCCTTTTAATGACTGCCTGATTCTATTCATTTACTCTCTATCAACAGGATTTGACAAAGAGCCGTTAAACATGACTAGTTTTTATCTTTATAATTTATTTTTATTAACAATTAAATTAGAATCTTGCCATACCTAATGCATGTTGAGCAGCTAGGTTAAGCAAACTCCATTGACGGTCAAATCCTGGTTGGAAGAAGAAGTCTTGTTCAGCCAAGTCTTCCAAGCGCATCTTATGACTAATTGCCAAAGCTAAAACATTGCCTTGAGCAGTAATATCATACTTAGAAAGGACAGCACCGCCTAAGATTTGGTGAGTATATGGATTAAAGGTTAAGCTGACATATACCTTAGGATTATCTGCTTCTGGGACATAAGCTGGACGCATATGATCTTCATAGAAGCTAGTTTGATAATCAAGCTTATTCTTAGCAGCTGAAAACTTATTTAATCCCGCAGTAGCGAAGTGATAGTCAAAGACGCTAAGAGCTGAAGCACCGATAACACCCTTGAAAGCGCGATCTGGCTTATCTTCAAAGATATGATCAACCACATATTGTGCTTCTCTTCTAGCAGTAGTAGCTAAAGCAATTGGCATTGGCTTACCTGCTGGAATAGAAAGTGGCAAAATTGCATCTCCAATAGCGTAAACGTCTTTAACATTCGTTCTCAAGTATGGATCAGTCTTAATCCAGCCTCTTTGATCTAAATCAACTGTGTCCTTTAGCCAATCAGTATTAGGAGTTACCCCTGCTGAAACAACAACCAAGTCAGCTGGTATATCGCCTTGATCGGTCTTGACGCTTTCAACTTTTTCATTACCGTTGAAGCCTTCAATTTTAACGCCCATCTTCAAGTCCATATTCTTCTTAAAGGTAGGTTCCAAAACATCAAGCAATTCAGGGTTCAAGTAAGTTCCTAATGGACGATCAATCATGTCCATTAAAGTTACATGCTTGCCAGCTTTAGCAAATACTTCACTAGCTTCAGTACCAATATAACCAGCACCAACAATAGCAACATTCTTAATTGCTGGATTGTTAACAGCACTCATTAACTTAGAAGCCCAATCACGTCCACGCATTAAATAGATATTCTTAAGATCATTGCCAGGTACTGGTAAAAACTTTGGCGTTACACCTGATGAAAGAATTAACTTATCATATTGAACTTCTTCTTCAGAATTATTGGTTAAATCCTTAACTGTTACTGTCTTATGTTCAGGATGAATCGCGGTTACTTCATGGTTGGCATAAACATGACCGCCCTTCTTTTCAACATCTTCAGGAGCAAAGTTTCTGACGTCATCTTCAGCCGTAACTTTATTTTCTAAGTATAATTGCATACCACAGGACATAAATGAAATAAAGTCGCCAGCTTCATAAACAGTTACATCTACATCATTATATTTATCCAACAGCTCAATTGCTGATTCATGACCACCATGTGAAGCACCAACAATTACAATTTTACGTTTATCCATAAAATCCTCCTAACACAATAGTTTCTTCATTACATTTTCAAGGGTAACACTTATTACTTAATGTCTATCATATTTTGCTCAATAAATTGATTAAAAATAAAAGTTTGGAGTTGACGCTCCAAACTTTTTTGCTATATCTTCTGCTCAACATCATGAATCTTCACAACTAATACAGTGCGAATCCAATCAAATTGGGCTTTCATTTGGTCAAAATATGCGCCTTCATTAATGAATTGACCACTGCCATGAATATGATAACCGCGACCCATTCCAGCGGTTCCTGAATAATTGTAAGAACCAATCGTAATGATCAGTTCATGTTTTGGATCTTTTTCAAAATCTTGTTCAATCGAGTGCATCCCCGCAGCTGGAATCAAAATTATATCATCAGAAACCACGTTAATATATTGTGACCAAGTATTAACTACGCTAGCTGGATTACCATTAATCGAGACAATCGTTGCCGGCCCTTTGTCTTGTAAAACATCTAAAAAATCTTCGTTCATTATTTTTGTCATGATTTTTACCTCCTATGTTCTGCTATTCAACTATATTCCTAAACACCGCCAAGTTATGACAGAATTTCTTATTCAGCTGCTTCGTCATGGATTCCGTAAGCACGCACTTCGCATGAACGTTCAGGGAACTGTGCCTTCATTGCGTAAACCAGTGTTTACTGAATGGCAAGTTCTGATTCCAAATACAAAAGAACAAAAACCAATTTCTTACTTGCTGCGGTGTCTGGATAAAACTATCGCTCTTCATCAGCGTAAGCTTGAAAAACTCCAAGAACTTAAAAAAGGGTATCTACAAAAGATGTTTTGCTGATTCTTAATTTGATCAAATTTAGGATCCTATGAAACCCCATGACTTAATTTTTACTGTGCTTGGTCAATACTTAATTCACTTGTATAATGGATTACGCAGGAAGTTTTAAGGGCGGTGGCTGTCTTTTCCCTTGCGAGGTGAGGCCCATGGGAACATGGAATAATCTTCAGGAAGGTTTCACAGTCAATGAGCGTCTTCCAGACACTCTCGTTGATGTTGCTGTTTGGCACGTTTTTAATCGCGCTTCTCAGCTATATCGACAAGCACCACAAATAAAAAAGCCGCCCCGATTATAACTTTGGCGAGTTACGGGACGACATTAATATAGTTTTGTAATTATGCCACCGCCTTTGAAGCGGCTTGCGTGGGAAGTCCTGTTTTCGGCGGGGCTTCCTTTTTCTGTCTCCATTATAGCATGCCCTTTAAAAACTGGCTAACGTTTTAAACTTTGATCAAGTTCGGATTCGGGTTGTTTGATTTCCGGATTCTGTTCAGCAAATGCTTGCAGCTGTTTTTGTGTTCGATTACTGATTTCATGGTGTATATCATTTAGTTTATTCTTTAGTTCTGATTTTTGTTGTGGGTTCCTTGCTTGCTGAACTTGTCGTTGCAAACTTGATATAACTGATTAAGCGCTCGGGCTGATAGCTTTTTTATTTTACATTTGAATTACAAGTACATACCCCCATCTTCATGCCGGTTCCGGGTTTGGTGTTGCCGCTGCTTTTTCGTCATTTCCCACTCAGTCTCTTTTAAGCCGCGTGCCTGTTTTTGTCGTTCGTAATCTTCATCACGAGCATATAGGGCGGTCATGATTGCGTTACTAAAGGCCGTCTTTAAGTAGTAGCTTGGACTAACTGGCTTGTAATTTAGCGGTTGATAATGTCCAATATTTACTTTTCTATACTGGTCGTCCTTGGCTTGTTGCCCTTTTAACTGCTTTTGGATTTTCTCGATCTGACTGTTCTTAATCGTCGGATCGGCTTTGCATTCGCCAAAAAAGAGTTGTTTAGTGCCATCATGCTTTAAAACCCGTTGTAAGTGATGATTTTCTAACTGATCTAAGCTAAGCTGTCCCGATAAATAAGCTAGTCCTTGTTGATGTTCTTGGGGACTGAACACCTGTGGTGGATTTGCTTGCCACTGTTCAATTGCTTCAGCCTGACATGGCTTTAAAACAGGATCATAGTACATCACGGCTGTATAGGCTTGTTCCTGTTTAATCATTGGTAATTCATTAAAATTGCCGTTAGGAAAAGCTCTTCTTAAAACTTCCTGGTATTGGGTTTGAATAACTTGCTTAACAGCCATGATTGTTCGCAAATCTTTGACTGCGCGAGTAATCTTTTGCTGCTCGGTTGGTGAATACTTTTCTAGTAGACCTTGATCAACGTGTTCTAGACTTTCTAAGCTATCATCATGAATCATCAGCGTATATTTAAGCTCGATTTTGACTTCCTTTTCTTGTTGCATTAATATCTTCCAGCCAACGTATGGCCGTTTGGTAAAGGTCAATAATTGTCGGACCAATAAATCATCACGAATATTCATTAAACGTTCGTTTAATTCACTGCCTTTGAAAATCGTTTGTTCACTATTAGTTTCTTTAATCAATTCCCGTCGTTCAGCCGCGGTTGTCTGTTCAAAATCAAGCTCTGGATAAAGTTTTTTAGTCGTGCGATCAACTACTTTATTTAAGAGTTCATCTGCTTTTTTTAGTGAACTTTCTTGTTGGTTAATCGTCAATAATTGCTTAGTGACATCTTCACCAACAGCGTGCTTAATTAAGGTACTGTTTTTCCAATTAAATAGCATGCGCCGTTTATCATCTAAGTTCTCCAAACTGATATAAGTTTTCAGTTCATGGCTTAACTCTTTAACTACCCGTTTTTCATTAAACGATAAGTGTTTACTTAGGCTATCTAAATGACCTCTATTGATTACTTTTTCTTGGTTGTTTTTATAACTGGCTTTGGCCTTGCGATAGTTCTTAACTTGTTGGTTAAATTCTTTTCTTTCATGCCGCTTACTATTGATTCCCTCATGTTGCATTGGGGTATCATCTATTCCCTCCTCGATAAATGATTTTTCGCTGATCCGATCGGGAATATTTTTTTGCTCTAAAGCCTGATTTACACTTGCCGCCCAATTGTGCCGCCATTCAGTTATTTTTTCTTTTTTATCCCAATCAACTAACCAAACTTTCTTCTGTCTTGGAAAGCCACTTTTAGTAAATGTTTTATTTCCATTTTCATCTAAAATATATTGTGTTTTTGCCTTTAATCCCCATGTTCCGTCAGGATTAAACGGGCGGTTTGTTAGCATAACATGCGCATGCGGATTATCTGTATTATCTCTGTGAATAGCAACATCTGCTACCATGCCTGCATTAACAAAATTTTCTTGTACATACGCTGTCAATAATTCTTTTTGTTCTTCCGTTGATAATTCGATAGGTAAAGCAACATTAAATTCTTTTGCGTAACGTGAATTTTCTTTACGGTCTTTGTCTTCAACTTCATTCCATAACTTTTGCCTATCTTTTGCCCAATCAGGGGCATTTTTTGGTGTTAAAATAAATGCTTCTGGTTTAACATCTCTTGCATAAGAATAGGTCTTACCCTCTTTATCAGAAAACAACTTTTCGCCACTTCGATAACTCGCACTAGCAACCGCACTACGCATTTTCCCTGCGCTTATATTTTGAAAACTCATATGAAAAATTGCCATGCTGTTGTCTCCTTTCTTTTGAGGGTTTTGTTTTTGATTTTTGTTATCGCCATAGGCGACTTCTGATACAGTTTTTTTAGGGGTTTTAACACGACATAGATTTTCTATGTGTAAGTGCGCATTGACCTCATTTCACTCAGTCTTCTGATTCTCTTAACTTTAACTTAGTGTATGCCTTCCGCTTCGCTATTTCAAATTTTATACTTTGACTTAACGTTTCTTATATGATATAGTTTCGGTGATTATTTCTAATATGATTGGAGGGATCGTTATGCCTCAAAGTAACTTAGAAAAACAAGAAGCTAAATTAAAAGCCCTTAATCAAAAAATTAAGGACGAAAAAAATAAGATTGAACAACGGCTAGGTAAACAAATCATCAGTCAAGCCAATTTAGATTATGCTAATTTGTCTAACGATCAGATTAAGCTTTTAGCCAAGCAATTTTCTGAATTTTTAAAGATAAAGTCCGTAGATCATTAGCCATACGAGATGGGGAAATTCCATGTCTAATCAATATGAAAAACTAGTCGAGCAGCAAGAGCGTTTAAAACAAAAAATTGAGCGGGAAGATTTTAAATTACGGCAATCTAAATACTATGAAAATCGGCAAGCCCGCAAAGCCCGTTCTCACCGATTAATTCAAAAAGGGGCTTTATTAGAAAAGTACTTTCAAGCTAATAACCTCTCGGTCGAACAAACCGAAGAACTTTTAAAAACATTTGCTGACTATGTTAACGCCCATAAATCGGATAAATTAAAAAACGATCAACCTAATAACTAGGCCGATCGTTTTTATTTTCAGGATTGTTTTTTGGCTTAATTTCTGGATTGTGTTTAGCAAAGTCTTTTAACTGTTTTTGAATTCTTTGTGTAAGCTCTGCTTTACTTTCTTTGTGCTTCCTTTTACTTGATCGCTGTTGAATTATCTTTTGACCCTTACCTCTTCTTTTTGATTTTAGGTCAAGCGTAAAATCTGAAATTTTATTTTGATCTAGCTTACTTAAATGACCGATTTCTTTAAAGTTTAAACCGGCTTTGGGAAAGCGATAAATATTACCAAGATCGACCCAGGAAGGTTTCTTCAACCCAGCGGATTGCCAATCTTGAATCGGATAATATTGTTGCTTGATATAAGCCGACTTCTTTTCATACTGACTAGTAATTTTAAAAGCCTCGACCTTCTGTTCTGATACCCGACGAATTAAAACTGGCCGAGACTTGCCACCGTTAGTTTCTACAAAACTAACGTATAGGCTGACTAAGTCATTAGTCCTCATCTGGATCGTTGAGCCAATCAGCGACCTCTTTAGCGTCTTTGAACTCGGTGACTGGTGTCCCTTCGGTCGCCTTTAAAAAGCGTAAATTAGCTCTTTCTTCTTCGCTTAAAGACGCATTAAAAGGTAAAGCACCATTAGCAACAATCCGCTTGTAAAACATGTTAATGGCCGTGGTTGGATTTAAGCCCAATTCGCTTAAAATTGCTTCGGTATCATCGGCCAAATCTTTATCAATCTTGACTTGGACCCGTTTCTTTTCCTTAACTGCCATGATTGTCTCATCTCCTTTATTTTGCTACTACCATTGTACTACCTTTTGAGTACCTTATCAATAGATAAAGCCTTGGCCTCAAATCACTTGAGCTTGGCGTTGATCTAAAGGCTGAACTTTTGAGCTGGTTAGCCTGGTTAGCTCTGACACTCATTTAAAAGCCCCTATTCTTATGTTTAAACCATTTAAATCTAACTTAAGCTAAATTAGGTTAGTAAGTCTTAAAATCTCTTAGAAAGGATTTTGTAGCCTTTTAGGACTAGTAGTACAACCCACTGTTATCGTTGTCGGCCGATTTTTCTTCTTCGGGGTGTTTGGCCGCATATTCTCTAGCCGCTTGTTTATTCCACCAAACGCCAAATAGGTTTTGCATGGTGCCGTATAAGTAGTTCTCAACATTCTTGATGTGCTTCTCATTGCTTCTCAGGGCGTTAAAGTAGCGTCTCAAGGCTTTAGTCATTAAAGGTTTCAGTTCCTCATCATCAAGTGGGATTATGACACCAATATCTTTGTGATCTTTCTCAACTCGGTACTTAGCATTTAAGATAATGCCAATGAAGCGCCGCATTTGTTGTGGGGTACGGCACCAGAAGCTAAGTAATTGCACGGCTTCTGGTTCTAAGAAAACGGGTAAGCCACTGTCTTCATCAGTTAAGAAGTCATTAGCATGGTTCACCAAATCCTTGTTTTGTTTTTCAATTTCTGCTGGTGAGAAATTGGCTGTGGAAAAATTTAATTTTTGAGTATCTATCTTGTATCTATCTTTATCTTTTTCTTTAGGTTCTTTATATAGATTAACTGCACTTTTTGCAGTTCCGCTTGTAGCAAGGGTTTGAGACACTTTTGGGCTATCTTCACCGCGTAAATAGACATCGGTTGCTTTCACATCGAGCTTGGACAGATATAAGCGATTCGGTTCATTCTTTTTTGTTTTTGGGTTAAAGCCCAGCTGTTTTTGCATCAGCAAATGAGCGGATTCGAGTTCTTTTTTAATTTTGACGACTTTTTGATTATGGCAAGGCAAATTACAAGTTTAATCCGAACAAGCCCGGAATCTTTCAATGGCAGTCTGTTGATGATGTATTTTTAATGGTCGTTGATTAATTAGTTCAAGTGCTGCTAGGATCTCATCAGTCGTTACTTGGCTAAAATTGGTCTTTTTCGGGAAGAACCAGCGTAACCGTCTATTAAAATATTCATTGGAACCTCGCTCCCATGGTGAATATGGATAGCAAAAATAAACTTTGATCTGATAATCCTGTTCTAAGGCCTGATAATTGGCAAACTCTTTACCATGATCAACAGTAATGGATTTTACTTGGGGACCGAAGGCCCCCATAAACTTGCCAAAAGCGGTGTTTAGAGCCTTAGCCGTTCTATTAGGGGCTTTGATGGCCCATAGAAGTCGGGTCTTACGTTCTACGAATGTAACCAGACATGATCGTAACTCACTTCGACTAGAAAGCACCGTATCTACTTCCCAATGACCAAAAGCTAACCGTTGATTAACAGTTGTTGGCCGTTGTTCGATGAAAGTCCCACTTGTAAATTTCCCACGATTTTCGCTCACTCGGTGCTGGCGGACATTCCGATTGGGTAGATCAGTCAATTTGAAGGGGAGCCAGCCACGATTAAGCCAATTATAAATTGACGCAGTGCTCAAGTTATAAGCGGCCGCAATGGTTTCTGGTGACCAGGTTAATCGTAAGTGATTGGTAATTAAAGTCGCTAATGCTGCCGTCAGCATCGAACGACGACCGCAATTCCGCCTTTTGCGATCTGCATCTTGCTGAGCTAATTCTGGATCATAAGGTTTAACCCGATCCAACTCATAGCTAATCGTAGCTTTGGCGACGCCTAAGGCGTCAGCCATTACTTGGTAAGATTTATTCCCCTCATTGACCAGTTGTGCTAGTGCGCCACGTTGAAAACGTGATAAAGTAGATGTACCCAAAGTAATCACTCCCTATATTGGTTGGAATTAGCTACTACCATTGTAAGTGATTGCTTTGGGCTTTTTAATTTCTGTTCGGATTAATACCAAACTAACAATACCCTCACACAGCAACAAGCCTATTCTAGATATATACCTATGGCAATTGATAGCAGCACTTTTCACCCCGTTCTTCTTCTCGTCTCCATTCCCCACGGTGGCTCTGAATCACCACTCACCGCTTGTATCTCAGTTAAAGTACCAACTGTTGGCTCATAAACATTTTTGCTTACAGTTGGCATTAGTGTCGTTAAATACCCTGTCCACGCTTGACTTTGAGCCTGACGGCTCACCATAGCCGACTTAAATAACATGGTCACCGTCGTCAATAAAGTTGGCTGGTTACCACGCTGCACCCGCTTCAATTGCGAAGTTGCTTGTAGTTGCTTCATAACCCGATTCAAACTCGCCGGAGAAATCCCTAATTCAGCTTGAATTTGACGCGTTGACATGGCAACCGAAGCGGCAGAACCACCCATTCGATTAATCAATGCAAGCACATCGTTACGCCATTCGTGGGCATGACTGTATTGTCGTTCGGCACGCGGCTTAGCAAATTTATGCCAGCCAATCCCAGCAACAACTTTACCTGAAAAATTAGGCACCCATTGATCCAATAGTCCTTGAACATAACTCAGTGCTGCCCCCCGATAGTTACCTGAATAGGCGTCTCTCACGCACTGTACAACTTCGCGATCGGCCAACGGATCATGTAGATTTGAATTGAAGACGTCAAGCACGTCTCTCGCACGTTGTTGCGAGATTTTTGACTGATACATCGCTAAAGCTAACGTCAAAACCGTGTTGTGACGGGCTAAACCTTGACCTGATTTGACTGTTGTCACTTTCAATAAGGCTTTAAACCAAGCTTGGTCAACCTGCCGACCTTCATCTGGGACTAGAGAAATCACCTGTCGTTTATCCGGCTTCGTAACCGGAACTTGGGCAGCATAATATTGTGACCACTTCATCAGAGCGCTCACCTGGACCAACATATGTGCATCAAAAAAGACTAGATTGTCTTGCCGGGGAATTCGAAAAATTCCAAAGTTATTGCAGCCGACATCGACCCCCGCCACTCGTTTTTGAATCCACTGCCGCACAAAACTCGACATTTTTTGGGCTGCTTTTAAGACTGGAAACTGA
>NZ_RHOQ01000012.1 GCF_003946605.1 Companilactobacillus baiquanensis
AATTCATCTGTTGAATAGTGTTCGATATCCTTAGGACTGTGTGTATAATTTGTTTTCATTGAAAATGACATTTGAAACCTCCTAGTTTCTCATAAAGAAATTAAATATCTCATCTGTAAACCACATATATAATATATCTCATCAATAGTATTATTTCAACCGTTTTCATTGATTAGTTCAAATAACCTTCATGTGGTGTTACACCAAAGCTATCAGCCAAATCTTTTAGGCCCTGATCTGTAATAGTTTGTTCGATTTTTCCACCTTGCATTTGAATGATCGTCCAAATTTGTGCTGCTTTTTCAATCGTTTCAATCAATCCAAAAGCCTCATCAATAGTTTCTCCAGTTCCAAAAATACCATGATGTGGCCAAATTACTGAACGATAATTTGCCAATTTACTTGCCGTAGCTTTACCAATATCGATCGTACCTGGGACCATCCAAGGAATAATACCAACCCCTTCTGGGAATACAACTAATGATTCAGTTTGCATCTTCCAAAAAATACGAGTCAGTTCCTTTTCATCTAATTTTTGAGTAAATGTCATAGCAATCAAATTTGTAGGATGACAATGCATGACGACACGTTGTTTTGGATCGTGCTTTAATCTTTCTTGATGTCCCATCAAATGTGTAGGGAATTCGCTTGTTGGTTTGGCACCGTCATTATATCCCCACATAAGATCTACACTTTTACCATCTTCTGCAATTCTAACTAAACCCAAATCTCTTTCAGGAAAATCAATAATGTTCTTAAAATATCTCCCCGTAGCAGTAACTAGAAAATACATACCGGCAAGATTTTTTCCATCAAAAGCAATAGGAATATTACGTTTGATTTTTTTAACATCTTCATAATCAGCCAATTCTTCAGGCATAATACGATAACTTACATTACCGCCATTACGTTCATCCCAACCATGAGCGAACAATCTAAATGTTATTTTTGAAACTTCTTTAACAAATGGTGAATTAATAAATTTTGTCATTTTATATTCTTCCTAACGTTTGAATGTTACATTTTTTTCATAATTTTTAACTTCATTTAGCCAGTCTGATCCTACAGGAACATTATTACGTGCACAGAATTCATCCCAAACAGCACCAAATGGATATGATTTTAGTTCTTCAGTCATAGCAAGACGATCTGTGAAATCACCTTTATTCTCATCTTCTTTTAGCTGATCAATTGGAGATAACATGCCTAACAATAATGCCTTTTGAGTGGCACGAGCACCAATTACCCAAGCAGCTATTCGATCGATAGTAGCATCAAAGAAATCAAGACCAATATTAGTTTTTGAAAGTTGATCATCTCTTACTAATGAGCGCATCATTCTAATCAAAGCATCATCCATAATAACTACATGATCACTATCCCAACGAACTGGACGAGAAACATGAAGCATCAAACCTTTGCCAAATGGTAGAAAAGCTGAAAACTTATCAGAAACATCTTCAGTCGGATGGAAATGCCCTGCATCGATCGTCCAAAGCTTATTACGTGTTAAAGCATAGTTATCATAAAATTCATGCGAACCAACGGTATAAGATTCAACACCTGTACCAAATAGCTTTCCTTCAAAAGCTTCAATAGTATATTTTTCATCAATTGGTTCTTTAATGATCTCATCTAGCGAATTGATTAAACGTAGTCTTGGTGTAAGTTTGTCGATTGGATTATCTTTATAACCATCAGGAATCCAAAAATTATTAACAGATTGTTGACCTAATTCTTTACCAAAGTATTCGGCAATTTTACGAGATCTCTTCCCATGTTCGATCCAAAAATCACGAGTATCTTTATCCGGACTTGCTAAGGTAAAACCATTTTTCAACATTGGATGTGAGAAGAATGTTCCATTCATATCCAAGCCGACTTTTTCTTGTTTTGCCCAATCAACCCAATAGCTAAAATCTTCTGGATCTAGTTCATCAAGATCTTTTTTCTTATTTGTTACAGCATAAATGGCATGCAATTGAACTTTATGTGATCCTGGAATAAGTGATAATGCTTTTGATAAATCACCACTTAATTGATCAGGTGTCGTCGCTGCACCTGGAAAATTGCCACTAACACCGATTCCTCCAGTTAACTCTTGATTTGGAAATAAGAATCCATGGATATCATCGCCTTGCCAACAATGAATTGACAAAGGAACGGTCTCCAACTTAGAAATAGCCTCCTCTGTATCAACACCTATGGCAGCATATCTATCTTTTGCCAACTCATAGCTGGCTTTAATATTTGATTCATTCATTACTCTTCCTCCTACTTTAAATGAAATAATTCTTCTAAATCTAATGTCTTAGGACTTTCATCTTCATTTGTTGTCATCAATGGAGCCATGTAATGCCACCATTTTTTACATACATCCGTTTTAGCAATTTCGTTATAGCGTTTTTCATCTGGCACTTCTAAATAAGCGAATAATTCTCCATTGTCCTTATTTAGAAAAATTGAATAGTTTGTTGCTCCATGTGCTTGCAATGCCTGTTTCATTTCTGGCCAAAGATTTTCATGCCTAGTTTGATATTCTTGATATTTATCTTTATTGAGATACATTATTTGAGCTATTCTCTTCATTAGTATTCTCCTTTAAGAATTTCTTATAATCCGTCAATGGATTTTTTTGACTAAGTGGTTGTGGTTGAAAGAAACCTATATCAAATGACTGTGAGATAATTTCTCTAGCTTCGGCTAAATCATCAATATCATTCTCGGTTATCATTTGAACAACTAAGTTACCCAAAGCAGTTGCTTCACTAGGTCCTGCGGCAATATTAACGTTTGCTAAATTACTTGTGAGCTGATTTAAATAACTAACATTACTACCTCCACCCACAATATTTAAAGTATGAATAGGCTTATGTGTAATCTCTTCTAATTTTTCTAGTTCTCTGGCATACATTAACGATAAATTACAATAAATTGCGCTTACTAATTCACCAATAGTCTCAGGGATTATTTGATTAGTTTCCTTGCAGTAACACTGCAATTCGTGGATCATACTTTTAGGATTAATGAATCTTTCATCATTTAAATCAATATATTGTTGAAATGGTTTTACTTCACTAGCCAGCTTTGCCATTTCGGCAAATCCAAATCGATCTTGATATTCATGTTTTATTCTTTGGACGATCCACATTCCCATAATGTTTTTTAAAAACCGATAGGTACCATATGCACCCCACTCATTTGTATAATTTTCATTAAATGCCATGGAGCCATTCTCTGGAACATTTAATTCTCGGCCAATCAGTGACCATGTTCCCGAACTCAAAAATGCCCAATTATTTTCACCTGATGCAGGTGTACCAACTACTGCAGAAGCAGTGTCGTGCGTGGCAACGGTAATTACCTGACAATTTGGAATATCATGTTTTGAAGTAATATCTTCTTTAATAGAACCTAACTTAGTTCCCGCATCGACCAATGGTGGAAACATTTCACTAGTTACATTAACTTCTGATAATAATTCAGAATCGAATAATCCTTCACGTAAATTTAACATTTGAGTTGTTGAAGCATTAGTAACTTCAGTAACTGCTTTGCCTGTCAATCGATAACCGATATAGTCTGGAATCATAATGATTGATTTGGCTTTTTTCAAATTGGTCTTATCTTCTTCAAATAATTGATAGAGCGTATTAAAGTCTAAAAATTGAATTCCCGTTTTTTTATAAATATATTCTTTAGAATACTTACGTGTTAGTTTAGCAACAGTATCTTTAGTTCTACTATCACGATAACTGATCGGGTCATCTAACTTATCGCCGGCTTGATCGATCAAAACATAATCGACGGCCCATGTATCAATTCCTAGATAGGCATCTTGAATATTATATTTTTGTTTTGCCTTTTCAAGTCCAATGATAATTTCATCAATCAAATGATCTATTTGCCATCTATCATGACCATTTTCAAATTTAAAGCCATTATCGAATCTATGCAGTTCTTTTATCCGTATCTTATTCCCAGATAATTGTCCCAACATCAATCGACCACTTGAAGCACCGATATCAACTGCGATATAGTTGTTCATAGCGCCTTTACACCTTCTTTGTATTCGTTTACAATATTATTAAACCGCTTTCAAAGATTCGTAACAATGACAAATAAACACGAAAAATGTATTTGATATACATATTGAATGCAAAATGCTATTTTCAGATAATTTAGGAGGATTATTTCAATGAACGGACGATTAGACAATTTTTTATTTCACGAGACTAGCATTGAAAAGGCTCAAAGAAAAACTAAACACTTTGTTGCAGATTTTCCTGATGCTGCTTTGATCAATCATGATCAACAAATGAAGTTTAATAACTCTTTCTTTTTTAAAAATAAATCAATCTTCATTAATAAACATAATCGCTATGCTGACTACCCATTACATTCGCACGAATTTTTGGAGATCAATTATATTTATTCAGGACACTGCACGCAAATAATCAATGGTAAACAGGTCAATTTGAATAAGGGCGACTTAGTAATTTTAGACATCAATAGTAAGCATTCGATCAAAGCTCTTGGTAAACACGATATTTTGATAAATATCCTCTTTCAAAATAAAGAAATTAATTTAAACTGGCTTGATTCACTTAAATCAAATCAAAGCGTCCTCTTCAATTTTTTGCTCAATGCTTCCATGAGTAAACAAAACCAAAGTCAATATTTACTTTTCAAAAATAAGCAATCAGTAACGATTAAACCTGAAATACAAGAAATATTATCTGAATATTTCTTCCCACATGAGTTTTCAGGAACAGTTATCAGTTCTTATTTAGATATTTTGTTAACTAAGCTATTACGACAATATAGTCCCGAAATGATTAAAAATAATAACGTTTCTCAAGACTCAACATTGAAACAAGTGTTTAACGAAATTGAAAAGAATTCCAAAACTCTAACTTTAAACAGCTTGGCAGAATTAATGAACTACAATAAAAACTACTTGAGTAATTTAATTAAAAACGAAACTGGTTTTACATTTACTGAATTATTAAATAAGCAAAAAATACTAAAAGCTCATTTAGCAGTGGTTTCCACTGGCAAATCGATTCAAGATATTATTGATGAAGTTGGCTATTCCAATCGTAATTACTTCTATAAAATCTACTTTGAAAATTACGATGAATTGCCTAGTGAGACTCGTAAAAAGCTGCGAACAATGGACTAATTTGAAATAATGGGCAAACGTCAAAAAAGGCTCTGAGAAAAATTCTCAGAACCTTTTTTATTGAAACACGATCTGTAAGACAGGAACCTCCGTCTTACGACTAGTTCTTTAGCATCTAATTAACCATTTAAATCAAAGCTTAACTTCATCTTTGGTGAACCTACTTCAATCATTTGGCCAAACAATTTAATTGATCTCTCATATGATTCTTTAGCTAATTCTTCGTTAGCTTTTGTCAACAATGCTGGAATATCACTTGAATTTTCAGCTTCTTTATCTGTTGCAATTTGAATATTTCTAAATTTAGCAACTGCGTCTAATTCAAAGGTATTACGTGCATCTTGATATAGATCATAATCGTAATCACCTAATAATGCCATTGCATGACTTAACCAGTATACATATTTTGGATCAAATGAAACTGATGTGTCACGGTATGATGCTGGTGTGTCATTTACATTTGTATAGAATGGTACGATTGCTCCAAATGTATTTACACCGAATAATAACCATTGAACAGCAGCAAATTCCTTAGGAACATCATTTCTGATTTGAAGAATGTGAAGACTGTGATTACGGTTCATTCCGATTGGACGGAACATCTTCTTTTCATCTTCTGTTCCCATCTTGCCGTATGGGTCATATGGTGTGTTCTCATAGTGAGAACTCAATGCAAATTTAACATCTTCGATCGATAATTTCTTGTTTGCATGGCAAATGAATGGAAGGTCTTGATCTCTTGGATCTTGTTCAACATCTGGTGTAAAGAGTTTTTGAATATACCATGCACGAGGATTGTTATATTCTGAATCTCTGATTGTTGCACTACCAAAGATGTGACGTAAGTTATATTTACCAGTATCTGGATTCAAGTGATACTTTTCGATCAAGTCTTTTAATCCAGTTGAGCTCATTGTGTCATCTGAATCAAAGTCGAAATCATCAATGTTCATTCTATTAGGTGCAACAACATAAGCATCATCAGGAATTCTTACAGCAGCCCAGTTATGTCCACCAATAGTTTCTAACCACCAAATTTCATCTTTATCAGCAAATGAAATTCCATTTGGTTCGTATGTTCCATATTTTTCTAACAAAGCACCAAGATGTTTAACACCATCTCTTGCACTGTGGATGAATGGCAATGTAATTACTTCAAGATCTTCTTCGCCAAGTCCTTCCATGTTATATGGATCTACTCCCAAAATTCTTGAGTTAGTTGTAATTGTTTCTGTAGCTGACATAGAAACATTTTCACTATTGATACCTGATGAACCCCATTGTCCATCAACAAGGTTTGATCTAGGTGTCAAAGTAACTTTCAATGGATTATCTGGTAATTCTACTTCAAGTCCTGTAATTATTGATTTGTAAACCTTTGGTTGTTCTTCTGGTTTAACAACAATAAATCTTTGTGGTTCAACTGAACCATGAGCATCGTTGTCTCTGCAGATCATTGTTGATCCGTCGATTGTTGCGTCCTTACCTACTAACATTGCAGTACATGAACCACGAAATACTTTCTTCATAACTAATTCACTCCTCAAATAAATTATTAAATGATACTTTCTTAAAAGTAATAAACAAATATTTATTTTTCCCGATGAATCTTTATAAAAATGTTTAGTATTTTAAAGCTCGATCAAATCATGAGGGATATCGATCATATTTACGTATCCATCATCTGTTAGAACGACTTGATCTTCGATTCTTACACCACCCCAATTAGGGATATAAATACCAGGTTCGATTGTTACAACTGTATCTTTTTCAAGAACATCATCAAACTCTTCAGCAAGATATGGAGTTTCATGAACGAATAGTCCAATTGAGTGTCCGATCTTGTTGTATGTTAATGGAACATATTCTGTTCCTTTAAGTGGTTTGATGGATTCTGGATAAACATCTTTACAGTTAACGCCAGCCTTCATGATATCTTCGGCAGCTTCAAGACTTTGTCTTACATAGTCGTAAACTTCTTTTTGTTTTGGAGTAGCTTTACCAACAACAACAGTTCTTGTCATATCTGACATATAGCCATTGTATTGGCAACCAAAGTCCATCAAAACGAAGTCTCCATATTCAACAGCCTTCTTTGAAGGAATACCGTGAAGTAATGAAGTTGTTGCACCTGAAATCAAGATATTACCATAAGGTTGTGTATCTGCACCTTCTTCAACCATGTAAAGTGATAACTTAGCTGCAAGTTCCTTTTCAGTAGCCCCAACTTTGATATCCTTTAAAATACGTCTGAAAGCACGGCAAGCAATATCACAAGCAATTGTTAAATATTCAATTTCTTTAGGCGATTTAACAACACGCATTCTGTCAATAATGCCACCAGCTTGAATCAAGTTTGCATCTAGTTTTGTCTTGAAATCATGATACATGTCATAAGTCATGTAGTCGTCTTCAAAGGCAACTGTTTTAATGCCTTCTGCTTTAACTACATCAGCAACTGAGTCCCCAACTGTTCTTCCTGGAAGACGCCAGTTAATAATGTCATAATCTGGAATTTCGATTTCTGCTTGTTCTGTGTATCTAGGATCTGTAAAGAAGAATTGTTTGTCCTTTGTAAGTAGCATGTATGAGTCATCCCCAGTCCAGCCACTTGCAAATCTAATATTTACACGTTTTGCAATATAAAACGCATCAATATTTTCATCTTCCATATACTTGCGAATCTTTGATTCATTCATCATAATTCACTTTCCCTCGTTTCTTTAAGCTAATAGATTTCCATTAATCTTTTTCAAGCTTGTCTAATTTTCTACTTGAAATCCAAAGAACCAAACCTAAACCAATAATGATAACTGCTAGGATTCCATATCCTGTTTGGAACTTGCCAGGGTTGCTTGTCTTCAAAAGTGCATAAACATTTGGATATAGCAATGTAGCGAAGAATACGGCGATAGGCCAGAATCCAAGCAATAGACCCATCAATTTAGAAGGAGCTAGTTTAGTAATAAATGAGTTACCTAATGGTGAGAATACCATTTCACCAATTGACATAAGAATACCAACTAGGACGATCCATAGTAAGTTAGTGTGACCTTTACCGATCATATCAGCAAAAATCATTGCAACATAAGAGATACCAATAAAGATCATACCAAGTGATGTTTTCTTAAACATACTCATATCACCTTGTGGACGAGCAGCAAGTTTTGTCCACAATTTACCTAAGATAGGTCCTAAAACAATACATGTTAAAGCATTAACTGAATCAAAGTATGACGTTGGAACATTGAAACTACCAACCATCCAGTTAGCACGATTCAAGAATCCGGCTCCATCACCATGTCCGAAGTAGTAGTAAACAGGCATATAAGCTAAGTACCAAACCATCCAGAACACGATCGAGAAGATAGTAACTAAAATGATGGCTACAACACGTTTCTTATCTCCAGCTGTAAGTGGTGCACTTTCTTCTTTTTCTTTTGCTTCTGCTTCTTTAAATTGACGTTGATCAACTTTAAATGGTTTCTTACCAGCATCGCCAAGTGATTTTTGATTGAGTAAGAATACAATTGCGTCAAGGAAAATGAATAGTGAACAAACTAGGAAAACATTGTTAAATCCAATAATAGGAATAAGTAAAACAATAAATGTAGTACCAGTAAATGATCCAATATTAACGAATGTATATTGAACTGAGAATGCTTCATTCAATTCTTCTTCGTCATCGAATAGTAATCCTGTGATACCTGAAAGATTACCCTTAAACATACCTGTACCAACTGAAACTAGGACGATCATGGCCCAAACTAATCCAATTGAAGTAGCTCTCCAAGTGAATAAGTATCCAATTGCCATCAAGATCATACCAGTTGGTACCAATATTCTTGGACTGATCCAATAATCGGCTAAATATCCACCAATAACTGGTGCGATATAAGTCATGGCAACGAAGACGGCTGCCATTGAAGCAGCTTTAACGTCAGTTAATCCAAGTCCACCTTTACCAACAGTAGTAGCAATCCAAATTGCTAACATATATTTAACTGTATAAAAGGCAACACGTTCAAATGTAAATCCTAAGGAACAAATATAAAAACCAAATGGTTTCTTTTTCTTAATTGGTGCTGCGTCCATAGTATTTCCCTCTCTCTTTTTAAAAATAACTAGTCGTGGTTATCCAACCAGTCTGTAAGGATTTTTTCGTATTTTTCGTTTTCTTCAACGAATGGCATATGACGGCTGTGTTGGAATAATTCCCATCTTGAATTAGGGATTCCATCATACATTGTCTTAGCAACGAATGGTGTACAAAGATCATTAGTTCCACTTGTGATAAGAGTTGGAGTTTTAATGTCTTTCATTTGATCAAGATAGTCATAGTCGTGAAGAGTTCCTTCTGGTGAATACTCATTTGGACCCCAACCGACAACATAGCTTTCTGTACCGGCAACTTTCTTACGACGCAATGGTTCTGGTGAATCTGCTGTTGGTGTAGCTGCAGCATGCATTTCCATGTAACGATCATTAGCTGCTACATACTTAGGCTCGTCATAATTTCCAGTCTTTTCTGCTTGTGCGATAGCATCTTGATCTTCTTGTGACATATGGCTGATCATTCGATGTTGTTCGGATGCCCATAGTTTTGCTGAAGGCAAAGTACCTGATAAAATAATGCTCTTAACACCTTCTGGCTTATAGTCACACATGTAAATGAAAGTTAACATTCCACCCCATGATTGACCTAACAAATGAATCTCATCAAGTCCGAGATATTTTCTAAGTTCAATCAACTCTTCAGCCCAAGTTTGTTTTGTCCAAAGTGATGGGTTTGATGGAACTGCTGACTTACCACAGCCTAATTGATCATACATAATCAATTGACGGCCATTTACAGCAATATCGTCTAATAATTCAAAATAATTGTGAGTTGATCCTGGTCCTCCATGAAGCAATACCAAAGGTGCTTTATCTTTACTCTTTTCTCCAACGATGCGGTAGTAAGTTTTGTAGCCTTTGTACGGCATATAGCCTTCTTCAACTTTCATGAATAATGAACCTCCTCTTTTTTTATTGAATAATTTCTAAGTCGTCTGGATACTTGTTCAAGTTTTCGTATCCATCTTCAGTAACAATTACCAAGTCTTCAATACGAACTCCAACTTCACCAGGAATATAAACACCAGGTTCAATAGAGAAAATGTTTCCTACTTCACAAACATTATGGTTAGCTGTTGAAACATCACCAGTTTCATGATCTTCAATACCGATGAAGTGTCCAAGACGATGTGTAAAGTATTCTCCATAACCTTTTTCAGTAATGTAATCTCTAGCAGCAGCATCAAGTGTAGCTAATTCAACACCTGGTTTGATAAGTGCCATTGCACGTCTCTTACCTTCTAGAACTGTTTCATATACGTCACGTGATTTGTCTGAAACCTCTTTATAGAAGAATGTACGTGTCATATCTGAACAATATGAATCTCTAACACAACCGATATCAACAACAATACTGTCGCCTGGTTTTAATCTTGAGTCGTCTGGTTCTTGATGGTGTGGGTCTGCTCCATTTGCACCATATGCAATGATAGGATCAAATGAATATCCTGAATCGCCTAATTCCTTGTATTTTTCGCCAAGTCTTTCAGTGATTTCAATTTCTGTTAAATCTTTTGATAGTTCATGTTTAACAAAATCAGTAGCCAATTCATTATCAGCTTGTGCTTTACGCATAAGGTCTTTTTCTTCTTCATCTTTGATGGCACGTGCATCATCAATGATTTCAGATCCGTTGCCTAATTTAACGTTTGGTACAAGTTCCATTAAGTGTAGCAAGAAATGTGATGGCCAATTCTTGTCAATTCCGAATGAACCGTTAACATCACAATAATCAAGCACTTTCTTAACGCCATCATCAATATCATCGATAAAGACTTTTTCAATTCCGATATCTTCTGTGATTGGGAATAGTTTGTTTACAACTAGTGTATTTTTACCATCAGCTCTAATTACTAAAACAAGTAATCTTTCACCAGGGTGAATCCACAATCCTGTTAGATAGAAAATTGCTGTAGGATCTGAGATCAATAATTGATCATATCCCTCTTCCTTCATCTTGTTGGTAATGTTCTGAACACGACTATCTTTCATTTCTTAGTGCCCCCTTTTTTATTTTAAGCATTATCAAGCACAGATTTGTTAATATTTTCACAAATAATTTCAAAAAAAAGTAAACCCACTATGAGGCTTGGTAACGCTTTCGTAATTTCAGTGTACTACATTACTAATAATATTCAAAGTTAATTTATAATTTATTTTATTTAATTTTTAAATTGTTTTTACTTCAAAAGCTGTTCATTACAAATGCTACACAAGTATATTCTCTGAGTACACACGGTGAAGCCTTATTACACAGCATATATAACAATGTTGCTTAAATGTTCCCGAAAATTGCAATTCATCAAATTAAAAAATTCTTAAGCAAAAAATACATGCTCATTCATGTATTTTGACGATAATCAAAATAAAAAAGCTATTATTCAGAAAACGATTCTAAATGATAACTTTTTTATGTGAATTTATCACAATATCAACATTCTATTTGAATATATTCTTTGCATAATCGGATTTAATAAATACATCAAGCATTCCTTGATCCAATTCGTCGAACATCTTAAGGCCTTTTGGCTGATACGATTCAGCAATATCAATCACATCTTGAACATTGACTTCGCCAGTTCCAGGAACGACGGTTTTGATCAATCTATTAGAATTAGGTGTCCAAGAAAAATCTTTAATATGAACTGCTACAATTTGGTCATTAAAACGATTAAAGGCTTCCTTAGTAATTCCTAATAAATTATCATTTTTCGTTAACATCAAGTTTGCTGGATCCAAAATTATCTTCAAAGCCGGATCGTAATCAAAGATCCTCAATAGCTCTTCTGTCTTATCTAGTGAACACAAGGGATGATTTACACCCGGTTCTAAGGCTAAATTTACTCCACATTTTTGTGCAAATGGTAGTAATTGCTTTACAGTTTCTACTAATTCCATGAAATGCTTTTCTTCAAAATTACTTCTTGTAAACGCAAATTCAGGATCTACACTTCCAGTTTCCGTGGCAACAATATTTGCTCCAAAGAATTTAGCATTTTGAAGATATTTTTTCATTTTATTAATTTGCTGTTGACGTATTTTTAAATCAGGGTGAATAAGGTTGACATAGCAGCTTAAAACTCCAATTTCTATATCCTTTTTGAACAAGTTCCTTCTTATTATATTACCTAATCCTGGGTTGATCAGATCTCCACCAGAACTAGTCTTTGGAAATGACAATGGCAGAGCAAATTGCAAAGTATGGATCTTCATCTCTTTGATTTTGTCTGACCACTTATCTAGGTCATCTTTAATTAAAATATCATGTCCTCTAACACCGTAATTATATGTCATTATTCTTCCTCTTTACCAAAAAAGGCTGGGATAGCCATCCCAACCACTTTTTTAATTAATATTAATGTTTTCCATAGCTTGAGACATTCTCTTAAAGTCAACATCTTTAAACATACTAAATTGTTCTGCTTCTAAACCATTAAATTCATCAGCCAAATAATATGCAGCTAGGAATCTTTTCAGAATCATTTTACTTGCTTTAACATCATCTTTCTCATCTGGACAATACGAATTAACCACTGCATAAGCAAATTTTTCTGGATCCATTTTCATTTTATCTTTTGCCATAGTAATTACTCCCCGTGTTCTTTCTTCCAACGCATCAAATCTACGTGTCCAACTTTATTATTTCCCCATAGACTGTGTTTGTCAAAACCTGATAAGTCTTTGATCAAAGCGGCATTTTCTTCTGAAATATCTTCAGGTTTTTTACCTTCTCTTAATTCTTCAACTTCACTAAGCAAAATTTCATGCTTATCTTTTGTAAGTTTAAACTTAAATGAAGCAATATAACCCATCAATAGAAATGCTAATGTACCAACAGCCAACATAATAACAAGTGTATGAACAACACCGATCGATTGTGTTTGTGATGAAGGTTTGAAACCAGAACCATCCAAGAATACACCAACTAAGAAAACAGCAAGTGCTTGAGTAGCTTTACGTGTAAATGTCATAACACCAGCAAAGATACCTTCTCTACGTTGACCTGTAACGATTTCATCAACGTCAGGAATAAAACTATAAATATTCCAAGGAATATATGCTAAAGCACCACGACCAAGTCCTGATACAATGGCAGAAATAATAAGAATTGTCATAACAATTTTACTATTTGAGAAGTATGCTACAACAAATCCAATAGTACCAACAGCAAAACCAAGAACAGCAATACGATATGTTCCGGCTTGTCTGTTAGCACGTGTTACAGCAACAATACCAAGAACAACACCAACAATACATGCACCCCAGATAACACTAAGAACATTTGAGGCAACAACTGTTGTAAATCCTAGAGCAAATACAACGAAATATGTATAAACTTGTGAGAATATATCTTGAGAAATATAGCATCCTAAATACATTAAAATATGAGTTCTAAAAGCCTTGATCTTAAATGTAGATAGAAGATCAATATAAATTTGTTCAAATTTTTGACCAAGTGATAATTTATCTTCATCTGGGTTATCGACTTCATCATTAACAATTTCTGATAATGGACGCTCCCATGTAAAGAAGTACAAGAATATCAAAATAATAATGAAAGCTGCAGTAAACATCATGGCAGCATATAAGAACGATTTAGGATTATCTTTACCAAGAACTGCGATTAATCTTCCGGGTACAAAAGCTGAGAAGAAAGCTGAAATTTGTCCACAGAATAAACGAGCTCCTGAGAAGATGGTTCTTTGTTTAAAATCATTTGTCATTTCTGTTGCAAGTGTTTCATATGGTACAAGAACCATTGTATAAATAATATCAAAACCAACATATGTAACTAGGTAATACCAGAAATTCATACCACTGATCCACATTAGAATATAAGCTAGCATGAACGGAATACCAATCATAATAAAGAACTTACGTCTACCAAATCTCTTACCTATTTTTGTTTTATAAAAATTATCTGAAATCATACCCATCAATGGACTCGTGATAGCATCAACGAATCTTGAAATGGCGAAAATCAATGAACCTTCTGTGGCAGTTAATCCACAAAATGTTGTGTAGAAGAATAGCAACCAAGCACCAGTCAAGGCTGTCGATCCAGCCCCCAACCAATCTGTCATACCATAAGCTGCATAATTCCACCAACGTACTCTTCTATGTGTTTTAGGTGCATCCATTATTGTTTCCTACTTTCCCTAATAAAATTCTTTTAGATACTCAATCAAACAAAGTGCAGCCATCGATTGACCATAAGGCATTGTTGAAATCTTAATACCTTTATAGAAATCTTTTGTTTCACCCATTGGTGTTCCTGCTGAAACATGTGCTAGAGAGCCGGTTTCATCAATATTATCAAGTACAGCATTCACACCTTTATCGGCCATTTCACGATAGTCTTCACTAACATAACGATTATGGACGGCCTTCAATGATCCATAAGCAAAGCCCGCTGTTGCTGAACCTTCCACATATGAAGTAGAATCATCGATCAAAGTCGTCCACATACCATCTTTGGTCTGATATTTCTTCAAAGCGTCTAATTGATATTGAAAACTTGTAATCAAGAATTGGCGGATAGCATCATTCTTCTTTAAATTAAGTAATTCAATAAATTCAGGGATTACAATAGTTACCCAGGAATTTCCACGTCCCCAAAAAGCTCCAGCAAAATTATCTCTGCGTTTAAAACTCCAGCCGTGATACCACAAGCCAGTTTTCTTATCTTGTAAAAATTGAATATGGAGAAGGAATTGTTTTTTAGCTTCCTCAACATAATCATCGTTATGGAATAGTTTTCCTAATTTAGCTAAAGTGAGTACACTCATCATCAAAGTGTCGTCCCACATCTCGTCTTCATTTAAATCACCAAACGTAACATGTTGAAAGCCGCCGCGTTCAGTTCTTGGAAGGTCGTAATACAACCATTTTCCCCAAGATTCCAAGTATGGAAGATATTTTTTATTGCCGGTTTCTTCATATAGATATGCTAGGGTTAACATTTGAACCATAGTATTGATATTTTTCTCAACTGGTGCTTCTTCAAAACGATCATCAAACCATTTGATGATTCTATCCAGCACTTCTTGTTTTCTAGTTATACGGTAATATTTCATCATTCCGTATAGCCCAATTCCTGATGTCCATTCCCAATAGTTAAAACTCTTATTGTCAATGATTGAACCATCAGCAACCTTAATGGAGAATTCGCCAGTTGGATCACTTAAATGAACTAGATTATCGATAAGCAAATCAATTTTGCCCTCAATATCTTTTTTCGTGTAATCTTCTAACATTTTTCCCTCACCTTGCCTCTTATATTTTTTTGATTACTACTGCAATCGCTTACAAATACATTTAATAACTTTTTCACATTAGTAACAATATCACAGATATAGGTAGTAGTATCATATTTACAGTTGAAAGCATTTATTCACTCAATGTAAGCGTTTTACATAGGTGATAGATTATTTTTTCCTAATTTGTTAGCGCTTTACTTACTAAAATTGTCAATAAATGGTCAATACCAATATATTAATAAGAAATATTTTTCACATTGGTAAAATGAAGGAAATCTAATTAAATCAGCACTTTATAAGACGACAAAAAAGATCAACATAGTTTGCTGATCTACTTTATACATTAAATGATTTATATATTTTGTATTATCATTGTCAAATAAACGTTGACTAATCAACACTTATTCAATAGTTGGAAATTGACATTGCCGATTTAGCATTATTGAGTTACTTAGCCTATCTTCTTATTTTCATTTATCATATTTCAATTTCTTTGAGAATTATTAAAATGCAGTATTGCATTTACATATCAATAGTGAAATAATTATCAAATGTAGAAAGCATTTACATTTTAAAAACTGAGGAGATATTTAGTATGAAAATTAAAGCTGCTGTAGTTGATAAAGTTAATGATCCATTCGTTATTAAAGATGACGTTGAACTAGCCGACC
>NZ_RHOQ01000013.1 GCF_003946605.1 Companilactobacillus baiquanensis
TTTTTCAGTGAAGAATGAGGAAAACTCATCAACACGTTGTCGCCGTTGCTCTGTCGCAACAACAGGTAATATATTACCAATTAGAATTGCGTCTTGCAACCCCTTTTTGAAAAAAAATCAAAATAATCAGTAATTAATTAACACTGTCCTTATATCATACTACCTTCAAGAGAAAAAAGTCCATAAAAAAACGAGTCTGGGACAAAACTATTTTGTCTCAAAATATGCAGCATAAACGTGGAACAAAACATAGCTTTTTCCGCTCAAAACGAAAAGGTCCAGTAATCTAAAATCAGATTACTAGACCTTTTCGCCTTAATGCTCGAAAGCTGAACATGTTTTGTCCCACTCTCGTAAATTACTTATTTATCGCTTAATTCTGGTGCATCAGTAGTATAAAGATCTAGCGTTGATTTTCCATCATTTTGTGCCAGTACACTGGTACCCTTCTTTTGCGAAGCTTTTAATTTCTTGAGAGCTGTACTCTTCTTATAAGAGTAGTCCTTCTTATTTACTTTAGTAAATCCAGGTACAGTATGGAATCTCAACAGATCGCCATTAACAACACGATCTGATAATGATAATTCAGTTGTTACCTTATTGGATAGTTTTGACTTCTTCTCACTAGATATCTTTTTATCGATTTTACCAGTCTTAGTATTATAGTAAGAACTTCCTACTTTAGTTACGCTTGGAGAAACAAAATCACCATTCCTAAAGGCCACTACTTGCGAATGATCTTTTGATAATAAGTCACTACCAAATTGGATCATATTTTTATCGCTAACACCGAGCAAATTTAGCAAGGTCGGCAAGACATCGATTTCTCCACCATAAGTATGATTAATACCACCCTTTAATCCATCCATATGGATCATGAATGGAACACGTTGATACTGAGCATTATCAAAGTCATCGAACCCTTTAATACCAGTAAGTTTAGCCATTGCCTTCTTGTGGTTATCAGAAATACCATAATGATCACCATATAAAACAACCATACTATTCTTATCTAGTCCGGACTCTTTGAGCCAGTTCATAAACTCACCAATGGATTCATCCAAATAACGAGCTGTTTGAACGTATCCATCTACGGTACTATCTCCGGTATCAGTCTTAGAGATAGATTGATTCTTCTTATCCAAAGTATATGGATAATGATTAGTAACGGTGATCAATTTAGCATAGAAAGGTTGTGGCAACTGCTCAACATACTTAGCAGAATCTTTAAGGAAGATCTTATCTTTCATACCATAACCAATGTCATACCCCTTCTTGATCTTGAAGTAATCTGAACTAAAGAAGTAATCATAGCCCCATGATTTGTAAGTATTGTCACGATTCCAAAAACTTGGAACATCCCCATGGAATGGAGCTGTTGTATATCCATGTTGATCCAAAATAGCCGGTGCAGCTTGGAAAGTATTTGTTGTACCATCACTTACCATGGCTGATCCTTCAGGTAATCCAAATAATGAGTTTTCAAGCATTAATTCAGCATCGGCCGTTTTACCTTGACCAACCTGATTAAAGAAATTATCGAAACTCAAAGTATCATCTTCATGATAAAGTTTGTTTAAGTTTGGAGTTACTTCCTCATCATCCCACTTAAAGTCGATCATAAACTGTTGCAGACTTTCCAAATGAATAACGAAGACATTCTTCCCTTTTGCTACTCCCGTATATTCAACATTTGGAGTAACATAATTATTCTTCATATATTTTTCGATCGAGTCCAAGTCAGAACTCTTGGATTGAGCCTTAACGGCATTAGTTTTAGTAGTTTTCACAACATCATAAATATTAAAAACATTAAGTCCTAAATATTTAACAATATAATTATTATCAAATGTTCTAGTTAACAATTGTGGACGATCACTATTTGCCAATGTTAAGTTTGCCCCAAACAACAATGCGGCCAAGGTACTTATTAAAACGGGTATCTTCCAGTTTAAACGTTTGACGTCCATTCTAATAACGTGAAAAGCCAATAGAAGAATCAATATGACAATATCCAAAAAGACAAGGAAATCTGTCGGCTCAAGTATACCTAATATACTTTTACCTAAGTTATTTGAAACTGAACCAGATCCTTTGATCAATACCATCGTAAGAAAATCTGAAAATTCTCGATAATAGAGAATATTTGAGAATAACCAAACGGTATCCAAAAAATCAATGATAAGTAAGAATATATAAGACTTCCTACCTTTCATATATAAAGCTATACCAAATAGCAATAGCATTATTGGTATAGGGTTAATTACCATTAAAAACGTTTGAATCGGTCCCTTAACTCCCAAGTTAAACTTAGTCGTATAGGCGTAAATTGTTTTTAATGTAAACAAAAGTACGGCAAAGATTACAAATCCCAGCCTAGTATTCAAGAACTTGGAAATACTTTTAACAATACGCTTCATTATTTTCGCTCCATAGATTTACTTACAACCTGATGTTTACTAATTTTTGGTTTCTTTGAAACAGCAATAATCCCCAAAAACATCCCCAAATAGTATGTAATAAATCTCCATAAAAACATACCTAGTATCAAAGCCGATGTTGATGGTACAAAGCCTGCAAAGAGTGTTTTAAAACTAAACTCTGCTCCTCCAGAACCACCAGGAATCGGAAAGATCGATACAATCATTACAATCATTATATGCATTACTAAAACGTCGACTATATTGACATGGTCACAGTTCAAAGCCAATAAAACGAAATAGACCACAAAATAGTATAAAAATAGTTGTACTACAGTTAAAAGTGCAGCTTTAACTACCTTCTTTTTTTCTTTCTTTAAAACTAAACTTTCTTTATAAAAACTATCAATACTTTTTATAGCTGACTGTAAGATTCTATCACGTTTTTCATCTTTTAAGAAAAATAATATTGGTTTTAAGACAACTTGAACCATCTTTTTTGTGAAGTCATAGTAGTACATGACCATTAACAAAAAAGAAATCGTCACAAGATGTATTATCATTCCAAAAACTATCAATGTGGCTAGACCTGAAAAATGTTGTGCCACACTACGAAAGCTAACCAACATTGCAATAATGAAGTTTATTAAGACCATCGTTTGATAAATGATAAATTTCATCAATAAAACTGAACTAGCTCTACCACCATCGATTTTAGACTGCATCAAACCAACTAATTGAGCTGGTTGTCCACCAGATGAAAAAGGTGTTATAGCGTTAAAAAGTGCTTGAATCAGTGGGATACGGTACATTTCCCACCAACCAAATTTGCGATCTTCTTTTTTCTTCAATAACGTATGCAAAACCATTGCTTCGACCCCATATGAAAGCAAAATGGAAACAAAAGCAATGAATAACCAAAAATAATTTAGGTTTTGGACAGTTGTAATCAATGACTCAAAATCAATATTTCTAGCTTCCCACCAAAAAATACCTAATCCTAAACCTAACATTACAAAAATCGCAAAAATGTTTTTTCTACTCATTATTTATCCTGTTTAGCAATTTTATACTGATTCGTATAAAACTCATACCATATTTTACTCAAATGATCTTCAGAGTAATAATCAGTTGCTAATCTCGATTTCTTTTTAAAATTATCTAAGATTGAATGATCTTTTGCAACTTTTCTAATAAAATCATTCATCTCTCCACGATCTTTAGCCGGTTGATAATATCCGTCAATAATCGCTTGATACAATTCCAAATCTCGTAACAATACTGGTGCTCCACAACTGAACGCTTCCAACACGGACATTGGGAAAAGTTCATCATATGAAGGCAGTAAGAATAAATCACAAATATTATAGTAGTTAACCAAATCATTTCGGTCAACAATTCCTGTAAATTTCATGTTTTTGGGTGCATTTTCGATCATCTGTTTATAACGATCATAACCATCTGTGATCTTACCAAATGAAAAACCACCGGCCCAAATAAATTGAATATCCGGATTATCTTGAGCCAACTTATAAAAATCATCGATCCCCTTACGTTCTTGTACTTGACCATCCCCAAAGACGATCAATTTATCATCAGAAATACCGATCTTTTTGCGAAAAGCCGATTTTTCTTCAGGTGTTTTCTCATAGAAATTCTTTGTTGAAACAAAGTTAGGAATATATTTTATTTTCTTACGGTCCAACCCATGTGCAACCAATTTATCGATAAAAGTAGGATTAACTACTACGATTTGATCCATGCGCTTATAAAAACTAATTACGTATTTATAAAATATATTTCTGAAAAGTTTTGGCAATTTAATGCTGCCCTCAAGTGTTTCAGGCAAAAAGTGAACATAACCAATTCGGCGTCCTCTTTTTTTAGAAAACGTCGATAAGTAAAATTGAGGATCAATTGTATGATAATGACTTAAATCACTTTTACCATAGTTGTTGATTTGAATATCAAATTCTTTACTGAACCGCTGTTTCAGCAAATTGATCAATTCAATATAGGCACTACCAACACCCTGGCCAGCCACTTTATCTGCTGATGAAAACATAGTGATTTTAATCATTAGAATACTCCTCTGGATTAATTGATGAATTCGATAATTCTTCTTTTACAAAATAATCCTCGGCTTTATTATAGAAATCTAAAATAGAATTTCCAAAACCATCCGAAGAAATATTATAAAGGATCTTTTGACGAGCTTCACGATCATCAAATGAATTTGGATGGTCGAGATAAGCAATAATTCTAGGTACCAACTGACTATCTTTGTTAAAAGTTACACCCACAGAAGGATCAGTCAATAATTGATCAGTATAAGGGGCGCTTCTGACAACAATTTTTACTCCTGAAGCAATCGCTTCAATGTAGGTTAAGCCTTGAGATTCAGTGTCACTAGAAGAAACAAATAAATTAGCCATATGATAATAAGGAGAAATACTGTCATGGTCGACTTCTCCTGTAAAGGTTACGTTATCGCTAATTCCTAAATCTTCTGCCATCTGAACTAATTCATCAAAATCAGGACCATTACCAACGATCACCAATTGAATATCAGGATTATATTCTAGTAATTGTGGCATACAATGCAACATATGATCGATTTTCTTCTCTAAGGCTACTCTACTTAACATTAAAATAACCGGCGTATCTGCCGATAGACCTAATTTTTCACGCAAATTAGTTGTATTTACCGGTTTGGTATACTCTGATAAATCAACACCTGTTGGAATAATAGAAATTGGTGATTTTACGTCATAACGATCTAATGTATCTTTAACTTGCTTACTTGGGGCAACAACTCCAGATGCATTTTTTAAGAACATCCTAGACATCTGCTTAACATGATATGGCTTTAATAAATGACCATTTAAAACGTAATGCAAATAGTCCTCATACATCGTATGGTAAGTATGTACAAAAGGTATCTTCAACTGTTTTGCAACAAACTTACCGATCATTCCCAATGAAAACTCAGTTTGTGTGTGAATAATATCCAATTTCAATTCCTTAGCAAGTTCAACTGCATGGAACATTCCTCGAATAGCAATTCGACGATCAGTAAATGAAATGAAAGGCACACTACCCAATCTAAAAATGTTGGGTTCAATGGTATCCTTTGAAACATTTGGGTCAGTCGTTGTAAAAATATAAACCGAATTTCCCTTGCGTTCCAAATCATTCTTCAAAGTCTGAATTGATGTAGCAACTCCACTAACTTGAGGGAAATATGTATCGGTGAAAATTCCGATATTCATAAAAAAGCATCTCCTCGCAATCTTTATAATGATGATTATAACAAAAAAAAGAAGGAGTCTCTTCCTTCTGTAATGTCTTAATTGAATAATCTACTAAAATTTTGATTTTTCATCAAGAAATAAAACACGATCGCACCGATAGCAACTACCAAAAATTCACCCACTGCGACTGAACCTACATTGATCCAAAATGGTAATCTCAATATGAAATAAAGCTCTGCACCAACGATCAAACCATTTATCACAGCACATATTATTGGAACGATCCACAGCATATTATCTCTATTTGGTACCTTTGTGATCAGATAGCAAGCAATTGCAGTTGCCAAAGTGCCAAACAACATATCATAAATTCCCAGTGAACCACTGAAAACATTCGATATGAAACATCCCAAAATTAGTGACCAGCTATATTTAGGATTATAAAACGGTAATAACATTAAAATTTCTGAAACTCTAAATTGAATCGACCCATAAGCAAATGCCGACAAGCCAGGTGCAATTGTTAATGCCACATATAATGCCGCAATAATTGCAATTTGTGTTATATCTTTAATCTTTAACTCACTCAAAGTAAAAGCCCCCACTGTTTTATTAAGACAGGTTAACAGTAAACTGTCCTCTTAAGATTAACTTAGTTTGCCTATTCCAGCAATTTTGGTGTTTAAAAAAATCCCATCGAATTTATCGACAGGATAGTAAAATCAAAAATTATTTTTCAACAACTCCGCGACTAGCAAGTTCTTTATCAATTTGAGCTAAGACGATCTTAAGATCATCAGGATTTTCAACAAAATCATATTTGTCTCCATCGATCTTCATCTTAGGACTGTAATCGTAGTTGTCATACCAACCATCATAACGGCCTAATAATTCATGATAATATTCAACCAAGCTTGGATCTTGTTCTGGTTGTTCATAATCACGGCCACGTTTTTCAATACGCTTGATCATAGTATCATATGAAATATCTATATGTACCAATAGATCAGGTGCTTTCTTAGCTGCTGCGTATGGTAGTTCTTGCATCATATTGTCAAGAAGTTCATCGTAAACCTTAACTTCTTGAGGAGTTGCACGACCCATATCGGCATTCATATGAAAGAATAATGAATCTTCGTAAATCGAACGGTCCAATACATTGTTGTCATCTGACATAGCCTGTTTAATTGATTCAAAACGCTTATTCAAGAAATAAATTTGTAACAAAAATGCATATTTTTTAGGATCAGCATAGAAAAGTGGCAAAACTGGATTGTCATCCACCTGTTCATAAAATGCTTCTGTTCCTAAATGCTCTGACAAGATGGTAGCCAAAGAACTCTTACCGGCCCCAATTGTGCCGCTCAATACGATCATCATTATTCTCCTCCAAATATCTAAAAAAAATCAACATTCATTATGATAACACTTCAAAACTATATATGGTATACAATTTTTTTCTTAGTTCGATATATAGTGTATTTTCACAAGGAAAATTCCCATATGTCAACAATTATAATTTCACAATAAATACATTTCACAATCAATTTTCTAATTACAAATTGATTTTAGATATAGTCATGAGCTTGTTTTTGAATAATGATTAATTTTATAATGGAACATGTATTGCAATTATAAAAGGGGGAAAAACAATGGGGAAAAAGTTACGTACTTATTTAACCATATTTGTATCTGCACTTAGTATGTTAATATTATTTTTTACATTTAACACGACTAAAGTTGCGGCTGCAAATTACAATACAGGTGATTTATTGTCAGGCTTTGAAATATCTGATGGTAAAGCATCCCATGCAACAGGTGATAATGTTGGGGTCACATTTGATTGGGACGCAACTAATAAGAATCTTCAAAATGGAGATACTTGGACAATTGAATTGCCAGGAACACTAAAAGTGAGAGATCCAGGAACCGAATTTCCATTACTAGATGATTCTGGTAATGAAATTGGTAAGGTTACACTTAATAGTGACAACACCATTACTGTTCTCTTCTCTAACATAGAGGGAAAAAACGATTACACAGGATCGATCAATATTCAAACTGGTATTGGTGTAGGTAAAGATGCCGTAGTTGGGGACAACACAGTTACCTTCCCTACTATAACTGGCGATCAAGATGATAATCTGAATATATCAGTCTCTACTAATAATATGACTAAAAAAGGTACCATCGGTAAAGATGCCGATGGAAATGCTATTATCACATGGCAACTTTTAGTTAATAGAAATGAATTAAATTGGAATACAATTAATGTCCACGATCATATTACTGATCCAAATATCGAATACGTTAAAGGTTCAGTAAAAGTTTATAAAGCAAGTTGGACAAGTCCAGGATACTATCAAAAAGATTCAAAGCTAAGCACTCCAAAAGATTATTCAATAAATGAATCAGATGACGGTTTTGATTTATCCATTAATAATAATGGTGCAAATCAAATGTATGCTATCTTGTTTACAACTAAGATAACTGATGCCGATAAAGCTACTGATGGCACTAAGTTTAAAAATAAAGCAACTATTGATTGGACAGGATCTGGTAATGGAGAACCTGGTAGTGATTCTGCCAGTGGTAGTGTAACTGGTGGTAACAATAGTGGTAATGGAGAAGGAAATATTAAAGGTAGTGTTATTTTACAAAAAAATAGCGCCTCTTCAGAAAATACTCCATTACAAAATGCCGTATATAATTTATATAACGATAAAAACGAAATAGTTCAGTCTAATTTAACTACTGACCAATACGGACAAATAAATGTTACTGGACTAGCTGCTGGAAATTATTACTTTAAAGAAGTAACACCTCCATCCGGATACCAACAAAACAATAATGAAATTCATTTTTCAATTACGGGACAAACAACCGAACCAATTCACGTTCAAGCAAAAGATGAACCAGTTGGTGTTAAATTAGGATCCTTAGCAATTGAAAAACTAGATTCAGAAACTCGTGATTATTTGCAAGGAGCAGAATTCGATATAATTGACGAAAATGGTAAAGTTGTAGCACACGTAGCAACTGACGAAAACGGATCAGCCTATGCTTATAACCTGCCAGTCGGAACTTATACAATTCATGAAACAAAGGCACCTGCCGGCTACATACCTGGTGGTGACATTAAAGTTACGATTACAGAGGATAATTTAACACCCGAAATAATTTCAGTTGAAAATGATTTAGAAGCTGGCGGTGAAGGTGATTATTCCGTTACTTTACAAAAATTCGATTCTGAAAATGGAACCGTCGGTGTACCCGGTGCAGAGTATACGTTATACGACATAAATGGAAATGAACTAACAACTATTGCTACCAATGAAGATGGCTTTTTAAAAGTTGAAAATATGCTTCCTGGAACGTATTATTTCGTAGAAACAAAAGCTCCAGATGGGTTTAATTTAAATCCTCAAAAAATTTGGTTTACAATTAATAATGACGGCACCAATCTTGGTACTTTAGTAACATCAGACGATCCTATTGGATCTGATAAAGAAGACGAAGACAATAATAATACTGATGAAGATAATAACGATGGTGATGGAATCATTGTAGATCCAGATGACAATGATAACGATGGAAATAATAATATCGATGAAGGTGAAGATCCTTTAAAACCAGAACCTCCTTATGAAGGAAAAGATGACGATTCAGCAACTTATTTACCTCAAACAGGTGCACAAAAAGGCGCTTTGATTAGTGTCATTGGTCTTTTAATACTAACAAGTGTTATTTATTTCAAACGTCGTAAAGCATAATAGTTAGCAAAAAAGAGTTGGAAAATTTCCAACTCTTTTTTATTTATATTAAAATATCTACTAAAAGGAGTGTGACACATGCGAAAAGTTAAATTCTATGGTGCCATTAGTTTAGATGGTTATTTGGCTGATCAAAACAATTCACTAAATTGGCTATTCAAATACGAAGACAAAAATATTATGGAAAAAAGTTATCAACCATTTATTAAAGATATTGATACGACAATCATGGGGCGTCAGACATATGATGACTTAATGTCCATGACAAATGAGTTTCCCTATTCTGATATGACTAATTACGTTTTAACTCATCGGTCGATTGATTCTAATGAAGTAATTTCCATAAATACTCCCATTGAAAGATTAATTTCCAAATTAAAAATTCAATCCGGAAAAGATATCTGGATCATTGGCGGCGGCAAAATCGTCTCAACCTTGATTGAAAATCATTTGATCGATAGTCTTCAAATTCAAATCACACCTGATATCTTAGGAAACGGTGTAAAACTTTTCACCAAAATGAATTCACATAGTGAATTTAAATTAATAAACAGCCAAAGATACGATCAGTTTATAGACCTTTACTATGAATTAAAAGGCCCCACCGCCTGATCCACCACCAAAACCACCTGAACTACCTCCGGAGAAGCCTCCAGAACTACCACCAACACTTGAGTTAGCTCCAGTATTGATTGAATTATTGATTGACGAAGTAAAATTCATATTAGCAGACAAGCCTGCTGCTCCCCAATAATAGTAATAAACAAAGTTAGGATCCATTTCAGTCTCTTTTTGGAATCTCATCTTTAATGCTTTAATTACTTTTCCAGAGACTCCAAATGCAACAGCATATGGTAAGATTTGTTCCCACAGGATCAAATCCCCCACCTCGGCAACGTTGATATCTTCAATATCTTTTAACATCTGTCTAAATCCACGCAATTCATTGGCTAAAATTTCACCCTTTTCTGTATAGACAGAAATACGTTTTTTAGCGTAGATATAAACACCCCATGTAATTATTAAAGATGATACAAAAATCGCCAAGGCTAGTGGCCACATTTGAATATAAGTAATCAGACTGATCACTACCATTAAAACTGCCAACATAGTAATCGCCATAGCTGCAATAAAAAATGAATACAGTTTATTTTTATTATCAGCGTCAAAGAAAATTTTACTTCCTTTTGCAGCTCGTTTACTCCATGATTCAAATTTATCAGACAATTTGCTCTTTGAACTATGATTAATTTGCTTAATAGTAACTTTTTCTTTATCGCCAATATCATTGATCAAATACTGAAATAATTTATCATCAGGCATTTTTAAAGCTTTAATTTCAAAAGTATCATCCTTTTTAGTTATTTCTAAATTGCGTTTATTAACCTCAACTAAAAGATCTCCTGTTAATCCGTCGCCATTACCCCTATTTGATTTATGCAAAATAATATTTGCCATACTAGGAGAAACCTCTGGGACCTCAAACCAGTGATTTATCGTGGTTGGCATATTATGCTTATTGATAGGATTCTTTTTTAAAGAACGATATAAAAACATGTATATCATTACAATTAATAATACGAAAACTATCAGCGTGAAATAAAAGAATCCTTTACGCCTTGCCCGTTGATTGTTTGCCTCATTTGCTAATTTCTGCTCTTGTTTCAAAATATCAGCTTTAGCATTTTTATTAACCACATTAGTATTAGAGGCAGTTACCGATGTCGGGAAAATGATATGGCTTTCCACAAACTGGTTAGCATTAACATTATCAATCGTCATGGTAACGAGACCCTTGTTTTTATCTACATCAGTGTATCCATTCAAAGGTCCATGTGACCAGGCCTTAAGATTTTTAATATTCTTTTTAGGCAAGTGGATAAGTATCTTAACATTATTAAGCGGCTCATCCCAACCAGTACCAATAATTTTCCAATTTAAAGCGGCAGTATCTTTATAGTTAGTTACCACCCCTAGTAACTGATAGTGATAAATATACGTTGCAGATTGATCAGATATATTATGATATATTTTTATCTGCATTTTATCTGCAGATTTTTTAACACTAAAAGTATTATCCAATGCTGAATTTGATTTTGATAAAGGAGTAGTACCTAGATTGTCCTTAATTTCAACCTTTGGAGTTTCGACTCCTTTTATACCCTTCAAATCTTGATTGTAATAAACACCATGAAAACTACCATCAAATTTATACGTTATTTTCTGGGTAATTTCAGCATTTCCATCTTTTAAAATATTAACATTAACGAAATACTTATTTATATCGTAATTACCATCAGCCTGAACGGTTGTTTGAAATTGTATTAACCCCAATAAAAATATAAACAACACTGTTAAAACTTGCCCTATTCTTTTCATATTATCTCCCTATAACATAACTGATAATATTCATTATAGCGTAAAAGAATTAGTGTGTGACCTAACACGTTCAGCTTTTGAGCATTTAGACAATACGCCCAGTAATCCAATTTTGAATTACTGGGCGTATAAGTTTTGATTTTAATTTTATTTCCAAATTTCTTTAGCGCGGTTAAAGGCTGACCATGCCTTAGGCCAACCCGCATAAAATGACAAGTGTGTAATTTCTGCAACAATTTCTTCCTTAGTAATCCCATTTTTCTTACCAATACGTAAGTGGGCCTCTAATTGTTCAGTATTACCAGCAGAAATTATACTAGCAATAGTTATCATCGAGCGATCATGAGCAGATAGCTCATTTTCCTTACTCCATACTTCACCAAAAAGGACATCATCATTTAACTTTGCAAATTGAGGAGCAAAATCTCCCAATTGTTCTTGTCCAGCAGTTTGTTTTTTCATTTAAAGACCTCCAAATAAACTCAATACATTTATTGAAACACTTGAAGTCTACTTTAAGTCAATAATTAATTGCAAAAAATTCATTCTTACACGGGGTAAACCAAAGCTTTGTGAGGTCGGTTAAGGGTTGAAGGACATTAAAAAAGCCATCAACATTGATTTAACAACATTGATGACTACATTTACTTTGTGAAGTTGAGGTTAGATAAACCTCTAAATACCGGTGATCGGGGTCGAACCGATACTCCTTATACAGGAACGGGATTTTGAATCCCGCGCGTCTGCCAATTCCGCCACACCGGCATGGTAAAAATATCTATACTAGGCATAGCCCAAAGGCGGTAACCGGATTTGAACCGGTGATGAAGGTTTTGCAGACCTCTGCCTTACCACTTGGCTATACCGCCATATATTTTTAAAACAATTGGGTTAGCTGGATTCGAACCAGCGCATGATGGAGTCAAAGTCCATTGCCTTACCGCTTGGCTATAACCCAATAAAAAAGGGCGGTATGTGGGAGTCGAACCCACGTGTGCCGGTGCCACAAACCGGTGTGTTAACCACTTCACCAATACCGCCATAATAAAAAGGTAGAAACAGGGATAGTAGGAATTGAACCCACACTGACGGTTTTGGAGACCGTAGTTCTACCTTTAAACTATATCCCTAACTATGGAGGGGAGTGGATTCGAACCACCGAACCCGAAGGAGCGGATTTACAGTCCGCCGCGTTTAGCCAGACTTCGCTACCCCTCCAAAATGGCGCGGGACGGAATCGAACCGCCGACACATGGAGCTTCAATCCATTGCTCTACCAACTGAGCTACCGAGCCATTTACGGTCCCTGCGGGAATCGAACCCGCGATCTCCTGCGTGACAGGCAGGCGTCCTAACCAACTAGACCAAGGAACCAAATTAAATCTTAAAGCTAATTGCGGGAGCAGGATTTGAACCTACGACCTTCGGGTTATGAGCCCGACGAGCTACCAGACTGCTCCATCCCGCGATAATAAAAACAAATAACTTAAAACTAATTTTAAAGGAGGATGTGGGATTCGAACCCACGCGCGGTTTGACCCGCCTGACGGTTTTCAAGACCGTTCCCTTAAGCCGGACTTGGGTAATCCTCCATGCTTAAAACTTTGAAACTATTTTGATGAATTATCATCAATGACCCGTACGGGATTTGAACCCATGTTACCGCCGTGAAAGGGCGGTGTCTTAACCACTTGACCAACGGGTCATAGAAACGGAGAAGGAGGGATTTGAACCCTCGCGCCGCATAAACGACCTACACCCTTAGCAGGGGCGCCTCTTCAGCCACTTGAGTACTTCTCCAGTTAGTGGGCCTAAATGGACTTGAACCATCGACCTCACGCTTATCAGGCGTGCGCTCTAAACCAGCTGAGCTATAGGCCCATAACAAGTGGCAAAAGCGGGTGACGAGAATCGAACTCGCGACAACAGCTTGGAAGGCTGTGGTTTTACCACTAAACTACACCCGCATAATATAATACCAGCAGTGAATGTTTATAAACACTACAACGGTCCCTGCGGGAATCGAACCCGCGATCTCCTGCGTGACAGGCAGGCGTCCTAACCAACTAGACCAAGGAACCAAATTAATTTAAAACTAATTGCGGGAGCAGGATTTGAACCTACGACCTTCGGGTTATGAGCCCGACGAGCTACCAGACTGCTCCATCCCGCGATAATTATAAAGAAACTAAGCGTTTATTCCATTCAATGGACCTTGTAGGATTCGAACCTACGACCGAACGGTTATGAGCCGTTTGCTCTGACCAGCTGAGCTAAAGGTCCGGAATAAATAGCGGCGGAGGGGATCGAACCCCCGACCTCCCGGGTATGAACCGGACGCTCTAGCCAGCTGAGCTACACCGCCAAAAATAACAATCAACGATTGCGATTGCAATCGGGAAGACAGGATTCGAACCTGCGACCCCCTGGTCCCAAACCAGGTGCTCTACCAAGCTGAGCCACTTCCCGAGTTAAAACAATGCACCCAGTAGGAGTCGAACCTACAACCTTCTGATTCGTAGTCAGACACTCTATCCAATTGCGCTATGGGTGCATATTCATTATAGTGCCGAGGACCGGAATCGAACCGGTACGGTAATTACTTACCGCAGGATTTTAAGTCCTGTGCGTCTGCCAGTTCCGCCACCCCGGCGTTACTATAATGAAAGCGGAAGACGGGATTCGAACCCGCGACCCCCACCATGGCAAGGTGATGTTCTACCACTGAACTACTTCCGCATTAATGCCGACTAGAGGATTCGAACCTCCGACCCCCTGTTTACAAGACAGATGCTCTGCCAACTGAGCTAAGTCGGCATAAAATGAATTATGCTTATTCAATTTTAATGAAACTATCTCAATATTGCAACAACAATATTGTTATACGGGTGAAAGGACTTGAACCTTCATGTCCATTGGACACTAGAACCTAAATCTAGCGCGTCTGCCAATTCCGCCACACCCGCATGGGTATTTATTTGTTGCAAATGAGTCGTGACAGGTTCGAACTGTCGACCCTCTGATTAAAAGTCAGATGCTCTACCAACTGAGCTAACGACTCATGGATGGAGGATACAGGGATCGAACCTGTGACCTCCTGCTTGTAAGGCAGATGCTCTCCCAGCTGAGCTAATCCTCCATCATATGAACAGCGTGGCAACTACCTATCCTCGCGGGTAGTTTCCCACCAACTACTTTCGGCGTTAAGAAGCTTAACTTCTGTGTTCG
>NZ_RHOQ01000014.1 GCF_003946605.1 Companilactobacillus baiquanensis
AGTCGATAAACAGACAAAATGTAGTCGATAAACAGACAAAATGTAGTCGATAAACAGACAAAATGTAGTCGATAAACTTCTATAAGCCTTGGGAGAGTAAGGCGCAACAGGGGTCTAAAAGAGGTTTAAAAGAGGTTTATAAAAGAGGTTTAAAAGAGGCACTACTGTACGAGATACAAACCTAAAACAAAAACACAAAGGAGTGAGCCAAAAAACAGGCTCACATTAAACTCCAGTCGCTATGCTCCTTGCGCCTCACTTTGTTCGTTGCCTAAAAGGTGTGGCAAGCCACATTAATTCGGGCGCTGACGCCCCGAACCCCGTCCAAGCTGAGCCAGCTTGACCGCTTTTTCACTCGCCGTTAGGCAGGAAAGCAAAGTTTTATAGAAACTTTGGCTTTCGCCCATTCAGTGTTAAGACTGGTTTAGAGCTGTCAATTCCTTATGCTCCCACGCTTTGCTCGTCCGCTACCATTGACAGCAAACAGTTAGTTTTTCTGAATCTTAACAAGAATTTAGCGGCTATGTTCGTTTTTAAGGGCCTTATTTTTCGTTTTTAGCGGTTTTGAGACCGTTTATATATATTTATACCAAAGCAAAAACAAAAAGCCCTCAACAGGCTCTTAGAGGGCTAAATAACGAAGCCAGGACGATTAATAATATCTTCTTGTCTTTTTTGCAAAATATAAGTGTATAAGGAATCATACAAGTTCCTTTTGATCTCATCAGGTTCATTGACAGAAGCTTCAAACAATTCTTGAATATCAACTTGCCAAGGATCAACAAGCATTTCATCAATTGGTTTTAATACTTTCTTTTAGTCCAGCTTAATTACTCCTAACATTAAAATAATAATTTCAATTTAGATACGCAGTTCTTAAAGTTAGTTATTCAAATTTTGTTGCCAGGTTTATGAAGATTCTCTGCACAAAGCAATTAAAAAAATTTGGTTGAAAGCAGCGGGATATGCAACAATTTTTAGCATTTAAAGCATAACAAAATCAGTTAAGTATAAGCATAAATTAAATTAAGAATACATTCCATTTAACAACGGCAAAAATTGATTTTATGGTTATCATAAGACCGAGTTAAACAAGGTCAATGCGCACTTACACATAGAATTTATTCTATGTTGTGCTAGACCCATTAGAGACCTGTATCAGAAGTCGCCGTTGGTGACAACAAAATCAAACTAATTTACCCAAAATCAATTTGGTTCAACATGTTTTCTGTACTTGCTTGATCCAAGCCTAAATAAGCTAAAGTCATGGCTTCACTTGAATGATTTAATAAGTGCATGACTAGGCCAATATTGTAATTTGATTGCGTGTAAACACGATAAGCCCCAGTTTTGCGCATCGTATGAGTACCTAGATAATTAATTCCTAATAGATCGCCAACCTTACTCATAATTTTGTAGAACTGTTTTTCAGTAATATGGCGTTCTGGGTGTTGAATTGAAGGAAAGAGCCATTCAGAATCCAGCTTATGATCAAGCAGCCATTGACGATACAATAAAAGCTCTGTTTGAACAGGTTTAAGGTACAAGGTATTAGGTTTACCAGTTTTTCGGTCATGAATAAACGCATTTTGTTTAATAGAACCGTCCGGCTTAAAAATATCGGCCTGTTTTAAGCCCATAACGTCACTCACTCGCAGTAGCGTCGCTTTACCAACTTGAAAAATCGTATAGTTACGTCGGCCAGCTTTAAAGTTATTGAGTAACGTATCTTGAACCTCTTTAAGAACGTTTGAATCTTTGATGGGTAAGACAACTTGTCGCATGTAAATGACCTCCGGTAAGAATATTTGCATTGTGTATCTACACAGGATATACTTGATTTTTAATAATAATTTAGGAGGGGGAAATATGGAACCTATTAAAGAACAAACACGCTTAGCAAAGTGGGGAAACTCGAAAGCTGCTAGAATTCCTAGCCAAATTATTAAACAACTGAAATTAGATGATAACCAAGATATGACAATAACCATTGAAAATGGATCAATTGTTTTAACACCAATAAAAAAGAACCCAACCAATATTCACGAACTGTTTAAGGATTGGCAAGATGACGGGAAAAGGGATCACGAGCTTGATTGGGGAAAGTCAGAAGGTAATGAACTTCAATGGTAAGCCAAGGTGATATATTTTATGTTAACTTTAATCCAAGCCGTGGTCATGAACAGATGAATAAGCGACCAGCCATTGCGCTAAGCAATGATCTAGTCTGTCAGACAAGTAACATGACGATTGCGGCTCCAATTAGCAGTACCAAGCGTAATTTTCCAATGTATCATCGACTAACTAGTAGTCAAACAGTATATGGAAAAGTATTATTAGATCAAACCATAGCCTTAGATTTACGGGCAAGACATGTCACTGATGAAACTATTGTCGATCATGTATCGCGTGAAGAACTAGAAGAAATAATCACTTTGTACAAATTATTGTTTAGTATTGATGACAAATAGAAGAAGTTATTTATTTAATATTAAAACAAATAACCCCTAATATCTATATTATAGATATTAGGGGTTATTCTTTCAATGTTTTCGAGGGGTTATTTGTGAAAAATGGGCCCTATTTATAATTTTGTACAAGTTCGAATAGATTATCTTTTATTTTGTTTCGAACTTTTCTAAAGGCTTGTAGTTTTTCTTTTTCTGTTCCAGTGGCTTTTGCAGGGTCGGGTAATGGCCAATGAATACTTGTAGCTTGTGGTGGAATAACTGGACATTTATCTCGTGCATCACCGCATAAAGTGACAATTAGATTAGCTGAATTGAAGTAATTTAAATCAATCAGTTTTGAATACTGCTGACTAATATCGACACCATCTTCTGCCATAACTTGTACTGCATTTTTGTTTAAACCATGCTTTTCTACGCCCGCACTTCTAATTTCAAACTTATCGGAAGGAAAAAGTTCTTTTGCGTATCCTTCGGCCATTTGGCTTCGACATGAATTCCCGGTACAGAGAAAATAGATTTTTTTCATTTGGTTACTCCTTAATCATAATATTTTCTTTTAATCCATAGTGCTACATCAACTAATAAGATCATTACCGGTACTTCAACCATTGGGCCAATAACGGCAGCAAATGCTTCTCCAGAATTCAAGCCAAATATAGCGACTGTTACTGCAACAGCTAATTCAAAGTTATTACTTGCAGCGGTGAAAGATTGTGTCGCAGAAATTGAATAACTAGTTTTAGTCTTTTTCGCAATCCAAAAGGTTATGAAGAACATTAAGACAAAATATAGTAATAAAGGAACAGCAATTCTTATTGCGTCCATTGGTAGTTGAACTACTTTTGCACCCTTGACAGAAAACATCACTACTATTGTAAAGAGTAAAGCCCAAGTAGTAATTCTACTTATTTTTGGTACATATTTATCTTCAAACCATTCTTTACCCTTTGTGCTAATGATAAAGTAACGAGAACCAATGCCCAAAATGAAAGGAATACCAAGATAAATAAAAACACTTTTAGCAATTTCACTCATTGTAATATTAATTGTCTGTGTTTGTAGCCCAAAGAATTTTGGTAAGACACTAATAAAGAAGTATGCATAAACGGAATATAGCAAAATCTGAAAAATTGAGTTAAAAGCTACTAGACCAGCAGCATAATCGTTATTACCCTGCGCTAATTCATTCCACACAATAACCATAGCAATACACCGTGCTAAACCGATCATGATTAAACCAATCATATAGTTTGGATAATTGTGTAGAAAGATAAAAGCAAGAGCAAACATTAAAATAGGGCCAACGATCCAATTTTGAACTAATGAAAAAGCAAGTTCCTTTTTGTCCTTAAATACATCACCCATTTTGCCATAATTAACTTTGGTTAGTGGTGGATATAGCATTAATATTAAGCCTATTGCTATTGGAATTGATGTTGTACCGATAGACCAACTATTAATTATTTTAGGGAGCGATGGAAAAGCTAAACCGCTAATAATTCCCAGTGCCATAGCTAAAAATACCCATAAGGTCATATAACGGTCCATGAATGATAAATTTTTAGAAGTACGCATAATAGCCCTCCATATAGATATTTATCTATGTATAATGCAAAATAAAAAAGCTAACAGTTTGAATGTGAATCCTTACATATGCAATGGTCAGTTTTAGATAGTATTTGTGTTAATTCACTAATCAGTTCTTCTTTTTTGTTTGAATTTAAAGAATAATAGTGCCACTTAGTATCTTTTCTTACGTTAACTAATCCACTTTTTTCCAGAATACTCATATGGTGGGATAGAGTCGGTTGTGTAAAGTTAAAGTGTGCAAGTATATCACACCCACACATCTCACCACAGGACAGCATTTCTAAAATCTTAAGACGGTTAGGTTCAGCAACCACCTTTAAAAGTGATGCCAAATCTTTATACCCATAGTGCATCAGTAAATTCCTCCACATTAAACATAGATGATTATCTATATTGTATCACATGAATAATGAAAAAGATTGCCGTTCGGATTAATTTTATAATCTACCAATTGACTTCTATTTCCAAAAATGCCACCAATTTTTATTATTATGTGTTCTATCTTCTTTGTCATTCACTTGCTGTTTTTGGCCTGGATTAGAGATTTCAATCAAGTCACTTAATTTGTGTACATGTTCTTTTAGTTCTTTGTTTTCTGTCACAGTTGTTAACTGAAGTTGTTGTTGCTGATCTATTAATTTGGTTAGATGATTAATTTGTCGGTCTTTGCTACTTATTTGCTGATCTTTGGTAGCAAGCTGTTTGTCCCGTTGAAACTTTAAATCTGCTACTTCTCTTCTTAGAGTATCGATTAGCTCATTATTTTCTTTGCTAGTCTTTGTCGCTTTTTCGCTACCTGTTTGTTGGTTCTTTGCTACCAAGTTCTTTGCTACCTTGCCTCTAATAATCCTTTCAGCTGTAAGGCTGATCACGTTTTTACCTTGACTATCTTTTTGTCGGTTCTTTGTTGGTAGTCTTTGGTAGTGGTATTGAATAGTTTGTTTAGAGACCTTTAATTCATCAGCAAGTTCTCTAATTGTTTTAGGCATTATTTCCAAACCCCTTTCGGAGTTCAGCAAGCATTTCTTGTCTTGTCTGATCTCTTATTGTTTTATCATGCTCAATCTGTCGTTCGGCTAAAATCTGTTTCTCAGTTGAGCCTAGAGTTAACCCCTTAACTTTATCAATGGCACGCCATTTTTCCTGTTCTGTTAATTCACCATTATGCTGAATATTAAAGAGTTTTTGACGTTCATCTTGAAATTGACCTTGTGAGAAGTCGTTAGCGTCTTTTCTTTCAGGCTTCCAAGTAAAAGTATAACCAATCACTGGTTTCCCACGACCTTTACCATATTTTTTTCGTATAGTTAGGCCTCTAAACAAAGGGGTTAGTTCTTCCTTAATTGGGCGAATAACCCTAGATTCAACGTTCGCAGGCTTACTCCAATAGCTTTGTGGAATATCTAGTAGTTCAAAGAAATCATTTTTAGAAAAATAAGCATAACCAGTGGTTCGGAATTGTTTAAGAATACGAAAAGTTGTTTTTGCGTAACTACTCTTTAAATCTCGGAACTCTGTCAAAGCATAACGAACCCAACTTTCGAGATTATTTAGAAGTTTCAACGCTTTGGGATAAATTTGAATATCAACATAAGGAACGTCTGCAGATCCCTTAATTTCAAATCGAGTGAACATGACAAACATCTCTCTATCAAGACCATCTTTACTTCGAGAGCCAAATCTAAGACCTAGTATCTTTTGATATGTACTTTGTATGTCATCAATAAACCGATTATTTGCGGTTGGCTTATAGGCACTTAACTCTTTTAACTGATCAAAGGTAAATCTAACAGTATCATCACCTTTATCACGCATTCTAGAAACTACAGAAAAGAACAAGTTCATTTCTACAGGAGTAAACCTTCGCAAGGGGATTGTATTTAATTCAGGGTCATATTTGACTAATTCATTGCTCATAAAATAACCTCCTTGAATAATACTACCTTATTTGAATACAGGAGTAAATAAATGTAGTCGATAAACAGACAAAATGTAGTCGATAAACAGACAAAATGTAGTCGATAAACAGACAAAATGTAGTCG
>NZ_RHOQ01000015.1 GCF_003946605.1 Companilactobacillus baiquanensis
GTAATATATTACCTGTTGTTGCGACAGAGCAACGGCGACAACGTGTTGATGAGTTTTCCTCATTCTTCACTGAAAAAATTATTTTAAATAATTGTTGACATTAACTTGTCCAATTGATAAGATAATTAAGTCGCTTGTTAAGAAGTTCACTTCCTAACAGACATGTAGACCTTTGAAAACTGAACAAAGTTTTAACAATCAATTGTGTATATACCTTTTAATTAAGGTTTTGAATTAAGAAACATTGACGAAGTCAATTTTCGCTAGTAATAATTTTTGAGTCACAAACTTTTAATATGAGAGTTTGATCCTGGCTCAGGACGAACGCTGGCGGCGTGCCTAATACATGCAAGTCGAGCGAACTCTGGTAACTGAACGATGGTGCTTGCACCGGAGTGATGATACATTTGAGTGAGCGGCGGATGGGTGAGTAACACGTGGGTAACCTGCCCTAAAGTGGGGGATAACATCTGGAAACAGGTGCTAATACCGCATAACAACATTTACCACATGGTTTATGTTTGAAAGATGGTTCTGCTATCGCTTTAGGATGGACCCGCGGCGTATTAGCTAGTTGGTGAGGTAACGGCTCACCAAGGCAGTGATACGTAGCCGACCTGAGAGGGTAATCGGCCACATTGGGACTGAGACACGGCCCAAACTCCTACGGGAGGCAGCAGTAGGGAATCTTCCACAATGGACGAAAGTCTGATGGAGCAACGCCGCGTGAGTGAAGAAGGTTTTCGGATCGTAAAACTCTGTTGTTGAAGAAGAACATGCATGAGAGTAACTGTTCATGTATTGACGGTATTCAACCAGAAAGCCACGGCTAACTACGTGCCAGCAGCCGCGGTAATACGTAGGTGGCAAGCGTTGTCCGGATTTATTGGGCGTAAAGCGAGCGTAGGCGGTTTATTAAGTCTGATGTGAAAGCCCTCGGCTCAACCGAGGAAGTGCATCGGAAACTGGTAAACTTGAGTGCAGAAGAGGAAAGTGGAACTCCATGTGTAGCGGTGGAATGCGTAGATATATGGAAGAACACCAGTGGCGAAGGCGGCTTTCTGGTCTGTAACTGACGCTGAGGTTCGAAAGCGTGGGTAGCAAACAGGATTAGATACCCTGGTAGTCCACGCCGTAAACGATGAGTGCTAAGTGTTGGAGGGTTTCCGCCCTTCAGTGCTGCAGCTAACGCATTAAGCACTCCGCCTGGGGAGTACGACCGCAAGGTTGAAACTCAAAGGAATTGACGGGGGCCCGCACAAGCGGTGGAGCATGTGGTTTAATTCGAAGCAACGCGAAGAACCTTACCAGGTCTTGACATATCTTGAAACACTAAGAGATTAGTTTTTCCCTTCGGGGACAAGAATACAGGTGGTGCATGGTTGTCGTCAGCTCGTGTCGTGAGATGTTGGGTTAAGTCCCGCAACGAGCGCAACCCTTATTACTAGTTGCCAGCATTAAGTTGGGCACTCTAGTGAGACTGCCGGTGACAAACCGGAGGAAGGTGGGGACGACGTCAAATCATCATGCCCCTTATGACCTGGGCTACACACGTGCTACAATGGTCGGTACAACGTGCTGCGAACTCGCGAGGGTAAGCAAATCACTTAAAACCGATCTCAGTTCGGATTGCAGGCTGCAACTCGCCTGCATGAAGCTGGAATCGCTAGTAATCGTGGATCAGCATGCCACGGTGAATACGTTCCCGGGCCTTGTACACACCGCCCGTCACACCATGAGAGTTTGTAACACCCAAAGCCGGTGGGGTAACCTTTTAGGAGCTAGCCGTCTAAGGTGGGACAAATGATTAGGGTGAAGTCGTAACAAGGTAGCCGTAGGAGAACCTGCGGCTGGATCACCTCCTTTCTAAGGAAAAGTGCGAGAGCACAACGGAAATACACAAGTTAAAACTTTGTTTAGTTTTGAGAGGTCTACTCTC
>NZ_RHOQ01000016.1 GCF_003946605.1 Companilactobacillus baiquanensis
CAAACTCGTACCTTGAAAACTGGATATTAAGAAATAATGAATTAAAGAAACACCGAAAACTGCGCGACAAATTGACGCAAGTCATATTTTGTCAAGATTAAGTAACAAAGGGCGTACGGTGGATGCCTAGGCACTAGGAGCCGATGAAGGACGTAACTAACGACGATACGCCTCGGGGAGCTGTAAGTAAGCTTTGATCCGGGGATTTCCGAATGGGGGAACCCAATCATCGTAATGGATGATTACTTGTGTGTGAATACATAGCACATTAAGAGGAACACGCAATGAACTGAAACATCTAAGTAGTTGCAGGAAGAGAAAGAATATTCGATTCCCTGAGTAGCGGCGAGCGAAACGGGAAGAGCCCAAACCAAAGAGCTTGCTCTTTGGGGTTGTAGGACTGGCGTTATGAGAAAAAAGGTAAGTATAGTTGAATGAGTTGGAAAGCTCAGCCAAAGAGAGTGAAAGCCTCGTAAACGAAATACAAACCACTCTAGCCGGGATCCTGAGTACGGCGGGACACGTGAAACCCCGTCGGAATCTGGGAGGACCATCTCCCAAGGCTAAATACTACCTAGTGACCGATAGTGAACCAGTACCGTGAGGGAAAGGTGAAAAGAACCCCGGAAGGGGAGTGAAACAGATCCTGAAACCGTATGCCTACAAATAGTCAAAGCCCGTTAAGGGGTGATGGCGTGCCTTTTGTAGAATGAACCGGCGAGTTACGTTTACATGCAAGGTTAAGCAGAAAATGCGGAGCCGCAGCGAAAGCGAGTCTGAATAGGGCGAATAAGTATGTAGATGTAGACCCGAAACCAAGTGACCTACCCATGTCCAGGTTGAAAGTGTGGTAAAACACACCGGAGGACCGAACCCATGTATGTTGAAAAATGCTGGGATGAGGTGTGGGTAGCGGTGAAATTCCAAACGAACTTGGAGATAGCTGGTTCTCTCCGAAATAGCTTTAGGGTTAGCCTCGGGGAATAGGATCATGGAGGTAGAGCACTGTTTGGACTAGGGGCCCGTCTTGGGTTACTGAATTCAGATAAACTCCGAATGCCATTGATCTATACCCGGGAGTCAGACGGTGAGTGATAAGATCCATCGTCGAAAGGGAAACAGCCCAGATCACCAGTTAAGGTCCCAAAATTCATGCTAAGTGGAAAAGGATGTGGAAACGCATAGACAACTAGGATGTTGGCTTAGAAGCAGCCATTCATTCAAAGAGTGCGTAATAGCTCACTAGTCGAGTGATTCTGCGCCGAAAATGTACCGGGGCTAAGCATGATACCGAAACTGTGGATGCATCGTAAGATGCGTGGTAGGAGAGCGTTGTAAGAGCATTGAAGCTGTACCGTGAGGAGCAGTGGAGTTCTTAGAAGTGAGAATGCCGGTATGAGTAGCGAAAGATCAGTGAGAATCTGATCGGCCGAAAGACTAAGGTTTCCTGGGGAAGGCTCGTCCTCCCAGGGTTAGTCGGGGCCTAAGATGAGACCGAGAGGTGTAATCGATGGATAACGGGTTGATATTCCCGTACTAGTTTATTTTGTTTGAACGATGGAAGGACGCAGGAGGATGATGTGTGCACACAGCTGGAAAAGTGTGTTCAAGCAGAAAGTCTTGGTAAGAGTCAAATGCTTTTACCTATAAGGACAATCTGTGATGAGGAGCGAAATTTAAGTAGCGAAGCACAGTAACTCACACTGCCGAGAAAAGTTTCTAGTTAGAAATAAACTACCCGTACCGCAAACCGACACAGGTAGTCGAGGAGAGAATCCTAAGGTCAGCGAGTGAACTCTCGTTAAGGAACTCGGCAAAATGACCCCGTAACTTCGGGAGAAGGGGTGCTGGTGTAACAGCCAGCCGCAGTGAATAGGCCCAAACAACTGTTTATCAAAAACACAGGTCTCTGCTAAATCGTAAGATGACGTATAGGGGCTGACGCCTGCCCGGTGCTGGAAGGTTAAGAGGATCAGTTAGCGTAAGCGAAGCTGAGAATTGAAGCCCCAGTAAACGGCGGCCGTAACTATAACGGTCCTAAGGTAGCGAAATTCCTTGTCGGGTAAGTTCCGACCCGCACGAAAGGCGTAATGATTTGGGCACTGTCTCAACGAGAGACTCGGTGAAATTATAATACCCGTGAAGATGCGGGTTACCCGCGACAGGACGGAAAGACCCCATGGAGCTTTACTGTAGCTTGATATTGAGTTTTTGTGTAACATGTACAGGATAGGTAGGAGCCGTAGAAGTCGGAACGCTAGTTTCGATCGAGGCATTGGTGGGATACTACCCTTGTTATATGAAGGCTCTAACCTACACCATTTATCGTGGTGAGGGACAGTGTCTGGTGGGCAGTTTGACTGGGGCGGTCGCCTCCTAAAAAGTAACGGAGGCGCTCAAAGGTTCTCTCAGAATGGTTGGAAATCATTCATAGAGTGTAAAGGCACAAGAGAGCTTGACTGCGAGACTGACAAGTCGAGCAGGGACGAAAGTCGGACTTAGTGATCCGGTGGTACCATATGGAAGGGCCATCGCTCAACGGATAAAAGCTACCCTGGGGATAACAGGCTTATCTCCCCCAAGAGTTCACATCGACGGGGAGGTTTGGCACCTCGATGTCGGCTCATCGCATCCTGGGGCTGTAGTCGGTCCCAAGGGTTGGGCTGTTCGCCCATTAAAGCGGTACGCGAGCTGGGTTCAGAACGTCGTGAGACAGTTCGGTCCCTATCCGTCGCGGGCGTAGGAAATTTGAGAGGAGCTGTCCTTAGTACGAGAGGACCGGGATGGACATACCTCTGGTGTACCAGTTGTGCCGCCAGGCGCATCGCTGGGTAGCTACGTATGGACGGGATAAACGCTGAAAGCATCTAAGTGTGAAGCCCCCCTCAAGATGAGATTTCCCATTCCGTAAGGAAGTAAGATCCGTTAAAGATTATGACGTAGATAGGCTGCGGGTGGAAGTGTAGCGATACATGGAGCTGAGCAGTACTAATAGATCGAGGACTTAATCGAGTAAGTGGTTTTCGAGTTTCAATTCATTAACTTAATATCTAGTTTTGAAGGTACGAGTAAGAATAGTGTGGTGGCGATAGCAAGAAGGATACACCTGTTCCCATGCCGAACACAGAAGTTAAGCTTCTTAACGCCGAAAGTAGTTGGTGGGAAACTACCCGCGAGGATAGGTAGTTGCCACGC
>NZ_RHOQ01000017.1 GCF_003946605.1 Companilactobacillus baiquanensis
TTTTTCAGTGAAGAATGAGGAAAACTCATCAACACGTTGTCGCCGTTGCTCTGTCGCAACAACAGGTAATATATTACTAGTTAAGTAACACCTTTGCAAGTATTTTCTTTAAAAAAGTAAAATTAATTTAAAGGGCACTTATTTATCTTACGTATCAAGATATCTAGCAATTAAAATTATAGTATAAATCATAATCATTGTCATTACTTTTGTCTAATAAACTTCAGGTTTTTATCAAACATTATAGATATTATACTAAACGCCTGATGTTGAAATACCCATTCAATATACTTAAAGCAATTAATATAGAATAATAATTTAATTGTTTTAAAACAATCTTTTTGATTGGATATTTGTCTACAAAAAAAGAGAATCGAATATTCGATTCCCCATACTGTACAACAAATTACTGACTTAAACTATTTTTTAACTCATCTATTGATCCATTATTCGATAGGTTTTTATACTGACTATATGCTGAATACCAATCACCATCATTTACCGACTGACGCAATTTATCATACTTACTATTACTAAAAATCTCTTTAGCAACTTTCTTAGATTCAGATGAAGATAAGGAAGTATTGTTATGTAGTTCCGTAGCAGCTTTATTCTGATTTTCGGCAGCCTTCATTATGTCTGACATTCTAGTCTTCTTTAAATCATCAACTGCCTTATTAACTTTACCATCATGTTTAGGGTCACCCGTTTTAGTTGCTTCGATTCTTTTAGCTAACTCATCTTTGACTAACTTATCCGATGCAGTATCATTACCACCACTGATATCCCTAACCGTATTATTTATTGGAAAGAAGAAAATGATACCTATTGCTATCAAAGCAATCACAGAAACTACTATGATCCAAATTCTTTTCTTGTGTGATTTTTTCATATGTCTTGCTTGGCGCATACTAAATTACCTCTTTAAAATTAATAGACTAATGTTAACATCAAATTGAAAAATAACTCCATACTAGTTTGATATACCAACAATAACAATCGTTATAGTTTACCAATACTAAATATGATTTTTAAATATCCATCGAAAAATAATTTTACCCTGTTACATTAACTACAAGTTCCAAACTCGAATGTATTAACCTATCTATAAAGGTTCATGCATTGATTATTCTGATTCGTTTAACCGTCATTATATAATGCAACGCTCTATCTCAATTAAGACAATCTGTAGTTAGATAACCAATCAGAAATAACTCTACAATTTGTAGTGCGATGTGGCTTGGGTAATACTTTGCCATGAACTGTTCAAGATCGTTGAGATAGAGTATTGGTAAACGCAATTCTAGCATTTTGAATATCTTTGTAAAGATTTAGGTTTGAGAAAATCTAGTTCTGTTCTTGATAGCTATTATTAGCTGGGACAGTTTGTATGACAAATATCGTTTCATAGAATATTTCGATTCGTAATTTGTGGTGTAGACATCAATTAAAAAGAAATAACAAACTAAATTCGTTTCGCTTAGTTTTAAATGCCAAAATAATTGTGGGTGGATTTCACATCGTTTATTTTAGAACGAACTAAGTCAATCAAATATGCGTTTGGATTGTGCGGATACATGAACAGAATAACTTTATAGATATAAGATATAGGTATTGAAGTGAATAAAAATATTAAGCTTGCTTATGAAACTTGTTATTTGGTTAAAGGAAACATTAATGGCCATAGTTCTAATGGTTTCTTAGAAAAGACCAATAGATAAAATTAAATAGCCAAAGAACAATTGTTATGAATTCATTAACCTAAAACAATTCTTTACAAGGATAAGATTAACTTTGACTAAAAAGTCTCTCCAACACGTTCTGACTTGAAACCTAAATAACTCATAAAATATTATATGAACACAAAAAAAAGGAAGGACAAATGTCCTTCCTTTAAGAATTGCGTGGCAACTACCTATCCTCGCGGGTAGTTTCCCACCAACTACTTTCGGCGTTAAGAAGCTTAACTTCTGTGTTCG
>NZ_RHOQ01000002.1 GCF_003946605.1 Companilactobacillus baiquanensis
TTTTTCAGTGAAGAATGAGGAAAACTCATCAACACGTTGTCGCCGTTGCTCTGTCGCAACAACAGGTAATATATTACTAGTTAAGTAACACCTTTGCAAGTATTTTCTTTAAAAAAGTTACATTTTTTTTATTTTCTCTATATCTAGTACCTTATTGATCCAATCACTACTATAAAAGTCCTCTTCGTGGGTAACTAATATCATTGAACCGGGATAGCTTTTCAAGGCTTTTCTTAAAGAAGCTTTACTTTCATCATCTAAATGATTAGTTGGCTCATCCATAAATAGAAAGTTTGTGGGATCAAACATCAAATCAGCAATCTTAACTTTAGTCTGTTCACCACCAGATAGTGATCTGATCGGCGACATGATCTGTTGACTAGTTAGACCGGTTCTCGCCAAAACTTGGCGCACTTCTTTATTATCCTTTTCAGGATGTTCTTCACCTACTATTTGAAATGGTGTCGCCATTTTGTTCTTCCAAACCAAATCTTGTTTAAAGTAACCTACTTTTACAACTTCTGAAAAATCGTAGTTACCCTCAATAGGTTTTATAATATCCAATAGCGTTTTGATCAATGTTGATTTTCCGATACCATTGAATCCCTTGATAACCATTTTTTCTCCACTAACGATAGAGAAATTCAATTTCTGATCAAATAAGGGCTTGTCATAACCTATCTTTAAATCATTTACTTCTAATACCATTCTAGAACTGGGAATATCCTGGTATGGAAAGTTAAAGCTGGCGATCTTCTTATTACCTGGTGGTGTCAAAACATCCATATGTGCTAATTGTTTTTCACGACTCTTAGCACTTTTAGATCTAGTACCTGCCTTGAATTTTCTGATATAAGCTTTTGTTTTGGAAATTTTCTCTTGTTGCTTAACATAGGCTTTCATATAAGTTTCCTTATTAGCAGCCTTTTGCTTCATTACTTGTTTCAAACTTCCTGTATATTTGGTGATTCTTCCAAATTCGATATCGGCTATACAGTTAACTATTTTATCCAAGAAGTTATAATCGTGAGAAATAACTATGAAAGCACCCTCAAAATTATTCAAATAGTCAGATAACCACTCAATATGGTTAGTATCCAAATAATTAGTGGGTTCATCTAGCAAGATCATGTCAGGTTTTTCCAAAAGAATTTTGGCTAGAATAATTTTAGAACGTTGTCCACCACTAAGTTTTGAAACATCATGATCATATCCAATTGCATCTAATCCTAAACCAGTTGCGACTTGTTCTATTTTAGTATCCAGCTCATAAAAGTCATTGGCATCCAATATTTCTTGAAGCTTTCCGGCTTTTTCTAGGTCATCTTCATCTGGATCATTCATATAAATTTCAGTCAATTTATCATTAGCTTCATATAATTCACTAAAGGCTGTTTGAAGATATTCTTTTATAGTCATCCCCTCAACCAATTTGGCTTGCTGATCCAAATATCCAACTGTTAAATGCTTTTGCCAGGTTATTTTTCCTTCATCAGGTTCAATTTGACCAGTTAGAATTTTGATGAGCGTAGACTTACCCACCCCATTTTGCCCAGTAATCCCTAAATGGTCTTCCTTATTTACTTGGAGACTTGCGTCATCATATAATTTTTTATCTAAAAATTGCTGTGTTAAATCATGTACCTCTAAAACACTCATAAATAAACTCCTTATTTTAAAAACATAACAAAAGGCCGAAACAAATTCTGCTTCAGCCTTTTAATTAAAACCCTGATAGTCCGATTGTATCATCACTATCTTTATTAGTACCTTCACTACTTGTTGTACTTCTGATCTTGGTCTCGTAATTTTGGCTTTGATCACCAGTATATTTAAACGAGAATCCTAAAGATTTATTGTACTTATTCAATTTTGTTTCTTGATTATCTAAAGTTGCTGGAGTTAGATCCAATTGTTTTCTCAACTTATCAGATACTCTTTGCAATTCTTTAGTTGGAGCAATTTCATAAGAAGATCCGTCGATCGTCGAACTGAATCCTTGAACGTGATCAGAACCTATCTTTTTAGAAGCTCCTCGATAATTAAGGAAAATAGACTGCATATCACTAAAGCTTAAATTAGTAGTCATGGAATTTGAGATACTATTCAAGACTTTTTGATAGTGAGTAAATGTATTGGCACTTGCTGCACTCTTAATAATAGCAGAGATTACCTGTCTTTGACGTTTTTGTCTACCATAGTCTCCTTCTGGATCTTCATATCTCATTCTTGAATAATCCAAAGCTTGCTTACCATTTAGATGCATCTTTCCTTTTTTAAAGTGAGATTCTTTCTCATCTGTATCACCATATGAGAAGCTAAATGGTACATCGACATCAACTCCACCGACACTATTTACAATTTTCTTTAACGAATTGAAATCAACTTTTACATAGTAATCTATTGGTACATTTAGTAATTTTTCCGTTGTTACAACAGCACTTTCTTCATTACCTACATTATATGCTGAATTGATTTTTTGTATCTTTTTAGTATTATTGCCAACGCCTTTCCAAATTTGGGCCATGGTATCTCTTGGAACTGATACCATTGTGGTCTTATTGGTTTTAGGATTGACCGTTACTACGATCATAGTATCTGAATTACCACGATAGTCAACTTCCATATCTCTAACGCCACCATCAGTCGTATCTACACCTAACAATAATATCGAAATAGGTTTTTGATCAGAAATCTTGGCTGAAGCTTGTTTACCATCTAATGCCTTATATGTTTTGCCCAAAGTCTCTTGAGTTTGAGCGTAAATTCTAAATCCATAGGCACCTAATATAAAAAATACCGTTAATACGACTAAGCCTAGAATTTTCAGGAAGGATCTTTTAGAACCTCCACCATTATTAGAAGCCAACGCACTATTTCTAGTCAGACGACGTCTATGTTCCCTAGACATATTATTTTTATTATTCATAAATAAACTCCGTTTAGTATATCCCTAATATTTTCCATCAAATTCGGAAAATGGACATATTTGTACAACGTTAATAATATACCCTAAAAATATGAAGAAATTTAGTGTACGTTGAAACAATTATAAAAGTTTAAGCTATTCTGTCAAATTTAGCTATTGGATTTGTACACTAAAAAGCAAAAAAGATACGATTATTCATCATATCTTTTTAAATTCTATAATTCACTTGATTCTAATTTCTCTGTAACTTTTTCTTTATCATTTTTTGGCTCATCCATTGCATCAGTTAAGTCATTTAAATCACGACCAGTTGTTTCAACTGATTTGTATGCACTGAAGAATGTAAATAATGAAAAGACGATAATCATTACTGCTATTGGTAACCAACTACCAGTAAAAGCTGATACTAAACTAGCAGCAATTAATGGACCAAATCCTGTTGCTACTACTCCGGCAATTTCTTTTGCCAAAGCCATGAATGTCATTCTGTTTTTAGAACCAAACAATTCGGCTAACATAACATTTTCAAGGGCAAACATCCCCTGAACACCAACGTTTAATCCAATAACCATAGCAATTGTTAACAATACGGTATTTCTAGTTTGTATCATTAAAAGCATTGGAATGGCGTAAACAACCATTGCTGCAGATAAGAACATGTACATTTTACGACGTCCAACTTTATCACCTAAGTACCCAACAACGGGAATAGTAATAAATGAAACAAGAGAAGCAATAATATTAGCATTTGTAGTTACAGTCTTTTGAACACTTAAGAAAGTAACCATAAATCCAGCAATATAAGTTTGTAAAATACCACTATTACCAGCTTGTCCAAAACGAAGTCCTAAAGCGACTAACAAACTCTTATTAGCAACTTTATTTTTAGGCTTTTCTGGAGCTGCATTTTGTAATTTTTCAATACGTTCTTTTTCTAGTAATTTCTTTTTCTCTGCCATAACGGGGCTCTCTTTAATGAACATCCGAATTAAAATGGCAACAATCATAATCAAAAATGATGCATAGAATGGAATTCTCCACCCCCACGTATATAAACTATTATCATCTAATTTCATTAAAATAATGGTCCAGATCAAATTAGCCAGTAAGGTTCCTGTGGATGTTCCTAGACAAACGAAACTACCAACTAAACCACGATTACTTTTCTTAGCAAATTCTGCAACCATAACTCCAGCACCACTAATTTCAGCACCAGCACCAAAACCTTGTACTATACGTAAAACAACTAGTCCAATTGGTGCCCAAATTCCAACCTGTTGATAGGTCGGCAAGAAACCAATAGCGGTGGAAGCTAATCCCATCAACATGATTGTTACAAATAGAACTGTTCTTCGACCCATTTTATCTCCCATTCGACCAAAGAAGTAAGCCCCAAGTAATCGAGCCACATATCCAGCTCCATAGGTTCCCATTGCCATAACTAATGCCATGGCCGGAGATGACTCAGGAAAGAAGATTTCTCCAAATACAATCGCTGCGGCTAAGGAATATAATTGAAAATCCATAAATTCCATAGCGGTTCCCATCCAGCCACTTGCTGTAACTTTAATTAATTCTTTTGTATCAACTTCTGTATCGTTATTGTTTGCCATTACTTAATTCACCAACCTTCATGAGAGTTAACTATTTAATCAAATGTCAAAACGATCTTACGAGCTTGTTCAGGATGTTCATTCATCAAATCGAATGCATCTTGAGCATTTTTAATATTAAATTGTTGATTAACTACTCCATCATCATCTAATAATCCTGATTCGATCGACTTAATGATTGGTGCAAATTGGTAAGCTTGTAATCTTGAACCACAAATAGTTAATTGTTTTTGCATGATTGGTTTTTCAGGAATGTTAGAAGCTTCTTCAGACATACCTAATGGAACAATTCTTCCAGCAACTGATGCTAAATCTAAACAAGCTTCAAATGTTTTTGGAGCACCAACAGCATCAATAACTACGTTTGCCATTTCTCCATTTGTCCATTCAGTAACACGATCTTTAAGGTTCTCTTTTGTAACATCAACTACTTCATCGGCACCATTATGTTTAGCAAATTCTAGTTTAGATTCCAAAACATCTGTAACCATTACTCTGGCACCTTTTGCCTTTGCTACACGTAAAATTAATTGACCGATTGTTCCGCCACCTTGGATCAAAACTGTCTTTCCTAAGCCGACCTCTGCTCTAGTTGTTGAATTTCCGGCAATTGTATATGGTTCTGATAAAACAGCAGTTGTCCAAGGAACATTACTATCAATCTTGTGAATTTGTTTTAATGGAAGTTTTACATATTCTTGCATACCACCATCAATGTGAACACCTGATACTACTAAGTTTTTACATACATTAGGCATTCCATGACGACAGGCGTAACACTTACCACAATATGCAATTGGCTCTACTACAACGTGATCACCAACTTTAACCTCTTTAACATCATCTGAAATTTCATCTATCTCACCGACGAATTCATGACCCATAACTCTTGGCAAAGTAGCAAAGGGATTTTCACCATGATATAAATGATTATCACTTCCACAAATTCCTACGGCTTTAACTTTTACAATTACTTCATTTGGATTTTCAATTTCTGGTTTTGGAACATCTACAATTCTTAAATCTTCTTTTCCATATACACGTGCTGCTAACATTTTTAAAACTCCCTTCAAATTTAAGCTTTATTTATTGCTTCCCATAATCCATTTAAGTAAGTGGCTCCTAGAGCTCGATCGTATAGACCATATCCGGGACGATCTGATTCTCCCCAAATATTTCGACCGTGATCTGGACGAACATAACCGTCAAATCCACTATCATGCATGGCTTTCATAATTTCATACATATCTAATGAGCCTTCACTAGATAAGTGTGCTGATTCATGAAAGTCCGTTTTACTTGTAAATTTAATATTTCTAGTGTGAATAAATGGTGCGCGATCTTTTTTGACAAATTCTCTAACAATCGCTGGAACATCATTATCAGGATTTTCACCTAAACTACCTGTACAAATCGTGAAACCATTATATTTAGATTCATGTAGTTCTTCGATTTTTAACATATCTTCACGATTCTTATAGATTCTTGGCAAACCGAATAAAGGCATTGGTGGATCATCCGGATGCATTGCCATTCGTACATCACATTCCTCACAGACGGGAATTATTGCATCTAAGAAATATTTCAAATTTTCTGTCAATTTTTGTTCATCAACATCTTTATATGCATCAAATAATCTCTTTATTTCGCTTAATCTTTCTGGTTCCCATCCTGGTAGTGAGTAGCCTTTGGAATTACTTTCAACTCGATCGATCATTTCTTGTGGGTCAGATGCTAATTTATCTAGTTCAAATGACATAACATTCGAGCCGTCTGGTAAATCGAATTGAAGGTCTGTTCTTAACCAATCAAATACTGGCATGAAATTGTAGCAGATAACTTTGACACCATATTCAGATAAATTTCTGATTGTTTCCTTGTAGTTCTCAATGTATTTATCTCGACTAGGTTTACCGATTTTTATATCATCGTGGATATTAACTGATTCAATTACATCCATCTTTAAACCAGCGTCATTTATTTCTTTCTTTAATGAAGCAATTTTTTCCTTAGGCCAAACTTCTCCTACTGGAACATCAAATAAAGCGCCGACGACTTGAGTCATACCAGGAATTTGCTTAATTTGTTGTAATTTAATTGGATCATCATTTGATCCAAACCATCTAAATCCCATTTCCATCATGCTAAAAAATTACCTCCTATAAGTTGGAAAGAGCTTTTGCAATAGCCTCTTTACCGTTGTTCAATTCTTTAAAGTTTGCTTCTACTTTATCTGCCAAACCTATTTCATATAAATCATGAGCAAAAATTTGTTTATTACTTAATAATGGTTTTAAAGTTTTATGAATTAATTCATCATCTTGTGTACCTAATTCAATTGGTTCCATAATTTCTTTAACATAATCTAGTAATGGATCAGGACTTGGCGTAAAGGAATTACCTTGATCATCAACTGCTAAAATATAACGACACCAACCTGCTAAAATAAAAGGAATGTACTTCAAATCTTTCACATCACGATTTTCGTCATCTAAATAATGTTGAATTGTCACACCATAACGAATCGGAATTTTTTGAGAAGTATCACTGGCGATTCTTTGAGGAGTGTCAGGGATGTTTTTATTTGGTAGACGCTTATTTATTAATTCATTTATAAATTTAGTTGGATCAATTATTTTAGGATCTTTAACTACTGGAAGATCTTCGTCAAAACCTAAACCTTTAATTAATTTGACCAAATTAGAATTATTCATTTCATCGGCAATCGATGTGTAACCTAACAAACATCCAAAGATTGCTAAGGAAGTATGTAATGGATTTAAGCAAGCTGTAACTTTCATTTGATCAGCATCGTTAACGGTTTTACGATCGGTCATAATTACGTCAGCATTTTCTAATTTAGGACGTCCATTAGGAAAATTATCTTCAATGACTAAATAATGTGTTTCTTCGGTGTTTCCGAATGGTGCAATATTGGTATGTTTGTCTGTATGCAAGATATCTACATCATCAAAACCTTGTTCTGATAAAATATTAGAAACTTTTTCTGAAGGATTTGGTGTAATTCGATCGATCATGGACCAAGGAAAACTAACTTTACTATCATCTTTCAGATAATCTATAAAATCTTTTGTAACTAAATTGTTGTCTAACCAACCATTAGCAATAGTTAAGATTTCTTTTTCAAAACGTTGACCGTTCTCTGAAAAATTATCTGTGCTGACCATTGCAATAGGATATTTTCCAGCATTAAAACGGGCTAAAAGTAATCTGGCAATTGCTGCCATATTCGTGCTTGCTTCATCTGGATCGTTAGTAATATCCTTTTTGGCGCTTTCAGTAAGTTCACCATTCATATCTGTCAAAATATAACCTTTTTCAGTAATTGACATAGTGACAAATTGTAACGATGGATTTTCAAAAATATTTTTTAATTTTGCCCAACCGTCTTGATTGCTGTGATTGTAATAAATGCTTTCCCCAACGCTAGCAATCAAAGTTTTCTGATAACTATCATCACTCTTCATAACAACCTGTAGCATTTTATTATTATAGGGCTGATAAATATCATCTATAACTTGCTCATCATAAGTTTCAGCTACTACAATTCCACTTTTAAGATCTCCACTATTCAAAAGATCCTGCGCAATTTTGGCATGGAAACATCTAAATAAATTACCTCCACCAAAATGAACCCAAATCGGATTTTTATCTGTTTCTTTTTTTACTTTTTTGAAATCATACTTAGGAACTTCAATATCATGACTAGTGAATTTGTCTTCGTCATTCAAATAATCGTCTTTAATGCTAACCATCGACTTCATCTCCCACTTCTGTTATTAACATACTAGAATGCTAGTATTCCAACAAAGTTAATTTAACATCTTATGTAAGCGCTGTCAATAACATAAAAAAAAATAGTCCCCTTAAAATTGCTTAAAAGGACTATTTTCTAAATGGAACTCTCTATTTAATCAACTAAAAGCTAAAGAAGCTTTGTTTTTTCAATTTTAAATTCTTTATTTCTGTATTTTCCCAATTTGAAAAATACTCTGGATATTTATCATGAATTACGATTGTATCTTCAGCAAATTTTGAAATATGTTTATAAATATTCAATGCAGCTTCTTCTGCCTTACCTGCTCTAATAGATTCCAAAATATTATTATGTTCTTGAAGAGTTGAATCAACTCTAATGTTTGATAGAATTTTCAATTTTCTCAATCGATTCTGATCAGCAGATATCTGGGCCAAAGCTTTCTCAATATAAAGCATGTTGGCAGATTTATATATTATGTGATGGAATCGTTCATCAATTTCAAATGATTCTTCGTACAGATTTCGTTCCAAAACTTTCTTTTGATTATAAATGTTTTGCTCTAACTGTATGCAAATATCATCTCTTTGTTCCAATCCACAAATTTTTATAACGGCTGCTTGTTCCACTAAGTTACGCATATAAAATGATTCATAAATTCGATCGATATTTATCTGAGAAACATAAGAACCACGTTGCGGTAAAACATCTAACAATCCATCATCGGCTAACTTGGCACTAGCCTTTTGAATTGGTGTCCTACTAACGCCTAATTCTTTTGACAACTGAACTGGACTAATGATATCACCTGGAGACAATTCCAGAGAAACTATTTTATTGTACAGAGTTTGATATGCATAATCACTAGCTAATTGGGGTTGTGCACTGTTATCCTTCACTTTTTCCCACTCCTATTTTTAAAATTCATTTAACTTGTTTTAACATCTAAAAATATCTTAACGCAAGAATACTATATTTAGTTAGTTTTTAGGTTTTAAAATTTATAATAAACAAAAAAACATCTCACTAAGAGATGTTTTCTACAATACTCGATCAAGATTAGGAGTCCGATCTGTTTTTTCAGATTTAGATGCAACATCTATTTTGCCATCATTCAAAGTAAAGGTATCTTTATTTCGACATCTGGGACACTGCATCGTAATTTCATATTTAACAGAGTCGTCTGAATTTTTCTCCAGTTCCTTTTTCTTAAGGATCAGCATGGCTGGATGATTGCACTGACTGCACTTGAATAATAATATTCTACCTTCAGAAACTTTATCTGCTAAGCTCATTCTCCTTATCCTCCATTAATATTCTGGCTATATAAATATTAATAGATTGTGTACCTCATGACAACCCATTAATTACTGCTATTACCGTTTATTTTAACATCAGGGACATTGCCGCCGTAACTTCTTATTTCATTCATAATATTAACTAGTTTCTGCTTTTGTGATTCTTTATCAGAGTCATCATTTGCATACGCATCTTTAACTTTTTGAAGTTGCGTATTATATTGTGGCATCAACTCGTTTACCTTATTTTTACGTTTAGAAGCACGCTCTGATTCAATTTTTTCTTTCTCTTTATTGTATTCAGCAATTTTCTTATTGTCTTTTGAGGTTTGAAACATAGCTTGACTCATATTTAAATCTTTTTGAAGATCTAGAATTTGATTATTGAAGTCACTTTTAGCGTTTTGACGTTTTACGTTAGCATTCAAATAACGAATTTTCTGCAATTCATCAAGTTTCTTATTATATTGTGATTCTTTAATGATCGGTGAATCTTTATACTTATCAATTGCCTTTTCAACTTTACGTTCTCTAGAATATTCTTCTTTTTTAGTAAGGTGATAAATTATTCGATAATCCAAATTAGCTAAACGTTGTGCATTCTTGTTTGTCTGATCTGAATTATATTTTGAAAAGTCATTATCAATAATATCTTGAATCGTAGGTTTTTTATTCTTAGTTTGTACTGACAATTTATCGCCATCAACAGTTACAGTACTAGGTTTCTTAAAATCGTCATTTTTCTGCTTAAGCGTATCAACTAAATACTCACCTTCGGCTTTAAAGCTTTGCATTGATAAACTCTCTTCGGCAGTTGTCAAAGTAGATGGCATGTCATTTCCGGTCCAATTAGCAATGGTAAATTTAGGAGTCATACCAACAAAGTAAGAATCTTTACTATCATCTGTCGTACCTGTTTTACCAGCAGTGTAGTCGTAGTTATCAAGTTTAGCATCTTTACCAGAGCCATCAGTGATTACTGATTGCATAGTATTTAAAGTCATATAACTAGCATCTTTTGTATAAACAGATGTTTTTGGATGAGTATTTTGGTAAATATAACGTTCATTTTCATTATCGTAAATACTGCTTAGATTACTTGGGGCTATAAACTTACCCCCTCTTGAAAATGAACTATAAGCAGATGCCATCTCGGTGGTCGTTACACCATTTTTGAAACCACCAATAGCAATAATAGGATTATCATCTTCTGGTGATAATCGGGCAAAATCCATTTTAGTCAAATCATTGTAATACAGATGTTTGTTGTCTTCTAAAGCTAACTTATAGGCAACCGTATTAATAGAATTTGCCAAAGCATCACGAATAGTCGTCTTACCTTTGTATCCGCTGTACCAATTTTTCCTACCGGCAATTGCCGAATCAATTACAGTACTCTGTGGTAAATAGCCTCTTTCAAAGGCAGGTGCGTATGCTGTAATTGGTTTTGCGGCTGAACCTGGTTGACGATAACCATTGATAGCACGATTGACTTGATCTCCTTCAGTCGTTCTACCACCAACTATTGCCAAAACATCCCCAGTTTGATTATCAACTACTGTGCTAGATACTTGTGGCGCCAGTTTTCCATGGACATCTCGTCCGGTATACGCTTTGTATGAATCCGACACAATACTTTCGATCTTATTTTGAATATCCATATCAATAGTTGTGTGAATACTATATCCACCCTCCATCAACTCACCACGAGCTCGTTCAAATTGTTGTTGGAAGTTAGAATAGTATTGACTCATTTCTTTATCGCTATTAAATTTATACTTCATCATAAAGCCAGAAGATTTCATTAATTCTTCAGTTGCATTACTTACGGCATAACTCAATGCATAATTATTAGAAACATCATTATCAAATTTATGTTCATTGATCTTTAATCCTAAAGGTCGTTTTCTGGCATTCAAATAGGCGTTATGACTTATCAATTTATTCTTGTAGAAAATGTATAACACCATGTTTCTACGCTTTAATGAGCGTTGCGGATAACTAACTGGATCATAGTAAGCGGGATTATTTGGGATACCAACTAACATTGCTAGTTTATCAATTGATAAATTATTTTGATTCTCTGAAAAATAATAGTCAGCAGCACTACTAAAACCATAAGATCCATGTCCCATATAAACGTCATTGATATAAAATTCCAAAATTTGCTTCTTAGTGAATTTCTTTTCCAGTTGCTGGGCAATCACCATTTCTTTTAATTTACGATCAATTGTTTGCGACTGATCTTTTAACACCACATTTTTAACCAACTGCTGTGTTAAGGTCGATCCACCTTCAATCCTTCTATGTATTACTCTTGCTCCTAGTGAACGCATAATTGCATACATATCTACCCCGTGGTGAATATAAAACCTTTGATCTTCAACTTTGACCAACCCCTTTTTTATTTTGGGATTAACTTTATTTATTGGCACATAGTCAGAGCTAGATTGGGATAGTTTTTTTAACACTTTACCGTTACGATCATATATAACGGTTGAATTTTTTGGACGAAAATCACTCTTAGTTAAACCTTCACTATATGAATAACCATCTGAAATTGCGCCTTTGATATCATATCCATATTTCATCCAGAAAATACCAATTCCACTAGCGATCATAATGATCAAAACCAACAATATCCATGGCCATTTTTTATGTTTTCTTTTAATTGTACTTCGCTTAGTTTCTCGCATAATGACCCCTAATCAGCGTAAAATGTGATTCCTGATGAAATCTTAGATTGTAAACTCGACAAATCAGATGAACTAATTTGTAGACCATTACTATAACTACTACCACCGGAATAAATAAATCCAATCGTAGATCCATTGTTAAAGTAAATTGACTTACTTAAACTGCTATTATTTTTCATCCAAAATACTGGTGTTGCTGAATTAAAATCAGCAGTTGAATTATCAGCATCTGTAATATCATTATTTGACAATGTACTATCAGATGCATTAGTTAAGTATTGACCAAAACTGCTGTTACTACTATCAGTGATAATTGCATCATTATTGCCGGCAGAGGTAATGATCTTTTTAATATTATATTTTCCAGAACTGACTCTTGAATTACTTACTGATATATAACCGTCTTCAGCAACGTAATTTCCATTAACATTAGTCATCAAAGCTAATTTATTACTGCTTGAATCATAATATAGGACCGTCTTCCCAGTTAAGCCTGCATTACTCAAAGTATCAGAATCCGTACTAGATTTATCTAGTGTTCCGATAATATCAACATTGGCTGGTTTATATTTCTCAGTCAAAGGTGCATCCCTCAGAGCATCCAATTGTTCTTTAGCTGCAGTTACCCTAGCACTTGATCCTTTATGATTGGCATAATAATCAGTCATTTTAGCGACTGCATCAGTCCATTGTTTCTTAATTGTTTTATTCTTGATCAGTTTATAATAAGCGTTGACCATAGATATTTTTTTAATATCTAAACTAGCATTATCATCATTAAACTTATCCCAGGTTTTAGAAATATATCCATTAGCATCTTGTGTTTGTTCAAACCAAATTTGAATCTTATCTAAACGATTACGTTGTTTTTGGTAGACATCCTGATTTTTTTCTTTGAGAAGTTTCTTATCCAACTCATCGATCTGGCCACTGGACACACTATCTTTATAGTTATTCTTACCATCAAAAAGAGCAGAAACAGCCGCAGCTCGATCCATTCTTTCGCTGATATATTCTTCTAACTCTTGGTATCTTTTAATATTATCTTGCGTAATTATATGTTTACCACTGGTTTTGATCAATTTACCGACAAAATCAGCCGAAGAAGAATTGACGTTTGTTTTTAAAACCTTATGTGTTTTATCTTGATACTGACTATTTATTTTGGCAGTCACAGCTGCATTTACTACCCCACGTGAAAGCATTACAAAAAAGATAACAGCCGTTAGAGTGGCAATTACCTTAGCCCCTAGTAGTAAATAATGTACTGATTTAGAACCACCTTTTAAATCTTTTTTATCTTTCACGATTTTCCTCAAATAACGTTTCTTTTTGTATATTATATATATTAAAGTATCACAATTATAAAGGGTGAGAAATTTTGAAAAAATTATTTAAAAAACATCTAAAGTTATTAATAACCTTACTGATTCTAATTTTAATAATCTTAACTTATGTCTTCAATTGGGGAAACGTTAAAACTAAAACTATCAATAAGATATCATCTTTAACTATTCCGTTTTCCTTGATAGTTAATCCAAAGAATATCGATCAAGGAGTCACTCCAAAATCCATCAAACTTAATGATAAAAATTTTGAGAATGATAAAACACAAGCTATTGATCTCGTGAATACTATTAATAGTAACTATAAGGCCACTAAAAGCTTTAATTTTCTCAATGAAAAACAAGATAAGTCTCTCACCGATAAAATTAAAAAGCAATCACATCAATATATTCATGACGTTACCTTACTCAACTTTGGAAAAGATCGTAAGGGTAAATATTTAACGATCAGCCTTAATCAATATAATGACACTAAACAAATCGTTAGTTACCGTTATCGTCTATATCATAAGAAAAATGAAATATTCTCTGTTAAGTATCTAAAGAAAACTTCAAACACATACCCACCACGTTTTATTATTCCTGATGTACAAGTCGGTGAAACAGGAATAAACAATTCTAAGAATTTTATGCAACGACTTAAAACCGCCGTTATTAATTCCAATCTGGTAATGAATAACTCTTCTGAACCTGGAAGTTTTAATCAAATTGCCATTAACCTAGGACTTGATCCCGATAAAAGTAATACCGGACTTTACACTCTCGCCAAAAATTCTAACTCTAGAGTTACAAATTACGGTATTATTGGCTACGAAGTATCTGATGTTCCTAGATATTCGAGAATTTATATTAAACAACTAAGTAAAGATGATCATTTTTACTACACGTTAACTTACAATCGTAACAGTAAAAAATTTGTCAGCTTCCAAAAGGGAATTATCTCTACTACAAATAGAAACTAGGCAAAATAAAAGGATGTGACTGTCGTCACATCCTTTTGTGTATTACGATTATTATTTATTGAAACGCGTAACATAAGGCAGAGACCGAGCTTATCTACGAATATTCTCGGTCTCTAAACGCCTTATGTTACGCTCTGTTAACTTTAAGCATTCCAAACATCATTAACTTCAATTGTTTGTTCACGATCAGGTCCAACAGATACGGTAGCATATTCAACACCAAGTTGTTCTTTCAAAAATTCAAGATATGCTTTTGCTGCATCTGGCAGATCACTGATACTCTTAGCACCTGTAATATCTTCATCCCAGCCGTTGAATGTTTTATAAATTGGTTTACATTGTGCCAAAATATTTAAATTAGCAGGATATTCATCAATGATCTTTCCATTTAGATCATAACCTGTACATACTTTGATCTCTTTAAGTCCTGTTAAAACATCTAAACAATTAAGTGACAAATGAGTAACTCCGGCTACGTTGCATGAATGACGTAATACAACTGTATCTAACCAGCCAACTCGACGAGGACGGTGTGTAACAGTTCCGTATTCATGACCAGCTTCTCGCAAGAAATTACCTACTTCATTTTCTTGTTCTGTTGGGAAAGGTCCAGCACCAACACGAGATGTATAAGCTTTAACAACTCCAATAACCTTATCAACCATTGGAGCACCAATACCAGCACCAGTTGTTACACCACCAGCTGGATTAGATGAAGTTACATAAGGATATGTACCATGATCAATATCAAGCATGATTCCTTGTGCGCCTTCAAATAAAACATTTTTACCATTCTTCAATTCTCGGTTTAAATAAGCAGAAGTATCGATGACACGATCTTTTACATCTTGGCCAAATTGATAATACTTTTCAAAAACATCATCAAATTTAATTTCATCAGAATTGTAAATTTTTGTAAATAATTCATTTTTTTGCTTAAGATTTTCTGTAAGTAAATCTCTAAAAATATCCTTATCTAAAATATCTGCCATTCTAATACCAATACGAGCGACTTTATCCATATAAGCTGGGCCAATACCTCTATTAGTTGTTCCGACTTTAGAATCGCCTCTTGCGGCCTCTTGAAGTGAATCCAACTTGATATGATATGGCAAAATCAATTGTGCACGATTAGAAATCTTCAAATTTGAAGTATCTACACCTTGTTCATGTAAACGATTTAACTCTTCTAAAAGAGATTCTAGATTTAAAACAACACCATTACCAATAACACTAGTCTTATCAGAATAAAGAATTCCTGAAGGAACTGATCTTAATTTGTAAACATTACCATCAATATTTAGGGTATGACCGGCATTATCTCCACCTTGATATCTAGCGATGATATTTGCTTCTCCACTAAAATAATCAGTGATCTTACCTTTACCTTCGTCACCCCATTGGGTACCTACTACAACAACTGTTGTCATGTCTATCTCCTCTTAAATTGTTTCAGTTTTTAAAAAACAAGTGAAAGTATCTCTAATTTTCTGGGATATTTGCTATCGAAGAAAACTTATTATAAGACTTCACGAACAATAACTTGGCTGTTCCACGCGGACCAGAACGGTTTTTACTTACTATTACTTCGACCTCACCAACATCTTGATCTTCTTGGTCTTGTGGTTCACTGTCATCATCACCATCTTCATCACGATAGTAATCATCACGATAAAGAAACGCAACAATATCAGCATCCTGTTCAATTGAACCAGATTCACGAATATCTGACAACATTGGTCTTTTATCCTGACGCTGCTCAACTCCACGAGAAAGCTGTGACAACGCAATTACTGGAACATGCAATTCTTTAGCTAATTTTTTCAAATTACGAGAAATAACTGAAACTTCTTGTTGTCTATTTTCCTGACCAGTACCTTCGATCAATTGTAAGTAGTCGATAATAACTAAATCTAACTGACCACTTTCTTTTAGTAATCGACGGCATTTTGATCTAATTTCAGCCATCTTAACACCAGGAGTATCGTCAATATAAACATTGGTTCTTGATAAACTTCCCATTGCCACGACCAAACTGTTCCATTGATTTTCATCTAATTGGCCAGTACGCAATGCATTAGCATCGATACTACCTTCAGAACAGATCATACGATTAACTAATTGTTCAGCACCCATTTCCAATGAGAAAATAGCAACTGTTGCTTGATCTTTAGTTGCTGCATTTTGGGCTAAATTTAAGGCAAAGGCAGTTTTACCAACACCAGGACGAGCTGCCAAAATGATCAATTCGTCTTTGTGCAATCCAGTAGTTAAATTATCAAGATCTTTATAACCGGTCGATAAACCAGTAACGTCAGTATCTTGACTATATAACTTATCAATTTCGTTAAAAGATGATTTTACGACATCAGAAATTTTTCTAAATCCTTGATGATTACGATTCTCTGAAACTTCCATAATATCTTTTTCAGATTGATCGATGATCGTATCAAGGTCTTCTGACTCTTCAAAACTACGAGAGACAATATTTGTACCCGCATTGATCAAACGTCTTAAGACAGCCTTATTTTTAACGATACGCGCATAATAACTCGTATTAGCTGCCGTTGGAACAGCGTTGGCTAATTCTGCTAAATAACTAACACCACCAACATCTTCAACTTGATTTAAACGATCAAGTTCATTTTGAACCGTCACTACATCGACTGGAGATTCTTGATCATTCAAATTAACCATCGCCTGGAAGACAAGCTGATTAGCATGTTGATAAAAATCTTCTGCGTCAACATATTCCATTGACTCAACTAGTGCATCCTGGCTTAAAAATACCGCACCTAAAACAGCTTGTTCAGCATCTTTATCATTAGGTGGTATCCTTGTCATTTCATTATTCATTTAAATTACTTCTTTTCGGCAACATGAACTCTAATAGTTGCTTCAACACCCTCAAAAATTTTACTTTTAACATTGATATAACCTAATGATTTAACACCATCATTTAATTCCATCTTGTGTTTATCAACCTTTAGTCCATATTGTTTGTCTAATTCTTCAGAAATTTTCTTACTTGTTACTGATCCGAATAATCTACCATCTGCTCCTGATTTGGCAAAAATTTCAACGATCGTCTTATCGTCTTCAATTTTCTTTTTTAATTCATTTGCATTTGCTAGTTCTTCTTTATAGTTCTTGGCTTCTTTATTTTGTTCAGCCTTCAATTTTGACAAATTTTGATTAGTAGCTTCAATTGCCTTGTTGTTCTTGATTAAGAAGTTTTGGGCATAACCATCTGCAACATTTTTTATTTCGCCCTTTTTTCCTTTTCCTCTTACATCCGCAGTAAAAATAACTTTCACGATGGATTCCTCCTAGTTTTTATTTTCAGATTCAGATAAAACTTGAACCAGCTGCTCTTTAGCTTCATTAACAGTTACGTCTGATATTTGAGTAGCGGCATCGGATAAGTGACCTCCACCACCCAATTTTTCCATAATAACTTGGACATTGATATTGCCTAAACTACGAGCAGAAATACCAACTCTATCATCAGGTCGTTTACTAATTACAAATGAGGCCTCGACATTATTTAATGATAACAATGTATCCGCTGCCTGGGCAACAATAACTGGATCATATACTCGATCATTTTCACCAAAACAAACTGCCATTCTATCTCCTACCATTGTTATGGATTCGATCAAATGATTTCTTTGGATAAATGAATCAATATTTTCTTTCAAAAGATTTTGAATTAAGGTTTCATCTGCACCGACAGAACGTAGATAACTAGCTGCATCAAATGTTCTAGTTCCAGTTCTAAGTGAAAATGATTTGGTATCAACTGTAATACCTGCCAACAATGAAGTGGCTTCAATTTTTTCAATGGCTTTTTTGTTCTTTGGCTGATATTCAAGCATTTCAGTAATCAACTCACTAGTAGATGAGGCGTAAGGTTCAATATAAATCAACATTGGATTTTCTGGGAATTCCTCACCTCGACGATGATGGTCAATTACAACTACCTTTTCACTAGTCTTATTAAATAGCTCTGGATTTATTGAAATACTCTGCTTTGAATGGTCAACCATGACGATCAAAGTATTAGATGTGACGATATTCATTGATTCTTCTGAAGAAACGATATCATCTTTAATACTAGGATCTTTGTCGATCAATTGAATTAATCGGCTAACGTCAGTATGAAGACTATTAGTATCGATCACGATTTTACATGGTGTATTGTTCATTTGCGCAATACGTCTGATACCAAGACTTGATCCCAAAACATCCATATCGGGATGATTATGGCCCATTACCAAAACTTGATCACTATCTTTTAACAATTCTTGCAAGGCTTCACTGATCATTCTCGCCCGAACACGAGTTCTTTTTTCCATAGGATCGGTATTTCCGCCGTAGAAACGAGCTTTTTTACCAATTTCTTTAACGACTACTTGATCTCCACCTCGTCCTAAAGAAAGATTAAGATTTTTTTGAGCTTCATCATTTAGAACATTTAAGTCATCAACACCGTATGAAAATCCCATACTTAAAGTTAATGGAACATTTTGTTGAGATGTATATTCTCTAATAACGTCCAAAATTTTAAAACCTTTTTTCTCCATATTAAAAATCTTACCTGAGTAGGCAACAATGAAAAAGTGATCATCGTCAATCCGTTTCAAGAACATTTGCTCACTAGATGCCCAATTAGATAATTCATTAGTAATGTAATTATCCAGATTAGAAACATCCCGATCACTCATTGATTGAGTTATTTCAGCGTAATTATCAAGATAGACTTGACCAATTACAGAACGATTGTCTTCATAACGTCGCTCAATTTTAGAATAATGAGTTATATCCATAAAATACATTGTTTGTAGTTCTCTTTGAATCTGAACTAAATAGTATTTATCGCCGATTCTTATAGTTCGATGTGATTCATCTTTATTATCAGAGCTAACTAATGAAATCAAATCATTAGAAATATCTGATAAGCTCATACTAAAGATGCTACCCATTCCAGTCTTCTCAACAAAATAAGGATTAACCCATTGAACATGGTTATCATCATCATAAAGCAAGATTCCCAAAGGATATTCGACAAAACTATTGTCCGTTCCTCGATCGATTCGATACTGTAAATTGTTCGTATACTTACCGGCTTTTTCACCTAAAAGCAAGAAGAGGTATACAAAAAGTATCAACGAGATAATTACAAGCACAGCTTGAATATAGCCACTAATTGAACCATGAACTAATCCAACAATTAAAATTGAAACTAGCATGACAATTAAAGATAGCGCTGTCAATTGTGTTGAATAATCTACTCGAGAAAGGAAAAATCGCAAATTAGATTTTATTTTTTCCATATTAGTCCCCTCTTAAACGTACCCTCTAATTTTATCACAGCCTAGTTTCACTTTTAATATCTAAATATAAGACTTTGATAATACTCTAATAGATAGTTTAATAAACTCAGAGAATAAAAAAAGACCACTCTGCAGTGGTCTTAAATTAATTTTCAATTAGTCTTCAGCAACGAATGGTAATAGAGCCATAATTCTTGCACGTTTGATAGCGATTGTAAGCTTTCTTTGGTTCTTTGCACTTGTACCAGTTACACGTCTTGGCAAAATCTTACCACGTTCTGAGATAAATCTCTTAAGTAATTCTGTATCTTTATAATCGATAAATTCGATATGGTTAGCTGCGATGAAGTCAACTTTACGTCTTCTACGTCCGCCTCTTCTTTGTTGAGCCATTTATGTCATTCCCTTCACTTTAGAATGGTAAGTCGTCATCTGATATGTCGATTGGTTTACTGTTATCAGCAAATGGATCGCCCATATTATTTGAGTTGTTACTGTTATTATTATTGTTAGATTGATTGTTAAAGTTATTGTTGTTATTTGTTGGAGACTGATTTGATGATTGATTTTGTTGGTTGTAATTAGGAGCTTGATTTGGATTACTATTGTTACTTGAATTAGCTCTTCTTTCACTATCAGATCTTGATTCTAGCAATGAGAAGTTTTCTACAACTACTTCGGTTACATAGACTCTTTGACCTTGTTGGTTTTCATAGTTACGTGTTTGAAGACGTCCATCAATTCCAACAAGTGATCCTTTGTTAGTGAAGTTAGAGAAATTCTCAGCAGCCTTTCTCCAAATAACACAATTAATAAAATCAGCTTCACGTTCACCTTGAGCATTAGTGAATTGTCTGTTTACAGCGACTGTAAAACTGGCAACTGCTGCACCATTGGCAGTATATCTAAGTTCAGGATCACGTGTCAGGCGTCCAACTAGAACTACTCTATTAATCATATACCTGCCTCCTTAAAATGTTTCACGTGAAACAAAATTAGTCTTCACGTTTGATGATCATGTGACGAAGAATATTGTCTTCGATCTTTGATAGACGATCGAATTCGTTAATTGCTTCATCGTTGTCAGCGTCTACGTTTACAATATGGTAGACACCTTCTTTATAGTTAGCAATTTCGTATGCTAAGCGTTTCTTTTCCCAGTCTTTGGAATCGATTACTTTGGCGCCGTTATCTGTAAGGATCTTATCGAAACGATCGATTAGAGCCTTCTTTGCGTCTTCTTCAACATCAGGTTTGATGATGTATGTAATTTCGTAATGTGTTTCAGCCATGACTGTACACCTCCTTATGGTCTAATGGTTCTAATTAAAGAACAAGGAGCATAAATTAACTACATTTTATACTCACGATGTTATAGTTTAGCATAATTGCCAAACAATTTCTAGATAAAATTTCCATTAAAAAAGTGTTTCTGCCTGACACGTATCAAAAACTTGATACATATCAAATTACGCAGAAACACTTTTCTTATTCTTCAGTATTATCTGAATCTTCTTTTGTTTCTATTGAGTCTTTTAATTCAGCACTATCTGAATCATTTTGATCTGAATCACTATCTTTTTGTTCATCATCATCGTCTGGTTCTTCGTGTTCAATTTTTGCCATTGTTGAAACAATTGAATTATCATCAACCTTAATCAATCTGACACCTAAAGTAGCACGACCAGTTTGAGATACACTTTGAACTTCAAAACGGATCATAACTCCCATATCGGTGATCAACATAATATCTTCATCACCACTAACAGCTGTGACACCGGCTATTGGTCCATTCTTTTCGGTAACGTTAGCAGTCTTAATACCTTTACCACCACGTCCCTTAACTGGATATTCTTCAACCTTAGTACGCTTACCATAACCCTTTTCAGAGATCGTAAGGACTTCTTGTCCAGATTCAACTATTGATGAACCTACAACATAATCTTCCTCACGAAGCTTAATACCACGTACACCGGCGGCAGTTCTACCCATTGGACGAACGTCACTTTCTCTAAAGGTTACAGCATAACCTCGATGAGTTCCGATGAAAATGACTTTACTACCATCTGTTAAAAAGACATTAGTTAATTCATCACCATCTTTTAAAGTGATCGAACGAAGTCCGGAATGTCTAATATTAGCGAAATCAGTTACTGGAGTACGTTTTACAGTTCCATACTTAGTAACAAAGAAGAGGAATGAATTTTCTTTATCAATATCTCGACCGACATTGATAACAGTTTGGATCTTCTCTCCTTTTTCGATATTTAGCAGATTTATTACAGGGATTCCCTTAGCAGTACGGCCGTATTCAGGAACCTCGTAACCTTTTGTTCGATAAACTTTACCAGTATTAGTGAAGAATAGCATTCGATCATGCGTTGAGGCATAGATCATATGTTCAATAAAGTCATCATCATGGATACCCATACCTTGAATTCCACGGCCACCACGATTTTGAACTCTAAATTCATCAGCTGATAAACGCTTGATATAACCGTTATGAGTCAATACTATTAAAATATTTTCTTCTTCGATTAAATCTTCGTCTTCAATATTAGCTACTTCACTAGCACGAATTTCAGTTCTTCTAGGATCACCAAATTTATCTTGAATTTCAAGTAATTCATCATAAATTATTTTATCTACACGTTCTGGTGTATTTAAAATATCTTTGTAATCAGCAATTTTAACTAAAAGATCTTGATATTCGGCTTCAACTTTTTCACGTTCCAAACCAGTTAAACGAACCAAACGCATATCAAGAATGGCTTGTGATTGTTTATCTGATAACTTGAAACGATCCATTAAAGTTTGTTTTGCAACGCTTGAAGTTTGTGAACCTCTGATAATACTAATAATTTCATCAATATGATCAAGAGCAATTCTCAATCCTTCAAGAATATGAGCACGTGCTTGGGCACGGTCTAATTCATATTTAGTTCTTCGTCTAATAACAACTTCTTGATGCTTCAAATAGTAAACTAAAACTTCTTTTAGAGACAAAACACGAGGTGTTTTATCAACGATAGCAACCATGTTGATACCATAAGAAATTTGTAGCTGTGTCAATTTATATAAGTTATTCAAAACAACTGAGGCACTCATATCACGACGAATATCAATAACGATTCTCATACCTTCACGATCTGATTCATCATTAAGGTCAGTGATACCATCAAGTTTTTTATCACGAGCTAATTCAGCAATACGTTCAACTAAATTAGCTTTATTTACCATGTATGGCAATTCAGTAACAATAATTTGTTCCTGTCCACTCTTTTTAGTCACAACATCGACTTTAGCACGTAAAATTATGGTACCTTTACCATTTTCATAGGCTTTTCTGATACCAGAACGACCCATAATGATTCCCCCAGTAGGAAAATCAGGTCCAGGCAAAACTTTCATCAAGTCAGCAATAGTTGCATCTTTATTTCTCATCAAAATATGTAATGCATCAATGACTTCTTTTAAGTTATGTGAGGGAATATTAGTAGTCATACCAACAGCAATTCCGGTTGCACCATTGACTAAAAGATTAGGGAAACGTGCAGGAAGTACCATTGGTTCTTTTTCTTCACCGTCATAATTAGGTACTAGATCAACGGTATCTTTATTAATATCACGTAACATTTCAACTGCCATTTTGCTCATACGAGCTTCGGTATAACGCATAGCAGCGGGTGGATCACCATCAATTGAACCAAAGTTTCCGTGTCCATCAACTAAAGGATAACGATAACTAAAGTCTTGAGCCATTCTAACCATTGATTCATAAATGGCAGAGTCCCCATGTGGATGATACTTACCCATAATGTCACCGACAAAACGAGCACTCTTTTTATATGGCTTATCTGGTGTAACGCCAAGTTCATTCATTCCGTAAAGAATACGACGATGAACTGGTTTTAAACCGTCACGTACATCTGGAAGTGCTCTTGAAACGATAACACTAGCGGCATAATCCACGAAAGATTTTTTCATTACTTCCGTTAGATTAACATTGGATATTCTTCTATCGTCCATTAACTTGCTTTACCTCCCTAATAATCTACTTCGGCATAACGTGCATTGTCTTCGATAAATTCTCTTCTTGGTTCAACTTTGTCACCCATCAGCATTGAGAAAACTTTATTAGCTTCGATGGCGTCATCTAAGTTAACACGATCTAATCTTCTCTTTTCTGGATCCATAGTTGTTTCCCATAATTGATCAGCATCCATTTCACCAAGACCCTTGTAACGTTGGATCTTTGGTTCTGGTTTTGGTGAAAGTTGAGATACAAAATCATCTTTTTCTTTATCAGTATCAAAATATTGCATCATCTTACCTTGGCGAACTTGATACAAAGGTGGCTTAGCAATATAGACGTAGCCTGCATCAACAACTGGACGCATATAACGATAGAGCAACGTTAATAACAATGTTCTAATATGTGCGCCATCGACATCGGCATCAGTCATGATGATAACTTTATGATAACGAGCCTTAGAAATATCAAAATCATCCCCAAAACCTGTACCCATAGCTGTAAAGAGCGTTCTAATCTCTTCGTTAGCTAAGATTTTATCCATTGTTGCTTTTTCAACGTTCAAAATTTTACCTCTAATAGGTAAAATTGCTTGAGTTAATCGTGAACGACCAGTTTTAGCGGAACCACCGGCTGAATCACCCTCAACAATAAATAATTCAGAAATTTCTGGATCTTTACTAGAGTTGTCAGCTAATTTACCAGGTAAATTACTGATTTCTAGTCCATTTTGTTTTCTCGTAACTTCACGGGCACGCTTAGCTGCCATTCTAGCTTTAGTAGCCAAACTACCTTTTTCAACGATTTTTTTAGCAAGACTTGGATTTTCCATCAGGAATTTCATAAAGTGCTCACTAAAGAGACGATCTGTAATTGTACGAGCATCACTGTTACCCAACTTAGTCTTTGTTTGACCTTCAAATTGAGGATCAGGATGTTTAACACTGACAACTGCAGTCATACCTTCACGAACATCTTCACCGGAAAGCTTTTCGCTGTCTTTTAATAATTTATTTTTATGAGCGTAATCATTGATAACACGCGTCAAAGCTGTCTTAAATCCAACCTCATGAGTACCACCTTCATAAGTATGAATATTATTGGCAAAAGTCATCAAATTAGTGTGGTATTCATCGGTATATTGAAGTGCTACTTCAACTGTAATACCATCTTGAACGCCTTCAAGATAGATAGGTTCGTCAAATAGGACATCTTTTTCTTTGTCCATAAATTCAACATAACTTTTAATACCGCCTTCATAATGAAAGACGAGTTTTTCTGCGGTATCCGCTCTTTTATCTGTAAATGTAAGCTTTAGTCCCTTATTCAAGAAAGCCAATTCACGAATTCTGGTTGTTAAAACTTTGTCATCATAGACCGTTGTTTCAGTAAAAATATCTGGATCTGGAACAAAATGAACTCTAGTTCCATGATCAAACTCTGGCGCATCCCCGACAACATGCATTGGATGTTGAACTTTACCCTTAGAAAAATCGATTCCATACTGCTTGCCAGCACGAGTAACAACAACATCTAACTCACTACTTAGGGCATTAACAACTGAGGCACCAACACCATGAAGTCCACCGGAAACTTTATATCCGCCACCGCCAAACTTACCTCCGGCATGCAAAATCGTATAAACAGTTTCTAGAGCAGGCTTACCAGTTTTCTTTTGAATATCGATAGGAATACCACGACCATCATCAAAAACAGTGATCGAATTATCAGGCTCAACAGTAACGTCTATTTTAGTAGCAAATCCTGCCAAAGCTTCATCGATACCATTATCAATTATTTCCCATACAAGATGGTGCAGACCTTGTTTACTGGTTGAACCAATATACATACCAGGTCTTTTACGAACGGCCTCAAGTCCTTCAAGAACTTGAATTTGGCTGGCATCATATTCTTCGGCCAATTCTTCTTTTTTCTCTAGTTCAGCTTCTCTATTGTTTTCAGCCATTAAATTTCCTCCTGTTGAACTACTCCATTACTGATATTTAAAATATTAGGATCTCTAACTAAAGTCTGATCGACATCTTCCAATGAAGTTGTGGTAATGAATGTTTGAATTCGATCACTGATTGATGTCAAAAGGTGAGTTTGTCTTTTCCGATCTAACTCTGACAAAACATCATCCAATAAAAGGATCGGATAATCGCCGACCTCTTCTTTGATCAGCTCCACTTCTGCTAACTTTAAACTTAAAGCGACCGAACGCTGCTGACCTTGAGAACCAAAATCTTGAGCATCCTTGCCATTGATCATAAATTTAATATCATCACGGTGCGGTCCGTATAACGTAACGCCACGTTGAATTTCTTTTTTTACATTATCTTTGAAAATAACTTTGTAATTATTATATATATTTTCAATACTCGCTTTACTAACATCAACTACACTACTGTAGCTAAGTTTAAGTTCCTCTTGTTGATCGGTTATGTCAGCATGAATTTTACTCATGAAAGTTTGCAAACGAGATAAGAAATCCAGACGCATTTTCACTACTTCAGCACAATAACCAGATAGCTGATCTGATAAAACGTCTAAATACATCAAATCTGGATTTTTTTGATGTTGTAATTTTTTCAGATATACATTTCGCTGCTTTAATACCCGACGAAATTGGCTAACTGTCTTTAAATATTGAGCAGAAATTTGACCAAATTCCATATCAATAAATTTTCTACGAATACCAGGGTTGCCCTTTACAATTGACAAATCCTCCGGAGAAAACAAAACAACATTCAAATTACCAATATAACTTGATAATTTGCGTTGTTCTAAATTATTTAAACGGGCTTTTTTACCAGACTTACTAATAACCAAATCCATTTGAAGGTTACTAGAGTTATCTTTAATAACAGTCCCTGAAATTCTGGCAAAGTCACTACCCCACATAATTAAATCTCTGTCGCTAGATGTCCGATGGCTTCTCGTTAAAGCTAAAAAATACATTGCCTCTAATAAATTTGTTTTACCTTGAGCATTTCTACCCAAAAAAATATTAATATTAGGAGAAAAATCAATTTTTAAAGACTTGTAATTACGATAACTATGAAGCCGTAATTCTTTTATATACAAATGTTCTCATTCAATTTCATAAGATTCATCGTCAATAACCAGCACATCGCCCTTACGTAACTTTTTACCGCGACGATTTTCCAGTTCACCATTAAATTTCACTGGATTATCTTGCAAATACCACTTTGCTTGACCACCGGTTGAAATGATCCCAACGTCTTTTAAAAATTGTCCTAACGTTATAAATTCCGTTTCAATCTTTATCTTTTGCGACATACTAACACCCTATTTATTAGATTTACATATTTATTGACATACAATAATTATAGAGGTTTTTCACTTGAAAAACAACTTATCAAGCGTTTAGAGCAATTTTAAGGCCTTTTAGTAGTTCCCCACTAAAAAAGATAAAAAAATCACAGACAGCTTAAAATATTGGTATATTTCCAAATCAGACAAAAAAAAGGGTCAGAACGAAATGTTCTGGCCCTTTTTTACATAATTAAAATGTTCTAACAGGTGTAATCAGTTGAACAAAGTTATCTTTATTCTCAACTGGTCTTAATGTAAATGGGTGCAATGGTGAAGTAAAACTCATTTCTATATTGGTATTTCCGCCAAATGATCTTAAGGCATCTTTCAAGTAGTCAGGATTAAATGATATTTCCAAATCATCACCTTCAAGAGTCTCAAAGTCTAAAACTTCTTCAACTGTTCCTACTTCTGGTGAATTACCATATAAAGTTGCTTTTTTCTCAGCAGTTTTGATTTCTAACTTAATAACGTTATTACGACTTTCATGAGAAAGGAGTGAAGCTCTTTCAACTGAACCGAGTAATTTTGTTGTGTCAAAAGTAATTCTAGTATTCGAATCTGCTGGGATAAGACGATCCGTTTCTGGATATCTTCCATCGAGCAAACGTGAATAAAACATTACATTGTCAAAACTGAATAAAACTTGATTTTCTGAAATTGACATTGAAATTTCTTTAACTGAATCACTGATTGTTCTGACTAATTCAGTCAAACTCTTTCCAGGAATGATCAAGTTATAGTCTTCGTCACTTGTGATATCGATTCTTCTTTGTGCAAGACGGTGACTATCAGTTGCAACGGAAGTAAGACCTTCACTACTGATCAGAAAGTTAACACCAGTTAAAACGGGGCGACTTTCTTGGTTTGAGACTGCAATAACAGTTTGGTTAACAACTTCTTTAAATAAATCAGTGGGGAAAACTAATTGGTTTGAAGTCTCTACTTCAGGAAGATGTGGATAATTACTTGCATCTAAACCATTGATAGTAAATTCTGAAACTCCAGAAGATATTAAAGTCTGATTATTATTTAAAACCTCAAGATCAAAATTATCGCCAGGAAGTTTTTTAATAATTTCATTAAAAAATCTAGCAGGTAGAACTATTGACCCGGTACTTTCAATTCTTAAATCGTTATCTGTATCTTCTTTAGAGATAAATGACGTAATTGAAATATCTGAATTACTTCCGGTAATTGTTAAACCATTTTCTGACAAGTCTAATTTCATTCCTGTGAGAATTGGAATAGTTGTTTTTGTTGAAATAGCTCGTTGAACATTATTTGTTTGATTCACGAATTTAGATCGATCAATTGAAAATTTCATAGGTGACTCCCTCTTTTAATTAATTAATATATATAAATAGAAGTAGTAGTAGGCACTGTTGATTCTGTGGAAAACTTTTTAAAAGCTAAATCACTGTTGAATTTTGCCTGTTATTAACAGGTGTGGATAACTCTATACAAACTTAAAACTTTTCAACATGTTAATTTCTAAGTTCATCCTTCAATTCATTTACTGCTCGTTTGATTTCTTCATCTTTTATAACTAACTCGGATATTTTATCACATGAATGCATAACTGTCGTATGATCCTTGCCGCCAAATTCCATTCCAATTTGCGGTAAAGACTTGTCAGTTAGTTCTCGAGCTAGATACATCGCGATTTGTCTAGGAACAACAATTGTTTTTACACGTTTCTTTCCTTTTAAATCATTAACAGAAACACGATAATATTTTGCTACACGACTCTGAATCTTATTTATCGTTAATCCATTTTGTTCTTTATTCAATTTCAGTGATTTTAGAGCATCAGCTGCAATCGATTTAGTAATATCTTCCTTATTCATAGTTGAATAAGCCTGAACTCTTAACAAGGCACCTTCAAGTTCACGAACGTTAGTATCAACTTGTTCGGCAATATAAGAAAGTGTGTCGTCAGGAATTTCAAGATTTTCGGCTTTTGCTTTGTTTCTTAAAATAGCAATTCTTGTTTCCAGATCCGGAGCAGTTATATCAACGGGTAGTCCCCATCTAAAACGAGAAACTAATCTTTCTTGTAATTTTGGTATCTCATTTGGAAGTCGATCAGAGGTCATAACAATTTGTTTGCTATTGGCATAGAGCTCATTAAAAGTATGGAAAAATTCTTCTTGAGTTCCCTCCTTTTCAGCGAAGAACTGAATATCATCTATTAGTAATAAATCTACATTACGATATTCTTGACGGAATTCATCTTGAGTTCTTGTTTGGATCGAATTGATGAAGTCATTTGCAAAGGTCTCACTAGTAATATATTTAACTTTTGCAGCTGGCTCTAATTTGATCATTTGATGTCCGATAGCTTGCATCAAATGGGTTTTACCTAAACCTACACCACCATAAATAAACAGTGGATTATAAATAACTCCTGGTTCTTCGGCGACTGCTAATGCAGCGGCGTGTGCCATTTGATTACCGCTACCTGTAATAAATGAATCAAAAGTATATTTAGGATTTAAATGTGAATTATGAAAAACGTGTCCAGTGGTAGTTTTTTCTTCGACATTATTTTGAGAAACTCTTTCGGGTTCCTCTTTTTTTGCATGCTCTTCGGCAGTTTCAATGATGGGATTTAACTCAATTCCGTTGAATTCAAAAGAGTAGATAGCAATATCCTCTGCATAATGGCGTTCCCAATATTCCTTATGAAGATTGCTAGGTACAGAAATATGTAAATCGTTTCCTGATATATATAAAGGATTTGCGCTTTCTACCCAAGTTGTATAGCTGACGGGGGTCAAATTAGATTTTAATTTGCTAGTTAAGTAGTCCCAAAATTGTTTGATTTGAGCATTTGAATCGTCGTTTATATTTTGCAAAGATTTCCCCCCAATCTTTAATGTGGATAATTTTTTTCCAGAAAAATGACATTGTATAGTTTATCATTGTATAAAAGAGTTTTCCACAGAACAAATGTTTAAATTATAAAAAAATAACAAGTTGGAAATACGAAAAAAAATAGGTTGTGAAAAACTCGGAAAAAATGAGTTGTTCACATAGTTATCCACAAATATGTATAGCTAAGAATACCATAATACCAGGTTTTTTAGGAGATCTAAAAAATTATTCTCAACCTGTGGAAAACTAAAACACAGTAAAAAATTACAGGTGATAACTTTGTCTAAAGTTTTGTGGATAAAATAAACTGTTAATTTCTTCCACAGATTATCCACAGGAAATTTGTTCAAAAAATCTGACAATACTTTTTTAAACTATATGGAAGTAATCAAAAATTTGTTGTTTAAATTCATTGCATTGCATGGTATTATAGTTAAGCAATTGTCTGAAGAAGTGAAAAAAATTTGTTAAATAAGATTCAGGAGGTTTATTGATGACTACAAAAAGAACATTTCAACCTAAGAAGCGTCATCGTGAACGCGTCCATGGTTTCATGAAGAGAATGAGTACAAGTAATGGTCGCAAGGTTCTTGCAAGACGCCGCAAAAAGGGTAGAAAAGTATTATCAGCTTAGTTTTGAAGGATCACTGATTTTTAGTGGTCCTTTTTTATTACAAAACAAGGGATAGTCTGGTGACATATGAGAAAGAGTTATCGAATTAAAAAAGAAAATGAGTTTCAATATGTTTATTCAAACGGACAATCTGTCGCAAATCGTAATTTTGTTCTTTATCAAATTGATAAAAAAGATCAAAAACATTTCCGCGTCGGATTATCAGTAGGTAAAAAGGTTTCGCATACAGCTGTCGGCCGTAATCGTGTAAAGCGCTACGTTAGACAATCTCTGTTGGAATTAAAACCTGAGTTACCAGCTGAACTGGATTTTTTGATTATTGCTCGAAAACCAGCAGTTAAATTAGATATGTTTGAAACGAAAAAAAATATCGTACATTTGCTAAAGTTAGGTAAAATACTAGGGTAAGATAAAAAATAATAATATATAGGTGTAAAAGTGAATAAAAAAAGCTTAAAAAAATACTTGGGTGTGGCTTTATTACTTGGTGTTGTTTTAGTTTTATCAGGTTGTTCTAACCTTAATGAACCAATTACCAGTCAAAGTACAGGAATTTGGGATCACTATGTTTTATATAGTTTTTCTCAATTTATCCTTTGGTTAGCTTCTCTGGTTGGCAATAGTTCAGGATGGGCTATAGTTCTATTTACTCTGATCGTTAGAATAGTTTTGTTACCACTAAACTGGTACCAGATCAGAAGTATGAACAAACAAATGACTGTGCAACCTCAATTACAAGCACTTCAAAAGAAATATTCTGCTAAGGATACTGACACACAACAAAAGTTAAGAGACGAAACTCAAAAACTTTATAGTGAAGCTGGTGTTAATCCAGTTGCAGGATGTTTGCCATTATTGGTTCAGATGCCAGTTATGTTTGCCTTGTACCAAGCTATTTATAAGACAGAACAACTTCGTAACGGAACATTCTTATGGATGCAGTTAAGTAAGGCTGATCCATATTACATAATGGCAATTTTGGCGGCTGTATTTACTTTCTTAAGTACATACATCGCAAGTTTTTCTCAACCAAATCAAAATACAACTACAAAGTTGATGACATATGTAATGCCGCTCTTTATTTTTGTTCCAGCATTGACATTCCCATCAGCCATTACTTTGTATTGGGTTGTAACAAATGCTTTCCAAGTTATTCAGACATTGGTTTTCCAAAATCCTTTCAAATATCGTCGTATTCAAAAGGAGAAGGAAGAAGCAGAGCGTGAGAAGCAACGTAAGATTAGAAGAGCCAAAAAACGTGCTTACAAACGTCGTTAATTGACAATTTTTCTAAAACTAGTTAAGATGTTTTAGAATTGTTCAAATATATAGAAAAGTAGTCAAAGTGCTTTTCCGCCAAATTGGTGGATTATGCACTTTTTTTGTGCTTAAAAATAGGAAAAGAGGACTATTATGGCTAGTGCAGTTACTGAATATGATACGATTGCTGCTATTTCAACGCCCCCTGGGGAAGGTGCTATTTCAATCGTTCGCCTTTCAGGTGATCAAGCGGTAGATATAGCTCAAAAGGTATTTAAGGGTAAAGACCTTACTAAAGTTCAAAGTCACACTATTAATTATGGTCATATTATTGATCCAACTGACGGATCTTTAGTAGATGAGGTAATGGTTTCAATTATGTTGGCACCTAAAACATTTACAAGAGAAGATGTAGTTGAGATCAATACCCACGGTGGAATCGTGGCGACAAATAAGGTATTGCAACTTTTGATTGGTTCTGGGGCCCGTATGGCTGAACCAGGAGAGTTCACTAAGAGAGCCTTTTTAAATGGTCGTATCGATTTAACTCAAGCTGAGTCAGTAATGGATTTGATCCGTGCTAAAACAGATAAAGCCATGCAAGTTGCTGTTAATCAATTAGATGGAAATCTTAATCATTTAATTGCTAATTTACGTCAGGAAATATTAGATGCTTTAGCTCAAGTAGAAGTTAATATTGATTATCCAGAGTATGATACTGAACAAATGACAACTAAAATGTTGCTAGAGAAAGCTCATTTGGTAAGTAAAAATATTGATAGTTTACTAAAAACAGCCGATAGTGGTGAAATTCTTCAACATGGTTTGGCAACAGCCATTGTTGGAAAACCTAATGTCGGAAAGTCTAGTCTTTTGAATAGATTACTTGATGAAGATAAAGCAATCGTTACTGACGTAGCGGGAACTACCAGAGATATTGTTGAACAATATGTCAATATTGATGGTGTTCCATTGAAATTGATCGATACAGCAGGTGTTCGAGATACAACTGATAAGGTTGAAAAAATTGGTGTAGAGCGTTCAAAAAAAGCTTTAAAAGATGCTGATCTAGTTATTGTTGTTCTTGATGCTAGTCGAAAATTAGAAAATGACGATATTCAATTACTTGAAGCAACTAAGGATAAGCATCGTATTGTTATTTTTAATAAAAACGATTTAATCACCGTTATAACGCCAGAGACGGTAGAACAAGTTAAAAAAGACGATATTATTTTGAAAACGTCCGCTATAACGAACGATGGTATTGAAACCATTAAGAAGACAATTAGTAATATCTTTAATGCTGGTATTGAGGATAATAGCAATAACGTAATTATTACTAGTGCCAGACAGGCAGGTTTGTTACGACAAGCTAAAGAAAATTTAAATGATGTTATTTCAGGAATTGAAGCAGGGATGCCAATTGATTTAGTACAAATCGATATGACAGCTTGCTGGGATACGTTAGGTGAAATTACTGGTGAAAGTTATCCAGATGAATTGATAACACAACTATTCTCACAATTCTGTTTAGGAAAATAGGTGAATTTATGCAAGTTAAGGAATTTGATTCAGAGAATTATGATGTAATTGTTGTAGGTGCCGGTCATGCTGGTTCTGAAGCGGCGTTATCTGCTGCAAGAATGGGACAAAAGACTTTATTAGTAACAATAAACTTGGATATGGTAGCTTTCATGCCATGTAATCCTTCTTTAGGTGGTCCTGCGAAGGGAATCGTTGTCCGTGAAATTGATGCTCTAGGTGGAGAAATGGGGCACAATATTGATAAAACGTATATTCAAATGCGTATGCTAAATACTGGTAAAGGACCAGCGGTTAGAGCATTACGTGCTCAAGCTGATAAAAATATGTATCATCGTATGATGAAAGAGGTGCTTGAAGAAGAGCCTAATTTGACTTTGAGACAAGGTATCGTTGATAAACTTATTGTTGAAGATGGAATTTGTAAGGGTGTTGTAACGGCCACTGGTGCTAGATATCATGCCAAAGCGGTTGTTTTAACTGCCGGAACTTCATCAAGGGGTAAGATCATCATCGGTGAACTTACTTACTCTTCAGGTCCTAATAATAGTATTCCTTCAATTAAGTTATCTGAAAACCTTGAAGAAAATGGATTTAAATTAACTCGTTTTAAAACTGGTACACCACCTCGTGTAAATAAGGAAACAATTGATTTTACTAAGACTGAAGAACAACCAGGTGATAAAGAACCTAATCATTTTTCATTTGATACACCAGATTCTCAATACTTGAAGGATCAGTTATCATGTTGGATGACTTATACAAACGCTACAACACACCAAATCATTCGTGAAAATCTTGATCGGGCACCAATGTTTTCTGGTGTTATCAAGGGTGTTGGACCTAGATATTGTCCTTCGATCGAGGATAAAATTGTCCGTTTTGCTGACAAACCACGTCATCAAATTTTCTTAGAGCCAGAAGGTAAAGACACAGAAGAATATTATGTTGGTGATTTTTCAACATCAATGCCAGAAGAGGTTCAATTGAAGATGGTTCATTCTGTTGCCGGTTTGGAAAATGCTAAGTTAATGCGTCCGGGATATGCAATTGAATATGATGTTATCGAACCTTGGCAATTGAAACTAAATATGGAAACTAAGGTCGTAAAGAATTTGTTTACTGCCGGACAAATGAACGGAACTTCAGGTTATGAAGAAGCCGCTGGTCAAGGTATTATGGCTGGTATCAATGCTGCTTTACGAGCTGAAGGGAAAGATCCATTTATTTTACGTCGTGATGAAGCTTATATCGGCGTTATGATTGATGATTTGGTTACAAAAGGAACTAATGAACCATATCGTTTGTTAACTAGTCGTGCTGAATATCGCCTAATCTTACGTCATGATAATGCAGATCTGAGATTAACTGATAAGGGACATGAACTGGGTTTAATCAGCGAAGATCGTTATGCTAAATTTAATAAAAAGCGTGAAGAAATTGAATCTGAATTAAACCGTCTTAATCGTAAGATGATCACACCAAAGATGGCAGAGCCATTTATGCAAAAGAACAACTTGAAGAGTCTTAAAGATGGAATCTTAGCTGATCACTTGTTAAGACGTCCTGAAGTACATTACGAAGATATCATTGATATGATAGGAGATCCTGATGAGGGTCCAGTTGATCGTCGTGTTAAAGAACAAGTAGAAATTAGCATTAAATATGCTGGTTATATAAAAAAAGAACAAATGAAGATCGAAAGATTGAAGAAGATGGAGTCTAAAAAGATTCCTGATCGTATTGATTATACAAAGGTTCCAAGTTTAGCAACTGAAGCCGTTCAAAAATTATCTAAAATCAATCCTGAAACAATTGCTCAGGCAAGCCGTATTAGTGGAGTTAATCCAGCTGATATTGGAATATTAAGTGTTTATATCGAACAAGGAAGAATTGCTAAAGTTCCTGAATAGTCTTTAGATTTCTAAATAGAATAGTTTTCTGAAAACCAGAAAAAATAAGAAAATCGTACGAACGATTTTCTTATTTTTTTTGTTATTAAGTTTTATTACTAATAAAATACGAACTATATCAAAAATGTAATTTGAAATTGTTCGTATTTTCTGCTATATTACTGGTATTGATTTCAGAAAGGTTGTCATAATTTGAAAAGATCTACTGTTTTACTGCTATATCCAGGGCTTTTATTGATATTGGTTTTGTTGATATTGCCAATCTTGCAGATGTTTTTGCCAACGTTTACGGGGGATCAGTTTTTCCTAGAAAAATATTTCAACTTCTTCCGTAGTAGCGGAAATATGCAAGTTATTGCACGAACATTGATAATCGCGGTTGTTACGACCTTAATAACTTTATCTTTAGGGCTGCCCACTGCATATTGGATATCTCGTTTGGGGGATAGATGGAAAAAAGTTGTTTCAATTATTGTTTTATTTCCAATATTGACCAATGCCGTAGTTAGAAACTTTGCTTGGATAACTATTTTAGGTAAGAACGGGGTTATCAATAACTTTTTAATGCAAGTGCACATTATCGATAAACCAATGACTTTGTTATACACGAACTTTTCGATCGTAGTTGGATCGGTTTATCTATTTTTACCGATCATGATCACATCTTTAGTTAGTTCGTTTGGTCAATTGAATTTTGAAGTAGAAGAAGCGGCATCTGTAATTGGGGCCAGACCAATGATCGTATTTTTTAAAGTCATCTTGCCGCAATTGTCGGTTGGGATGTTGACTGGTTCGATCCTAGTTTTTGTTGGATCACTGACAGCTTATACAACACCTCAATTATTAGGTGGAAATAAGAATATGGTCTTGGCAACATTGCTGCAGCAACAATCTATTACTTTAGGAGATTGGACTAGTGCAAGTGTAGTAGCGGTTGTTCTAACTGTGATTGCTGTCTTAGTCATGACAATTATGAATTATGGAACTAAATTGCTAGATCGGAGAAATGCTAAATGAGAACAAAAATAAAATTTTCATCCGTAGTCGGTTTTTTAGTTTTAGTAATACTAGTTGTGCCACTACTAATTGTTATCATCACTTCTTTTGGTGAAGAATCGGCGATCTCTTTTCCAATAAAGGGATTTACATTCGATTGGTACGCTAATGTTTTCCAGCAACCGGATTTCGTTGAAGGTTTAAAAATGAGTTCGATAGTTGCGATTGTGGCATCATTTTTGGCCTTGGTGGTAGGAACACCGATGGTTTATGTATTGACTAGATTTGATATCCATCATAAAGATTGGTTTCAAACTATCTTTTTAAGCCCGGCGTTGATACCTGAAATCGTAATTGGTTTTGCTTTGTATCAAGCTTTAGTGATTAGTTTGCAATTGCCATTGTTTATAAGTTTGCTTGTTGGACATTTTCTACTCTGCTTGCCGTATGTAGTTCGCTTGATTACTGCAGGGATGATGGAATTTGATGAAAGTATTGAAGAGGCTGCTTGGATGGTGGGGTATAACAAATTATCAGCGTTCTTTAAAGTAGTTATTCCTAATATCAAACAAAGTGTTGTGGCAGCATTCATTCTTTCGTTTATTACTTCGTTCAACAACATTCCAATTAGTTTGTTCTTGAATGGTCCAGATTTAAATATGTTACCAACGTCTATTCTTAACTACTTGGAAAATAATTACGATCCTACAGTTTCAGCAGTCTCAGTTATCTTGATGATCATTACCGCTTCAATCATGATCATTGCTGAAAAGTATTTGGGATTAAACAAATTGACATAGGAGATTTAACTTGGCAAATATTGAAATATCAGATTTATCAATGTCTTATCAAAAGGGTAAACAAATTCTTGATGGATTGTCATTGGACATTAAAGATGGAGAATTATTATCTATTTTAGGACCTAGTGGTTGTGGTAAAACGACGATGCTCCGTTTAATATCTGGACTGATTCCTATTCAAAAAGGAACTATTAAAGTTTCAGGGAAAGATATTAGTAAGGTGCCAGTTTATAAAAGAAACTTTGGAATGGTTTTCCAAAGTTATGCTTTATTTCCACATATGACAATTTTTCAAAATATTACCTTTGGTTTAAAAAGACGAAAATTAGATAAAAAAGAAATTGAACAAAAAGCTCTAGATATTCTTGATATAACAGGATTATCTAATCTCAAAGACCGAATGCCTAGTGAATTATCTGGTGGTCAGCAACAGCGAGTATCTTTAGCCAGAGCATTAGCAATCAACCCCAGCGTTCTACTTTTAGATGAACCTTTAAGTAATCTGGATGCTAAATTACGTATTGAAATGCGTGAAGAGATTCATCGACTGCAACAAAAATTAAAGATGACAACGATCTTTGTCACCCATGATCAGGAAGAATGTTTTGCCATTTCTGATCGAGTTGCTTTAATGAATCAAGGACAGATCGAACAATTAGATACACCGCAAAATATTTACAAAAATCCTAGAACTGAATTTGTTGCAAGATTTATAGGATATGAGAATTTCATTTCTAAAGAATGGGCTGAAAGTAAACAGTGGCAATATCATAAAGATATTGAAGGAAAGCTGTTAACCATCAGACCAGAAAACATCGAAATTGGCTCAGGAGAAAATATGCTTTCGGGGAAAGTCATTTCGAAAAATTTCTTAGGTAACTACTATCAATATCTTGTTGAAACTGAAATTGGGGTTTTAAAAGTTAATACGACTGAAGATCAGTCTTCAACAAATGCTGAAATTACATTGAATTTTCCAGAACAATCATTGATTGAATTAGAGGATAAATAGGAGATTAACATGAAAAAAAATACTAAATTCTTTGCGATCGTTACAACTTTACTAATGACTTTACTAGTAGCAGGGTGCAGCAACAACAGCAGTAAAGAGAGTAAACAATTAACTGTTTCTACTTTTGGATTAGCTACTAAACAGATGACAAATGATGTTTTTAAACCTTTCCAAAAAGATAATAAAGTAAAAGTTAAGAGTCAATTTGGTGATAGTTCATCAAGATTTACTCAAATTGAACATAATCCTAATTCTAGTGTTGATGTAATTGAATTAGCTCAAAATAATGCTGTTGCAGGTCAAAAGAAGGGCTTATTTAAAAAATTAGACTTCAATAAAATTAAGAATTTCAAGTATTTAAGTAAAGAACAACAAAAATTAGCTAAAGATACAAATAGTGTTCCTTACACAGTTAATAGTATTGGTATCATCTATAATCCTAAAACAGTAGGTAAAATTACTTCATGGGATCAATTATGGGATAAGAAATTAGAAAATAGAATTGCTATTCCTGATATTTCAACAACCTTTGGTCCAGCAATGGTTTATGTTGCCGGAGAACATGCTAAAACAGATGTAACAAAAGATGACGGAAAAGCCGCTTTTGGTGCTTTAAAAGAATTAAAACCTAATGTTGTTAAAACTTATTCAAAATCTTCAGATTTAGCAAATATGTTTAAATCAGGTGAAATTGACGCCGCAGTTGTTGGTGACTTTGCTGTAGATATGATTCAAGGTGCAGCTCCTGATGTAGATTATGTAGTACCAGAATCAGGAACTTATGCTAACTATGATACAGTTTCAATCTTAAAGAACAGCAAGAATACTGACGCAGCTTATAAATATATCGACTATCGTATTAGTAAAGATTCACAAACAACTGTTGCCGGATCAGATTCATTGAATAATGCACCGGTAAATGATCAGGTAACACTAACACGTGATGTTAAACATATGACTTTTGGTGATGTTGCTAAACGTGCTAAATTAATTGATTTTAACTATGTAAACAAAGAATTGCCAACATGGATCAAAACTTGGAACCAAACAATGAACTAAAGAGGAAAATATGAAAATAGACACTTTAATCATTAATGGAAAAGTTTTTAATAGTTTTAATCAAACTTTTGAGAAAAAAGATATTGCTATTAAAGATGGAAAAATTGAAAGAGTCGATAGTGATTTAAGTTACGATGCCAAAACAACAATTGATGCAAAAGGTAAATATCTTATCCCAGGTCTGATCGATTCCCATATGCATATCGAAAGTTCTATGACGGGTCCAGCTAACTTTGGTAGTGTTGCCGTTAAGTTTGGGACAACAACAGTAGTTGCAGATGCACATGAAATTACTAATGTAGCTGGATTACAAGGTCTAAAGGATTTTATGAATCAAAGTAGTGTAATAGATACTTTCTATGCCATTCCGTCTTCTGTTCCTTCAACTAGAACTGATATGGAAACAACAGGTGGAGTTATTGGACTATCTGAAGTTAGTGAGCTTTTAAAAGACAAGCGAATTATTTGTTTAGGTGAAGCTATGAACTTTAAAGGAATCGTAGACGAGCCTGATTCCTTGATCAGACAGATCATTCGTTTATGTCAAAATAAACGTCCAACGATGCCGCTTGAAGGACATTGTCCTAAATATAGTGGTGAAGATTTAGCCAAATTTGTAGCTAGTGGGATAACTTCTGACCATACATTCCAAACTCCAGAAACGATGCTGGAAAGAATCAATAATGGTATGTATATCCAATTTCAAAAAAAATCACTCTCAAAAGAGAATATGCAGGCAATTGTTAAACATAATCTTTATGAGTACGCAGGTTTTGTTACTGATGATGTGATGGCCGATGATTTAGTAAATGGTCATTTGAATTTGATCGTTAAAGAAGCTATTAAACTTGGCTTACCTGCTGAGAAAGCCATTTACATGACGACTTTCACACCAGCAAGAAGAATGTCTTTGAATGATCGTGGAGTTATCGCTCCTGGTAGAGTAGCTGATTTGATTGCATTATCAGATTTAAATGAATTTAAAATTGATCAAGTATTTAAATCAGGTGTACCGGTAGAAGAATTACCTCCAAAGCGTGCTGATTTTCCTAAATATTTGCAGACGACAGTTCACGCTAAAAAAATTACTAAGGAAGATTTGATTTTAAAAAATTCCAAGGAAAAAGTAACCGCAAATATAATAGCGGTCAATGAACATGGTACTTTTACTAAGCATGAAAAAATTACATTGAATGTTTTGGATGGTCGAGTAGATTGGCAATCAGCTGGTTTATCACTATTAATTGTTCAAGAAAGATACGGCAAGAACGGCAATATGAGTTTTGGATTAGTTAAGAATACTCTTAATAAGTCGGGAGCAGTTGGTACAACTTGGGCACATGATCATCATAATTTAATGGTCATGGGAACTAATTTGGATGATATAGTAAAAGTGCAACATCAGTTGATCGATCAGCAAGGTGGCTATATTGTAGCTGAAGATGGAGAAATAACAGCTAATGTTCCTTTAAATGTTGGAGGAATTATAAGTAGTGAACCAGTAGATATTCTAGCTATGAAATTAAAAAAAGTTAGAGAAGCGATGAATCGTTTAGGATATGTTAATTTCAACGAAATTATGTCATTCTCAACCTTGTCATTATTAGTTTCTCAAGAATTAAAAATTTCTGACGTCGGGATGTTTGACGTTAAAACACAAGAAAAAATTCCATTGTTTGATTAAAGTTATCTATGGCACGCGTTTCAATAAATAATATTCATGATAAAAGCAAATCAAGATTAGTTCCAAGTAGAGATAAACCCTCTACTTGGAACTTTTTTTGTATATTGTATACTTGAAATTAGAATTATAGTTATAATCATAAAACACCATATATAGTATTACAGCATATGTTTATACACCACATGTTCCATGTGAAACATTAATAAGAAATCATAATTTTAAAATTCAGTGATTGGAGAATTATTTTGGAAAAAATTGGAGTTATTGGTTTAGGAAAAATTGCTCAAAAAGCATATTTACCTGTAATGTCAGAATTACAAGATAAATATGAATGGCATCTTACTACTCGTAATAAAGATAAAGGGGAATTCTTAAAGAAAAAATATAACTTTAGTCATCTTCATCAAACATTAGATCAGTTAATTGCTGAACATCCGCTGGCTGTTTTTGTACATACACCAACGCATACACATGCAGAAATTATTGAAAAACTGCTTATGTCGGGAATAAATGTTTATGTTGATAAACCAGTCTCTGAAGATATCGATGAGGTAAAAAGACTTTATAAATTAGCTGCTGATAAAAAATTACTGTTAACTTGTGGCTTTAATCGCCGTTTTGCACCATTTAACCAAGAATTGAAGAAAATTCCTAATAAACGAATGATAACAGTTGAAAAAACACGTGAAAATGTAGAGCAATCCGTCCATAAAGCAATTTTTGACTTAGCAATACATAGTGTCGATACAGCTTTATATTTGATGGATGAACCAGTAAAAAAAGTTAATTCACGATTAATTTTGTCAGATGAGAATTTAGCACAATCATATTTAGAAATTGAAGGAGAAAAAAGCCAAGTTCAAGTTACTACTAATATGATGAGTGGATTAAATTTAGAGCAAAGTGTTGTTCAAGGAAATGACAAAAGGGCTGTTGTTACTAATTTGAGTATGTTACAACGATATAGTACGGGTGGAATAGAGATGATTTCTCGTCCTGATTGGGAGCAGAATCTTGTTACTAGAGGTTTTAAAACGATAATAATTTCATTTTTGAATTCTGTTTCGGAAAAATTAGAGAATCCAGTTAGTCCGGAATCATCTATTTTAAGTCATGAAACCTGTTACAAAATCGTTCATTCAAAATAGAACACCATATGTAGTAGAAACGTATGTTCCTAATACAGAATGTTCCATGTGAAACAATCCAACAAAACTGGGTTGAAAGTTATATTGTAATAAAATTAAAACAATGCTAATATACTTGCCAATAAAGTGTCTTGAGATGCTTTATATTGAGGGGGATTTAATATGTCAAAGTTTAATACCACATTGATTCATGGAGGAAGAATTGATGATAATCAAACAGGTGCGATAAATACACCAGTTTATAACTCATCAACTTATGTCTATCCTAAATTTGGAGCAGATGTTCGCTGGGATTACGAAAGATCAGGTAATCCTACTAGAGCATCATTAGAACAACTATTAGCCAAACTGGAAAATGGAATTGCCGGATTTGCCTTCGCTTCAGGGATGGCAGCTATCACGGCCGCATTTTCTATTTTTAAGCCTGGTGACAATATTGTTATTGGTGACAATATTTATGGTGGAACTTTTAGATACATTAATGATTATTTAAAACCAAATGGAGTTACTTTTACTTCAGTCGATACTAGAGACTCAAAAGCAGTTGAGAATGCCATTTCTCCAGAAACTAAAGCTATTTATTTTGAAACTGTTACGAATCCGTTATTACAATTAACTGATGTTCGTCAAATAACTGCCATCGCTAAGAAACATCAAATTTTAACGGTGATCGATAATACTTTCCTATCACCTTACTTGCAACAACCACTTAATTTGGGAGCAGATATTGTAATTCATTCCGCAACTAAATATTTAGCAGGTCATTCAGACCTTATCGCTGGAGTTGTAGTGGTTAAGGACAAGAAAGTTGCAGATCAAATTTATAATTATCAAAATACTACTGGTGCTGTGCTACCACCACAGGAATGTAGTATTTTGCAAAGAGGTATCCAAACTTTGGCTGTTAGAATGGATCGCCACTTATTTAACGTTGAAAAAATAATTGACTTTTTAGAAAACGATTCACATATTCAAACAATTCATTATCCAGGTCATGATGGTGATAAAAATTTTGATGCCATTAAAGATGAATGTAAAGGATTTGGTGGAGTGTTGTCATTTGAACTAAAACCAGGTCTTGATGCTAAAGCTTTTGTAAATCATATTAAGATGATTTCATTTGCTGTCAGTTTAGGTTCAGTTGAAAGTCTGGCAGAAGTTCCAGCGTTTCAATCACATGCTGAAATTCCTCGTGAAGAAAGATTAAAAGTGGGGATCAAAGATGAATTGATCAGACTTTCAGTTGGATTAGAAGATTATCATGATTTGATCGATGATTTAAAACAAGCTTTAGAATTTGTATAGATAATTTAAGAAGTGTGATAAAGCGTAGACTTTTCCACTTAAAAGAATAAGAGCAGTAATCCAAAAAATCGGATTACTGCTCTTATTTATTGAAACACGTAGTTAAGCCTTATGGCGCGCTCTTTAATCTGCTTGGCGATATCCATAAGCGAAATATATACCGGTACCCAGTGCTATCCATCCAATAAAAGCAATCCAAGAATTTATACTTACTTGTGTCATTAATAAGATGCATAGAAATGCTGAAAGGATCGGGAAAAATGGATAAAAAGGTACGTGGAAACTGCTTTCTGGAGTATCTTTTAGATGTCTTAACTTAATAACTCCTAATGAAACAAAGGTGAACGATAATAATGTTCCGATGTTAACTAAGCTCGTTAATTCCTTTAAAGAAACTAAACCGCCTAGAAAAACAGCCATAATTGTTATGGCATTCAAAGATAACATTGGCATATTTGATTTTTTATCTAATTTACCAAATTTTGCGGGGATCATTTTATCGCGTCCAAGTGCATAAACTAAACGAGATCCACCATAAAGTGTATTCAGCATCATGGTGAACATCCCTGCTAATGCACCAATTGTGATCACAAAAGCCACTTTGCCAAGTCCAACATATCTAAGTGCCAATACTACTGGGTCGGAAACGTTTAAATTTTTGTAATTAACCATACCAGTTAATACTGCCGCCATGACAAGATATAAAGCCGCACAAATTGCTAGAGAGATCATGATCCCTGCGGGGATGTTTTTTTGTGGATCTTTAACTTCTGGCGCTGAAGAAGGTATGATATCAAATCCTAAATAGGAGAAGAAAACAAGTGCAGCTCCTTTTACTACACCTAATCCTCCCATTGGAAAATAGGGATGGTAGTTTTCTGGCTTAATATAGAAAAATCCAATAGCGATGAAGGCGATAATAACGGCCAACTTCACGAAAACCATGACGGCGTTCATTTTAGCTGAAGCTTGAACACCGCGTCTTAGTAAAAGATAGATCAATATTAATACTACAACGGATGGTAAATTAATAATCGTCCCTTGAGAAGGAACAAAGGGTCCTGTTAACGCCTTAGGAAGCTCTATACCGAATCCTTGAAACAAACTAACGAAGTAGGCAGAGAAACCTGAAGAAACGGCTGCAACGCCTAATATGTACTCTAAACATAATGCCCAGCCTACGATCCAACCGGGTAATTGTCCAAAGACGATGCTTCCGTATGAATAAGTGCTCCCGGCAACTGGAAAAGTTGAAGATAGTTCAGCAAAGCACATGGCTGCGAGGATACAAACGATTGCTGCCAAAATAAAAGATATTGTAATACTGGGACCAGAAGTTGAGTATGCGACGATCCCGGGAAGAATAAAAATTCCTGTCCCGATAATTGATCCAATTCCCATGGCAATCAAATTATTTTTGGTCAGAGATTTTGTGAAATGCGAATCCTTAGAGATGAATTTCTTGTAATCTGCTTTTTTGAAAATTTTTTCTTTCATAATTTACCTACCTGTAAAATAACCTCTATTAGATTACTTAAGTTACCTATTAAATGTCAATCGTTTAAATATTTCACATGCACCATATTAAAGTAAAGAAACTTTGATAGAATAAAATTATGCTTACGAAGATTACTTTTTGATTAAAAACAGACAAATACAATGCAAAAGTCTAGTTTTTTCGGTATATTTTGAATGATAGAAAAAGATAAAGAGGCAATAGATTTGGAAAATAAACTAGAGACATCACGTGGATTTGTAAACATTAGAGTAACTGGCGATGTGAATGATGATAAAGACATTATTGTTTTAGTTTCAGGGGTCAATGGATCTATTTCGTATTATGATGCTATTACACCTTATTTGACTGATAAATATACAGTTGTAGCGATGGATCTATTAGGACAGGGTAATTCTAGTGAAGGTAAGGATGACCTTTATACGATCGATATTGAAGCTTGGGCAATGTGGGAAGGTATTGGCCGAATCAAGATCCTTAAGCCAGTAATTGTCTTTGGATATGGCGTTGGTGGACTTATCGTCAATCGAATGGCTGAACAACATGACATAGCAATGTCCAAAAAAATTATGCTAAACACTCCCGCAACGCAAAAATATGCTGATTTGGATACTTCGACAACATTATCGTCGATACCCTTATTAGGTAAAATGGCTAAATCTTCAGTTAAATCTAATTTATACTTTGCAAAAGATTTTGATACTTCTAACTTGGAAGATCCTAATGTTATAGCTGATTCAGCTAAAGAAACTGATAAAAAAGTAGCTAAACAATTATTAAAATCAACTGATAAATATTTGGAAGAAATGGCTTTGAACCGCAGAATGCGTAAGTTTAATCTGCCAACCTTAGCATTATTTTCAGATGGAGATCAAATTTTAGGAGAAGCTGGGATCAAGGATGCTAAAGCAACTATTGGTCGTGTTCCTAATCTTAAAATGGAAGATGTTCCTAATACCGGACACATCGCCTTCATTGAAAAACCAGCAGAGATCGCCAAAAAAATAATTGCGTTTGATGAAAGCACTCCAACAGAATAATCATTAAATTGTATTTGACTTAATCTTCATAACCATCAATAATCAAAGTAAAAAGGAAAGCAGGTACTCTCATGTCAAACCAAGCTCTTTTAATTATTGATTATACAAACGATTTTGTTGCCGACAATGGCGCTTTAACTTGTGGTAAACCAGGACAGTTAATTGAACCAAGAATTATAAAGTTAGCTGAAGATATGAGAAAGTCAGGTGACTGGGTATACTTACCAACTGATCTTCATAAATTATTTGATTCTTATCATCCTGAAACTAAACTTTTCCCAGCCCATAATATTAAAGACACTTGGGGAAGAGAGTTTTTCGGAGATTTAAAAGATTGGTACGAGAAGCATAAATCTGAAAGTAACGTTGAGATGTTTGATAAAACTCGTTATAGTGCTTTTGCCGGAACAGCATTAGATATTCGCTTACGAGAAAGAGATGTTGATACACTTCATTTAGTTGGTGTATGTACAGATATCTGTGTTTTACATACAGCAGTTGATGCTTATAATTTAGGATATAAAATCGTAGTCCATAGCCAAGGAGTAGCCTCATTTAATCAAGTAGGTCATGATTGGGCAATGGAACATTTTGAAAAAGTTTTAGGTGCTACAATTAAAAAATAACAACATAGAGAATAGGGCAAAACAGGTTCAGCTTTCTAGCGTGGCGAATAGGTCCAGTAATCCGATTTTAGATTACTGGACCTATTTATTTTAGGTGGAAAAAGCTATATTTTGTTGTATTACAATTATTATTTATTGAAACGCGTGACATAAGGCAGAGACCTCCGCTTATCTACGAATATCGAATAATTGTGTACTTTCAATTATTCGATATTCTAGGATATGCTCGTTCTCTAACCGCCTTATGTCACGCTCTATTTTTAATTTTATTTAAAACAAGATAGGGATCTTCATGGATTCCTAAGAAAAGCGGAACTTTTTCTTCGACTACATCACTAAATTCCAAACCAAACCAAAGTGAAGGACTAATGGTGATATTTTGTAATAGTAAACGGCCACCTATTAGAACTCGATCTAGGCTACGCATGTATTCTTGAGCACCTAAATCTTGAAATTGCTGATTTTGGATAATGAATTTAAATGAGCCTACGTGACGGTTGGGCAGCATAGAATATTTGGGATCTTGTTGATCGATGGCACCGTCATTCATTAGCGAATTGATAATTTGTCGAATATAAATATTAACATGTTGTGATTTCTTAAAGCCCAAATTTAATTGAACATTAACTACATTTCTAGTATTCATCATATCGACATTGTAATTACATTCATACGGGGCGTCGGTTTGATTAACGGAAATAAACCAATAAACTTTGGCTCTCTTAGGATCTTGATCAAGAATAGAATAGATGATCGACCTTTTTATAGAATAATCAGAACTGACATTATGCATATAAACCAAATTGGTTGCATATATTGGAATAGAATTATCGTTACTTAATTTTTCTAATTGAGGGATAAAATCCAACAAAGAAACATTTTCACTTTCATTCATATAGGCATCTCGACGTTTATTACCAAAGTACCAGATGATCATAACGGATAGGATCAGGGATGTGATTATAACGGTAATATAGCCACCATGGATGAATTTAACGAGACTAGAAATTAAGAACAATGATTCTAGTGCAACAAAGAAAACTAAAAAGAAAAATGCTAAGTGACGATGCTTTTTCATAATTAAAAATTGATGTAGCAAGATAGTCGTCATCAGCATAGTAATGGTTATCGCCAAACCATAGGCTGCTTCCATGTGTTCTGAAGTTCTAAATCCCCAAACGATACCTAACGTTATCAAGCAAAGGATCCAATTTACTGTTCCAATGTAAAGTTGACTCTTTAATTTTCCCGGAAATTTTACTCTCAGACGTGGAAGTATTTTAAGACCGATAGCTTCTTGAACTAAAGTGTAAGATCCGGTTATTAAAGCTTGTGAGGCAATTATAGCGGCTAAAGTTGCGATTATAATGGCGAATAATTTTAAGTTTGAAGGTATCATTTCATAGAAGGGGTTAATAGTATTCATACCATTAAATTTATTTTCAGTGTAGTTTGTCATTACCCAGGCACCTTGACCGAGGTAATTTAGCATGAGCATGACGTAGACAAAAGGCCAAGTGGCATAAATATTATGCTTGCCGACTTGTCCCATATCAGAATATAAAGCTTCCGCTCCGGTGGTGGCTAGAAATACACTGCCAAGAATGAATATACCGACGTGATTGATCGGACTGGTTAAAACTTTAACTGCATAAAATGGAGAAAGTGCTTTTAAAACACTTAAATTTGAGAATAAATTTTTTAAGCCAATCAAACCAATAAAAGAGAACCAAACTAACATGATCGGTCCAAATGAGCGGCCGATTTTTTCAGTACCAAATTTTTGAATGACGAAAATAGACATTAAGATGATCGTTACAATTATTAAAATAACAAATTGATTATTGGAAAAACTTAAACTGCCGAATTTTTGACCTTTAATACCTTCCATAGCAGAAGTTACAGTAACAGCAGGTGTTAGTGTTCCATCAGCTAATAAAGCTGATCCGCCAATAAGAGCCGGGATGATCAACCATTTTTTGCTGGATTTAACTAAAGCAAATAGGGCAAATATGCCACCTTCGCGGTTATTATCGGCTCTCATAGCTATAAGAACGTATTTGATAGTTGTTATCAGCATTAAAGTCCAAAAGATCAAGGAAATACTTCCGATTATATATTCAGGAACAGCTTCTTTGAGACTACCTGCATCATTAATGATGGCATTCATTACATAAAGCGGGGATGTTCCTATATCTCCGTAGACAATGCCTAGAGTTATCAGCATGCCTAATTTAGAAAATGAGGATGTTTTTCTTTCCATATGATTATCTCCTCACATTAAAAATGTCGTCTAGAAGGATGACGCTTTCGGGATGATGGAGAATTTTTCTCACTTTTGAGACTTTGAATTTCATTTTCCAATTCACTTAAAATAGATATCTGCATTTTTTGAATTTCTAAAATATGTGGCCATTGTACTTCGTTTAATTGATCAACTTTTTCATGTAAAATTCTGATTTCCATTTCAGATTTCGAATTGGTTCGATAGTCATTTTCGGCATCGAAGCGATCTCTATCAGCTTGACGATTTTGACTCATCATAATAATGGGAGCTTGAATGGCTGCGATACAGCTAAGGAATAAATTAAGAAGTATAAACGGGTAGGGGTCAAAATTGACTCCTAAAAAATGAGTAACATTAATCCCCATCCAAAGAACCAAGATTATGACAAAGGTAATAATGAAACCCCAACTACCGCCGAATCTGGCAACAAGGTCAGCTAGTTTTTGTCCTCTAGTAAGTTTTCCGTGAATGGTGTCGTTGATATTTCGAGTAACATAATTGTCTTTAGCTAATTCTTTTTGTAGAGAAGCATTCATTTTTCGATCTTTTTCTAAATCCTTATCAACCATTTCCTGCATTTGTGTAAGTCTAATTTTTTGAATATCTTTTAAGCAGATGAAGGAGGAGTTCTTGGCGTTAGGAATAATTCTATAAATGGATTCTGTTAATTTAGGGTTGAGATCTCTAATAAATAATCCTTCAGTAGCAGAGAAATGGTTGTCACAAATAACACAAGTTTGATTTTTTCTAACCGTCATTTTTAAACCTCCAATATCTAAATTTATATTGATAATAATACTTATCTCATGTTTAAACAAATAATAAGAATGCTTGTAAATTCAAGAAATTTAATTTTGTAAGTTAAATTGGTATACCTTATCTTTAAAAAGAAGTACAATCGGCAACATTAAATAAATAAGGGTGTGATATTTATGAGTATTGTGTTTATGATTTTAGCAACACTGTTAGTATGGGTAATGACGCCGGGCATCGCAGTTTTTTATGGTGGATTTGTTCCCCAAAATAATATCACCAGAATTTTATTTGATAGCTTCTTAATGTTTGGTATAGCTGGATTGATGTGGGTTTTAGTAGGATATTCCGCTTCCTTTGAAGGAAATCATTTTGGTATTATCGGTAATTTTAATCATTTATTCTTATCAGGGGTAAATATGACAGCTTTATTTGGAACTACAAAATTACCGACATCGATCGTTGTTCTTTTTCAGATGATGTTTGCCATTTTGACACCAGCATTGTTTATAGGAGCAATCGCTAATCGAACTAGAATTAAATTTGTAATTGGATTTATTGTTTTATGGTCGTTACTGATCTACTATCCGTTAGTACATATGGTATGGTCCAGTAATGGTTTTCTTGCTCAGATGGGTGTTTTGGATTTTGCTGGCGGAACAGTTATTCATATCGATGCCGGTATAACGGCTTTAGTATTATCGAACTTTTTGTTAAAGCCGTACAAACCAGCAAAACAACCAAGTGGAAATTCTTTTTGGATATTAATGGGTACCGGACTTTTATGGATCGGGTGGTATGGATTTAATGCAGGTAGCGCTATGGCTTTAAATACACAGGCGATACAAGCTTTTCTTACAACGACCGTAGCGCCTCTGTCAGCAATGTTAACTTGGATTGCTTTAGAGAATACATATAAGAAAAAAATCACGCTAAGCGGAATTTGTACGGGTACGATTTGTGGCTTAGTCGGGGTAACTCCAGCAGCAGGATATGTAACCTTAACATCTGCTTTTATAATTGGGATCATTTCCGCAATGGGAAGTTTTTATTTTATGAATAATTTGAAGTATAAATTTCACCTGAACGACTACTTAGATATTTTTGGCTCACATGGAGTAAGTGGAATTATTGGTTCATTAGCAACTGGTTTGTTTGCTACAAAAACTGTAAATCCAAATGTGATCAACAATGGATTATTAACTGGTGGTGGAATTAAATTATTATTGATTAAAATAATTGGAGTCTTATTTACAGTTATTGTCGTTATAACATTGAATTGTTTGATTGTATCAGGTTTGAAAAAACTGATGAAAGATGATGTTTACAGCCCAGAAATAGGTGAATTAGATCCCATTAAATTGACTTAGGTAGTAGTATAGTGCGATACTATCTCTGGTGCCAAACCAGGTGGAGGTACGTGATCGGCGTGAAAACGTTCGGAAGGTCACCGCACTTCACCAATTAAACCTTGCATATTATGCAGGGTTTATTTTTTTGCCCAAAATAAAAAAGTTATGACAAAAGTCACAACTTTTTATTGAATTATATTAAATGGTACCCTTTTTGATTGCTGTCTTAATTCCAGCAACTTCATAGATACTTCTATCGGCTGAACCACGTTTTAGAAGTGAAGCAGGGAAGCCCTTGAACTTCAACTTCTTATCTGTAATTTCAGCAATACCATGATTTTGACCTAATGAAGCAATTGTACCAAGTGAATGGTAAACAAACTTCTTAAGGTCTTTTCCGTTGATCAATGCAGCGATATTAAATGCTGCACCAGTACCTTCGGCAATAGCTAATTGGCCGGTTGTTGGAAGTGGACGTTCTTGACCATCAGGGATCATTGCTGAATCATCACCGATGAAGAATGCTTCTGGATGATCTTCAAGGTTTAAGAATTCTGTTGTCATAACACGGTTTCTTCTAGCTTCTAATCCAGAATCCTTGATTACATCACTACCACTAACACCAACAGTCCAGATAATTGTGCTACCATCAACACGTTTTTCTTCTTCACCGTCCATGTAGATAACGCCATCTTTTTCGATCTTAGTGATCTTAGCACCAGTAAGAATCTTAATGCCATGTTTTTCTAAGAATGATACGGCATAATTAGCTAGACCTTCATCAAACATTGGAAGAATATGTGTGGCCATTTCTAGACATGTAACTTTGATTTCAGGAACGCCGTACTTTGCCTTTAGGATCTTAGCAGTATCGATCAATTCACCAAGAATTTCAACACCAGTAAATCCAGCACCACAAACAACGATGCTCAAATCAGCTTCATTTTGTGATTCTTTATAGTTGGCAATATTTTCATTGATCTTCTTGTAGATATTTTCGGCAGTTTCAATATCTTGAAGAATAAGAGCATTTTCGCTAGCTCCTTCAAGTCCGAAGTCTTCTGATCTGAATCCTAGAGCTACAATGACGTAGTCGTAAGAAATATCGTCGTGATCTTCGAAACTAACTGATTTATTATCAAGATCTACATTTTTAACAGTAGCCTTGATGAAGTTGACGTTGGAAGGAAGAACAGAACGAACATCGAAACTAACGGCATCTGCTCTGCTTGTACCTGCAGCAATCATGTGTAACGCTGTTTTTTCTACATGTTTTTCATTTTTATCTACTAAATCTATCTGTGTATCGGATGGAGTAGTTTTAGCTAGATCTCGAGCAGCTTTTAATCCACCGTAACCTGCACCTAATACTAAAATATGGGCCATAATAACTTGTCTCCTTCGTCTTTTAAATAATTATTGTTTACGTTACCATTATATATCTATCAGGAGTCTTAAATAAAGTAGGGATACTTCTAATTTGAATTTAATGGATTTTTACTAATAGAATGTTTCAAAAAGAATGGGGCTAAAATTGTAATTAAAATAATACTTATAATAACTGCTGAATAATATTCATCGGATAGTAATTTTACACTGAATCCGATTTGGGCAATTATCAGAGCCATTTCACCACGAGAGATCATTCCTGATCCGATAACGTAAGAATCTTTGAAATCAAATCCTGAAATCCTCGCACCGAATCCGGCACCAATCAATTTTCCAATGATACCAGTGACTGTTAGTATTAAAATCAACCAAAAGTCATGGAAAAAGCTGTTAAATTCCAAGTTAATACCGATGCTTATGAAAAATACCGGAATAAAGATAGAGTAACCAATAGTTTCTATGTTGTGATTGATTTTTTCGTTATACTTGGGCGCATTTGAAATAGCAATTCCCGCTACAAAAGCACCTAAAACGGCATCCAATTGTACGATGTCGGCAATATACGCGAAGACCATACATACGACTAGAGCCATAATAGTTGGCGCATGAGTCGCATCAATATATTCAGATAGTTTCATTATCTGGGGTATGATCCAGCGATGTGCAACGTAGATAATAACGCCGAAAATCACCCACATGCCTAGTAACGTTAACAGCTTTTGAGCTGAAAAGTTTCCGGTTAGTGTACCGGACATAACGCTTAAAATCGAAATAGCTAAAATGTCATCCGCTACAGCAGCACCTAAAATTACAGCTCCAGAATCGCTTGATAGATAGTTCAAACTCTTTAAAACTTCAACTGAAATCGAAACAGAAGTTGCCGCGAAAACAACCGAGATAAAAATACTTTCTTTTAGGTTGATATTAAAAATCAAGGCTGTCAGTAAAGTTAGTATTACTGGCAAGATAACTCCCATAATTGCTACATTGATACTTGGGCGGAGATGTTTTCTCAACAACTTTAGATCACTTTCTAATCCAGCTAAAAACATCAGCAAAATAACGCCGATCTCAGCAAATAATTCTACTTCATGAGTCGACTTAACGATGTCTAAGACACCTTTCCCTAAGATAACACCAAGGATAAGTTGTCCAATAACAGCTGGGAGGTTGAGTCTATTGAAAATATGGCTAACTACCAGAGTTAAAAAGAGCATTAGTGCTAGTAATGTTATAAATTCCATATTACCTCCTTACTTTTTTTGAATACCGTGAATAAATATTTTGACCATAGTGCTTAAATTAGCGATATTACGCTTTCGCTTAGCGTCATTATACTCGATATAAGGTAAAAGCATGGTCAAAAAGGTCCCCACTTGTACGGGAATTGCTAAATCAGATCGTAATTCACTTTTATGTGATTGGAAAATATTAAACATAACCTTGTAATATCCACTATCCCAGTTTTTACTTATATCTTTTCGATCATCGTCATTAAAGACAGTTTCTATGTCATGACGCATCATAAAATAATTGATGCGGAAGTTTTCAATCATATATGTTGAGATAGTGAGTATCAAATCTTCAAAGGGCATATCTTTGTTCTCTTTATAGACAGACATTAAACCTTCACTAAAGCCACCAACAGCGTATTCAATAGCTTTCATATAGAGAACTTTCTTGTTTTTGTAGTAATGATACATATTAGGTTGAGTAATATGTAGTTCGTTAGCTATTTTTCTGGTCGAGGTAGCTTGATAACCTTGGGACAAAAAATCCTTTGCAGCTACTTCGAGGATAGCTTTTTTTGTTTTTTCAGCTTGCTTATCTCTAGAATTCATTAATAGTTTCACCCTCATGTTCCTTGAACTTCATTATACCAACATAATTATTAAAAAAGTGAATTTATCATCTGATAAATAAAATATACAAAAAAACTATCTGAACATCAATAAGCATGCTCAAACAGTCTAATTTAGTTATTTTTTCTCTTTAATAATATAAATTGGACGTTTTTTAACTTCTAAGAATATTTTACCAATATATTCCCCTAAAATACCAATACTCAATAATTGTATTCCACCGATAAGTAAAATAATAGTTATCATTGATGACCAGCCATTGACACTACTCATTGGATTAATAATTTTTCTGACAATAATGGCAATGATGGCAATTACTGATGCAATGGAAAAGGCGGATCCTAGCCAAGTAGCAAACATTAGAGGTCGTTCGGTAAAGTCAACGATACCCGTTATAGCGTACTTAAATAATTTCCAAAAATTCCAAGAAGTTGTACCAGCGACACGTTCTCTATTTTTGTAAGGTAAATATTTAGTCTTGAAGCCGACCCAACTAAATATTCCTTTTGAAAAACGATTGTATTCGGTCATTGAAAGAATGGCATCGACCATTTGGCGAGTCATTAAACGATAATCACGAGCGCCTGGAATGATCTTAGTTTGTGACATCTTATTGATCACTCCATAAAAGGAGTTAGAGAAGAAGGAAATAATAGGATTTTCTCCTTCACGATCCATTCTGGCAGTTCCGATACAGTCATAGTCATATTCATCTGACTCCAACATATCAAACATTTTCACTAACATTTCAGGCGGATCTTGTAAATCGACATCCATAACGGCTGTGTATTCACCTGTGGCTTCATTTAGACCAGCATAAAGAGCTGATTCTTTACCAAAATTTCTTGAGAAGGAAATGTAGTGTACTTCATCGCTATGTTTCTTTTGCAATTCACGCAAAACGGGATATGTTTTATCGTGTGAACCGTCATCGACAAACCAGTATTCCAAGTTGAATTTATTATTTTCGGTTTTAACTTTATTCATGGCTTCATAATAAAGTTCGATAGATTCTTCCTCGTTATAACAGGGAACAATCACAGAAATAGTCTTCATATAAATATCTTCCAATCTATTTGATAAGGTCGTGCTCGAAAATACGGGGCAAAGGTCAGTTAGACTGCCTTTTGCCCCGCATTGTTAAATCTTCAATGAGTCTGGTAAATACAATTCGTTGCTACTTGAATGACTAATTGAACTGACACTTATGTCACGAGTAGTTGACGTTTCAATTGCTTGTAAATCGTCAGCATGTTCAACCAAGATATTCAAAATATTAGTATTTGCAGTCAATAGATTTATAACTTCTTTAACGTTCTTTTGAGCGTTTGTTAGAAGTGGAATAAATTTATCATTTTCGATCTTGTTATCATTAGTAATTAGCTTATACAATAAATCATCATTGTTACCGACAAAGACACTGTTACTGCTGTCAAGAGTTAAACTCTTTAGCCACCAAGCAATGAGTTCGTCTTTTTTATTGAAATCATGTTCCAATAATCCATTTGCGTCGAATAATTGATAACTAGTTGCTTTTTCACCTTCAAAAATAACGGTTAAGACGATTGATCCATCAGTTCTATAAAAACTTTGTTCTGTTAGTTCTTGTTTTTTATTGAAAATTTGGACTGATGACAATTGACCAGATGCATTATAAATATTAGTTTTATTAATTTGTTCGTTCTTATAGTAATTTATACGGTTTATTTTTTCTTCGTTATATTCAACGGTCATTAATAGATTATTATTTTGGTCGTAGATCAAAGTATCTTTAGTATCGACATCTGTTCTTGTGATCCAGCCATCATTTTCAGGAATTGAAACAGGTTGTTCACTTGGGTTTGCGCTAACTTGTAATTGATCGAATAAATTAACTACGTTTGGTGTTTCTAGATGATTTGATTGAATTTCTGAATTAACGGTTTCTGCAAGCTTTTCATTATAGAAAGTTGAGATAACATTAACTGGTTTTTGTAATTTAGATTCCAAGAAACGGATCATATCAAATAGGTTGTTCATTTGATCTTTATTATCAAATGAATCAGCTAAGACAAAGTAGTCCTTATCTTTATCTAAATAGACATCACGAACTAGGAAAGCTGAATGGAAGACATCTTTAATATATTTTTCAACATAGGCTTTATTGTTGTTAACTTCAGATAATTCTGATTCAATCTTTTTATGTTCTTCATCAAGACTTTGAATGTGTCGCTCTAAACTGGCAGTCGTTTCAATACGATAGTTGCGATCGTTTTTGATCTTACTTTCGATCTGGTTAGCGTTACCCTTTAGAGAATTGATAGCAGAATTAGTTTTATTGATTTTACCGTTAACTTCATCAAGTTCGGCATTGAGGTTCTCGATGTCTTCGTTAATAGTATCAATATTCTTTTGAATATCAGCACGTTGATCGTACAGTTTGTTGATAGAGGCCTTTTGGTCTTCCATCAATTCGAGCATCTTTTGTAAGTCTTTTTCTTCTTTGATGGATCCCGATAGATCTTTTTCGGATTGTTCATTTTCAGCTAAATCTTTTTGTTTTTCATCAAGATTTTGTTGGCTGCGTTCAATTTTGGCAGTGAGGGTATTCTTTTGATCTTTATAGTCTGCAAGAAATTCTTCTTGTTCTTTTTGATCTGCACGAACTCTAGCAAGTTTTTCTTTTTCTGCGTTGTCATTTTGTGATTTAATATCAGCTAACTTTTCGTTAGTTTCGACTTGATCACGATTTAATGTATCTAAGTAGTTAGATAATGTATCGGTTTTATTTTCTAGTTCATCTTTTTCGGTAAAAAGATTAGTTTTGAGGTCATTTCTCAATTGAGTATATTGATGAGAAAGCTCATTCATTTGGTCTTCTATGCCGATACGCTGATCTTTTATTGAAACAGGTAAATTAGCGCTTTCATCTGGTGTTTCAGCTGGTGTATTATTAGTGGTGGATGTTATTTGATCCTTTTCTTGTGTATCGGGTGCAGCGTCCGTTACAGTTTCATTTTTTGTATCTGGTTTCTCATCTATTTTGCGTAACATGTTAAATAATTTCACGAATGGATTCCCCCAAGAAAAGACTTATAATAGTTACTAAAGAGTAGCATTTTTTTAAATTGGTGTAAAGCTGATATAGAGCCATTTTAAACAAATGTTAATACCTAAAAAAAGGAGATTTGAATATGAAGATAATGGCTATAAATGCAGGGAGCTCCACTTTGAAGTGGAAACTGTTTGAAATGCCGGAAAAAGCAACAATTGCTTCCGGAATGATCGATCGATTGGGGACACCAAAATCAGTCTTTAAGCTAAAATATAATGGTGAAAAAATTGAGTATGAACAAGCAATTGAATCAAACGAAATTGCGGTTTTATCAATCCTTGATGCGCTTAAAGATAAAAATATTATTGAAAGATTTGAAGATATTGTTGCTTTCGGTCATCGTGTTGTAGCTGGTGGGGAAGAATTCAAAAAGTCAGAAATCGTTACTGATGAGAATCTTGATAAGATTTTGAAACTGTCTGAATACGCACCTCTTCATAATAGAATTGAAGCTTACTATATCGATGTCTTTAAAAAATTAGTACCTAAAGCAATCCAAGTCGGTGTTTTTGATACTTCATTCTTTACAGATATCCCTGAAAAAAATTATTTATACAGTATAGACTTAGAGGACTATAAGAAATATAAAGTTCGTCGTTATGGTGCCCATGGAACAAGCCACCGTTACATTGCTCAAAGATTAGAGCAAATTGTTGATGGTGGTATTCAAGATAAAAATGTGATCGTTTTACATCTTGGAAGTGGTGCTTCGATCAGTGCTATTAAGAATGGTAAGGCTTTTGATATTTCAATGGGCTTCACACCTTTAGCTGGGATCACTATGAGTACTAGAAGTGGTGACCTTGACGTATCAATGATCCCTTACTTGATGAAGAAGCTTAATCTAAAGGATATCGACGATATGATCGATATTTTAAATCATAAATCTGGCTTATTAGGTATTTCCGGTGTATCAGCTGATATGCGTGATATTGAAGCCGTAGAAGATACAAATGAACGTGCTTCCTTGGCACTAAAAATTTTCCGCAATCGTATTGTTAAATATGTCGGATCATACATTGCTGAAATGGGTGGAGTTGACGTTTTGGCATTCACTGCCGGCGTTGGTGAAAACTCTAAAGAAGTTCGTGAGGATATTTTGAACAGTTTCAGTTATATGGGTGTCAAAGTTGATCCTGAAAATAACAAACTTCGTGGCAAAGAAGTTAAGATCACAACAGATGATTCTAAAATTGCTGCTTATACGATCCCAACAGATGAAGAATTGATGATTGCTCAAGATACTTATGGTTTTGCTAAGCTATTAGACTAGAAATTAAATAGGACACCTAAACCAAAAGTAACGACCTCGGTTAAAGTTATTATTAATAAATTTTTGATTATTAGTGGGAAAGTCTTTTTCTTGATAGGATTTTTAGAAAAGTTTTTAGCGTTTTTATAAACTATCGGTGTAACTAAAAATGTTAGTAACATCATTTTTGGAAGTAATCCGATAATAACTGAACAAGCTAATGCTAAATAACCTAAAACGTATAAAGATTTTAAAATGAAAATGGAATTACTTTTACCTAGATAATAAACAAGAGTTTTACGTCCTAATCCAATATCTTCTTTTTCGTCAGCAATATTGTTTGCTAATAGAAGATTTGAAATTGCAAAGACGGTTAATAGTGATGACAATAGTGCATCACCATAAAATTTAAAATCGAGAATTGCTGTTGGAGAATTATAGGTGTTGATATAAATTGCAATCAAATAAATTACATACCCCATGGTAAATCCAGAAAAGAACTCGCCTAGTGGTCCACGATTAATAGGCTTAGGTCCTCCAGCATATAAAAAGCCAACGGCAAATGAGAATATTCCCATAATTAATAGCGGTATTCCAGTTTTATATACGATAAATAGGCCAATAAGCGCTGAAACTAGACTAAATGAAAAGTCTAACCAACCGACTAGATGTATGTTTAAATTGTTTACACCGATAACGTTAGTTTCACGTCGAAAACTTTCGCTACCAGTGGCATTTTTGTAATCCCAATAGTTATCGTTGATGTCTACTGCCATATTGAATAGAAACATTGCAATAAAGAAGAGAATCAACCAAAGGGTGTTAATTGAATGCCAGTGATAATATGAATACAGGGGACCCATTAAAAATGGAAAGACGCTAGCTGTTTTTGCTTTTATTTCAACTAGTTCGAAGAAAATTGATGGTTTCAAATAATCATTCCTTTTAATTTGATATATTATATTATAAGGTTATTTAAAATATTACTACAAGTAATGGGTAGAGAGGGATTACATGGCGCATTCAATTTGGAAAAAATATTCGCAGATGGGGAAAAGAATCGATCAAACTACCGAATATATTCACCGTATTGTTGATATAAAGAACGAGGAAATAAGATCTATGATCGAGGACCTAACTTCTGGTGGTAAGATGTTGCGCCCAGCTTTTTTTCTCATGTTTAGTGAAATTGGCCCTGAAAAAAAAGATGATTCAAAATTGATACCGTTAGCGGCATCACTAGAACTATTGCACGTAGCAACATTGATCCATGATGATGTCATCGACGATTCACCGTTGCGTCGTTCCAAAACCACGATTCACACCCGTTACGGAAAACGTAACGCTATATATGCTGGGGATTACCTGTTCACTGTTTACTTTGAATTAGCATCGAGATATTTGCCAGAACAAAAATATGTTGTCTTGAATGCATTAAGTATGAAAAAAATCTTAACAGGTGAGTTAGATCAAATGCTGATCAATTATAACGTCAACGCCACAACGAAGATGTACCTGACAGAGATTGCAGGCAAGACGGCTGAATTATTCAGTCTAAGTACGATGATGGGTGCAATTGTTTCGGGTGGAGATGAAAGATTAGTTAATCTGGCAAAAAATATTGGACATGATATTGGAATGTCATTTCAAATCATTGATGATGTATTAGATTTTGGAAACAGCAAGGATACTGGTAAGCCTAATTTTGAAGACCTTCGTAATGGTGTGTATTCTTTACCTTACATATTAGGACTCCAAGATAAAAATACTGATTTAATTGAAATTTTATCCAGAAATAATTTAACAGATGAAGAAATAATTGAAGCAGCTCAAATTGTTGTTGATCAAGGCTATTTAAAAAAAGCCAAGGAGATTGCTTTAACATATAGTAATCATGCACTAAGAAGAATTAACAAATTGCCCAATAAAGAAAATAGTAAATTATTGAGTAAAGTTGTTCAAAAACTAATTGATAGAATAAATTAAAAGGTTCGCCGACGTTATAACGCCAGTGAACCTTTTTGCTTTTTATTAGAGTTTATTTTTTATTAATGTTGTCAAAAAATTCCTTTTTAATGTGCTGAGTTTTTCGTAGAATCTGAGCTCGTTCTTTGATAGTCAAATAAATAGTTACACTGAATAAGATAAGAAATGACAAAGGATCCAATAAAATACTGTCAGAGTAGAGCAAATTGAACCAAAACATAACAAAAATAAATAAACCAGTAATGTAGAAATAATCCCACTTTAGCATTTCAATCACTTCCAGTATTTTTGATCTAACTTCACTCTATGTCGAAAATAGCAACGAAGCAAAGAAGTGATTCTAAATATTTAAAAGTAATTAATGAAGATATATTTTTATTGATATAATCATGATTATGGCTTATTTTTAATAAAAATTAGTAGATGAGATAATTATTTTTGGATTTAGAACAAAAAAGTCGAAATTTATAGTAGAATTAAAAAATTGATGTAATAAATATGAGGGTGAATATTATTTTTATGGGGAAGAATTATAGTCAATTTATTCGAAAACATGTTCCAATGCTTTTGATACTAATATTACTAGTAATATTTGGATTTTTTTTGGTATTTAATTTGGGCAAGATACCTGGATTATATATTGATGAGACCAATTATATGAATGAAGTGGTCAGTAAAGTAAATTATGGAACGGATATACACGGTCTAAGTCATCCAATTTATTTTGCAAGTGTTTGGGGACAAGGACAGTCGATCTTATATTCTTGGATCGTGATTCCTATAATTAAATTATTTGGATTTTCGGTATTTTTATTTAGAATCCCAATGGCGGTATTAAGTTTTCTAACTATCTTGGGTATTATTTTAGCAATTTATTTTAGTTCAAAAGATAAATTTTTAGCAGTTTGTACTACAGTGTCACTAGTAACTACACCTTGGTTATTTATATCTAGCAGGTGGGTTTTAGATGCCAATATTTCTCCTATTTTTGTCATGTTGGGACTTGTTTCATTGTATGGAGCAATGATTTATTCTTCAAATCGTGTTAGATATGTATTACTGGTAGTTTCTTCAGTTCTTTTGGCATTATCAGCTTATGTCTATATCGCTGCTTGGATATATCTTCCATTCTTGATAGTTGCCATATTTATTCTAAGTATCGTGAAGAAATGGTTCTCAATCAAGGAAATGCTAGTATGGATATTTATCATCTTTCTGATAGCATTGCCACTAATAGTGTTTGCGTTTAGAGTCAATATTCAACATATTGATAAATTCTCGAAATTCTTATTTTTTGATTTACCATATTTAAAATCAAATAGAGTTAGTTCACTAATTAGTTTTAAGGGATCTATCCTAAGTAGTATCAAAATAAATGTTGCTGAAGGGGTACGACAAGTAATATTTGGAACTGATAACTTACCTCAAAATAGTGTTGCACCATATGGAGCAATTTTCCCATTTATGATCATCTTTACTTTTATAGGAATGTTTGGAAAGAAATCATTATTTAATGAAAATATTGCAAATTTGCGATTGATTATCCTAGTATCATTATTTTCTTTCTTGCCAGGAATGATGGTTATTAAGCCAAACTATAATCATTGGAATTTCATTTGGTTTCCATTAGCTATTTTAACGGGTTATGGCATTTATTTATCCTTCCAAATGATCAATAAGATTAGTTGGAGTGTTTTTCTTGCTGTCCCAGTTATTGTTTTCTGGTTTTTTGTATTTAATTCTTATTTTGGATTCAATAATCAGGAAAATAGTTTTAATAATTCCAAAGGATCGATTGCGGAGACACAAGTAATTAATGACGAAATGAGTAAAAATTATAAGCATAGTAAGCTTTATATCGAAAGTCTTCCAGAAACATTTAATATTTTTAGGTTAGTTCAAAATCCCATCAGTGATTCTAAATATTTGAGTATGCAAGATAAGGCCACCCGAGTAAGTGGCGGTATTGTTCCGGCACCAAGTTCTTCTTATGGATATTTGAGAGACGTAACTAATATTTCTAAAGCTTCAGATGGAGATTTAGCTATGATCTATGAGGACGATTTAAATAATCAAGGTGCATTTTTATCTAAAAATCACGATTGGCATTTTGTTGCTGATTCATACTTCAATCATCGCAAAGTTAAAATTTTTCAAAAAGAATAGATAACTATTAGACTTTTAAAGTACATAAAAACCGTAATCCGGTAGGATTACGGTTTTTTGTATTACTGTTACAATCCTTGATCCATTTTATACAGTTCCTGAAAATGGGTATTTTTTTGGTAAAGTTCTTTAGGAGAACCTTGCATTTCAATTTTTTCGTCATTCATAAAAACAACTTGATCAACATATTTAATACCTTGAAGATGATGTGTGACCCAGATAATAGTTTTATCATTTAAAACATTAAAGAAAGTATCCAGTAGATTATTTTCAGTAATTGGATCTAAACCTACCGTGGGTTCATCTAGTAAAACAATAGGGGCGTCTTGCAGTAAGATTCTGGCTAAGGCAATTCTTTCTTGTTCACCACCAGAAAAGCGTGCGCCGTTTTCTCCAACGTTAGTATTGTATTTATCAGGTAGTGATTCAATTAAATCTTTTAGACCTACACGTTCAATCGCCTCAATAACATCGGCATCGGAACGGTTTTCATTACCTAAACGTACATTATTTATAACTGAGGTGTTAAATAAAAATGGTTTTTGATTTAGAACGGAAAAAATCTTGTCCCGACTATTCTGGATAGCTTGAATATCAATATCATTTATTTTAATTTCCCCAGATTGAGGAACTAAATCACCTAATATAAGCTGCAAAATAGTAGTTTTACCAATACCGCTCGGACCTAGTAATGCTAACTTTTCTCCACGTTTGATATTTTGAGTAAAGTGTTTAATTAAAATTGGTGAATCACTACTATACTCGAAATTAACGTCGTTTAAATCTAAAGATTTAAAATCATTAGGAGCTAGTTCAATTTGTTCAGGCAATTGATCTGAAACTGGTTGAATTTTATTTAAACGTTCAATAGAGTCACGATACTGGGGCCATTCCTCGAAACCTTGACTAACAGGAATCAAGGTATCAGATAGTGGAAATAAACTTAGAACAACAGCAGCAACGAAGTTAGCTTGTTCCTGATTGTCAGTCATTGTTAAATTTGTAAAAACCAAGAAGCAAATGGCAATGGCAGCAAAGATAAGTTGTAAAACAAAATCACGATTGCGACGAAATGATTTTGATTTATCTTTTGAGCTATTTAATTCTTTGACGTTTTTAGCGGATAAATTTTTGAAATCGTTAAAACGTCCAGAAATGATCCAGTCGTCAACACCCAAAATATTATCCGTCAATTTAGTATACAGAGAGCTCTTTAATTGTTTCTGACGTTCTTTACGGTTTCTCTCGATGGCGACTGAGACAAAGGGAACAACCACAACTTCGATCACTAGAAGTAGAAAAACAAAAATTCCAAAAGCGGGTGTATAAATACCAAGAGCCAAAGATCCTAAGAGTGTCAGTAAATAGGCGATAACAGTTGGGAAGACAGTTCTTAAATATAGATTTTGTAAATGATTAATATCTTCAGATAAAAGACCCATAATATCACCAGATTTATGATGCTCGTTAAAAAATGAAGCATCACTTTCTAGTGTTTTGTATAATCTAGTTCTTAGATTTGAGGTAACTTTTAAAACCCAGTTGTGACTCTTAAGACGTTCAATATATTTAAAAGTAGGTCTACCAATACCAAATGCTCTAGTCAAAAGGATAGGAACATATATCAGCAAAATATTGACTGGCTGGGTTGCAGCTTTATCAATTGTATAACCTGAAGTAAACATTAAAGCGGCTGCACAAAATGAAGTTAATAAGCCTAACAGTAATACGCTGACTAATAAACCTTTATATTTTTTGATGTACGGCTTGACCCAAGTATCATGTTTGAAAACTTTCATATTTGATCACCCCGCATATTATTGATTAATTGACTAAATGCACCGTTATGATCATAAAGACTATCAGGAGTACCTTGTTCAGCTATTTTTCCATTATCCATAACGATAACGTAGTCCATTTCTTTAATCCAGTGAAGTCGATGAGTGGCAAAAATAACTAAATGATTTTCAAATAATTCCTTCATTGTTTTCTTTAAGGCGTACTCGGTCTCAATGTCCAAATGAGCTGTCGGTTCATCAAAAATTAGGATTCGACGTTCGTTAGCTAAGAAAGCTCTGGCAATCATGATCCGTTGTTGTTGACCGCCGGAGATCCCTCGTCCACCTTCGCCGATAATCGATTTGTATCCGTCTGGCAAAGTTGATATAAAGTCTTTTAATCCTGATTTTTCACTCGCGTATTCGATTTCTTTTTCAGTCGCACTAGGCTTGTAAAAAGCAATATTTTCAGCAATCGTTCCTGAGAATAAATAAGGAGATTGTGGCAAAAATGCCAATTCATCTTGCCAGCTACGTTGTTTAAGTGAGTTTATCGACTGATCATTGACTTTGATATCTGCTTTGTCAGGATTTAAAAATCCACCTAAAGTTCGTATCAATGTAGTCTTGCCTGATCCGGATTTACCTATAACGCCGATATGTTGATAACCATGCAACTGAATATCTTTGATATCTAAACTAGCGTCATGATTATTCTGACCGTCAGCATAATTAAAAATCATATCCTTAACAGTTAGACTTGAATTCTGATCCCAAGTTAATTTTTGAAGATCATTGTCGCTATTTTCCTGTTTATCTTTTTCAAGTATGGAAAAGATCGAACTAAGAGCATTCTTACCATCTAAAGTAGCGTGATAATCACTTGAAAAATCTCTTAATGGCAAAAAGTATTCAGGAGCGAGAATTAATGTTACTAAAGCTGGAAAGAGCGGCAAACTACCGTTAATTAATCCTAGGCCGAGAAATACAGCTAGAATGGCAATTCCAAGGGTTGTCAGCCAGTCTAAAGCAAAAGTAGATAGAATAGCAATACGTAAAGTATTCATCGTACGGCGACGATATTCGTCACTGACAGTGTAGATGTTTTTAGCATAACGTTTACTCAATCCCAGCATTTTCAAAGTAGGCAATCCTCGAAGTGCATCCAAAAAGTGATTGGAAAGGATTGTGTATTGATGGTATTGAGCATCGGCTTTAGATTGTGCGGCCAAGCCCAAAATGATCATAAACAAAATAACTAGTGGAACGATAATAGTCAAAGTTATTCCAGAGGCAATATTTTGTGTGTAAATATAAATCAGTAAAATTGGTGGGATAAAAGTCATATTCATCAATTTTGTAAAAATCAATTTGAAATAATTTTCGATCAAATCAATACCATCTAATGAGGCTGTAACGATATTACCAGTTCCCTTTTCAGATAGCAGTGATGGACCAACATCGTAAACACGATCTAATAATTTGGACCGAATATTTTCAGATGTTTTACTAGCATAGTTTTCGACGATTTTGTTGTTAATAAGATTTAGTAAATGACGCAGAATAAAGGCAATCGCAAAAAATGTCATTGGCGTGATGATAGTTTGTAACGCCTTTTGATTCCATGAATTTACTAAAGCTTCTGCTAAATACTTACCTTGAAATAAAACAACAAATGCTTGCAAGAGAGTTAATCCTGCAAGCACAAGTAAGAGTTGTTTTGTTCCTGGTAAGCGAAATAATCGCTTATCAATCATATTAATATTTCACCGTATTACCTTTTGGATTTATTCTCTTAGTAAATAGAGTATAAGACCAAATGAAGTAAATTAGTATGATCGGTACTAATACACAAGCGACAATCGTCATAATCGTTAATGTATAGTGCGAGTTAGCAGCTGTTTTGATCAAGATACTGTGTGCTGGATTTGTAGCAATCATTACACGAGGGAATAATCCGTTGAATAATAGAACGATTACCATACTTAAAGATAATCCACTACCAGCAAAGCTCCAGCCTTCATGATTCTTTAACACACCATAATAGCCTAGAAGTGAGAAGAGGACGATCAAAACTGTAATAAGTAATGATGAGGCAAATCTCTTAGTAAAGAAGTCTGTTTGGAAAAATACCAAAACTGCAAAGACAACTTCACCTGCAAATAAGATCGGATAAACTATTTTATTTAAAGCACGTGCACGGTCACGAAGTGGGCCATCAAGTCTTAATCTGATAAAGTTTAATCCGTGAACTAGTGATAACAATACACCAGCAACACCACCGACTAATGAAAGCCAGTTAACTACATCAAAGAATTTAGGAAAGGCATCACCGTTTGCGTTCATAGGAATACCTTGAACCATGCTCAAAAGCATCATACATAATAAGAACGGTGGTATAACGCTTCCAAGGAAGAATGCCCAAAGCCAGATATTTTTACCAGCTTTAGTTTCGGCATGTTTTGTAAATTCAAATGAAACACCACGAATGATCAAACCAACTAAAACTAGCATTAATAAGTAATAGTAACCTGAGAATAAAGATGCATACCAGAGTGGCAATGAAGCAAACATGGCACCACCAGCGGTAACAAGCCATGTTTCATTTCCATCCCAGTGTGGACCAATGGATGCCATCAAAGCTTCTCGTTCGTCTAGGTCGTGGGCAATTAATCTAGTTGCCATACCGACACCGAAGTCGAATCCTTCGAGGAATAGAAAAATCGCAAACAGAAGTCCGATTATTAGAAACCACAATATACTGAGTGTCATTTTTCAAAGGCCTCCTTTGCAAATGGATCAACATTTTGTATAGAATCCTTCTCTTCAAAATAAGGTCCATGATGAAGAGTCTTTCTACTGTACCAAACCATCACACCACCAAGTAATGTGAATAGGCAGAAGTATAGAATATTACTAAATAATAAACTAGCAACAGTAGATGTAGGAGATACCGCTTGAGCAATTGTGAATAGTCCGTAAACGATCCATGGATAACGTCCAAATTCCGTAATGAACCATCCAGCAGAGTTACCAATAAATGGAACCCAGATACAGATACCTAGTACAACTAACATCCACTTGTGATTTTCAATTGTATCTTTATTCTTACGTGAGAAGATCAAACCGACAAGTGAAACTAGCATGATCAAAGCATCAATACCAGTCATAACTCTAAAACTCCAGAAGAGAGTCTTAGGTGGAACATAGTAATCCATGTTCTTACCGAATTGTTTATCGTACTTAGCATGCAGTTCTTTGTTAATTTCATTCATACCTTTAACAGAACCGCTTGTCTTATGATATGCCAAGATACTCAATACTTTAGGAATCTCGATCGAGTTAGAAGATTTATGACCCTTAGCATCGATCGATTCAACTACAGTCCAAGGAGCTGGATCTTTAGTTGTCTTATAAATACCTTCAGTTGCAGCAAATTTCATAGGTTGATCTTTGATAATTTGTTGTGTTTGAAGATCACCTGCACCAGCAGATAAAATAGCAAAAATTAAACTTGCCCATAATCCAAAGCGAAGTGATTTTTTGAAGAAGTGATTTTCATCTTTCTTCTTTCTAAGCAGTCCCCAGGCACTCATACCTGTAATAACAACTGCGGCTGTCATAAAGGCAGCTATGATAACGTGTGGAAATACCTTCCATAGCTGAGGATTAGCTATAACAGAACCAAAATCTGTTAATTGAATCCTACCGGTTGTGTTATTAATTTTGAAACCTGTTGGATGTTGCATGAAACTATTGGCAGCTAAAATCCAAATGGCAGATAACATAGTACCAATGGAAGTCATCCAAATCATAAATGCGTGAACACCTGGTTTGAAACGATCCCAAGTAAACATCCAAATACCAATAAAGACAGATTCAATAAAGAATGCTAATAAAGCTTCAATAGCTAATGGAGCTCCGAAAACATCACCCATGAATCTAGAGTATTCAGACCAGTTCATACCAAACTGGAATTCTTGAATAATACCAGTAACAATACCTACGGCGAAACTTAATAGGAATATTTTTCCCCAGAATTTCGCCATATCTAAATATACTTTGTCTTTTTTAACAGCGTAGATAGTCTCCATGATGGCGACAAGAAAGCCCATTCCGATTGAAAAAGGAACAAAGAAGAAATGGAAAACAGTCGTCATAGCAAACTGAAAACGTGCTAAAGAGACAATACTTAAACCAATACCTAGCATGGTAAATAGCCTCCTTATAACTTATTTAGAAATCCCTATTTCTACGTTTATCATATGATTAATTAGGGTATTAATCAATATGGATCATTTGAATATAAATATACTTTTTTACGAAAAAAATATCCCAAAAATCGTTTGATTTTTGAGATATTTTTAATAAAAATTTTCACACAATGTTAACGTTTACTACGACGTTTAGAAGGATCAAAATTATTTAAGGCATAAGGATTGTTATTGTTTGATCCTTGAGGTTGGTTATTAGGTTGACTTTGCGGTTGTTGACCTTGTGAAAGTGGTTGATTGTAAGAACCATTATTTAGATTCTTATTAGGTTGATTATTGAACTGGTTATTTGGAAATTGATTTTGCCGACTTTGATAAGAATTATTTACAGAATTTGGTTGATTTGCTTGATTCTGGTTCATTCTGTTCATCGGTCTTGAATTAGATTGATAGTTATTTGGAAATTGGTTTTGTGGTTGTCGTCCTTGATTAAACTGATTATTGTTAGCACCAAAGTTTGAATTAGGATTCATATTGTTTTGGTTCATATTATTTGGATAAGGGTTATTTTGGACAGGTTGATTATATCCATAATTATTATTTTGACCAGAATATTGTTGATTCATATTTGGTGTTTGGTTTGGTTGCTGATATTGATTTGGATACTGTTGATAATTATTTGGATATTGATTGAATTGATTAGGGTACTGGTTCATTTGCTGATTCTGTCCATTGTAATCGTAAGGCTCATTTTGATCCGGTTCTTCATCTTCATCATCGGAAACGGGATGTAAAACAAGATCTGCGATACTAACAATTAAAACAATGGCACCAATAGCAATTCCTACCCATGCCCAAATGATCAGAAAATGAGTTCCAGGGATATTAGCATTAAATAGTCCCATCAATCCACCTAGGATCAAGATGATAAAGCTGACAATATCTGGAACGACACTATATGTTCGATTGGTCAAAATGTAGATAGCGGCGGCAATGATGTATGTGATCGCCATCAAAATTCCAGCAGCACCTCCAATATCACCGGTACCGACTAGAGCAGCAATAAAGTTTTCAAATCCTGATCTAACCATTAAGATAATTGACAAAATGAGTAGTAGAATACCGACAGATATTTTAGTAATTCTTACCATAAATAGATCTCCTCTTTCCTCATTTCAATTATAGTTCATCGTTAATGAAATGATTAATGGGACCAAATTTATGACCTACTTCAATTTCATTTTTGATAGCTCTATAAGTGAATGTTTTTGAAATTCTAATAGCTTCTTCCATGTTTGAACCTTTTGCCATTTCGGCAACAATACTTGCTGACAAAGTATCACCAGTTCCATTAACATGATCTGTTTTGATGTATGGTTCAGAAATCCAGAATGATTGGCCATCTTCTAGCAATACAAAATCTTCAACAGCATCTAATGAATCATCAGCATGTTGTCCCTTGATCAAAATATTTTTAGGACCTAAAGTACGAAGCTTGTGGGCTGCTTGAACGATTTCCTCTTTACTATTTAATTCTAGACCTGATAACTTTTTGGCTTCATAGAAGTTAGGCGTGATCAAATCTGCAAGAGGGAATAATTCATCGATCAAAGTTTGATACGCTTCTTCTTCTAGCAACATTGCACCATGTTTGGTGATGATAACAGGATCGAGAACGAAAGTACCAAATGATTTATCCTTTATTTCTTCGGCAACAGTATGGATGATCTTTGAATCAGATAACATACCTGTTTTAAAAGCGAGAACTTTAAAATCATCTTTGATGTCTTTTATCTGGCTCTTAATGAAACTAGTAGGCATGTTAATACTGTCGTGGATACCGTAGGAATTTCCAGCTACAGCGGCAGTTAAAACTGACATTCCGTAAACACCACGAGCCATGAACGTCTTTAAATCAGCTTGAGCACCGGCGCTTCCGTCGGAGTCGGAGCCTGCAATTGTTAATACTTGAGTAAATTCATTCATAATTTTCACCAACCTATAAAATACCTTTTGTTTTTAATATTAACGTAAATTTTCTTATTTGAGGATAAAAAGCTTCAATTTTTAAAAATTAACTTGACCTTGACGTTACGTCAGTCTTTATTATGAATTTTGCTAGGAGGAAATTATGGAGTATACAGTTAAACAATTGGCCGATCTATCAGGAGTTAGCGCTAGAACATTACGGTATTATGACCAAATTGATCTATTGAAACCAAGTTATATTACTGAAAAAAACTATCGAATTTATGAAGAAAAGCAAGTGGATCGTTTACAGCAGATTCTTTTCTTTCGATCGTTAGATTTTCCCCTGAACAAAGTTAAAAAAATCATGGACGATACTAACTATTCAGAACTTGGTGCCTTGAATACACAAAAGCAACTATTGATCACGCAAAGAAAGCATCTAGATTCACTCCTAGCAAATATCCAAAATACTATTGATAACTATAAAGGAGACATTACTATGACAGATACCGAAAAATTTGCTGCCTTTAAAGAAAAAGCAATCGAAGAAAATGAAAAAGAATTTGGCAAAGAAATTCGTGAGAAATACGGGGATGAAGAGGTTAAACAATCTAATTTAAAATATGGTAATTTAACTGAGATTCAGTTCGATCAAATGAAAACCCTTGAAAAACAAATGATAGCTGATTTAAATAAACTAGTCTTAGTCCCTGAGATGGATTCAAAATTAGCTAAAAAGATTTATCAAGAACATAGAGACTGGTTAGGATTTTCTTGGCCTAATTACAGTAAAGAGGCCCATCGCGGACTTGTTCAAATGTATGTTAATGATAGACGATTTGCCAAATATTATGACAATAAGGCGGGGCAACCTGTAACTGAATTGTTGAAAAAGGTAGTAGATTTTTACACTAAATAGTTAAATTATTTGAAAAAACCGTAAAAGTTTCCTAAGTTCATGATATATTTGTTCTATCCTTGCGTGAAATAAGGGGGATAAAAAACGCATGAATTCAAGCAATAAAAGGAAATACGTACTACCAGCATTGTTATATTTGATCACTTTCTTAGTAGTATTTACACTAAACCATTTTTCATTATTAACGGCGGATGATTTTATTTATCATTTTTTCTATGATGGACCGTCTGTTACGCCGCACACTAGAGAATTTCATAGTATATTTGACATTTTTGCTTCACAGTACAATCATTATTTTATGTGGAATGGACGAATCCTAGCACATAGTTTTGTACAAATTATAATGCAATTTCCAAAGTGGGTCTTTGATATTGTTAACTCGTTTGTCTTTTTAGGATTAGTAGTTCTAATTAAACAAATAGTCCAAACTTTAACTAAAAATGTATTGCCTCTTTTCATAGAGTTTCTAGTTGTAATTGCTTTATGGTTCTTCTTACCATTGCCTGGAACGACCATTTACTGGATTTCAGGTGCTGGAAATTATCTTTGGATGAGTATTTTTTATCTTAGTTTTATGTTATTTGTTCTTAAAAATTTGAAAAAGAATAGTTCCATTTGGATGGTACTTGGAGCAATTGTTTTAGGATTTTTAGCAGGTACAAGTAGTGAAAACAGTGGTCCTAGTGTAGTGATCATGTTGGTTTTATTTGGAATTTATTATTTAAGAAGTTTCAAAGAGATCAGAGTCTGGCATGTTTTGGGAGTAATTTTCAGCATGCTCGGCAGTATACTGATTATTATTTCGCCATCATCTCAAGGCCGCGGTGATAAGAACACAATAATGTTATTAATTATCAAATTTTTAGACATATTAAAACTTATCAAACACAACTCGATGCCACTAATGATTACTTTTCTAGTAGTAATTATTTTGACTTTGATGGTCAGAGTATTGAATCGCAACGATTATGCCAATCTAATAATTCTATTTATCGGATTCTTAGCATCACTATTTTCATTAATATTGTCACCAGCCGGTCCGCTAGAAGTAGTCTCTGGTTCTTACCGAGCATTCTTTGGGCCATATGTTTTCATGATCATTATGATGGCATATATGCTGTATCGAGTGTACCAAAGGAGCAATATTTTTAGCAGTAACGGTATTAAGATAACTATAATGGCGTTATGCTTAGTAGTTTTTGCAATTAGTTTTTCTAGAGCATATTCCGATATTCACTCTGACTATGTTATTCAAACTAATAATGTTAAAAAGATCGCGGCGGCTAAAGCCGACCATAAAAAGAATGTTACGATCAAGATCCTTCCTAATTTGGAAAATGCTGGTCGAACAAATCAATATAATTCCATTAACTATACGGCTAATACCTTAGAAGATCCGGCTTCTTGGATGAATATCTGGATGGCTAAGTATTATGATATTAATAGTATCAGTGGCACGTTTAAATAGAGTCGCCTTTGGGCGGCTTTTTTTGTTGCCATTATAGCTAAATATGAATTTGTATTTATTTATTAATCATTTAAAATAGGGATAATGAAATATGAAAAGGAGATCTGAATATGATTGGTTTTATCGGTGCAGGCAGTATAGGTGGAGCAGTTATAACCGGTTTAGTAAAGAATGGTTATGATGCAAATGAGATTCTTGTCAAAGGTGGCAAATCTTCACGTACGAAAGATTTAAAAGAACAATTAGGATTTCAAATTGCTTCTAAGATCAAACAATTAGCAGACGCTGAAGTTATTTTTATCGGTGTCGGATCTAATGCATTGGATAGTGTCTTACTTGAACTAAAAGATATCGTCGAAGGTAAATTAGTTGTTGCCTTCACAGGTACTGGTACTGTGGCACATTTAAAACAGATTTTGGAATATGACAAGGTAGCACATGCTATTCCTAACACTCCTGTAAAAGTTGGGGCTGGTTTCACAGGTATTACGTATTCTGAAAAATTCACTCCTGAAGATAAGAAAAAAATTGCTTCAGTTCTTGGTTATACAGGACAATTAGTTGAAGTTCCAAGCGAGCAATTAGGTATTTTAGGAACGGTTGCCGGATGCAGTCCAGCATTTTTGGATTTGTTTATTGAAGCTTTGAGTGATGCTGGTGTAAAACACGGATTAAGTAGAAAACTTGCTTATGATGCCGCTATCGGAATGGCTATTGGAGCAAGTAAATTGGCTAAACAATCAGATCTGAATCCATCTGCTTTGAAAGATGAAGTAACATCTCCAGGTGGGTCAACAATTAAAGGAGTCGCAGCTTTGGAAGAAAATGGATTTCGTAGCGCCGTTATAAAGGCTGTAGATGCTGCTGAAGGTGAATAGATTTAAGTAAAGTCTGAAGTCACGTAAATTTTTTACGCTGGACCAAGGACTTTTTTGTATAATAGGATAGAATTAAAGAAATAAATTTGAGGGGTTTATAGTAAATGCAACGAAGAAAAGCTTATCGCATTGCTATTCTAGGCATTTTGATGGCAATAATCTTTGTACAATCATTAGTGCCTTTTTTGGGATTCATACCAACAGGTTTCATTAACATAACGATCATTCATATAACGGTAATTGTAGCTGCCATTGTTTTAGGACCAAAATACGGATCGATCGTAGGTCTTGTTTGGGGACTGGGAACTATGATACGAGCTTTCACAAGTCCAACTTCGATTATTGATACAATGGTATTTACTAATCCGATCGTTGCCATTTTACCGAGAATAATTGTTGGTGTGGTAGCAGGATATGTATATATTGGTTTGAAAAAACATTTTAAAAATCGTTTAATTTCAATGGGAATTGCCGCTGCGGCCGGATCTATAACGAACACAGTTCTTGTTTTGAGTTTAATGAGAGTTATGTATGCTAGTGTTTTATCACAGGCATATGCGACTCAAACTGATCTCTTGAATAAATTATTGCTGATCATTGTGGGAACTAATGGTGTTCCGGAAATGATTGCAGCAATTATTATTGCCCCAGCAATTTCGACAGCTATATTAAAGGCTAATAAATTTTTAGACTAAAGAGGCTTTATTTATGAGGATCAATATTTTACAGCACACACCAAACGAGGGTCCAGGTGCTATTAAAGACTGGGCACATCTTCACGGATATGAGATCTATGTATATCATCCCTATGTATTTGGAATTTTACCAAGTGCACAAGAAACCGACATGTTAGTAATTCTAGGTGGACCGATGAGTCCAAATGATGATCTAGATTGGATCAAAAAAGAACGTGACTTGATCAAACAGTTATTAAAGGATGATATTCCCATGTTTGGTGCCTGTTATGGTGCACAACAAATTACTAAAACTCTTGGCTATCCGGTTGGTAAATCACCAGCAAAAGAAGTCGGTTGGGCTCCAGTTTATTTACAAACTCATGAAATCCCAGAGATTCCAGAAAAATTAATGGCATTGCATTGGCATGAAGAGATGTTTGAGATACCTAAAGAGGCAGAATTGCTCTTTTCAAGCGATTTACTGAAGAATCAAGGCTTCGTTATGAATCATCGAGTTATTGGCTTACAGTTTCATTTTGAGCCACAGGAGGATGATTTAAAAGAGATCGTTGTTAACGATGGAAGCTATGCCGCTGATTCTGAATTGAACCAAACTCCCAAAGAGATTATGGATTACAAAGTACCAGAAGAAAATAAAATCGTTATGTTCAAACTTTTAGATTATATTACCGAATAAGAATATGACTTTTTCTGTTTAAAACAAATAGTAGTGTGACTTAAGTCACACTACTATTTTGTATTACGATTATTGTTTATTGAAACGCGTGCCATAAGGCAGAGACCTCCGCTTATCTACGAACATCAAACAATTGAAAGTACACAATTATTCGATGTTCTAGGATATGCTCATTCTCTAACCGCCTTATGTCACGCTCTAATTTTTTTATTTTGCTGTTACAATTTTTGTTTTATTGGAATCAATTTCAGGATCATCAAAAATAATATCATCAACTGATTCAACTTTGATCGTTCCGCTGATTGGATTCTTAATACTCATAACATTTGTTGTAATCTCAGCATCAATATTTGAGCAGTATTCAAATGCTAAATCGGTTCTTAGAACCTTACAGTTGACCATCTTCAAGTTATCTAGGTAACAAAGACCTTGTTCACTTTCGATCGTACAGTTTACTAAAGTGAGGTTCTTAGTATTCCACGCTAAATATTCACCACTGATTTTTGAATCATAGATCGTTACATTTTCACAATTCCAAAAAGCATCTTTAGAAACAAAAGTAGAATTATGAACTTCAATATTCTTAGCACCGTCAAAGACATAATTACCAACAACATTAATATTTTCAGCGTAGATGTTTTCACTATTCATTCCAAAGTAATTACCGTTGATTTGGACATTTTTTAGATTGATATCCTTACAACTCCACATAGTTTCTTCGGCATCTGAAAAATGAACATTTTCTAATTTTATTTGGCTAGCACGTCTAAATAATTTAGGTGCTTGTAATGCGGAATTTGTGATCTCAATGTTATCGGTATACCAAATACCAGAACGTGACATTGTTTCAAAAATAGAGTCGTCCACTTTAATATTTTTTGAGTACCATAATGGGTATTTCCATTTAAAGACTACGTCACTTAAATTTAAATCATGTGTTTCTTTTAGAGGTGATTCACCCTTGCCAAAAGTTGTGTCATCGATCTCATCATCATGATCCTTAAATAAAGGACGTTCGCCTTCAAAGTAATCTTCTTTAGTTAATTTCTTCATCTTTTCCACCTATTCCCTTTTTAATCTAAAGATTGTAGTTCATAAAGCTCTGAATAAAGTCCACCTAATTTTAGTAATTCATCATGACTACCTCGTTCGGCGATTTTTCCATGATTAAGAACTAAAATTTGATCGGCATCTTGCACTGTGGACAATCTATGAGCAATAGCGATCGTTGTACGATCATCTCTCATTTTTGATAGTCCACGGGTAATACTTTGTTCTGTTTGCGGATCGATATTTGCCGTAGCTTCGTCCAGGATCAATATTTTAGGATTACGGACGATAGTTCTGGCAAATGAGATCAATTGTCTTTGACCAGTTGAAAAACTACTTCCACGTTCAATTACTTTAGCGTGATATTTATTAGGTAATTTTTCGATAAAACTATCCGCATCAACAAATTTTGCTGCTTGTTCAACTTGTTGATCAGAAATATTGTCGTCATACATTCTAATATTTTTAGCAATATCACCGTAGAACAAATATGGTTCTTGAATAACTAAACCTAATTTTTGGCGAAGTTCATTAGTCGAGTAATCACGAATATTACGATCATCGATTAGAATCTCACCTTCGCCAAACTCATAAAATCGTAACAGGATATTTATGATGGAACTTTTCCCGCTACCAGTATGACCAACTAGTGCCAAAGTCTGTCCTGGTTCAACTACAAAGGAAATATCCTTCAAAATCGGTTCACCGGGGACATAGCCAAATGTCACATGTCTAAATTCAATCTTCCCAACAGTTATTTTGGAAGTGCTATTTTCATTTTGAATCGGAGTGGTCGTTGGATTATCAAAGAGTTTCATGATTCTGTATCCAGCAACCATCCCATCTTGAAAATAGGACATGTAATTCATAACGTTGGACAGGGGATTGAAGAAGTTTTGCTGGTATGAAATAAATGCATAAATAACACCGGCCGCCACGATAGTGTGTGTACTCTCCAATCCAAATCCACCTAATGAGATAACTTCTGACAAAGTGAACATCAACGTTATCGTTGGATAAAGTAAGAATGAATTAACATTGATCATTTTATTGCGCTGATTAAAATATTGATTATTCTTATGTTCAAATTCAGAGATCATTCTCTTTTGTTGTCCAAATTGCTGGATGATACTAATACCCATCAATGATTCGTTTAACTTTGTATTTATTTGACCTAAATATTCACGTAAGCGTTGGTATATTTTGGAACTCAAACGTTGATATAACCAAACTAATAAATATAGGGCAATTACAAATAACAAAGTTGCAATCGCTAATATGACGTTCACTGACATCATTGCAAAAAAGGCCGAGATCATCGAGAAGGCTGCGACTAAGATCATTAAAAATAACGTCCAAAAATCATATAGCGTTTTGGTATCATTGGTAACTCTGGAAACGATCGATCCAGCCGGAGTCTTATCAAAATAATCCATGCCTAAAGTATGTAATTTACGAAATAATTGGCTGCGAATTTTTTCTAGAGTTCTTTCTGCACCCATGGAAAAAGCAAAATTTTGAATGAATTGAACAATTGCTTTAATCACAGTTCCTATAAAGTAAACTAAGGCAAAACCAATAATAATTTTGATCCCGGTACTTTGGTGTACTAGATAATGATCCATGTAGTATTGCAATAATCTAGGCAAAATTATATTAATAATACTTAATCCAATCGCAAAAATTATTGCCGTGATGAATTGACGTTTAAAAGCCCAAGCAAAGCTGAACAATCTTTTTAGGATATTTCTTTGCTGCTTTCTAGAAAGTGCATGGATATCGTTAATTTTTTCTTGTTCTTTTTTATCCACGATTATCCAACCTCCCAACTAGTTCAGCATTTTTAGCCTGTAAATTGAAGGTATCATAATACCAACTCTTATTTGCTAATAACTCTTGATGTGTTCCATGTTCAAGAATTGTTCCATTATCAACTACTAAAATTTGATCAGCATGTTCAATTGAACTCAATCTACTTGCCGCAATAATGGTTGTTCCACTGTGTCTGTTCTCAGATATTCTTTGTTCAATGTTGCGTTCAGTCTTTGAGTCGACAGCAGACAGTGAATCATCTAAAATCAGCAGTTCCGGATCACTTAAAATTGCTCTGGCGATAGCTAAACGTTGTTTTTGACCACCGGATAAAGATACCCCCAGTTCACCAACAAACGTGTCATATCCCTTTTCCATATCAATAATGTCATCATCTAGATCGGCAATATGAGCAGCATTTTCAACTTGTTGTTGAGTAGCGTCGATGTTCGCGAATCTAATATTGTCCCTGATATTTGTTGAAAAGAGAAAATTGGTTTGAGGGACGTATCCAATAGTGTCCAAATAATCATCCAATTTAAAATCACGAATGTCATGATCTCCAACGGTTATTTGGCCATTATAATGATCAAAATCTCTCATCAATAAGCCGATTATGGTTGATTTTCCACCACCGGTAGGACCAACAATTCCCATCGTTTGTCCTTCTTTTAGTTCAAAGTTAACGTTATTTAAAGCAGGTGCATTATCGTCAGGGTAATGGAATTTCTTTATTTCAAAATCTAAAGTTCCCTGTGGCGATGTTTTAACTTCATGTCTTGGAGTTACTAGGGATGACTTTTCGCCAAGTAGTTCAGTGATTCGATCATAACTTGCAGAACCACGTTCTAAAATATTGAACAAACTACCGATCGCAAACATTGGCCAAGTTAATTCCGCCATATAGGTAATAAATGAAACCAATTCACCAATAGTAATTTGTGAATGAATAACTGCTAAACCACCTAAAATAATGGTAATAACATATGAGATACCCATTATTATTGAAGTCAGTGGATCAAATAGGGCATCTAATCTATATGACTTCTTGTTAGCTTTTATATTTTTATTAACGTATTTGTCAAAATCTTGTTCATCTTGTTTTTCCTGACCTAAGGCTTTTAATACCTTAATACCAACGATACTTTCTTGTGTTTTGTTATTGATGCTAGAAAAAGCGGCTTGTGATTTCATAAATGCATCATGGATTTTATTACCTAAAACATTTGCCATAACTGCCAATAAGATTAATGGTAGAATCGCATAAAATGTTAACTTCCAGTTAACAAACATCCCCATGGCAAAGATCATCGAAAGACCAGTGATCAATGAGTCAGCTAACGTTAAAACCCCCGGACCGGCAACTTCACGCACTGCATCTATATCATTAGTCGCATGTGCCATGAGATCTCCAGTTCGCCATTTTTTATAGAAGGTAGTGTCCATCTTCATGAAATGACGAAATAAACGATTACGGAGATCACGCTCTAAAACATAAGAACTTCCATAAATCATTTTTTGCCACACAAATCTGAGAAAATAACCTAATATCGCAACCAATACTAATAAACTTAAATTCATTAGTAAGAAACGGATAGTCATTTTTCTGTTGCTTACGGCATCAACTACAATACCAACTATACGTGGTGGGATCACATTACAAATAGCCACTAAAATTAACGCTAAAACACCAAAAGAGTACTGTTTCCAGCGATGTTTAAAAAACCAACTTAAACGAGAAAAAATCCCCATATTATTCCACCCAATTATTAATAATTTAATACAATTTTCACTTTACACCTTAGAGTGGACTACAAGGCAATAGTTAATTTTTAAAAAATTTAAATTTAAACAAAAAAAAGCCTGAAACCTAGGCTTCAGACTTGTTTTCCATGCGTTCTTTATGAGATTTAATTATTTTATCAGCAATTGCACGAGCAATATTTTCATTTTTTAAAATTGGTCCATGGGAGTAACTTCCTATAACGTTCTTATAGCGCATACCTTCTACACCATCTTCCGGATTGTTACCATAACCTTCGATCATTTTGCCTAAAGGTTTGAGCATTGTTTTATCATCGAAATATGTTCTACCACTGTGATTTTCAAAGGCTTTAACAGTACCCCATTCAGTCTTATACTCAGTATCTCCGATCATTCGGCTGTCTGCTTTAAAGACAGTATGGAAGGGTAGGATATCTAAACATTGAATCGTTTCGCCACCACTAGTTTCATAAAATTTACCTAGAAATTGATAGCCACCACAAATACAAAGCATTGGTTTGTCATCTTCAATGTATTCAGTAATAGTCTGCTTGTGTTTAGCAATATCTTTAGCAACGACAGACTGTTCAAAATCCTGTCCACCGCCGAAGAATAAAAAGTCGTAATCAAAGGCATTGAATTCTTCATCTAGGCTAACGTTATCCACTTGTGTATTGTAGCCTTGTTCTTTAAGAAGAAATGACAAAATTTTAACATCGCCACTATCTCCATATGTGTTCATTAAATCTTCGTATAAATAAGCAATTCTAATTGTTTCAGGCATAATTCTCTCCAATATGAATCTTAATATTGTAATATATTTAACTATGAGGTGATTAAGTTGAATAAAGAAATTAATAAAGAAATTTTAGCAGATTTTCGTAAGAACTTAAATCAAGATGCAACTAATAATGTTTTAAAAAATTCGGTTGCGCAAGTAGGTATTTTTAAAACTGCTCAAAATATTGAGGCTAACAGACTAAATCCAACTTTTAACATTGAGGTTCCCACAGGCAGAGTTTCTAATCAAAAACGATCAGGACGTTGTTGGTTGTTTTCAGCACTTACCAATTTGAGAACTGAGTTTGCGATCAAGTATAAAATGAAAGATTTTGAATTATCTCAAAATTATCTTTCATTTTGGGATCGTTTAGAGAAAGCTAATTATTTTTACCAAAATATTATAGAAACGGCAAATTTGCCAGTTGATGATCGTAAAGTTAATTTGCTCTTCACTTATCCTAACGGTGATGGCGGTCAATGGCAATACGCAGCTGATTTAATTAATAAATATGGCGTTGTACCCACATACGCAATGCCAGAAACAAGTGTTTCTGAGAATACATCTGAATTTAATTCCGTTTTGAAGAAAATGATGCGCAAAAATGGGATTGAATTACGTCAATTAGTAAATGAGGGATCAGCTAATATAGATCAGCAAATAGAAGAAATGTTGTCAGAAGTTTATAAGCTATGCGTATACTCATTTGGACAACCACCGGTTGAATTTGAATTATCATTGCGAAATGATGATGATAAATTGATTGAAGAGACAAGTATTACACCAAAAGACTTTTTAAACAAGTATTTCAATATGAAATTAAGCGATTATGTTAATGTGATGAACTCACCACAAAAAAGTAAGAAATATAATCAAGTTTATACGATTGAAACAGATGGAAATGTTGTTGGTGGTACAACTGAAAAATATTTAAATCTACCTATCAAAAGACTAGAAGAATTAAGTATTGAGCAGTTGAAGTCTAACGATACTGTCTGGTTTGGAAATGATGTCTTAAATCAATCACAAAGAACCAAAGGTTTATTGTATGGAAACTTGTACCAAGTTGATAAATTGTTTGGTATGGATATGAAGTTGGATAAAGGGGATGCTTTGGATTACAGACAATCAGAAGTTTCTCATGCGATGGTCTTAACCGGCGTTAATTTAGTTGATCCAAAGCCTAACCGCTGGAAGGTAGAAAATTCTTGGGGTGAAGCCAATGGTGATAAGGGATACTTTACTGCCGATAATGCTTGGTTTGAAGATAATATTTATGAAGTTGTTATTAATAAAAAATTCTTAACTGATGAAGAATTAATTGCGTTTGGTCAAGAACCAGTTGTTTTACCTGCTTGGGATGCAATGGCTTAGTTGAATATCACAGTAAAATAAAAAGCTGCCGTAAGGCAGCTTTTTAACGTCCAATTTTAATTGAGTCAACGTCGTCATCTTTCATACGTTGTTTTAGAGCCTCAATAATTTTAATTCCGCTACTAGTACCAATACGGTCAGCGCCGGCAGAAATCATAGCTATGAAGTCATCAGAATTTCTAATTCCACCTGCTGCTTTAACTAAAACATCATCGCCAACAACTGATTTCATCAATTTAACATCTTCAACTTTTGCGCCACTAGGACCAAAACCGGTTGAAGTTTTAATAAAGTCAGGTTTAACTTTTTTGGCAATTTGAGCGACGGTAGTTATTTCTTCATTCGTCAAATAAGTGTTTTCAAAAATTACCTTTATTAAAACAGAATTTTTACGGCAAATTGCTACCATTTCTGACATTTCTTTTTCAATGTAATCATAATTTTTGTTTTTTAATTCCGTAATATTAATAACGTAATCTATTTCATTAGCGCCATTTTCAATAGCATTTTTAGTATCAAATAGTTTAGACTCAATTGTTGTTTGACCTAGTGGAAAGCTGATTGCTGCTCCAACATCAATATCTGTATCCTTTAATTGCTCATGGCATATTTTTGATTGTACTTGATTGATAGCAACCATTTTAAAATGATATTTTTTTGCTTCATCGCAAAGCTTGATCATGTCCTCATTGGAAGCGTCGGCGTGCAAGTTTGTATGGTCGACCAATTGTGCTAGATTATCTAAAGTGTATTTTTTTATTATCATTGTTCCCTCCGGTAAAACGTTTACATAACCATTTAATTATAAAAAAAACATCAGTTAAATAGCAACTGATGTTTTACACTAAACTGGGTTTTCCGTAGAGATAACCTTGTTGAATATTAATACCAAATTTTTCTGCCAGATTTTGGTCAGAATTGTCTTCTACACCTTCAAGAATTAAGTTTAAGCAATATTTTTTGGCTTGACTGACCCAAAATGAGAGACATTCAGGAATCTTTTCAGCTTCGCCAGACATACGAAGATTTTGCATAGCAAATTTTATTTGATCTACATATGGTAATAAATTTCTAACATTCTTATAAGTATTAGAACCAGTACCAACATCATCCAAAACTAAATCAATATCATACTGATGAAGCATCATACTAATTTCTTTTATTTCTGGTAGAGTTGGTGCTTCAGTTAACTCGATGGTTAGAGAAGCGGGATCGATTCTTTTTTTGAGAGTAATAATTGCGCCAATAGTTAGTGGATCATTTGCTTGCTCATTGTTTAAATTGAAAGCTAAAACTTTATCCTTTGTAGCGGTTTGTAGGATACTAGATGTTTTTTCTACTAAGGCAGTCTGTTCTTTGATCGGTAGTTCGGTAAAATCACTCGGAACATTCCAGTTTCCTTCATCATCTTGTTTACGAAGTAAAACTTCGTATCCGAAAATGGAGTTATTCTTGTAGTTAATTTGTGGTTGAACAAAAAATGTATACGTATAATCAACTCCTTTCTGATTTGATAGTGGTCTATTCCTTTTAGTATACTTTAAAATAAAATTCAATATTTAACAATTATAACGTATCTATAACGTTAAAAGACTTGCTCATGACCTTAGGAGATAATGTATAAAGTAGTCAAGGAGGTGAAGTTTATGTCATATACAACTGGAGAACTTGCTAGATTAGGCAATGTGTCTGTAAAAACTATCCAATATTATGATAAGAAGAATTTACTTAAACCAGTTTCTAGAACAGAAGGTGGTCGTCGGTTATATGATGAACATAATTTAAAGAGATTAAAATTGATTTTATTATTAAAAAGTATGGGTTTGACGTTAGATTCAATACATCAAATTTTATCAAAAAGTAATTCTAGTAAGATTTTAACTCTTTTATTGGATGAACAAGCTAAAAAATTGAAAAATGAGTTAAATGAAGCAGAAATTCAGATAAAGATTATCGAGAATGTTAAAAAAAGCCTGCCTAGTTTAAATAATTTTCCTATAAATTCAATAGATGACATAGACTACATCATGGATAACAAAAAATCTTTGAGAAAATTACATTTTAAAATCATTGGTGGGGGATTAGTAATGGATATTATTGAAGTTGCTACTTTAGTAACTTCAATAATAACGGGAAACTGGATCTGGTTTGGATCGGGAATTTTGTTGGCGTTAGTTGTGGCAGCAATTTTAACTAAAATATATTTTCAGAATACTAGATATATTTGTCCCAACTGCAACACAGAATTTAAACCTGATTTTAAGCAAGCATTTTTTGCAAAACATACATTGAAAACTAGAAAATTAACTTGCCCCAATTGTGGCAAAAAAGATTTTTGTGTGGAAGTTTATAATGCCAAAACGACTTCCGATTAAAACGAATAGAGTCTGGGACCAAATTATTTTGTCTCGAAATATGCAGCATAAACGTGGAACAAAACATAGCTTTTTCCGCTTAAAATAAAAATTACCAGTAATCCAAAATCGGATTACTGGTAATTTTTATCTTAATGCTCGAAAGCTGAACATGTTTTGTCCCACTCTCTAATACCTATCTATACCAAGTCATATGATTTGAATTAAGTTCCAATGAGTCATCGTCTAAGGTATATGAAGCTGTCCAGCCGGGACCGGATTTGCCATCTTCATAATAAGTTATGGAAATTTGATCACCATCCCAAGAATTAACTTTGTAAGTACCAGTTTTGTCATCAAGGCTATAAGTACCGTCACCGCTAAAACTAACTGTGGAAGTATCATTAGTCCAAGTACCTAAGAAAGTATCATCGTCATCATCTGATTCATAATAATCATCGTCGTCATCTTCAGTATAGGTACGTCTATTTGAAGAATTTGAACTTGAATAGTCATTTGAGTCATTGGTTGTTAAATTATCATCATCATCGCTAGTTAAAACCTCTTTGTTGATGGTATATTCGTCTGAATCACCAGCAATAGGAATTATAACTTGTTTAGTTTTTTTGCTGCTAACTGAAACTTTGTATAATCCTGGAATCTTTTTAGCTAGTTTATATTCTCCATCATCATTTCTTGAAGAAATGGTCTTCCCATTAAGTTTGAAGGAAGGATTATTGATGTTTGTTTCAATTTCGATAGCTTGCTTGATTACAACAACTTTATACTTAGGAAAAATTCCTAAATATTTTCCAACTTCAGCTACTTTAAAGTTAGTATCTTGACTGTCTTTTAAAATTGAATTCTTTACTTTATTACTAGTAGAACTCTTTTTCAAATATAGCTTACTTAATGGTTTAAGCTCACTTTGAGAAATTTTGTCACCATCTTCTGTAACGGCAGCAGATGCCATCTTAGAAGTAACGCCACTGGTCAAATTATCAGCTAAAGTTTGAGTTTGTCTGGACTTGCTAAAGTACCAATCCCCTCCAAGATAAGCTGCTATTAATAAAACGATAACCAAGATAATTGGAACAAGTGGAGATTTCTTCTTTTTTTGATTATTTTTTGAGTTGCTCTCTTGAACCGCCGTTTTTGTTTGTACTGGAGTTTTTGGTTGCTCAGATGCAGCAGTATCAGGGGTCTCTGTTTTTGTTTGGTTACGATATTTTTTTAAATCATATCCACAGTTTTGACAGAAATCATCACTTTTAGAAACTGGTTTACCACAATTTGGACAAAATTCTTTATCGTTCATAAGTACCCTCCCTATTTAATTCTTTATTTAAAAGTTCGGCAATTTTATCATGCCCTAATTGGTTGGGGTGGAAATTGTCTCTGGTTAGATAATCTGAAAAATCACTTATAGTTTTTCCGGCAGGACCCGTTACGTCATCGTTATGCTCCCAAATAGTAGACAAATCAGCAACAGGTAAATTTTTTTGTTTAGCAATTTTATAAACTATTTGGTCAAATTGCTTATCATCTGCCGCATGCTCTCCACCTTTAGGCGACCACGTTGTCATTAAAATAATTTGTGCTTTAGTTTTTTCCTGTAAAGTATCAACTATTTGATTCATGGAATTTTCATAAGCATTTAAGGCGCTAGGAGTAGCACCACCGGCGGCATCATTGGTCCCAAATTCAACTGTAACTATATCTGGATTTTTACTAACAATGCTGTTGACTTGATAAACTCCAAAGTTTGATGCTGTCTTACCAACTACTGAAATACCTTGTTCGGATACACTTTTTCCAGTTGCTTTTTCAATATCGTTGGCAAATAAAGTTGTGAAGCGACTGGACTTACTATCAGCGAATAATCCTACGGAAAGAGAATCTCCAAGTGGAGCATAGATCAATTGTTTTTTTGATGATTTTTTTAATCTGTCAGCAACTGTTTTGATTTTTTGTTCCTTCTTTTTTGTAGTGTGATTAGACTTCTTTGTTGTTTTGGATGTTTGGGTCGGTTTTTCTTTTTGGCTACTACATGAACTAAGGAAAACAGTTCCTGAAACCATAAGAAATAAAAGAAGAAAAATTGAGATAATTTTTTTCCTTTTCATATTTTAAGCCTTCTTTTGATTCTTTCCGATGCGGATCAAAGAAGTTATTACTAGAACAACTGAAGCAACTAAAGCTAAGTAGAAACCAGATCCTAAGAATGTAGCTAGAACAGCATAATCAGATCCGCCATTTTTAATTCTAAAGTAAACAAGAATAAAGATCAGTGTTGGAACTGCTCCTGCGATAAGTTGTGCAGGTATTTCGTAGTTCTTGATGAATTTTGAAACTATAGCTAGAAGTGCACAAAAAATAATTACATAAATACCCCATTTTATTTCTGTTAATCCCCGTATAAGTTCCGTGGCCTCGGAAGTTTTATCATCCTTATAATAAGAAGACAGTATGGTTGTCAATTTTGATATTAAGGTACCAAATTTATATAAAGAGATATTTCCACCGTTGAAAATATCATTTAATCTATCGCCAATCGCAGAAGTAAAGATGTTGGAATCGGCCAGTTTGAATATATCTGTTAAATCTAGTATTGGTAATTTAAAAATAGCAATAATATTAGCTCCATATGCCAAGAATTCTAGTAACAAAAATTTATTGTCATTTTGTCCCTTTAACGGGATGATCCCCTCGATTGTTTTATTAAATTCAATTTCTTGGCTAGATTTACCATTTTTTGAATAAAGATACAAAATTCCTAGTATGCCTAGAACAAAAATAATGATTCCAATGTCAGTGTAAAAACAATAGACAAAGGCAGAAAGTAAAACAAAAACAAATATCATTGCTGGATTATTGCTTAAAAAACCTAGAATAGGACTAGTATTTGATGCTTGAGTTGGTTTAGCCTCAACAGGTTTTGCTGGAGAAGCTTCCTTGATATTTTTTGGTTCAGCTTGTTTATTTGGTGCGACACTGGTTAAATCAAAGCCACACTTATTGCAGAATTTTTGGCCAGCTGTAATATCTGCGCCACAATTCGGACATTTCATATAAAATCCCCCCTAATTTTTGGATATAAATATCGTATCAAACATTTGTTCAAAATTTAATAAAAAATCCAATTTTCAGGACATTTTTATACTTCTAAAAAGGAGAACTATCATTGAATTTGTTTCGGGAATAATATACGATTAAATAGTGTGAAACAAGTGTTTCACGAGTGGAGGATCTAAATGAAACCGGAAGAATTTTATCAAGCATTGTCACAACGGGGTATTGAGTTAAGTAATAAACAAAAAGAACAATTTCAAATTTATTTTCATGAATTAGTGGAAACTAATAAAGTAATGAATTTAACTTCTATTACTGAAGAGTCACAAGTATATTTGAAGCACTTTTATGATTCATTAGTTTTGGGATTCGTTGATGAAAAAATTTTAACTGAAGAATTATCACTTTGTGATATTGGATCGGGTGCTGGTTTTCCATCAATTCCTTTAAAAATAGTTAATCCTAAATTGAAGATAACGATGATCGACTCTTTGAATAAAAGAATCAAATTTTTGAATAACTTGGCTGATAAATTAGATTTAACAGGGATCAACTTAGTCCATGGACGAGCCGAAGAACTGGGTAAAAATAAACTTTATCGTGAAAAATATGACATTGTGACAGCTCGCGCTGTGGCAGCAATGAATGTTTTAACGGAGTTATGCTTGCCATTTACTAAAGTAGGCGGAAAGTTTATTGCTATGAAGTCTGAAAAAGCTCCAGAGGAATTAAGCGAAGCAACTTATGCGATTAGTATTTTAGGTGGTAAAGTAGGTGCTCAAAAGTCATTTGAATTACCTAATAATGAGGGAATTAGAAACTTCATTTTTGTTGAAAAAACAAAAGCTACACCTAAAAAGTATCCTAGAAAACCTGGAACACCGGCTAGAAAACCACTCGTTGGATAGAAATCAAATAATTTTTTAAATTGAAGAATAGGGGAATAAAATGGCACGAAAAATATCTGTCGCAAACCAAAAGGGTGGTGTAGGTAAAACAACAACTACTATCAACCTTGGTGCATGTTTAGCTGACCTTGGTCAAAAAGTTTTAATTATTGATACTGATCCTCAAGGTAATGCCACTAGTGGTTTAGGAATAAAAAAAGCTCACGTTGAAAAAGATATTTATGATGTTTTAGTTAATGAATATCCATTAGCTAAAACAATTATTCATTCAAAACATCCAAATCTAGACATTGTTCCAGCCACAATTCAGCTTGCTGGTGCTGAAATGGAACTTACAACAATGATGGCTCGTGAAACTAGATTAAGATCTGGAATTGAAGAAGTTGATGATCAATACGATATTATTTTGATTGATTGTCCACCTTCATTAGGACAGCTTTCAACCAATGCCTTTACTGCAAGTGATTCAATCATTATTCCAGTTCAAAGCGAATATTATGCATTGGAAGGTTTAAGCCAATTATTGAACACGATCCGTCTTGTTCAAAAGCATTTTAATAATAACCTAGCAATTGAAGGTGTTTTATTAACAATGCTAGATGCTAGAACTAATCTTGGCGCTCAAGTAGTTGGAGAAGTTAAGTCTTACTTTGGTGATCGAGTTTATAAAGCAATTGTGCCTAGAAATACCAGACTGGCAGAAGCACCTAGTTATGGTTTGCCAATAGTTGATTTTGATGATAAATCACGTGGAGCAGAAGCCTATCGTGAACTAGCTAAGGAGGTGTTAAAACGTAATGGTATCAAGCAAAAATAAAAAAGGTCTTGGTAAAGGAATCGATGCGATTTTTTCTGAATTTGAAGCAATTGATGAAAATAGTGAGACAGTTGTTGATCTTTCACTCGAAGATATTCGTCCGAATCCCTATCAGCCTAGAAAAACCTTTGACGAACATGCTTTAAATGAATTAGCTAGATCCATCGAACAAAATGGTGTTTTTCAACCTATTATCGTTCGTGAAAGTGTTAATGGGTTTGAAATTATTGCTGGTGAACGCCGCTTTAGAGCAAGTAAGATTGCTAAACAAACAACGATACCAGCAATCATTCGTCCATTAAGTGAATCAGGAATGATGGAGATCGCAGTTTTAGAAAACCTCCAAAGAGAAGATCTAACACCGCTAGAAGAAGCCGATGCCTATCAAACCTTGATTTCTAAACTGAATTTAACACAAGAACAAGTATCACAACGTCTAGGAAAAAGTCGTCCTTATATCGCTAATTATTTGAGATTACTCAATTTGCCGCCAGCTACTAAAAAATTGGTTCAAAATGGTGATCTATCCATGGGCCAAGCTAGAACTTTGTTAAGCCTAAAAGATAAGGACCAGATCGATCAATTAGCTAAAAAGGCCGTCAGTGAAGATCTAACCGTTCGTCAGTTAGAGCAATTAGCGACAGAAACTAAACATGACAGTAGAAAAAAGAAGAAGATCGCCCCAGTTAAATCTCCTTACATTAAAGCTACTGAAGAAAAATTGGTCGAAAAGTTTGATACTCAAGTGGCAGTGAAAGAAAGCCGCAAAGGTAGTGGTAAACTAGAGATTGATTTTTCTAATACTAAAGATTTAAATAGAATTTTAGACTTATTAGGAATTAAATTGGACTAGAGGAGACAACATGTATAATTTAGGAGACGTTATAACGATGAAAAAACCTCACGCTTGTGGGGAAAATCGTTGGGAAGTCATTCGTATGGGCGCAGATATAAAGGTGAAATGTCTCGGTTGTGGACATATTGTAATGATTCCGCGCGGTGAATTTAAGACTAAATTTAAAAAAGTTTTAACTAACGCAGACCAAGTGGATCCTTCAAAAGAACAATTTTATTTAAAGCAAACACAAATTGCACGACCAAATATCAATAGAAATGAGGAAATTTAACAATGGCTCTTACTGCCGGAATCGTCGGTTTACCAAATGTCGGAAAGTCGACACTATTTAATGCCATCACAAAAGCTGGTGCGGAGATGGCAAATTATCCATTTGCTACTATCGATCCTAACGTGGGGATGGTGGAAGTACCTGACAAACGTTTATCAAGAATTGATGAGTTGATCCCTGCTAAAAAGATCATTCATACAACTTTTGAATTTACAGATATTGCCGGAATCGTTAAAGGTGCTAGTAAAGGTGAAGGACTTGGTAATAAGTTCTTGGAAAATATTCGCCAAGTGGACGCCATCGTTCACGTTGTACGTGCCTTTGATGACGACAATATTACAAGTGTTACTGGTAAAGTCGATCCATTAGAAGATATTGAAACTATTAATATGGAATTAAGTATTGCAGACTTGGATAGTGTTAATAAACGCTATACAAAAGTTGAAAAACAAGCTAGAAGTAAAGATAAAGAAGCTATTGCTGAATTTGAAGTTTTGAAAAAGATCAAACCAGTCCTTGAAGAAGGCGGTTCAGTTCGTGAGATCGAATTTAACGAAGAAGAACAAAAAATCGTTAAAGGACTATTCTTGTTAACTTCAAAACCAGTTTTATATGTTGCTAATATTGCTGAAGATGATATGTCTGATCCAGAAGCTTCTAAATACTTCAAAGTTGTTGAGGATTTTGCTAAGAAAGAACATGCTGAAGTTATCGGTGTTTCTGCCAAAACAGAAGAAGAAATCGCTGAACTTGACGATGATGACAGAAGAGATTTTCTAGAAGCAGAAGGTGTTAGTGAATCTGGTCTTGATAAGTTGATCAAAGCTAGCTATAAATTACTAGGATTAAGAACTTTCTTTACTGCAGGTGGTAAAGAAACACGTGCCTGGACTTTCCATAAAGATATGAAAGCACCGCAAGTTGCTGGTATTATTCACTCTGACTTTGAACGTGGATTTATTCGAGCAGAAGTAATGTCCTTTAAAGATCTCGATGAATGCGGCAGTAGCGCTGCTGTTAAAGAAGCAGGTAAGTTGAGACTTGAAGGTAAAGATTATGAAGTACAAGATGGGGATATTATTGAATTCCGCTTTAATGTCTAGCCAGGGGGAGAATTAATGTCAGACGATATAAGAGAAAAGAACCAAAAAGCAGCTGTTAAGCAAAAAAGTAAAGTTGCGAAACAAGAAAAACAGGAATTGACTAGAGAAAAAATTCAAAGTGCTAATGTTGATGATTTACGTAAGCAATTATCAAATAAAAATGAGGAATATGTTTTCAAGTTGAATAAGAGATTGATTCAAGACGGCTTTACTGAAGATGAAGCCAAAGAGTCAGTCGATAATTTGATCAAAGAAATCATTGAAAATCAAATTAAGGGTATTCCAGCAAATCAATTATATGGGCCAGTTACTAAAAAATCTGGCGATATTGCTCATCCAGTTAAGCCCAAAAAGAAAACACCATTTTGGGCTTTAGGAATTGATACTTCATTATTATTCCTAACAATGTTTGGATTACTTTATGGTGTCGTGGCACTAACTAATAAAAAACAACCTACTAATCAGACAGGATTTTTGACACTTTTAATTTTGTCATTCCTTTGGGGTTACTTATTAACATGGTTCAATATACAAATGAGAAAACCAAAGAACGAAAGACCAGGCTGGTTAGTAACGATCGGTTATTTAGTAGCTGGTTTGGCAATGATGATGGTCTTCTTAGGCTTGGCCCAAGCAATTCCAACATCTATTAATCCTTCACTAAGTGGAATTGGTTACTTAATAGTTGCAGCAGTTGCCTTTGGAGCAAGATTCCTATACCGTAGATTTATGGATATTCATGAAAGAAGCTTCTTCTAAATCAGCACTTTATTTTAGTATTTTTAATGATTTGTGTTACTATAATCTCGATTGGACATATGAATTACTGAAAGAACAGGCGTCAACGCTGACTAGCAAGATAGTTAACGCCAACTGGTATGGACAATCACATACTGCTACCTATTTTCTTTCTCTTTAACTCATATTAAGGTCTTTAAAAGACGTAATATATGGAGGTTTTAGATTATGAAAAAGTTAGATAAAGCTGAAAAAAAGAGATTAAGTAAGTTGGCTGCATCAAAGGTCAATAGTAAGGGCGCTGACATTAAGAAGTCATCATTCAAGGAATGGATGTCAGAAGCTGAACATTAGAATATAAAAAGCCTCAATCAGTGTGAGTTCACTGGTTGAGGCTTTATTTTTTTCTATTTTACCCTGAAAAACTGAATAACACTGTATAGCGCAAAGCCACCACAGAATATTTTCAGCATCTCCGAGATAAAAACAAATCTATTACTAGTTAACCCAGGGTTATTTTTTATTTCCCATTGGACTAATGCTAGAATTGCTAACGAGAAGATAAAGATAAGGATAAAACGGATTCTTTTTTTTAGATAATTCATTTAGTATTCCTTTGTTTTTCTAAGTTAGTAATACACTAACATAATATTGTATAATAATACTATATTGTAAATTTCACTGTGAGGTTTGTCTTATGAAAATTTTGGTCGTTGATGATGATAAAGAAATTGTAGAGCTGCTAAGTATCTACATTAAAAATGAGGGTTATGAACCCGTTACGGCCTATTCTGGACAAGAGGCTTTAGACGCATTAAGGGATCATAGTGATATTGCATTGATGATCTTGGATATTATGATGCCAGGACTTGATGGGATCGAAGTAGTTAAAAGAGTTCGTAAGGATTCGCAAATTCCAATTATTATTGTTTCCGCTAAGACAACTGATATGGATAAGATCCAAGGTCTGATCACTGGTGCTGATGATTATGTTACTAAACCATTTAATCCATTGGAAATCATGGCTAGGATCAGATCACTTCTGCGTCGCAGCCAGCAATTATCAGCTAAAAATGTGCCTGATAAATTGGAAATAGGTCCGATCACTATCTATAAAGATTCCCACGAAGTTGTAACATCATCTGGTAGTAAAGTACAATTAACTGCACTTGAATTTGGAGTTTTGTATTTATTAGCCAGCCATCCTAATAAGGTGTTTTCAGCAAATGAAATTTTTGAACGAGTTTGGAAACAAGAAAGTGTAGTCTCTGCCAAAACAGTTATGGTTCACGTTAGTCATTTACGTGACAAATTAGAAGAAGCCACTGATGGAGAAAAAGTTATCGAAACCGTTTGGGGTGTTGGTTACAAAGTGGAGGTTTAGTTCTTGGATAAGAAAATTAAGTTGAACGGTAAAGAAAAAGGTGTCCTCCTAACAGAAGGAATAGGCACCTTTCTTTTATTTCAAATAGTAAATTCAATTTTGATCGTTATATCAGAACTCTTTTTTAGTCATCAGAAGTTTAGTGGCCTAAGCTCAATTATGGCAGCTTTAAAAACTGATTTGATACATTCAAATTGGAGTATATGGTTCTTTTTGGCAATCGTTATTATTATCGAATTAGCCGTTTCAATAAATGTAGCGGTGAAAACTTATCAACAATACGAGGTACGTAAGGTTGAAAGACAATTAGAAGTAATTGCGGCTGGTAAATTAGATCAAAAAATTGATTTAGAAGTAAATAAGAAACTGCAAGGGATCGTTAATAGTATAAATCTATTAATATCCAATACTAATGAACACATTGAAGAACAAAAACGTTCAGAAAAAAGTAAAGATGAATTAATTACTAATGTGAGCCACGATATAAGAACACCATTAACGTCTATTATTGGTTATTTAGGGTTGATCGAGAGTCAAAATTACCAAGATCTTGATCAGATTTTAAAATACACTCACGTTGCTTATAAAAAATCTCTAGAAATGCAAAACTTGGTAAATTCACTATTTGAATATGCTAATGTCCAGCATGCCACGAGTAAATTGAATCTAACGCATTTTGATATGGTGCAAATGTTGGAACAGCTATCAGCCGATTTTGAACTGGAAGCAAAAAAACGTGACATTAAAATTAATGTTGAATCTGATCCTAAGACAATTATGATGAATGGTGATACCGAAAAATTAGGCAGAACATTCAATAATTTAATCACCAACGCATTTAAATATGGAGCTGGGGCTACAGATCTATATTTAAAGGCGAAAGAAAAAAATAATGAAGTCGTTGTAACGATAGCCAATAACGGTCGTTCCATTCCTAAAGAATCACTGCCAAATTTGTTTGATCGTTTCTATCGAGTTGAAGATTCACGTTCTAAGAAAACTGGCGGAACAGGTTTAGGATTAGCAATTGCTAAAAGTATGATCGAAATGCATGGTGGCACTATAACTGCAACCTCAAATGAGAAATTGACCTCATTTACGATTCGTTTTCCAATGATTAGCGAGGAATAAGTATGAACAAATTTTTAAAAAAGTTTTTAATTGTCTTATCAGTTTTGATCGTTACACTACCCGTACTTAATTTAAAAAATGTTAAAGCTGCTACTGAACCTGATGTTAATGCTAGTGCCGCTATGGCGTTTGATGTTAACACCGGCCAAATAATTTATTCAAAAGACCCTGAAAAGAAGGTGGCAATTGGTTCGATCACCAAAATTATTACTCTTTATCTAGTTACAAAGGCTATTAAAGAAGGTAAATTGAGTGAGTCTGATCAATTAACTCCAACTGTTGAACAGTCAGAAATGACCCAGAGTGATGAATTGACGAATGTGCGATTAGATGTTGATAAAGCCTATACAGTTAAAGACCTTTATAACGCAGCTTGGATCGTTTCGTCTAACTCTGCTGCAATGATGTTGGCACAAAAAATCTCTGGAGATCAAGCTAGTTTTGTTAAATTAATGCGCAAGACTTTAAAAGAATGGGGCATTAAAGATGCTGAGATCAACAATGCATCTGGGCTAAACAATAGTGATCTTAAAAAGGGAATGTATCTTGGTAAAAGTGATGCTGAAAATAAGTTGTCAGTAAATGATATTGCAATTATTGTTAAGCACGTTTTAAATAAGTATCCTGAAATTTTGAAAACAACTTCCAAGCAAAATTTCCTTTTCCCTGAAGGTAGTGAGACTAAGACATATACTTCTCTTAATCTATTGTTAAATGGTAATCGAGATTATCAAGAAGGCTATGAGTTCGATGGTTTGAAAACCGGTACGACTGATCAAGCTGGAGACTCTTTTGTTGGAACCCTACCAATGGGGGATAGTCGGATCGTAACGATCGTTATGGATGCCGGTGGAGATGATGATGATCAGGATAAGCGCTTTAGAGCCACACAAAATTTGGCAAAATATGTTAAAGATAATTTTACTAACAAAAAGATCTTGTCTAAAAATCAAGAAATTACAATCGCTCATAATAAAAAGAAATATAAAAATGAAAACGATGTATATATGTGGCTCCCAAAAGATTTCAATGAGAATTCGTTAAGCTATAATGTATCTAAGACCGATTTAGGATTTAAGACAAAAGTAAATAATAAGACGTATAAATTAATTGCAACTAATACTCCAAGTGGTTATTTACCTTATCCTAAAGAAGAAGTTGTTATTAAAAAAATCAAAAAAGTTCAGAAGTCCTTATGGCACCAAATCACTGAATTTTTTGAGAATCTATTTTAGAGGCAGGTTGAAATAGTAAGATGAGTTTAAGTATAGATAAAGCTATCAGTTTACTAAAAGAGCATGATTTATTGGTTTCTAGTCAAATCAGTAATGATCAAGAAATTGTTAAAAATATCAGTTATAACTCAAAGGAAGATCAAACCGATGGAATCTTCTTTTGTAAAGGAAATAATTTTAAACCAGAGTACCTTCAACAAGCCTTAAATAAGGGCGTAAAAGTATATGTGGCAGAAAAAGAATTTGATAAAGAAACGGATCATTTAATTGTTAATGATATTCAAAAATCATTGTCATTATTAAGTGCCGCATACTTTGGTAATCCAGAGAATGATTTATTTATAATCGCCTTTACTGGGACAAAAGGTAAAACAACAACGTCATATTTCACATATGATATGTTAAAACGTGCTTTCCCAGGTCAAGTGGCACTATTTTCAACAGTTGATCGAATCGTTGGACCTAAGCCAGAAGATAAATTTAAATCTGATTTAACAACTCCTGAATCTTTAGATCTATTTAGAGATATGCATCGTGCCGTGAAAAATGGTGCAAAGTATTTAGTAATGGAAGTTTCATCTCAAGCTTATAAAAAGAACCGTGTATACGGCTTAACATTTGATATTGGTGGATTTTTAAACATTACTCCCGATCATATTGGTGAAAACGAGCATCCAACTTTTGCTGACTACTTATACTGTAAAAAACAATTACTAATAAATTCCAAAGTTAATATTATCAATCGTCAAACAAATGAATTCGAGACGGTTTATTCAGCAGCCAAGGAAACTAGTTCAGATGATCAAATTTATTTATTTGGACGTGAAGATGCTGATGTAAACATTACAAGTAAAGAAACAACTTTAAGCGATAGTATTTTTGAACTTTCAGCAACTGATGATAAAGCTGAAAAGTTAGATCTAGCTGGCAAATACAAACTAGGTTTAGTTGGTGATTTCAATGAGTTGAATGCTGCCGCCGCAATTATTGCCGCAAGAATTGCCAAAGTTGATCGAAAAGATATCGTTGAAGGTTTAAGAAGTGCTCGAGTTCCCGGTAGAATGGAGCATATCAATACCAAAAATCACGGGACAATTTTTGTGGATTATGCCCATAATTATGCTAGTATGAAGGCTCTACTAGGATTCTTGCGTGAAGAGTATCCTAAGTCAAAACTTAAAGTAGTTGTCGGCAGTCCAGGTAATAAAGGTGTATCACGCCGGGCCGGATTTGGTAAGGCATTAACGGAATCTGCTGATGCAGCAATTTTAACAACAGATGATCCAGCCTTTGAAGATCCAGCTGATATTTGTCGCCAAATTGATGAAAACATCGATCATTCTAAAGTTGACGTAAAGACAATTATTGACCGTCCAAGCGCGATTCGTGAGATGATTGAGAACAGCAGCGGTGATGATATTGTGGTTTTAGCTGCTAAGGGTGACGATCCATATCAAAAAATTAAAGGTGTAGATGTGCCTTATCCAACCGACACGGTAATTGCTAAAGGTATTTTGAAAGATATCGAGGGATAACAATATGAAGAAATTCTTTACAGTTATTGGTGGAATGGGAACTCTTGCAACCGAGAGTTATATCCATCTATTGAACCAAAGAACCAATGCAAAAAAGGATCAAGATTATTTAGATTACATTATTGTAAATCACGCTACTGTACCTGATCGAACAGAACATATCTTAGATCACAGTAAGCCTAGCTTTTTACCTCCATTACTTGAAGATATTAAACAACAAAGTAAACTTGATCCAGAGTTTATGGTGATCATTTGTAACACAGCACACTATTACTATAAGGAATTGCAGGCGGCAACTAAAATACCGTTGATTCATATGCCACATATGGCAATTTCAGTTATGAAAAAGAAATACCCTAATGCTCGAATTGGTTTAATTGCTACAAAAGGTACGATCGAAGATCATATTTATGAAGATGAAATAAAGGCAGCTGGATTTGATTATTCTTTAGGCGATAAAGCAGTTCAAGACCAAGTTGAAAGCTTGATCTATGATGATATTAAAGAAAAAGGTGTCATGGATGCTGATAAGTATCATGATATTTTAAAAACTATGCATGATAAATTTAATTGTGATGTGATAGTTTTGGGATGTACAGAATTATCTTATGCCCAAGAAAAGGCACCAGACCACGATTACAATGTAATTGATGCACAGAGTATTATTGTTGATAAATCTATTGAATATTCGAGAAAATTTAGAAGTGGTGAAAAAATCGATTTTGATAAGATTTATTAATGTTTATTGTGAACTATTGAAATAAAATCTACCCCTTAGATACAATATACCTAACAGGGAGGTACCCGAAATGTTTAAAAAATTATCACTAGCTGCTGTTGCTCTTGCTTCCGTATCGCTTGCTGGATGTGCCAGTCAGCAATCTGCTGATACATCATCAGATTCAAATACTAAATCATCCAAAACTAGTAATTCTGCATCGAAAAAGACTACTAAAAAAGCAGCTACGAAGAGTAGTGCTCCAGTAAATAACTCATCAAGTAGCAGTAATGATGATAGTAATACTGGATCACAGAACCAACAAAGTACAAATGATAAGACAACTTCAAGTACAAATTCTAATACTAGTGCCAATAATAATAGTTCTAGTAATGATCAAACAACGCAATCTAATAGTCAAAATTCTGTAAATATAACAACTGCTGATCAGGCAGCTTCATATTTAGGAACTGCTCTAGCAGCAACTTATGATCGTTCTACAACACAGTATGTTTCAAATGGTAAAGTAACTTGGAACAATGTTGAAGGATATCAAGTAAATGTTTATAGCAAAGATTCTGACTCACCATTAGGAAGTTATTTAGTACCTGCAAATGGTCAATATTTCCAAATTTGGTAACAGTTTGATTTGCCATAATTGAAATAATCATATAATATGCATAGGGCATAGTATGTCCTCAATGTTAGAGGTCTGAACTTTGTTCAGACCTCTATTACTTTTTTATGGAAAGGGAAAATTCAGTGATTGAAGCAAAAAATCTAGAGAAACGATTTGGTAAGCAATTAGTTTTTAAAGACGTTAATTTTAAAATAAATGACGGTGAATTTATTAGTTTGATCGGACATAATGGATCTGGTAAAACAACACTAGTTAAAATCATGATGGGACTTGAGAAAAAAAGTGATGGCGAGATATTGATCGATAAGAAACAGACTATTGGTTATGTACCGCAGTTTCGTAATATTGATTTAGATTATCCATTAGATATTGAACAATTCGTTCGCTTAAATTTAAAGTGGAAGTTTAGCGCAAGTAAACGTCATGAGGATAACGAATTAGTAAATGAAATTCTTGAAAAAACTCATTTGACAGAATTGAAGAATCGACCTTTAGGTTTAGCCTCTGGTGGTGAAAAGCAAAAGGCTTATTTAGCCCAATCACTTTTGAATGATCCAAAGATTTTGATCCTTGATGAATCCACTGCCAGTTTGGACGTAGAAGTAAAAATGCAATTGATGGATCTGGTTCAGGAATTAAATAAAAAATTTAAATTAACAGTTATTTTTATTACACATGACTATGAATTATCAAAGAAATATACTAAAAGAGCATTGTTCTTTGCAAATAAGACGATCAAACCAATTAGTATTGATGATGTATCAGAAGACATGTTTGAGTTAGGTGGTAGATAAAATGTTTGGTTATGAATTTATGAGGGAAGCCTTTATTGCCAGTACCTTTATCGCTATAACAGCCGGAATAGTTGGGGTTTTTGTAGTCTCAAGAAATATGTCATTTTTATCGCATACACTATCAGAAATCGGATTTGCCGGAGCATCATTTGGCGTTTTGATCGGGATCTCGCCTTTAGCGGGGATGATTTTATTTACGATGGTCAGTTCTATTGCGGTTGGTAGTTTAAGTAGTGAATCGTCAAGGCGTGAAGCTTCTATAAGTACGATCTCGTCACTATTTATTGGTTTGGGAATCTTATTTTTATCGTTATCATCACAATCTAGCAGTTATGCAACGAATATCTTGTTTGGTAGTATTGTTGGTATCAGTACTAAAGAAGTTCAACAGTTGATGATTTTGGCGGTTGTTGTTATTTTGATTATTTTAGTATTTTATAAATCGTTAACGTTTGATTCTTTTGATCACATCGGCGCACGTGCTGCTGGTCTTAAAACGAGATTATTGTCAGTAATATTTTTGATCACTCTAGCACTTAGTGTCAGTATTGGTTCGCAAATTGTAGGTTCAATGTTAGTTTTCGTCTTATTAACTCTTCCTGGCGCAACGGCGAGATATTTGGTACACTCAGTTCCAAAGTTAATTATGGTATCAGTCGGTTTATCTCTAGCAGGCGTTTGGTTAGGATTATACTTAGCCTTTGTTACTAATTGGCCTGTGACGTTCTTTATTTCGTCGTTTGAAGTGATTGTTTACTTCTTAGGACTAAGTTATAAGAACTGGAAATTAAACCACTAGGAGAACTGGAAGTTAATTATGGAAGAATTATGGAATAAATATAAAGATACGATCCCCTATTTATTTTTTGGAGTTCTAACAACGATTGTAAATATCGTTGGTTTTTGGTTCTTCAATTATGTAGCCGGACTAAATTATCAAATTGCTAATATTATTGCCTATTTTTTGTCAGTTGTATTTGCATATGTAACTAATAAGTTGTGGGTTTTTGATTCACATACCGATACAACCAAGGCCTTTTTATTGGAAATGGGTTCATTCTTCTTATTCCGTGGCGGATCATGGGTAATCGACCAAGGAACAATGACGATCGGTGTTTCACTTCTACATATGAACGATTTAATTGTTAAATTCATCGCTAATGTAGTCGTGGTAATTTTGAATTATATTTTTAGTAAGTTTATTATCTTTAGAAAAAAAGAAAAATTAGATGGAAAATAAATGTAATTAAATAAAACCAGTAATCCAAGCGGATTACTGGTTTTATTATTCTACAGTTTTCATTTCACGAATTGCTAAGGCAAAATCTCCTAAAGTTGCCGATCCGTTATTTTTTACGAGTGGCATAGTAATATATTTATCTAATTCAGGTACTTCAACGTAATTATTCAATAGTTCTTGAAATTGACTACGAACTTTAACTAAGAAGGCCTCACTAACAACGCCGCCACCGAAGACAATCTTGTCAGGTCTAAGGATCAGCGTTACTTGAATTGCTGCTTGGGCAACATAATATGCCATGATATCCCATGTGTTATCAGTCATTGGCACGTCTTTACCAGGTTTTCCTAGTCTGGCATCAAAAGTTGGACCAGCGACTAATCCCTCTAGACAGTCACCGTGAAAAGGACAAATGCCTTTAAAATCTAAATCATCAGGATGTCTTTTTAGTAAAGTGTGTCCCATTTCAGGATGTCCCATGCCGCCAACAAATTTTCCATCAAAAATTGCTCCTGCGCCGACTCCTGTACCGATCGTGTAATAGACTAAAGAATTGATTTTTTCATTTGTCAAAGTGGACATAACGTATTCTCCATAAGCTGATCCATTGACGTCAGTTGTCCAAAACATTGGAATATTCAATTCTTTCTTTAGCGTACCGATAAAGTCAGTGTCCTGCCAATTAGGTTTAGGGGTTGATGTAATATAACCGTATTTTGGTGAATTTTTACGTAATTCGATGGGTCCAAATGATGCAATTCCTAAGGCTTCGATATCGAATTGTTTAAAATAATCAATCGACTTTTGTAGAGTTTCTTTTGGTGTAGTGGTTGGGAAATGGATACTATCTTTAATACGATAATCTTCATCACCAACGGCACAAACGAATTTTGTACCTCCGGCTTCGATACTTCCAACTAGCATAGAATGCCCTCCATAAGTTTACTAATAGATTTCTGTTCCACGTATTTCTTTAATAACTTTAAGTGATCCGTCTTTATAAGCTAAGAAGCCATAGACGATAATTCCAATTACGGCACAGATCGACAAAATTATCGTAGCACCAATTTTAGTATTGCTATTAATAACTTTTGTTAGTAAGAAATCCGCACCATAAACGATCACTAACATTACAGCAGAATCAAAAACGATTTTAAGTAGTTTTATACCGAGTGTTTTATCAACAATATTATATTGCTTATTAATTATTCTAAAGGCGAAGTGCCCCATGATCATAAAGGCGACAGTTGTAGCAACTACAGGTCCAAATGCTCCTATGTAGATAGTTAATGGGTACTGTAGGACAACTTTGATCAAATAAGCTAAAGCTAAATAAATCATTGAAGTTTTAGTACGGCCATCTACTTGTAAAACATTTTCCAAAATCATAAAGACACAATAGAATAAGGCTTCAGCACATGATACGATCAGGATTCTTGTACCTAGGACACTAGTACCGTAAAAGACGGTCCAAAGCTGACTGCCAATACCGATCATACCAAAGGCTGCAGGTAGCGTGATAAAAATAGTAAATTGTACGATGTTGCGCAACAGTTTTTGAATATCTTTTTGTTTAGCTTTACGACTGATCAGTGCTGATAAAGCAGGGATGATCGTAGCTGAAACTGAGATTGCTAAAGATACTAAAACCATGATCAGCTTGTTAGCTTGGAAACCAAACATAGCATATAAATTATCGATCGTTCGCTGACTAGCGTGGATCACATTTTGATAGATCCAGACAAAAGTCGTCTGATCAAATAATTGTAAAACAGTCATGATGGTATCAACTAAAAGAAACGGCAGGGCTGATTTTATCATTGAGCCAAAGTTAACTTGAGTCAATCTACTATCAGGAACTTCAGCAGATGTCTTAATATCCTTTTCGGGAATTGATTTACGAACACGATGTCTCATCCAGATCAAGAAAGCATATGCCAGTGTTGCACCAATAAACGAGGCAAAAGTTGATTGGTTAACAGCACTCATATAGCTGCCCTTTTGTAAAATCATGATCGTATATGTGGCATAGAGCATGTAAGCAACACGGGCGATTTGCTCAATAACTTGTGAAAAGGCTGAGAATGAAATAAAGGCATAGCCTTGAATATATCCACGCATAATACCTAAGGCTGGGATAATAAGAATTGCTATACTCAAATATTTGATAGGCGTTATAACACGCATATCGCCAGCCGCAAAGATGATCGCAACATATTTAGCGCCAAAGAACATAAATCCGGCCAAAACGATACCGACTAAAGTCATATACAGAGTATATTTTTTTAGTAGTTTTTCACTTTGATCATAACGGCCTAAAGCATTATGAGCTGCGACTTCTTTAGAAATAGCTGATGGTATCCCAGCTGTCGCAATAATCAGGAACAAATTATAAATATTGTAAACTTTCCCATATAAGGCGTTAGCAGCGCCCAGGGCAATCGGCCCGATCCAAATATTCCAAGGAATAATGTAGACAACGGCCAGAATCCTTGAGAAAATACCGCTGATTGAAATCCAAAGTGAACTTTTAAGTAGTGAATCTTTTTTCATTGAAAGTACCCATTTCTATAATCAAAATTTCTAGTAAAAAAGTGCAACTAAAATTAAAGCAACTAGTGCAGGTAATCCTTGTAAGAATAAAATTTTCTTAGTAGCAGTAAAAGCACCATAGACAGCAACGATAATAATATAAATCATTAATAGAATTAAAATCGTTTTTAAAACGGCACCAGTAAAGAAAAGGATCATAGCTAGGATCAATATTCCAAACATACCATTGTAAATACCTTGATTTGACAAGGCAATTTGAGCGCTTTTTTGTTTAACGAAGTCTTCTGACATGTCGAAGGCCTCCGCTTGTGTTTTAGGTGAAGCAAATATTTCTAATATAGCGATGCCGATATGTTCAACGGCGACTAGTGCCACTATAAAAAGTGTCAATATTTCCATATTGAATATCTCCTTTAAATATAGTTAATATCTTAAACTGTTTTATTAATTGATACAATAATTCCTTGATTTTTCAATGTATACCAATTTGTCAAAAAATGTTTTTTAACAAATAAAATTATGATATTCTTATCTTTGAGAAGGTTTCCTATAAATAAACTCTGCAGGGGATAATATCATGAATACGACAAAAGCGTCTTTAGCTAATGCATTAATGAATATCCTTAAAACCAAGCCATTCAATAAAATCACGGTAAGAAATGTCGTTGATGAATGTGGATTGACCAGACAAACTTTTTACAATCATTTTGGTGATATGTATGAACTGGTCGAATGGACATGTCTGCAGGCTATCAAGGAATCACTCCAAGATAACTGTGATTATGATCACTGGCAAAAAGGTCTTTATAAATTGATGCTAGCTATTAAAAAGAATTCATTACTAGTAAACAATATGCAACGATCTGATAACCGAGATATATTGGTTAGATATATCTATAAAATAATTAATAACTATGTGACAACAGTTGTCGAAAAACAATCCTACGGGCTAAATATTAGCTCTGAAGACAAAGGTTTAGTTGCGCATTTTTACAGTTTAGCTTTCATTGCCATTATCGTTGAATGGATAAAGAACGATATGAGAGCTGATCCGAAAGAAGTATCAGAAAAAATCGGGACTTTATTAAAAGGTAATTTCCGAAATGATTTGGAAAAATACGATAGGTCTTAATTAATTTATTATTTTTTACAAATACGGTAATTTGTAAATTGTATAAATTTTAAGATAGATTTATTGTATATATGTAGGGCAGGGCAATGGAAATTATGTGTCTTTTGACAAGCAAGATATGTAATTTCTCATTGGGTAACACCGGCTCTTAGATCACTTTTTCTTTTCTGATTAAAGGTATGTTTAGCAGTCACATCACTCGTATCTAATATCTTACACACCATAAATTTATAATTTCATAATTCTATCGCAATGCGGTGGGCTGCTAATACCTTGCACCAAATAGGACCTAAGACGTTATCTTAGGTCCTTTTTTATATACTCATGGCAATTTTATTTTCAAATTTACCATGTTGAATAATTTTAGATTGTCTAATACTATCCATTTCTTCATATGTAATAGATGCATCAGTTAAAATAGCACGCAAAACCTCTTCGAGATCTCCTAATTCCTCGACAAGATTAGCACGAGAACTTGATTCTTTTACTTCATTTGCCTCTTCGACTAATTTTTCGCGGAGTAATGTGCGGTAATCATCATTTGACAAAATATCAAACGATACATTTTCATTGGCAATATCTGGAATCTTATCTCGAACCAATTTTTTCATAAAAAATTCCCCCTCAATTGGTGTGTGTAATGAATAGTACCATTAAGTTAGGAATTCTACAAAATTGGTTAGTCCACTCGATACTCTAAAATATCACCTGGCTGACAATTTAAAGCTTCACAAATTTTGATGAGTGTAGAGAAACGAATAGCTTTTGCTTTACCATTCTTGAGGATCGATAAATTTGCTATAGTTAATCCGACTTGGTCAGATAATTCTGTTAAGGACATTTTTCTCTTTGCTAAAAGAACATCTAAATTGACTACGATCATATTGTTAACTCGTTTTCTATTTGAAATTTGGTGATTTTACTGCAAATTCTTTTAAGCAGTTGGGCAAATACACCAATGGTTATGCCTAGACCAATTAAAAAAATATTTACAAAAAACATCCCCAAGGTACTACTACGTCCATCATCTGATAAAGCAAGGATACTTGGTATCATCAGCATATAAATAGCAGCAATCGAATATCCTAATAGTTTGATCATATTTAGAGAAAAGATGTTGGAATTTGTAAAAATTTGATTGGTATCTATTGAACGTAATATTCTCCAAGTGAAGAAAATAATAGTATAAGAACCTATGGCAGAAGCATATAATCCAATTCCAAAGATAATTGTTAAGATAGTATTTGCTTTAAATAAAGCCATAAATAAAAGGACATTGGGAAAGAAAAATATACAGATCAAAGTTAGAAAAAACAGCATAATACAAAGAGAAAATCTCAAAAAAATCGTTAATTTTTTCATAATTGCCTCCTAAATTGTCAAATCATTTTCGGATTTTATTTTTATTGCTTGATTTAACAGTTTTTGTAACATACTAGCAAATAAAGCAATGACTAAAGCAGTACCAGCCAATATTATTCCGATCACAACAACTCCAGGGGCATCGTCTTTATCAGCAAACATGTAGAAAAATGGTGATTCAAGAATATAAATCAGACAAGCGAGGTAAGCCGCAATTTTTATCTTTTTAAGGTTATTGACGGAGAATTTTGAAAAAGCTTTGTTTTGATCGATCAAATGTAATAATTTCAAAGCCTGCCACAAAACTGTGAAGAATAATAACGCCGTCAAATACATTCCAGATCCAAGGATCCAATTATAAAACAAGTTATGCATCAACTTATTTGCTCCAATTAGATGATGAGGAATGACAATAATACAAATTGCTAGCATGATCAATGCCATAATATAAATTGCTATTCGTAAAAAAATAGTTTCCCGTTTCATATAGGCTCTCCTTTTTGAAAATATTATAGCATGTATTTATCGAATATCGATAATAAATTATTGATAATAAATAAAAAAGATAGAAAACTATTTGTTTTCTATCCGATGAATTTCAAACCTATCACAGAAATAATAATTAAGAAAATAAAGAAAAATCGCTTAAAACTTTTCGACTCATTGAAGAGCCACATGTTCATTAATGATCCTCCAGCAGCGCCTATCCCAGTCCAGATCGAATATCCAATTGACATGGGGATGGTTTGTAACGATAAATATAAAAAAGTGAAACTAAAAATAAACGATATTATCATGGCAACAAGAGCCAGTTTATTTTTATAATTTGAGTAATATCCTAGAGATGTAACTCCGGACATTTCGCCAAATCCAGCGAGTATTAAAAATATCCAGTCCATTTAATGTGCCTGTCTTTCTTCAATATCGGTGACAATTTTTAGGCCAATAACACCAACAGTTAATAGGATGAGAAAGAACAATTTAGTAAGATTAAAGGCCTCATGATAGACAAATACTCCTGCTAAAACGACGAATAAAGACCCTAATCCAACGTAAACAGCATAGGTAGTCCCAGCAGGGATGTTTTTACTAGCATCAATCATTAGATAAAAACTTAAAATAAGAATAAGTACGACGATAGTTGCTGAAATTAATGAATGCTGATGTTTCATCGCTGATACCCAAACTACTTCGAGTAAGGCGCCAATAAATATTTCAAACCAGCTTTTAGTCATTTTGATCACCTCAAAAAAGATATGGAACGTAAAACTAATCGCCATTATTTTAGCACAGCTAGGACGATAAAACCGATTATAGCGGTACTTTGTAAGTGCTTTTAGTTCCGCAGGACCAATCTGTATAATTGACTACTACGTTAAAATCGGCTATCATATCCTATAAATTTTACCCTTAGAGAGGGTAACAAAAAATTCTAGGAGGATTATCCATGTCGGCATGGGAAACAAAGTTTGATAAAAAAGGATTCACTTTTGATGATGTCTTATTAGTACCTGCAGAAAGTCACGTTTTACCTAACGAAGTAGATCTTTCAGTTCAATTAGCAAAAAATATTAAGTTAAATACACCTATCTTGAGTGCAAGTATGGATACGGTCACTGAAGCACCAATGGCAATTGCCATGGCTAGACAAGGTGGCCTAGGGGTTATTCATAAAAATATGAGCATTGAGCAACAGGCAGACGAAGTCTTAAAAGTTAAACGTTCAGAAAATGGCGTCATCATTGACCCAATCTATCTAACAGTGGATTCTCCAGTCAGTGCAGCCGAAGATTTGATGCATACATATCGAATCAGTGGTGTTCCAATTGTTTCTAACATGGAAGAGTTAAAATTGGTTGGTATTATTACTAACCGTGACTTACGTTTTATTAATGACTATTCAATTAAGATCGACGAAGTTATGACAAGAGAAAATCTTATAACAGCTCCCGTTGGAACTTCTTTGAAAGATGCCGAGAAGATTTTACAAAAATATAAGATCGAAAAACTTCCTTTAGTTGATGAAAAAGGTCGTTTGGGCGGATTAGTAACTATTAAAGATATTGAAAAAGTACAAGAATTTCCTAATGCTGCTAAAGATGAATATGGTCGTTTATTAGTTGCCGCTGCAGTTGGTGTAACGAGTGATACTTTTGAACGTGCCGCTGCGTTATTAAAGGCTGGAGCAGATGCAATTATTATTGATACAGCACATGGCCATTCTGCTGGAGTTCTAAGAAAAATCACTGAAATCAGAGAGAAATTCCCTGAAGCAACTTTAATTGCTGGTAACGTTGCTACTGCTGAAGGTACTAGAGCTTTGTATGACGCCGGTGTTGATGTAGTTAAAGTTGGTATTGGACCTGGTTCAATTTGTACAACAAGAATCGTTGCCGGTGTCGGTGTTCCTCAATTAACTGCCGTATATGATGCAGCAAGCGTTGCTCATGAATACGGTAAGACAATTATCGCCGATGGTGGAATAAAGTATTCAGGTGATATGGTTAAAGCACTAGCTGGTGGTGGTAACGCCGTTATGCTTGGTTCAATGTTAGCCGGTACTGATGAAGCACCTGGCGACTTTGAAATTTTCCAAGGACGTCGTTTCAAGACATATCGTGGTATGGGAAGTTTAGCCGCTATGTCGCATGGATCATCAGATCGTTATTTCCAAAGTGGAGTTAACGAAGCCAACAAACTTGTTCCTGAAGGTATTGAAGGACGAGTTGCAGCTAAAGGTGCCGTTGGCGACGTAATTTATCAAATGCTAGGCGGTCTTCGTTCTGGTATGGGTTATGTGGGAGCACATAATTTAACCGAACTACAAGATGCACAATTTGTTCAAATTTCAAATGCTGGATTACGCGAATCACATCCGCATGACGTTACAATCACTAAAGAAGCACCTAATTATTCAGTACGTTAGTCTATAAATCAAAAAGAGTGAGCAACCTTTTAAGGTGCTCACTCTTTTTATGCTTAATTTCTATTTTTAAAAATAAAGAATTTGGATAGAACATAATTTCCAATGATTGCTAGAAGCTGGCCAACGATCTTAGATCCAGTACCATCTGCACTTAGAAGAGATATCCCGATCCAAAGTGTGGCCGTTTCGATTAAGAAAGTTAAGATCCTAGTTCCATAAAAGGCCAGCATTTCTTTAAAAGCAGTATTTGATTTGTGATGGAAAACAATAACTCGATCGACCCAAAAACCAACTTGAACTCCTAAAAACCAAGCAACAATGTTAGCAAATTGATAATTAAGATGGATCGTGTGGTACAAGAGGAAGAACGTTCCAAAATTTACCACAACTGAAAGTAATCCCCAAAGTAAGTAGCGAACCGCTTCTTTACCAGTGCTATCTTTAGTGGATATTTCTTCTGAATTAAACACGGTACCAGCATCGTTAATACCTTCTGAAATATCGTCAATAACCTTTGTTAATGAGCTTTCTTTATCAACAGTTGTTTTTTTATTCATTTCAATTTCTCCCCAAGTTTAAAAGTGCAACTTAATAGTAACCCTTTTTGTCCAATTTAGAGAAATATTCTGAAAACCATTTTACAATTTCTATTCGCTGATTTCTTCATCCATTTTTCTTAGTAAATTAAGTAATAATTTTGTTTCGTCTTTTTCAAGCGGCTTTACGATTTGTCTTTCGACATCTTCAAAAAGATTTCCCAACTCTTTTATTATTTCTTCACCTTTATCTGTCAAAAAGATACGCTTATTTCTATCACTGCGACGATCTTTACGTCTTTTGACATAACCGTCGCGCTCTAAATTTTTGAGCATACTAGAAACACTAGCATCACGAATACTTAGAGCCTCAGCAATTTCACGCTGAATCATACCAGGATCTTTTTGAATTAATTCTAGGGTCCTGGCCTGTTGAACTGTTAAATCTAAATTTGTTGATTGCTCGTTGAATAATCTTTGCTCGTTAAAAAGGATCGAATGCAGCAAATAATTTATTTCCTGGGCACCTTTGTCCTCCATATAATCCTCCATATTATGAGTCTAATATTCTTAATTATATCACATGACACGCTAGGATATGCCGTTTAACTAAGGATTTACATACTTTGATTACTTATAGTTAGATATTTAATAATTAAACACTTGACAGTCACTAAAAAAGAGATTATAACTTAACTTATCGATATTTAAATGCTTAGGTATCTAAGTGTTAAAAAGTGGAGAAATAAATTGTAAAGAAGTGAGAACAATGTTGTTACGTCGTGCGGAAATGAAAGATTTACCACAAATTAAACAAATAATCTTGGATGGGAAGGCCCACCTGGCGGCCCAAAATATCAACCAATGGAGAGGACAATACCCGAATATGGATGTCTTAGTCCACGATATTAATAATGGGTACAACTATGTTCTCGTGGAAGACGATGAAGTTTTGGGAACTATTTCGGCTATTTCTGGTCCAGATATGAGCTATCAAACACTTGATGGTCAATGGATGACAGAAGAGGGAGAATACGTTGCTCTACATCGAGTTGCTGTATCAGCTAATCATCGTGGAGAGGGATTATCCACAAAATTATTCAATGCGGTATTAGATGAATTAAGTCTTAACCCAATGATCAAAGGCGTTAGAATTGATACACACCAAGAAAATTTTGGCATGCAACACGTTATAAAGAAAATGGGCTTTGCTGAAACAGGTTTAGTTAAAGTATTGAACAGTAGCAATGTTGAACAAGTTTATAATATCGGCTACGAGAAATTGAACTTGCCTGTTTCATTGCCAATGGCAAACTAAAAAGTATTTAAAAAGCAAATAATAACTTCGTAAACGTTTATAATTTAATCATAAAGTAATTACAGTAGTAATATAAAAAATCGCTGAAAAAGTCTTAAAAGACTAATTCAGCGATTATTTTTTATTATTTAAATGAATTACGATAAGTGCGATCAATAAAATCAACACTTCAAATAAAATAGCTTGGCGATCCAGTATTCTTACAGCTGCAGCACTGACAATAATACCAACAAAGAATGCCAAAATCAGTAATAAACTTCTTTGTGCTCGTCTGATCGATTTAGGCTTTTTGTTTACAATGCCATCTACAGTCAGCATACCGACCTTTTTGATATTACCTGACATCATCAAAGTATTTACCGGCATACCATGTAGTGAACTAAATTCAACAAATTGTGCCGAGATAGCAAAAGATATCATCAAAATCGTGATATTCAGAGGAACAATATCACCAATAATGGCAACTATTAAGAAGACTAACATTTCAAAAGTTAAGATCAATGACTGCCGATCGATCCTAGATTCATTTGGAAAATGAAATTGGAACCACTTAGTAATAGCGTCAGCCAGACAATAAGTAAGAATTGGAAGTAGGTAATTTAAAATAACGGAAAATTTACCGTCTATTATATTCACGCCTAATAAAATCAAATTACCAGTTTGCATACTAGCGAAAACATGTCCGTGTGTCAGATAAGAGTATGCATCTATTCCACCGGAAGTCATTGCCATTAATTGTGCAATAACCGTCCGTTCATAAATTGGGAATTTTTTTTCCATTAATTTATTTAATGATCATCATCAATATGGGAATTACTACTAAACTCATTAAGGTAGTTTCAGTTACCATAACGGCAGCGTAGTTTGAATCGGCGTGATAAAGTTTAGCAACAACTGGTGCATTAGTCATAACGGGCATGGCAGCTTGAATAATGAAAACTTGTTTCATCAAAGCTGGTCCAGGAATAAATAAGAATAAAGCACTCATTAATAATGGCGCACAGATAAAACGTCCAAATAATACACCGACATTTTCTTTGTGTAAGGTTAAATTGCTTAGTCCAGCACTAGCAATTGAGATACCAATGAAAATCATCGACATAGGAATAGTTAAATTACCCAAGTATTCAAAATCAGACATTAAAAAACTAGGAAGTTGAATATGGAAAATAACTAATAATAGACCGACTATGAATCCCAATAATGGTGGAGAAAATAATTTACCTAAAGTCTTCTTCCAACTAAAGGTACCTTTTTTTTCACCGTCGACTTGAATTAAGTAAGTACCTAAAGTCCAAAAGAAAGTTGTGTTAGCCATATAATAAACTAAAACATAAGGAAGACTTTTTGAGCCAAAAAGTGCCATATTTACAGGTAGACCAACGAAGACGGTATTAGAATTGAAAAACATTGAAGAAAATAATCCACGATGTTTGGGGTCTATTTTTAATATACGAATCATTAAGACAGAGACGCCTATTAAAATGGTCATAGAAAGGCAGGGTATGACTAAATTAGGCAATAAAGTAATTAATTTGTGAGCCGTAAAATCTTTAGTGATAGTAAAGATCATATATGCCGGTAAGGCAATTTGTGTAACTAATTTGGCAATTAATTTAGTTGTATCTTCAGTAAACCAACCTCTTAAAGCTAAAGCATATCCAACAGCAATGAGTCCGATAATAATGAAGATACCCTGAACACTTTGAAAAAATACTTCCATATAACAAATTCCCCTTAGTAAATATTGTGTATACCATAACATGTTACACTTTTAAACTGTTGACGAAACTATTTTTTGTACAGAAAATAAAAAAGCGTTTGTGACAAAACTATTATTCTTATTAAATATTCAGGATAATTATTTTTCAAAACATAAGCCCGGCAATCCGAAATCGGATTACCGGGCTAGGTTTTAATGTTTTTAAAAGCATAAACTCTGTTAATTAAGCTTTGTTCAATCTTTCTCTAATGAAGTAAATAATAGTCATGACGACAAGAAAGACTACCCCTACTAACAATGAAACGGTTGTTTCAGGATTCAAGAACATGAATACTAAAATAATTAATAGAGAAATAATGGCAAAGTAATTACTGAATGGATACCATGGCATCTTGAATGGATGTTCATCCATGTGTTGTTGATTTAATTTTCTAAACTTCAATTCACTGAATAAGATAACAAACCAAGGAACCATACCAGGTAAAACACTTGAACTATACACAATAACGAAGACGTTATTTGAAGTGTGGAATAGTGCTGGAAGTGAGAAATTCAATAAAAGACCAATTAAAATACCGGCTGAGATCGTGATAACTGGTAAGTATGGAACGTGATGTTTTGATAATTTTGTAAATGCTTTTGGTAAATTGTGTTCCATACCTAATGTATAGAGCATTCTACTAGAACTGAAGATACCAGAGTTACATCCTGATAAAGCAGCAGTAAGAACAACAAAGTTAATAATTTCAGCGGCAAAAGTAATACCGACTTTAGCAAATGTTTCAGTAAATGGAGAACCGATCGTACCAAGCTTATTCCATGGGTAGATCGAAACGATAACAAAAATTGCACCAATATAAAAGATCAAAATTCTACCAACGATAGTTCTGATAGCTTTAACGATATTTTTTTGTGGATCTTCAGCTTCACCAGCTGTGATACCAATAACTTCGATACCTTGATAAGAACCAACAACGATTGATAAAGCAAAAACAAATCCCTTAAAGCCACCTGTGAAGAAGCCTCCATTTGTCCAAAGGTTACTAATACCAACAGGTTGACCATGATTACCAACACCAAAAATAATAACTAAAAGACCCATAATGATCATAAAGATGATCGTAAGAACTTTTATTAAAGCAAACCAAAATTCCAATTCACCATAAGCTTTAACAGATGCTAAGTTAGCAGCACAAAGTGTAATGACAACTATTACTCCTGCGATCCATTGTGGCATATTTGGCCACCAAAATTGTAAATAAGTTCCAACAGCAATAACTTCACTAATACCAACGCAAAGATACTGAAAAACATTACTCCAAGCTGTCAAATAACCAACAACTGGATGAATATATTCGGCACCGAATTTTGCGAATGAACCTGTTGATGGGTCAACATAGATCATTTCACCTAAAGCACGCATAACCATGTATAAAATTACACCTGCAAAAGCATAAGCGAGTAACACTGAAGGTCCGGTCCATTTAATAGTGGAGGCAGATCCCATGAAGAGCCCAACCCCAATAGTTCCTCCAAGAGCAATCATCTGCATTTGGCGTGACGATAAACTTCGGTTTAACGTTTTGTTTTCTTTATCCATAAATATGGACCACCTTTCTATTTAATCCCTGTTCACAGTTGATAAACAACTGTAACTTCACTTTAGGGTCTTATCTTACTACAAACTTTCAAAAAAAGCTCGATTTTTTTAATAAAATTCTAATAAATTTTAAATTAACACGTTTATGATAATGAACAATTATGTGAAAGGGCTTTTATAATCCAAAATAAAAAACCTGAAATCAAATTTTAGATTTCAGGTTTTATCTACTGTAATAATTAAAAAACAAATTTTAAGGTGCAACGGTACTTTGAGGTTTTGGAGTAAGTGTCCAAGTTATAACAGCGTTATACTTTTGCTCCGAGGCCCTAGATGTCCCAGTTGATCCCTTTGGAAGATACAAACTAGCACCATCAGTAAACTGTGAAAATATTGCCGAAACAACGCCCGGAGTATATTGACCCGCGTTTAGATCAATTACATTGGTATCAGAAGTATTAGTGTCTGATATTACCGCTTTTTTGGAAAATATTGTAAAGCTATTATTAGAATCTATGTCATTACCCTGATCATCAACTAAAGCCTGCGGATTTAAAGTTAAGCTAAACCCTGAAATAGGTTTATCCTGACTATCAAATGGTTGGAGACTAGAAATACTTGCTCCTAAGGTAAATCCGGCTGAAGTAGCGCTTTGATCACCTGTTATCGAAACTCTAGAATCAGTAACCTGAAGTAGTCCAGAGTTATTACCGTCACTTTCGCCATCATTGGCTGTCGCAGCACCGGCAGTATTATTTGTGTTATCAGTAGTATTAGAAAGTAGTCCAACTTTTGCTCCATCAACCGCACGGAAACTAAAGTCGGGGACTGCATCTAAAGTTAAAATACCAGAAAGGACGGTAACTGAAACTGTTGAAGTCTTTGAATCGACAACCGTACCGTCAGCAGCTGTACTTGTTCCATCGGAGGCAACTGTTGCAGAAGTAGTGTCTGCTTTAACTATGTTTGTGGACAAAGTTAGGAGAGTAGAAGTTGCTATTAACAAGCTAAATAGAACTTTTTTTATTTTTTTCACAGTATACCTCCTCCCACAAAGATTCTATTTCAATAATATCAGACAACCAATTGTTTATTTCATCAGCTTTCGTAAAGGATTTTTATAATTTATGAATTATTATATTAATGTAATAAAGACCTGGAAGAAATAAAATGATCTAAAAAATTAATATTCCAAACATGAATAATACTGGTTAAACAGTAATTTTTATTAAAATAATTTAATGCTTGAAAAATATTAATTAATAAATTGAGTTGAAATTTTGCTTTTAAAAAAGGATTAATAAATTGACAAGCTGGAAAAGTTGTTATAATCTCATAAACATAAATTCATCGGGAGGTCTTCTTATGCTTTTAGATAATACTCAAAGTCTATGTTGTTGTGGCTCGCATCTTTTGCGAACCATCATTTTGAGTGTCTAAAATTTTTCGAGGACAATAATGATGTTTGTAAAAGGTGCGGATTCTTTTGAATCTGCACCTTTTTTATTTTAAAAAAATAGGAGAGTGGAAGAAATGAAATTTAATACAAAACTTATTCATGGCGGAATCAGTGAAGATCAAGAAACAGGAGCAGTTTCAATTCCAGTTTATAGAACATCAACTTTTCATCAGCACAAACTTGGCGATAATCCAACTTGGGAATATGGAAGAACAGGCAACCCAACCAGACATGCTTTAGAACAATTGATCGCTGATATTGAAAATGGTAAATATGGATTTGCCTTTGCATCTGGTTCAGCAGCAATTCATGCTGTGTTCTCATTATTTTCAAGTGGTGATCATATTATTGTAGGTAATGATGTTTATGGTGGAACCTTCAGATTGATCAACAAGGTACTAAAACGATTTGGACTAGAATTTACAGTCGTTGATACACAGAATTTAAAAGAAGTTGAAGCAGCTATAAAATCTAATACTAAAGCAATTTATTTAGAGTCACCAACTAATCCACTTTTAAAGATCTCTGATATAGCAGCAATTTCAGAAATTGCACATCAACATGATTTGAAAACGATCGTTGACAATACTTTTGCGACACCATATAATCAAAATCCATTAACACTAGGTGCTGATATTGTCTTACACAGTGCTACTAAATATTTAGGTGGACATAGTGATGTTGTTGCAGGATTAGTAGCAACAGCTGATGCGAAGATTGCCGAAGAGTTAGCATTTTTACAAAATTCGATCGGTAGTGTCTTGGGACCAGATGATAGCTGGCTACTTATGCGTGGGATCAAGACTCTTGGCGTTAGAATGAGAGTTCACCAAGAGAATGCCCAGATTATTTTTGATTATCTAAAAGACAACGAAAAAGTAGGACAAATCTACTATCCTGGTAATCCAGATGGTAAAGATTACGAAGTCGCTAAAAAACAAATGAGTGGTTTTGGAGCCATCATCTCTTTTGAATTAAAGGAAGGATTGGATCCTAAGAAATTTGTTGAAAGCTTAAAGTTAATTGATTTAGCAGAAAGTCTGGGTGGAATCGAAAGTTTAATTGAAGTTCCAGCCATTATGACTCATAGTGCTATTCCCCGTGATATTCGTCTAAAGAACGGTATTACTGATGAATTGATCAGATTTTCAGTCGGAGTTGAGGATTCAGAAGACCTCTTAGAAGATTTAAAAAATGCCTTTAGTGAAATATAATATAAGTAAAATTGTTGAGGCAGATTAAATGAATTTTAAAATTGATCCAGTATTGGTTAATAAAACAGCTTTAGGCATAACAGAAATTGATTTTAAAAATCAAACATATGATAAAAAAATGTGGGATGAACTATTGAATCCGCTTAATGAAAAAATAAGTCACGATGATACTTTAGAGACAATTAGAAATAATCCTACTATTATATCTACTAAAAAGGTATATAAAGATTTGGGAAAAGATCCCTCAAGATTTCGACCATCATCTGATAGTTTGTGGCGAAGAGTTGTAAAGGGAAAAGGATTGTATCAAATTAATGCTTTGGTTGATTTGAATAATTATTTATCGTTGATTCATAAAATACCATTTGGTAGTTATGATTTAGAAAATATTTCAGGTGATATTACCTTTACAGTAGGCAAAACAGGCCAGGCATATCATGGTATCGGTAAAAAGAACATTAATCTGGAAAATATGTTGCTTTTAAGTGATGATAACGGTCCATTTGGAGGACCAACGTCTGATTCAACTCGAGCCATGATCAGCGATGACACAAAAAAAGCAGTAATCGTAGCTTATATGTTTAATTTAGATGAATCAATTATGACAAATATTCAAGACTCGGTAGCTAAATATGTTAATGAATATTTGCAAGATGCTGATATTAGAGATCAAAAAATTATTCAATAATAAATAGGGTGCGACGAAGTCGCACCCTATTTTTAACGTTTAAATTTTTTATTATTCTTTAGCTGAATTATTATGTTTTCTTACAAAATAATATACAGGTAAACCTAAAATAGTGATAAACAAACCAAGTAGTGCAAGGGATGTTTGTGTGAAGATTGTTGAAACAACGATGAAGATACCACCTAAAATAGCAATAATTGGAGTGAATGGATATAGAAGAGCCTTATAAGGACGTTTCATATCGGGCTCACGTTTTCTCAAGATTATTGTAGCGGCAAATGTCATCGTGTAGAAAATCCAGATAACGAATACCAACATATCTGTCAAAGTATTGAAGTCGCCAAGAAATACCATGATAAAGGCAATACCAAGTTGCAATAGTGCAGCAGCCGTTGGAATACCAAATTTAGATACGTGTGATAATGTCTTGCTGAAAGGTAAGGATTTATCTTTAGCAAGAGTATACGGAATTCTTAATCCCGTCATTGTATAACCATTAATGGCACCATAAACTGAAATTAAGATACCAATTGTAACTAATCTTCCACCGAAATCACCAAAAATAACTTTAGCAGCATCAGCGGCAGTATTATCATTACCAACGATACTTTGAATAGGTAGAGCTTTTAAGAATGCATAATTAATAAATAAGTAAATTACAGTAATACCAAGTAATCCAAAAATAATTGCTCGAGGCAAATCTTTCTTAGGATTCTTTAACTCACCGGCAATGTTACCAACTTGGATCCAGCCATCATAAGCAAACATCGTAGCAAGAAGACCGTGACCAAGACCGGTTATAAAATTAATATTTTGTCCTGATTTAATTGGGAACAATGGGACAGGACCCCCGTGCTTTGAAACTAAACCAAAAATAATTATAAGTGCAATAGGAATAAGTTTAAATACAGTCGTAAAGGTTTGGAAACCACCACCATATTTTGATCCGCATAGATTGATCAAGGTAATCGAAAGTGCCACTACTAATGCCATCGGTATTAACCATTTCATGCTTATATCAAGTAAGTAAATAAGTTGGGTACTGAATATAATTGATAAAGCAGAGATATTAGCAGGGAAATAAATTATCATTTCTGCCCATCCCAGTAAGAAAGAGGGCGTTTTTCCATAAGTATGATTAATATACTCAACCATACCACCGGTTTTTGGAATGGCAGCGGAGAGTTCAGCTGTTGTTAATCCCGCAGCGATAGTGATAAGTCCACCTAGTAACCAACTAAATAACGTCAAACTTGACGAACCAGTTACTTGAGTAACCACAGGTGTCTTAAAGAATACCCCCCCACCAATCGCAGTTCCAATTACTGTTGAAAGAGCCGCCCAAAAGCCAATATTTCTTTTGAGCTGTCCATCTTCATTCATTATACTTTCCTCCTTATATTGAGAATGATTTCACAATCATTCTACCAAAAAATAAATTTTTTAAAAGGCAAAACAGATATATTTATAAAAAATAGCTCACTCTTCATTGAGGTTTTAGGTGAACAACTTTGATTTTTTTGATTATCCATTCAAAATTCTAGATTTAGCCGTTGCTTTTTTTGCACCAATAATAAACAAGTGTTTATAAAATGTGAACATAAGATTTGTTGATAATTTACTTGTCAAATCAATTTGAAAGTATTAAATTAGCAAGAATCTGCGGCACATTAACGATGTGTTCATTTTGGATGATCATTTATCCCAATGATGTCGAGTGTGTGTAAACAAAACGTTCTGGTTGATTAAATGCAGGTAAAATTGATTTTTAAAGAAATAATACTCAATACAATTAATTTAATAAAATTAGTTTATATTTCAAACTATAATTAGTGAATATAATCACTAATAACTTTCAAAATAAAATATTTTGTATGTTAAAAAAATCACGAAGTTTACCTGAAATTATAAAAATAGTGCTATGATAATAACAATTACAAAAATTTGAAAGCTTGGGAGTAGGGTATTATGCGACGAAAATCAATTGATGATTTAATTAATGTTTCAAAAGACAAGCCCAAAACATTAGGGCTTTTTGATCTAACGATCATGGGAATTGGCGCAATTATTGGTACTGGAATTTTGGTTCTAACTGGAATTGTAGCTGCTACGGACGCTGGTCCGGGTGTAATATTTTCATTCTTAATTGCTGCACTAGCAAGTGCACTAATCGGTTTATGCTATTCGGAACTAACAACGGCTATACCAAGTTCTGGTAGTGCTTACGTTTATTCTTGGATAACGATGGGTGAACAGATTGCCTTTTTCTCTGGTTGGACTTTGCTGGGTGTATATATAACTACAACCGCAACTGTTGCCACTGGATGGACAGGTTATGTCGCTTCATTTCTAAGAGAAGTAGGAGTCAACTTGCCTAAAAGTTTGATAGAATCACCATTCAATGGAGGACTAGTTAATTTACCGGCTATTATAGTTGTATTGCTGATAACACTGTTATTAACAAGAGGGATGAGTGAAAGTAAAGTTGTTAACGATGTTTTAGTCTTAGTAAAAATTGGAATCATACTTTTATTTGTAATTGTAGGTTCTTTTCACGTTAAGACTACAAATTGGCAACCATTTTTACCATATGGAGTAAAAGGGGTATTCACTGGAGCTTCAACGGTATTCTTTTCCTTCTTAGGATTTGATGCCTTGGCAACATCTGCAGAAGACTGTAAAAAGGTCCAAAGAAACTTACCTATTGCTATTATCGCATCATTAGCAATTTCAACATTGTTATATATTATTGTCAGCTTAGTCATGACTGGAGACGTCAAGTATAACTTATTAAATGTCCCAGAAGCAATGTCATTTGTCTTGATAACACTTAAACATCCATATGTTGCTGAAATTGTTTCACTTGGAGCGATTCTAGGAATTTTAGCGGTAATCTTAGCATTTATCTATGCATCTTCAAATATTGCCATGGCAATGAGTCGAGGTGGATTCTTACCTCCAGTATTTAGTAAATTAAATGCTAAAACACAAACACCTAACAAAGCTCTATGGTTAATTGGAATTATCACTGCTGTTTGTTCAGGATTATTGGATATTAAAAAATTAGCCACATTCGCTAATGTCGGATCATTATGTATTTTCTTCTTGATCTCTGTATCAGTTATTCTTTTAAGAAAACAACATCCAGATTTAAAACGTCCATTTAGAGTACCATTTGGAACCGTTTTGCCAGTTCTATCAGCAGCAGTATGTATCTTATTGTTATTTAATTTACCAGGTACAGCATGGCTTAGCTATATTGGTTGGTTAGCAATCGGTGTTATTTTGTACTTTGCCTATTCAAAATCTCATGTTATATATTAAAATCAGTGTTCAGTTAGAGTGAATAAAAAATACTTTTTTGTTCACATTTGTTAAACATTTCACTAAATTTCAAAATGTATAATTTATTTTTGAAAAAAGGAAAGATAATTTTTTGACATGTGAAAATGAATTGAAAGCATAATCTGTCTCTGATCATCAGAATGATATCGAGAGTCAAATGTCCTATATAGTTGACCGATTATAACTTTTAAATACATTTTCTTGAAAAATAAAAATATGTTGTATTGATATAAATGGCTGTAAATCAAGTTTCAGCCATTTTTTTAATGCCGAAATTTTAAATTGATATTAAACTCAAAAAAATCAGTTATCTAATTAAGAAAATGGATTTTAATGATCTCAATCAAAAATAAATTTATTATTTTTTCGCGAAAACGCTTGCAAATCACAAACTATTACGCTATATTTCATGTGTAAGATAAAAGTGAAAAACTTAACAAAGGGGGCTTAAAGAATGGCGAATTTTTATATTTTAACGAATAATCCGCTGGTTGAAGGAAAATATCCTGAAATTACGAATTTTGAGGAAAATTCATCTGTTGAAGATATCTTTAACCATAGTAGAGATTCCATTCATTTAGGGGCCAACTTAATCAATCATCCACTTGCTGGAAGTATTAAACCTAATCAAAGCCCTTATAAAAGTTTAGTTTTGAGCGATCGTAGAGGCGACCTTGATATGTTCTCATTAACGTTGATCGAAGGAGCTAATCAAGTATTAAAAAAGCTTCCTCCTAGAAGGCGCGAGTATGACGAAGGTGTCCTAGAGGATTTCCAAGTAATAGATTTGGACCTATTGGATTCCGCCATTGAAAGTTTACCTTATGAATATCACGAATAAATAGATTTATAAATTATCGTATGTATGGGAGGAGAGTTTTATGTCAGAAGTATATGATCTTTTAATTGTTGGTGCTGGACCTGGTGGATTGGCAGCAGGTATATATGGTAGCCGTGCAAAATTAAAATCCGCTATTTTAGATAAGAATGCTGAACCTGGTGGACAAGCTTCAACAACTGATGAAATGGAAAATTATCCTGGATTTTATAAGGGCACTACTGGTCCTGGTATTATGAAGGAATTTGCTGATCATGCTAAAGCATTTGGCACAGAATTTCTAAGAGGAACAGTTGATGAAGTTGATTTCTCAGGACCTATTAAGAAAGTCCATACACAACAAGGCGATACTTATGAATCTAAAGTTGTTATTTTATCACCAGGTGCTACTCCTAGAAAAATCAATGTTAAAGGTGAAGCTGAACTAAGAGGTAAAGGTGTAAGTTATTGTGCAACTTGTGACGCTGACTTCTTTGTTGATTTGGACGTTGTAGTTGTTGGTAATGGTGATGCAGCGATCGAAGAAGCAATGTACTTAACTAAATTCGCTGAAACAGTAACGATCATCGTTATTCATGAAGAAGGTAATCTTGACTGTAATAAAGCCAGTGCCGAGAAAGCTATGAAGAATCCAAAACTTAAATGGGTATGGAATTCAACAGTTGAAGAAATCGCTGGTGACGAATTAGTCGAGAAAGTTGTTTTAAAGAATATCAATACAGGTGAATTATCAGACCTTGAAACTAACGGAGTTTTCGTATTTATCGGAACAGAGCCACATACAGACTTCCTTAAAGGAAAAGTTGAATTAGATGATCGTGGTTATCTAGTTGCTAATGACATGATGGAAACTAACGTACCTGGTGTTTACGCCGTAGGTGATGCTAGAGCTAAATATCTACGTCAAGTTGTTACAGCCGCTGCTGATGGTGCAATTGCTGCATCTGCTGCTGAAAAATATCTTTCAGAATTAGAAACACTTCAAAATGATGTTTTAGATGTAAGTAAAGAAAAACCTGTAATTCTTGCATTCTGGGCACCACAAGTAGAAGAAAGTATCGATTCAATTGCTATTGTGGATAAAGTTGTTGAAGAAAAAGATGGTGCTGTTGGTTTGGTAAAACTTGATACATATAGAGCTAAAAAAACAGCTACACAATATAAAGTTTCAGAGATTCCTACTATTGTATTGTTCAAAGATGGAAAAGATGTTGGCCGCATTGAAGGAGCAAAGAATATCACCCCTGATGCTGTTGAAAATATCTTAAAGGAATCAGTAGAGGTTTAAAAAGAATTGAATAAAAAGTTTAGAGCGATCTAAATTTTTTATCTTTGAAATTTAGTCCTGCATTAAATTTCAAAGATAAAAAATGAAGGGAGGAAAAAGGTTATGATGGAACATCTTACAAAAGAAAATTTTGAAGAAACAATTAGTAATTCAAAAGGTTTAGTTATGGTGGATTTCTTTAGTCCAAAATGCGTACCATGTATGGCACTTATGCCTGATGTTGAAAAACTATCAGATGAAAAATCTGACGTAGCTACATTCTATGCATTTGATACTACAGGAAATATGAGAATGGCCATGAAACAAAAAGTAATGGGCATCCCAGCATATCTATTCTATAAAGATGGCGAAAAAGTTGCTACTCTTGGGAAAGAAATCCTTGAAGAAAAAGGAATGGCAGCTGTAACAGACAAACTGGATGAATTAACAGTTTAGTTTCATCATTATTGAATTACTGCAAATAGGCAAGGAATGGAGGGATATTATGCGATTAGAAATTGGCAATATCCTAATTAAAGATATTGCCTTCGGCTCAAAAACCGAAGTTAAAGATGGCACACTATTCGTTGATAAGGACGAATTAATCGAAGCTGCAACAGGCGGAGATGAAAGAATCAAATCTCTTGATGTGTATTTAGCAAAACCAGGTGACAAGACTCGTATCATTCCAGTTAAAGATGTCATCGAACCACGTTGTAAAGTTGATGGCAAAGGTAACATCTTCCCAGGTGTTATCGGTGATGTTGACCAAGTTGGTTCGGGACGCACACATGTACTTAAAGGTGCAGCTGTTGTAACAACTGGTAAGATCGTAGGTTTCCAAGAAGGAATCATTGATATGAGTGGTGAAGGTGCTAAATATACACCATTCTCAAAACTAAATAATATTGTAATCAAAATGGAACCAATTGACAGTATCAAACAGCATGAACACGAAGAAGTTATTCGTCTAGCTGGTTTCAGAGCTGCCAACTATATTGGTGAAGCAGGAAGAAATGTTGAACCTGATGAAGAAAAGGTTTATGAAACAAAACCACTTCTAGAACAAGTTAAACAATATCCTGATCTACCAAAAGTTGTATATGTATATGCACTACAAACACAAGGACTTATGCATAATACATTCTTCTATGGCGCAGATGCTAAGAAGATCGTTCCAACATTTATGTATCCAACAGAAGTATTCGATGGGGCTATTACAAGTGGTAACTGTGTTTCAGCTTGTGACAAGAATCCATCATATGTACATCTGAACAGTCCAGTTATTGATGATCTATATGCAAGACATGGTAAAGATATTAACTTTATCGGATGTGTTATTACCAATGAGAACGTAACATTACAAGACAAGAAACGTTCATCAAATATGACAGCTAAATTAGTTGAATTGCTTGGCGCAGATGCAGCAATCATCTCAGAAGAAGGCTTTGGTAACCCTGATGCCGACTTAGTTATGAACTGTAATAACCTTGAAAATAAAGGTATTAAGACAGTTCTTGTAACTGATGAGTATGCTGGACAAGATGGTGCCAGTCAATCATTAGCTGATTCAACTCCAAAAGGTGATGCTGTTGTAACTGCAGGTAACGCTAACGAAGTTATCGACCTTCCAGTTATGGATACAGTTATCGGTCATCCAGAAGTTGCCAACATTATTGCTGGTGCTTGGGATGGAAGCCTTCGTGATGACGGATCGATCGAAGCTGAATTACAAGTAATCACTGGTTCAACAAATGAATTAGGATTCTTTAACCTTTCAGCTAAGACTATTTAGTATAACGAAATTATAGTAAACATTAAATTTAATAAAATTGAAGGAGAGCACATTATGGGTATTCTTGAAAACAAGAAAATCGCTATTTTAGGCGATCGTGATGGAATTCCTGGTATGGCTATCGAGGCTTGTGTAAAAACAGCAGGCGCTGAAGTTGTATTTTCAACAACTGAATGCTTTGTTTGAACGAGCGCGGGAGCAATGGACCTGGAAAATCAACAAAGAATTAAAGATCTTACAGACAAATACGGAAAAGACGATCTAGTAGTTGTACTAGGTGGTGGAGAAGCAGAAGCTTGTGGCTTGGCTGCTGAAACCGTATCAACTGGTGATCCAACATTCGCTGGTCCATTAGCAGGAGTCCAGTTAGGACTTAAAGCATATCATATGTTTGAACTAAAAGATGAAGTAGATCCAGCAGTATATGACGAACAAGTATCAATGATGGAAATGGTCTTGGATAAAGACGCTATTAATAAAGAAGTACAAGAATATCGTGGATAGTTTTCACTACTTCCCAAACCTTTTGTAAAGGAGGAAATAAAATGACCAAAAAAAGAATTGTGCATTACATAAACCAATTCTTTGCCGGGATCGGTGGTGAAGAGAAGGCTGATGTTAAGCCTGAGAAGAGAGACGGTGTTGTTGGACCTGGTATGGCGTTTAAAGGTCAACTAGCTGATGTAGCTGAAATCGTTGGTACTGTCATCTGTGGTGATAGTTACTTCAATGAAAATGAAGCAGAAGCTTCAGAAACTGTTCTTGAAATGATTAAAAGCTACGATCCAGATCTCGTTATCGTAGGACCAAGTTTTAACGCTGGTCGTTACGGTGTTGCCGCTGGTGCAGTTGCCAAATTGGTTGATACGAATTTACATCTTCCAGTTGTTGGTGGTATGTATCCAGAGAATCCTGGTTTTGAGCTATACAGAAAAAACGGATACTTTGTAGAGGTTGGTAATAGTGCCGCTACAATGAGAAAAGCAATTCCTGCTATGTCTGATGTTGTTAAACAAATTATTAACGGCAATAAAGAAATTACAGGTTATATGCCAAAAGGTCTCCGTGAAAATGTATTCAGAGAAGAACGTGGTTCAAAACGTGCTGTAGACATGCTCGTAGATAAATTAAATGGCAAGGAATTCACAACAGAATATCCAATGCCTACCTTCGACCGCGTTGATCCAGCTCCAGCCGTTAAAGATATTACAAAAGCTAGAATTGCTTTAGTATCTTCTGGTGGTCCAGTTCCAAAAGGAAATCCAGACCACATCGAATCATCAAGTGCATCTAAGTATGGTAAATACAGCTTGAAAGATATTGATGACTTTACACCAGAAAACGGTGAAACAGCTCACGGTGGATATGATCCAGTTTATGCAAATGAGGACTTAGATCGTGTTCTACCAGTCGACGTGATTAAAGAAATGCTTGCTAACGGTGAAATCGGTTCGTTACATGATTATTGGTACGCTACCGTTGGTAATGGTACATCTGTAGCAAATGCTAAGAAGTTTGGTACAGAAATTGCAGGACAATTAAAGAAAGACGGCGTAGATGCTGTTATTCTAACATCCACTTGAGGAACTTGTACTCGTTGCGGTGCAACGATGGTTAAGGCTATTGAAGCCACAGGACTACCAATTGTTCATATGTGTACAATTGTTCCTATTTCTAAAACTGTTGGAGCTAACAGAATTGTTCCTACAGTCGCAATTCCATATCCTCTTGGAAATCCAGAATTGGATCCTAAAGATGAAAAAGAATTACGTAGAAAACTAGTAAGAAAAGCTCTTAAGGCACTTGAAACACCTGTTACTGAACAAACAGTGTTTAGCTAGTAGGGAGCTCAAGAGTTTAAACTAGGAGCCGAAAATAACTTTTCGACTCCTTTTTATATAAGTAACATTTTTTTCAAACAATTATTTTGGGGGTGCAGAGTATGACTTTTCCAGTGCTTAAAGGAACCGCTTATACATTAGTTCATACACCAGATATCTTAGTACATGAAGGTAAATTGCAAGAGAGTGAAATGAGAAACAATCCAGACTCAGATTACCTCAAAGCTATCCCAGATCATTTACGCTCATTCGAAGATGTTGTTGGTTATGGACCTAATCAAGCTTATATTGGTAACATTCATCCACGTGATTTAAATAAAATCGAAAAACCTTGGTATGAAAATCCATTAAAGGATGCTACTGCTGATGGTAAATTCGGTTCGATCATGTCAGAAGACGTTTTTTATGGCTGTTTAAAGGCCGTTGATATGTTTGACTTAGTTGTTTTGGAAGCCAAATATCAAGAAGAGACTGCTAAAAAAATAAATGATGATCCTGTAATTGGCAAGTATTGGGTAACTCTAGATAAATTGACAGAAAACCCCAGCACTGTCGATGAAATCAAATCATTGATCGAGGAAAAAGACGCAAAACCATTGTATCTTGATGGCAAACTTGTGGGATGTATAAAACGTGCACATGAATTTGATGCAGCGTTAACAAGTGATGTTATGTTTGAGAATTTGGTAAGTAAAGCTTCAGCTGCTTATGTTTTAGCTGAATTATTTGCTAAAAATGATATTAAACCTAAAGATGTTGACTATCTAATTGAATGTAGTGAAGAGGGCTGTGGTGACATGTTCCAGCGTGCTGGTGGTAATTATGCTAAAGCCATCGGTGAGATCTGTGGATGTGTAAATGCTACAGGTTCAGATACACGTAGTTTCTGTGCAGCTCCTGCTCATTCAATGGTTGAAGCTTCAGCACTCGTTCAATCCGGAGTATATTCAAATGTTGTAGTTCTTGCCGGTGGATCATCCGCAAAATTAGGTATGAATGGTAAAGACCATGTTAAAAAAGATCAGCCTCTTTTAGAAGACTGTTTAGGTGCTTTTGCTATTCATGTGGGTGAAAATGACGGTAAATCTCCTGTTATCCGTACCGATATCGTTGGTAAGCATAAAATTGGTAGTGGTGCTGCTCCACAAGCAATAATGCAAGCTATCGTTGCGGACCCTCTAGAACAAGTAGGTTTATCGATTAAAGATGTTGACGTATTCTCTGCCGAAATGCAAAACCCTGAAATTACTGTTCCAGCTGGTGCTGGTGATATACCTTCAGCCAATTATAAAATGATTGCTGCTTTAGGAATCATGAAAAAGGTGTTTGCCAAAAGTGAGTTAAATCAAGTCGTTGAAAATATTGGTATGCCAGGATTTGTGCCTACACAAGGACATATTCCATCTGGTGTTCCATTCTTGGGACATGCTAAAGAAATGATTGAAAGTGGTGATATTCACCGTACTATGATCATTGGTAAAGGTAGTTTGTTCTTAGGAAGATTAACGAACCTCTTTGATGGTATTTCATTTATTGTAGAAACAAATGACGGCCATGTTGGAGACGATTCTGTTGATAAAGACACAATTCGTCAAATGATCGCCGAATCAATGAAGCAATTCGCTGATTCTCTAAAATAAAGAATAAACCATCCTTAAGGGGGGAGAAAAATGGAAAATAACGTACAGAACACAATTGCCGATGTGTTTAATGAAATTGCCCAAGGATTAGAGAGTGGTAATTTTGGTTCTAGACCTCGTGTGGGTGTAACGTTACTTGGTAGTGAACATGGCGAAGAAGAAGTTCTTCGTGGTGCAGAACTAGCACAAGCTAATGATCCCTCTATTGAAGTTGTTGCTATTGGTACATTGACGGATACAAAACTGGAAACAGTTGCTGCAACTGATCCTGAAGATGGGCACAACAAAATGGACGAGATGTTGGCTGATGGTAGATTAGATGCTGCTGTAACAATGCATTACACTTTCCCAATTGGTGTATCTACTGTGGGTCGCTCAACTACACCAGGTATTGGTAAAGCAATGTTTCTAGCTAATACCACTGGTACTTCAGATATGGAGCGGATCAGTGCTATGGTAAAGAACACTATTTCTGGTATAGGTGTTGCCAAAGCAAACGGTATAGAAAATCCAACTGTTGGTATTTTAAATATTGACGGCGCTCATCAAGTTGAAAAAGCATTAAATAAGTTAAAAGACAAAGGTTATGACATTAATTTTACGCAAAGTCACCGTGCTGATGGTGGTGTAGAAATGCGTGGTAATGATTTACTTCAAGGCGTTCCAGATATTATGGTAATGGACAGTTTGACAGGTAATATTATTACTAAAGTAATGAGTTCTTTTCTAACAGGTGGAAGTTATGAATCTGTTGGTGAAGGATACGGTCCCGGTGCCGGTAAAGGGTATGATAAGATTATCAATATTGTAAGTCGTGCTTCAGGAGCAAACGTTATTGCTGGTGCATTAAGTTACGCAGGTAGGTGTGTGAAGGGTAACTTGATCACTAGAGTAAACGCTGAATATAAAGCTGCCGAAAATGCAGGCTTGTCAGAAATCTTGGATGGTTTGACAGCTGCTCCAAAGAAAGACGAATCAGCTGAAAAAGTAAAAGAACCCGCTAAAAAGGCTGTTTCAGAAGCTATCTTAGGTATCGATATTCTAGTGCTGGAAGATGCTGTTACAGAGCTTTGGAAGGCTGATATCTACGCTACAAGTGGTATGGGATGTACGGGTCCAGTCGTTATGGTAGCTCCAGAAGATGAAGATCATGCTCGTGAAGTTTTAAAGAAAGCAGACTATTTATAAGAAATAAACCCTCTAGGAAAGATCACATCAAGGGATGTGGTCTTTTTGAGTATTTAATTCCGATATTTTTACTATATTTAAAAATAAAAATGTAATTTATATTATATAATAAGAAATATGACTTTAAAAAAGGGGTAACGGAGGGATCAACGTGATTAAATGTAAAAATTGTGGGTATTTAAATCCTGAAGGATCTAAGTTTTGTGAGAATTGTGGAGCTTCAATAGAACAAAATAGTTCATCACAAAATGAACAACAGACAGAGAATTCTCAAAATAATCAAATGCCTAATAAATCACCCAAGAATCGTAAACCTATTATTATTGGAATTATTGTTTTGTTGCTAATTTTAGCGGCTGGGTACGGTTATATGAAAAGCCAAGATAGTGACGACGATACTAGAACTGAAAATACTGAAAAGTCTGATCATGACGACGACGATAGTGATGACGAATCAGATGATCATGACGATGATAAATCAGATTCAGATGTTAAGACATTGATGTCAAATAATCTCTCAAATATAAAGGGTGATACATCGGCCTATTATTATGATTTAAATAATAATTCGACGGCTAGTTATGGGGATGCTAATTCGGCTCAAAGAGCTGCAAGTGATATTAAAGTTTACATTATGGCAGCGGCTTTTCAAAAAATTAAAGATGGCGATATTTCTTTAAATGATCGATATGAATTAACTAGTGATGATAAAGTAGGCGGAACAGGAATTGTCCAAGACATGCAAGTGGGTGATTCGCTAACTTACCGAGATTTGATTGATTATATGATCACTAAGAGTGACAATACAGCGGCTAATATCATTACAAGAGAAATAGGTGGTATAAGTTCTGTTAATAGTGAGATCGATAAATTAGATTTGAGCAGTAGTACAAAAATGGAACGGATGCTGATGGATCAAGATGCATTAGATGAAGGAAAAGATAACATGACATCAGCGCATGACTTGGCAGTATTCATGAAAAAACTTTATCGACATGACGTGGTTTCTGCAAAATACGATAAAAAAATGCTAGAGATCTTATCTAATACAAGTAATCATTCTAAGATACCGGCTAAAATAAATACTAATGTTGTTGATGTTTATAATAAGACTGGTGAGTATGCAGACTATGGTGTAGAAAATGATGCTGCAATCTTAAAACATGGAAATAAGGCTTTTGTATTAGTTGTAATGAGTCAAAATGGTGATTCTGATGAGCAAAAGGATGCAATCAGTTCATTAGGAAAAGATGTAACTCAAGAGGTTTTTGATGATTAGAGGGTAAAGCCTTATATTTGGTTATATTTTGTTAGATGCCGCCACTGTGCACGAGAAGTTTTTGGCTGCTGTGGGGAACGATTGGGGTCACGGTCCCCAATCTCGGTTTTGAACTTCGCAAAGTACGCGAATTTCAAAACTCGTCCTGTGGTGTAAAGGCTAAAGCCTTAACGCCACCTGCACTGCTGCCGAAAATTCTCGTGCTCAGCGGCTAGATTGGTAATTATCTTAAAAAGAGTACAAAAAATCTGTCAGATTAATTTTGTACTCTTTTTTTGACTTTATTTTTCTGGAGCTAAGCGCATTTTTAAAACTGGAAATGGTCTCCCACTATCATCAGTACTTTGTTGTCGATAAGTGACAAAGCCAATGTGTTCGTAAAAGCCGACTGCTTCAGGATTTTGGGTGTTGACAGTAATTTTGTCAGCTTGATAGTTCGTAACAGCTAGTTTGATCAATTGTTTACCAAGACCCTGTTTACGATAGTTTTGGGTTATGAAAAGCATAGCTATTTCGGTTTTATTAATACCTGCGAAACCAATGGGTTGCCTTTGGTCATTGTAGGCAACGAGTAAATGTGAAACCTGTTTTAAAATATCGGGCAGTAAATCTTTAAAGTATTTAATGTCAGCTTCAGTTAAAAATGAATGGGTATTCCGAACAGCACTTTCCCAAACATCAATCAATTGTAAAATTAAATCAGAGCTGCGTTGTGTTTCCGCTATTATTTTCAAAGTGATCCTCCTTGATTTTACGATAGACAAATTTTTTTCTTCTAATAAGTATTCTTATTTGAATGTACACAAAAACCCCTTAGATATACAGACTTTTTGTTATTTAATCTGTCTACCTAAGGGGCATTATATCCGAAAATCGTTGTTGTACTTTTCAATTAACTCTATATTATTATCTATTCAAAACTGCCTTAGAAGTATTCTAGTAAATCTTGTTCTTTCAGTGCGGCTTTTTGATCTTTATCTAAATCTAAAATTATTTTGCCTTTTTTAAGAACGATCAAGCGATTACCATATTTAATGGCTTCAGTTAAATTATGAGTGACCATCAAACAGGTTAATCCTTTTTCTAGAATTACCTTACTGGTTAGTTCCATTAGTTCTTGGCTAGTTTGAGGATCAAGTGCGGCGGTATGCTCATCAAGTAATAGCAATTCTGGTTTTTGAATGATTGCCATTAGAAAACTCAAAGTTTGTCTTTGACCACCTGAAAGCTTTTCAGTGAACGTATTTAGGCGATTATCTAGGGTTGGTAGATCTTTGGTTAATTCTTTAAATTTCTCGATATTTTCGTTTAATTTTCTAAGACGTAATCTTCTTGGAAGACCACGACGCTGTGCTAAAAGAAGATTTTCGGCAACTGTCATTCTTGGGGAAGTCCCAAGCTTTGGATCTTGATAAACACGACTGATATAACGACTTCTTTTAGCAAGGTTTTTTTGAGTAATATCGTCGTCATTTAATTTAATATCACCTGAAGATAATTTGTTAGCACCAGTGATAGCATCTAGCAAAGTGGATTTACCGGCACCGTTAGTTCCTAATACGACAATAAAATCTTTGGGATATATTTTTAAATTGATTCCATCAAGGATATTTAAATTTTGGTTATCATTGTAAATTGTTTTAACTGCGTCATCGATTTCTAGTAATGGTTTCATTTTGACTTGACCCCGTTTCTAAATGCTCTGAAGAATTGTTCTCTTATTGTAGGAAGTGCTAAACATAGTGCCAGGATAATAGCAGATATTAGTTTTAAATCGTTGGTATTGAATCCTAATTGTAGAACGATCATTAAAATTAGTCGATAAACGATCGAACCAATAACGATCGTGATAATTCTGATACTTAGTGGAACGTCTGGATACAAAACTTCACCGATGATTATTGCTGAAAGGCCGATAACAATAGATCCAATACCCATGTTTACATCAGCAAATCCATTTTGTTGAGCAATTAAGCCACCAGTTAAAGCAACGATACCGTTTGAAACCATAATTCCGATAAATTTCATAACGGTCGTATTGATACCAAGAGAAGCTGCCATAATTTCATTATCACCAGTGGCGATAACAGCTTGACCTTTTTCAGTATTTAAAAAGATTATTAATAGGAAAGTAATGATCGCGATGATAATTATTCCTAAGATGATACCGTTGAAATTAACTGGTAACTTGTTCAAACCATATTGATTAAAAATATTATTTGGTTTGGTTAAAGACATGTTAGCTTTACCAAGGATCCTTAAATTGACGGAATAAAGGGCTGTCATTGTTAAGATTCCTGCTAAAAGGCTAGGAATATGTAGCTTTGTGTACATGAAGGCTGTTGCAAAACCAGCTAAATTACCAAAGATAAAAGCTATCAATAAAGCAATTTCAGCTGAATAACCGTGTTGAATTAGCATAACGGCTGTAACGGCTCCAAGAGGGAAACTTCCTTCAACAGTCATATCAGGAAAATCCAAAATTCTAAATGTAATGAAAAGGCCAATAGCCATAATAGCCCAGATGAAGCCCTGGCTGATAGTTGATATTATTAGATTCATTTTATGATCTTCCCTTCTTTTTGAGCTTTTTTAACTAGTGAATCTGGAAATTGGATGTTTAATTCTTGAGCTTTCTTCTCGTTTAGAATTAAATGTCCTTTTTTAATAAACGTTACGGGCATTGTAGCTGGTTTCCCTTTGCCTCGTAGGATCTTAATTACATCTTCGCCAGTCTTTTGACCTAATTCGTATTGACTAAGTCCGATCGTAGCAAGTCCGCCATCTTTTACCATGGTTGTTGCGGCTGGGAAAATAGGTACGTTTTGTTTTCCAGCAACACTTGAAAGTAATTTCATACCACTGGCAACGGTGTTATCAGTTGGAACAAAAATTGCTTGAGAATTTTCTGATAAGTTGGTAGCAACTTGTTGTAAATCATTAACATTACTAATACTTGAAACTTTTACTTGGATATTATTTTTTTGAGCTAATTTCTTCATAGCTTTCATTTCAGTAGTAGCCGACATATCGCTGGAAGTATAAACAATTCCTAATGTCTTTAAATCAGGCATGATTTCTTTGATTATCTTGAGTTGGCTTTCAAGAGGTGCTTGATCGGAAACACCAGTGATATTGCCACCGGGTTTAGTATTGCTAGGGATGATACCAAAGCCTTTAGGATCGGTAACAGCACCCATGACGATAGGAATACTTGAAGTGGCGTTCTTGAGTGATTGAACTGATGGAGTTGCAATACCAACTGCAACGTCAACGTTATCTTCAACAAATTGTTTACTGATAGTTCTTAAATTACTTTGATCACCTTGTGCATTTTGAAATTCGATTTTAATGTTCTTGCCATTGATATAGCCATGCTTTTTCAAGGTGTCATCTAATCCCTTATTAATTTGATCCAAAGCAGGATGTGACATTAACTGAAGAACACCAATCTTTGGAATTCTGTTCTTAGCAGCTTTCTCAGCATGTCCTGTATAAAAGAAAGCAAATATCAAGAATGCGAATAAAAATATAAGAGTGCCATATAATCGTTTCGTGTGTTTCATTTTTTCTCCCCCTAATGTATAAAAAAAGACAATCTCAGCATAGTGAGATTGTCTTGATAAACAAAAAAATCCCACATGAAATTTAAAAGTTATTCCATGTGGGTGTTATTTAAACGTAGTTTAATAAGCCGACATGGATACAATCCTTTTCAGGCTGCATCCATACCGGATCAACCTGAATTATCGGCTTTGCCAACGATTATTTACGATGTTTAGAGAATTAATATTTTTCATGATTGAAATCTCCTAACTAGTTGATGTAAAAAGACTATTTCATAAATTAAATCTTGTCAACAACAAAATGTTAAATATGCTTAATCCATATGAATGGTAACTTGGTCTAATCCCTTGTACAATAGGGAATCAAGCCGTGCTTTAATATAATTAAAAAAATTTATTTGTTATCTCATTTAGGTGATTTTTTGGTTTAAAATCGTACAAAATTGCGGGATAGAAGTATGATATTGAATGTTCACTAAAATGAATTTAAAGGTGTTTTATATGAAAAAAAATATTATCAGAATTACTTTTGTCATTCTAATTGTTTTAACTGCGACAGTTATTACTCACTTTGATACTTTTTTGTATAAAAGTCCGATCGTTAAAATAGAGCAGGTAAAAGTCGTTGATAAGGATAAAAGTACAGATGAATATAAAAATACTGATACACAAGTTAGTCAGAAATTAACTGGGGTATTTTTAAATACTTCTAAAAAGGGTAAAAAAGTCACTCTGAAAAATTCGTACTATCAGTCTCAACTACTTGATCAAGAATATCGCGTGGGACAGCAAGTTCTCTTATCTAGGTCAGGAAATAATTATACGATTAAAAATGTTAAACGCGATACAACTTTGGTATTCAGCTTAGGGTTAGTAATTATACTTCTATTTTGTATGCAATTTAGCCGAGCTAAATTATTGATCAGTGTGCTGCTCAATCTCTTGGTTTACTTTGGGTTTATTAAACTATTGATTCATAATAATAACGGATTGTTGTTATTAATGACCGTCATAACGTCATTGTTGATCTCGGGTATTGCACTATTGGTAATCTTAGGACCAACTAGCAATGCTTTGATGGCATACTTGAGCACGGTCTGTGCAACTACTGTTTCTATATTATTAAGTGTTTTATTGTTAAAACTTTCTGGAAATAGTGGCGTCCATTTAGAGCTGACTGATTTTGGATTGCAGCCATATTTCAGTGTTTTTCTATCTCAAGTAATTTTTAGTGTTTTAGGAGTTATCTTGGATGAGACGATGGATATTTCATCATCACTTATCGAGATGAAAAAAGAAGTTCACGATGTGAAAGAGAAAGTGTTATTTAAAGCAGGCATCAATATTGGTCGAGAATTGATCGGTCCTTTGATAAATATTTTATTATTCATCGTTATAGCGGAGCATCTAAACTTGATTTTGTTATATTTGAGCAACGGAAACTCCATTGGCTATACTTTTACTATGACCTTGAGTCTGGGATTTGCCCAACTATTAATTAGTGCGATCGGAATTGTTTTGACCGTGCCAATAACTAGTTATATTGCCAGTAAAATTATTTCAAGGAGGGCTTATTAATGCTATTTCTATTAGGAGCTTTTATAGTTTTATTATTGATCGTGGCTGGTAGTAGGGGCTTTTCTTTGTTATTTGGTCTAGCGATAAATTTGATTTCAATAGTAGCGCTACTGATTTTAATTGCGGATGGTTTTAATGTTTTAATAACAACTTCAATAATTTCTTTGATCATCTTGATCGTGGCAATCTATATGAATGTGGAAAACGCTAATACGGCAAATATTGCTTTTAAGACTTCGCTCTTGATCGTGGTCATCATCCTTCTTATTACAATTCCACTGGAATTTTGGGCAAGTGCTCAAGGTATGGGGGTTGAGGATCAAGAGGAACTAGAGGCCTTTTCATTAGCCGCTGGAGTGTCCTTTCCTCAATTAGCAGTGGCGATTATTGTTGTAAATAGTTTAGGAGTTATCTCTGAAACTAGTGTTGCCATTTCAAGTGGGTTGAATGAAATTATTTTAAATAAACCTAGTTTGACCCCTAAAGAAGTATTTGCTGACGGATTTTCAGTCGGCAATAAAATCCTCAGTACCCAAACTAATACTTTGTTATTTAATTTCTTTGCTTCAACATTTCCACTATTCTTCCTAATGAATTCTTTAAATTATAAATTTACTGATATTATTAATGATAAATTACTAGTTGCAGAAATTCTCACAATGCTGATTTGTGCGATGGGAGTTATTTTAACGGTGCCAATAACTTCATATTTTGTCTATAATAAGGCACTGAAAAAATCAGCTAACAGTATTAATAAATAATTTTTTAGAAGCTCTGGATAAAGCTGTGTACATACGATTACTGCCTAAACGACTGTGATCATAATAATTATTGTCATCATTAATGACCATCACATTATCAAATTCAAGACCCTTTGCAGTTATTAATGGCAAAACGACAGTTCCAGCTTTTGGTAAAATACTATCTGATTTCAATAACTGGATATTTAAATCAGCTGCTAATTTCTCAGCTTTTTTAAGATTGGTTGTAATTATCGCTGATAGTTCATCAGGTTTAAAAGTGATCAGTTGTTTCTTGAGGGAAGATAGTAATTTTTCCGGTTCAATACTTAAATAAGTTGGTTTTTCACCGTTATCTTGGATAATTTTAATATTTTCTAACAAATCTTTAGTCCCAAAACTGGTAAATGCCTTCGTTATATAACCGCTGGAACGATAGCTAGTATAAAGATTTCGTTGTTTAATAGAAATATTTTTACGTTCAAAAATTTTTACCAGATCTTTAAATATTTGAGTTGATCCGGTATCTTTGATCGATTGGAATTCATCTCCGACTAGAGTCCAGTGAGCTTTAGGCAGGGCAGTTATTAAGAAATATATTTCATCTAAAGTGTAATCTTGAACTTCATCGATCATAACGAATTTGATATTATTCTTAGCCAAATTAAATAATTTCAGTTTGATAAAACTAAAATCCAAAGCATTGTGCTCACTCTTACCCAAAATATCGTCGATAATTTGAGAAAGATTGAGCCACTTTTTTTGTCGTATATTTTTAATAACATTTCTGTACTGCCAATTCAGCATTTTCTTAGTATTCTTTGTGAGCTCATTGTCAGTTGCGGATGAGATCGATTTTCCAAATATTTTTACTTGTTCTGATTCTGATAAATTATCTAAATCATTTTGGATATCGGGATTTCTTGAATCCAGTTGTATTTTCTCAGTCATATTTTGTATTAATAGTTCAGTTAAGGCATTGATTCTTTTTGTTAATGGTAGTTTTTTTGATGTTTTATTGAACAACTCCAATATTTTATCGGCAGAAAAAATGATTTTATTTTCCTTTTTTAAAGGCTTAAAATCATGAATATTTAATATTAAATCATCAAGTGTGTTATTAATGGTTTTTAAATGACTGTGTTTATTTTTAAAATTCTCACCATTCCCAAAATTTTGTAATAATTGATCAAAGGTCATTTGCGAAGGAGAGCTCTCGCCCAAACTAGGTAAAACGTCATTGATATAACTTGTAAATAGGGAGTTGGGAGTTATTAATAAAACATCTTCTGCAATCAGCGTGTCGCGATATTTATACAAAAGATATGCGATACGTTGTAGTATAACGGATGTTTTTCCACTTCCAGCGATACCATTCACTAGTAGTGCAGATGATTTTTCATCCCGAATAATTAAATTTTGTTCTTTTTGGATGGTAGCGGTAATAGAGGACATTTGATTACTTTTATTTTTTTGAAGTGTTTTGATCAGTAAAGGATCTTGAATGGCGATATCGGTATCAAAGAAGTTTTGAAGAATGTCATCGTGTAGTAAAAACTGACGTCGTAATTTCACATCGACATCTATTTTGAAGTTATTTGCTAGGTAAAAGGTTTTACCCATTTGATTGTTATAATATAAATCTGCAAGGGGTGAGCGCCAATCGATAACTAACTGTTCTTCAGCATTCTTAGAGAGTCCAGTTGAGCCTATATAAAAGGAGATATTTTCTGATTCATCTGGATATTTAAGATTTATTTTGGCGAAATAAGGACTTGGCAATAATTGTTCTGCCTTCTTTTTAGTGATCTCCAGCTGCTTTTGTTTGCTATTAAAATAATCGATTTGCTTATTCATAGTTTCTATTGAGGCAAAAGTATCGAGATTGTCGGCGTAGCTGTCAAAATTTAAGGAAGTATCATGACCAGATTGTTTTTTAAATTTTCTAACTTGTTTAGAATTATTAGTTAACAGATCTTTGGTAGTTTCTAAAATAAGGCTTAATTGTTGATGGACGTTTTCCAAATGTTTTTGTTCTAATTCAAAAGTATTGTTCATAAGATCATCCTCCAAGTTTGGCTTAGATAGTAAATGATATTACGATACGTTTGTAAATAACAGTCTTGTATTCATTCAAAGATCCGTTCATAATTATATATGGAAAGATAAAAAAGTACGACAGAACGTAGTCAATTTTAGATGAAGTTGACTATGTTCCGTCGTACTTTTATTTATGAATTATTTATCAAATTTACGAATTAAACAACCCATTATGAACATAATGACAGCAAATCCAGCAACAATAATTAGAGTATTTCTCTTATCACTTGTTTGTGGCAATCTGCCAGTTCCTGTTGCAGATGATTGTTCAGGAATTGAAGTTTCAGGGAAACTAGGTTCAGTAATAGCTCCAGGTTGACCAGGGTTTACAGGTTCAGATGGAATTGTTCCTTCTGAGTTTCCACTGTCATTTGGATAAGTAGGTTCATTTGGTTCATTAGGAATCTCAGGACTTGTTGTAGGTGGAGTTACACCAGGAATTTCGGGTTGAGCAGGTTCTTCAGGTTCAGGAACTGTAACGCCAGGGATTTCGGGTTCTTCTGGTTTTTCAGGTTCAGTAACACCAGGAATTTCAGGTTCTTCTGGCTCTTCAGGTTCACCAGGTTCAGGAGGAGTAACGCCAGGGATTTCAGGTTCTTCTGGCTCTTCAGGTTCACCGGGTTCAGGAGGAGTAACACCAGGGATTTCAGGTTCTTCTGGTTCTTCAGGTTCACCAGGTTCAGGAGGAGTAACACCAGGGATTTCAGGTTCCTCTGGTTCTTCAGGTTCGCCAGGATTTGTTGTTATGCTTTGAGTATCGGTAGCAGAAACGTCAGTTGTTCCGTCGGCAAGAATTGTAAATTCAATAGGAATTGGATTTAGATCGTAGCCATTAGGAGCAGTTACTTCGGTTAATGTATATTTACCAGCTTTTAATCCGCTTAGATAAATTTTACCTTCGCCATCGGTTTTCAAAGTATTTATGACTTCACCTCTAGAATCTTTTAGTTCATATGTAGCATCTGGTACGGCTAAACCAGTATCTTTATCGGTTTTGGTGAAGTCTAGATTACCAAATTCTTCATTATCATTTGTAGTTGGATAATCGTCGGCATCATATGTAATATATGAGTCTCCGTTAGTTAAATCGTAATAAATAGGACTATCATTTACGAGATAACCATCAGGTGCACTTGTTTCAACTAAAGCATATTTACCAAGAGGTAGATTGGATACTTTAATAGCACCATTTTCGTCAGTAGTGATACCAGTTTTAATTACATTTCCATTAGCATCTAATAGGTTATAAACAGCCCCAGCTAATGGTTTCTTAGTATCAGCAGCGTATTTAGTTAGTCCAAGAGTCCCACTAGTTAAGCTATCACTTTGTTCCAAACTTATAGGAGTATTGGAATTTTCAGTAACACTGAATGTGATCGGATTAGGATTTATATCGTAACCATCAGGAGCCTTAACTTCCTTTAATATATAATTTCCAACTGGTAATTTTTTGATTGTAAATTGTCCGTTTTCATCAGTAGTTACATTGCTCATCAAAACGTTTCCATTAAAATCACTTAATTCATATTCGGCACCAGGTAAAGCGGCACCAGTACCATCAGCGACTTTCTGGAAAGTGACACTACCTAAAGTATTGCCAGATCCAGTACCAGAGCCACCCCAGGTTACATCGGCACCCACATTGCTCTCTACTTGATCAGAAGATAATGCAGCATTGTCAGACCAGTTGTTACCTGATTCGGCATTAGGTTCAATTTCAACTCTAAAGGTCATATCAACAGCTGTGTTAACATCACCAAAATCGAACATAACTTTATTTCCAGAAACAGTTACTTTTGGTGATAAGTAAGTTCCGTTTGGTATGAAGTTACCATTTTCATTATATTCGCCAGCAGGTGCATTCACACTACTGTTAACGTATGTTTGACCAGGGCTTAATGTATCGGTGATCACAACATTTGTAAGATTTTTAGCATCAGGATTAAAGGCGATATTCCAAACAACATATTTTGGAAGACCGTTTTCGTCGTAATCGTACAACCAACCAATTTTGTTGATAGTCCAGTCGAAATGTCCTGGGTTATCAGTATTAGTTTCTGTACCATGACCATTGATGTTCAATGTTCCTTCTCTATCGTGAGAAGTTGAAGATAAAACATCGTTGAAGGTGATAGTACCAGTTGTTTGACCAGCTTTGATACTAAATGTACCTATTTGTTGTCCTTCATCGTTATACATAGGTATATTATTTAAATCACCCCTAGAACTAAATCCTTCAGGTAAGGTAAATACTGCGGTATCGCCAGCCTTTATTGGAACTTCGTCGGCAATAGACCACTTGTAACTTACGGAGAAATTCTCCCAAGTATACATAGTGTCACCATTTTGAACAATATTACCGTTTGAATTGGTTAAAGTAGCATCTGCAGCATCAAGACCAGATACTTGAATTGATGATAGCGGTTGAGTATCGGTGGTAGCAGCACGAGCGGTTTCAGAAGTTGGAACTATCCATGCTAGAAGGGCCAGTAGTATCGTTATCATTGCAATTAAAAGTTTAGACTTTTTAATTCTCATGATTACATCTCCCTTAGCACTATGTGCTCTTTCTTTAACCAACACCAATTATAGTTCCAGGAGAATGAGTAATAAAATTATCAGCCCAATTATAAATTAATACCGATATAACAGTATATAATGTTGTATACCAATTATTTTGTTATAAAAAAGAATCGATCATTTGATCGATTCTTTAGCCACTATATAAAACGGTTTAATAACTATGGTAAATCATTACCTGCTGCAAAATAAATGTCGTACCATTCTTGTTTTGTTAAATCTACGTCTGCACCTTGCGCGCTATCAGTGATATGTTCAGGATTCATCGTACCAATGATAACTTGCATATTTGCTGGATGTCTTAAGATCCATGCAGTTGCAATACCGTTCTTGCTGACATGATATTTATCGGCCAGTTCTTGTAATTTCTTATTTAATTCTGGGAACTTATCATTATTAATGAAAACTCCGTCAAAGAATCCATATTGGAATGGAGACCAAGCTTGAATCGTAACGCCCATACGTCTTGAGAATTCAAGGATACCACCGTCATGATTGATGGAACGAGGATCTTTCATGTTAGTATGCATACCAAAATCGACCATTCCCGTATGCATAATACTAAATTGTAGTTGGTTAATGATCAATCGTTGGCTAACTGCTTCTTGGACCATCAAATATTGTTGTGGGTTAAAATTAGAAACTCCAAAATGTCTAACTTTACCACTAGTCTGTAATTCATCAAAAGCCTCAGAAATTTCTTCTGGTTCCATTAATGGATCAGGACGGTGCAATAAAAATGAGTCTAAATAATCTACACCTAAACGTTTTAAACTTCCGTTAACTGCATCTATTAGATGTTGTTTTGAGAAGTCGTAACGTGTGTCAGCAACAATGCCACCCTTTGATTGGATATATAGGTCGTCACGGTTTACATTGCTTTTCTTCAAAGCTTCGCCAAAGATTCTTTCAGAGTCTCCGTTACCGTAAACATCCGCCGCATCAATAAAATTAATTCCACTATCGTGTGCAGCTTCAATTGTTTTGACCGCTTCATCTGCGGTTAACTTATTCATACGCATGATACCAAGAGCAACCGCTGAAGTTTCCCAACTTGTTTCTCCAATATTTCGTTGTTTCATTAAGTTTCCTCCTAAACGATGCATATTTAATACAGAGTCATTATATCAAATTTTAGAAGGGGCTTTGCATTTGAACTACGTAATTAAAGATCCTCGTTGAATATGAAGCCTCATCAAAATTATTTTTAATTTCCTGTTTCAAATCAGATAAATTATCAGTTATTATTCCGTCAACGTCTAGAAAAATCATTTGATCCATTGAACTGGGACTATTAACAGTCCATGCAAAAACTTTCTTATTAATAGCGTGTGATTCATCTATAAAAGTTGAATTTAGAGTTGTATATTCCATCGTAAAAGCATCAGCGTGTGTTTTTGGTACACCAGATAAATTAAAAGATAGGATATAACTTGCCGGAACGTGTGGCATATATTTCTTACTTTCTTGGATATAATTGTAGTCCAGTGAATGCACCATATCGCCGTTATGTTGTAATTGGTGGTTATATTTATGTGCAAATTTTTTTACAAAGTTAGAACTATTGCCATTAACGTCTTTATATTCAATCAGTAATTTTTGATGTAATTTTGTAGATTCAGCTAGATAATCATCAAAACTAGCAATATAGGCAGTTTGACCATTTTCATGGATCTTGATTTTTTTCAGTTGAGAAAGTGTTAATTGGCTGGGTCGTTTATTAATGCCTGCTAAACCATTTAAAGTATTATCGTGAAAGACTACGTACTGGTGATCCTTAGTTTCTTGAATATCCATCTCAACATAGGTAGGTTTCTCTTTTGCTGTTTTTCTAAGTGCCGGCAGAGAATTTTGGACACCGTTACCGTCGTCAACACCGCGATGAGATATTGTAACGGGTCGCTCTAATAACCATCCCTTGAAATAGACCGTATTATAACTCATAAAACTAAAAAGAATCCCTGCAGCAAGTAAAGCCCAAAACCATTTGTGAACTTTGTTTTCCTGATGTGATTCAAAATATGTCGTTTTTGTTCTACTAAGAATAATTAAAGCGGCAATTGAAGTTCCATAAATACTGGCAGCATAATTAATGATTTGAACTAAAGTCATATTTATCACGGCCATAGGAAACCTAATAAAAGGTATTTTATCGATCAGCCACTGTAAACCAATGATGAGAAATAAAAGTCCTTCAAAAATAACTGGAACTATTGTGATGATTATCAAAAAGATAACTAAATAGTGAACCGTCTGATTTTTTGTTTTTCTCCAACTATAGGTTATAGATTGTTTGATAGTTTTATTTTCAAAAATCATCGCTGGCAAGACAAACAGCCATCTTAATCCAATGTAAAAAATGACAAAATATAAAATTACTAGGATCGCTCCATAATAGAAGTGTTCAGTAAATATCCATTCAATAATAAATTCAGGTATTTTAACTTTATTTAGTAAATTTGAATAAAATCCGATATCTCCAATGGGTAATACGATTAAAAAATAAAGCAAGAAAAAGCCAAAACCTCTAAATGATAATTGGTAGACATTCTTAAAAACATTTTTAAAATAATCACGCCAGCGTAAATTTGCGTGTGATTTAATCGCCTGAAAACTTGTCAAAAGTAACGTAAATTGACTGAATATTAAAATCAGGATCAATAATAAAATAAGCAATAACCCAAGTATTACTAAAGGTTTACTTGTCATTAAATTTAATATATTTGTGTAAGAAATATAATTAACATTTCCTAAATCTAAAATACTATTGGTTAAAACGTTTAAAATTGGAATCACGATCAAGTTGATCGATAACTCCACTAAAATAATAATTTGACTGTATTTCCAAAAATTTTCCCAAAAAGTACGATTTAATGCTTTAAACTCTTTAAAACTCCCCATGTTTTAACCCCTAATTGAAATAGTTATATTTAAATATACTACTCTTTACTTAACGTCGCGCGTAATTGCTGTTGTTTATCTAAATCAAAATTAGCAAAATTAAATCTAAAGTCTTTTCTGCTAGTTCCATAAATGGGACCAGGTTTTACAAGAATATTTTTCTTAAGAAGTTTTTCAAAAATTTCGGGATCAGTTTGTTTGATCCACAAATAAAATCCGCCTTTAGGTGAATTAAAATTCCACTCAGATCTGTATTCATGCAATATTTGAGTGATATTTTTCCTGCGCTTAGTGAGTTCTAGCTTTAATCCAGCTATTTCGCTATCAAAAGATTCATCGGTTAAAGCTAAATTTGCCATTACTTGTGCCAGCATGCTAGGTACTATATCTAATTTTTTTTGAACTTGTAGAAGTCTTTGACCTATTGCCCTCGGGGCGACGATCCAGCCAATTCTGGTACTTGAACCTAGAAGTTTAGAAAGGGAACTAATGTAGATGACATTTTCTGGTGCTAAAGATTTAAAGGTAGGAACTTCATCTTTTTGATCAACTAACCAACCAAATACATCATCTTCAATTATGGCTATTTGATAGTCTTGACAAAGTTTGAGAATTCTTTGACGCTGTTCTAAAGAAATGATCTCACCAGTCGGATTTTGAAAAGTCGGGTTTAAGATCAATAATTTTATACGATGTTTTAAAATAACATCTTCTAATACGTCTAAATCGATTCCAAAAGGAGTTAGGGGTATGGAAAAGGTGCGGACTCCCACAGTTTTAAAAAGGGCACTTGAATTGAAATATGATGGTTTTGCAAAAGCGACCGAATCTCCTACTTGCAAAAGGCTGCGTAAAACTAATAATAATGATTGCTGGGCTCCACCTGTGATCAATAAGGTTTGGTCATCAGTTTTAAATTGATTTTTTTGTTCATGTATTTTTCCAAGAGTTTCTATTAAGGGTAAATAACCAGCATCTTGAGACTGTTTTTGTGCTAATAAAAAATTGTGCCAATTTATTTGTAGAGAGCCAAGTTTGGGAATTAATTCCATAGGTAATTCATTGCCAGCTCCATCCAGAAGATTGTCGTTATTCAAAGCTCTAGCTTGAGTGATTTCACTTTGATAAGAGGAATAAGTTGTTTTTTTATTCTCTAAAAATAAATTCCAGTTTACTTTAGTTGGTAAAGAATGAATTTGCGGTAGTTGGGAAATAAAATTGCCACTGCCGCCTTTTTTTATGATCAATCCGACTGATGATAATTCTGATAAGGCTCTGCTTACTGTTGAACGGTCGACCTTAAAGGTATCAGCTAATTTTCTTTCTGAAGGTAATCTTTGGCCCGGGAGAAGTTTCTCTTCTTGAATCAAACTACGAATTAACTTAGTTATGGCTAGATATTTGGGTTTTATATCGGGTAAATCATCGTACCAATTGATCATTAGTATCGTCTCCAACTATTTTTTTCTTCAGTATAATAATTGGCTGGATAAAAAACAAGCCAATTGGCGGTTGTAGAAATAATGCTCTCCAGTAATATTTATTAGTAATGGGGGTGAATGAATGGAGGACATTTTAACAATTGCCGGATCAGATAGTTTGGCTGGTGGTGGGATTCAGGCTGATTTAAAAACATTTGAAGAATTGAATACTTTTGGGGTAAGTGCTCTGACTAGTATTGCATCGATCATAAATAATGAAGTGATTTTAAATCAGATAAATTCAGCGGTTATCTTACAACAATTGGATTCAATTTTGGATCAGTTGCCAATTCATTTCGCTAAAACGGGATTGTTGGGAGATGCATCAGCTTTAAGAATTGTTTGTAATAAGTTAAGGCAATACGATTTAAAACTAGTCGTAGATCCGGTTCTGGTTTTCAAAGAAGGCAGTAGTCAAATAGAAGCTGATTATTTAGAAATTATGAAGGATAAATTAATACCATTAGCATATGTGATCACGCCAAACTTAGAAGAGGCAAAGAGACTAAGCGGGATATCTCAGATTACTACTAAAAATGATTTAGTCAAAGCAGCCAAAATAATTCAAACTTTTGGGTGTCCCAATGTTGTTATTAAAGGTGGTGCCAGATTCTCGGATGATCAAGCGATAGATTATTTAAGATGTGGAAATATAGATTACTGGTTTGAGGGTCCTAAAATTGATAGTCAAGCCATTGATGGAGCTGGATGTACTTTTTCCGCCGTTATAACGGCTAAACTTGCAACCGGACAATCGTTACCTGAATCAGTAAATTTTGCAAAAAAATTTGTACGTGCAGGAATTAAAAGTGGTGTCAAAATAAATTCTCAGTTGGGCAGTGTCTGGCAAGGCGCATACCGAAATTAGGAGTAAAACTAATGAAAAATAATTCAATAAAACAAATAACTTTAGCAGCGATTTTGACGGCCATGACGGTTAGTCTTTCGTTGCTTGTAATAATTCCTATTCCGGCTACTAAGGGAATAGTTACTCTTTGTGAGGTAGGTATTTATACTAGTGCAATTTTATTTGGAAATCCGATGGGATTCACAGTTGGAGCAGTCAGTGGTTTTTTAATTGATATTATATCGGGATACCCAGAGTGGTGCCTGTTCTCTTTGATCATCCATGGTCTTCAAGGTGGAGCGGTTGCGTACTTTACTCCGGAAAGAAATAAGAGAATTAAAACAACAATTGTACCGTTACTTATTGGAAGTATCATCATGGTAGTTGGATATTGCTTAGCGACCGCATTATTATTCGGCTGGCCAGCAGGTATAGCATCAATATTCAGTAATATTATTCAAGTTGGGTTTGGTATGGCAGTTACATTGCTTATTGTTGAAAGTTTGGTTAAGTTCAAACCTAACTTGGTTTAGGGAGTGTTTTTGATGGATTTAAATAAAATAGAAAAAGATTTAGACAGTATCATTAAAGATGTTTTAGAGGCGGCAAAACTAAAAGATGGAGATTTATTTGTCTTAGGTTGTTCAACTAGTGAGGTAGTTGGAGGACATATTGGGAAAGATTCAAATTTAGATGTTGGTGAAGTTATAATTAAGACTTTATTAGCAAATTTATCTCCAAGAGGCATCAAATTAGCTGTTCAAGGCTGTGAACATATTAATAGGAGTTTAGTAGTTGAGAGATCAGTCGCAGAACATAATAATTTTGAAATAGTTACAGTCGTACCAGCACTTCACGCTGGAGGAGCGGCTTCCATTCAAGCCTTTAAACAGTTTAGTGATCCAGTTGAGGTGGAACATGTATCAGCGCAAGCGGGATTAGATATTGGAGATACTTTCATTGGAATGCATGTTAAATTTGTTCAAGTACCTGTTCGTCCTACAATTCAGACGCTTGGATCAGCTCATGTAACCGCACTACGTTCACGACCTAAATATGTTGGTGGTCCTAGAGCTAACTATGATCCAATAGATTAATATTTATAGACGAAAAATTTATCAAATATTCAATCAAAAGAGCTCAGGACAAAATTATTTTGTCTCGAAATATGCAGCATAAACGTGGAACAAAACATAGCTTTTTCCGCTTAAAACAAATAGATCCAGTAATCTAGTCAGATTACTGGATCTATTTGCCTTAATGCTCGAAAGCTGGACATGTTTTGTGCCACTCTTCTAGTTATTGCATATTTAACGAAATTAATTTTTACTTACTCATCATAATATCTAAAATTACTGGATTGGTTTCTTTTAGACCTTCAGTTGCAAAGACACCAAGTCCTCTAATTGTTTGGTCGATATCGTTACCGACTAAACCGTTATTACTAGGAATACTAATACCTTGTATTGCTAAATTCATTGAACGATACATTGAAGATACAGATGACGCTACTTTCATGGCACATGAACAGCCTGCGCCATCGCAAACCATTCCCACAGCATCGCCCATCATATTATTAATAGTAGAAACCGCCATATCATAATTGTCTTCTAATAGATAAATGCAGCCAACACCAGCTCCCATTGACGCGGAGTCTACGGCACAATATGCCGATAAAACAGGTAAAAATGCATGTATATAAAGTGCAGTCAAATGGGATAAAGTAAGAGCTCTGATCAATTTCTCTTCTGATGCATTTGCATATTTGGCAGTTACACAAACGGGGATCGTTGCAGCGATTCCTTGATTACCTGAGCCAGAATTGGTCATGGCTGGTAGTTTTGATCCACCCATTCTAGCGTCTGAAGCAGCTGATGAATAAGAGATAATTTTATTGGATAAGTCATCTGCTGTTGATTTTAGAGGAGACCTTTGAATTGATTTTCCTAATTTTAGACCATAATCATTACTTAATCCTTCTGAAGCCAGAGCCATATTTAGAGTTGCAGCTTCTTTTATAAATGTTAAATTTTCTAAAGGTTCATCTCGACTAAATTTCCAAACATCTTTGAGGGTAATATTTCTCAAGAATTTTTGTGAGTCTGAAATTGATGCAGGTGCTGGACGATCTTTAGAGAAAATTACTTGATCATTTTTTTTGATCAAAAAGATATTTGTGTGGCCACCAGCAATACAAACTTTTACAGTATCTTTTTTGTCTGTAACATTAACCTCAACGTAAAGTTTGTCTTCAACTGGTGCGACTTTTACGGATACTTTTTCAGATTTAACTAATTTATTTATTTTTGGTAAATCTTCATCAATTAAGCCAGCTATGACATTTAGTCCAGCAGTCGGATCACCTGCAACGGCACCTGCAGCGGCAGCTATCAGTAAACCGGGTTTTCCAGTACCTGGGACGATAACAGCCATTGCATTTTTCATGACACCTAAAGAAACGCTAATTTCGATCTTTTGAATATCTTTGTTTTCAAGATATGCCATACAATTAGCAGCTCCAAAGGCAACAGCAACGGGTTCGGTACAACCGGTCGCCGAAGTAACTCCTTCTTTTAGAGCTTTAGTTAAGTTTGTTCTAGTTTCATTTTGTAAGCACATAATCAACGTATCCTTTCTTTGAATGAGTAGTTGATCAGCCTAGATACTGATTCCGTACAAAAGTATATCATTAATGAAAACGCTTTCCTAATTGCAAAATTAATTATAGAAAAATAGTGATTAATTTCACTATTTGACCTAAAATTAAGTTAGAGTACCAGTATTAAACTGGTGAAAAGAGGTTTTTAATTATGGTTGAACAAATAATGGATAAAAGCTTTGTAACTAAAAATTTATCAAATAGAGATTACAATAATGTACGTTTTAAGGATGTAAATTTTTCACATGCAGATCTTGATGGAATCGATTTTGAAAATTGCTTATTTGAAGATTGTGATTTTTCACATGCATCGTTAAAAAATGCTTCTTTAGTTGGAGCTGATTTACGTGGATGTGATATGAGTTACAGCGATATTTCTGGGGCAAATATGTTTCATTCTATGTTAGAGAATGCCGATCTGACGGGAATCGTCTCAAATGAAGGTACTAAGCATTTTAGATTGCATTGTCCAGAAAAAGGAGCATTTTTAGGATATAAGAAGTGCTTTGATTTTCGGATCGTTAAACTATTAATTCCAGCTGATGCCGCTAGAACATCTGCAACGGCAAACTCATGTCGGTGTAATAAAGCTAAAGTAATGACTATTGATGATATGTATACAGATGACATTTATCAGGATGCCATATCATACGTTGATCCAAACTTTGTCTATCGTGTTGGTCATATGGTCGTAGCAAAGAACTTTAATCCAAACCGTTGGGACGATTCGACCGGAGGTATTCATTTTTGGATGACTCGTAAAGAGGCTGAAGGGTATATGTAGTTTACTTTTTGAACATTCTTATAATCATCGATTAGTATATTAAAATCATTGGATGATGCGGTAACAATAAATGATCCACAATTAATGCTGAAATGTATGAGGGTATTAAAGAAATACAAAATATATTGATAGATGCAGATAAGAGAGCAGGAAATCATTTCTAAACAAAAAATTGTAAAGAATTTTAATTAATATTAGTTATTGAATATACTAATATGTCTGTTCAATAGATGTATTCATGTTAACGTGATACAATATCAGTGTACTAAAAAGAGGGATGCTATGAACATCCCCCCAGATAGCCCGTTTAAGACGGTGGCTATTGATTATTAATACTTATAAAACTTAAAAATAACCGTAACTAGCCAAAGTTAGACGGTTATTTTTTTGCTCATTTCTTATCACTATGAATGTATGATAACAGGGCAATTAGAAATATACCGAATGTTAACATAAGATTCAAAGCGTCTGAAACAGACAAAATGCTACTCCTTTCATAGGATATGAATAACTTACAGTAAGAAGACCATAAGCATCACCGCCTTTAAAGTCGTAGCCACCGTCGTTAACTTGCTATCGCTAATAATTATCTATTAAAAAAATTGAAAATGAATAGCAATATAGATAATTCTTAAGGTAATTTATAAAATCCGATGAATCTGAGGCCATAAAAGGGATACAAAAGGTTGTATCTCTTTTTTGATAAGGTGTAACCTCAAATTAGCATTTTAAAACGAACATGGTCAGTTATGTCAGGCCCTAAAGTAAAATAGTTAATCATTTGAATTGTCGGAGAATATCGAATTGTTAACATTTAAAGCATTACAATATTAGATATAAAAAAGCCATCACAGAAAATGTGATGACTAACGCCCGTCCAGTAAATTTATTTTGTTGTAACTGACTACCAAAAACTTAAATTACATAGATATTTAAGTTGTTCGATAAAAATAAAAAACCAGTTATACCAATGCTTTAAGCAATCGGTGTAACTGGTTAAATGTTATATTATGGGTGGCCAGGGGATCGAACCCTGGACCCACGGATTAAGAGTCCGTTGCTCTGCCAGCTGAGCTAGCCACCCATGTGATCTATCAATCAACGAGTTATATCATACCATAAGAAACAAATTGTGGGCAAGGGTTTTTTAAATAAAATTTTTTATTTTTAAGGTTAAATTATGCTGATTTTGTTTTAATATGACATAACTAGTATAATGGTCAAGTCAAGGAGAGATGAATATGGCTAAGAAAATTCTAGTAGTAGATGATGAAAAACCTATTTCAGACATTGTTAAATATAATCTTGAGAACGAAGGCTATGAAGTAATAACTGCTTTTGATGGTCAAGAGGCATTGGATAAAGTAGAAGAAGAAAATCCTGATTTAATTCTACTAGATTTAATGTTGCCTGTAATTGACGGTCTCGAAGTAGCTAGAACTGTTCGTAAAACTAAAGATACTCCGATTATTATGTTAACCGCCAAAGATGCAGAAATTGATAAAGTTATCGGTTTGGAAATAGGTGCAGACGATTATGTTACAAAACCATTCTCCAATAGAGAATTGGTTGCCCGTGTTAAAGCACGTTTAAGAACGCAGCAACATGCTCAAAGTGAAGATAATAAAGTAAGTGAAATCAAAATTGGTGACCTAACTATTCTCCCTGATGCTTATACTGTAACTAAAAATGGTAAAGAGATTGAGTTAACTCATCGTGAGTTTGAATTACTTTATTATTTGGCACAACATATTGGTCAAGTAATGAAACGTGAACACTTGCTTCAGACAGTTTGGGGATACGATTATTTTGGTGATGTCAGAACGGTTGATGTTACTGTTCGTAGACTCCGTGAAAAAATTGAAAATAATCCTAGTCAACCAGAATGGCTAATGACCAGACGTGGTGTGGGATATTACTTGAGAGATCCTGATTCTGAAGTTTAAAATTAAACTGACTTGTAACATTGAGTCAGTTTTTTTGTTGTCTTCATAGCTGTATAATGTAACTAAGACTGTAATTTATGGGTGAGAAATTTTGAAAAATAGATTTGCTTTTTTACATTCCATTAATTTCAAAATAGGACTGTCATTTATTCTAATTTTGATCGTTACTATTGAAATCATTGGAGCATATTTTGTTAGGCAATTAGAGGAACAAAACGTTCAACAGTTTGAGGATTCTGTGGTCATTCCTGCCTATCGTTTGAATCAGGTTTCTGAAAGCTTGAATGATAATGATTCAAAAACTAAAGAAAATATCAGTAATGTTATACAAGATTATACAAGAAATAATAACGATATTACTGATGTACAAATAGTCGATCGTAACGGCATAATTGTCGGAACAAAAGACGTAGATAAAGATTCTATCGGAACAAAAACTCTGAAGGATCAAGTTAAAAAGAGTATCAGCAATGATAAGAAGATAACTCAAATCTACTATGATAAGGCAACTGGTAGTTCTTATGAATCGATTTCACCAGTTTCATCACCTGATAACAGTACGGTTGTGGGGGCTATTTATGTTAGAGCCAGTATGGAATCTGTTTATTCAGGTATAAATAACATTATAGTTATTTTTCTAACAGCTTCATTAGTAGCTGGATTACTTGGTGCTGTGATCGCAATTTTTATTGCTCGTGCGATTACTAGACCAATCGATGAAATGAAACAACAGGCTGTAAGGATGGCCGAAGGAGACTATTCTGGTCAGGTTCGTGTTTATTCTCCTGATGAATTGGGACAATTGGCAATGGCAGTTAATGATCTGTCAGTTAAAGTTGAAGAGGCAACTGAAAACTCTGAATCTGAACGAAGGCGTTTGGATAGCGTTTTGACCCAAATGTCAGATGGGGTTATTGCCACTAATCGTTTAGGAAATATAACGGTTATCAATGAAATGGCTCAGGAGTTTTTGAATAAAGAAGAAGGAGAAGCGGACGGAAAATCTCTTGTAGAAGTATTAGGAGTTGAAGACCGTATTAACTTTGATCAATTATTGGAAAATCCAGAACCAATGATCATTGAAACTAGTGATCTGCCTGATAGTGACGACGACGATGACGACGATAACTCTTTGATTTTAAATGCTGATTTCTCATTAATTCAAAGAAATAGTGGTTTCATCAGTGGTATGGTTTGTGTTTTACATGATGTTACTGAACAGCAAAAGATTGATAGTGAGCGTCGCCAGTTCGTTTCAAATGTTTCGCACGAATTGAGAACGCCATTAACAAGTATTAGTAGTTATATTGATGCATTAAATAATGGTGCATGGGAAAATAAAGATCTAGCTCCGCAGTTTTTAAAAGTTACTGCTGAAGAAACCGATCGTATGATACGTATGATTCAAGATCTGTTAAATCTTTCGCGTATGGATCAAGGACGCTCTAAGTTAGACAAAGAATTAGTAAACTTTAATGAATTCTTTTCTTACATCTTAGATCGTTTTGATATGATGCTTAAAAAAGAAAAGGCCGATGCCAAAGAAGACGATAAGAAGATCGTAAAAAATTATCGGATCAAGCGTATTTTTACCAACAAGGATTTGTGGGTAGAATTAGATACTGATAAAATGACACAGGTAATGGATAATATCATCAATAACGCTATCAAGTATTCACCTGATGGTGGCGTTATAACGTGTCGCTTATTGGAAACTAATAAACACATTATTATTAGTATTTCTGATCAAGGTCTTGGTATCCCAAGAAAGGATATTAAGAAAGTCTTTGATAGATTTTATCGTGTTGATAAGGCTCGATCACGTAAACAAGGCGGTACTGGTTTAGGACTATCCATTTCTAAAGAGATCGTTGAGCAACATAAAGGTAGAATTTGGGTAAACAGTGCCGAAGGCAAAGGCTCAACATTCTATATTTCTCTACCTTTTGACCCTAATGAGACTGGAGGAGAATGGGATGAAATTTAGTCGATTAGTTGTACAAGTTCTATTAGTATTTGCTGTTATAACCAGTGTTATTTTGTCCTATTTTATCTGGACGAATACAGCTCGATACCAAAGAGGACGCAATGTAGATGTTACGACTTCGGAATCTGATAAAAATAAAATACCGATCAACCAAGTTATCAGTCCTACTCAAATAATTTGGCAAGATGGTAATGATCAACGTTTGATTTATAACAATGAAGAAAATATTTCTTTTAGTGTTCAAAATGTAATGAATGATTGGAAATTTGATCGTGTAACACGTGTCTTTAAAAAAGACGGTGCTAGATATCAAAAGACGATTCAAAAGCATAATGACATTCAATTAGTCTATCCAACTGCTATAACGGTCAGGATGCTGGGCTATTTGTTAGATAGCACAGTATTAAAGCATTCTTCTGACTATTCATTCAACAGAATTATTATTAATTTAAATGATAAGAAAGATAAAAATATATATTTAGCAAACGATAGTAACTATGCGGTTTACAAAGTTGGGGTTAGAGATGCTTCAGCAGAACCAATTTTGAAATTGGCTAAAAAAGCTAATATAGATTTGAAAGTACGTTTAAACTTGATGAAGCATGGAGTATTCACTTTCTATACCGAACCTATAAAGATGCGAACTTATTCCTATGTTATTGATGAAAAACAAGATAGTGAATATACTACTTCGCTTTTTGATGCTAACAGCGATGATTTGGTCACTTCACAAGATGGAGAAACTTATACCTATAATTATAGTGAAACGAAGCGCTTGATATCAGACCATGATAGAGGTGAGCTGACGTTCTACGATTATACTGACACATCAGTGCCAAAGAATAAGTTGGCCTTTTTCCAGCGAGGCTACAATAAGGCGGTCAATTTACAAAGTTCAGTCTCTAATTTACGTTTGTATGATGCCGATTGGAATGATAAGGATCTTGTTTTCCGTGAATATGTTGAAGGATTCCCAATCTTTAAAAAGAGTCAGTTTGGATCCATTAAGATCAGCTTTGGTAGAAATGGAACGACTGAGCACTTTTTAAATAAAGTTCTAGAAGTCCCAGTACCATCATCTAATTCAGAAACAACTTTGAAATCAACAACGTCCATTTTAAAGGGCTTAGATAAAGCTGGTTATTCAGTTAATGATATTCAAGATATTCAAGCTGGATATCAGTGGGAAAGTGAATCAGAAAATCAAGATGTAGTTGATTTGACACCAACCTACTATATTAAAATCGATAATCATTGGCGTCCATATCAGGAATGGACTAATGAATCTGCAGAGGAGGGATAGTAATGGATTTTCGAAGAATTGAAATTATCTTCTTGATAGTTTTTGTATCATTAGATTTATTCTTGGTACTATCTTTCCGTAATAGTCAGCAAATTGTGACTAGCAGTAGTACGAACACATCAACGATTTCAGAAATGCGCAAACGTGATATAAGTTTTGGCAAATTGGATACAAAGAATGGCTCAGCTTATTATTTAGGTTCAAAGCCAAATAATGCTTTGGTTAATAATGTTGGAAAATTACGTGATCAAGAATTCCAATATGACGAAAGTTCTCATAAGTTGACTAGTTCTTTGAATACTCCTATTACTGTTACTAAGTCTAATACCGTTAAGAAGTTGCATAGCTTTATGAAACGGGAATCAAATGTCCTTTATGGAACAGAATATAAATATGTTCCACAATTATCCACCAGCTCACAAGTAGTTTTCGCTCAAACTGATGAGTCGCTTGGTGAGATATATGACAAGACAGCACAACTGACTTTTACAGTTAATGATGATAAGGTAACAGGATATACTCAGACTTACGTAAATGACGTTATGATCCTGCACGAAAAAGAAGCTACTAAGAGTGAAAAAGATGTAATTATAAATTTGTACACTAACTCTGAAATTTCTAATAATTCTAAAATAACCTATGCTAATTTGGCATATACAAAACTTCTTGAAGCCAAGGGTAGTACGATCTATATCCCAGTTTGGTTCGTAACGGTTCAAAATCGAGACAGCAAAGTTAATTCTTTAAAGAAGGTTAATGCCTTTACAGGAAATGTAATAAAAAGTTCAACAACAGGAGACGATTATAGTGAGTGATGATTTAAAAATAAGTGTTTTGGCCAGTAGCAGTTCAGGCAATGTTACTTATATCGAAACTCCTAAGCACCATGTTTTAGTAGATGCAGGGATGTCCGGAAAGAAAATCAAAGAATCATTGGCAAGTGTTGGTAAAGATATCAATACGATCGATTCTTTATTTGTCACACACGAACACTCTGATCATATAAAAGGCGTCGGCGTTCTTGCTAGACGTTATGATTTAAATGTTTATGCAAATAAGAAAACTTGGGATGCTATGATGCCTAAAATTGGTAAAGTACCTGAGGAAAAAATCAATCTTTTTGAACACAATAAAGTAATGACCTTGGATGATCTGGATATTGAAAGCTTTGCGGTATCTCATGATGCAGCTGATCCACAATTTTATAAGTTTTATCATAATGGTAAAGAATTTGTTATTTTGACCGATACGGGCTACGTTTCAGAACGTGTTCAAAAAACAATTGAAAATGCTGATGGATACTTATTGGAATGTAACCATGATGTAGAGATGTTGCGTAATGGGATGTATCCTTGGCCTTTGAAACAGCGTATTTTGAGTGAAAAAGGTCATCTATCAAATGATGACGGAGCGCACACTTTGATGGATGTTATTGGAAACAATACTAAACAGATTTATCTTGGACATTTAAGTCATGAAAATAATACAAAAAAGGCTGCCCATACAGCTGTGGCTGATATTTTGGAAGATCATGACTTTGGTGTTGAACACGACTTTTCAATTCATGATACAGATCCAGCAATTGCAGATCCTTTGATGACCTTGTAAGAGTGAAAATACCTAAACATCGAATAATTGTGTACTTTCAATTATTCGATGTTTTAGCATTGTGGCGGTAATATTTTAAAGTTGATTATGTTTGGTTTTTTCTTAAAAATATCTAATCTAGTTCATAATTTGTTCAAAATTTAAGGTTATATTAAGAGTAACGAGTATTGGAGAAGTGAATACGTATGGATAATAAACATAAAACTGATTCCAGAGTTGAAGAGAAAAAGCGCAGTTCAAACGACCATTCAGTGCTAAAAATGGCGATTGTTGCCTTTGTTTCGGCCATGTTAGGTGTTGGAATTGCTTTTGCTGGATTCTCTTACTTCGGAAATAGAGTTGCTGATACGGCTTCTAGTGGATCTCCTGGAACTACCCAAGTTAGTGATTCTAAGGCAAATACTTCCAGCACGATGTCTGGTGCCTATAAAAAGGTAAGTAATTCAGTAGTTTCGGTAGTTAATTTACAAAGACAAAGTAAATCAAGTGACGGAGATCTTTCATCTATCTTTGGAGATTTGTTTGGTGATAGTAATTCCGATTCCAATAGTAATTCGGATTCAACTGACGGTTCTACTGATAATTCTGGTGATTCAAGTACCGATAGTAATTCGGATAATTCAGGATCTAGTTCAAACTTGCAAGAATACAGTGAAGGATCCGGTGTGATCTACGCTAAACAAAATGGTAAAGGTTATATTGTAACTAATAACCATGTTGTTTCCGGTTCAGATTCATTGGAAGTTATTCTGGCAGATGGAACCAAATTATCTGCAAAATTAGTCGGAACTGATTCTACTACTGATTTAGCTGTTCTAGAAATAGCCGGTGATAAAGTTCCTGCTACATCAAACTTTGGTAATTCAGATAATATCTCACCAGGTGATCCCGTGATTGCTATTGGTTCTCCACTAGGAAGCCAATATGCTACGACTGTAACTCAAGGTATCATTTCAGCTACAAATAGAACCATTGAAACTCAAGATCAAAATACTGGTCAGGCTAATGGTGAAGCAACAGTTATTCAAACAGATGCTGCTATTAATCCTGGTAACTCAGGTGGACCATTAGTAAATTCGGCTGGACAGATCATTGGTATTAATTCTATGAAGTTAGCATCAAGCACTGATGGTACTTCAGTTGAAGGTATTGGTTTTGCCATTCCAAGTAATGAAGTTGTTAAGATAATTAATCAACTAGTTAAAAATGGTAAAGTCGAACGTCCTTCACTAGGTATCAAAGTGGTGGACTTAGATCAAATAACAGATGATTCTCAATCTAATTTGAAATTGCCAAGTAAAGTAACTAAAGGTGCGGTTGTATACAGTACAACTTCTGGATCAGTTGCTAAAAAAGCAGGTATTTCTAAAAATGATGTGATCGTTAAACTTGGAGATAAAAAAATAAGTTCGGTTGCTGATCTTCACAGCGCATTGTATTCGCATTCAGTAGGCGAAACAGTCAGCGTTCAATATTACCATAACGGTAAGCTGGAAACATCAAAGGTTCATTTAACTAAAAAAACTTCTGACTAAAATGAGGTGTGTGACTATTATTAAAATAGTTTCACGCCTTTTTTTGAACATTAATTAATAATTTGCATATTTTTTTCGTCTTTTTGGAGAATGAATAAAAATATTCTTTCCACATATGTGGATAACTTGTGTATAAGTGGGAAATTATTTATTTTAACGTTGTCGAAAAGTTATCCACAATAAACTATCAACTTGTTGATAAGTGTCAATAACTTGACATTTTAAATTTAGAAAACGCTTTAATATCAAGTGTTATAGCTGTTCCACAAGATTATACAAACTTTTGATCAATTGTGGATAATGTGGGTAACTAAATAATTCGATTTTTACAATTTGGCAAAAAAGCTATTTTTGCTTATTATATTTACGAGGGGAAAATAAATGAACATTAAATTAGTAACAGTTGGTAAATTAAAAGAAAAATATTTAAAGGCAGGTATTGCCGAGTATTCTAAGCGTTTGGGAGCTTTTTGTAAGTTTCAAATTGTTGAATGTCCAGACGAAAAAGCCCCCGAAAACTTGAGTGATGCAGAAGATGCACACGTTAAAGAAGTCGAGGGCGAACGAATATTATCTAAAATCAAAGATAAAGAATATGTAATTTTGTTGGATCTACGAGGTAAAGAACTAACATCAGAAGAACTCGCTAAAAAAGTTGATGACTTATCCACATATGGAACTAGTGATATTACTTTTGTCATAGGTGGATCACTTGGTGTAAGTCCTGAAGTGACAAAAAGAGCCGATTATAGTATTTGTTTTGGAAAATTTACTCTACCACACCAGTTGATGCGTTTGGTAATGACAGAACAGATTTATCGCTCATTTATGATTATTAATCATCGAACTTATCATAAGTAGTGACGATTAATCATTAATGGAAATAATGATTTTTCCTTTAGCATGACCACTTCGAGAATAAGTCAAGGCTTTATTTATATCTTTAAATTCAAAAGTGCGATCAATAATTGGTCGTACTTTTTTATTTTCAATCATTTTTGTAATTGTGGATAATTCAGATCCACTCGGTTTCATGAATAAGAAATTGTATTTAATATTGTTTTGCTTTTCTAACTTAGTGAGATCTCGTGTTAAGAATTTTAATAATAATTTTTTCCAATACGATAACCCATAATTGGTGGCAAAATCAGCATTTGGCAAACCGGAAACACTGACGATTTGACCACCAGGTTTAACGATCTTAAACGATTTTTTTAAAGTTTCACCACCAATAGTATCAAAAACAGCATCATAATCGTTTAAAACATCTTCAAAATTTTGTGAGTGGTAGTCGATAATTTCATCAACACCTAAAGATTTTACTAATTCAAAATTTTTTGGACTGGTAGTTGTAGCAACATATGCACCAAGCTGTTTAGCAATTTGAATTGCAATTGTACCGACACCACCTGAACCTGCCTGAATTAAGACTTTTTGATTAGGTTTTAATTTTATCAAATCATGTAATGCTTGATAGCTGGTTAAAGCCACTAGCGGAATGGCGGCAGCCTCTTGGTAATTTAAATTTTTAGGCATTAATGCAATATCGTCTTTACTAACTGATAGATATTCAGCAAATGTGCCGATGCGTTGTTTTTGAGGGCGTCCGTACACGGAATCACCAACTTTATACGTTTTAACGTTTTTACCTATGGCTACAATTTCTCCTGCAAAATCATTTCCTAAAATTAAGGGCATTTGATAATTTAAAAGCAATTTTAAATCACCAGCCATTATTTTAGTATCAATTGGATTGATACTAGTGGTCATTATCTTGACCAAAACATCATTGGATGCGGGAGTGGGTTTTTGAATGGATTGTATTTTAAGATTAGTTTGCTTGTAGTGATTTATTGTGGCAACTTTCATTTTTTTTGACATATTATTCCTTCAAATGGTTTATTTTTTTAAACGGATGATGATTATAATAATTACATGGATTAAAAAAGTCAATACAATAATTTATTGATATTAATGCATTGACTTTAATTATATTAAATGTTTCAATAGTTTAAAAATATAAACCATAGAGGCTTTAAATGTCAGAATTAATAAAATTGAAACATGAATTCGCTAAATCCAGTGATTTTTTAGTAGCATTGGGAGATAAAAAAAGACAGAATATTATTATTGCTTTGATGAATCAAAAAGTTATTCTTAGAGGTCTTCAAGTGACTGATCTTGTAGAAGTAACAGGGTTGTCCCGTCCCGCCGTATCACATCATCTAAAGATTTTAAAAGATGTAAACTTAGTTGACTATCGACGAGAAGGAACGAAAAACTTCTATTATTTAACGCACGAAAACAAAGAATTTAAAAAAATGAAATTACTCTCAGAGCATGTGATGGAGGTAGTCAAATGCAATCGTCAAATATAAAAAAGGTTCTAATTGTTTTAACTAATACTCTAAAGTATGGGACAAAAAATGAAGCCACTGGATTATGGTTAGGTGAAGCTACAGAGTTTGCCAAGATCATTCAAGATGCAGGTTATAAAATTGACTACGTTAGCCCTAAGGGGGGATTTGTACCGCTTGATCCTCGTAGTATGAAGTATATTGATGACGAGATTATGGATTTTTACGAATCTGAAGATTTTCAAAATCGCGCTTTGAGAAATTCATTAGCACCAGACGAGATTGATCCTGATGACTACACAGCAATCTATTATGCTGGTGGCCATGGAGTAATGTGGGATTTTCCTAACAATATTCCTATTCAACAAATCGCTTCAAAAATTTACCAAAATGGTGGTTTTGTGACCTCTGTCTGCCATGGCATTGCTGGATTGTTAAACATTAAATTACCTAGCAATAAATATTTAATTTCTGGTCATAAGATTACATGTTTTACAAAATCAGAAGAAGTTTTGGCGGGTAAGAATAAACTTGTTCCATTTTTTAATCAAATTGCGGCCGAAAAACGTGGAGCTGATTTTGTAAAAAAACGTGCCTATCGTGAATACGCAATTCAAGATGGACAATTGATAACAGGACAAAATCCATTTTCAGCCAAAGCTGTCGCAAGACTGCTAGTAAAAAATCTTAACAAAAAAATTGGATAAATATCAAAAATTTTAGGATAGTGAAATAATCTACAAGGAAGCGCTTTCGTCGCCTCCTTTTTTTGTTATTCTAATAATGTTCTTTGCCTCAGTAATTAAAAATTACAAAGGAGGTGTAAGAAAGTTTAGTTATTGAGCAAATCTAAAAGAACAATAAAGAAATTTATCAAAAAGAGGGATTTGATGAATGTAACAATGAATTTAACTACTTTATTGGTTTCTTTAGTTGCCTGTTATTTTATTTATGTGCTGAATAAAAAGACCAATTTTACATTTACTTCGGTAGTGGCTTTGATAGTTGGTATAGTCATAGGACTTATCTTTAAAGGAGATACTTCTTATGTTGCCGTTCTGGGAACTATTTATACAAGGGTCATTTCAATGATGGTTATTCCATTATTGATGGTTTCACTGATAAAAAGTATTTACTCAATGCAATCTTTAAAACAACTAAAAAAAATAGGGTCGAAATCACTTTTCTGGTTACTTTTTCAGACGTTATTAGCAGCAATCGTCGGTGCTGCATTAGCTGTTGGATCTGGTATTGGTAAAGGCAGCCATTTGAGTGTTGTGAATGGATTTAAAGTTGAGAAAATTCCAAAATTTACGGAAGTAATTACGGATTTCTTTTCTGATAATCTATTCACTTCAATGGCTGAAGGAAAAGTTATTCCAATTGTTTTCTTCTCGATTATTGTTGGAATTGCCGTAGTAGCCTTATCAAGTAAACGTCCGAAGTCAATGAAAACATTTAAGGCTTTTATTGATGACTGCCATGATATTGTCTATCAAATTATTCGCGTAATTATTAAATTTTTACCATATTCAATTATCTTTTTGATGGCAGATACAATTGGGACTAGTGATGCTAAAGCTTTGATGCCACTAGTAACAATTATCGTTTTAGCCTTTGTTGGTTGTTTCTTCCATATGTATGTAACAGACAGTATTTTATTGAAGCTTGTTGCTAAAAGATCACCGGTTCAATATTTTAAAAATATTATGCCGGCCCAACTGATGGCTTTCTCATCAAGAAGTTCATCTGGAACTTTGCCTTTATATGTTGAATGTCTGACTAAAAAAGAAGGCGTTTCTGAAAGTATAGCTAATTTTGTAGGTCCATTAGGAACTACGGTAGGAATGTCGGGATGTGCTGGGATATGGCCGCCATTACTATCAATTTACGCTATGAATTCATTGGGTATGAATGTTTCTTTGCTTCAAGTTGTTGTAATAGTTCTACTTTGTCCAGTAGTGTCATTAGGAACAGCTGGGGTTCCGGGCGGTGGCATTATGCTTGCAACAGCAATGTTTGTAACGCTTGGATTACCCGTAGAATTGGTAAGTATCTTTGCTGGGATTGATGCTTTTGCCAATATGGCAAGAACAACTACTAATGTCACTAGTTCAATGGTGGCCGCAACCTTGGTCAATGCTTCAGAAAACAAGGTAGCAGTAGCTGATTCACCAAAAACAAAGCCAGCTATGGCTTAGATAGTTGAACCAAATATATTCAGCTTTCTAGTATGAATAAAGATCACAATTCTTGATGGATTGTGATTTTTTATTTGGTCTTTGAATGCCGTCTCCAGTTGAAAACGAGAAAAAGCCCGCTGTGAGGAACGCTTGAAGTCACGGTCTTCAAGCTCGATTTTGAACTTCGCAAAGTGCGCGAATTTCAAAATACGTCCTGTGCTGTAAGAACGAGAAGTACACTCGTTCTAACACCACGTTCACGGCGGGTTTTTCTCGTTTTCAACTTCCGACTGAATTGTACTTGAACTGATTTTTGTCCATCGTTATATAGATAAATAGTAAAAGGTAGCAAACAGATAAAAAATCTATTTACTACCTTTTGTACATTGTACGTGTATCAAAACATATTTTTTTACTAAAAACACACGATCTTAGTAGGCTTCGTTACATGATATTCCATATAAAATTAAAACCAACATTTAGCAACTGAGCATGAGAAGTTTTGGCAGCAGTGCAAGTGGTGTTAAGGCTTTAGCCTTTACACCACAGGACGAGTTTTGAAATTCGCGTACCTTGCGAAGTTCAAAATCGAGATTGGAGACCGTGGCTCCAATCGGTCCCAGTGCAGCCAAAGTTTCTCATGCTCAGTTGCGGCACCCCCAAATACTCACCAGTAATTTATTTTGAATTAACAACATCTTGATAATACTTAGGAGTAAAACCAGTTCTTTCTTTAAATGATTTACTAAAGTGGCTCTGATTACTAAAATTTAACGCTGAAGCGATGGCATTTATTGACATTGAAGTATTTCTTAATAGGTATTTTGATTCAGATACTTTTTTATTAATAATGAATGTTCGTAAAGGTGTTCCAGTCTCGTGTTTGAATAATGACGATAAGTAACTAGGATTCATATCTAAGTAATCGCTGATAGTGTCATTATTTATCGGTTTGTAAATATTAACGTTAATAAATTCAACTGCATCATTAATACATTTAGAATTGTAATTTTTGGCGTTGTTTTTAAGGAGACTGTAATATTCAACGGCAATATGCTCTATGAATAACTGAATATCGTCGGAGCTTTGAATTCTATCTAATTGAATCGTTAATTTGTCAGTTAACCTTAAGGTTATTCCTACTGGGCAATTTTTTCGTATACAAGTTCTTGAAACTAAGGTTAATAAAATAATAATGCGATATTTTTGAGAAGTGAGTTTATCTTTTGATAGGGGCGTATTACTTAAATTTATTATTTTATTAAATAGTATTTGTACGTTTTGTTTATTACCTCGAACAAGTTCATGCATTGCTATTTCTTCTAATTGAAATTTATTCTCAATATTGTACATTTTGAAATCTTGATTAAAATTATTTTCGATATTGCGACGATTTAAATTTTGAGGAAGATTGATCAAATCGGATGTCATTTTATCTGACTTTAAAAAATCAACGCCAATTTCAACGTATTTTTGCATATTAATTAGTTGTTTGTCGAGTCTGCTTTGTTCTTCTTCTGTGACGGCAAACATGTATTCAGCGTCGTTAACTGAAAACTTAGTTGCGGCAACAATATCTGAACTAAGTTTTAAAATATTAACTGTTTTAGAAGTGTTTCTATCCCAAAGTTTTTCGGAAATCGTATTGAGAAAAATAGTGTCATTGATTTCATACTCAAATATACAAACCTTATTTTTATACAGAGCAAATGGAATAGGTGAAATTTTTTTAAGGAAAGGCACTTTAGTGAGCATGGTAAGTTGTCCTCCTAAGTATAATTATTCTACTGTTACAATATACACCATGTGAAACCGATACAACTAATGTAAAGTGAATAATTATTAGGTGATTAACGGACTATTTGTTCTATCATATTGTAACTTTTAAAAAGTAGATTCTATATCTAGTATTGCAAAATTGTAAAGCATACAAGATGTTCCATGTGAAACAATTTACCTTTTAAATATGTCACTATATTAAAATTATTATTGATGTTTGAAAGCAGATACAAATTTTAATTCACGATTCCTAGATCGATCATAGATTGTGCAGTTGCAATGATGGCGTCTTTGGCCGAACGGGGATGCCAATCTAATACATTTACTGCCTTCTTATTACTAGTTTCTGCGTAAACACCTAACAATGATGCAACCATTTTTAATTGAGGATCAAATAAGGAGGCCAACTTTATCAAAAAATTCGGCATAACTTTTGTAGGGAGAACACTTGCATATTTTGGGAATGCTTCTCTTAAAATGTTAGCAACATCAAGCATTGAGAGTGTTTCGCCTGTTGTAGCCAAAAAGCGTTCACCATTTGCTTTAGAAGATGTCATCGCTAATAAATGTAAACTGGCAACATCACGAACATCAACATATCCAGAATCTACATTGGGTACTGCTTTAATTTTACCTTCAAGTAATTGTTGAATTTGGATATTGGAATGTGAATAATCTGAAGCTAAGACCGGTCCCATAACTCCAACGGGATTAACAACGGATAATTCGAGCCCGTTACCTTCAGTTTTAATAAAATTCCAAGCGGCATGTTCAGATAAAGTTTTGGATTTTTGATAAGGATGGATATTTTTTGCCTCTAAATTAGACCAGTCTTCTTCGGTATAAGGAGTGGTCCTATTTTTGTGGCCCGCAAAGATTGCACCATAAGCTGACGTTAAAACAACACGTTTAACTCCTTGATCACGAGCCGACCTTAAAACTCTCAATACACCATTAACAGCGGGTTTAATCATTTCATCTTCGTTTTTAAAATTTAATGTTGGGGTTGGGGAAGCAGGGTGAATAGCATAAGTTGCTCCCTTCATAACATTTTCCCAATTCTTGTCTGAAGTTAAATCGGCTTTAGCAAATGACAAATTTGAGAAATCTGTTATTCCACCTTGAGTTAGTAATTTTTTAACTAAATCTATTTTCTTTGAAGATCTAACAGTAGTTCTAACTCGATAACCTTGTTGTAATAATTGAATAATAATATGTGATGCAATGAAACCACTTCCGCCTGTTACTACTACTAATTGATTTTTCATATTTAATACCTACACTTTTTTTATTTACTATCGTTACACTTGTAACATCTGTAAATGCATATTACAATGTGAGTAGTAAATATTCAAGCAAACAAAGGGCATCTGTGACAGAAAGGAAAAATTGTAATGGCAGCTACTAAACATGCACAATTAATTAAGCAAGACTCTCAAACTTATTTAACGACAGCATTACTAAAGTTATTAGAAAATAAAAATTTCAACGAGATTACTATTAGTCAGGTCGTTAAAATCGCCGGCGTAAGCAGAATGGCATTTTATAGGAATTTTGAGACACTTGATGATTTGTTGAAAGCCTATTTTGAACCATTGATACGGAAAAGATTTGAAGAGATTAAAAATAAAGTGTCTGAACGAGAGAAATTAGAAAGTATAGGAGTATTTTTCACTGATTATGCCGATATTTTAAAATTATCTTCAGAACATGGATTTGAATATATTATCAAAGATATTTTTAATCAGAATATGATAGATTTTTATGAAAATTTATCTTTGCCTAAAGATTTAAGTTCTATTAAAAGAAAGTATTGGACTACTTTTATGAGTTCTGGTGTCTATGCGATTTGGCGAGAGTGGCTGATCGGTGGTAGAAAAGAATCTTTAGAGGAGATACATTCGATATTGGCAAGTTTTCAAAATTCGACAATGCAGTCATTGATCAGAGCGTGATATAAGGCGGTTAGAGACCGAGCATATCCTAGGATATCGAATAATTGTGTACTTTCAATTGTTCGATATTCGTAGATAAGCGGAGGTCTCTGCCTTATATCACGCGTTTAAATAAATCATAATAAGATGGTTTATTTTTTTAATTAAACTTGTTGACAATAAAATAACAAGTTGTTAAGATAATACCTGTAATTAATAAAACAACAAATAAAAGAAGGTAAATAAATATGAAATATGCAATTTCAGCTGCAACTGGTAATTTTGGACAAATCGTGATCCCTGAACTATTGAAGAAAATCAATGCTAGTGATATCACCGCTATTGTTAGAAATACTGATAAGGCAAAAAAGGTTTTACCAGCAGGTATAAATATTGAAAAGGCCGATTATACTGACAAGGATGCTTTAACTAAGGCTTTAAAAGGAATTGATAAGCTATTATTCATTTCTTCTGTTCCTGGTGGAGCTATTCCTCGTGAGACACAACATAAAAATGTAGTTGACGCTGCTAAAGATGCTGGCGTAAGTTATATTGCCTATACTAGTTTTGCTAAAGCAGATGATGCCAAGTCCGCCTTATCATCTGACCATAAAGCAACCGAAAAAATGATCAAAGAGAGCGGCATGAAGTATTCATTTTTACGTAACGCTTGGTATTTAGAGAATGAAACAAGCTATCTTAAAGCTGGAGCAAATGGACAAGATGCTCTATATGCTGCCGGAGATGGTAAGATTGGCTTTGCCTTGGAACGTGAATATGCAATTGGAGCTGCCAAAGTTATGGAATTGGACAATGCCAAAAAAGTTTATGAATTTGCTGGCAAACCAGTTTCATATGCAGAACTAGGACAAGCAGTGAAAGAAGTTACAGGCAAAGATTTTGAATTTAAGAGTGTTTCTGATGATGAATACCGTACAGGTTTGATCAAATCTGGTTTTGATGAAGGAACTGCTGATGTCTTTGTTGGTATGCAAAATATGATGCGTGATAATGAGTTAAATGTTTCATCTAGTGATCTTCCAGACGTTTTAGGTCATGAACTAACTCCCCTTACTGATGCAATCAAAGAAATTTTGAATCGCTAGGTATTTGAGTATAATAGGGTGAGTATGTTTTAGAGAGGAAGTGACCATCATGAAGTATTCCTATAAGTTGAGTGATGCAATTCATATTTTAGTTTATATCGATATTATTCCAGACGAGAATATTAGTAGTACCGATATTGCCGAAAGTATTGAAGCAAACGCCAGCGTTGTTCGTAAATTGATGGCAAATCTTAAAAAAGCCGGTTTGTTAGACAGCCAAGTGGGTGCAGCACATCCAAAACTTGCTAAACCAGCTGATACGATCACACTATTAGATGTTTTTAAAGCAGTGGAAACGAATCATGAACTATTACATGTTGATCCAAGAACTAATATGGATTGTCCAGTTGGAGCAAATATCCAGCAAACACTTAATAGTGCTTATGAAAGAGTGCAAAAGGCTGCCGAAAATGAAATGTCGAATCTAACGATTCAAGATATGATCGATAATATTCAAGATTTACGACAAAATAAAAAAAATGGTACCGAAAATTAAATTTCGGTACCATTTTTTTTGGAAATGCGTGATATAAGGCAGAGACCTCCGCTTATATCATGCCCTATTTTTCATAACTTTGAATTGAATCAAAAATATATTTAACAAAGGCTTCACGATCAACGTCTTCAAGAACTTTAATGTTATTTTCTTTTGAAGCATAGACACGGCGATCGGGATAGGTCATACCGCGGAATTCATCATTTGTAAGTGAAACATCGATTGGATAACTCTCACTCTTAGTAAATAGTTCTGGTGCGATCAAGCTGATAACTGCACATGCGTCATGAACGGGGATTTTTGTGTGGCCATTTTTAAGTTCGGCAGCGGAATAGAATTCCATGATCGAACTTGCCATTACGCCAACATGACCGAGGTCTTTAATATGATCGATCTCGTCCATCTTCATATAGGCTTTGTTTTCAGTTAAATTAAGTCCTGAAAGTGTAATAGGCAATCCAGATTCAAAGACGATCTTTGCAGCTTCCGGATCAACATAGGCATTAAATTCAGCTGCTAAAGTAATATTTCCTTGTAAAGTTGAACCACCCATAATATAGATATGTTCAATATTTTCTTTTACTTCAGGGAAAACCTTGAGTAGCAGAGCAATGTTTGTTAGTGGTGCAGTGGCAACGATATTAACTTTCTCGTCACAGTTTGAAATACGATCATATAAATATGTAACGGCGTTATTACTTGTTAATGGATAGTCTTTACTATTTTCAGGGAAGTCATATCCATCCATACCGGTTTTTCCATGAACTTGACTAGCAGTTTCAATTTCTTTAACTAATGGAGTTGCTTGACCAGAAGCGAGCTCGGCGTTTGAACCTAAAAATGTTAGTAATTTTTTGGCGTTCGCTGTCACGTAGTCCAATTGAACATTTCCACCAACGGTTGTTACACCGATCAGGTCTGCCTTTTCAGGGTGGGCTAATAGAACGGTCAATGCAATGGCGTCATCAATACCAGGATCACAGTCCATAATTACTTTTGTCATTACTTAATTACCTCACTTTTAATTGTTTTTTAACTTCTCAGGTAGTTTTTGCAGAGCATGCAGGAATCCTCTTCGTTCAAAGGCACCCAAACTAGAAAGAATTTTTTGATCATTTTCTTTCATAAAATCGTCGATCTTGTCCTGCATATTTTTAGCACGGGGCAAAATAATGATCTTTTTGAGTCGTGAATCGCTTTTAACCGGTTCACGTTTTATCAAGTCGGTTTTTTCCATATTTTTTAAAATGTTAGTGGCCGTAGAGCGTCTAATATTAAACTCTGACTCAATGTCCTTTTGAAAAGTTTCTTCATTTTCTGGAATATGAGCTAGAAAGTCAATGATTTGGACTTGAGTTCCAGTTAAATCATATTTAGCCGCAAAATCATTTACGCTTCTTGATATTTCATTTGATGCGACTTTGATTAAGTGAGCCACATTACTCGACATAGTATCCTCCTAAGATTTTCAGTATTACAGACAAATTATAGCATGTGATCCAACAAAAAAGATCGTAACAGGGGAATGTTACGATCCGTTTCACTCTTTTCGAGTTTATGTCAGCAGAGCTAGGTAATTTCTAGGAAAGGGCTAATCCAGTAAAACGTCATCATCGTTATCATTATCAGACGCATCACCACCTTTACCTGGAATAGTTGTATCTTCAAGCTCAATTTTAATATTTTTTCTCGAATATAATACGTACATAATTGCGCCGATAAATAGCCATCCGAGATAGTTTAGCCAAGCGTTGAGCGGCAGGTTGGCTAATAAGAATATGCAGACTAGCATTGAAAGAATGGGGATGATTCTTCCAAATGGAACTTTGAATGGGCGCTTTAGATCGGGATGTTGTCTTCTTAATAATAGAACCATTAATGAGATAAGGAAGAAGACACATAATGAGCCAACATTAGCAAAAATTGCTAAATTTTTAATATCTAATAATCCAGCACAAATTGATGCGATAAGTCCTATCAACCATAACGCCTTATTAGGACTACCGGTTTTACTATTTAATTTGGATAAATTATTAGGTAAGAATCCACCTCTACTCATCGACATGGTTATATTTGAGGAAGCGTAAATAAAGGCGAGAACTACCGCGATAATACCAAGAATCGCACCACCAGAAACGATTTGAGCCGCTATACCATGTCCATTTTCAATTAAGACAAATGACATTGCTTCTGGTACATTGAGGCTTTTATAGTGCATAACGCCAGTCATAACTAGACTAACTACTACATAGAGTAAAGTTGAAACGACTAATGAAATGATGATTGCTCGGGGCAGGGTTTTCTGAACGTTTTTAACTTCTTCGGCTGAAGTTGCCAAAGCGTCAAATCCTAAAAAGGCGAAGAAAACAGTTGAAGCACCTGCAAATACACCAGCGGTTCCATATGGAAGAAATGGAGACCAATTAGAAGTTTTAACATCAGATAAACTAACAAAGATAAATAAGAGAATTATTGTTAATTTTACAAGTACTAAGATATTATTTAGAACTTTACTTTCACTAGTACCACGAGTCAGGATCAAAGTGACTAATAAAATCATAATTACAGCGGGTAAATTAATAATTCCACCATTAAACGGGGATTGTATGAGGGCATTCGGGAGGTTAATGCCGAATTCTCGTAGGAATGAATGGACATAACCAGTCCACCCGTTAGCAACAGTCGCAGTTGTCGTTATATAAACTCCTAATAAAGTCCATCCGGCAAAGAAGGCCATTTTTTGACCAATAGTTACCCATGCATAAACGTAGGCACTACCAGAGTTAGGGATACTAGTTGTTAATTCTGAATAACATAAACCGATCAATCCACTGGCTAGGGCTGCAATCAAAAAGGAGTAAATAACGCCAGGACCAGCATCAGTTGCTGCCACGATCCCAGTTAGAACCAAAATACCAGTACCGATAATTGCTCCGATCCCTAGTATGGAAAGATCAAATAATCCAAGTGTTTTTTTTCGATCTGTTTTTCCGTGCAATAAAGAATCCAGATCGATCTTTTTACCCATGGTTAGACAAGGTTAGCATCAGCTGAGTATTTCTTGTAAGGCATGTTTAAACTTTCAGCTACTGCTTTTTCCGTTAGATTACCGGCAAAAGTATTTATCCCGGTGAAGATAGTATTATTTTCGGAGGCACGTGCGAGTCCTTTATTAGCAATTTGTAGAGCATAAGGGATAGTTGCACTTGAGAGAGCTTCCGTAGCTGTCTTTGGAACAGCACCAGGAATATTAGCAACAGTATAATGAACAACTCCGTCTTTGATATAAACTGGATCATCATGTGTTGTTGCATGTGTACTAGTTTCAAAGATCCCACCTTGATCGATCGGAATATCAACGATAACAGAACCAGGTTCCATACTCTTGATCATTTCTTCTGTTACAAGTGTAGGAGCAGCTGCACCAGGAATTAATACCGCACCAATAACAAGATCAGAATTTTTAACGCATTCAGCGATATTATGTGCATTTGACATTAAGGTTTGAATCTTTCCGTCAAAGATATTCTCTATTTCAGCTAAACGTTGTGCATTGATATCTAGGATAGTTACATTAGCTCCAAATCCAATTGCAATTTTGGCAGCATTGAAACCAACAGTACCAGCACCAATAACTGTAACGTTACCACGTCTAACTCCAGGAACACCACCGAGTAAGAGTCCTTTTCCTTGATGTGGTTCTTCTAAGAAGTGAGCACCAACTTGTACAGACATTCTACCGGCAATTTCACTCATCGGTACAAGTAGTGGTAATCCGCCACGAGGACCAACCATTGTTTCATATCCAATACCAGTTGTCTTTGCCTGCATAAGAGCATCTGTTAATTCCTTATCAGCTGCCAAATGTAGGTATGTATAAATAATTAGATCTTCTCTAAAATATTTATATTCAGATTTAAGCGGTTCTTTTACTTTGATAACCATATCGCAGTTCCAAGCATCTGTTGCACTTCCTATAGAAGCTCCCATTGCCTTGTAATCACTATCAGGATAACCTGAACCAATACCTGCACCTGTTTCAACAATTACTTCATGTCCAGCACGAACTAAATTTGCTACTCCAGAAGGTGTTGAGCCAACACGCTCTTCTTGATTCTTAATTTCCTTAGGTATACCAATTTTCATTTTAGTGCCTCCTTAAAGTTTGAAATCGCTTACATATTACGATTCCAATATAGCAAGGTTTGAATAATTTCACAATATGAAAATTCAAAATAAATGATTTTCAAATAAAAAATAGCCCTTAATCATTGATATAAAGGGGAAAACTTTTTAAATATTTTAATTATCATATATATAAGTATTTCACAAACTCGATTTATGAAAATGAAAGTATACCAATTTCCTTGATATGAATGAGATCGCTGCAGTTTTTATAATTCCTATTTTCAATAAGCAAATAACTTGCCAAATAAGAAACCAAATCTAACGCCAAAAAAATAAGAATTGCTTTCATACTTTCTGAAAACAACCCTTAATTTGATTTTATAAGAATATAAATAAAATATGGTGCACCAATTAAAGCTACGATTATACCAACTGGTATTTCTGAAGAAGAACTGATCAATTGTCCAATCGTGTCTGCTGCTAACAACATAAAACTTCCTAGAATCCCAGATAAGACTAATTGTCGGCTATGTTTGTAGCCAATGATCCTTCTAGCCAAATTAGGTGTTATTAAACCGATAAAACCGATCCCACCACTGATAGAAACACTAACACCAGCTAAAATTACTGCCAGACTAATTAGGAGCACCCGTTCTCTTTTTAAAGAAATTCCAAGAGATTGAGCGGCATCATCACCAAGATTAAAGGCATCAAGGATAGTCATTTTACTAAAAATAAAAACAGTACAAATAATTAACCAAGGCAAGGCGATAATAATATATTCCCAACTAGTGCCCCAGATACTACCGGTTAACCAGTTCATAACAAATTGATAATTATCTGGAGATAGTTTTAATGTCAATAAAACCATGATCGATGAAAAACATCCTGATAAAGCAACTCCGGTCAGTAATAGTCTGTTAGGAGTTATTCCGCTTGATCGTTTATAGGAGAAAATAAAGACAAGCGCCGTACTAATTAGAGCACCGAGCAATGCTAAGATCGGCAACAAATAAATGTTGGCATCTTGATTTTTAACTAAGGCGATAAAGAGCATGACAGCAATTCCTGCACCAGAGTTTATCCCTAGAAAACTAGTGTCGGCCATAGGATTTTGTGTAGTTGTTTGAATTACACTACCGGCAAGCGCTAAAGAGAAGCCAACTAGTAAAGTTATTACGATCCTAGGCATTCTGAAATCAAAAATAACAATTGATTGCGAGTAAGTTCCGCTACCAAATATTAAATTCAAAATTTCTGGAGGAGTGATTTTCATATCACCAGTATTAAGGTTGATGATTGCCAAAATAATCATTAATATGACCAAAATCAATAACCAAGAAGTTAGTTTGAATTTCTTTTTCATTAGCTATTACCATCCTTTCTTGCCAGGTAGATGAAGAATGGCACTCCAATAAGAGAGATGATCAATCCAAAAGGAGTTTCGTTTGGAGGGTTGATCGTTCGGGCAATTAAATCGGCACAAACCGTCAAATCAGCACCCAAAATTAAAGTTAAAGGTATGATTTGACGATAATCAGTTCCAATTAGAAACTTGGCAATATGAGGGATGATCAAACCGACAAAGGCAACAGCACCGACTAAAGAAACCGAGATCCCAGATAGGATGACAACACATATCAATGCTAAAATTCTGATTAAATTAATATTTTTACCTAAACTTTTAATAGAATCATCACTTAGATGAAGCAAGTTTAAATTGGGAGCGAGAAATATCAAAACAACTAATCCAACAAGGATCCAAGGTCCGAGATTTTTTAATTGAGACCAGCTGACTGCTGAAACTCCACCAAAATGCCAAAAGGCTAAATCTTGTTTTAGGTGCATCACTAGCGCTAACCCTTCACTAATAGCAGTAAAAAAAGCACTGATTGCCATACCAGATAGAACCAAAATAGTTGGACTCATTTGTGATTTTTTTAATGAGCTGATCATAAAAACTAGGATAGAAGTGAAAGCTGCACCGAAAACTGAAAAAACAGTTGTCCCTTGGGTAGAAAGATGCGGGAAAAAGACAAAACTTAACGTCAGCATCAAGGCAGCACCTGAATTGATTCCCAAAATACCTGAATCAGCCATAGGATTTTTTGTAACGCTCTGCATCAAGGCCCCACTACCAGCAAGAGCAGCGCCGATTAAAATAGCACCTAAAACTCGAGGTATTCTAATATCACGAATTATCCTTTGATCAATATCGCCTGCTTGATAATTGAAGATAGCGTTAAAAACAGTTGAATTATTGTTTTGATTGGCACCAAAACGAATACTTAGCATTGTTAGTAGAATTAATAATCCTAAACCTACAATTATATTGATTGAGAATTTTAGTCGTTGATTCAAACTTGACCACCTCGCCAGCGATTATAAGTAAGGATCATAGGCTTAGACTTGTCTTCAATTATTTTGGCATCAATGTCAAAAATATTGCGAAGATTATTTTTGGTGATCACCTCTTGTACAGGTCCACTAACTTGTAATACTCCTTTTTTAATAGCGATAAGTTGATCAGAAAATCTGGCCGCGTGATTTAAATCATGTAAAGCCATGATGATCGTACGATGTTCTTTTTCGTTTAACTCTTTAATAAGAAGCATTACGTCTAGTTGATGTGTTAAATCAAGATAAGTAGTCGGTTCATCAAGGATGATCGTATCCGTATCTTGGGCAATTGCCATGGCGATCCAAGCACGTTGTCTTTGACCACCAGATAGGGTACTGATGCGACGATTTCTTAAATCTTTTAAAGAAGCTTTTTCCAATGCCCAGTCAATTTTTTCATGATCTTCTTTAGATAAAGTAGAAAATCTCTTTCGATAGGGAATACGGCCAAAAGTTACCAGTTCTTGAACCGTTAGGTCATTGGCAAGATTATTGGTTTGTGGAAGAACAGCCATCTCTTTAGCAATGTCACTGATTTTCTTTTTATCAATATTTTGACTATCTAAAAAAACTGCTCCGTCGCTAGGTTTAAGTAAATGAGCAATTGTTCTGATCAACGTTGATTTACCACAACCGTTTGGACCAATGAGAGTCGTGATTTGTCCCTTTGGAATTTGAATAGATAAGTCATGAATTGTTAATTTTTTATCATAACTAACACAAACATTTTTTGTCTCAATGACATTCATAATTTATTCCCTTCTTTACTGAATATTTCTACATATAGATGGAATATCTAACACATAATAATGTAATATATTTTAACGCATTTCATTGACATTTGATAACCATTTCACAGATAATCTAGGTAACTTGTAGATATGGGGGAAGGAAATTGAAGAAAAATAAAATTGTGAGAGTATTTGTCTACATTGCTTTGTTATTTACGGTATTTCTAACAGCATGTTCAAATAGCGGATCAAAGGATGCCACTAGAACTTTGACCGATTCGATGGATCATAAGGTTTCAGTACCAACAGAACCAAAACGTGTTGTCGGAAGTTATTTGGAAGACTATTTAGTAGCAGTTGGAGTGAAGCCAGTTGTGCAATGGTCAGTTAAAAATGGCTCCAGTACTCAAAAATATTTACAAAAGGATCTAAAAAAAGTTCCTTTGATCGATTATTCTTTGCCATATGAGGCCGTTACTAAAGCAAAACCTGACTTGATCTTGATGGGAACAAATAGTGCTGTTGCTAATGGTAAATACAATCAATATAAAAAAATAGCACCAACCTACGTTGTGAAAAACGGGAATAACGTAAGTTGGCGCGCACAATTTTTAGATGTAGCTAAGGCAGTTAATAAAACTGATAAAGCCAAAAAAGTTTTAACTAAGTATGATAAAAAAGTTAAATCAGCACGTTCAGAATTAGAGGAAGCAGCACCTAATAAGTCGGTGGCTGTACTTTGGGTAACTAATAACTCTGCCTTTATTGTTAGTGATAAATCGGCCAGTGGGTTACTATTATATGGAGATTTAAAACTAAAAGAGCCAGATCTTGTTAAACAAGTTTCTAAAAAAGCTACCGCAGATTGGTCAGCCGTATCACTAGAAAAACTAGCTAAATTGGATGCGGATTATATTTTCCTAGTTAATAGTGATAAAGATGCCTCGATGTTTAAAGATCCTATTTGGCAAAATATTTCAGCTGTAAAAAATGATAAATTATTCCAGTATGGCGATGATTCCAGTTGGCAATATAAAGGCCCAATTGCCTATACAGAAATGATTGACAACGTTTTAAAGGATATTGTTAAGTAGCATGCACAAATAATTATATGTATTAAAAAATAAATAAATTATTGTCAATTTTATGTCTATTGATAATTTTGCGAGAAACATTTTTTGTAATAAACGCTAACCTCAACTATATTAAGTATGGATAGAAATATAGGAGGAATATTATGGCTAGAGTATTGGTTTTAGGAGCAAATGGTAAGATCGCGCGTTTGGCAGAACAAATTTTCTTGGATTCAACAGGTAATAGTTTGAGATTATTCCTTAGAAGACCAGAACGTCTGCGTGACATTAAGAATGATCTAGTAGAAATTGTCGGTGGCGATGTTACTGATGTTAAGACACTAGAAGATTCGATGAAAGATGTTGATGTAGTTTATGCTAATTTGGCTGGTGGAAACATTGAAGATCAAGCTAAAGCAGTTGTTGAAGCAATGCACGCTGCCGGTAAGAAACGTCTGATTTGGATCTCGACATTAGGTATTTATGACGAAGTTCCAGGTAAGTTTGGCGAGTGGAATAATGAAACATTAGGAAACTACATCACAACTTATGCCGCTGCCGCTAAGGTTATTGAGGATTCAGATCTTGATTACACAATTATTCGTCCAGCTTGGTTAACAAATAAAGACGAAGTTGATTTTGAACTTACTCAAAAAGGTGAAACATTTAAGGGTACTGAAGTTTCAAGAAAATCAATTGCTCAATTAGTAGTTGATATTACCCAAGCACCAGATAAGCATGTTAGAGAGTCACTTGGTGTTAATAAACCTAATACTGATGGCGATAAACCAGCTTGGTATTAATAGTTTAAGTTTTAAAGAGACTGTGGATTTTCCACAGTCTCTTTTTTTTATTCCTGTACAGTTAAATTCTTTTTACTTTCTTTGCGGACAAAATTTACGAATTCTTCGACTTCTGGTTGTTCAAATCTACGTTTCAAAGTTGCCATGTAAAAGACACGTTTCCATTTTGGATAAGATATGGGGATGACTTTTAGTGGCATAGTATGTAATAATTCCATATCAGGCGTTATAGCGATACCAAAACCGTGTGCCACTAGTCCTGCCATAGCTTGATCTTCTTCGACAGAATAGACTCCAATTGGATGGCCACCGCTGTTTTCAAACATTCTTTCGATTACGGAATATAAACCACTGCGTTTTGAGAAGACTACTTGAGGATAGGGCAGGGTCTCTCTTAAAGCTAAGCTAGATCTATTTGCCAAATCATGTTGTAACGGTGTTATACAAACCATATTTTGCTCTTCAATGGGAAAGTATTCAATATCTCCATATTCCTCCATTCGAGAACAAAACGCGACATCATACTTCTTTTCCCTTAATGAATTTAAGATATCAGGTGATAAACCAGTATCACTACTGAATTGAAATTTTATTGAAGTGTCGTTGGTTTCTTCTTGAAATCTTTGAACCATACTTGGTAACCAGTCGATACTCAAAGTTCTTAAAGCTCCGATCTGGATGGTAGTTTTTTTACTATTCAATTCTTCAATCTCTGAGACACTTCGATCTAGCTGCAAAAGAGCCGATCCAACACCCTTAGAAAATATTTTTCCAGCAGTTGTCAGTGTTACGTTTCTTCCCTTTTTTTCAAACAATTGAACATTGATTTCTGATTCCAATGAGTGAATAGCTTTGGTCAAACTAGGTTGTGTAATATGTAACGACTTTGCCGTTTGTGTATAGTTTTCACTTTGTGAAAGTTCAATAAAATAACGAAGATGATCCAAATTCATATTCAAATTCCTCCTTCAAAAAGATGCTATATGTCGTGATATCATTATGATTCTATAAATATTAATAGCTTTTGGCTATAAATGCAACCTAAAAAAGCAATTGGACGGGGAGGCATGTTACCGATTACATTGTTATTTGTAAACAGATACATGTGAAGAAATGAACATGCAAATAGAAATATATTCGGAGGAATCTACCATGACAAAAACACATCCAATTACAATTAGCTCTTGGACATTAGGAGATAAATGCAGTTTTGAAGACAGAGTAAAGGCTGCTAGCGAAGCAGGTTATGACGGTATCGGATTACGTGCAGAAACATATGTTGATGCAGTTAATGAGGGACTTTCAGATGATGATATCTTAGCAATCCTTGATAAATACGGTATTAAATGTACTGAAGTTGAATATATCGTTCAATGGTGTGAAGAACCTAGATCATACGAACAAAAATATAAAGAACAAATGTGCTTCCACATGTGTGAACTATTCGGAGTAGAACATATTAATACAGGTTTGATGGAATCATATTCAGTGGATTATTCAGCTAATAAATTACAAGAATTGGCAAGTCGTGCCGGCAAATGGACCATCGCTTTGGAACCAATGCCATACAGTGGACTTCCTAATCTAGACAAAACTTGGAAGATCATGCAAAAGGCAAATTGTGACAACGTTATGATGTTGCTTGATATGTGGCACTGGGTAAGAGCCGGACAACCTTATGATCTTTTGACAAAAGAACAAGCTAAGAAAGTTATCTCAATTCAAATTGATGACGCATACACACGTCCGTACGCAGAATCAATTCTTCGTGATGAATCAATGCATGACAGATTAGCACCAGGAATGGGTGAAATGGATACAGCCGGCTTCGTCAAAATGATCAAAAACGCTGGAGTTGATCCTAGAGTTATTGGTGTTGAAGTTATTTCAGATAATTACCTATCAAAAGGCATTGATTATACAGCTGACTATACATACAAAGGAACAGTTCAAGTTCTTGAAGAAGCATGGCCAGAAATTTTAAAGGATGAAGTTAAGGAGTAAGAAATATGGCAGAAGTAAAAAATAATACTAAAAGATTTTTACCAACAGCCTTAGCCTTGTATTTTGCCTACTTTATGTTGGTGATTGCTTCATCAATTTTAAGCCAGTATAAAGAACAGTTTGCAAACGCCTGGGGTGCGACTAACCTACCATCAGGAGTAATTGATGTAAGTATGGTTGTTTCAGTAGTTGCTGCTTTTGGACTTGGTAGATTAATTGCCTATCCATTCGCTGGCCCAGTGTCTGATAAATTGGGAAGACGTGTTAGTGGTTTGATCGGAACACTTTTATATGCATGTTACTTCTTTGGGATAGCTTTCTCACCATCATTTTGGTTTGCCTATGCAATTGGTATTTTGAACGGAATTGCTAACTCATTTCTTGATACATGTGTATCACCAAGTTTGATGGAAATGTTTCCTAAATCAGCTTCGATTGCTAATATTTTTACCAAATTCTCCGTTGTTGTGGCACAATTCCTCTTACCATTCTTCATTGGTTGGGTTGCCATGGCACATATGTCATATAAGACAATTTTCATTATTTGTGGATTCTTAATGCTAGTTGATGCTTTCTTAGTATTAACTTTGCCATTACCAGTTGCCAATGCTGTTGCTGGTGAAAATAAAGATGAAGTTAAAAAAGAAAAACACAAGATTCATTTCACACCAGCTTCAATTGCAGCTATTTTAATCGGTTTTACAAGTTCAACGACCTTTATGCTCTGGTTGAACTGTAATCAAGAGCTAGGTAAGAGTTATGGCGTTAAAAATCCTAGTGCTTTGCAATCATTCTATGCTGCAGGTGCCGCCATAGCGGTGTTATTAACAGCACAATTGATTCGCTGGGGACTTAAAGAATCAACAGTTCTTGTTTTATATCCAACTATTTCAATTATTACGTTATTACTAAGTTACTTTATTCAAACACCAACAATGCTTTATATTGCTAGTTTCTTTATTGGTTATGCTGCTGCCGGTGGTGTTCTTCAATTAGCCACATCGACAACGATCGAATTTTTCCCAAGAGATAAAGGTTTGGCTACATCTTTATGTATGATCAGTTCTAGTATTGCCAACTACGCAATGCTTTCTCTAGCAGCGTTTATCACTAAGAGTACCGGTGGTAGTGCTCCGAGAATGATTATTTTATTAAATGTCATTATCACAATTATTGGAGTTTGTTTAGCATTAATCGTTAAGAGTGGTCAAAAAAAGACTGTCGCAAAAACTGAAGCAGCCGTTGAATAAATTATTGTTTTGAAATTTGAGTGGGGATATGAATTGAGACTCTAAAGAAATTTTAGAACAAGGATAAGAGTTGTGAAAACTATGAATACAAAAAAATATCGTCCTAGTTTAATAGCCGCAACTATTTACTTTAATTATTTCGTTTGGGGTTCTTCAATTCTGATCGTCTCTCAATACAGTCAGCAGTTTATGAGATTGTGGAATACAGATGTAAAAGGGATCTCAACAGTTATTTCCATGGTGGGTATCGGACACTTGGTGACTGTTATCTTTGCCGGATGGATGTCAGACAAATTCGGTCGTCGAAATACGATGGTCATCGGGTTAATTTCTAATATTATTTTCTTAATGGGATTGATCCTTAGCCGCAATGTTTATATGGCTTGTTTCTTTACTCTTTTCTTAGGTGCCGCTAATTCATTTGATGACTCTGGGGCATATCCGGCTTTGACTGAAGCATTTCCCACCAAAGCCGCAAGTATGAATTCACTTGTTAAAGCGTGCATGTCGTTATCTCAAACCTTATTACCATTTCTAGTAGCCGCCGTTTCAAGTGTTTCCATAGTTTTACCAATCATGTCAGTTCTTTTATTCTTAGATGTCGTTGCCATCTTTATGATCAAATTTAATAAAGAAGATTTAGATCCAGTTGAAGCAACAGAGATAGCGAAGGAAGAAAAAGAAGAGATAAAAGAAGAGGTAGCTGAAGAAAAAGAGGCCACTAATGGGCATCTGCCAAAGATGAGTATTGACGGAGTAGGATTGATCATTATCGGTTTTACGATTTCATTTACATTTTATATGTACTCACAATATATTCCACATTTTGGAAGTACCGTTTTAAATCTTTCAGAAGCCGCATCCAAAGAATTAGTTTCATGGTATGCACTATCATCATTAATTTCAGTATTTATAACTTCGATAGTTATCAGAAAGGCTCAACCATACCACGTTATGATGCTTTATGCCGCCATAGCGGGTACATTCTTAGTCTTGATGATAACCTTCCCAAGTTATTTGTTAGTAAGAATTACTAGTATCGTAATTGGATTTTTCGCTGCTGGAGGTATCTGGCAAGTTGGATTAACAATAATTTCACAATATTTCCCGGATCAAAAAGGAAAAGTTACCGGATATTATAGTTTTGCTGCAGCATTAACCTATTTCGTTGGACCGTTTATTTCGACCTTTATTATCGACAATACGGCTCAAAGCATGATATATGTTTTTGCGATTGATGCTTTTGTAACCGTTGCTGGCGTTGCAGTAATGTTGTTCTTATTCTTTAGATGTCATAAATATCATTTTTTAAAAGCAAATTAATTGATAACTTTTGGTTATAGATTAATTGAAATATAGCAATTGGACTTAACACGTGACAGAGACTAAATTGTACTTGTAAAGTTTTTCACGTGAAGGAACTAACAATCGAATATAAATCAATTTGGAGAAATCAATCATGACAAAATCACATCCTATTACAATCAGTTCTTGGACATTAGGCGACAAATGCAGTTTTGAAGATCGTGTAAAGGCAGCTAGTGAAGCAGGCTACGATGGAATTGGACTTCGTGCTGAAACATACGTTGATGCAGTTAACGAAGGACTTTCAGATGATGATATCCTAGCAATCCTTGATAAATATGGAATCAAATGTACCGAAGTTGAATATATCGTTCAATGGTGTGAGGAACCTAGATCATACGAACAAAAATATAAGGAACAAATGTGTTTCCACATGTGTGAACTCTTTGGAGTAAAACATATCAATACAGGACTTATGGAATCATATTCAGTTGATTATTCAGCTAAGAAATTACAAGAATTAGCAAGTCGTGCTGGCAAATGGATCATTGCTTTAGAGCCAATGCCATATAGTGGTTTACCAAACTTGGATAAGACATGGAAGATCATGGAAAAAGCAAATTGTGACAACGTTATGATGCTTCTTGACATGTGGCACTGGGTAAGAGCAGGTCAACCATATGATCTATTAACAAAGGAACAAGCCAAAAAAGTTATCTCAATTCAAATTGACGACGCTTATACACGTCCATATGCAGAATCAATTCTCCGTGACGAATCAATGCATGATCGTCTAGCACCAGGAATGGGAGAAATGGACACAGCCGGATTTGTCAAAATGATCAAAGATGCTGGAGTAGATCCTAAAGTTATCGGTGTTGAAGTAATTTCAGACAACTATCTAGCAAAGGGAATCGATTATACAGCAGATTATACATATAAAGGAACAGTTAAAGTTCTTGAAGAAGCATGGCCAGAAATTTTAAAAGAAGAAGTTAATGCATAGTTAAAAAGTAGGAGGAATTATTATGAGTGATAGTTGGTTAGGATTAGACGGAAAAGTTTGTGTTGTAACAGGTGCTGTTGGTGGTATGGGTACTAAGTTCTGTGAAGAGTATGCAAAACAAGGCGCAACAGTTGTAATGGTAGATTTATTGGAAGACAAAGTTAATGATTACGCTAAGAAACTTCATGAAGAGTACAACGTACCAACATTAGCAGTTAAATGTGACACTACTAATGAAGATGAAGTTGATGCAGCTGTTAAAAAAGTTGTTGATACGTTTGGAAAAGTCGATGTCGTGCTTAATACAGCTGCCATTCTAAGATTTTCTCCATTAGAAGATCTTCGTTTAGACGAGTGGAAGACTTCACTAAATGTTAACGTAACAGGTTACTTCTTGATGTCACAAAGGTTTGGTCGAGTAATGATCGAACAAAAACACGGAACATTGCTACACATTTCAACAATCGCTTCACGTTTCCCAGAAACATATAGTGCTGGATACAGTACAACTAAAGCAGCAGTCAACATGTTGTCACGCCAAATTGCCGCTGAATGGGGCCAATATGGAGTACGTAGTAACTGTATCCTTCCATGTTTCGTTAAGACACCATTATCAGCTGGATTCTACAGTGATCCAGAAGTTGAAAAAGGCCGTAAACGTCTAACAGCTAGTCGTAGAATTGGAACAATCGATGATATTGCCAATGCTGTTATGTATCTATCAAGTGATCGTTCTGATTATACAAATGGTGGCGAATTAACCGTTGAAGGTGGATTTGGAATTATGATGGGTGATATGACACCAAAACCAGGTGGCCGTCGTGGATATGCCATTGAACATCACCAACCTGCAAAGAAATAAAACCAACCTGCAAAAAAATTATGAGAGTGTAACATAAGGTCATCCTGGAGGGACGAATAATTGAGCATTTTCAATTGTTCGTCCTTCATAGCTAGGTCTTTACCTTGTGACACACGTTTCAATAAATAAAGAGGAGCTAGTAATCATGGAAAAACATATCTCAGGAACGACAGGTCTATTCACACTTTTAGGAACACCAGTTGGTCACTCAGGTTCACCTGCCATGTATAATTTCAGCTTTCAAAATCAAGGCTTAGATTACGCTTATATGGCATTTGATGTTAAAAAGGAACAAATGCCAGAAGCAATTGAGGCTTTGAAACTATTCAAAGTTAAAGGATCAAACGTAACGATGCCATGTAAGACTGTTGCCGCATCACTTGTCGATGATCTTTCACCAGCTGCCAAAATTATTGGAGCTATCAACGTGATTGTTAATGATGATGGAAAATTAACTGGTCATATTACTGATGGAATTGGCTTTGTTCGTAATCTTAAAGAAAATGGCGTAGATATTAAAGGTAAAAAACTAGTTGTTATCGGTGCCGGTGGTGCCGCAACTGCAATCCAAGTTCAGGCCGCACTTGATGGCGCAAAATCAATTTCAATTTTTAATCAAGATGATGAATTCTTTAGCAATGCAGAAGATACAAAAGAAAAACTTGAAGATGAAACACCAGAAGTAGATGTTGACGTTTATCCATTATCAAATCAAGACTTGTTAAAAGAAGAAATTGAAGATGCTGATATCTTGGTAAATGCTACTGTCGTTGGTATGAAGCCACTTGATGGACAATCATTAATTGATAAATCAATGTTACGTCCTGATTTAGTTGTTGCCGATACAGTTTACAATCCATTAAAGACTAAATTAATTGAAGATGCTGAAGAAATTGGTGCAAAAGCTATCCCTGGTAAAGGAATGTTGTTATGGCAAGGTGCTGAAGCATACACATTGTTTACAGGTAAAGAAATGCCAACCGATGAATATCAAGCATACGAAAAAGAACAAGCTAAGTAACAAGGTGATTATCGAAAGGGCGCGTTAATTATGGAAAAATGGATCGATGGCAGAACCAGAATGTTAGGTTTATTCGGTACTCCGGTATCACATTCCGGCTCACCCGCAATGTATAACTTTAGTTTTGATCATGCAGGTATCAATTATGCATATTTAGCATTTGATGTAACGGCAGAAGAGATGCCAAAAGCTATCAGTATTATGAAAATGTTCAATATGCGTGGCGCAAACATAACGATGCCATGTAAAGCCGTGGCAGCCAAATTGGTCGACAAATTGACACCAGCCGCTGAACTTATCGGCGCTGTTAATACGATCGTAAACGACGACGGAGTTTTAACAGGAAATAATACCGATGGTGCTGGATATGTAGCAAATATTAGACAATATGGCGTTGAGCCTAAGGGGAAAGTGTTTACTATCTTAGGCGCCGGAGGTGCCGGCACGGCGATTGCCGTTCAAGTGGCTTTGGATGGAGCTAAAGAAATTAGAATCTTCAATCCAAAAGATGATTTCTTTAGCAATGCTGAAAAAATGGCCACTAAGATCATGGCTAAAGTACCTGATTGTAAAGTAACAGTCGGTGATATTAATGATAAAGCTGCACTAAAAGCTTCTATTAATAATAGTGATGTTTTAGCAAATGCAACAAAAGTAGGAATGGCTCCAAATGTTGACGAAACTAATATTAAAGATACAAGTGTTTTCCGTGATGATTTAGTTGTGACCGATACAGTCTATAATCCAACGGAAACAAAGATGTTACAAGATGCAAAAGCAAAAGGCAGTAAAGTAATCGGTGGACAAGGGATGCTAGTATGGCAAGGTGCCGCAGCATTTAAACTTTATACCGGTGAAGATATGGCTGTTGAAGATGTTAAGAAGTTGTTTTTTTAGATAAATGTTTATTGGCGATCCTCTTTTGAGGGTCGTTTTTTTCGTAATTTAAATAATCTATAAATGAGTCTAAATAATTAATGAAAGAAGATGAATTTAATGGTTAATCTCGATAATGATTTGAGAGATTTTCTTATATTTTTGCGTATTGGTAATAGCCGGGATCATCCTTTAGTGGTCTGGAATGTTTTGAATATTTTATACGGAGGTCATTCCGTCACTGATTCTCCTCAAACATTGGAATATATTATTGGTCGATATAATTCAAATTCTATTGACGAAAAATTGAATGAACCATTAATAACGAATGCAACTTTAAAAAATATTTTAGAAAGAATGGCTGATGAAGGGGGATTAGTAGAGGTTACATCTCGTAAGGTAAGAGTTCGTATGACAAGTGGTGCTTATCACATGCGCCAGGCTTCAATTTATCGTATTACAAGTAAAGGCATTGAGTTCATTAAAACAATTCCAAAAATTTTGGAGGCAGAAAATACCGTTACAGCCAATGTCTCTAAAATTGATGAGTATTGTGAGTTGATAGATTTTCTATGTAAACCAAATTTGATGACTAATGATACTAAGCTTTATAACAGCTTCAACAATATGATTTCAGCTTATTCGGATGTGTTTAAAGGGATGCATAAATTGAGTGAGGATCTTGATGAAATTTCTAATGATTTAGCATTTAATCATGCTAACGAAATTGCTGAAAATTTAAATAAAATGCTAAAAAATAAGGCTATTCCTGCTTTTAAAAAGATAACTTCTAGAAGTGAAAATATTCAATATTTAAGTAATCAAAAAGACTTTCCTAATAAAGTAGCAAGAAGCAGATACGGTGAAGATAATTTAGATGCTGAAAAAAATACAAATAACTATATAAAAATCCAGGAGCGCATAACGAGTAGTGAAGAATACGTCCGTAAACAATTAAAAATGTTATCGCATAGTTTTGAGCCAACGGCCACAGCTATGGATAATAATTATGATTCTATTTATATTATTTACAATACAATTATTAATTCTATTAGATTGCTAGGTAAAGAATATGATCATTTGCAAGAACAAACAGTTGATATTAAAGAGTTGAATCACCAAATCGATGAGTTGATGATAAATTACCAATCAATTTCATTTCCTAAAAAATTACCAAAACATTTAGCCTATGATCGGCAGGTGGATGATCCAGATGATTTATTGAAAGCAAGTATTCTGGGTCCAGTTAGCTATCAGATTAGTTCGGTATATAAAAAAGTAGCTACTTTTGAAGATAATCCAGTTATTTCTGAAGAAAATTTAGAAATGAGCGATTTAGATGATGCATTGAAGGAGTTTCAAGATTTAGTTATGAAGAATTCTACTGAAGGTGAAGTGAATCATGACTTAGAGTTAGAAACCATAATTGCTCGTGATGAAATTATGAAACTATACAGTGCGACAGGATACGATAATTACGAAGATTTTTCTCCTTTTGGTAGGCCAATCAAAGAAGTCAGATCGATAGATACAGGCCCAATACGATTACATTTTAAAAAGGAAAAGTATAGTGTCCATTTACCTAGAGGATTCAATTTTAAATTTTAGTGTGGAAAGGATAGACTTTGAAAAAGTTAAGTAATTCAGAACGTTTAATCATTAATCAATTAATTGATAATGGTTTGTTTATTCAAACGCCTGTTAAAAGTTCAAATGAGATTTCTGAAGCAATTAATGTGTTGAAAAGACCTAAAGTTCAAAAAAAAATAAGTAATTATTTGAACGATTTGCTTGGTATTTATCCAGAAGGTATTCAAGATAACCTTTTATTGTTGATTGGAGCAAGATATGAATCAGCAGAGACGGTTCACGTGATACTTGCGACATTAAAGGCCGTAATTAATATGCCAGAAATACAAGATGGGGCTGATGATCGTACTGTTTTAGCACGGACCGTCATTCGACAAGTTCAGAGTGAAGTTATGGATCTCGATGAAAGTGAGATTAGACAAATTATTATCGAAATATTTGTTGATAGATTTAGGATATTTAGTTTAGATTATCCAGAAATTTTATTGGAAGATGAAAATAGAGAAGTTGATGAGTATTGGAATATCAATCTAGAATTTAATTCATTTGCGCAAGCAATAGTTAATTATATGACTAGAAAGAAGTCACCTAATTTAAATGATATTCAGAAGGTCAATAGAGCTTTGTTAGTCAACAAATTTGTTAGTTCTAAAACATCTAATTATTTGTGGGAGGCATTTTTAAATAAAAAAGATCAAATTATTGAACAATGGAGAAATTTAGATAGGTTTGATTTGGAATGTGGTGATAATTATGTTCTGCTACTTGATAAAAATCGCCAAAAAGTTAAATCTAAACCAGCAATTGTGTCCATTGTAATAGCCAACACGGTTAAATCAGGCATATCGGAGGCTGATTTAAATAATTTAATAAGATCATATTCAAAATCATTGTTTCCAAAAAGTAACATCAATGTATATTCAGTCAAGGATGCTCTAAAAGATTTTGATCTGATCCATATTAGAAATGGATTTGTTTTTCCAACACCAATAATTAAGCGATTTAAAGTTGAGGATAAAGGATGAATAAAAAAAATTTAGTACCAGTTAGTTTTCATTTAAGAAATTTCAATAATTATATAAAGTTAGATTTGCCGGCATCTGAAATAGGAAATTTAACTTTGATTGGTAGAAATATGTCTGGAAAAACAACATTGGCGCATTGCTTTTATCCAATGCTTATCGATGGTTCAATCGCAACACCATCTTTTAATCCAGCACAAAATACAAATGTTTTGGACAAAATAACAACTCGAAATAGTTCGCATGACACTCATACTTTTGAAGAAATGTTGTTGGGTAGTGGCAAAGGAGCTATGAAATATCGAACCGGATACTCTTACATGTTGATGCGTTCAAATATTAGGAAAGTTATTTTAGGAATAGGTGCTCATCGAGCAGTTGGTGAGAGCAGTAAACCTACATGGTGGTTTGTTGCAATATCTAAAAACGTAGATGATGAGTTGAATCTTGTTACAGTGGATGAGAATGGAAAAAGTCTCGAAAAAGATAAATTTATTGCCGCAAATGAAAATATGAATTTTGATTTTGAAGTGTTTTCACAGGTAAGTGCGTATCAAAGTTACGTTGCCGAAAAAATTTATAGTTTTTCGGATATAAAAGACTTGAATAAATTGGCTAATGCTTATCGGCTAATAGCATCACCAATATTGACTGCTGGAAATGTCAGTTTGACACCCATCTTGGAATCTTTGAAGAATGCACAAGAAGGAATTGACACACAATTAATTGATTCACTGGCCATCAATCAAAGAGAATTGAATACAAAAAAAGCCGATTCGAAAAAGGTTACTCAAGCTATTGAGAGAATTGATAAATTAAAAAAACAGATTTTTTGGAGCAATTTGAATCGTTTAGAAGAACTAACGTTGAGCCCATATAGTAAGAACTGTAAATTAAGAAATGATAAGTTAAATGCGAATGATAGATTGAAACATGAATTGGGATCAATCTTACAGCAATTGAAAAAATTAGATTTGAATTTACAAAAATCTGAAGAAGAATTTCAAAGTTTAGAAGAGAAGCAAAATCGTCAAAAAATCATAGAAGAACAGCGACAATATATGAAGAAGTCCATTGAAAGTTTAGAAAAAGAAATCAATCATTTTGTTGATTCAAAGAAAAGATACGAGAAAATACTTAAAGAATTAAATAAGAAACAAAGTGATAAGAAAAATTTGATCGCTGCTAAAGAAGAAGAGATGAACGGATTGGTATCTCTTAAAAACGAAATTAAAGAAAAATTTAAACTAACTCTTTTGAATTCCTTAATAACAAAAAATGACCCACGTAACTTATCTGAAATTTTAGGTAATTACTTGAACGAAATGATCTCATTAATGAGGCAATATTATAATCTTGAAAACAATCAAAAGAATTTGAGCGAAGATATCGGTATAGTTACTGATATTCAAAAAAACATGGATCTAAAAATCGATATAAGGACTAAAGGTCCGGTAGTAAGTCGAATTAGAGCTGGATTACGTGAAGATAACCACGAGGTTCATGAAGAAGGCCGAAATAAAATGGATAGTCATTTTAAGGAATTTGAAAAGGGAAAAACTATTCTATTGCAATCTAATTCTGACTTAAAGGTATTTATTGATCAAAAATCACTTTTTGAGAAACTTCAGAAAAATGTGATCAAGCTGAATAAAATTATCGATAAAATTAAATTACAAAATCAAGAAATTAAAGATCTGGATAAGGATATTAACAACCTTGAGGATAATAAAAAGAATTGGGAGAAAGAGTATAAAGATTTCAATTTAGACGAAGAAAATGAAAAGGTTAAGACCACAAAACTACAACTAGAAAAATTGGTCATAGACCCAAGTTTGGATGAGAAAGTAAAAAAAGCTAAGAGTTATCTTAATAAGTACCAGAGTGAAAAAGATAATTTAAGTAAGAAGAAAAATAAACTTGAAAATGATGTAGAAACTAATGAACTCAAGATCAAAGAATTAGAAACGGAAATAGAGATTTTGACTAATAGTACAGAAAAAAATTTAAAAGAATTAGCGCCATATGTGATTAATGGATATGAATTGGAAACTATATCAGAGACAGTTAATTTCTTAGGCAAATTTAAAAGTAAGATAAAAAGTTATAGTTTTAGTGACCTATCATATAAAATTAGTCAAATAATTCGAAAGGATAGTGCCGATGGTTTAGATATGATTTTTGAAATTCGAGGCCATTCAAAAATTGCACGAGCCATTAGAGGTCAAAATTATTTAAATAAAGAAAGTTTAAAAGTTCTTTCTTTTGATATCAATGAAGCTAGAAAATTAATGGTAGGAGACGAATCAGCTATCGAAAAATCTTTAAATCAGTGGGAGGAAGGCAGTGAAATGGCTTTGACCACCTTTGCGGAAGCCGCGCGCTATCAGATTTCTGATCAGTTTGATTTAATCAAAGATTATAACGATATGTTAGACAACAAATCTAAAGGTATTAGGTTAAAAATATCTTTGAAGCCAGTTGATATTGACGAACAAGTAATATCAGAAATTCGAGATAATACTTTAATGCAGCATTCTACACTTTTGGACGAGATAAAAAGACGTCTAGATAGATTGGCTAATGATTTAGATTTAGCAGAGGATGAAGATACGTTTATGAATAAGGCTCATGAATTGTTGGATGTTCGACAGTGGCTGGAGTTTCAAATTTGGATTCACCGCAGACATTCAGAAGATGGAGAATTCGAACTGATAGACGATAACTTTGTAAAATCTGGCGGGTCTGGTGCAGAAAAAGCACAGTCGATGATATTGCCATTGCTGTTAGTTCCTAAAGTGATTTTAAATAGAGCACGTGCAAGTGATGCACCTCATTTGGTAATGTTTGATGAGTTTGCTGATAAATTAGATCCTGATACAGCTAAATCTTTTACCAAAATAATTGATCAATTTGGCTTTAATTTTATAGCAACTATGCCCAGTGGAGCTCAAAATAAAGTATTAGCCGATGGAGTGGATAATGTAGCATACGATGTTATTTCTGTAGATAACAAAAATGATGGAAAATTTTATACGAATACTGTTCGTGAAGCATTGATTTGGCGAGAGGCATAGCATGAGTCGTTATACAAAAGTATATGAAAAAGAAACTAAAAAACGCCTTCCAAAAGACGCCGGAAAATTAGATGTTTTATTCGATAAGATCTCTAGTGATGAACCATTGCCACCGCGAGGACAACAAGCCGTAGATTTAGGATTTACAGCACATACACTGAATGATGCCAAAGAGAATCCTGTAATATATGCATATTATAAATGGATCTTAAAATATTTCTTTAATGACAAACCAATCAATGAATTGACTGCGAACTTGATTGGGACATCGTTTGTTAGCGCGAATATTTTTCAAAGTAATTTACCGCAACCTTTAACCTTAAATCCTTGGCAAATTGAGCAGATGACAGATATTTCAATCATGAATAAAAAGGCAGTGATTATCGAAAATAATGGAGTTTTTATCTGGTTGCATAAAAAACATCCTACTTGGCCTTTGATCAACCAATCAGGCAATAACTTCAATGAGTCATATAATAAGATGTTGGAGAACTTAGTAAAAAGAAATTTGAAGATGGCTTACTTAGGCGATCTTGATAGTGAAGGGATAAGAATAGCCAATCGAATCATTGCGACGATCGGTGAAGACGCATTTATGATTCAAAGTCCCAATCAAGTATTTGAGTGGCTGATCAAGTATGGTAAGAATTGTTCTGAGCGTACTAAAAGACTTGAAGTTGAGAATAAAATTTTGCTGGAGGAAATGGATTCAATATGTACACTTCAAAAGTTTGTGGAGCAGGAGCAGTTGATTGATGAGTATGAGGTGTTGATTTGGAAGTGGTTGGGAGATGAAATATAAATTATTAATTATTGTTTATTTAGGATCCCCTTTTTGGGGGTCTTTTTTTGATATAATCGGTTTGATAGATTTGTGGAGGTTTGAGATGGACTATTCATATGAAAATACGCTTAGCAAGCTGATTGAATTTAGAAATTCTAAAAATTGGAACGAATATCATAGTTTAATAAACCTTTCCCGTGCCTTAGGAATCGAAAGCTCTGAAGTTGAAAAAATATTTCTTTGGAAATCAAAAGATGAAGATCTTTCTTTAAAAGATAAGGAAAACCTTAAATTAGAATTGGCAGATGTCTTAACCTATGCATATTATATGTGCGATAAATTGAATGTTAATCCGAATAAATTGGTTATTGATAAGAATGAGATAAATCAACATAGAAGCTGGGATTTTTCTAAGAGATAGGTGATAAGTGTATGGATATAGTAAATAAAGAACCCATTATTAAAAAAGTTAAATATAGTAAAAATGGGTTAGATGAACTTAAACGACAGTTAGAAAGAAACAATAAAAGGGATGAGATACTTTTAGAAAAATATCCAACTGTTTATATCATTTATCATAAGGATAAAAAGGGAAAATTTATAACTTATGTTGGTGAGACTGATGATATTAATCGTAGAACCGTAGAGCATTTAAAAAATAGTAAGGATGATTGGAAATTTTTATCTAAAAATAAAGATTCTCAAATGTTAGTTATAGGTCATCCTTTTTTTAATAAGTCATTAACATTGGATATTGAAAATCAGTTTATTATGTCGCTAAATGCAATGGAGAGTGTTAAATATAATCTTAATCAAAGATCTAATGCTCAGAATGAGTACTTTACATCTTTTTATATGATGAAGTTATTTATAGATATTTGGGATAATTTGCATAACAAATATGAAAAATTGTTTCCTTTGGATGCGGCCTCAACGATTGATACGGCGTTATATAAAATTTCACCATTTCATAGACTTACTGATGAACAATCAAAGGCTGTTCTTGATATTTCTGAAAAAATTTTTGAAGCAAGTGTTAATCAAGAACTGGGACAAATAATTTTTGTAGAAGGTGCTGCGGGAACGGGTAAAACGGTAATGTTGAGTAACTTATTTCATTCTATTATTTCTGGAAAGGGTATTCATGACGGTAAGGATTATCTATTAGTGAATCATGATGAACAACTTAAAGTTTATCGTCAATTAGCCATGAAACTAAAATGGGTAAAAAATCCAAATAACGATATGATTAGTAAACCTACTCACTTTATTTTGGAGCATGAAAAACATCCCGATAAAAAAGCAGATACTATTCTTGTCGATGAAGCTCATTTGATGTGGACTCAGGGAAAACAAAGTTATCGAGGTAAAAATCAGTTAGATGATCTAAGAAAATTTGCAAAGACAATTGTTGTGATATTTGATAGAAAGCAAATTCTTAAAACGGAAGAGTACTGGGAAAATAAAAAAATTTTAGATCTTGAAGAACAGGCTAAGAAGGAAGGTAGATTTATTGAATTAACTCATCAATTAAGAATGAAAGCTGGTACAAATACTACAAATTGGCTAAATGATTTTATTTATAACGGAAAAATAGATATTCTCCCCAGAGACCTTAATTATGAAGTTAAGGTTATGAAATCTCCAAAAGAACTTCATGAAAAAATTATAAATAAGAATAGAAATAAAAAATATGGACATGGTCTTTCAAGAGTCTTATCAACATTTGACTGGAAATATAAGCAAAAGGGTATTCCTGATGATAATGGTGAAAAGTATTGGAATGTTATAATTGATAAGTGGAAGTTACCTTGGAATCTTCAATTGCCAGTAAAAGATAAAAAGATTAAAAAATTACCCTGGGCTGAGCAACCCCAAACAATTAATGAGGTTGGATCAACGTATACTATTCAGGGTTTTGACTTGAATTATGCGGGAGTAATTATCGGTCCATCAGTAAAGTTCAGAGATGGTAAGGTGATATTTTGTCCAGAGGATAGTGAAAATAGTAATGCTATCCGTAACCGTACTTTAGAGAACGGTAAAAAAATAAATGTCGCCCAAGAGTTATTAAGAAATGAGTTAAATGTTTTACTCACTCGAGGAGTTAATGGCCTTTATTTATATGCCGTTGATGAAGCGTTACAATGTGAACTTATTAAAAATATAAAGAAATAGCATCATCACTTTTTTAAAAAATGATGATGCTATTTACTTTAATAGATTGGTATTGCATTAAATTACTAAATGTAGTTCATATTATTGATTAGTTCCATCATATATGATCCCTTGATCCAAATGTATTGTTGATACATTTGTACTCCATTTAAATTTAAAGTCTTATTTTTTGCATCGGAGCCGGTTCCTCGAATAAAGAAAGTATAGTCACTTGATTTTGGAAGATTATTCTGCATTTTAGGTAGTTTTGTTTTAGGGGTGATTATTATTTCTCCCTTTTTATTATGCATAATTTCCATCTTTACCTTATTACTCCAAACCAGATTACGAACCTCAGTCCAAGTTTTCTTCAAATCATTTTGTAAAACGGCTTCATCAAGATTTATTCGCTTAAAGCCCTTAAATACAGTATCAAATAGAGGGGTATCTTTATCTGTCTCTCTGAAGATAATAAGCAGTATTGGATTTAAAAATGAATTATATATATTTGAATCTTCATATTTCACTGATTTATCTGTCCATTCGTTGAAATCTATAGATTCAAATTTCATATCCTCAGTTCTTTTTTTCTTATAATTTTGGACTACCGTTTTAGGAATGATTCCTAATTTATTAAAAGTATCTATATCTTTTAATTTTCCCTTATCTGAACCAAACATCTTTACGATTAATCTTTCAGCGATTGATTTATCAAGACGTTTTTTAGAAACTTTAAAGTTAAGTTTTTCTGCAATTTCACGCATAGTCTTATCTTTATATTGAGTGGTAAATTTGTGTAGTACTTTATCAAGTTCAGCGTAGCTGTTAAATGAATTTTCAGCTTTAAGTGGTTCGTAATGTATACCAAAATGTTCTTTAACTATGTTGGTCACCACCGCTCTTTTTAATCTGAAACGGGGACGATGAGGCCATTTAGGAGCTGTGTCCATGTACATCATCTGATTACGAAGTTTAGATATTTTAGGATATTCAGTATCTATGTCTGCCTCGTTAACGTTTCGTATAAAATTACGTACAATTGACCAGTCATTTTTTAATATTTCTTTATCCTGTTCACTAAATTGATGGAATTGATAACCTTGTATTGTGAAATTAGCATATTCGGCAGCTTGGACGGTTTTATCTGAGTCATATAAATAATATACAAATAGGGTATGAGACATTTTATTCCAAAATTTTGATGTTCCGAATTCTTCATTAACGATACTATCTGGAGATACAGCAGTAATAGACATTGGTTCTTTTGCTTCAACAGATTTATTGTCTTTTTTGGAATATCTAATACCAGTTGTTTTCAATTCAACAGGAGTCCCATCTACCAATAAATCAGCTTCCTGCTTAATATCTGCTGGATACTCTAGAACTGATTGCTCAATAACATCACCAGCAATTCCAGTTATCTTTGGTTTAGTTTTTGTTCTATCAAAAATATGGTTTTTGTCGACTTGACCAAGTGTTTTTCCCGTAGCCATGTTAAGAATATTTTCAAGTTCGTTCTTAGTAAAAACGTGTTCTGGCATAATATCACTCCTATAATTATACTCATAAATTAACTTTACCATATTAGAATGTCGGAAAAGTATTTTTAAATTATTTCGTAATTTGATATTGTAAGAAGTTGGAGAGATATATCTTGATCGATTTATTGATTTAGTCTATACTAGTTTACATTAAGAATTTAAATGATAGATATAGTGATATATAAATAAAAAAGGTGATAAATATGACTAACAAATTTAAAGTTTTTTCGATGTTTGATGGTGTTGGTGGATTTATTGTTGGTCTTGATCATGCCAATGAACTTGCTGGTAAGAATTTTTATAAAACGACTTATACAAATCAATTTGAACCCGGTAGAAAATCACAGGATGCTTTTGAAGTTGGGGAATATAGATATTCTGAGACGAATCATAGCAATACCGACATTATGCAAGTTCCAGATTCTTATTTTGACGATATGAAAGACAATGGCGTCAATATGATTGTTGGAGGTTTTCCTTGTCAGGATTATTCAGTAGCTCGTTCTAAAAAATTTGAAAGAGGAATTGAAGGAAAAAAAGGTGTTCTTTTTTGGGAAATTATTCGTGCGGTAAAACATATCCAGCCTAAATATTTAATTCTGGAAAACGTAGATAGATTGCTTAAAAGCCCTTCAAAACAACGAGGACGTGATTTTGCTATCATGTTAGCTGCTTTTGATCAATTGGATTACTCTGTAGAATGGCGTGTCATTAATGCTGCTGACTATGGACGTGCCCAAAGACGGCGTCGAGTTTATTTTTATGTGTATAGAAATGATTCAGGATGGGGAAAGCATATCGATGAAGAATATTCTAAATCTGAAGACTTAGATGATATTCTGGAGTTAGATGGTCATTCATACGATAAGTATATTTTCAGTGATGGATTATTTGCAAAGAAATTTCCAATAAAAAATGAGCCTTATAAAGGAAGAACTCATTCAGAAAAGCTATCTATTGATTATACAAGAAGTGATGGGTCAAATTATATTCTAGATGTTTCTGATAACTTTACAGGTAAAATTTGGAATACAGGTATTATGCGGTATGGTCAATACTTTACTATTGATACTGAGCCAGTAAAATCTGATTCAGAAACACTTGGGGAGATTGTCGAGAAAGCCAAGGATTACTATATTAAAAACTATGATGGTGGAGAGGCTTCTTATGAAGAATATATTGATAATTATGTAATCAAAGATGAAACTAGAATTAAGAAATTTGAATATCTTCGTGGTCCTAAAAAGCTAGAAAGAACTTCTGCTGATGGACATAAGTATACCTACTCTGAAGGCGGTATGAGCCCATTTGATTCGTTAGATTTACCAGGAAGAACAATGTTAACTTCAGAAGGATCAGTTAATAGATCTACCCACCTATTGAAAATAGGTGATAAGTTTAGAATAATTACTCCTATTGAAGCTGAGCTACTACAAGATTTTCCACCAGATTGGACAAAATATAAAAAGAATGCTGAAGGTGATATTGTAGAAGTGTCTGACCGTATGAGAATGTTTTTTATGGGCAATGCATTAGTTACTACAGTTATCAAACGTATAGGTGAAGAATTGTCAGTTATTGATAAGGAATTTTAAATAGAGATAATACAGTGACGAAAGTCAGAGCTTTTATTAGGCCACTTGTAGCCGCTCGAATTTGAGTGGTGAAAGGTAGCCTATTTTTTATAATCTTTATTCATTCACGTATTGCTAATTTTAAATTTTTTTAGTTGAAAATATTTAATCCGGTCCTATTTAAGACTTTAATTTATTGAAAACATGTTCACAGATTGAATTATCTAGACGTATTGATTTAATTGACATACTTTGTTTCCTATGATTTGTCAATTAGAAGATACTAAGTAATACCGAATCTAAATATAAAGTGATTGCGACAATTTTTTATATAAAGTAAATAGATTATAAGTTTTCCTTATTGGAAGTTTTCTGATTTTCTATTTTTTATATAATACATTATTAATTCTATGCAATAATCAGTGTTTTTAAGAGCCATTTTTTCCCAAAAATGTACAATGTACCATCCATCATTTTCTAGGAGTTTATCGTTTAGTCTGTCGCGTGTCATATTCTCTTCAATCTTTTTTATCCAGTAGTTCCTATTACGTTTTAATTTTTTCTTTTTATCCTGCCAATTATATCCGTGCCAAAATTCACCATCGATGAAAATTGCTATTTTATATTTAGTGATTGCAATATCAGGTGAACCCGGTAGAGCCTTGTAGTTTCTTCTATATCTAATTCCTCTGTGCCATAATCGTATTGCAATTATGTTTTCAGCGGTACCACGTTTTAAATGTACATGTGACATTCTTTTTCTTGTTTTGTTGTCAGTATCATACTTTTTTGGATGTTTCATTTTATACTGTTCACACTTTCTTTAAACGTAATTATAGGCTATTTTAATAGATGAATATTGTTAAATAGACCAATACCTTTTGTGTGTAGACTATATTACCCTCTAATTGGTGGCAAACCACTTAATTTACTTATCATTGATGAAACAAAATGCGATTTCAGAAGAACTTGTAAATTTTGACTATAAAAATTATAACGGCTTTCTTAACATGAGATGTCATTTGATGTCTATTATAAAGAAATATTTTGCTACACTATAAATTAAAAATATCGACTGAGAAGGATATCTTTCTAGGTCGGTATTTTTATTTTGTATAAACCAAAAAACTATTTTCAGAAAAAACTTACGAAAACAATTTTTTTCTGGTATATTAATCAACTGTTGCAACAAATTTGGAGGTATTTTATGAGTAAAACTCAAAGTATGAGTGAACAAGTGAAACATCCATACCTTGCTTTAATGGGTGTTTTAATTGGTGGATTTGTTGGTATGTTTAGTGAAACTTCATTAAATATTGCTTTGCCATCAATTATGAAAGCTTTTTCTATCGAAACTGGTACGGCTCAATGGTTGGTCACAGGTTACATGTTGGTCATTGCCATCGTCTTACCACTATCAAGTCTTTTAACAAAACATTTTTCAACTAGGGGATTGGTCAGATTTGGTCTGATCGATTTTATTGTGGGTTCAGTTATAGCTGCGGTTGCTATAAATTTTCCTATCTTATTAGTAGGTAGAATGATTCAAGGTATCGCCACTGGTATTATTTTGCCATTGATGTTTTCTATTGCTATGAGAATTTTCCCACCTAATAAATTAGGGGCTGCCCTTGGTGTAGCCGCTTTAGTTATTATGTTTGCACCGGCTATTGGTCCTACAATTTCCGGTATTATTTTAGGTGTTTCTTCATGGAGATTTATTTTCTGGTCATTTATTGTCTTTTTGGTTATTGGCTGGATTTTCATGGAAAAGAATTTAGTTAATGTTTTCGGTGTAACAAAGCCAAAAGTTGATTGGCTGGCTATTTGTCTTTCAACAATCAGTTTTGGATTGATCGTCTTTGGAATTAGTTTCCTAACTAATAGCATTCATGTAGCTTTAGTTGCTTTAGTTATTGGATTGATTTTCTTAGTTATTTATATTAGACAACAATTACATGCGAAAACTCCAACTTTGGACTTTTCTGTTTTGAGTAAACCTGAATTCGTAACTGGTTCAGGTCTAGTTATGTTAAACTTCGGAATCACACTATCAGCTATGTATTTACTACCTATGTATTTACAAAATGGTCTAGGTGTAGCCGTTGCGCTAACTGGTATGGTTATGTTGCCAGGTGGTATCGTCAATGCTTTAGTATCATTCTTGGCTGGTCGTGCATATGACAGTATTGGTGCTAAATGGATGTCTCGTTCAGGATTCTTAATTTCTGCCATTGGTACGATCATGTTCTTGTTGAGTAATTCAAATAGTTCATTAGGTTACATAATTTTCGCCCACATCGTCTTAATGATTGGTGTGCCACTAGCCATGTCGCCATCACAAACTTATGGATTGAACTCACTAGATGAATATCAATCTGCAGATGGTTCGGCTATTATTAACACGTTCCAACAAGTTATTGGAGCTGTTGCTACTGGTATTGCTACAATTTTATTGAGTACCGGTCAGGCCAATTTCTTCGCTAATGGTGGACATTCAACATCACTAGCGTTTACTCAAGGTGCACATTACGGATTTGCTTTTACTTTAGTATTAGCTATTTTAGGATTCTTATTAGCATTTAGAGTTCATGGTAAAAAGGATTAATTTAGAAGTATAAATTATATTGATGTAAGTTTTTGTAATTAAGAATTAAAAAGGAAGTTGATAATTCCAATTTTGGAATTACCAACTTCCTTTTTGTTTATATATCAAGGGATAGTTTAATATTAATTTTGGAAGAAGGGTATTTAACATAATAAAGTTCATTGTAGTTGGAATTTTTTTATGCTTTCAATTATTAAGTTAGCAAACCATTTTTGATTAATATGAAATAGTACCTCTGCATTAGGTTTTCTTTTACTTACATTATAGTAATCAATAACGGTTTCCCCAGTTGTTAACTCGCCCTTAGTTTCTATTTCTACATTACAGAATCTACTTGAGAATTTTTCAGGATCTATTAGCCATGCAATCGTACATGGGTCATAAAGGGGAACTCCCTCAAAATCTCGACTGATTAAATCAAATGAGAGTCTGTAGGTACTGATTAATCCTGTTACTGCTTTTGCCACGTCATTATTCTTAATTTTAGATATATTTTCTATATCTGAATCCAGTAATTGAGCCTCAAAGCCAACATTCAGAGGAGCTAAGGTGATAGGGATACCTGATTCCATAACTATCTTAGCCGCTTCAGGGTCAACTGCCATGTTGAATTCTTCGGTTAATCCAATATTACCAACGCCCATACCACCACCTAAAATAACTATTTTTTTTATGAGTGATTTTATCTCAGGATGAACGGAGAGCAGTAGTGCAACGTTAGTACATGGGCCAGTAACTACCAGAGTTATGTTCCGAGGGTGGTCGGAAATAATGGAATTCATTAATTCTACAGCATTTTCTTTTCTGGGAGAAAAGTCTGGGTTAGGTAATTCTGCTCCGTCTAGGCCTGTAATTCCATGCATTGTGATTCCGGGAATAAGGTCTCTGACTAAAGGTTTGCGATTGCCATAAGCAACAGGGATATCACGCTTTTTCATTAAAGTAAGTAGTGACATGGCATTTCTTAGGGTTTGTCTATACGGTTGATTTCCTGCTGAAGTAGTGACGGCAAGAACGTTTATTTTCGATGATGCAATGGCCATGATCATTGCTATTGCGTCATCGTGACCTGGGTCGCAATCTAAAATTATATTTTCCAAAAAAATTCAGTCCTTTGCACATAGTTATTACATCTTTATAATAACCTTACCATTAGTATTGCCATTTTCAACAGTATCTTGTGCTGAACGAATACCTTGTAAAGAAAACGATTCTAGCTTGTCAATTGGAACATGTAGTTGATTATTACTAATCATTAATGAAATTGCAGCGAATGCATCACTATCACGGTACTCTCGCTTCGGTGTCATTTGCTTGAAGTTAACGTTTGGTTTTTTGCTTTGATCATTTGGTAAAGTGGTCAATGAAACGTACGTTCCAGTATCCTTTACAATATTAATTCCTGCTTTTGAGCCAGCACCATTGTTTGTTGCATCGACCAGCACATCAGCAATGTTTGCAAACTTATCACTTACTCTTTCTGTATCAAAAGCTCCAAACTCTGAGGCTCCTAAATTTAATACTTGTTTTTTAGCTGATGAAATATCAGTTCCAATTACATATAATCCCAGTGCTTTAGCCATTTGAACTAACATAGAACCTACACCACCACCGGAACCTAAAATCGCAATTGTTTGTCCTGCACCGACATGTGCCACATGGACCAAAGTGTTGTAGGCGGTAATTCCGGATAAAGGTAAACCTGCGGCTTCATAAATATCATAATTTCTTGGAATTAATCCAATTCTATCGGATCCAACTTTAAAGTATTCAGCGTATGTTCCAATTCCGGGATGTGCTAAGATGTCGTCTCCAACTTTGAATGTATCAACATTGGGACCAACTTCGATAATCCTTCCAACAGCATCACTTCCAAGTATCATAGGGAATAGCATAGTTACGTTATTTCTAAATTGACCATTTCGAACGGCAATGTCAAAAGCATTAATTGCGAATGCGGATGTTTTTACCAAAACATCATTTGTTCCAATTCTTGGTTTTTGTAATTTAAATTCTGATATAACACTGGAATTACCATATTGATTAAAACCGTATGCTTTCAATAATGATTACCTCCATAAATAATTAATTTATTGATGATTTAAAATCTAGCAAAGCGTTATATGCCAATTCATGGTCACCGGTATCCGTTAAGCCTGAAACTATTAGACTACCAATTACCCCAGTATTTTCGATGGCTATTGGGTATCCACCACCGACAATGGCGTAATCTTTAGGGCTTAATCCACTTTCCTTATAAAAGCTTTCTGGATTATCCTGATAGGCAATTTTTTTGAACAATGAACTATGGTCGAAAGCATCTACAACATTTTCTTTCTTTTTTATCCAAAGATTATTTTCATTAGTTGTTTGATCACCGGCGTGGAAATATACGATACGTTGATTAATCTTAATTAATATACAAACCTTGTTGAAATCATCTTTTCCAATCTTTTTGAGCGAATCTACGAGACCGTCTACATCCTTCAAATTAAAGTGGGATAGTTCGGTCTTTTTTTCTTGTGCTAAAACATCTTTTAGCGTAATCATATTGATTCTCCATTTTCTTTAAAATTTAATAATCAAATTTTTATTGTAATTTAATCTAATGAGAATTTTGTATTTACCTTTTGTGGAAGACCTGTATCTAGTGATTTCTTAGCAGCGTTAGCAACACGTTGAGCCATGATAACATCACTACCTTGAGCAACCAAAGGGGTGTCATTCAGAATTGAATCAACAAATGCTTTCATTTCTTCCGTATAGGCTTCTTTGTAGCGCTTTTGGAACATTGGAAGTGGCTTCTTTAACTCTTCACGTTTGTCATTGTATAACTCAACAGTACTATTATTAACATTTTCAGCTTTAAGCATACCTTCTGATCCAAATACTTCAACTCGTTGATCATAACCATAAACTGCACGTCTACTATTATCAATCACCCCAAATGCACCATTTTCAAATTGTAGTACTAGAGCAAGGGTATCAACATCATCGATATCTTTAAGCGTTGGATCAATTAAGGTACCTCCCTTAGCATAAACTTCAGAAATATCACTGCCCATCATATAACGAGCCATATCAAAATCATGCATTGTAAAGTCTTGTAATAGTCCACCAATTCTTTGAATCAAGTCATGTGGCAATAAGTCGGGATCACGAGAGGTGATTTTCACCATTTGTGGAGTACCTATTTTTCCTTCACGAACGTTTTCAAAAATTGTTCTAAATTGTGGATCCATACGACGGTTAAATCCAATTTGAAGTTTAACGTTATTTTTTTTGACAGCTCTTAGAACATCCAAACTAGCTTCTTCATCATGGCTCATACTAAGCGGCTTTTCACAAAAAATATTTTTACCTGCGTTTGCTGCATCTGTAACAATTTGTTCATGTGTATCTGTTGATGTAAATACAAAAACAGTATCAATATCAGGATTACTTAATAATTCGTGATAATCAGTTGTTTGATTAGTAACACCAAGGTCGTTTAATTTTCCAGAAATTTTATCGATAAATACATCAGCAACTTGAATAATATTTATCTCTGGAATTGTCATTAGATTTCTTAAATGCATTTGTCCTGCACGACCTAAACCAATAATACCTGCGTTAACATGTTTCATCATAATATAATCATCCTTTACTTTTTTAATATTAATTATTTATCTTCTGGATTAACGCCAGAAGAAGAACCATATTGAAATTCCATTTGGATACGTTCTAGGGATTTACCTCTAGTTTCTGGTGCATATTTATATGCAAACCAGAATGATAGGATATTAAATCCTACAAAAATCAAGAAAGTATAAGTCATTCCCATTGTGCTTAATAATACCGGGAAGAAGTATCCAACTAAGAAGTTAGAAAACCATAGGAAAAACGTTGATACTCCCATGCCTAAACCACGAAGATTTTGAGGGAAAATCTCTGAAAGTAGTAGCCAAACTAGTGGTGAGATGAATCCTTGGAAAAATCCTAAAAATAGCATGGTACATAAAATAACCGCGATTGGTAAAAGACTACTATTCGATAGAGTTGCAGAAATAATTGAGATTAACGCTAACGAAAAAGTAGTTCCTATAATACCCGTCATCAGCATTTTCCTTCGATTAACTCTGTTCATGAATGACATTCCAATAATAGTGGCAATTGTTGAAACAACTCCGTTAAATATATTAGCAATCAAAGCAGCGTTATGTGAAAAACCTGATTGCTGTAGAATCGTTGTACCATAATACATCATTATATTGATTCCAATGAATTGTTGCATTACACCAAGTCCAATGCCGATTAAAACTAATCTACGAATCCAAGGAGTTGCCAAATCTTTAACGGTAGCCTGTTGAATTTCTGATTCTTGAGCTAAGGCATCTGAAATTTGATTGATTTCATCCTCACAGTCTTTTTTACTATTCCTGATTCCGCTTAGGGCGTCCATAGCTTTGTCCTTTTTACCGACCATAACTAACCATCTAGGTGATTCTGGAATTAATATCATCCCTAAAAATAGTGCAGCTGCCGGAATAGTTCCAAAGCCAATCATGTATCTCCAAATGCTGGAGATATGTCCAAAATAATTTCCTAGCCCAGCATTTACTATGAATGCCAATAATTGTCCTGAAACAATCATTAACTCATTTTGTGTAACAACGCGTCCTCTTATATCCGGTGTAGAAATCTCTGCTAAATACGTCGGAACAATTACCGATGCACCTCCGACTGCTAAGCCTAGCAATGCCCTAAAAAGAATCAAAGTCCAGGCCGTTGTCGCAGTCGCACATAAAATTGTAAATATGAAGAATAGGACTGATAAATACCACAGAAGTTTTTTTCTACCAATCTTATCAGACAACCGCCCGGCTATGACGGCACCAAAAGCAGCTCCTAGTGTTATACCACTAGTTACTAAACCTTCATTACTTGGTGAAAGATTTAATTCTTGTGGAGATGATATATATCCAATAGCACCGTTTATAACGCCGGTGTCAACTCCGAATAATAATCCACCTAAAGTAGAAATTGATGAAATAATCCTTAAGTGCTTTTCTGATTTAGTTTTCTTTTTTTTCTCACTTCCTTGCTCACCAACATCTTGTAGCTTAACAACCTGAACTGACTCTTTTTTGGTCATTATATTCACCCCAATTTTATCGGTCACAAAACTTTATCCGAATACTACTAATTAATAAATCTTAATTTCAGACATATCATGTAATGATTTAAATCTTTTTAAGAATTGACAAATTATTTATTACACAAGATGTTTATGTATTACAAAAATGATTATTTCACTATTGATTGTGAATGTCAACGCTTTCTTAATAATCACACATTTTTGTTAATTTAATCACAATCACCCTTGACAAACCTTGACCTAGAGGATATTCTGATAGCGTACACAGGGATGAGATGCAAAAATGATAGCTGATAAAGAGTATCTGTGAATGATATTTCACAAGCACTTGTGCATGTGTTAAATGTTGACGAAAGGGGTGTTATCGTGGAAAAAGGTACAGATTTCACAAACAAGAACGTCACAATCGGTATTATTGGAATGGGACGAATCGGAAATGTGCACTATAAGAATTTGAAGAGGATTTCTAATGTTTCTATTAAGTACATTGCCGATATAATTGCAACCGACGAATGGACAGCTAAATATAATGAAGCTCAGAAAATTGTGACTGATTATCGTGAAATTTTGGATGATCCTGAAGTTCAGGCTGTTTTAATTTGTACGCCAACTGATCTTCATCCAGAAATGACTATTGCAGCTGCAAAAGCAGGTAAAGATATTTTCTGTGAAAAGCCAGTAGGCTTTAATGACAAAGATATTTTGGAAGCTTTTGAAACTGTAAAAAAATGTAACGTGAAATTTGAAGTTGGATTTAATAGAAGATTTGACAAAAATTTCAGACGGATCGTCGATCATCGAAAAAATGATGATATTGGAAATGAGCAAATTTTGAAGATTACTTCAAGAGATCCTGAGCCACCATCAATGGATTATGTAAAACGTTCTGGCGGTATTTTCATGGATATGACAATTCATGATTTTGATATGGCTAGGTATATTACCGATGCAGAGGTAGATCAAGTATACGTTGCAGGTAATGTAATGATTGATCAAAAAATTGGTGATGCGGGAGATATTGATACTGCAATTATTACGTTGCAATTTAAGAATGGCATGATGGGCGTTATAGATAATAGTCGTCAAGCCGTTTATGGATATGATCAGAGAATAGAATTATTCGGATCAAAAGGAATGTCAAAGGCCGACAACGTTTTAGATAGTACGACTACATTTTCAGGAGAAAGTGATGTAAGTTCTGATAAACCAATGTTCTTCTTTCTTCAGAGATACATTGATGCCTATAAAACAGAATTGGAGTCTTTCCTTGATGCGGTTAGAGGTAATCATGAAGTTGAATGTACCTTTGAAGATGGCATCAAAGCAATTAGATTAGCTCAAGCAGCCAAGAAATCACTAGATAGTGGAAAACCTGAAAAAGTTCAAGATATATAAAATTTTGAGGAGGTATAATTATGGCTTCAGATGTTAAGAATGATATTAAATGGGGAATTGCACCAATTGGTTGGAGAAATGATGATATTCCTTCAATCGGTGCAGACAATAATTTACAACAATTACTAAGTGATATTGTTGTTTCTGGATTTCAAGGAACGGAAATTGGTGGATTCTTCCCTGGACCTGAGAAGTTAAACTATGAATTGAAATTAAGAAATCTACAAATTGCCGGACAATGGTTTAGTAGTTTTATTCTTCGTGATGGTCTTGATAAGGCTAGTGAAGCTTTTGAAAAACATTGTCAATACTTAAAAGCTGTTAATGCACCAGTCGCTGTTGTTTCGGAGCAAACATATACAATTCAACAATCAGATACAAAAAATATTTTTACTGATAAAGCCCATATGACAGACAAAGAATGGGACGAACTTTGCAATGGATTGAATCACTATGGTGAAATTGCATCTAAGTACGGTATTAAGGTTGCATATCACCACCATATGGGAACTGTTGTCCAAACAAAGGAAGAGACTGATCGTCTGATGGCCAATACGGATCCAAAACTAGTTGGACTTTTATATGATACAGGTCATATTGCTGTATCAGATGGAGATTACATGTCACTTCTAAAAGACCACATTGATCGTGTTGTTCACGTTCATTTCAAAGATGTTCGTTTGGCAAAAGAAAAAGAATGTCGTGAAAAAGGTATGACATTCCAGCAATCATTTTTAAATGGTATGTTTACAGTTCCTGGTGACGGAGATCTTGATTTCAAACCTGTATTTAAAGAACTAGTTGATAATAACTATAAGGGATGGATTGTAGTTGAAGCAGAGCAAGATCCTGATAAGGCAAATCCATTGGAATATGCCTTGAAAGCTCACAACTATATTGAAAATGATTTATTAAAAGAAGCAGTTCACTAAAATAATAAAAAGTATATAAATTGGGAGTTTATTATACTAAAAAAATAAATAATTAGGAGAATATAATTATGGCTGAAGCACACGTAACAAAAGTAGGTATCGTCGGAATTGGTTTCATTGGATCTGATCATTTACATCGTTTAACAAAGACTATTGCTAATGTTGATGTAACCGCTGTCTGTGATATTGTTTCTGGTAAAGCTCAAAAGCAACTAGATGAACAAGGCCTTAAGGCAACAGATTATAGTGATTATCATGATTTAGTTAATGATCCTAATGTTGATGTTGTTGTATGTACTGCAAGTAATGAAGCACATTATGAAATCGTTATGGCAGCCCTAAAAGCTGGTAAGTTTACATTCTGTGAAAAACCATTAGCTTTGGATGCTAAGCAATGTATGGATATTATTAATCAAGAGAAAAAACTTGGACGTAGAATGTTGCAAGTAGGATTCATGCGTCATTATGCTCCAGAGTATGTACAAATGAAGAAAATGATTGATGATGGTGTAATCGGTAAACCATTAATGATGGATCAACGTCATTATAATCAAACACAACCAGAGGAATATGATTCAACACGTTCAATTATTGAAACAGCTATTCATGAAATTGATATTGACCACTGGTTAGTAAACGACTCATACGCAAATATTCGTGTGTTCAGTCCAAAACAAACAAAATATGTTCAAAACGATAATATTCAAGATCCACAAATCGTTATGATTACAACTAAGACAGGAATCAACATTATCAATGAAGTCTTTGTTCGTTGCCAATATGGTTATGACATTAAATGTGATGTTATTGGTGAAGAAGGAGTTCTTGAATTGCCAACAGTTCCACAAGTAGCTACAAGATTAAATGCCGAATATAGTACAGCTATTTTGACGGACTGGAAAGCAAGATTTGAAAGTGCTTATGATATTGAATTCAGAGACTTTATTGATCATGTATCACAAGATCAATCACCAGTTGGTCCTTCATCATGGGATGGTTATATTGCTGCTGTTACAGCTGATGCAGCTATCAAATCGTTGAATGAAGATGGAGCAACACAAGACTTAGACTTCCCTGATACACCAGAATTCTATCAAGAAAGCAGTGTAGTTAAGTCTGTATAGTAACTTGTGAAATTTGGGGGAAGTACAATGTCAGAACAAATGAATGTAGTCAAAGCGGGAATTATTGGATTAGGTAGATTAGGTTCAAGACATGCAAGACATTTAGTTGAAAAAATTCAAGGTATTGATTTAATCGCTGCCTGTGCCTTGGATGATGAACAATTAAAATGGGCACATAATGATTTAGGTGTTGCCAATACATATAAAGATTACAAAGAAATGATAGACAAAGAAGACATTGACGCAATCTTTATCGTTGCTCCAACACCATTTCATCCAGAAATGACTATCTATGCGATGAATGCGGGGTTAAATGTATTTTGTGAAAAACCATTAGGACTTGATTTTGATGAAGTAAACAAAATGGCAGATGTAATTAACCAACATCCAAAGCAAATATTCCAAAGTGGATTCATGCGCAGATATGATGAATCATATCGATACGCAAAGAAATTAGTAGACGAAGGTAGAATTGGGAAAATCATTTACATGCGTGGATACGGAATTGATCCAATTTCAGGTATGGAAAGTTTTACGAAGTTTGCTACTGAAGCAGATTCTGGTGGAATCTTCGTTGATATGAATATTCACGATGTCGACTTAATTCGCTGGTTTACTAAACAGGAGCCAGTGCAAGCTTATGGGCTAACAAGTAATATTGCGGCTCCAGAACTTGAGAAAATTGGTGAGTTTGAAACAGGTGTTGCCCAACTTAAGATGGATGGTGGTGTAATTGCCACGCTCATTGGCGGTCGTCACGCAGCACACGGTAACCAAGTGGAGTTAGAAATAATGGGTTCAGATGGATGGCTGCGAGTGGGCGAACATCCAGACTTGAATCGAGTAACAGTCTTTAGTGAAAATGGGGTCACTAAGCCATCACTTCAAAGTTTCGGAGAGAGATTTGATAATGCCTTTACTGATGAAGTTCAAGACTTTGTTTATAACGTTAAACGAGGAACTCAACCAGAAGTAACGGTTGAAGATGGAATTAAAGCACTCAAAATTGCTAAGGCATGCCAAGAGTCAGCGAACAGCGGTCAATTGGTAAATATCAAACTATAAATTTAGTAGGATAATTCAAATCTCTTAACGAAAGAAGGCTTAACAATGGATACTAGTACAACTACTAAGAAATCAGAATCAAACCATAGTGGTTTTCTGTGGTTAGCTACATTTATTGCCGCCATGGGTTCATTACTTTTCGGTTATGACACAGGTATTGTTAATGGTTCACTTGTGTTTATCGCCGATAAGAGTCAATTAGACTTAAATGCCTTTCAACAAGGTATCGTTTCATCAGGATTAACATTGGGTGCTGCATTTGGTGCTATCTTTGGTGGACCATTTGCAGATAAGATAGGTAGAAAGAAAATTCTTACTATTTTAGGTATTGTATTTTCTGTTGGTGCACTTGGATGTGCATTTTCTACGAATATTACTATTTTAATTATTTTTAGATTCTTATTAGGATTAGCCGTTGGTTCAGCCTCAGCTAATGTTCCAGTATATATTGCTGAAATTGCTCCGTCAGAACTACGTGGAAAGATGGTTACTACTGCGCAAGTTATGATTGTTACTGGTCAGTTTGTTGCTTTTGGAGTTAATGCTGCATTAACTCCATTAGGTACTGGTAACGCCGCTATTTGGCGTTGGATGTTAGGTTTAGGTACAATCCCAGCTATTGTTTTGTGGTTAGGTATGTATCTAGTTCCAGAATCACCAAGATGGTTAGTATCACAAGGAAAAATGGATAAAGCTTTGAATGTTTTGAGACGTATCAGAGCTGCCGCTGTTGTTGATCCAGAAATGAAAGAAATCAAGGACAAAGACCAACAAGATAAAGCGGAATCAGCAGAACAAGCTACATTCAAAGAATTAGTAAGTACAAAATGGATCCTTCAAATTCTTATTACGGGTTCAGTATTAGGATTGATTCAACAGTTTGCGGGAATTAATTCAATCATGTATTACGGTGGTCAGATTATATCTGATTCAGGATTCAGTACAACGACTGCTGCTATTCTAAATACTGGTAATGGCTTATTCTCAATTGTAGGTGCTGTTTTGGGTATGTTTACTATTGATTGGCTCGGTAGAAAGAAACTTGAGTTTGCGGGATTAACAATTTGTGGACTTGCATTAGTTGCCGCTGGTGTCATTCATACAGCATTTGCAAGCGCAAGTTGGGCAGGAATTACAATTGTTGTATTAGTCTATGTTTACATTATCTTCTTCCAAGGAACATTAGGTCCTGTTACTTGGTTGATCAATTCAGAAATTTTCCCACAAAGATATCGTGGGATTGGTACAGGAATTACAATTTTTGTACTTTGGTTAGGTAATTTCTTTGTTGGATTACTTTCACCAGTTCTACTACAATGGAACATGGCTTATACCTTCTATATCTTTGCCGCATGTTGTGTGTTCGGAATAATTTTCGTTGCAGCAAGAGTACCTGAAACAAAAGGTGTTCCTCTTGAAGAAATTGAAAAATATTTCAGAAATAAATATGACAAATAATAATCTAGTATCGATTTAATGATATGTTTGTTGTCGGATTTATAAATTCTTCTAAGTTCTAACTTAGAAGAATTTTTTTTATACCATTGAAGTTAGTTGAGTGTTATATAAGTGTGCAAAATAAAAAAATGCTGTGCGGTGGGGGTGTTAATCGTTATACGGAAGTTCCCATTAGTTTTAAAACGAAAGCTTTAGATTCGAACATTTAAAAAATAAAGGCAACTTTTCAAATTGTGAATAGTCTTAATAGACTTTCACATACGAAATGGATTGGATGTGTAAATACAATATTATATTCATACATAATGTGTAGAAGGAAAATCATATAAGGGTTTCTTTGCGGTTACAATGATATCGAGATTATCTAAGGATATACGATACTAAATTATGAAATCTGTAAAATATCTGTATGGATTAATTTCGTTAAGCTAGTCATTCTTTTCCTCTCATAGCTTGTGATGCAAACATGCACTAATTAATATACTTACTAGATTATCAATGAAACTGATCGAACACTTTTAGACAGAGTATTCACTACAGGAAAGACAACAAGTTCAATCTGTTTCTATTGATCTAAACGCTAATTATCAAAGCGTGATTCGAAGACTATTTCCGAATGCCAAAATAATTGTGGATAGATTCCATATCGTTCAACTCGTGGGAAGAGCCCTAGATCAAGTTAGAATATCAACTCTGAAATCCATTAATGATAAGCGTTCAAGAGAATATAAATCACTTAAATTACATTGGAGAATGTATCATTTATTTGAAGATGAGTTGGATCAATCAAATATAAAGTTTATGTTTGGACTGAACGAATACATGACTCAACAGAACCTAGTAGATATAGGTACTGGAGTGAATCGAAGTATGAACCTTGTTTATGAAACATATCAAAAAATCATAAGAGCAATAAAATCAAAAGATAGCACGTTATTAAATGAAACTTTAAAAGACTATACAAAAATCAACTCTTCAATGGACACGGCAATATCAACATTAAAACGCAATTTGAAATATATTGAAAATAGCTGTGAACTTCCATATTCCAATGGTCCATTAGAAGGACTAATTGGAAAAATCAAAAAGCTTAAACATAACTGTTATGGATTTAGGAATCTAAAACATTTCTTCATAAGAATAAGACTAATTTTGGCGTAAAAAAAACCACATCATTTCTGATGTGGTAAATGGGCTAAAAAGTCTCACCAATACGATTTGACTTAGATTTAATAAAGGACATGTAGTATGAATTTAATGGTTAATTGTATATTAAAAGTCGCTTAGCAACTAATTGTTAAGCGACTTTTTGGCTTGACACACTTAATAAAATTAATTCAATCCTAAGCCTTTTTTTATTGAAGGCAATGTCTGTTCATTTGACCATTCTACTTTGTCTGGCCAGGAGAAAACATTATTGGTAACTATACCATCGAATTTTATGTCCTTGAGTGCTTGATACATAGCTTCGAAATCTACTTCACCTTCACCGGGATTTAGGTGTTGGTGAATAGTTACGGGTGCCTCAGGTGGGTTAATAATATAACGTAACCCAAAGTTACTCTTAAAGTTCAATGTGTCAGCAATCAATATATGAGTTAAAACATCTGCACTATCATGAATTTGTTTGGTGACGTCACCGATTCCACCGTCTGAATAAAATGTATGGGCAGAGCACCATACTTGACTGATCCAATCTTTATCTAAAGAGCGAATCAATTTTGCGGCTTCATTACTTGACTCAATAAAGTCATTGGGATGAGCCTGAATTTCTAACTTTATGTTATTTCTTTCGAAATCAGGAATTAGTTCCTCCATGGACTTGTACCATTGACCCTCAGAGGCAACAGGATTTTGTTTGTCCCCTGAGAATTCCGTATTTAAAGTGTCGACTCCTAATTCTGATGTGATTTCAATGGTTCTACGCATATTGCGGACCGCTGCTTGACGTTCTTGCTCGTCAGGGGACGACCATTGTTGAACGGGTAGAACCGAGGAAAGTTCTACACCGGCATCGGACAACCATTTCTTAACATTTTTAATCATTTCTGAGTTAACTTTTGGATACTGATAGAACCAAATGAAATCCGTTCTTGGTGATAATTCTATATACTTGTATCCTAAGCGAGCAGTTTTCTCAATCATATCGTGAAATGATGTGTTATCACGAAACATTGATGGATCATAAGCTAATTTCATTTGTGATGCCCCCTAAACAGATTCTTTGTTTTTTGAAACACCATAGAATTCTGGATTTGGACAATCAATCAAATTGATTGGTTCTGTTTTTCCAGTTTCACGGGATTTTGATGCTGCAGCGGTTGAAACTGAAGCGCAGTATCCATCCCATGCAGAAGGACCACTAGTCTTGTCGGCAATGACTGAGTTAGTCCATGATTGGAATTCAGTATCGTATGCTTGTACAAAACGATCACTCCAATCTTCGGAAATTGGAACTGAGTCTTTATTGGCAGTTTTTACTTCATGATAATGTGGATCTAATAGGCTGAGTTCGCCAGTTTCGCAAACAACTTTACAGTTAATATCATATCCCCATTGACAGTTTACGAATACTTCCAAGTCAACTAACACACCAGATTCGGTTTCTAGATAAATCATCTGAGGGTCATGTAAATTGCTGTGAGTGTTTCTTGTTTGCTTTCTAGGTAATGTTACCTTAGCGCTGATAAAGTTTTCACCAAGTAACCATGGTAAGGTGAACATTTCATGAACGGCAGTATTTTCAACGGCCATTGGTGTATCATACTCTGTTCCTACCGATGGATTTCTGTGTGTACAGTGTAGTAAGAGTGGCTCACCATATTTATGACTATCTAGTTCAGCCTTAACTTCATCGTATCCACGATCAAATGCACGCATGAAACCAACTTGTACTAATCTCTTACCATGTTTCATCTCAGCATCCATGACCTTGATACAATCTGCAGGATCAACTGCCATAGGCTTTTCACAGAATACATGTTTGTCAGCTTCAATTGCTGCTAATGTATATTGTGGATGAGCAGGGTCGTTTGTAGTAATTACGACTGCATCAACTTTATCACTTTTAATTAATTCAAATCCGTCAGCAAAATATTCTGCACCGATTGCCTTGGCGATTTTTTTGGTTTCAGCTTCTTTTTTTGGTAAATCACAAACTGCAACGACCTGAGCGCCACTAATTCTGTTCTGAATTCTTTCAATATGTACCTTTCCGATAGCTCCAACTCCGATTAATCCAATATTTACAACCATTTTAAACATCCTTTCTTTATGACGATTTTATTTACTTAAGGTTTGTTGCATTGCGTCAATAGAAGTTTTGACACCTGCTTCAGGACTCATTGTTAAATCTTCCATTTCAAGTGAAACGTAATCGTTATAGCCCATCATTCTTACAACTGAGAAGAATTCCTTCCACCATTGCAGGTCCTGTCCACAACCAACGGCGACATAATTCCATGCACGATTTGCAGTATCAGTAACTGGTTTTGTTTCTAATACACCGTTTGCTTCGACTTTTCCACGTTCTAAACGAACATCCTTTCCGTGAACGTGATATATTGCAGGACCTAACTCACGAGCAGCTGCAATTGGATCAGCACCCATCCAAAGTAAGTGACTAGGATCGAGATTTAATCCGACCATTGGTCCAACAGCATCTCTTAATCTAAATAATGTCTCTGGATTATAAACTAATTGAGCACTAAAGTTTTCCAAAGCAATTTTTTCGATTCCAGATTCTTTGGCCAACTTTACTAGGTTCTTCCAGTAAGGTATTGCAACTTCATTCCATTGATAGTCCAAATTTTTCTTAAGAGATTCAGGCCAACTTACTGTGTAAGTAATCCAATTTGGTATCTTATCCTCGGGACTTGCAGCAGGTAAACCACTCATCATAACAATTGTTTTAATACCAAATAATTTTGCTAATTTAAAAGTTTTTTCGGTGACTTCACGGTGTTCTTTTCCCATGGGACCAGGATCTAATGGATTTCCGGAACAATTAAGTGTGACTAATTCCATTCCTCGTTTGTCTAGTTCATTGAGAAATTTTTTTCTTGCGTCCTCACTTGCTATTAATCCGTCAAGATCTAAATGTGGAGCGGGGGACCATCCCCCTGTTGTCATTTCTAATTTTGTGACACCTAGGGACTTGACTTTATCCAACATATCCGTGAAAGATAAGTATCCAAGGCTGTCAGTAATATAAGCTAATTCCATTGATATTAACCTCCATAAATTCCTTATTAATTAATTCACAAGTTAAATTTAACACGTTGATCTTGATTAATCTTTAGGACAAAATGACGGTAATTTACAAAAAAGTGCCAAATAAAAAAGTATAAATAAAAACTCTCAAGTTTTATTATCACTTGAGAGTTTATAAGGGAGTTTAATTATGGCTATTAATTCTAAACCAATGTGTTTGCAGCATCTCTAACTAATTTGATACTGTTTTCTAGTTCTTCCTTAGCTTTTGTTACGTCCCATTCCTTTAGATCGTCAGAAAATGGTTCAAATGCATAAATGCCTTTGTATCCACGTGCTTCAATCTTTTGAGCAAGTTCTGCGGATTGCATTACATCGTCTTGTCCAAGCATATACCTGTCTTGGTCATCTAATTCCTCACGTTTCTTGTTTGCAAATACGGAACTAAGATGAACCAAACCGATGTAGTCAATATTAACTTTTTCATTAAATTGTTTATCAGTGATATTTGCCAAGTAGTAGTGGAAACTGTCAGCGACAAGTTTAAAGTTATCTACACCAGCTTCATCGATTATGGCCTGACCTTCCCAGGGAGTTCTAAGTGAGCTGTCCGTGAATCCTAAAGGCTCTATTAACCCGTTGACGCCATATTTTTTTAAAACCTTTGAATAGTCCTTTACATTAGCGATTGCTTCGGCCTTCTTCTCATCTGAAGTTCTCTTATCTTCAGTTGATCTAACAGGGCAGAAGACGAAATTCTTTAAGTCGAGATTTTTCGTCATTTCAAGCATTTCAGTTAAACTTTCAATGTTTTCTTTTACCATACTTCGCTTATCCATATTACCAATAGCATTAATTGTCTTAATGACTACGCCATTTTTATTTAATGCAATCTTGACATCGGAATTACTCATACTATCCATAATTGAACTGTTATCTGGATCACCGTACAAATCATTACGTAATTCTATATTATTAACGCCAATAGAACTAATCATTTCGAGGGTCTCATCCAGTTTAACCCCAGGAGCCGCTTTTCTGTTTAGGCAAAATCTGTCAGTAGAAATCATGTAAAATCCTCCTATGAAATTGTTTATTTAATACATAAGTAATTTTTTTAGAGTCCTAGACCTTTTTTTATTGATGGTAGTGTTTTTTTGTTGGACCATTTGACATTATCTGGCCAGGCAAAGACATTATTTGTTACTATTCCATCAAAATTAATATCTTTTAGTGCTTTATACATTGCAGGAAAATCTACCTCACCTTCACCAGGATTTAGATGCTGGTGAATGGTTACAGGTGCCCCAGGTGGATTTATAATATAACGCAGTCCAAAATTATTCTTAAAATTGAGTGTGTCTGCAATAAGTATGTGAGTCAAAACATCAGAACTATCGTGGATTTGCTTAGTTACATCACCAATTCCACCATCTGAATAAAATGCATGGGCGGAGCACCATACTTGGCTGACCCAATCTTTATCTAAAGAACGAATCAGTTTTGCAGCTTCATTACTTGATTCAATAAAGTCATTTGGATGAGCCTGAATTTCTAACTTTATATTATTTCTTTCAAAATCAGGGATTAATTCATCCATTGATTTGTACCATTGTCCTTCAGAAGCCAATGGGTTTTGTTTGTCTCCGGAAAATTCTGTATTAAGAGTATCAACTCCGAGTTCAGAAGTAATTTCAATAGTTCTTCTCATATTTCGAACGGCTGCTTGACGCTCTTGTTCGTCAGGAGATGACCATTGCTGTACTGGTAAAACTGAAGAAAGTTCAACTCCTGCATCGGACAACCATTTCTTAACATTTTTGATCATTGATGAATTTACTTTGGGATATTGATAAAACCAAATAAAGTCTGTTCGAGGAGATAGCTCGATATATTTGTATCCTAAACGAGCCGTTTTTTCAATCATGTCATGAAATGATGTATTGTCACGAAACATTGATGGATCATAAGCTAATTTCATGTAAGTTAACCTCCTCAATTATGCATTTTGTGTTGTTTTATCTTCATATAATGCTGGTTTATTATCAGGTAATTTGATAGTAACTCTTTCGGCATCATTGTCTCGTGATTTAGCTAATGCATCACAAGTTACCATTGCTACTAGGCCATCCCATGATGAAGGACCAGTAACTTTATTTTGTTGAACATCATTTACCCAATGTTGTAATTCATTGTCATAAGCAACTTTAAAACGTTCTGTACAATCAACCGGAATTTTAGTTTGGTTTTTCAAAGTATTAGTTTTGACAGATGTTACAGAAGGAGTGCCCAAGCGTACAATTCCATCTTCACAAACGACTTCACAGTTTATGTCGTATCCTATTTGATCGTTAACAAATACTTCCAAATCAATGTGAACACCAGATTTTGTATCTAAAGTAATGATTTGTGGATCGTGTAATTTAGAATGTGTGTACTTAGTTTGTTTCTTAGGTAGGAATGTTGTACCTGATTCATAATCCTCCCCTAATAACCAGTGCAATACATCTGCTTCATGAATTGCTGTTTCTATAATTGACATTGATGTATCGTAAGTCTCATCAACAGAAACATTTCTATGTGTTGCGTGAATAAGTAATGGTTCACCATATTCGTTAGCATCAATTTCCTTTTTCATTTCCATGTAACCTGGATCATAACGACGCATAAATCCAACTTGAACTAATCGCTTACCACCCTTAACTTCGGCGTCGATAATCTTTTGACAACCTGCCGCGGTCAATGTTAGTGGTTTTTCGCAAAAGACAAATTTTCCAACTTCAATTGCATGGATAACAAATTGTTCATGAGTTTCGTGGGGACGTGTAACAACCATAATTGCATCAATATCAGGTGAATCGATTAGATCCATTCCGTTGTCATATACTTTTGCACCGTATTCACTTGCATATTTTTCTGCTAAATCTTTTTTAAGATCGCAAACGCCAGCTAGTTTTGCTCCATTGATTCTCTTAGCTACTCTTTTTACGTGGTCGGATCCCATAAATCCGAGTCCAATAATACCTATGTTTAAAGTCATGTTAATTCCTCCTAGATTTTTATGAATATGTTGTTTACATGACTGAGAATACAATCTATGTGAAAATGGTTCAATGTACAATTCAATCCAATAATTGTATATTTGAACATATTGCTTGAATAATAGTAATGCTGCTATATCGAGGACTATTGACTTTTGATTAGGATACTTTTGTATAATTGCAAACAAACAAATAAATATAATATTCATTCTTTTTTATTAATAATTAACGACTTTGAGATATAATTAACATAAGAGGTGAGTAAAATGATGGATGATTTCTCAGAATATTTTCCAATAAATGAACAGGGAAAAGAATGCTTACGAGGGATATACTTTAATAATCCTTCAAATAAGGCAAAAAAAATATTCTTCTACCCACTTTGGGGAGCAGAATATAAGGTCTCATACCCATATAGTATTGATCGTAAATATATGAATTCATTTTTGATTATGTATATTCAAGATGGTGAATTGTCAATCACTTTTCCTGACGGAAGTAATAATGTTGCTAAAAAGGACTCTTTCATCATTTTAGATTGTAAAGAGAGAAATAGGTATTTTACTAATACTAACTGTCATTTTACTTTCTTTCATTTTAATGGTAATCAAGCCCAATTTTTATACGACTTCATTACAAAAAATGGATCTCATATTTTTACTGCTAATGATGATATAAAAAATGATATTTATGAAATATTTAATGTTTTTCGCTCACAAATTATTTCTGCCCGTGAAGAATCATATTCTACTTTGATTTATAGATTTCTAATCAATTTGAGTAACTCTTCAAGTGTTATTCAAATTGATAAATCAACATTACATCAAACTCCGAAATTGGTTGAAGAGGCGTTGAGATATATTGATGATCATTTTGATGAAAAATTGACAACTACGAATATTTGTAAGTATTTAGGAGTTAGTTCATCTTTATTAGCTAAAAACTTTAAAACATACACTAACAATAGCATTCATCAATATATCATTTCAGTTAGAGTGATTCATAGCCAGCGCTTATTGACTACTCAACCAGATATGAGTGTTGCCGAGGTCGCTGCCACTTGTGGGTTCAATGATACATCTCATTTAACTAAAATTTTTAAATCTGAAATTGGAATGACACCAAGCAAATTTAAAAAAATGTGTTTTTAAAGGTGGCGAATGTAGTGGATAATAGTAATATTTGTTTTTCAAAAGTTGTTTTAAACAAGTTGATAAAAAACATAGAGTTTCAAAAAACTAATTTTGATATTCCTTATTGGGGTGCTCTGGAACATCATTTTGGGACTCAAAATCATAGACATTATTTTTTTGAGGTATGTTTAATCACTAGTGGAGAAGGATTCTATTATGAACATGATAAAAAATATTCAGTTCACAGGAACTCATTAATATTTACGCAAGCTAGGACAGTTCATCAAATGCATAGTGAAGCAGGGATGAGCTTAGTTTATTTATCATTTGTACCAAAAACTGTCAACGGTTGGGATCTTTATTCGGCTAATTATCAGTTACCTGTTTTAAATTTGAGCGAAAATGATCCAATTGTTTTGACATGGGATGCCTTACTAAATTTAACTTTGGCATATGATGAAAATAATAAGATGAGTGTTTTATCAATGCAGAGTCTGTCCGATACTGTTTTCCAATTAATTATTGATCGTGAAACAAACGGTTTGAATGAATCTGATCGGCTTATTGCTGTTACCGATCAAACTGAATTATTGCGTAGTATAAAACGGTATATTAGGGCAAATATTTCGACACCATTATCTATAAATAAAATTGCTAACCACTTCTTTATTTCCAGAAGACAAATATTCCGCTTATTTAAAAAATATGAACCGTATTCTTGTAATAGTTTCATTCAGCAAACTAGAATAGAGTATGCTGCTAATTTATTGAGCAATTCAACGATGTCAATTACAGATATATCTAGTGCGGTTGGTTTTAGTTCGATTCATTATTTTTCATCAGTCTTCACTAAAAAAATGCGCGATACTCCACAAAAATTTAGGTTATTGTATAGTAACGCGCAAATAAAGGATTTTGGATCAAATGAGTAGAATCAGAAATCTTTTTTAATACAATCTAATCATAATTACTCCTAAAATCATTATTAACAAACTTATTATTTGAACTACTGTAATTGGATTCTTCTTGGATTCCAGAATTCCAAATTGGTCAATGATTAAACTGCCGGTAGTAACTCCGACTAATATGATAACAACGGCTAGACCAGTACCAACGATTGGTACAATATAAGCATTTCCTAAGACACAAAAAGCACCAATCAGTCCGCCAGTCCACATCCACCAAGGATTACCTTTAACAGATTTTTCTACCTTTAATTTTGGATGTAGTATTAATACTATAATGGACAATGTTATTGTTCCAACGAAAAATGACAAAAATGCTGATTTTAGACTAGATTCAACAACAACACCTACATGGCCATTAATAGCTGTTTGTGCAGCACTAAACATACCTGCGATGATACCTAATAAACGCCAAAAGGGTAATCCTTTGACTTTTGGATTACTGTTAATTAATTTGTGTTCAGTTAAAATACTATTCAAAGCGACTGCCCCTGTTACACCTAAAATAACTAATATAGATCCCAGTGCACGAATAACAGTAAATGGCTGATGAATTGAATCAAACAAAGAAAAGTTATCAATCAGGAGCCCCATCATGATTTGTCCTAGTATAGGCATAATTGCTGTTTGAACACTTCCCAAATTAGGAAAGAGTAAGATATTAGAAGTTAAATAAATTACTCCAAAAGTTCCACCAATCCAAAACCAAATGGGTTGGCTATGAAAAAGCTCTTTCGGAAATAAGAATATTGTATGGTAAATAGAAAAATTGAATATTGCTAATAAAATAGTACCAGTTCCAAATGAAAATAAAGAAGCTAAGTAAGGCGAACCCATAGAAACCTTTAACCTAGAATTAATACTAGTTTGAATAGGTTGCCAAATTCCAATAATTAAACCCACTAAAACAGCTATCATAGTAAACTTCCCCACTTTAAATATAAATGATTTTATTGTACTTTCTTTTATTCACTTAAAAAATGTATAAAACGATTTCTTTTTTGTAAATTCCGATATTGTCTTAAAAGTGTTATATTATTTAAAACTTGAAGTAATAATATGCGATATACTACTAAAAACTAACTCTTGAATTAAGAGTCCATGTCCATTATAATGGTATGGTTGAATTAGAAATATACAAATGAGGGAGGAGGGATTCTAGATGTCACAAAATACACATAAAGGTTATACTGGTCACCGCCGTCCCGTTAACGCTAAGAATGGTGCTGAACGCGTAAACAAAACACAAGAAGTTAAAGAATTTTTGAAGAGCCGTGCTGAAAAGGACGCTAAATAGTTAATTAATGAAGACCACCAAGTATTTTCGCTTGGTGGTCTTTTTGTGTGCATAATACTGTATAATTTTATTTATATAAAACTAAATATTTCAGGGAGAATATTATGGAAGAAAACAAGGTGAAATTTAAAGTAAGCGATTACATAAATAAAAATATACTAATGTTGGCTCCAGCACTTTTGTTGTCGGGGATAACTATCGGGGTGCAGCAAAATACAGTTAAAGCTGATGTATCTCCACAAGTTGCAGCAAGTACTGATGAAAATACTAATGATATTGCGACAAGTGCTGAATACGGAAAAATTGGTGGAGAAAATGGTAGTGATTGGGCCATTGATGCCGGTGGAGTTCTTCATATTCAAGCTGGTACTTGGGATGATTCCTCTGTATCTGAATTTTGGAATAATTTGAAAGCTAACGATGGATCAACGGTCGAATTACAAAATGAAATCAAATCAGTTGTTTTTGAAGGCAATGTTATTGCTGGAGCTAGTTTAGAGGGATTGTTCAGTAATGCTGAAAGCTTAGAATCAGTATCATTTTCTGACGGGGTCAAATTCGACACTAGTAATACTACAAACTTTAATCAGATGTTTTTGAATACGGCACTTAAAAGTTTTGATATGAATAATTTGAATTGGGACAATGTTACAAGTAGTGATGACATGTTTAATAATTCACAACTATCTACTGTATCAATGGATGGGATTAAGGCAAATAAGCTCAAGAGCGCAGCATCTATGTTTCTTGGTTGTACTAATCTAGTTAGTGCAAGTTTCAATAATACAGAATTTAGCATGGATGAACTCGATATTCACAATCTGTTAAGTAATTGTATACATTTAAAAGAAGTCGATTTAACTAATGCTTTTACGGGGAATATAAATAATACTAGTTCTTTATTCGATAATGATTATAGTATTGAAAATTTGGATGTTTCTTCAATGAATTTAAGTGACGATACTAGTGTACAAAACATGTTTAGATTTGCTCAAAACGATTTGGCGAATATAAAACTACAATCCATAACTTTACCGGCTAATGCCAATATTTCTGGTTCATCGATTGATTTGTATGATTCTAATAGATTTCAAGGCTGGAAGACTGAATCATCAGATGATATTTTAACTTATTTGATTGAATATTATGAAAAGCATGATATAGGAAAGACAACTTGGACACTTGCAGATAGGGATAAAGCTGATTATAAAGTTATCTATAAGGATGAAAATGGAAAGATTATTAAAACTGTAAATGGGAATGGAATTGTAGGCGATCTGATTGATATTACTAAAATAGCAGGATATTATCCTGTGTCTATGGAACCTAACGATCCCACAATAACTTCAAATCCAAATCAAGAATTCGTAATAACTATGAAAGAATTAAAACCATATACGATCGTTGTATCAGTTGAATATGGGGATGGACATCCTGGAGAATCATTTGAAATTAGTGTTCCGATTGGAGTAACTGATCCTACTAAGGAGATAGATCATTCTATACTCGATAAATACTCTAATAATGATACTTTAAATCTACAAAAATCCACAGTTAGAATTTCCGATATTTTGACGGGTGGGCCTGATGATCAAGCAGAATCTATGGATTTCAACGCGGCAAAAGATCAATTTAGTGTAGTGAATACTAGTTTAAGTTCCTTCTTTGATGGAGCAATTAATGTTATTGAAAAACATCCCTCATCAGTTGGGCCAGGAAGTCTTGAAAAATCCGGCAAAACATTCAATGCTTTCAGTGTTTATTATGATAAATACGTTGAAACAGCAACAAAACCGGGTGGTAATAACGGTGGAACAGCCACAGATAGAGATATTACTGAAATCAATCAAAAATCAGCTACATTCGGAGATAAAGTTACCGATCTTTATGATATTAACGGGAAAATGATTTCTGATATTAAGTTAGCTAAGAATTCTGATTGGAAAAATGATCAGAAAATGGTATTAGATGGGGTAACTTATTATCGTGTATCAACCAACGCTTGGGTAAAGGCCAACGATGTTTACGTTTATATCGACAACTTTTCTAAGGTTAGAGTCAATGAAGATAAAGATACCAGAGTAATAAAGGCAACTAGTGAATTAACTGATCGAGCACTAGAAAAATCAACCGAGTGGAAGACTGACCGTTACACAATGATAAACGGCGAAAAGTATTATCGTGTATCGACTGAAGGTTTCGTTAAAGACGGGGAAGTAAGTGAGTATTTTGACTAATATAAATAAGAAAATAAAATTTATTGCACCACTGATTTTTATGACTGGTGGGATAATTTGGATCAATCAAGATACCGTTAAAGCTGACACAGCACCACAATCTGATATCGTTAAAAACGATGAATATATTGCGACGAGTGCTGAATACGGGAAAATCGGTGGAGAAAGTGGTAGTGATTGGTCCATTGATGCTAATGGAGTGTTAAAAATCCAATCAGGTACTTGGGATGACAATTCTGTTTCCGGTTTTTGGAATAATCTGCAAGACAGCGATGGTTCAGTAGGCGATAAAATAAAGTCGGTAATTTTTGAAGGTGATGTTAAAGCAGGTAGCAGTTTGGAGCGTTTATTTAGCTCTACTCCAAATCTAAAATCTGTTTCGGTTGCTTCTAATGCACAATTTGATACATCTAAAACAACCAGTTTTAAAGGAATGTTCTCAGATGATGGGAATCTTAAAGATATCGATCTTGGAATGTTTAATTGGGAAAATGTTGAAAATAGTGTGAATATGTTTAGCAATACGGGGTTAGAATCTGTATCAATGGAAAATATAAATGCTCCTAAATTGAAACTTACCAGCGCCATGTTTTCTAATTGCCAATTTTTAAAAACAGCCAATTTTGATGGTACAGAATTTAATAAAGACGGAGTGAGTTTATCCAATTTTATATCTAATTGTCCGAATTTAGAAACTGTATCATTGAAGAACGCTTTCACTGGAAAAATTACGGCGGCCGATAGTATGTTTCAGAGTGATTATGCATTGGAAAATTTAGATGTATCTGCCATGCACTTGGATAATGAAAACTCTGGTGATTATAACTTAATGTTTGATGTGTCGAATAACTCAGCTACAGAAGTAAAAAGGAAATCTATAACTTTGCCAGCTAATGCTAATATTACCGATACTGGAATTGATACATTCAATAAGATCAGATATAAATGCTGGTCCAGTGACTTGTCTGAATTTGCTGATAGTTTGGTTGGATATTATAATGATAATCCAAATATAGGAAAGACGACTTGGACGCTGGTAGAAAACGAAAAAGCAAAGTATAAAGTTAATTATGTAGATGAGAATAATGATCTGATTAAATCAGAAGAAAAAACTGGATTTATTAACGCATATGCCGAAGTGGATCCTATATTAGGATATGTTTTTTCAGATGATTTTAATGATGATGACTTAAAAATTGATAATAGTGATCAAGTGTTCACAGTCCATTTAATAAAATTAGCTCCATATGTTGCGACCGTTACGGTTAAATATGATGATGGACATCCCGATGAAACATTTGATATTGAAGTTCCTTTTGGAATGAGTGACCCCGCTAGTCAGATGGATCAAACTATATTGGACAAGTATTTTGATAATGATTCTTTGGAATTGGATAAATCATATTTTTATATGAATAGATATGTTGATCCAACTGATGCAGAAGGACTTCCTTTTTCTTCTTTGAATACAATTGGAGTTTCAGGAGATAATTTAAAAGATATTTTTAATAATTCTATTGATTTTGCTCAAAATAACTTACCAGTAGATGCATCGAAGAATATATCTGGTCAAAAATTAAACTTATTCGAAGTACATTTCGACCACTACATAGAACCTGAGAACAATAACACAAACAACACATCCACAGATAAAAAAATAACCACCATTGACCAAAAAGTAGCAACGTTCAATAAAACAACTACTCTTTATGACAATGATGGCAAACAAATTTCTGATGTGAAACTTTCTCAAAATTCTGACTGGAAAAATGATCAGAAAATGATATTAGATGGAGTAACTTATTATCGTGTATCAACCAACGCTTGGGTAAAAGCAAGTGATTTATATGTTTATACAGATATCAATTCGAAGATTCGAGTTCACCAAGATAAGCGTTCCAGGATTAAAAAAGCAACTGGTGAATTAACTGACCGTGCTTTAGAAAAATCAACCGAATGGAAGACTGACCGTTATACTACTGTCAATGGAGACAAGTATTATCGAGTATCAACTAATGGTTTTGTGAACGCTAATGAAGTTGACGAATATACTGATTAGTTTCTTATTTTAAGATTTCAATCATGTAGTTCAATGAATTTAGAAAATTTAATAGAGCATGGTAAGTAATAACAATTGTTTCAGTATTGGTACCAGCGTGAAATCCTAAATCATTTTTATTTATCAAGTCGGCATTGGCTAAAATGTGCAGTGGCAGGTCGGCTTCCAATATTAGTGGGCTGACCATTCCAGAGACTGTTTTTAAGACTTTTGTGTCCGCAAATTGTAAACTGCTGCGACTGGTGTTTAGTTGATCGGCTAATTTTTTGAAGTCTAATTTGCTATCGGCATTTTCTAAAATCAAATAATATTTTTCGTGTTTTTTATCGAATATAAATAGATTTTTGACGAGGGTACATTTATTCTGCATTTCTGGTAAATCATTCATGTGAAAAACTGGTTGGTGTTCAATGACTTTAAAATCTATGTGCTGTTCTTTGAGCCTATCTAAATAGATGTTTGTTTCCAAATTGATCAATCTTTCTTTCTATATATATTTCAAAGCAAACTATTTATGATAAGTTTAAACCCTAAAAGACTAAATAAGACAAACCAAATTTCTGGTTTGTCTTATTTTTACTGTGTATTCAATTTTGTATAAACATCACTTGGCATATTTTTTTTGAAAACTTCCTTGTATGTATAAACATAGCTGCCTTTAGTGTCTAATTTTAAGTAATGGTTTTGTTTCAGTTTTCCCATCCCCATAAATTCCACTTTGTGCGGGTTTCCGTTTTCATCATAGCTTAATAGGTTGTAGTAATAATTACCATAACCGTCCTTATCTTTGGCATTTGTGTTGTCGATCTTAACGTAGCGAGATTCTCGCTTAACTAGAAAATTGTATTGATTGACTGCTTGTGAGAATTGATCGGTACTATCTTTAGCATGAAAACAAACTGCTAAGTACAATCCTCCGGCAACAATAACTGAAATAAATAAAAACTTTAGTAAACTTCTCATTTATCTTACCTCCAGAGAATATACTAAAGTTTTTATTACTATTTAGACATTTGTTTTACTTACAATACTCTTACGGATTTGTAAGCCCCTATTTAAATCCCCACCAGTCGAAGTTGATGGTATAGTCTACAATTCCGTTGAATATGCGTGCGATAAAGTTCCACATAATAACACCTCCAACTTTTTATAAACCTTTTCTACAACTTCTTTATAACACTTTTTGAAAACGTTTTCAATTATATTAACCCCATACCTCATCAATAATTGACTTAACTAGTTTTAATTTATCCCATTCTTGATTTTCTGAAAGGGTATTGCCTTCTTCAGTTGAGGCAAAGCCGCATTGAGTTGATAACCAAAGACGATCAAGAGGTAAGTATTGGCTGGCTTCTTTGATACGATCAATGATTACTTGACGATCTTCAAGTTTTCCATCTTTTGAAGTGATCAAGCCGAGAACTACATTTTTATCACCAGAAACTTTAGCTAATGGTTCAAAATTACCAGCTCTTGATGAATCATATTCCAAGAAGTAAGTTGAGACATTTTCATGAGCAAACAATGTGTCGGCTACTGGACCATATCCACCGGCAAAGGCGAAATCTGAATGATAATTACCACGACAAACGTGTGTATTGATAGTTAAGTCGTCTGGTAGATCCTTGATAGCACCATTATTCAATTTTAGAAGGATATCTTGAATACCTGATTCTGCATAGGCTTTGCCATCTGGAGTGGCTAAGAATTTATCATCTAAGAATAAGCCCCAAGAACAGTCGTCTAACTGGATAACTCTGGCTCCTTCATCATAAAATGCCAAAATTGCATCATGGTAGGCTGTTTCAATATCTTCAAATAGTTCTTCATCAGTATCATAAAATTCTTTGATCTTATCGGCATTAGTACCACGGACTAATTCGATATAAAGTTGTGCAGGGGCTGGGATAGTTTGTTTTGGTTCAGCTTCTGTACCGTCAGTTAAAGATTTTAAGAATTTAAAATGTTGAATGAAGGGATGGCTTTGAGCGTTAAATTTAATTTTACCTGAAAGAATAGCGGTATCATCACGTGTTTCCTCGTGGGCAAAATTATAACCTTCGCCATAATGAATATGATCGATTCCTTCAAATCCCCAGAAGAAGTCTAAATGCCAGTATGAACGGCGAAATTCGCCATCAGTAACATAGTCTAGTCCGGCATCTATTTCTTTGTTTACTAAATCTCTAATTGCTTCATTTTCAACGGTTGTTAAAGCAGTTTGATCGATTTTTTTATCAGTGAAATCTTGTCTTGCTTGTTTTAAAACTGCTGGTCTTAAGAAACTTCCTACGTGTTGGAATCCAATTTTTTGTTTTGTAATAGTCATATTTTTTCTCCTAGCCCCAAATTTCTTCGATGATTGATTTTACTAATGCTAATTTTTCCCATTGTTGTTCTTCGGTGATAACATTGCCTTCTTCAGTCGAGGCAAATCCACATTGAGTTGATAACCAGAGACGATCTAGTGGTAAATATTTGCTGGCTTCTTTAATGCGGTCGATGATGACTTGACGATCTTCAAGTTCACCCTTTTTAGAAGTAACTAATCCTAAAACAACTCGCTTATCTCCGGATACTTTAGCGAGTGGTTCAAAACCACCGGCACGATCGGAATCATATTCTAAGAAGTATGTGTCGACATTTTCTTGACCAAACAAGTTATCAGCTACTGGACCATATCCACCAGAGAATAAGAAATCTGAATGGAAGTTACCACGACAAACATGTGTATTGATAGTTAGATCTTCTGGTAAATCAGCAATTGCGCCGTTATTCAATTTTAGATAAATATCTTGAACTCGTTCTTTAACCAGTTTTTGACCTTCTGGTGTGGCAACGAACTTACTATCAAGCAATCTGCCCCAAGAACAGTCATCTAATTGGACTACTTTAGCACCGGCTTCATAAAAGGCGATTAAAGCATCATGGTAAGCTGTTTCGACATCTTTATATAATTGGTCTTTATCTGGGTAAATTCGATCCAGAGCTTCTTGGTTTTTGTCACGAGTTAATTCACGATAAAGTTGAGCGGGAGCGGGGATAGTTTGCTTTGGTAATATACCACCAATTTCATCGGTAACTGATTTCAAATATTTAAAATCTTCGATAAATGGGTGAGTGTTCTTATCAAAACTAATTCTATCTGTTAAAACGGCTGTATCATCACGTGATCTTCCTTTTGAAAAATCATAACCTTCACCGTTATGAGTATGATCAACACCTTCAAAGCCCCAAAAGAAATCTAAATGCCAATATGAACGACGAAATTCACCATCAGTTGCATAGTCTAAACCGGCTTCTTTTTGTTGCTCGACTAGATGATAAATGGCTTCATCTTCTACATCTCGTAAATTTTCTTGAGTTATTTTTCCTTCTTTAAAATCTTTTCTAGCTTGTTTTAAAGCTGCTGGTCTTAAGAAACTTCCTACGTGTTGAAATCCAATCTTTTGTTTTGTAATAGTCATATTTAAAATCCTCCAAAAAGTTTTAATAGTTTAAAATTTATTCAATAAAAAAAACGTCCCTACATACACAGAATTTCTCTGCAATGTAGGGACGATCACCCGTGATACCACCCTAATTCATATTTCGCTTACACAAAATACCTCAACGACACTAACATGTCCGGGATGATATCGCATCCTTGCGTACTTTCGGCTTGCACCTAAGTAAGACTCCAAGCTCATCTTCGATCAAGGTTTCGTTCCGCCTTTTCACCATCTGGCGGTCACTATTCAAAACTACTAATTGATCTACTCTTCTCTTCAACGTCTAATAAAATTAAATAAGTTTTAATTGATTGGTGAATAAGTTACACCTTGATAAATTGCTTGTCAATACTATTTGTGAGTATCAACTGCATTTTTTGGTTCTTTACCTGAAATCATCAATTTATTATCATTCATAGAATCAAAAATCATATTGTGGACAGCACGTTCTGTATAGAAGGCTGTGTGCGGTGTAATGATAACATTGTCACGATGAGCCAAATTTTGGAATACTTCATCATCAACGTCTTCGACACTGTTAAATTCATTTTGGAAAATACCATTTTCATTTTCTAGTACATCTAAACCGGCACCGGCAATTTTACCGCTATTAAGACCATCTATTAAAGCTTGATTGTCCAATAAACCACCACGGGCACAGTTGATCAAGTAAACACCGTTTTTCATTTTGTTAATGGCATCGGCATCTAACATATGATGATCTTTTGGAGCTAGTGGGGTATGAATTGAAATAATATCTGATTTTTCCAGTAATTCATCGAGGGTATCAACATAGATACCTAGATTTTCTAGAGCAGGATTTGGATCAATGTCGTAAGCAATGACATTAGCACCGTAACCAAATTGCATAATACGGGCAAAGACACTTCCGATGTGTCCAGTACCAATTACACCAACAGTTTTGCCGCTGATTTCTGTACCTATCGTTGGGAACCATTTGAAGTTTCCACTTTGAAATTTTTTGTCAAATTCTGGTACACGACGAAGCAGACGACCAACTAAAAATGATGCGTGCTCAGCAATCGCATTGGGGGAATAGACAGGGACATACGTTAGAGTAAAGCCAAAATCATTTAGATCCTTAAAATTAAATCCGTCTAAACCAACATTTCTAACGGAGAATTTACTAATTCCAAGGTCATGAATGATTTCTAAGGCTTTGCGAGTATAGGGTTGAGTTTGAACAGCTACAACCCCATCTGCACCTTTAGCCAAATTAGCTGTTTCTTCTGTTAGAATTTCAGTCGTATAATCGACATCAACGTCTGTGTTAGCAGCTTTCCATTGGTTTAAAGGTTCAATTTCGTCTTCTCTGAGACCAAAAACGTATATCTTCATAAAAAAATCCCTCTTTCTTTGAGTTTGATTAGAAATCTAATTTTTTTCTAATCAAAGACTAGTGACTATTAGTGTAACTCAAATTTTGAAAAATGAAAGCGTAATTTTTATTAATAATAAAAGGACCATGACAAAAGTCATGATCCTTTTTGTGTATTTCGTTGAAATGCGTGCCATAAGGCAGAGACCTCCGCACGCTCTGTTCTATTTATTTGTATCTATCAATGTATCTGGTGTTTGTCCTTCGATCAAAGCTTTATTGGAATCAAAGGAAATTTTGATCATATTATGGACGGCTGTTTCTGTGTAGAAAGCATTATGTGGAGTGATAATAACATTTTCACGTTCAGCCAAATTCTTAATATCTGAATCGGGAAGGTTATCAATGCTGCCCCATTTTTTACCAAAGACTCGGTTTTCTCTATCAAGAACATCAAGTCCGGCACCAGCAATTTTTTTGTCATCAAGACCTTTAATTAAGGCCTCTGAATCGATCAATTCACCACGGGCACAGTTGACGATGAAGACACCATCCTTCATTTGTTCAATAGCTTTTTCATTGATCATATATTTATTACTGTCGAATAATGGAACATGCAAAGTAATAACATCTGATTGTTTATAGATATCTTCAAGAGAATCTACATAAAGACCTTGTTTTTCAATGTCAGGATTGTGGTAAACATCATAGGCGATAACTTTAGCACCGAATCCTTGTAAAATTTTGATAACGACACGGCCAATGTGACCAGTTCCAATAACACCAACTGTTTGTTCACGATATTCTTTACCGATCGTTGGTGCCCAAGTGAAATCTCCATTATCAAATTTAGTATCAACCTCTGGAACACGACGAAGCAAACGTCCCATTAAAAGAACGGTATGCTCGGCAATAGCATTTGGTGAATAAACTGGTACGTTAGTTAATTTGAAACCTAATTCATTTAAATCTTTAAAATTAAAATTATCAACACCAACATTGCGAATAGAAATAGATTGGATACCTTGTTCTTTTAGAGCCTCCAGAGCACCTCTCTCGTAAGGTGTTGTTTGAAGGGTAACTACACCGTTAGCACCATCAGCCAATTTGGCTGTCTCCTGTGTTAACAATTGATCTGTGTAACCGACCTCTACATCTGGATTTTCTTTCTCCCATTTCTCCATAGATGGTTTTTCATCATCACGAATTCCATAAGCAAAAATTTTCATAGCTTGGTGTGACCTCCTTATTAATTTGTGTTGGTATCGTATCTGTTTAGAATGTAAATAGCGAAGACAACAATTATTGAACCGATAATTTCAACAAAATTGACGCTATAAGCAAGGAATATGACACTCAATACTAAGGTGGTGAATGGTTGCACCGCGTCGGTGATACTTATTGTAGCGGCAGTAGTATATTTTGTACTGAAGACCATCAACAAAAATGCAATCACATTACTAAGCAGAATAACGGCACCAACACCTAGTATACTCTTAGTTGACAGGTGAGGGGGATTAATCCAGATCGGGGTAAAACAGTTAGAAATCAAACCAGCGATAAGCATCCCCCAGCCAGTAACTAAAAGTCCATTATGTCTGGCAATCAATCGTTGCGGTATAACGATATAAAGAGCGGCAGTGATACCACTTCCGATACCCCAAAGCACTGATACAAAAGGAATGGACAGGTGTCCAAAGTCTCCTCTCGTAATTAGTAGAAAAACACCCAATAATGCTAAGGTAAAGGAAATAATATCAATTCTTAGAACTTTTTTGTGTGTAAATAAGACTGCACCTACCATAATAAATAATGGCGATAGATACTGTAAAATTGTGGCAGTTGAAGAATTTCCTGTTTGAATCGCATAGAAAAATGTATACATATTAGCTAATAGACCAAATGCCGCAAAAGCGACCAAGATCAAAGTATCTTTCCACGACTTAAAAATCGAAAAGAATTCCTTTTTTGGTAAAACGAATAGCGAAATAACTAGTAGAATTATTCCGGCAATGGTAGTTCTGGTACCGACAAACCACATGGCAGGGATATTGGCATCTTTAGCAACAATTTGCTGAACGGCACCGGAAACTCCCCAAACCATGGACGCGGTGAAAGCAAGAATGAATCCCTTTCGCAGGGTCTTCTTGGCAAGTAACTTACTTTCTTCCATAATTTCCTCCTAAAAACTCATAACCAATATTATACATTCAACTAAAGAAATAGTTTATTATTTTTTCAATCAAATTGATTATAGGTTTAATTATGATAAAAACAAAAAAACACGCTTTGGATTTTTCCAAAACGTGTATTTATTTTATAAATTTTTATCCATATTGAAAGTTAACTTAGACATATTGATCGACTTAGTAAATAGTTTACCGTATAGATCCATAGTTTTAGCTTCTGTTTCAGCAACAAGTTTTTGATTTCTGTCAGTTAAAAATTGTGTTAGATCTTCACCTGAGTATTCTTTTGATAACTTATCAGTTTCGATAATACTTGAACGGAATTTTTCGTTTAATTCGATCAAATAATCAGTATCATCTTGAACGAAGTTTTGGTAGCGTGATTCAACTAGAGCTGACAAACCTTTGTACATCCAGTATGAGTTTTTAACATCAAAAGTCATAGATGTGTTTTGGTAACTCTTAGCTGTATCGTTCATGTTTGTATAGAAAGGAACATATGGTGAGAAGCTAGGGAAACCAACACATAACCACATGATTGCGGCGATTTCTTTAGGTACATCGTTTCTGATTTGAAGAACGTGTGAGTTTTGAGTACGGTTCAATCCGATTGGACGATAACGATATTTATCGTCATCAGAAGCATCAGGACTGAATGGATCGAATTTTGTTTCATTGTAGTGTGATCCTAAAACGTATTCAATATCTTCAACATTGATCTTGTGATCTGTCTTCATGATGAAAGGTAATTCACCATCTTCTGGATCTTGTTTTATTTCAGGGTTGAAATATTTTTGACCAAACCAAACACGTGGAGTGTTATAGTGACGATCTTTAACGTTGTCAGTTCCAAAAATATGACGGAAATTCCAACCTGTTTTGTCTGTGTTTAGATGATTATTTTCAACGAATTCTTGAATACCATCTGACCACATGAATTGTTTAGGATCGTTAAAGTCGACTTGTTGAATTGATACACGGTTAGCGGCGACTGCATAACTGTCATCAGGGATTCTTTGGGCTACCCAGTGATGACCAGTTACGATTTCCATATACCAAACGTCATCTTTATCACTGAATAAAACAGAATTTCCAGCAGGTGATCCGTATTCTTTGATCAAGTCACCAGTGCGTTTAACTGCATCGACAGCTGAATCTACGTAAGGTAATACCATTCTAACGATAACGTCTTCGTCCATACCATCTTTTACAAGGGGATCGTATGACAAAGCGCGTTCGTTTCCATAAGTACTCTCTGTGGCTGACATAGCGACATTGGCACCATTGATACCACTTTCGTCATAGTAGCCTTCATTTTTATAGTCAACGTTAGGTACAGCTGGCCATGAATATCCATTTTCGGGAATTGGTGCCTCAAATTTATTGAGCCATGATTTAACAGTGCGATTTTTTTCACCCGTTACAGCTGGGTTCAAAACGAAATTGTGTGGTGAAACGGCGAGAAAAGTATCGTCGTTTCTGGCGATCATTGTTGATCCATCCAAACTGGCATTTTTACCGACTAAAATAGTTGTACATGCGTCATCCAAATGATTTTTCTTCATATATATAGATCCTCCTCTTTCATACGATAGACAATTCTATCACAAATAATTTAGCCCTTTGAAGAAAAAGACTTATTTACTTAGGCCATGTTATATATTTTCAGAAAAAATGCTATAATTTGTGTAACTTATAGGAGGAAAAATATGGACTTAAAAGTGCATGATTCTGAAGATTCATTTTTGAAGAATCTTTTATTAGGGTTTCAACATCTTTTAGCAATGTATTCTGGGGATATTTTAATACCGATTTTAATTGGTGCGGCTCTAAACTTCTCTGCCACGGAAATGACTTATTTAATTTCAGTGGATATTTTTATGTGTGGGGTGGCGACATTACTCCAAATTAAACGAACACCAATTACTGGTATCGGATTGCCCGTTGTTTTAGGATCTGCTGTTGAGTACGTAACGCCGTTACAAAATATTGGACATCATTATGGTATTGCGTACATGTATGGAGGTATTATTGCGGCTGGGATTTTCATCTTAGTTATCTCTAAATTCTTTGCCAAATTAAAAAGATTTTTCCCTCCAGTTGTTACGGGATCATTGATCACATTGATCGGATTTACTTTGATTCCGGTAGCTTTTCAAAATATCGGTGGTGGAGATGCCACTGCTAAAAGTTTTGGCGGCTCAACTGATTTAATTTTAGGATTCACTACTGCTTTAATTATTGTAATTATAAATATTGTCGGTAAAGGATTTTTTAAACAAATATCTGTTTTGATCGGGATCGTCGTTGGTTCGGTTATGGCAGGATTAATGGGAACGATGGGCTTTGCTAGTGTTCATAATGCGCATTGGTTCCAACTTCCTATTCCCTTCTATTTTGCCGCTCCTAAATTTGAATGGTCTTCAATTATCATTATGATTTTGGCAGCTTTAACATGTATGATCGAGTCGACCGGTGTTTATTATGCTTTAGCCGAAATTACTAAAAGAGATTTAAACGAGAAGGATCTGCAACATGGATATGCATCTGAAGGTATCGCTGCCATTCTTGGTGGAATCTTCAATACTTTCCCATATTCAACTTTCTCTCAAAATGTTGCCATTGTGCAATTATCAGGAATTAAAAAGAACAAACCAGTTTATTTTTCAGCTTTCTTGTTAATTATATTAGGATTGATCCCTAAGGTCGGTGCCATAGCAACATTGATACCAACTTCAGTTTTAGGTGGAGCAATGTTGATCATGTTTGGTACAGTTGGAGCCGAAGGTATCAAGATGTTAACTAAAGTTAGAATGGATAACAACAATCTTTTGATCATGGCAGTTGCCATTGGTTTAGGTTTAGGTGTTACTGTTCAACCTACTTTATTACACATTTTGCCATCAAGTTTACAAACAATTTTAAATAATGGTCTAGTTGTCGGAAGTTTCTCCGCAATTTTGTTAAATATTTTATTGAATCCCCAAGGGGAAAAGAAATTTCATAGTTAAATTAAGGTAACAGAGCCTGACATAAGGCGGTTAGAGACCGAGCATATCCTAGAATATCGAATAATTGTGTACTTTCAATTGTTCGATATTCGTAGATAAGCGAGGTCTCTGCCTTATGGCACGCGTTTCAATAAATAATAATCGTAATACAACAGGAGGATGTGACGAAAATCACATCCTGTTTTTTATGTTTTAAATCCTGGATCACAAAAAATTCACATTTGGTCAATATAATCGGCAAAAATAAGAAAGCAGGTAAATATTATGACAGAAACTAAATATTACTTTCCTAGCCGTATTATAGAAGCGATGGGTAACTCGTTTACAGTTAAGTTAGCCACTAAAAATTACGATATTGTAGCACAAGATATTTTTCATCAAACTTGTTATGCAATCGAAAAAGAAATTGCTGAAATAATTGATGAACCTTATCCTTTTAGAAAAGATTCTTTGGTTGCCGACTTTGAAAACAGCACAGAGATTAATGATGATGTTTTACAATCAGTATTTGCTCAAGCTAAATCAGCCAATAAAATTAATAATAAGGCTTCTTCTGAGAAATCAATAAGGAATTCAAAGTTTGACAGTTTAATAAAAAGTTGGATGGTCGATAAAATCTTTGAGAGTAACTTGCGTCCACTTCTAAATAGTTCCATTATCAGCGGTATTTCTATGAATAGCGGTGGAGATATGAAAGTTGCTACTAGAAAAGGTGACGATTTTTACTGGGAGATCGGTATTAGAAATCCGACTGATTCACAAAGTATGACAGGTTATTATTTGAAAAATGGGTCAGTTTCTACTTCGAAATCAAATAACGATTCGATTCAACAAGCGACCATCTTTAGTTATGATTTGGTAGAGGCCAATATTTGGTCAAATACGGGTGTAACCATTGGTATGGACAGGTTTTCAAGAATGGTTTGGAAATCAAAATTGACTGGAGTCTTGTTCAATCAAACAAGATCGATACCATTTAGAGATGGAATTTTAGGACAAGCTTAAACTTCTTATTAAGGACAACTTTATGTCATAGGAACTTCACAAATTGGATTTATACTTCTAAGTATAATCAAATAAAAAGGAGCTTGCCTATGGTAGAAAAATATAATTCGTTGAGCTGTAAGGTTGGCGATACGGACAATCAATACTCAATAAAATTAATTACAAATGATAATACAGAAACAGTAAAAGAATTATTTCAAATTGCATCACAAAATATTGAAGATTACTTAAGAGAAATGGACAGACAGTTTTCTCCAGATAGAAAAAATTCATTAGTTGCAGAATTTCAATCAGGAAGTCAAAAACCTTTAATGGAATCTGCCACATTTAGTGATATTTACACTCAAACAGTAATTGCCGAACAGATGACGCATCATTATTTCAGTACCAATTTTGGTAGTAAATATGACCCAACCGAATTGATAAAAGGCTGGATCATTGATGAAGGCTTTAATAAATATTTGAAACCATTATTGAATGAGGCCAATATTGTAGCCGTTAAATTCAATGATACTAGTAACACTAAGATCAGTACCAAAATAAACAGTGACTATCGTTGGGTAATCATGATCCCTAAGCCAGAATCAGATCAGATAGCAGCAACGTATTATTTGAGAAATGCCTCAATTGTAACTTTGCAGGACAAAGATGTTAAACATGCTTTGATCAGCAATAAAAGTCATATTCAACAAGTTACGGTTATTAATAATAATGTAACTGATGCAAGAGTTTGGGCGATAGCTGGTTTAGCAGTAGGAACTAGAGAATTCCCTAAATTAATTTCTGAGGCCCACTTAACAGGTATGATGATCGACAAGAAGTTAGGTAATATCAATTTTAGAGAAGGATCATTAGGTGACATTTTAATGAAAAAATATTAAAAAAAGCTTGAAAGATATAAAATCTTCCAGGCTTTTTGTGTTTGTAGTTGTTAGGTCCGCTTCCGATTTTAAATAATTCCACCCGTTATGAGACCGACTTCAGCCAAGGTCTGAAGTCTCGCTTTGAAACTTTGCACAAACCGCAAATTTTCAAAGTCGTCTGTAGAGTAAGAACGGAAACCCACCGTTCAACTCTACTGTCACAACGGGTTCCATTATTTAAAATCTCCAGCTAAAAATTGTCTTTGAATATTTAGCCGGAAGAAACTAGGGGGTGAATCAGCACTGAAAATGGTGTAGAACGGCGATTTTCCGTTCGTACAGCATGGACGTATTTTGAGATTTGCGAACTTTGCAAAGCTCAAAATCGAGACTCGAGACAGTGGCTCGAGTCGGTCCCAGTGCAGATGAATTCCCTAGTTTCTGGAGGCGGCTGCGGCTAGTCATCCCATTGTTCGACAGAATCTTTATAACCATCGGGATTACCATGCCATGTAAAGCTACCATACCAAAGACTTCTCTTGTCGATATCGAAACCGTTGATTTCGTTTACATCATCATCACTTAATTCAAAATCAAAAATATCAGCATTTTGTTCAATTCTTGCTTCGTGAGATGACTTTGGAATAGTGATTACATCACGTTGAAGATCCCAACGTAAGATCACTTGAGCTACTGACTTGTTATATTTGTCAGCAATCTTTTGAAGTCTTGTATCTTTAAGAACAGTTCCGCTGCCTAGTGGTGACCAAGCTTCCAAATAAATGTTTTGTTCATCACAGAAATTCTTAATATCTTCTTCTTGGCAAAGAGGATGGAATTCCATTTGGTTTACGGCTGGTTTAACTGAGGCGGTTTTTAAAACATCTTGTAATTTAGTGATATTGAAGTTTGATACTCCGATAGCACGTGCTTTTCCTTGACGATAGATTTCTTCTAGTGCTTTCCAAGCTGACAAATAAGTGCCATCAACTGGCCAGTGGATAAGTAGAAGGTCTACATAATCTGTTTGTAGGTTTTTTAATTGTCCTTCAAATTGTTTTAAGGTTGATTCATAACCTTGATCGCCATTGTAAATTTTGGTAGTTAAGAAAATATCTTCACGTTTTAGATGATTGTCAGCAAGTCCTTTTTTTAGACCAATACCAACACCTTTTTCGTTACCATATTGTTTAGCTGTATCGATGGCCTTGTAGCCATGCTTTATAGCCCATTCAACTGATTGAGCGGCTTGTGTATTGTTTACTTGCCAAACCCCCATACCTAATTGGGGCATTTTAACACCATTATTTAAAGTTACGCATGATTCGATATTTAAACTCATAAATATACCTCCATAACTAATATTTTAACGCAAATTATTTTGTGAAACTTGGAAAACAAATGAATATTTGGTATAGTTCAAGTTGTTGCGTGCTGTCAACGTATAAAACCTTTACATTAGAAAGAGGTCTACTAGATATTATGGAAAAATTATTCACAACCAGTAATGAAATTAAATCTGAAATTATTAATCTTTCGGCGATTTTGAACTTACCAAAAGGGACTGAGGCCTTTGTAAGCGATATTCACGGTGAATATGATGAATTTGCCCATATTTTGAGAAACGGTTCTGGAAATACTCGTCAAAAAATTTCCGAATTGTTCACTGGTCGACTTACGGCCGAGAGCCAAAAGAAATTGGCTTTCTTAATTTATTATCCTTCAGAAATTGTAAAGCAAACTAAAGAACAAATGCCTGACCAGGCTAGTTTGTCCCAATGGTATGTTGATACGTTCAATGAACTGATTGAGATGCTTCGTTACACATCAAGTAAATATACACGTTCAAAAGTTAGAAAAGCCATCAAAGACGATTTTGTCTATATAACAGAGGAATTGTTATATGCTGATGCAAACGACAATGCTAAATACAAATATTACTATGAAGTAATGGAAAGTATTATTCGTCTAGGGATGGCGGATTCTTTTATTATTTCAACTTGCCATACTATTCAAAGATTAGTGGTCGATCATCTGCACATTATTGGTGATGTTTATGATCGTGGTCCACACCCAGATTATATCATCGATCATTTGATGAAACGCTGGGGAAGCTTGGACTTTCAATGGGGGAATCACGACATCCTTTGGATCGGTAGTGCGGCAGGATCTAAACTCTGTATGGCAAATTTGATAAGGATCAGTGCACGTTACAATAATCTGCGTCTATTGACTAATTATGGAATTGGTTTAAGTGATCTCCGTGAATTTGCGGAAAAAAATTATAAACCGCTAGATTCTTTCAAACCTAAATCAGATACCGGTGCCAAAATACCAGATGATGATGCCTGCTATGATAATTGTGTTCAACAAGCAATTGCCATTATGCAATTCAAACTAGAAGGTCAAGCAATTACACGTAATCCAGACTTTCAAATGTCAGAAAGAATGTTGTTGGATAAATTAAGTAAAGATAGAAAGACGATTGAGATCGATGGTAAAACATATCCAGTTGTTGATGGCTGCTTCCAGTTAGTTGATCCAGATGATCCTTATAAATTAACTGACGAAGAAGAAAAAATTCTGATAGATTTATCACAACAATTTATTGATGCACCAAAATTACGTTACCATATGGCATACATGATGAATAATGGCTCAATGTATCTGAAATATAATGGTAATTTATTACTTCACGGCTGTGTACCAGTTGATGAAGACGGGAAAATGCTAAGCTGGACTGTTGGTGGTAAAGAATATGCTGGCAAGAGCTTATTTGATTTCTTTGAAAAAATTCTCAAAAGTGGCTTCCAAAAACCAAGTTTAGTGGATTGTAAAACCTCAGATATTATCTGGTATCTTTGGACTGGTAAAATGTCGCCATTATTTGGTAAATTGGCAATGACAACTTTTGAAAGATACTTTATTGAAGATACCGAAACTCACCATGAAATTAAAAATCCATACTATTCTTTGAGAAAAGAAGAGTGGTTTGCTGATGAGTTATTAAAAGAATTTGGTTTAGATCCTGAAAATGGTCATATTATCAACGGTCATACTCCAGTCAAATTGGGCCATTCACCGATCATGGCAAATAGGAAAATTTTTGTCATCGATGGCGGGATGTCAAAACCATATCACAAGACTACGGGAATCGGTGGTTATACGTTGTTGTCCAATTCCTACGGCTTCCAGTTGGTAACCCATGAACCTTTCACAACTCGTAAAAAAGCAATTGCCGATATGACTGATGTTGTTTCTACTAAACGTGTTATCGAGCAATCTGTTAAACGGACAACTGTTGGCGATACTGATATTGGTACTAGTTTGAAGAAACAGATTCAGAACTTAACTGCTCGACTAGAAGCAATTGATAATAAACGAACAATCAAAGCTTAGACAAATAATCGATTTCTGATTTAAAGCTTTTTTTAGACTATATTTTTAATGAAAAACTTCACAAATTTCCTTTACTTAGAGATTTAGAATCCTATACTGGTGTTGTAAGGGAGGCGGAACAATAATGATGAAGAAGAGTTCCGATTGTACAGAAATATTAGTAGGAAAAGGAGCAACGATGGATGGTTCCACGATTGTAGCCCGTAACCAAGATGGTTATGGTCCAATCAATCCAATTAAATACATCGTTCATGAAGCAAAGGATCAAAAGAATGCTTCGTTTAAGTCAGTTGTAACTGGTGTCAGTGTACCTTTGCCAGATCACGCATATCACTATACTTGTACCCCACAAGCTGATCAAAGTGACGGTCAATGGGAAGAATCAGGTATCAATGAATTTAATGTTGGTATGAGTGCAACTGAAACTACTGCTACAAATGCTCGTGTTTTAGGATACGATCCATTAGTTCATGATGGTGTCGATGAAGAAGCTATGGTTTCACTAGTTTTGCCATATATTAAGACTGCTAAAGAGGGTGTTGAAAGACTTGGTGCTCTCATTGAAAAATATGGTACCGGTGAAAGCAACAGTATCGCCTTTAATGATAATGACGATGTCTGGTTATTAGAAATAGTTGGTGGACACCACTGGGCAGCAATGCGTTTGCCAGAAGATACTTATGCTATCGTTCCTAATCAAACTTTGATTCAAGAAATCGATCCAAGTGACAAAGATAATTTCTTAGTGGCAACTGATTTAGTAGAATTTGTTGAAAAATATCACTTGAATCCAACTCCTGGTAAGTTTAATTTCCGTGAGATCTTTGGAACTCATGGCGAAGACGATGCCTACTACAATACGCCACGTACTTGGTATGGACAAAAGTTATTCAATCCGGAAATCATTGATCAAAAACCAACTGATCAAGATATGCCGTTAACTCGTAAGCCAGCCAAGAAACTAGCTATTGAAGACGTACAAAAATTCCTATCATCACATTATAATGGCACACCATATGATCCATTTGGTACTTATGCTTCAGGTACAGCTGATGAACAAAGAAAATATCGTTCAATCGCTATGGATCGTAATCAAATATCATCTATTTTACAAATTAGAAATGGTGTTCCAGCAGAATATGCTGCTGTTCAATGGATAGCAATGGGCTTCTTTGCCTATGCACCATACGTGCCATTCTATACAAATGCTAATGACACTCCAGAAGACTATAAGAATACGCAACAAGAAGTTGATGTTCATAATGTTTACTGGTTGAACAAGACTTTGTCAGTATTGATCGAGCCTCATTTCCACGAATACGTTGAAGCAATCAATGCCTTTAGAAATGGTTGTCAATCATATGCTCGTTCAAGAATTGCTGCAACAGATGCTTTAGTCGAAGGTAAAAAGGATATTACAGATACTTTGACAAAGAACAACATTGAAACAGCTAATGAAATTTCCAAGAGAACTTATAAGTTATTTGATGAGTTAGTAAAACATGGATTACTCTTATCAAAGACAACTTGGGAAAAGGGTCAAAACTTATAAAGCTTGTTATCTCCAATCAAAAATGAAAATAAGCCTGCAATGAGGACCGAGTTGATCCAAGGTATCAACTCTCGATTTTAAGCTTCGCAAGGTTCACGAATCTTAAAATACGTCCAGTGGAGTAAGCGATAAATCGCTAACACCACTATCACTGCGGGCTTATTTTTATTTTTGATTTCCGATTATTTTATTAAAAAAATATAAAAGGTATCTGCTAGAAACTTCTATAGTTTTCTAGTAGATACCCTTTTTAAATTATTGTTCTGATAAAGCTCGTTTAGGAAGTAATAGGTTTAATACGATACCAACGATCGTAGCAACTCCGATACCTGTAAATTGGAAAGTTCCGATCTTCAAGTAGGCATTACCGATACCGATAACCAAGATGGCAGAAGCAATCATCAGGTTATGTTTTTTATTGAAGTCAACTTTGTTATCAACTAGGATTCTTAAACCACTAGATGCAATAACACCGAATAGAACAAAACTGATACCGCCAATTACTGGTCCGGGGATCGTTTGGATCAAGGCACTTAGCTTGCCGACGAATCCAAACAAAGCAGCGAAGACAGCGGCACCAACGATAACGTAAACACTAAAAATTTTATTAACGGCCATAACACCGATATTTTCACCATATGATGTGATAGGTGGACCACCGACTAAACCGGCAAAAATTGAAGCTGTACCATCACCAGCAAGTGTACGATGTAGTCCAGGATTTTTGAAGAAGTTTCTATGAGTCAGTTCGTCTAGGACCATGATATGACCTAAATGTTCAGCCATAGTAACAAAGGCGATCGGCGCGAAACTCAATATCGCATCCCAGTAAATTTTTTTAGGAGTATAACTGATAAATGGAAATTCAAAGTTTGGTAATTGGAACCAAGGTGTTGAAATAACTTTAGAAAAATCGACGATTCCAAAAGCAACAGAGATAACATACCCGCAAACAATACCAAGCAGGATCGCAATGTTACTCCAGAATCCTTTGAAATACATATTGAATAAGACTGTTAAGAATAAAGTGATCATCGCAATGATAAAATATTTAAGATCATAATGTCCATTGTTCATCATGGCATTGTCAGCAGCATTTCCAGCAACTGATAATCCGATAACAATGATGATAGGACCAACCACGATTGGAGGGAGTGCTTTGTCGATCCAATCTGAACCAATAAAGGCAATTAATAATGCGACTATTAAGTAAACAAGTCCAACTGCGATAGTACCTTGTGCAACTCCGGCATACCCAGCCGTTTTCATTAAAGCAATACTTGGAACGATGAAGGAAAAACTGGAACTCATATAGGCAGGAATTCTACCTTTAGTAATTAAGATATGAAGAATCGTACCAATACCTGAACTGAATAATGCGATACCAGGATCTAGTCCGATCAACAGCGGTACTAAGACCGTAGCACCAAACATTGAGAATAAGTGCTGTAATGATAATAACCACCAACTGCCTAAAGGTGGACGCTCATATAAATCAATGACCGCGTCAGGATTCCGGTAGTGCTTGTCGTTTGTATCCAAAATAATATCCCCCTGTTATTCCTTTTTATTCCACTCTCTATTGAAACGAGCTTCAAAAGCTGATCGGCTTGCTCCGCTCTCTATCAAAACGAGCTACACAAGCCAACTTTCTGTGCTTGCTACGGATAATGACTATGGCAAAGACAGCCATAATCACTATCCTAGGCAATGCTCAAAAGCTGATCGGCTTGTTCCGCTCTCTAAAAAAAAAGCCCTCTATCCCGTGTGTGTACAAACGAAATAAAAGACATAAGTGAACCTTTTTAGCCTCACGGGACCAAAGTTAAAGGACTGTTTAATTTTCTTAACTATAATAAAGTTGAAAACTAATGTCAATAATGGAATACTAAAAAAGTAACGATAAAGCGTTAACAAATAGTTAGGAGTATATACTTTTTATGGTTGAATTATATGTTGTAAGGCATGGAGAGACTGACTCCAATTCTCAAAAAAGGCTTAATGGTGGATTGACTAATTTGCCTTTAAATGATGTTGGTATTGAACAGGCTAAAAATTTATCGAAAGAAATTAATATTGATGATTTTGATGAAATATACACTAGTCCTTTAACTAGAGCTAAACAAACTGCGGAAATTTTGAATCATGGTGTTCATGAACTTAAAGTTGATGAACGTTTGATCGAAGCTCGATATGGTAAGTGGGATGGTGCTAGTGAGGCTAAACTTATTTCAGAGTATCCTGAAGTTTTTGATGAGAATGATTTTTTGTTTCCTGAGTACAAGAAGTATGTTGACGATGGTGAGGATTATGAGGACGTTTACAAGCGTGTTGATGACTTTATCACAGAGATGTCAAAGAAGGGCGACAAGAAGATAATGGCTGTCTGCCACGGTTTTATTAGTCGTTCTTTCTTAAAGGTTATTACTGATGCTAAAAATATTTCTGCAATCGTTCAGCCTGGGAATGCCGGGGTGTCAAAATATCGACTTACTGAATCTGGGACGAGATTTTTGACATATTACGGTCGTCAAACAGATATAGATTAGAGGACAATAATGGGATTAACTAATAAAGTTCCAGAAAAAGATGTTGAGAATACTTTTAACTCAATTGCTGGTAATTACGATAAACTAAATTCAATTATGAGTTTGGGAACGCATAAACAATGGCGTACTAAGGCTACTGATATGATCAACAATCATCCAAGAAGGATTTTGGATCTTTGTTGCGGAACGGCTGACTGGACGATTTTACTAGGCAATAGATTTCCTAATAGTAAGGTTTCTGGTATAGATTTTAGTCAGGAAATGCTAAAGATCGGACAAGCTAAGGTTGCTAAATCAAGATTGGAAAACGTTGAATTATTGGCAGGGGATGCTATGAATTTGAATTTTCCCGATCAAACTTTTGATGTGGTTACGATTGGCTTTGGATTACGCAATGTTCCTGATGCTAATAAGGTATTAGATGAGATTTATCGGGTTTTAAAACCAGGTGGAGAAATAGTTTGTTTAGAGGCCTTTAAAGTCGAAACTCCTGTTATCCGTCTGGGTTGGAAAATTTATTTTGATAAGATCATGCCGATGATGGGAAAAGTATTTGCTTCTAGCAAAAATGAATATCAGTATTTAGATGATTCGGTTAACAAATTTGTCAGCATTTCACAATTGGTTTCAATGTATCGCGATGCTGGTTTTATTAATATTCGGGTTGAAAATTTGATGTTGAAGTCGGCTGCTATTCATTTTGGACAGAAAGAAAAATAACGAATTTTGGGCTTAGAATGCCGCCAATGAGTTCAAAAAAATGGCTGCTGTGGGACCGCTTGGAGCTGTGATCTCCAAGCTCGAATTTTAACTTCGCAAAGTTCGCGAATTTAAAATTCGTCCGTGTTTGTAAGGGCGAGAAAGTTCACTCGCCCTAACGAACACTTTCACGGCTGCCATTTTTTTGAACTCATTGGCTAAGTTGGTAATTATATTTTTAATTAGAAATAGAGTTAATATCCTATGAAAGGTGTTAACTCTATTATTTTTATAGATATTAAAAATAATCTTTTTCTTTAATTTTTACTGATATGATGACTTAAAAACCAAGCTGGAATTACTGCTAAAACGGTCATGATTACTGTTACTACAAAAGCTCCTTGGTAGGCTGAATTTAAATGGGCTGGTGTTAAGATTTCACCATTTAATTGTGTTTGAATCCAAGTTGCCAATAGGGCGGTCCCAAAGGCTCCACCTATATTTTGCATCATACGTGAGGCGGTTGTGGCTTCTGAAATTAGTTCTGTGGGTAAACCGGTATAGGCATCTGACATAACTGGAATGGTCATACCACCTTGAGCAATACCGCGAATGAATAGTGTTATTAAGATCGCCCAATCGCTAGTTTGTGCATTAAAGAAGGCAAATGGCAATGTTCCGATAACTGCAATAATAATAGATCCTAAAACGACCCATCTTGCACCTATCTGATCAGTTAATTTACCTATCTGGCTGCGGGCAATCAGTAATCCTAATCCTTGAGAAATTAAATAAATACCGGACATTATAACGGTCAATCCTCGGATATTCTGCAAATATAGTGGCAGAATAAACATTGCTCCGTTGACGGTCAATCCAGATAGTAGTAACAGAATACTGGAAGCTGTGAAACTAGGAAATTTAAAAAGTTTTAGGCTAACAAGAGCTTTTTTAGGAAAAATTTTGGCATATATTACATAACTTATCAAAAGAACAATTCCTAAAATAATTGGTCCTAAGACATTTAAATGGGTGAATTTACCGTTGGTGCTTAGTCTTGTTATACCAAGGATCAATGAAGTAAATGCTCCACCTAGAAAAATAATACTTGCCCAGTCAAAATTACGTTTAGCAACGTTAGGATCGAACTTTGGCATCATAAAGAATATTAAAATAATCGATGCTAAAGCAATTGGGATATTTATATAAAAGATCCAGTGCCAATTTAAAGTTTTGATGATGAATCCACCAAAGGTAGGTCCTAAAATTGGTGCTAGTACGGCGGGCAGACCGATAATTGCCATAATGCTTCCTAATCCTTGACTGCCAGCATCACGAACAACCAAAGTTGAAATAATAGAGATAATTATTCCGGCACCGGTTCCTTGGATAACACGGCCAATGATTAAAATACCGATCGAATTTGAAATTCCAGATATGATCGAGCCAATCAAAAATACTGACAGAGCGATAAGATAAATTTTTTTACCACTGAAATGATCGACTGCCCAACCGGCAATCGGGACTACGATACCAAGTGCTAGAATATAGCTAGTTGTGATCCACTGAACTAGATTTACAGAACTGTGAAGATCTTTCATAATTGTATTAATAGCAACATTCGTCATGGTAGTATCAAGCATTGGTGCGAGGGCACCTAATACAAGGATGATGGCGGTTTTGATTATGGAAGAACGGCTTCTATCATTGTTTTTTGTTTTATCAGTTAATTGCATAAAAAACACCTCGAAATTTAATAAGATACTATAGTTTCTTAATGTCTAAAATAGTATACCGTAGTATCTTAAAATGCAAGGAATGGAGTGACTAAAATTGCCAAATACTAAAAATTCAACTAGACGACGTGGGAAAAAGCTAGAAGATGCTGTTTTATCCGCTGCTTGGAATTTAGTAAATGAAGTCGGCTATAAAGATTTTACAATGTCAGAAGTTGCTAAAAGAGCTAATGCCGCCAAACCAGTTTTATACCGTCGATGGTCTGAAAAATCAGAATTAGTGGCTAGCGCGATTATAAAATATGGCCCTAAAATTGATGTATCGATCCCAGACACTGGATCTCTACGTGAAGATTTAATTAAATTGTTTAGTCAATTGCTAGTTATTTTTGACACCTTTGGAACTGAAAAGCTACATGGATTGTTGTCTGATCGTTTAAAGTCGATACCAGTTGATAAAATTTTGAATGCCACTAGTAGCGAGAATAAATTAACAGAAATGATCATGGCGGTTTTGAAACATTCTGATGATCGTGGCGAACTAGATATTAAGAATATAACTTCAAGGATTATAAATTTGCCAGGAATATTATTGATCAATGAAGTGGTTGAGCACGAGGCTATGGATAAAAAGACCATCGAAGATATTGTAGATAGAATTTTATTACCTGTCTTTTTGGGACAAAAAAAAGCTGCCGACAACAATTAAATTGTTACGACAGCTTTTTAATTCGTATTTTTAAAAGGGAAAAAGATCATTCTGGGGAGGAATGATCTTTTTATATTTTTTAGGGGATTAAATATATGTTATAGGGGGGATGAGAAGAGAAATATTTATATATCTCTCATCTACAATTACTAATATACAGGCAAAGTGTGAATCAAATATATTCAAAATGTGAAGAAAGTGTGAATTTTACTATTTTTGTATATAATTTGATATTTTGATTCAAATATCAATGTTAGTTGTCTAACATATGCAAGGATACTCATATCAAAACATATGTTAGCTAACTAACTGTGGTGAAAATTATTAATATTTGTTGTAGAACTGGTTCGATGATTTATAGTAGGTAATAGAGGTGATAAAATGGCGAATATTCGAGATGTAGCTAGGGTTTCAGGACATTCAGTTTCTACTGTTTCGAGGGTTTTAAATCAAAAAGGGTATGTTTCTGAACAAACTAAGTCGGAAATATTATCGGCAATGGAAGAACTTAATTATCATCGCAATGATTTGGCACGGGCACTTAGTCTGGGGAAATCTTATCGTATCGGAGTGATCTTACCGTATATAAATCATCCATATTTTCAAAAATTGGCTGATGCGATTGCCGAGAAAGCTTTGATGGAAAATTATCAAGTTACATTATTACCGACCAATTATAATCCAGATTTAGAAAAGAAATATTTGGACATGTTAAAACATCAAGCATTCGATGGACTGATTTTTACTTCCCGAGCTATTCCATTTAGTCAGATCATAAAGTATCGAAATTTTGGCGGACTAGTTTGTTGTGAAGATACTTTTGATTACCCATTATCCTGTGCCTTTACTGATCGGAAAAAGTCGTTTGGAAATGTTTTACAAATTTTAAAGGACGCCGATTATTCTCACATTGGATTAACAGTCAGCCGCAGTGAAATTGTTAGTCAAAGTGCTAAATTGACGACCCAGTCATATGAAAAAGTTTTTGGACATGAAATTCCTAAGGGAATGTTATATCGAGATGCTAAAAATATGTATGACGGAATCACTGCCGCCGGGATTTTAGTGCAAAATGATCCTGATTTGGAAGTTATCTTTGCCAATGGAGATCAAATTGCTGCCGGTGCTCTAAAAAAACTTGAGGAGATAAATCATCCCGCATTAGTTATTGGGCAAGAAAATCTATCTAGTAGTTTTTTGCTCGACTTTTCGACGGTCGATCATCGACTGGATAGCATTGGTGAAACAGCTTTTGATTTATTATTTGAAAAAAAGATCGTTAAAAAAGAGATTCCATCCAGATTCATTACTCGTGGTGAATTGGATAAGATCATCCCTAATACTGACGATGATCCTTTGGGTGAAATTATAGAAAAATAAAAAAAGCATCTGGGGAAGATGCTTTTTTTAGGGGATTAAATATATGTTATAGGGGGGATGAGAAAAGAGAAAATGTTGATCTCTTATCTACAATTAATATAATACAGGCTCGTCATGAAGCAATTATTACAAAAATATGAATAATTTATGAACACTTCGGCGGGTCTTTTTATTTATAAATTCTCAAGTCCATCAAAAAATAGTTAGGCATTTTACAATACCCTTCCCTGTAAGGAAATATTACTGATCCCTACAAGAATAGTATAACCTAAATTGTTTTTTACTACTACTAACATTACTCATTAAATAGTAAAAAAGACGTTCTGGGGAGGAACGTCTTTTGATAGGGGATTAAATATATGTTATAGGGGATTAGAAGAGGGATATTTGTTTATCTCTTTTCTATAATTACTATAATATTCTAATTCTATGAATTAATTATTCTTAAAATATGAATAATTTGTGAAATTTGCATTTATATTGCAAAATAAATGGATTCTAGTATACTAATCACAAGTTTTAAAGAGAAGTCAGTCCCGGCTGAAAGCTGACTACGTTTAATTGGTGCATTAAAAAAGGTTGCTACCTCTATCAGCATGAGAGATACGATGTATTTATATTGTAAAATTTGGGTGGAACCGCGCATAAAGCGCCCCTAGTGCTTAAAAAGTGCTAGGGGCGCTTTTTTTATTTCAAAAAGGAGAGATTCGATGCAGGAAGAAACTAAAAATTCGCTTTCTCGTTCATTGGGAAGCAGACATGTTCAAATGATTGCCATTGGTGGAGCCATTGGTACTGGTCTATTTTTAGGATCTGGAGATGCAATTCATGAATCCGGTCCTTCAATAATTTTGGCATATATGATTGCTGGGATATTCTGTTTTTTTATGATGCGGGCAATCGGTGAACTACTATTATCAGATACTACTAAACATTCATTTTTAGAGTTTATTAGAATGTATCTAGGTGATCGCTTTGAATTTGCTGCTGGCTGGGCATATTGGTTATGCTGGATAACGGTTGCGATGGCGGATCTAACTGCTTCGGGGATTTATATTAAATATTGGTTCCCAAGCGTACCACAGTGGTTATCAGCATTAATTATTTTAGTAGCATTATTTGCAATGAACTTTGTTGACGTTAAATTATTTGGTGAAATGGAATCCGGGTTTTCGACAATAAAAGTAGTAGCGATAATTTTATTAGTTGTTGTGGGATTCGGTATGGCATTATTTCAATTTCCAGTCGATGGAGGTCATGCTAGCTTTAGTAATTTAGTGACCCAGGGAGGATTCTTCCCAACCGGTTTTAAAGGATTTGTTATGTCATTTCAAATGGTAATTTTTGCATTCGTGGGAATTGAAATGGTCGGTATTACAGCAGGTGAAACAAGTGATCCAGAAATCAACCTGCCAAAGGCAATCAACAGCCTGCCAATTAGGATCGGTTTGTTTTATGTAGGTTCAATGATCGCCATCATGAGTGTTTATCCATGGAATAAGATCACTACAACAGCCAGTCCGTTCGTTCAAGTATTTTCGGGAGTTGGTATCAGAGGTGCAGCCGGAATTTTAAACTTCGTAGTTTTGACCGCCGCCTTATCAGCAACTAATAGTTGTTTATTCAGTACCAGTCGAACATTGTATTCGCTAAGTTTAAAAGGGAACGCACCTAAGAAGTTTAAATTGATCGGTAGAAATGGAGTTCCAGTATGGGCATTGATCTTCTCAGCCGCTGCTTTACTTGTGATAGTAGCATTGAACTTCTTTATCCCATCAGACGTTTTTGGGATCATAGCAACAGTTTCAACCATTAATTTTATAATAGTATGGATGATTTTAATTTGGTGTCACTTGTTATATAGAAAGAAAAATCCTCAAGGAACAAAAAGCTATTTAATGCCGCTATATCCGTACAGCAATTACCTTAGCTTGTTATTCTTTGGAGCAGTATTAGTTCTATTAATAATTTTAAAATCAACCAGACTAGCAATGATCGTAACAATCGCCTTTTGGATCGTAATGTTGGCAATCTATCGAAAAAGACCCGTAAAATAATTTAACTTTAAGAAGATTCACTAAGAAGGCTTTACAACTACCAAAAAAACGTGCTATCATTTTTTTAACTTGATACTTAATGTTTTAAAAAGAAGAAGTAATATTTACTCAATTTTCAGTGAGTTAAGGACAGTGTGAACTTAACATGCGGTATTTATGAATAACATCTTTTTTACATCATCCTGAAATAGTAGTAGGGTTTGACGTCTGTGACGCGTTACAGTCATAAAGCATGTTTGTGCTTGTTTGAGATGTTTTTGTAAAAAAACAAATTTGGGTGGTACCGCGAATGACCTTTCGTCCCTTTTACCGGGGATGTGGGTCATTTTTTTAGTTTCCCTTAATGTCTCCGACATTTAGGGAAACTTATGCGAATGCCCGAGAGGGCATCCGCGAACCGAGCCTTTGAACTTAATGTTTAAGATAACAAGGGCAACTTATGCGAATGCCCGGCAGGGCATCCGCGAACCGAGCTCTTGAACTTAATTTTTAAGACACAAAGGGCAACTAAAGGGCAACTAAAGACATTTAAGGCAATTTATAACCAAAACTCTGAACTTAATAATTTGACTTTCCAAGTTCATGGTATCGCAAATACCCCAAGGGGCATCTGCATAAGTTTCCCTAAATGTCGAAGACATTAAGGGAAACTAAAAAGGAGAATCCATAATGGAAAAAGTTTTAGCAAAAGATTTATTCACTAAAGAATTTAAAGATGGCGAAGAAATTACTATTGAAGGTTGGATCAGAACTATCAGGGGATCAAAGAAGATTGGTTTTATCGAGGTAAATGATGGTTCGTTTCTAAAGAACGTACAAGTTGTTTTCAGTAACGATCTTGAAGATTTTGATGAAATAAAGAAATTCCCTATTAGTACAACAATTGAAGTTACTGGGGAACTTGCTTTAACACCAGGCGCTCAACAACCTTTTGAAATTCATGCTACTGCTGTTAAAGAATTGGGTACATCAGATAGTGACTATCCATTACAAAAAAAGGCACATACATACGAATATTTAAGAACGATCGCACATTTGCGTCCTAGAACTAATACTTTTTATTCGATCTTTAAAGTTCGTTCACTTGCTTCATTTGCGATTCATGAATATTTACAACATAATGGATTCTCATACATCCAAACACCTATTATCACAAGTAGTGATGCTGAAGGTGCTGGTGAAATGTTCCAAGTTACAACTTTGGATATGAACAATGTTCCAAAGACTGATGATGGTAAAGTTGACTACAATGAAGATTTCTTTAAAAAGGAAACTAACCTTACAGTTAGTGGACAATTGGAAGTTGAAGCTTTTGCTTTGGCACTAAGAAATGTTTATACATTTGGACCAACATTTAGAGCTGAAAACTCACATACTGGACGTCATGCTTCAGAGTTTTGGATGATCGAACCAGAAATGGCTTTTGCTGATATGCAAGATGAGATCAATGTTTCTGAAGAATTATTGAAGTACGTTGTTCAATATGTTTTTGATCATGCTAAAGAAGAGATCCAATTTTTAAATGATAATATCGATGAACACTTAATTGAACGTTTATCAAATACTGTTTCTGAAGATTTTGCTCAAATTACTTATACTAAGGCTATCGAATTACTTGAAGAAGCTGATGTTGATTTTGAAGTTCCAGTTAAATGGGGACTTGATCTTGAATCAGAGCATGAACGTTACTTAAGTGAAAAAGTATTTGGCAAACCTGTCTTCTTAACAGACTATCCAAAAGACTTTAAGGCATTTTACATGCGTGCTAATGATGACGGTAAGACCGTTGCTGCAGCTGACCTTCTTGTACCAGAAATTGGTGAGTTGATCGGTGGTTCGCAACGTGAGGAACGTCTTGACGTTCTAGAAGAAAAAATTAAAGAATTTGGTCTAAATTCAGACGAATACAAGTGGTATTTAGAATTACGTAAGTACGGTGGCACGGTTCACTCAGGTTTTGGTATCGGATTTGAAAGACTTGTTATGTATTTGACAGGTATGAAGAATATCCGTGACGTAATTGCATATCCTAGAACACCAGGAAATGCTGAATTTTAATTTATTTTATAATTAAACTTATTCATAAAAAGAGTCTCATAGATGCTAGTTTCTTGCATAGCATCTATGAGACTCTTATTTGTTTGTGATGTGGAGATTCATTTTTAATTACCTTCTAAAGTGCTTCGTAATTTGTTACATAAGTTTCACTAACCCACTCGTTAGTAGAGACACGATAATATTTAACCCCATCCAGTGTTCTTGAACGATCGGTTTGCCATGGAGTATTGTTTAATAAAGCTCTATTTGTAACTGGTGATGCTGTGCCATCATCATTGAAAGAGACCATAGCAACATAGCTCTTTTCTGGATTATTTACACTGATTACGCCTTTAATTGCATTAACCGTATTTGTTGTATTTGAACTATTATTTGATTCTGATTCATTAGAGTGGTTCTTATTGTTTAAATAATCTTGATTAGTGTAATCGTGATTTCCGAATTGTTCTTCAGATTCTTTACTGGCTTCTTTTCCAGCTTCCGCCATATCGCTCCATGCGTCAGCATGGACAGCTGTAGTATTAATAGTAGCTGGGGCTACAAGTGATGTTAAGAATAATGCGGTTAAACTGATTTTTGCTAGCTTGTTTCTTAATTTCATAATAAAAAAACTTCCCTTCTATAACATTTCTTATTCCAGTATATCAAAATAAATAGTTGATTCAAAAAAACATAATGATAATAGAAAATTAAATTCATAATTGAATTTAAAGAATAAAAAAAAGGAACCGCAAAAGCGATTCCTTAATATTAGTTAATTTCAATGTGATGTTCAGAAGCTTTCTTCTGCTCCATCTTTGGAAGAACGATCTCCAAGACGCCTTTATCATATGTTGCCTTGATCTTTTCTTGATCAACTGCTGGCAAATGATATTGTCTTGTAAAACGACCACTTGAACGTTCGTTCATGATCATGTCACCCTTTTTGTCTTCATGATCATTAAAACTGTCACGATGTCCGCTAATTGTTAAAGTATTATTTTGATAATTAATATCGATGTTCTTCTTGTCAAATGCTGGCATATCTACATGTAATTCGTAGTCCTTGTCAGATTCTTTAATATCTGTTTTTAGTGTGTCTGTAACTGGAAGACTATCACCGAAGAATGTTGGGAAATTGCTCCATTGATCATTGAACCAGTTTCTCATAATGTCATTAGGACGATCCATAATTTCGTTTGTCATATCTGTAATTACTTCCTTTCCTCATTACAAATACATTGTAGTACCGGAGAAGGGGGTAATTCAAATATTTAGCACTCAAACGTGACGAGTGCTAAATATTATTTTTTATGAAGGTTATTTGGTTCAAAATATTTTTGTAGTGAACCGATGACTAGATCGGTAATGACAGCCATTAAGGCAGTTGGTAAAGCACCAGCTAGAATAAGTGGAGCACCATCAGTTGCATTAGTACCACGAATAATTAAATCACCTAAACCACCAGCACCAACGAAGGCACCGATAGCTGTGTTACCAATAGCAACAACCATAGCGGTTCTAATACCAGACATAATGACTGACATGGCTAAGGGTAATTTGACCATGTACAATAATTGAAGTCCGGTCATTCCCATACCTTTAGCCGAATCAATAATATTGGGATCGACATTTTTCATACCAGTATAGGTATTTTTTAGGATCGGCAGGATCGAATAAAGAAAAATCGTAACAATAACTGTATTTGATCCTAGTCCTAAGACTAGCATGACAATCGACAACATGGCTAATGAAGGAATCGTCTGGATAACATTAGCAACACTGATAATAAAATCTCCTAGACGATAGTGATTAGCAATGTAAATTCCTAAAGGAATCCCAACAACAGCTGCTAATAAAACTCCATAAAATGAAATTAGAAAATGACGGCCAAATTGTTCTAAAATGTATAGTCCATTATGTGTGAAATAAAAAATTAATTGGTTCCACAACGGCTGATCAGCCATTATTTATCACCTCTGAAATAATTATTTTTAACTAAGAATTGATGTGCCACTTCGGCGGGTTCGCGTAAATTATTATCAACTTCATAGTTCATGCTTTGCATTTGTGATAGAGATATTTTCCCATCTAGACGATGCAATAGTGGTTTTAGTTGGGGATGATCACGCAAGATTTTGTTATTAACGACCATACTTACATCATATGGTGGGAAGAATTTTTTATCGTCAGGTAAAATCTTCAAATTATAACTTTTAATTCTTCCATCAGTTGAATAACCTAAGACGGCATCCATTTTACCAGCAGCAACAGCTGAATAAACTAAACCAATTTGCATAGGATAAACACGTTTGAATTCAAAACCATAGGCCTTTGAAAAAGCTGGGTATCCATCATCTGGACGATTTATCCAAATATTATCAGCACCAATATTTATTTTTGAGGCTATTTTTTGCATATCACTTATATTTTTTAAGTGGTATTTTTTAGCAGTTTCTTGAGTTACCAGCATATTGTAGGTATTTGAAAATCCATATGTTGGGAACCAAGTTTCATCGAATCTCTTTTTATATAACTTTGTTACAACTCGATTGGCTTTTTTACGATTTTTAATTGCAGGATGGTTCAGAGTGGTTATTAATTCATTACCAGTAAAATTTTCAGCAGCAATATCGGCATCACCACGCATTAACGCTTCATGGATCAATTGACCAGATCCAAGGTTATTTACTAAAGAAGTTTTGTAATGTGTTTCGTGTGAAATCAACTGCATAATAATTTCTGATACGATCATCGATTCAGTAGTGGAAAGACTGGCAACTTTGATCGTGTCTTTTGAAGAATCACCAAGACCGGGCCAGCCGCAACCAGAAACAGTTAATAAAGTTAATAGTGAAATGATAGTAAAAATTTTCTTGAAGAATTTCACTTTTTCACCCCACTTTTTGTAATTGGAGTGACTTTTTTCTCAAATTTACCTAAAAGATAATCAGTTAAAATTGCCAAAATTGAAACGGGGATCGTACCACCGATAATTAGAGCCGGGTTATATAAATTTAAACCGTTAAAAATGAAATCACCCAGTCCACCAGCTCCAATATATGAAGCAAGTGTTGACCAAGAGATAACATAAACAGCTGAAAGTCGTACACCAGCCATAATAATCGGCATCGCCATAGGTATTTCAACTTTAAAAATCGATTGCGCGGTCGTCATACCAAGTCCCTTGGCAGCATCGATCAAGTTTTTATTGACCTTGTTCATACCTATATATGTATTACGCAAAATAGGTAGTAGTGAATAAATAAATAACGCTACGATCGAAGGTAATTTACCGATACCAAAGATTGGAATCATCAAGGTAAGTAGTGCTAGAGAAGGAATGGTCTGGAGCATACTTGAAATTGACATAACGTATTTGGCTGTTTTTTCATATCGAGTCAAAATGATTCCAAGTGGCACGGCGACGATGATTCCTAAAAATAATGCTAGAGCCGAGATATAGATTTGCTCCCAAGTTTTGATGATTAGTTCAGAACCATGTTGGTTGAGAAAGTTAATCACGATTTATCACTTCCCTTAGCAATTGAAGCGGGAAGCTTAATTTCATCAGGGTTATCTAGCTCTTCTTTACCCCAGATAGCGTCATAAATAATATTAACTAATGATGCTCTAGTAACAGTTCCAATCAAATAATTATCTTTATCAACGATAGGAACATATTTGTAACCTTGTTTAAGGATTTTTTCACTAGTGTCTCGTAAGTACGAGTCCTTATTGAACTTCATTCTAGTGCGATTGTAAATATCACTGACACTAGCATCTTTTGAATATCTTTCGTTGATTGTTTCAAGATCAATGTAACCTTTCAATTTGTTATCATCATCAGTTACTAAAAGATAGTCAACGTGGCGCAAACTCATTGTTCTAATTGCTTCGGCTAAGGATTTTCCTAAAGTGATTTTTGCGGGGTTAGTCGACATAATATCACTTACCGAAAGCGTATTTTGTTGAGCTTGTAACAGTCTTTCTTCACCTAACAAATCTTTGACAAAGTCGTTTGCTGGGTGTTGCAGAATATTATCTGGTGTATCGTCTTGAATTACGTGGCCGCTATCCATGATCACAATATGAGTAGCTAGTTTTAAAGCCTCATCCATATCATGAGTAACAAAAACAATTGTTTTACCAAGTTCTTCTTGAAGATGTTTGATCAATTCCTGCAAGTCATCACGAGTGATCGGGTCAAGTGCTCCAAATGGTTCGTCCATCAAAATTAAATCTTGATCAGCAGCAAGTGCACGGACGACACCGATTCTTTGCTGCTGTCCACCAGAAAGTTCTGCGGGATATCGATCCAGGTAACTTTCTGGTAAATCAGCTAACTTGATCAGTTCGTGAGCTTTTTTATCCATTTTTTCTTGTGGCCATTTGAGAAGTTTAGGAACCAGCGTGATATTTTCTTGAATCGTCATGTGGGGCATTAATCCGTTGTTTTGAATTACGTATCCGATAGTACGTCTGAGTCGAACTGGATCGTAATGTCTGATATTGTGTCCCTTGAATGTGATCTTTCCCTTACTAGGATCAATCATTCGATTTATCATTCGCATAGTGGTAGTTTTACCAGAGCCGGAAGTTCCGATAAAACAAACAAATTCTCCCTCTTTGATGGTTACATTGATGTTTTCAACACCAATTGAACCGCCACGGTATTTCTTCGCTACATTTCTAAATGAAACTATTTCTTTAGCAGTAGACATAAAACCTCCTATAAAATTTAACAACATCTGCTATGATACAATTATAGGAACATTAATTCAAAAGGGCTTTGGCCTAAAAAAAGCGCTGAACTGCGCTAAACGTATATATGATAAGGAAACGACCGGACTAGACAAATTTTAGTTAATTTTTAATAGTCATTCGGATAGCCTAAAAAGTAAACTTGTTTACAAATTATGAACAAAAAAGTAAAGCCCTTCCATTTATTTTCAGAAAGCTGTCAGATATGAAAAATATCAATATATACTATGATATAATTATCAAGTATTAAATTAAAAGAGGCCTAAAATAATTATGCACGAGTTATTAATGAGACGTATATATGATAAGGAATTACCTGAAGGATATAGGATCTTAATTGATCGTGTATGGCCAAGAGGGATGTCCAAAGTCAGAGCTAATTTAGATATTTGGGCAAAAGAAATTGCCCCAACGGCTGAATTAAGAAAATGGTTCAATCATGATCCAGAAAAATTTGGTGAGTTTAAAGAGAAGTATTTGGCTGAATTAAATGCAAATGAAAATACTGATAAATTCATAGAAAATGTCAAAATAGCACTTAAAGATCAAGATGTACTAATTCTTTACGGTGCTAAGGATCAAGAAAATAATAATGCAAAGGTACTAATACAATTTTTAAAAAAGAAAATAAAATAATCGGTGAATATTATGGAAGAATTTGATCTGAACACCTTACTTTCGAGTAACGAAAAGATGCTAATTCGATTGCTGCAAAGCTATGCAATGTCCAATAATATAGTTATTTGCGTTTTAGATAATAATTCTTTAGTTGTTAAAACAGTTGGTGACACTAGTGGAAATGAATTTTTACCCTTGTTAAATGAAAAGTTCAATTTATCTAACATTAGTAAGCACAAACTTCTTTATCACATAGAATATGCCGAGCGTCCCATTATGATCAGTGAGATCGATCAGATAGTAGGGAAAGTTGCGGCCATTTTTCCCGTTCAAGAAACTAGTAAAGATAATATTTTAGTTTATAACGAATTGAAGTTGCACTGTGTATTTTTGAAAAATATGATTGAAAATATTTCACAGTTGATGATCGATAATTCGGGTGTTGATCGTTTTATAGTCAGGTATCAACTTAAAGTTGAAGATATTATTGATGGACTGGATGAAAATGAGTCTACGGCATTGCAACAATTAAGCAATTTATCTACGTCTAATGAAGCAATTATTTCGGCAATTGAATTTATTGATAATAATTTAGATAAAAGATTGACGCTTGATCAAGTAGCTAAAAGCGTTTATTTGTCAGATTTTTATTTTAGTAAACTTTTTAAGAAGGAAACTAAACTTAGTTTTTCAGTTTATTTAAATGCCAGAAAAATTCAACAGGCAATGTTATTGCTAAAGGAAACAGATTTAAGTATTAATGATGTTTCCAAACGTTTAGGTTTTCGCAGAATGAGTTACTTCAGTCAAACTTTCAAAAAATATACCGGTTTTGCTCCATCAAGATTTAGAAGTCAAAAAAACTAGGACAAGATGTCCTAGTTTTTTTGTTTTTTATTGTTATTAATATAATGAATGATAAAGGTTACAATGATAGCTCCAGCCAAGAAGGCAACGAAGACCATATTTGGAATATGAATATCGATCATCGGGATAGATAGGAACAACTTAACAGCAATAAATAGGATCAATACATAAGCCATACCTTGTAATTCGGGAATTTTACCCATAAGTCCCATGATTATCTCAGCAATACCTCTCATGGCAAGAATACCGATCATACCACCAATTAAAACAATGACAGGATTATGCGATACCGCTAGAGAAGCTAAAACTGAATCAATTGAGAAGACTATATCCATCAATTCAATTGAGATAACGACCTGCCAGAATTGTGAGATATGAAGATGTTTTTTCCAACCTTTTGGTTTGGATTTTTCCTTTGGAACTTCAACATCTGATTTATTTTTATCCAAAAAGAAGTGTTTTATGAATAAGTAGAACAAGTAAATAGCACCAAAGGCTTTAATTGCCCAGAAGTTAATTAAGTAAACCCCAATACCAATTACTAAGAATCTAAAAATATAAGCACCGATCAGACCGTAAAAAAGGGACTTCTCTTGATCCTTTTTGTTAGGTAATGATTGGGTTTGGGCGGCTAATACCACCGCATTATCTACTGATAAGATACATTCCATTATTACTAATGAAAATATAATCAGCCAATCCTCACCCGACTCAATTACCGTTGCCCAGTTATTGAGATCGAAAAATGGTGCATACATATTAATAATTGCATTCAATCAGAACATTTCCTCACTTTATGTTTTTATTATTGAAGATATATAATACACAAATTATCCCAATATGTATACCATCAATAATTATTTTGCTAATCCCATTCTACTAGAAATAACTGATAAATAATACCGCAAATAAAAAAAGCCGCCGATCGGCAGCTTTTAAACAGCAGGTACAAAAGTTGTATATATTAACCAGATATTTAATATCGTTAAGATAACAGCGATTAAATAACCTAACCATTTGATCGTATTGTTGTTAGCAAATTTACCCATCATCTTCTTACTACTTGAGTATTTGATAAGTGGGAAAATTGAAAACGGTAGAGCTACACTAAGAAATACTTGTGAGAATGTTAAAAGAGACTCGATCTTAGCTTCATTACCATGGTAGATAACAGCAAATACGATAACTGGAATTATTGATAGTAAACGTGTGATAACACGTCTAGCCCAAAGTTTCATCTTCATGTGGACGAAACCTTCCATAACAATTTGACCAGATAAAGTACCAGTGATGGTTGAGTTTTGACCAGATGCTAATAAGGCGACCGCAAATAGTGTACTCAAGAGTGGACTAGCAACAGCTCCTGCAATTTTTGGATCTTGAAGAGCATTGTATAAGTCAACAAAACGTCCTAAATCACTCTTTGTACCGTAAAATAATGCGGCACCTAGTAACAATAGTAATGTATTAACAACAAAAGCAAGCGTCAATTGGATATTTGAATCCCAAGTTGAGAAACGAACTGCTTTTTTAACACTGTCATAATTATTTCGATCATATTTTCTTGCTTGGGAAATGGAAGAGTGCAAGTAGAGATTATGTGGCATAACCGTAGCACCAACAATACCCAAGGAAATATAAAGCATACTTTGATTTTGCAAAATAACAGGATCTGGTACAAAGCCGACAACCATTTGTCCCATATTAGGTTGTGCCAAAATAACTTCGTACATGAAGACCGCTAAAATCACCATAATAAGTGCAGCAACGATTGCTTCAATTTTTCTAAATCCAAGTTTCATTAAAACTAATAATAATAGGACATCAAATGCAGTGATCAAAACACCCCAGAGGATAGGGATATTAAATAGTAACTTTAAGGCAATCGCAGAACCGATAATTTCGGCAATGTCGGTCGCCATAATAGCTAATTCGGTGACGATCCATAGTATAAAACCAACACCTTTACTAGTATTATCTCTAGTTAATTGTGCTAAATCTCGTCCGGTAACAATTCCTAATTTTGCCGCCATATATTGTAATAGCATTGCAATCAAACTGGATATTAGAATAACTGATAACAGTTTGTATTTGAATTGTGCACCACCGGCGATAGATGTGACCCAGTTACCTGGATCCATATAACCAACAGCGACTAAAGCTCCAGGGCCGCTATAAGCTAATAATGTTTTAAAAAAGCCAGCATCATCAGGTACTTCAACAGTATCATTGATTTCTTCAAGTGAAGGACCGTTTGCGTAGTGAATCAGGCTCTCGTGTTTCTTGTCATTATCTTTCAAGCCTACTACCTCCTTATTAATCTTTAAACATGATAACATGTAGTTAGACCATTTTAAACAAAATAAAAAATAAAATTAGGCTGGCTTAACTATTATTGAAATACTTATAAAAACAACGATGGTAAATGATTTGTATTAAACATGATAGTCATTTACAATTATTAGAAAGGGGATGAAAATCATGAATGTAATAATAATAGCTATCGATGTAATGTTCTTCTTGAGTGCTGTATATAACGTTTATTGGCAATCACAGATTGAAATTCGTTCGATCTATAAAGTATCGACCTTAATTTTTGCGGTTGTAATGGGCGCTTGGTTACTATTTTCTCCAGTTAATCAATTGGCTTATATTGTCATGGTTGCAGAGTTTCTAACTTTAACTATCATGAACGGTGTAGGTGGTATTGGTAATAGCAAAATCATATTGAATGGTTTCTATTCTGGTGTTCTCGATTACTCACGTATAATTCATGTTACCCTTATACCAATAGAAATGACTGGTAAAAAGCCGAAGGTCGCAGTTGTCTTTAATACTAATCGACCTCAGCAAATTCAGATGAGTTTTAATAAATCATATAAAGATATTGAAAATTATTTAAGCGATAAACTGAATAGTGGTGTACAAATGGAAATAGGTCAGATTTAATTTTAAATAAAAATCGCAATTCTTGATGGATTGCGATTTTTATTTTGGCTTTTTACTGCCGTCTCCAGTTGAAAACGAAAAAAACCCGCTGTGAGGAACGCTTGAAGCCACGGTCTTCAAGCTCGATTTTGAACTTCGCAAGTTCGCGAATTTCAAAATGCGTCCTGTGCTGTAAGAACGAGAAGTACACTCGTTCTAACACCACGCCCACTGCGGGTTTTTCTCGTTTTCAACTTCCGACTGGATTTTACTTAAACTGATTTTTTCAATCGTTATACTGAGAAATAGTAAAAGGTAGTAAACAGATAAAAATCCATTTACTACCTTTTTTCTATATACACCGTAAACGTGTATCGAAATATAGCATTTTCCGCTAAAAACATGCAAGCTTAGCATGCTTCGTTACACTGTCTGCCTATTATTCTATATAAAATTATAACTAACACTTAGCAACTGAGCATGAGAAGTTTTGGCAGCAGTGCAGGTGGTGTTAAGGCTTTAGCCTTTACACCACGGAACGAGTTTTGAAATTCGCGTACTTTGCGAAGTTCAAAATCGAGATTGGAGACTGCGGCTCCAATCGGTTCCCAGTGCAGCCAAAGTTTCTCGTGCTCAGTTGCGGCAAACCCCCACTAGTTCGCACTATTTAAATCACGAACACGATATCCGATATAACCTAAAATTATCAAAATTAAGGCGATTATAATTTGCCACCAAAATGTACCGATATCCATACTATGAACAGGGACTTTTGTAATGTAACCAAATGGGGTTAATTTAGAAATCCACTTTGGTAGGTCGATCAATTTGCCGAAATACTCTACAAAAAGCGCAAATCCGGCGTATAGATAACTTGCTGAAGTTATTTTTGGTAACCAACCTACAATAAAGGCTGTTATTGCCAGCATTATTAAGACTGGTGAGATATATGCGTAAAATCCTTTTAAGAAGACTGACAATTCAATTGGGTGTTTCATTACTGAAGCACCGCCTAATTGCAGTCCCCACATACCGGCAAATAAGGCCATTAGACTGGTTAATATTCCTAGTATTAAGACACTGGTAAATAAATAATTACGGCTGACTGGTTTGGAGTGGATAAGTTCCAAATATCCTTTATTTTCGCCGGATTTTAGATAATTGATTATCTGCATTCCAGGGAATAATGCTAAGACTCCAAAGACGATCATTAATAATGATACAAATTGTTTAATAATTAAAATATTTGCTTTATTTATTTCTGAAGCGCCAACTAATTGTTTCATAGCGGGATTGGTTTTTAAAATGTCACCGATGGTATTGAAAATTGAACCATAGGTAAATCCTAGGATCAATAAACCGATTACCCAAACTATTATTGAGGTCCTGTGAAGTCTCCAAAACAAACTAAGGGGTCCTCTTAAAAAGACAGATGCTCTGGCACGTCCTGGTCTAGTGGCTATAATTCCGGATCCAATGTCACGATGGTTATTGATCCATAATGCTGCAATAGAAAGGATCAATGATAGTAACAACATTAGAAATACCGGTAACCAGTTGTTATCTTGATAAGTAGAGAATTTCTCTACCCAGCCGAATGGAACAAACCAAGTTGCTTTAGGATGGGAGACATCAGTTGTCATTCTAGCAATATACATTAATCCAAAAATGATATACGAAAGTATTGTTGCAGAACGAGAATTATCTACTAATTGAGCAAAGAAGGCGGCAATTGTTGCATACATAAATCCAGCGGCTCCTAGACCTAAGCCTAAAAGGAAATTACCATTGCTGTCTGTTCCGGGTAAATTTGCCACTTGTAAACCTAAACTATAAAATAGGCCAATAATAAAATTAATGAATAACAATTCAATAAGTGATGCTGACAAACTTGATAATTTACCCACGGAATGAGATTGAATAATTTCTAGTAATCCAGAATCTTCTTCACCGCGAGTATTTTTAATAATGATCGAAAAATTCATAATAGCGGCAACTATTGCCATGAAAACGGTCATTTCAGCGGCAAAGACATCGGCGGTAGTATAAGGACCGCTACCGGGTAATTTACCGAATAAAGAAACCATAGAAGGTGTTTTTAAAGTCTTTACGATTTCGTCTATTGATGCCTGTGTATCATAAATACCAGTAAATTTGGCTGCTATTGCTGCAAATAATACGATTAAAAGAACTGACCAGATTGTTAATTTTAACCAATCCCGTTTTAAACTAAAGCGAGTTAAGAACAATGTTTGATGAAAATTACGATTTTCCATTATAATTATCTCCCTTCATTTGAGTTGTAATATCTCATAAATAAGTCTTCCAAAGTTGGAGGAGTCGATTGTAGTGAGACTAATTCTTTACTAGACAAATAATTCATAACTGAACCCATTTGATCAGAATCAACTGAAAAAGTAGTTAGTCCATTAGCTTCTAATTTAACATTGTGGACACCTTTAAGATCTTTTAAGTCAGTTGTGGGTTTCATAGTTTGATATTGAATAACGGTTCTAGTTAAGTGACGTATATCTGATAATGAACCGGTTTCCACTATTTCCCCGTCACGAATGATTCCTATACGATCACACATTTTTTCAACTTCAGATAGAATGTGGCTTGATAATAAGACTGATTTGCCAGCTTCCTTTAATTCAAGAACGGATTTTTGAAAAATTTCTTCGTTCAAGGGATCAAGTCCAGAAGTAGGTTCATCAAAAATATAAAAATCAGCATCGGTAGAAAACGCTGCGACTAATGCAACTTTTTGACGATTACCTTTAGAATATGTTCTAGCTTTTTTAGTAGTATCTAATTGAAATCGCTTGATCATTTCATCTGTTTTAGCAGAATGTTTAGTATTTCCTAATTTTAAAAACAGATCAATGATTTCGCCACCGGTTAAATTAGGCCATAAGTAAATATCTCCAGGGACATAGGCTAATTTTTTATGGATAGAGACGGAATCTTTATATACATCTTTACCAAATAGAGTGGCAGTACCGCCTGATGCACGTAATATCCCCAGAAGTGTTCGGATAGTGGTAGATTTACCAGCACCATTTGGTCCGATAAATCCAAATACTTCGCCAGGATAAACATCAAAAGTGACGTTTTTTAAAGCTTGAAATTTCCCAAATTTCTTTTGTAGATGATCAATATGTAAGATAGCATTTTTTTCTTGATTCATTGTCATGATCCCCTTTACCTAAATTCAAATTTGAAAGCAATAAACTTGAATTTTTTATAATAAGATGAAATATTTTTATTGAATAGTTCATTTATCAAAGAGTATATTAGTTGTGCGGATAGGGAGTGTCAACCTTTAAAAATAGGCAAAGTGAACTATTTTTAAAGAAAAAAATGAATATCCTGATTTGATAATAAAAAAGATGAAATATCGTTAAAAATAATTTTTTGGAGAAAATGATGGCAACTAATAAAAAACGTAAAGAACAGAAAAAAGAGACGATTTTAAATGCGGCAACAAAAGTTTTTATCAGCAATGGATATAAAAAAACCTCCGTTGCTGAAATAGCAAAAGAGGCTGATTCTTCACAAGTAACGCTCTATAAATATTTTCCAAGTAAGATCGAATTGGCTAGAGAAGTCATGATCAAGATGATTATTGACGGGTATGCTGGTTACGATGAACAATTAGAAAAATCCAATCTTAGCTTTAAAGAAAAGGTTGAAGAGATTTTGAACTTTGGTAGTAATGAAGTTGAGCACGTGAATCCAGATTTTATGGGTTTTATGATTGATGAGTTTCAGGGTTCAAACGGCGATGATCGGGTTATGAAAGCTTATGACAAAGGAAAAGAAGGATTCTGGGGTAAAATTTTGAAACAGGGCCGTGCTGAAGGGGACATTAACGACAATATTCAAGACGAAGTTGTCATGATGTATGTTGATATGATTTTATCTTATTTTATGAATCCTGCAACTTCAAAGAAGACGAAAGATCTAGTTACTAAAAAGTATTCAAATGGTTTAGCACATGTTTTCTTCTACGGGATTATGGGAAGGTAATATCAATCTATAATCATCGAAAAAATCACTCTTTAATTTTCCAAATTCGTCAATTAAGGCGTGAAATTCTCCAGCTTCATCAGGTGAGTAGTCAAAATTCAATTCGACGATATTCTTCAGTTGCATATAGGTTGGTTTTTTATCAAAAGCATCTAGAGTTTTAAAAAGTTTCATACAATAATTGTCAGCTACAAAAGTGGAACGATGAAAGTAGTACAAAAGTAAGACATCAGCTGTTTCATTTCCGATTCCTTTTAAAGAAAGCAATTTTTTTCGCAGTGGTTGAGTGGATAATTTTTCCCAATCATTGAAATTATCGCGATATGCTGTAAGTAATGATTGCAAGTAGAGTGATTTGTTACGGAAAAATCCACTGGGGTCAACTACTCGTCACTAAAGTAACGAGCTTGTGAGAATATATAATCCTAGGATTACACACATCACAATTTACTTAGATACACCGTTGCCTAATCAATTTAAGGCTTACATGGTAATTACCAAAGTCTTTAGAGTCCGCAAGTTGCCGAACGGACTATATTTTTACTGAAGTTAACGGACTTATCTTATTACGCTATTGTTAGTAATCCTTTTGCCAATATATTCTTAGCGGCATTATGATCTCGTATATGGAAAGCGTCACAGTTTGGGCATGTCCATTTTCTATCTGAAAGAGTTAAATGTTCTTCATCTTTCATCAAATAGCCACAATCAGAACACGTTTGGGTCGTGTTATAAGGATTAACTTTTACAAAATTCTTGCCATATAGTTCAGCTTTATATTCAAGCTGTTGGATAAATGTTCCCCAACCAACATCTGAAATGCTCATAGCCAACGCATGGTTCTTCAACATGTTCTTACTTGATAAATCTTCCGCAACTACCAGATCGTGGTTCTTGATAAGTGTAGTTGAGAGACTATTTAGAAAGTTTGCACGTTGATTCATGACAGATTTTTGTAGTTTTGAAACTAATAAACGCTGCTTCTGATAATTAGAAGATTCGCGTAATTTTCGGTGTTCCTTCTTAGCTCTAATTTGACGTAAAGACAACTTACGTTGGGCTTTAGCTAATCTACCCTTAATACGACGATAATATCTTGGGTTACCAACGGTCTCACCATTAGAATCAGTAAGAAAGTTATCTGTATTCAAATCAATTCCAATCTTTTTATCAGTTTTAGATGGAATATCTACGAATGGTTCATCAGAAGCCAATTGCATGGAGATGTAGTAGTCACCAATAGAATCTTTGGAAACAGTGACAGTACCAATACGTATGTCTTGGTTACGTTGTAGTAAACGTTTTTGTGATCCAGATACACGAATAGCACCTATTAAAGACAATTTAATATGTTTATTATCAACGAATCTAATGTTCCCATTGAATACATTTGGTGATACTTTACTTGAATATCGATTAGGCAACTGGAAATTTCCATCATATTTTTTCTTATGGAAGTTAGGTGTTCCATGGTTGTGAATCTTTCGGAACATATTCCAGGAAGATTGATAAGATTTTTTAGAAGTATTAATCACATCAGTTCCAACTTTATTACTACCGAGCCAAGAATGTAATCCAAAGATGTATTTAGTGGATTTACGTTTTTTCAAATAAGCTATACGATCCTGAACTTGCTTAATAGGTAGTTTGCACTTGGACAGTATGTATAATTCCTTATCAATCGCAACCATCTCATTGTAAGCAAAACGTGAAGCATTGATATTGGTTTCAATAATTTGTTTTTGCTTAAAAGATGGATAACATTTCATCTTCAATCCATAGTGAAAAGGCAATTCAGACATTGTTTTGCTCATATATTCTCTCTCCTTTCATAAAGGTAGAAGTAGAATATCATTTCATACGAGAGAAAGATACATAAATGGCAAGATGGCAAATATAGAGAAAAAGAATCCTTAGAAGTGTGTTCCTCTACCTGACTAAAGTCAGGAGATTCCTACACGTGTTTTAATTGAATTAAAACCATCCCAACTAACATTTCTTCGGTACTTTGAGTAGGCCACCAATTTTGGCGACCTAGTTGTTGATGCAGTAGTTCAAATAATTTTCTGACTGTTATTTCTTTTTTCAAATTAGACCTCCACGATATTTCTATTATACATTTGAAAACAAACAACCCCAGTAATCTCAATTCGGATTACTGGGGTTGTGTCGTATTTTTTACTATTCAGATCTAAGAGCCGTAGCGGCATCTTTTTTAGCGGCCATACGGGCTGGGATATGTCCGCCAAGTACAGTAAGAATCGTACTTACTATGATAAGGATCAGGGCGTGAACTGGATTTAATTGAGCTACATTACTCAAATCAGTCATGCTCTTAAGTACGGCATTTATTGGGAAAGTTGCTAGCCAGGCAATTACTACACCGAGTACACCTGATGCGACACCTAGAATTGTAGTTTCAGCATCAAATACACGCGTAATATCTTTCTTTCTAGCACCTAAAGCCTTTAAAATACCTATTTCTTTCGTACGCTCTAAAACAGAAGTATAAGTAATGATAGAAATCATGATCATACTTGTTACTAGAGAAATTCCGGCAAAGGCAATTAGAACATACGTTATAGCGTCCATTAGACCACCAGTTAAGTTAGAAACTGATCCAGCTAAATCAGTGTAGATGATCTTGTTTGATTTACTCTTACCTTTATTATATTTATCGAGGTATTTCAATACTTTGTCTTTATTTTTAAATGTATTAGGGTAAATCATAATACTTGCGGGTGTTTTTGATCCGCCAAGGTAGCTAACTAGGCTAGTCTTAGTGGCAGAATCAACACTTTCACCCGTTATAACGTTGCTGCTGCTTGATTTTTGAGCAGTTACGATATCAGATGATTCATTTTTATTAATAATATTCTTTGTTAGTTGATCACTATAAGCGATACCTGAAGCTAAAATGTTTTCTGATGAACTAGATTTTACTCGTAAGATACCAGAAATCTTTAATTTAGTATTATCACTATTATTGTACATTGATGAATCGGCACTATTAGGTACAAAGTTACCAGTAGGTAGTTTTTGATAGTAATTATTATTTGAAACGACTTTGACCTCTGTGCCAACTAATTTATCGAAGTTAAGTTTCTGACCATCTTTGACGGAAAATCCTAAATTCTTTAGGGCATTAACGTTGGTAGAATTGTCTTTATCTACGATTAAAACAATGTCATTAGCACTTGTTGGCATTGATCCGGAAATAACTTTGTAGTGTTTCTTTAAGAAACTTTGACCATTTTTACCACTAGGATAAACTGATCCGCCAACTCCAGTTGATGTTGCCATAGCATCGGTCATTGAACTAGTCGAGCCGGCTTTGCTATCAGCATTTGAGAATTTTACGGTTTTTACTTTCCCATTTACTTCACGTAATAAATTCATACCAGTTGAGTAAGTGTAAGTAATAGTTTTACTCAATTTTGGATCAATATTATCAACATAGTTCATGTATTTTTTATTGATCTTATTTATATGAGTAGCTTTATCTGCTTCACTCATTTTTGCCGTAACTTTATTTGATTTAGAAGTTTTCTTCTCTTTAGTCGTTGTTGGGGCTGTCTGATTTGAAGCAACTTGTGAAATAGTAATTGGAAATTGTGCTAAAGTGTTGGATTGAGTTTTATCAATTTGAGTTTGGAACCCTGATGATAAGGCTAAAACAATCGCAATACTGATAATACCAATACTTGAAGCAAAAGCCGTCAAGAATGTTCGAGCTTTTTTTGTTTTGATATTTGTAAAAGAAAGTTTTAAAGCCGTCCAAAAAGTCATCTTAGTTTTCTTCAATGAAAATTGGTCATCATTTAAATCTTCATTGTAAGGATTGGAGTCGTGTTGAATTTTACCATCAGCAAATTCAATAATACGATTGGCATATTGTTTAGCTAGATCAGGGTTATGTGTAACCATAATAACTAAACGTTCTTTAGACAAGTCCTTGATGAGTTCCATAATTTGAACACTAGTTTCCGTATCTAAAGCGCCAGTTGGTTCATCACAGAGCAAGATTTCAGGGTCATTGGCGATAGCACGGGCAATCGCAACACGTTGCATTTGACCACCAGATAATTGGTTAGGCTTTTTATTCATATGTGGTCCTAAACCAACACGCTCTAAAGCTTTAACTGCTTTTTCGCGTTTTTCGTTATTGGAGACCCCACTTAAAGTCATCCCCATTTCCACATTGTCGAGAATACTTAAATGTCCAATAATATTATAACTTTGGAAAATAAATCCAACTGAATTGTTACGATATGCATCCCAATCGGATTCGGAAAAATCTTTAGTGGATTTTCCCTTGATGATCAAATCACCTGAATCATAAATATCAAGTCCACCGATACCGTTCAGCATTGTGGTCTTACCAGAACCACTAGGACCTAAAATAGCGACGAATTCTTTAGATCTAAACGATACCGAAACATCATCTAAAGCCTTGGTTACAGAATCACCGACATAGAAATACTTTTTTATATGTTTTAATTCCAGCATTTAATTAATCCTTTTATTTAATATTTGTAATGTTCAAAATTTAATTCTTTGTTAGAATATCATTATTGCAACACTATGTTTCATATAATAAGAATTTTATATTTATAACGCAATCATCAAATTAAGACAAATTGTCTTTAAATAGACATTTTTAGTAAAAGTGTTGAATATTTGGAGGATAGAATGGTAGGAATTAAAAATAATCGTCGGGCACGTTATACTAAGAAAATGATTCAAGAGACTGTTTTGGATCTATTAGAAGATAATCCTATAAACAATATAACGGTAACGGAAGTATGTAAAAAGGCTGATGTGAATCGTACGACTTTTTATCGTTATTACGAAGATATTTATCAGTGTGTCGATGATATTGAAATGGAATTTTTAGAATCTAATGAACCACCTGAAAAAATTCAACCGGTTTCTGCAATAGAAGGTTTATTGACAGCTTTTTATAATGAAAAAAAGTTGAGTAACTTAGTTTTTGTAGAGGGTAAAACGAGGTTGCTTGAAAAATTACAAGACGCAATGGATCAAAATGGTAAGGAGTTTATTAATCAATATCAGTCGGCATATTTAATGGCAGGGATGCAGAGTATTATGAAGATTTGGGTTAAAAATGGGATGAAGGAAACACCTCATGAGTTAACGAAAATAATAATTAAAATAGTTTTTGCCGATAATTTACAGCCAATGCGTAAATTTCTGACAAGTGGTTCAAAAGAATAATCTGAATACGTTTTCTAAGTTTAATCCTTTATGAGATAAAAAAATTTGTGTTATGGTATTATTCGTGCGCAAAATTTCAAATAGGGGGGAAACATATGCAAGAGCTTTTATTCGTTATGGGATCATTGGGGATCTTGTTGTTAGAAAAATATGTTTTAGCCAATAATTCAAGTTTTTGGATCGGAGCGATCGTACCGATAATTTCTATTGTATTTATTGTCTGGTTACTGGCAACTGACCGTTTGCAATTAGACTTTTTGGATATTTTAGTTTCTTCAGTTTACATTTCATTGAGCTTTATTTTCTGGGGACAAGGTCAAGACTTGTACCATCGAAGAACTGTTAAAAAAATCAATAAGAGAATTTACGAGTAATAATCCAATTATTTGAATATTGATCGTGTAGGCAAGATAATGGTGGCAGATTTAGGAAGTAATTCTTAAATCACAATAGGAAAAGAAGTAAGCAAAATGAAAGCTGAAAAAAGAGATCGTATGTATTTAATGCTACCCGCAATATTTATAATTTTAGGTATTCTAGCGGCATATGTTTCTAAGACATTAGCTATCATTAGTTTTATCGTTGCGGTAATATCTTGCATCGCATTTTTCTTAAACATTATCGTTGAGCATTTTGAATATAAACATAAAGCAAATTAATTTTTAAGGTATACTCTTTTTGAGTATATCTTTTTTTGTGAGGAGAATAGTATGCTAAAAAAATTGGAATTGATGTTATATGTAGAGGATGTTTCTTTAATCGGAGATTTCTTTGAAAAAGCATTGGACGCTAAGATAATTAAGAAAACTGAAATGGTTGATAATAGTATTTCACTGAAGTTATCCTTGCTAGATCAAGTTGAGATCAATTTATATACTGTTGAATTTGTTAAAAAATATTCGCCGATGGTTTCTTTGGAGATGCCGTCCTTAATGTTTATCGTTGATGATATCGAAGCGATTCATGAACAAGTTAAAAAATATGCCAAAGATATCAGCACTATTTCTACTCAGGGAGAGCAAAAAGTTTTTAGTTTCGCTGATCCTGAGGGACATTATTTTGCAGTTGGAAATTAAAGTATAAAAAAGTGTAACGAAACATGCTCAGCTCTAAGTGGAAAAAGCTATGTTTCGTTACACTTTTTTTTAATTTATTTTTTATTCATCTTATAATCAGCGTCGTAGTATTTACCGTTACGAATATCATCAGTCATACCTTCATATGGTGCTTGGTTGATGACATCATCATTGTTTTGACCGGCTTCACCAATATAAGTTATGTTAGCAAATTCTGGAACGACTAACTTGGGATAGGTTTCGTATTTTTCTCGTGATTCCTCCATCAATGGGATGAAATCATTTTGAAATTTTACAGTGATCTCAGGATGTTCTTCGACCCATTTTGGAAAGAAGATAGTTCCATGTAATTTTTTCTCATTGGGCATGAAATCAAGTGCAACATCAGTACCGGTTGGTTCAGTCCAAGAGATCTTGTAAATGCCTTGTGTCAGCATTACGATATTTGCCTCTTGATCTTTGACCCAACGTCCAGCGACCATTCCACCGTGAATACGATAGTCTACGGTATGGTCGTTTTTTGCATACCATTCATATTCCCAGCCATTATCGTAAGTATATATGAAATGTGTTCCTAAAAAATCATCTAAAGTTTTAAAAGTTTTTTCTGTCATTTTATTGTCTCCATGAAGTTATTATATACATGTAATTAATTACATGTTTTTGATTACTTGATTAATGTATACTCATATTAATAGACTGTCAAGGAGAAGATTAAAAATGGCACAAAAAAATAGGCTCCAATATATAATATTGGGCCTTTTGAATATTGAATCAAAAACAGGATATGATTTAACTAAAGCCTTTGATTCAGACATTGGGGAGTTTTGGTCAGCTAATCATAGTCAAATATATCCACTTTTAAAAAAAATGGAAGAAAATGAACTAGTATCTCATCACGAAGTGCAAATTGGACAAAAGTTGATCAAAAAAAGTTATGATATTACGCCCAATGGTAAAAAGATATTTTTAGAATGGCTGAAAGAAGCTCCAGAAATGGATAATAATCATGATGAATTCGTTTTGAAATTGTATTTCATTAATAATAAAAATAGTGATCTGCTTAAAACAATGGTTTCGGAGCAAATTGAATTTAGAGAAAACAAATTGAATCACCTTACAAATCAAATGAAGGATAAATTTCCTAACGCGACTAAAAGAAAAGCTCAATATGGACATTTTTGTGTGTTGAAACATGCCATTTCAAGGGAAAAAAATTATTTGAACTGGCTGAAGGAAATTTAAAGGATAGGTGATAACAATCTGGAGAAGCGCTGTTTAAAGTGTAACCATTTTCCTTGGCTTTTAATTACTTCTGGAGTTATCAAGAGGCTATCTTTCATATCTTGCTCAAAAGCACGGGCAACTTTATGAGATATTTTAGAATCGTAGATAAAAGCGTTGGCTTCAAAGTTTAATGAATAACTTCTGAAATCCTGATTCATTGATCCAACTGAGCAGATCTTTTCATCAAAGACACTAGCTTTAGCATGCATAAAGCCTTTTTGATAACTATAAATTTTAATGCCATAACTAGTTAACAAATTGGCATAGTATTGGGTTGCACGATATATGAATGGATGATCGGGCATGCAAGGTATCATGATCCTAACATCGACGCCAGATCTTGCAGCAATCGTTAGAGCGGTGAACATTGGATCATCTGGTACTAAATAAGGTGACTGGATCCAGACACTTTTTTTAGCACTGATTATCATATCAATAAAGCCATCTTTTAAAATTTCGGAACGGCTATCGGGACCGTCAGTTACAATTTGAATGGGAATATTATCATTATTATCGAAACGATCAGATGGGAAGTATTTTTCGGAAAAGGCTAATGCCTCTTCACTTCTTTCGATCGAAGCATTCCAATCTTGGAAGAAACGTTCTTGTAATAGTAAACTGGCAACACCTTTTATCCGAACGTGAGTGTCACGCCAATATCCAAATTTCTCGGTAACATTAACGTATTGATCACCAACATTGAAACCACCAGTCCAGCCGACACAACCGTCGATTACGACAATTTTTCTATGTAAATGGTAGTTTAATCGAGTTTTAGCGATAACATTTTTTGATGTTATGAATTGTAAAACCTCACCGCCGGCTTCTTGGAAGTCTTTGAACCATTTTTTGCGAGTACCGTTTGATCCCCATGGATCGTACAATAATCTAACTTCCAAACCTTCTTTAGCTTTTTGAGTTAAAAGTTTAAGGAATTCTTCTCCAATATCACTTTTAATAAAGGCATAATACTCAACGTGAACTGTTTCTTTAGCGTTACGGATATCTTCAAACATTTTTGCAAATTTTTCTTTACCATCAAAATATAGTTCAACATTATTATGACGCGTTAAAGGAGTCTCTTCAGTCTCGTTAAAAAATTTAATTATGTGTTCAGCATAACGAGTTTGATCTGATCTATTAGTTATTGCCTCAGTTGATTGGTTTTTAATAGCAAGCTGTCGTTTACGTTCAGTCAATTCCATCAATTTCAGTTGATCCAGACCAACATGCTTTTGGTTACTAATACTGAAAATCTTTTCTTGGGCGATTCCACGTCCAAAGAAGGCATAAATTAGGAAACCTATGATTGGCAAAAGTGTCAAAACAAGTATCCATGCCCAAGTTGTAACGATATTTCTGGGTCTATGAAAAACGGTGATAAGTGCAGAAATAGTATTTAGCAATAAGATAAGTAATATTAGCCAAATAATCCATACATCAATCATTATTAATCCCCTCCATAATCATAGTAAAAAGTTTACTTCAAATTATGCTGAAAATCTAACTTTGAGAGACACTTTCTGAAATAAATATGGAGAAAATAAAAAAATCGACCCGGTTGAACGGATCGATTTTTTTATTCACGATTATTTCCAAATATAAGGATCAATCTCAATAATTGTAAAGCAGTTGAAATTGCAGCAGCAACGTAAGTTAAGGCGGCGGCAACTAAAACTTGTTTTACCATAGGGATTTCTTCACTAGTTAATAAATCACCAGAATCTAAAATATTAACAGCTCTTCTTGAAGCATTGAATTCGACTGGTAAGGTTACAACTTGAAATAAAACGACCAGAGCAAATAACCAAATACCAATTGTAATAAGGAAATGATTCATCCCCAAAACCATCCCCAAGATAATTATAGGAAATGAAGCATTTGAACCCAGATTTACAGCAGGTACGATCGCAGAACGAACTCTCATGGGCATATAATTTTTTTGATCCTGAATCGCATGTCCGCATTCGTGAGCAGCCACACCGATGGCAGCAACCGACGTAGAATCGTAAGTTGATTCTGATAAATTGAGCGTTTTATCACCGGGATTATAATTATCGGTTAAATTTCCCTGAACTTGTTTAATTTGAATATTGCTTAATCCCGCTTTATCCAAAATGAATCTAGCAGCCTCTTTAGCAGTGACACCACGTTGGCTAGGGTATTGGTCATATTTGTTAAAGTTGTGTTTAACATACCAAGATGCCCATAAACTAATTACTAGACCAATGATAATAAGAATAAAGGTAGGATCAAATAATCCGTATCCATATCCAATCATATTATAAATTAACTCCTCTTTAATTCCTGTTTATTCATATTATACTCATTTAATGTGAATTTTTTGAGAATAATGTCATCTAGTCGATTAAAGTGAATCGTATTTAATTCCAATTGTTCATCAATAAAAATAAATAGTCGGTTGGCGATTTCATTTTTTTGAGCATCCGATATGTCTCCTAGAAGCATTTGCAACTTGGCAGTTTTCTTAATTAAATTTACTGAAGTAAAACTTATTAAGGCTTTAATTTTATTATCTTTTTTATCTTTCAAAAACCAAATAACACTCTTATTACGCATGATTTCTTTAGCAGCATTACTGATATATTCGGTAGTTCTTGGAATATCCTCATCAATAAATTCACTAACTTCTTTTAATTTGAAATGGGTCGGAAACTCCCAAATAAAACTATTGGTAATAAATGGTCGATATGATTTCAGTTTTATCACAGTAATGAACTCTTTTCCTTACAGTTTAGTATATATGAATCCGTTTACCATTTTTAGGATACCAGAATCATCATGCAATAACGAGTGTTCCGCATTAGAACCGTTGACAGGATAGTCAATATATTGTTTGATTCTCGGTTTGAGAATATATGCGATCGATTTTACAGAAGTCACGGAAATATATTTATCACTGTTTGAGAAATCTTCAACATTACCATAAATATTCAATACTTTTAAATCCTTTGAAATACTATTTCTGCCCATAAAAATCCTAAAATAAGTGGGACTCATAAAAGCAGGTCTACCGTCTGCCTTGATCCGGTTAACGTTTGGAAGATCTCCTAGTCCAATAACACCATTAAAAGGACCGGCAATTAAAACTAGTTTTTTTAATTTGGGAATATAGGGGTGCAGTCTTTCTTTTAAATTGACTAAAACTAATGCCACAGCACCTAAAGAATGACCAACTGCATCATAAGTATCAAAATTATGTTTAGTACGCAGATCAAATAGAAGTTTTGATAGCCAATAAGAAATTTGATTGCTACCAACCCATTTATTTTGAAAAACTACTTGTATTATTGGGTGAAGGTCGTTGGTCCAAGTGCCTTCATATGTGATTTTTCCACGCCAATTGATAGTAGCTTTTAAATAATCTTTATTTTTTTTATTATTAAATTTCAATGCGGAATGGATCATTTTTTCCGTTGTAAAATCCCCACCGCGAAAGCCGTGGATGTAAAAAACCGGCCATTGCTTATTTTCCATATATTCACCCCAACAATCTAATATTATATAATGAATCTTGATAAATATTAACTAAATGAGGAAAGATACGTGCAAAAATATTATGCAGTAAGACGTGGTAAAAAAACTGGGATATACCGTAGTTGGGCAGAATGTAAGGCTCAAGTCGATGGATTTACTGGTGCTAGATATAAAAGTTTCACGACTGAATCTGAAGCTAAAGCCTTTATGAACGGTAAAGATTCATATGAGAAGTCAGCTCCCAAAAAGAATGTAAAAATTTCTGACTTTGAAGTAATTGTATACACTGATGGGGGCTCTCGCAATCACGGTAATGTGAAGGGTGGTCATGTAAGAAAAGATGACAAAGCCGCTTGGGCTTATCATATTAGCCATGATGGTGAAACTTTTGAAGGGACTGACGGTGAATTCGGTGCTACCAATAATAGAATGGAGATCATGGCACTTATTGAGAGCATTAAACGTTTGAATAGTCTTTCATTAAACGATCGCAAGGTGATTTTTGTTTTGGATTCGCAATACGTTTTGAATGCGATCAACAAAGGCTGGCTCAATGGATGGAAAAAACGCGGTTTTAAAAAAGCCGATGGAACTGTGCCAATCAATGTTGAACTGTGGAGAGAATTAGACAAGTTATTGCCGACCGTAACAGATAAAACTTTTGAGTGGACTAAAGGGCATGCCACTAATGTCGGTAACAATCGTGTTGATGAATTATTGAATCAGACTATGGATAAGATGTAGTAGAGCGTGATATAAGGCGGTTAGAGACTGAGCATAGCCTAGGAAATTGAATAATTGTGTACTTTCAATTGTTCAATTTCCGTAGCTAAGCGGAAGTCTCTGCCTTATTTCACGCGTTTTGATACATACTTAAACCATAAAAAAAGATCTGGAATATTCCAGATCTTTTTTAGTTAAACAATCCTTGGAAGAATGAAACGATCCCGTCCCAAATCTTTTGTAGGAAATTACGATTTTCTTGTGTATTTAAGTTGTTGAAGATATTTTTAGCTTTACTTGTAATATCACTACTTAATTTACTTGCTTGATCTTTAAAGTTCGAGTTTTTTAAAGCACCAGAATCTCTAATTTCAACCATTAAATTGATGATCTTTTGTTTTTGATTATCAGTTATGATGTTTTGAAGATCATTTTTTTCTAGATTATTATTAACAATAGTAGTGATTTGATTAACAGTGATATTTGTACCCTTTTGAGCAATATCTGATTTCATACCGGCAACGGCGTTATTTAGTTGCTTATCGGTATATCCATCTGTACCTTTATTGGCATCAGTGATATTACTTAAAACTCCCATTTCGTTTTGGGCGGCATTAACTTGACTTTGATTCAAATTGTCACCAGAACTAGCATAAGCAGCATAGATACCAGCTAAAGCTCCAGATCCATCAATTTTTGTAGCTGAAGTTACGTAAATGTTGGCATCACTAATACCAGCGGTAATAGCTGCATTTCTATATTGATCTGCGGTGATCGTTGTGATGTTGTTACTTCCATTGTAATCAACGATTTTTACATTGATTCCGGATCCTGATGAAGTTTTTTCGATCAAAGCTGATGACCAAACACCAGAACTACTTGTAAAAGAACTACCACTAGGATTTAAATATTTAACCAAAGTGTCACCATTAACAGTAATAGTCTTATAATTACTATTGTTGATTTGAGAAGACAAAGCATCTATTGTACCTTGCTTTTGGCTATCAGTCAGTGATGTTCCTAAAGTCATAACGGGTTGATCATCCAAACTGTCAGCTTTTACACTTTGGGAACTAAAGATTCCTAGTGTGATTAAAGATACTAAACTAAGTAAAACAATATTTAACTTTTTCAAGGCTAAATCCTCCTTACACCACATTAAACCAAAAATATGTGAAAAATACGAGAACTTAGTAAGAATTTTTGTGGAGTCTATGTTTGAAAATAGTCACTAAAACCGATTTGTGGTATTATGTAGGTTCTAGGAAATCGCTTAAGTATTATTAAAATAAAGAAGGAATAGGTGAACGAACAATGAAAATTGTTGTCCTTTCAGGTGGTAAAAGTACCGAGAGAAACGTTTCTCTTTCATCAGGTGCCAAGATTACAAATGCATTGAGGAGTAAAGGCTACAAAGTAGCTTATGTTGACTCATTTTTGGGTGAAGATGTTGATGAAGACAAGATCGACGATCTATTCATTACTGAACCAGAAGATGAATCAAAGATGATCATTGATGATGAAGTTTTAACAAATGAAAAAATTGAAGCATTACGTACCGATGGTACTAAAGGATTACTCGGAAAAAATGTTTTGAAAATTTGTCAACACGCCGATATTGTCTACATGGGACTTCACGGTGAAGATGGCGAAAACGGTAAGATGCAAGCAATGTTTGATGTTTTTGATATTCGTTATACAGGAAGTGGCAGTTTATCCTCAGGTATTGCCATGGATAAGAAATTCTCTAAAGAAGTTTTTGTTCAAAACAAGATTCAAACAGCTGACTATACAACTACACAGACAGCTGACATTACAGAAGATGAGATTCCTTTTGGATTTCCAATGGTAGTTAAACCTTCTAACGGTGGTTCAAGTGTTGGTACACATATCGTTAGAGATGCTTCAGAATTGAGTTCTTCAATCGAAGATGCACTACAATTTGATACAGAAGTTTTAATTGAAGAATACATTAAAGGTAGAGAGTTTTCAGTCGCTATTGTTGACGGACTTGTTTTACCAGCAGTTGAAATCACAGTTGATACCGGTTGGTATGATTTTGATCATAAGTTCCAAGATAACAGCGTAACTCATTTCATCACTCCTCCTGAATTGGATGATGAAACACATAAACGTATGCAAGAAATGACTAAAGAAACTTTTGATGCACTAGCAATGAGTAACTATGGTCGTGTGGATTTCTTATTACGTGACAGTGAATTGTATGTTATGGAAGCTAATACATTGCCAGGGATGACACCTCGCTCATTAATGCCAAGAGAAGCGGAAGCCATTGGTATTTCATATCCTGATCTTTGCGAAAAGATCATTAAGAGTAAAATTAGACTTTACGAAGAAGCTAAGTAGAGAGCGTGCCATAAGGCGGTCAGAGGCTGAGCATATTCGTAGATAAGCGGAGGCCTCTGCCTTATGGCACGCGTTTCAATAAATAATAATCGTAATAAAACAAGAAGGTGTGACGAAAGTCACATCTTTTTTTGATTTACAATGCCGTTAAATAGCGTGAAAATGAAATTGCACGAAAAAATTCGTAAATCAATCTGGTATAGACCATTAATGATTGTTATAATGAATTTATAACTTGGAGGAGACTGAATAATGACATATTACATTCATGCTAAAAAATTCTTTTTGAAGAACACAACTGAAAATGGTGGCTACTTAGAAATTACCGATGACGGTAAATTCGGTACTTTCTACACAGAGGACAATAAGCCAGAAGGTAAGATCGTCGACTATTCTGATAAGATGGTTGCTCCAGGTCTTGTTGATACACATATCCACGGACTTGTGGGAAATGATGTTATGGACAACGACTGGACAAAGATTAATGAAATGTCAGAAGGATTGTTAAAGGCTGGTGTTACTTCTTGGTTGCCAACAACTTTGACTGCTTCACATGAACAATTGATGGAAACTTGCCGTATGATCGGTGAGAATTATCAAAAAGCTACTGGAGCTAAAGTTCGTGGTATCCATTTTGAAGGACCATTTTACACAGAAGAACATAAGGGTGCACAAAATCCTAAATACTTTAGAGATCCTGATGTTAAAGAATTTGAAGAATGGCAAGAAGCTGCTCATGGTATGATCAAGAAAATCTCAATTGCTCCTGAAAGAAAGGGTTCTGTTGAATTTACTAGTGCCGTTGCTTCAGATGATGTTGCTGTAACACTAGGTCATTCATCAGCAACTTTTGAACAAGCTAAAGCTTGTGTTGAAGCTGGTGCTTCAGGATTTACACATGCTTATAACGGTATGAGTGGTTTGAATCACCGTCAACCTGGAATGGTTGGAGCTGCTATGTCAATGAATTTTGTTGATGACGAACTTATCTGCGATGGACACCATGTTCAACCTTACGCTGCTAGAATCCTTATCGACAAAAAGACTCCAGAACACATCGCACTTATTACTGACTGTATGAGTGCCGGATTAATGCCAGATGGTGAATATGTACTAGGTGAATTACCTGTTACTGTTGCTGATGGTCAAGTAAGACTACAAGAAGAACCTCATAATTTAGCCGGAAGTATTTTACTTCTTAAAGATGCTATCAAGAACGTTGTTGACTGGAATATTGCTACTGAAGAAGAAGCTGTAACAATGGGTAGTTACGTTCCTGCTAAGAGTTCTAAGATTGCTGACAAGTGTGGTTCTATCACACCAGGACATGATGCTGACTTTATCATCTTAGATGATGATATGAGCTTGTCAGAAACATACTTGGACGGAGCCTCAAGATATAAAGCATAATATGAATTTTATAATTAAATAATAATCGTAATACAACAGGGGGATGTGATTTTAGTCACATCCCCCTTGTCTGTTTTAAGCCAGCATTTTGTTTTATAAATCACATAATGTTTTGAAATGACCTATAATAACAACATGGAGGATTAATTATGACACAAAAAATATTTGCTCATAGAGGGATCCCAACGCTAGCGCCTGAAAACACAATGGCGTCATTTAATGAAGTTATTAATTGTGGGATAGATTGGTTAGAGACTGACTTGAGTATTACTAAGGATGAAAAAGTTTTTATCATTCATGATGATAAATTAAATCGAACAACTAATCGAACAGGATCGATCGAGACTTTAGATAGTAGTGATGTTAAAGCTGCAGATGCAGGTTATTGGTTTGCTGAAAAATATCGTGGTGAAAAGATTCCTACACTAGGTCAATTGATCGATTTTTTAAATATTCACAAATTGAATGCTAATATCGAACTAAAAGGTGTTGTTGGGGATGACGCCAATTACTTAGCCGATAGTTTAGTTAGACAGTTCGCAAATGAATTAGATCGATTAGATGATAAAGTTAACTTGATTATTTCTAGTTTCAATCCAATTATGTTGGAAAAAATGTATCAGTTAAAACCTGATTTAAAGTATGCAGTTTTATTTGATAAAGCTGGCTTAAAAGAAGACTGGAATTTAACGATGCAAGCTTGTCATGCTCAGATCATTCACCCGGATTCTAATGGCTTAACTAAAGAAAAAGTAAAAGTAATGAAAGATTATGGCTATCAAATCAACGTTTGGACAGTTGACAGTATTAGTCGAGCACGAGAGTTGTTTTCATATGGAGTTGATGGTATTTTTACTAATATTGCTGATAGAATGAAATTTTTAATTGAAAGCTAGGCGATAATATGGAAAGTATCGAAGTACCTATTGAACATGAAATTATTGATGAATTTCGTGATGTTGTTTATGAACAAAATTTTGGTAACACTAATGATTCGCATATTATTAATGAATTAAAAATGAGTTTGTTAGTACCTAGAAATAAAAAACCACATCCAGCAGTTTTGTATTTTCCTGGTGGAGGTTTTACTAAGTCTGATTATCATAAATTTATTGATTTTAGATATGCTTTGGCAAGAGCAGGCTTTGTAGTTGCTGGTGCCCAGTATCGTGTTATCCCAAGTATTTTTCCAGATCCAGTTATTGATGGAAAAGCTGCTTTGAGATATTTACGTGTCCATAGTGATGAATTTAATATTGATCCTAACAAAATTGGTGTCTTAGGTGATTCTGCTGGAGGTTATTTAGCACAAATGATTGCTGTAACTGCCGATGAGGACTTTGGACAAGTTAATGATGGTATCTCCGAGTCAGTCCAAGCTGTAGTGTCTTTGTATGGATTGAGTGATTTATTGACGGTTGGTTCTGATTTTGACCAAAAAATTCAAGCTAGCCATAAGTCACCTGCTTCTCCGGAGGCGGTTTTATTGAACGGCTTGAACATTAGTGCTGATCCGCATTTGCCGATTCAAGAAAATATTGAACAAGCAAAAAAGGCTAGTCCACTTTACTATGTTAAACATGATGTACCACCGATGTTATTAATGGCCGGTGATCAAGATACATTAGTATCGCCATCGCAAAGTAAAAAAATGTATCAGGCACTGCAAGACGAAAATGTTGAAACACAGCTAGTTATGATCAGAAATGCCGGTCATGGTACGATCGAATGGCATCAAGATGAGATTATTGAACAAGTTGTAGATTGGTTTATTAAATATTTATAGCATAAAAAAGACTCTTGAGATTTTCTCAAGGGCCTTTTTTAGGAAGCATTTCTTGTTTTAAAATTGGTATATATGATTCCCGCGGAATTAAGTCCGATCGTAAATATAATTAAGATCGAACTAATGATCATCCGTTGCATTTAATCACCTGGATTGGAACTATATTAGTAGTGTGTAATGTATTAAGAGTGTTAATTAACTGGTTGAGTCAGATCAACTGACTAGCCGAATAAAATATTTGATCTCTATTATCGACTTTTCATCCCGTATATAATTGATTTAAAAATAAGGGGCCAATAGGCCCCTTAAACTATCCCATTCATGGATCAGGCAACTGCCGCAACTGCAGTTCTATTAAACCGGTGAGGTTTTGGCAGTTGCGCTCTCATACTTTAGGTCTAGTAAAGTTATGAGATTGTCGAAAGATAAATGTGTTTAAACATATTTATCTTTCTTACCTTCAAGTATAGCTTATTTTGATTTATATACAAAAAAAATGACCTGAAAAAGGTCATTTTTTTATTTCACACGAGGTCTTAATGTATATGCCAAAATCAGTGAAATTATTGAAGTTATCAATAGAACATAGAAGCTATATCCAAATACCGTACCACCAATAACCGTTTGACCAGTAATGGCAGCAGAATTTACTGCTCCTGATGAGAAAATGCCATATACCAATACATAAATGATCGTTGGTAAGAAAGTAAAAATCCTAACTATTCTTATACTACCATGTGATCTAAAACAAGCCGCAATTAAAGTGATAACAGGTGAAATGAAGCAGATCAGCCGAATTGCTGAAGAAGCATTCATAATCAAGGTTGTCTGTGCACCAAGATTTGCGGTGTAGTTAGCAGCAGAAGCGATGGTACTTGATAGTGATGTACCGTTGATGAATGGTCCACCAACAGATGAAATAAATCCGATCACTGAAGAAATAATAATTAAAATCTGTCGTGAATTTTTTCCTCGGCTAGCGTCTTTTATTTTGTGTTCCTTTTTATGGTTAACTTTTTGTTGCGATGGTCTGTATTCTCTAGGTTGATCATAACTATTTGAAGAATTAGGATTATTTGATTCTTCATTGTCATCATTTGAGTGTGAGAATCTTTGATTTAGTCCCATTTCTTTACCGTGTTTGATTTGTGATAGTAAAAACCAAAGTAGGATAAAGACAGCTAAGGCAATCCAGCCATAATTACGTTTGAAAACTAATAAAATAGCAGTGATGATCACAGCAAAAATACTTAGATAACTATTATTGCGCGCGAAGTTAAGCATGTTTGAGAATAAGCCATCATTTTGTTTTTCGGCTTCTTCTTTTTTCTTTAATTTTTGCTGCTTCTTTAATTCACTCTTAGTAGGCTTAAAAGGATCTTCTGAAGGCTTATAAGGTTTATTAGTATATGGATCGTGATAGACCTTTGCTGCCTGTCTGAAGTCATTTTTGTTGTACGCCATAGTACGATCATCTAGAGCATCTTCGGAATCGTAGTTCTTATGATCAGTTTTAACAGGATCATAGTGTTGTTTTGGTTGAGGTTCAACCCTGTCATAGGCTTTTTGTTGTGCAGGTGCTTGCGTGTAGTGAACTTCCTTTTTTGGTTCTGGTCTTGGTTCAGACTTTTGTTCAGCTGCCTTTAGTTCAGCCTCGATATCTGAAAGAGAACGGATAGTGTCGTCACTTTCAGCTTGATGAAGTTCATCGGTATTACGATCTTCATTGATATTTCTTTTCTTTAAAGCAGCGCCACAGTTGTCACAAAATTTTTGCGTCGGATCAACTTTGTGGCCACAATTAGGACAAAACATATTCATTCCTCCATTACTTTGACAAAGATAAGTATACAAAACAAACGGACGTTCATAAAGATGTCTTATGTAAAGTTCACAAAAACATCATACTTGTTGATTATTAATTTGTTGAAACTTAATTATACAAAAAAATCCCAGCCTTCGCTGAGATTTTAAAAATTATTAATCTATTCATCAGTTAGTGAATCACGAGGATCTAGTTTGGCAGCACGTCTTGCAGGAGCTAAAGCTGCTAATAAACTGATGATAATACTAATTACGATACCAAAGATGGCATTACCAGACGAAATAGAGACTATTGTTGCCTTAAAGGCATTTTGGGTGGCACTATTAATTAATAACTGGACACCATATGCAATTAAAACAGCAAAGATACCAGAAACTAATCCAATCAAGAAGGATTCAGAAACAAACATATTTCTAATATCTTTCTTTCTAGCACCGATCGCACGGAGGATACCGATTTCTTGAGTACGCTCTGAAACACTGATATATAACACAACAATGATCATGATGGCCGAAACGATCAATGAAATTCCGGCTACACCAGCTAGAACATAAAAGGCTAAGTTCAAGTAGGTATTAAGTTGATCAATAATTGCACCAACACCCGTGATCATATATTTGTTTTGCTTTTTATTTTTAACAGTCATCTTATAAGATTTGATTTTATCTTGAACACTCTTAACATTTTTAGTGTCATTAACTGTTAAAGTAGCAAAATTTGGCTTAATAGTAACGTTAGATTTCTTAGAAGCATTTTTCAAAGTATCGTAAGTAATTGCTGAAGATCCAGATTTAATAATACCTGAAACTTTTAAATCAATTGCTACTTGTGTAGGCTTTTTATCATCGTCTAAAGTCGAGATATATATTTTAACGGTTTTACCGACCAGATTTTTATAATGTTTCTTATCTAATTTTTGGGCATCTGCTTTAAGTAAAATAATTTCACCATTCGATGGCTTAGATCCCTTGGTTATATCGCCGATCTTTTCGGTATCATTCCAAGTTTGGAAATATTGAACGGCGGTATTTTTCTTATTGTAATTTAATTTAGGAGATTGTAAGAAATAAGCTTTTTGGACTTTTTCAACATTGGCAATATCTTTAAAATTCTTCAAGTCAGATTTAGTAATGTTGATGGAATCAGTATCTGAATTAGCTCCATTTTGCGGTAAATTCTTGGTTACCTGAATAGCATTAGGATTGATTTGTTTAGTCATCTCACCATTTATATAGCCAGTGACACCAGAACCAAGTCCTAACATTAAAATAACTGAGAAAATACCGATTGCTGCACCAAGGATGATTAAAATATTTCTACCTTTGGTATACAGCATGTGTTCCCAGGCAAGTCGAAAAGTATCCATAAAACTTAAATGAGTGATGTTCTTGTTATTGTCAGCTGGTTCTTCAGCTTTATAACTATCGCGGATCTTTTTATCTGAGTCGATAACACCATCAGCTAGATGAACGATCCTTGTCCCATAATCAGCAACAGTTTGTGAATGGGTAACGGCGATGACTAGTTTGCCTTCTTTGGCGATGTCATCTAAAATTTTTAAAACTTCTTCAGTATTTTGTGAATCTAAGGCACCAGTCGGCTCATCGGCAATAATTATTTCAGGATCATTAGCTAAAGCACGAGCAATAGCAACACGCTGCTTTTGACCACCTGATAATTGATTGGGATGTTTAGTTACATGTTCTTCTAGTCCGACTTTTTTAAGAAGGTCTTTGGCACGTTTTATTCGTTCCGACTTATTTAGTGAGGACATTTCCAGAGGGACTAAGACATTCTCTAAAATGGTCAAGTGACTAATTAAGTGAAAACTTTGAAAAACGAAGCCGACGGTGTGACTGCGATAATTATCTAAGGCTTTGTCGGATCCCTTTTTTAGAGATTTTCCATCGACAAAAATATCTCCTTCAAATTGAGAGTCTAAACCACCGATGGTGTTTAGGAGGGTAGTTTTACCACCTCCGGATTCACCTAGGATAGAGACAAATTCACCACGATCAAGTGATAAGTTTATACCTTTAAGAACGGGAAATTTCTTTTTTCCCAGCATAAAAGATTTTTTGACGTCTTTTAGTTCTAGTAAGCTCATTGGCTAACCCCGATTCATAACTATATATTTAGTAAATTGATTATAATAGTAATCCTACTCTAAGTAAATTCTTTTTAATTTTTTGAGTTTTTTTGAATTTATACCTAGTGCTGAATCAAGATAATTCTCAAAACTACCATAATAATGATCGATTGCGCTAAAGACAGAGGTAATACTAGCTAAATCAGCTTTGGTCATATTCATTTTGTTGATATTTTCATTACCCTTTTTGTCGTTTAAAGTACGTGCAATTGTTGCTGTATCGGCGTACATCAAGTTAGTTAATAGATAATCCTTAGTGATTGTCGTATCGTCAACACCAAGTGCTTTGAGAATCAAAATTGCACCCATACCGGTTCGATCCTTTCCGGCGGCACAGTGGAAAAGTAAAGATTCATCGGGTTGATCATTTTCTAGCATCAAATCAAAGAACAATTTATAAGCTCTTTGTCCGTATTCATCCAATAGTACGGATTGATAGATCATTCCTAGATACGACTCTTGTTTGCCAAAAGCGTTCATGAGTTTTTCACCATTACCCTTGAGTGGATAAACGGGATCTGAATAAATTTTATAGAAATTCGTATTTTGATCGGACCATGTATCTTGTTCTCGACCGGATCTAAAATCAACGACATACTTTAGTCCATATTTTTTAAGGTAATTTAAAGCTTGCGGAGTTAAGTTACTTATATCTCCTGAACGAAGGAGTTTATTATATTTAATTTGTTGGCCGCTGGCGGTTTTATATCCCCCCAGCTCACGTAAGTTTATGGCACCTTCGAGATTTAAAATGCGTTTCATAATTTTCCTCCCCGTTAATTCGTTGCGTCTATTAGGTCTTTAGAAGTAAAATGCTATTAAGGTGATTTTATTAATGGCAGAAAATAAACTTTCAATTATTGTATCAGCGTATAATGTCGCTGACTATATTTCAAAAACTATCGATTCAATCGTTGCTCAGACTAATAAGAATTTTAAACTTATTATCGTTGATGATTGTTCGACTGATAACACATTAGATGTTATCAGAAAATATGAAGAAAAGTATAACTGGATCAAAGTTATCTGTCATGCTCAAAATGCAGGTGTTTCGGCAGCTAGAAACTCTGGATTAGAAGCAGTGGATACTGATCTGGTTACTTTTGTTGATGGAGACGACTATGTTGAAACAGACTATGTCGACTTTTTTCTTGGACTTTTTAATAAGTATGATATCGATCTTGCCACTTGTGGATTCTACAATGAAAATGGAAAATTGAAGAATAAAAAGCTAGATCGTCAAAATGGTTTTGTGGATCGTGACGAAGCCATCAAACAAATCATTAAAATTAATGGAACGGTCATGGGTTATACATGGAATAAAGCATATAAAACTTCAATTATCAAAGAAAACAATTTGAGCTTTCAAACTGATCTGGATTTAATGGAAGATGAAGTTTTTAACGTAGAATATGCAACACTAGCTCGTAAATTTTATTTGGATAATTTACCGCTTTATCATTATGTTTCTCGAAAAGATAGTGCTAGTAGAAAAGTAACGATCGAAAATGTCCGAGATGTGGGACTTGCTAATTTGCGAGTGTACAGAACTATCCACGGCTTTAATGATCGACAAGAAATGGATTAAATAATAGGCAGGTTATTAACGTTCTATGCGGAACGATAATGACCTGCCTATTAAATATTATATATAAAATTTATCTCCTTTATAACGAATATGAATTGAGTTAAAATAAGATTGGTATAAATATATTTGTAAATAAAGAATGTTGAAAATGGTGATTGAGGAATCTCTATTTTAAAGGAGGGGGACTCATCGTTATGAAATTTCGTAAAATAATTGTGATCGGTGCGGTCATACTTGGATTAGCGGGAGCTAGTTCATTTGCAGAACCGCTTGTAACTGATGCCGCTAGTACGGATTCAGTTACGATCGATGGTCAATTCTCAGATTGGAAAGATGCCAATTTAGTTGAGGGTTATAACGGCTATACAAGTCTTGTCAGCGACGGACAATATGTTAATGTCTACGTTAAGATGAAATATGCAGCAATTCCAGGACATGGTGATTATATTTTCAAAATTGGTGATAAGAGTTATCATGCTTGGTTCCCAGATGTAAATAATGGTGATACTAAACAGATCACTATTACTGGTGGAGATAATTATGATGGGCATAGTTATGGTACTGTCGGTAGTGGATATATCGGAGAAGAAGATGGAAAGAGCGTCGCAGAATTTAAAATAGATTTAAGCAAATTCGATCTTCCTGATTCAGATGTTGGTAAAAGTATTTCGATGACAAATTCTAATATTGGTAGTGATGCTGCTACTACCACTATCCAATCAGTTGGTGGAAAGGATGCCGTCGGAACTGCAACCGGTAAAGCCGATACGAATGAAAAAGGTACTACACCGACTGATGCTAACGCCAATAATACAAATGATAATTTAAATATCGTTATTGATGGTAAATATCTAGATTGGAAGAACATTCAATTAACTGAAGGATACAATGGATATACAGCAATGGTCAGTGATGGTCATTATGTCTATGTTTATGTCAAAATGAAATATGGAATGGTTCCAGGACAAGGTGATTATCACTTTGATTTTGGCGGTAAGAAGATCTCCGTTTGGACTAAAGAAATGCCGGACAGCTTAGATAAAGATCAAACTAAAGCAGTTAACTTCAAAGCTGGCGATTATGACGGAGGAGACCAATATGGTGTAGTCGGTAATGGTTACGTTACAAATAACGGCGAACATAATGTTGGTGAATTCAGGATCGATATTAGTAAATTGAATATCTCAACTATGGTTGGTCAAACTATAACTATGAATAATCCAAGTATCGGTAATGAAAAAGTTACAACTTCAGGTGGATCAACAGGTCCTATCTTAATTTCTGGTATTGGTGTTTTAATTGCTGGATTTGGATATGTCAAACTTAAAAAAGCCGGATATTTGAAGAATAAGATACATATCTCTGGTAAATAATTTGATTAATTTAGATAAATTTAATAATAGGACTGATGTTAAATGAACGTATACATCCTGCTAGGTATTGTAGTATGGCTGTACATGTTGTCGGTACTAAAGCGAGCCCAGCTATCTGCTTTCTTCTTTATTGTTGGTAGTGCTGGACTTTTCTTTATTCTAATGGCAATAAGTCGACCTTATTGGGTTTGGTTTTTTACGCATGCAGTCATCCACGGAGTGGATATTTTTAATAAGTTGACTGGTTGGACGACTGTAATGTTAAAGACCGGTTTAGTATATATTACTAACGGTCATAATCCAGTTATCATGTCGATTGATTATGAGTGTTCAGGAATTATTGAAACATGTGCGTTTGTTTCATTGGTCGTATTTTTTCCAATGTACGAACGTAGAGAAAAAGTTTTCTATGCTGTCTTTGGATTAGTATTTATATATTTGATCAATGTTTTAAGACTGATCGTAGTTATAACAATCGTGCATTTTATGGGTGGACAATCATTCTTTTTAGCCCATTCTGTTATTGGACGATTAGTATTCTATGTTTTAGTTATTGCATTGTATTACAATGTTTTCACGTACTCTGAACTAGCACGTGGAATTTATCGGCAGTTTTTAGATTGGAGGGGCCATAAGGAGTGATGTATTGGATCAATTTAGCGCTTACTAGAATGGGATTTTGGATCACCTGGGCGCTTATTCCAATTGTGGTAGAAATAATCCCCGCAATTGTTTCGACAATTAAGCTGATGTATATGCACATGCATCAGAAGAAATTACTACCACCCGGCAAATGGCCTTATGTATCGATCATTGTTCCGGTATATAATTCAGAAGATACTTTGTTTGCTTGTATTGAATCGATTAATAATCAAACTTATCCAAAAGATGCAATGCAGATTATTTTAGCTAATAATCAAAGTACTGATGACAGTTTTGGTGCGTATGCTAAAGCTCAAAATACCTTTCCCGAATTGATTCTACGTTACGTTAATACAGATAATGGTAAGGCAAAAGCTTTAAATACGGCTATTTATGAAAGTATTGGTACGTATGTTATTAATATTGATAGTGATGGTCTGCTTGAATCGCATGCCGTAGAAAATATGGTTCTAAGATTTGAAAATGACTTGAGTATCGCCGCTATGACAGGGGCTATTTTACCAAAAGAAGAACTAGTTCAAAATGTAAAAGGATTCTGGCATCGTATTTTAGCCAAAAATGAATATTATGAGTATGCGCAGGCCTTTATGTCAGGTCGGACGATCGAATCCTCAAAAGATCAATTATTTACTATGTCGGGTGCTTTTTCGGCTTTTAGAAGAGAAGTCTTAATGGAGACTTTTTTATACGATATTGATACAGTCGGTGAAGATACCAATATGACTTTTCAAATAAGGACCCGTTTAGGTAAAAAAGTTGTTATTTGTGCGGATGCCATTTTTTATGTTGAACCAATTTCTGGGTTTAAAGAATTGTATACACAGCGTCAACGATGGCAACGTGGTGAAATGGAAGTTACCCATAACTATATGGCGCAATCAGCAGGGTTAAAGAGATTTTTTAATAACTTCTTAGTACGAAGAATGATGATCGACCATACTTTTAGTTTCCCTAGAATGATTTGGACCTTTGCTAGTTTTGTCTTGATAGCTTTTGGCTTTTCAGCCTGGATACTTTTACTATCGTATTTATTGATCTATTCGTTATACGTTCTTGTAGCGGTAGTAAATTATATTAGTGTAAGTATTTTGTTGCGTAAATACCCGAAGGAACAACATTATTATGTTCGTTTATGGTGGGTAACTTTGACTTTGCCGATTTATGTCTTTGTCTGTTCTTGGATCCGTTTGATTGGAATAATTAATGCCATGACTACTAAAGCTTCATGGGGTATGCGTGGGATCAACACTGAAATGGATAGAATAAAATATGTTTTAAAAGATGATATTAAAACGGTTAAAGAAGAACGCCGCAAAAGAAAAGAGGATTAATTCATGGTAAAACAACGATCATATAAAATTAAATCGTATGTTAATGCCAGCCATGCTGTTCGTTGGGAATCAGGTACCGGTAAAAAACATAACCATACTTGGGAAATAACTTGTGAACTGCATGTATTTGAAGGAATGGTTTCTTTTTTTGATATTGAAAAATCGCTACATCGTGCTATTGACGCATTGTCAGGTAAATTTTTAAATGATCTGCCTGAATTTAAAGTTGTCAATCCGACTGTTGAAAATGTAACAGAATACCTTTTTAACGAAATTGATGCAATTTTACGTGCTAATGGTGCTATGCTGATGCGAATTGAAGTTAGTGATTCACCAACACGTGCGTATTGTATTGATGTTACTGAAAGAACTTTACCGACAGAAGAACAGATCGATTCGGAAAATAAATTAAAACAACAGGAAAAACCAGATGCGTAGATTTTATAACTTTAGTAATTCAGTGATAAATATATTTTGGAGAGTCTTATTCTTTTTGACTCTCTTTTTTGCATTGACATCGGTCAATATTATTATTGGTGATAATGCCACTTTTGGAACTAGTACGACTATGGTAACAACCGGACTAGTTATATTTATCGTTGCAATTGTTGTTATGATCTATGCCTATCCTAGTATTAGAAATTGGTTTTACAGTGTTTTTATAACACATCAACTGCGGACCAGTAGTCTGATTTTGTTAGCAGTTATAGCAGGTCAAATATTTTTTGTTTATTTTTGCCACCCCACTAGTGGTTTTGATTCTGGAATGCTGTTACATGCCGCTAGTAACGCTAAAAATGCGGCAGAAGCTGATGTTACGAGTTATTTTAGTCTTAATCAGAATAATTTACCGATCATGTTATTTATGCATTGGTTAGTGACTTTAAGTGGACAAAGTACGTGGCTGTTTTTTGATTATGTGACATTATTTTCAGTGGATTTGTCAATGGCAATTAATTTGCTGAGTATTTGGCTGGTCAAAAAGAAGTTCTTAGGTACAGCCATCTATATGCATTGTGCTTGGCTGATGGTTTTTCCAACGATTATTATGCCCTATACTGACGCATGGTCGCTTCCTTTAGTGTCATTGTATTTGTTTTGCTATCTTGTAATGTATAAAACAGCAAATTGGAAGACGGTCATGGAGCAAGTATCGTTTGTTATAGCAGGATTAGTATTTGGCTTTAGTATGGTTATAGTATATTTTGTTAAACCGTCTGCAATCATTCCGGTCGTTGCGATCGTGATTATTGGATCATTGAATTGGTTGATCAAGAAAAAACATTTTACCATGAAGGGTGTTGTATTAACTTTAGCAACACTGTCACTTATTGGTATTAGTGCGGCGGGTACTTATAAAGTAACGAATGATAAAATTCAAAATCAGACATACATTCAAATTGATAAATCTCGTTCTATCCCAGCCATTCATTTTATGGCGATGGGTGTTTATGGACAAGGTGGTTATGATTGGCATCAAGCCGTTGCAATGACTTTTATCCCAACCGAAAAGCAGAAATCAGATTATTCGATTATGATGCTTAAAAAACGTTTAAAAAAATTGGGAGCTTGGGGTTATTTCAAATTTTTAATTTTGAAGCAACGTAATAACACCGCTGATGGAACTTTTGGCTGGCTAAAGGAAGGTCATTTCTTCCTTGAAAATCAAAAGCCAAGTAATAAAGGTATTACTAATAAATTGAAGAATTATATCTATCTTTATGGAAGACACATTGCAGATTTTCGCTTTGCAGCCCAACTTTGGTGGATAACGTTGTTAGTTATCATTGCTTTAGGATTTGGACCTAGAAATGATTTGATTCAAATCTTGCGGTTGTCTTTAGTAGGTGGATTCTTATTCCTATTGCTATTTGAAGGTGGAAGAAGTCGTTATCTAATTCAGTATTTACCTTGTATTTTATTGTTAGGAGTACTTTCTTTTGATCGTGCAATATCAAATATTAAACGATTATTTGGATGGTATGAAGTTAAAGTTGATGATGCCAAAAAAGCCGATGAATTGAGTAGAGAATAGAAAAATTTAGAGTGTCTGCTTAAAAAAACGATCTCAGTAATCCAAAATTGGATTATTGAGATCGTTTTATGTTACTCGTACGGTAAAATCTTATCTTCAAATACTGGCGCATTCTCGATCGTATCGTGTACGGGACAATGTTTTGTAATAAATTCGACATATTTTTCGATTTCTTCTTTGGTATTATCAGCATCGATGTAAAAAATAGAAGTCAATTTAGAAAAACCTACTTTAGCTTCTGGATTTTTTCCCAAGTACCCGTCTGAATCAAATACGCCCTCTACTTCTACTTTGACATTCTTTAAAAGGATTCCTTGTGACTTAGCAAAGGATTTTGCTACCATGGTTTCGCATGCACCAAGAGCTGACAAAAGTGCTTCGATGGGATTCATTCCTTTATTTGTTCCACCAGATGACAGTGGTTCGTCTAAAGTAAAGTCGAAATCTCTAACGTGACTAGTAACTTCCAGTCCCTCAACTGGTTTTACTGTAGCTTTGTAAATTTTGTTTGCCATAATTATTCCTCCTTTTAGTTCTATAATATAGCTTAAATGATTTAAAGCGCTTACACAACCTAAAACAAAAAACGAACTATATTTGGGTTCAACAAAACATCTTTAATAAAAATCGTTTTGTCATACTCGTTTATAGTTCGTTTTTCTAGGGAGGTATTAAAGTTGGTTTTGAATCTTGATCGTAGAACCTGATAACCAATTCATGACTTTATCATTAACATGAACATTCATTTCCTCGTGACCGTATTCAGGGAGAGTGAACATTTCTTTATCACAAGTTAGCCGATTAAACATGGCGAATTGAGTAGAAGGGAAGCAAATATTGTCATCTAATCCAGTTATGAGTTTGACAGGATTTTGAATTCTGTGAGCCATGTTTTTAACATCAATGTATGATAAAGTATTTAGAATTTCTTTTTCAGTGGTGTGGAAAGGATCTGAGAATTTGAAGTATCTAAATAATTCGTTATAAGGTTCATTTTGATCGCCTAATTCAAGGATACGTTTAAAGTCGGATAAGAAGGGATAGATCACGACTGTTAAACTGATTTTTTTGTTCAATGCGGCGGCGACAAGAGACAACGCACCGCCTTGCGAGGCACCGTAACTATACAGTTTATTTTCATCTACAAATGATTGTTTGGAGATGATTTCAACTATTTGATAAACGTCTAAATAGACATCTTTGAAGAATAAATGGTCGGGTCCATCGATAGCACCACGGATTATTTGTCCTTTGATCGTATTACCGCGGAATTTTGTATTATCTTGTGACTGACCTGATTGACCTCTGACATCCATCATCACAACACCAAGCCCCGCAGCAGGGTATTGTAACAGAACGGACCAATCTAGTGATTGCCCCATGTATCCATGAAAAGTGAATACTACTGGGCAATCTTTTTTATTTTTTGGAAAAATGCATTTGGCATAAATAGTCGAATTATTTGTTCCTTTAAATGTAAGTTCATAACAATCGACATTCGGCAGATTGAAATCTTGAGGAGTTAGTTTATATTCTGGTGAGGAATTTAAATTATTAATTTGATCATCCCAAAATTTATCGAAATTATTTGGAACTTCTTGTCTTCCACGATAGGTTTTCATATCTTCCAATGGCATTGTATCTTGCAAAGTTATTGACTTCCTTTATTAAATATTATTTTTTAACATATTGTTGATTGATAGTACCAACTGTTAAACCAGTAACATCTTTGTTTGATTTTGGAATAAATAAACTGAAGACATAACCAAGAACAAATGATGAAATAAAGGCAACACAAGCAACTAATAGTGATGAGATGTCAAGTGATTGTGCATAGAATGATAGAGCAACACTGGCAATTAGTCCTAATAGTACACCGGTAGAATTTGCACGTTTTGTAAAGATACCAACAGCAAATACACCAGCAATAGGAACACCGAAGATACCAGTAACGGTTAGGAATAGATTCCATGTTTCAGATGCGTTACCTAATAGTAGATAAATGGCAACACTTAGACCTAGCAATCCAGCAATGATGATAATTATACGAGCAAGAGTAACATCGCTCATATTTTTCAGTTTATCACCAAAGAATCTTTGCTTAAAGTCAGTAACGGCACAAGATGATATAGCGTTTAAACTTGAAGCAATTGTTGATTGAGCTGCGGCAAAGATACCAGCAATAACTAATCCGGCAACACCGGCTGGCATTTGTGTAATAACAAAGTAAGGAACAATAGCACTAGTATTGAATCCCTTTGGAAGAGTTCCTGTATGTTGATAGAAACTATAAAGAATTGTACCCATACCAAAGAATAAAGGAATAGTGATCAAAGCGAGGATACCGTTAGTCCAAAGAGATTTGTTAGTTTCCTTAACTGAACCAGTAGTTTGATAACGTTGAACAACATCTTGACTACCAGTGTATTGATATAAACTATTGAAAATTTGTCCGGCAAGAATTAAAGGAATGAATTTAGATAAATCACCGACATTCCAGTCTGCACCAGAGAAGAATTTATGATCAACTGATACATCATTTAAGACTGTACCAAAGCCGCCTTTAACGTAAGCAATACCTAAAATACAAACAAGTAAAGCTCCGCCAAGTAGTAGGAATCCTTGAATAACATCACTCCAGATAACACCTTCGATACCACCTAGGAAGGTATAAATAATACATAAGCCACCAACAAAGACGGCGATTAAAATCGGATTGATATTAGAAACAGAAGTTATAGCAATAATTGGCAAGTAAATAACGATAGCAACACGTCCAATATGATAAAGCATGAAAAGTGCACTACTGATAGCTCTCATAATAGGACTAAAACGTTCTTCAAGATATTCATAAGCAGTAGTAACTTTTAGTTTTCTAAAGAATGGAACATAGTATTTAATTAAAATAGGAATAAGAATCAGAATTGATAGATTACCTACAGCGTAACCCCAATCATTCAAAAATGACTGTTCAGGAGTAGACATAAAAGTGATAGCACTTAGAGTTGTTGCATAAATACTAAATCCAGCTGCCCAAGCAGGGATCTTACCTTCAGCAGTAAAGAAAGCATCAGAGTTTTTACTGGCTTTCTTTGTAAAATAAGCACCAACACCAAGCATAGCAAGTAAGTAAACAACTAAAACGATCCAGTTTATGGCACCAAAACCGGTCTTTGTCATATTTTCACCTCATTTATATTATTTGTTGCAATTTCATTTTCTTTTGTAGCTCGTTGAATAAATATTTTTAAAATTAACGGAGCAATAATAGTTGTAACAACGGTTACTACGATCATTGCTGTGTAATGATTTTGATCTATCAGTTTGGCACCTAGTGCAACATTAGCGACTACTAAAGCCATTTCCCCACGAGAGACCATACCAGCGCCAACAATATTGGATTCGTTCCATGATAGATGGAATAGTTTTGCACCAAGAGCTCCACCGATTTGTTTTCCAATAATAGCGATAATAATTAAAGAAATAATAAAGATAATATCGTTTTGTAATCCCTTGAAACTGATATTTAAACCAATACTTACAAAGAATACCGGGATAAAAATTGCATATCCGATGGGTTCAATTTTTAAGGCCAAAGATTCTTTGAATTTTGTTTCGGATAAAGCTATACCAGCAAAATAAGCACCTAATACATCACTCATACCAAGAGCAACGGCAATAGCCGCAAAACCAAAGCAGAGAATAACGGCACCAGTCGCTTCGTTTTCGCTGGTATTTAATTTACTGAAAAAGGACATGAATTTAGGGACAAACCATTTACCTAGAACTAGCATGACAACAAAGAATAACAATTTAGTGCTGATCATTAACCAAACTGGCTGATCACTGCTACCTGAGGAACCAAAGAAAGCTACACACAATCCCAATAAAATGACACACATAATATCATCAGCAACAGCGGCTCCTAAGATAATAGCTCCTTCACGAGTATTCATTCGTCCCATTTCTTTTAGGACTTGAACGGAAATACTTACCGAAGTTGCACTAAGCACAAGTCCGATAAAGATCGAAGTTGTCCAAGGAAAGTTGAAAACCAAAGCACATAATAAAGCTGCACTTAATGTTGGGAAAATAACTCCCAAGGTTGCCACCGTCATAGCGGGTTTCCAATATTTGATCAGTAGTGAAAGATCACCTTCTAGTCCAGCAATGAACATTAAGACGATGACACCGATTTCTGAAAAATATTGAACGAAGGTCGTACCAGTCAAAATGTTTAATACTGCAGGTCCAGCGATCACACCTACTAATAATTCTCCAATAACGCTAGGAAAACTTAAAATACTAGATAGATGTGCTCCTAATTTGGTCAGGATCAAAATAATAACTAATTGAAGAAGGATACTCATTATTTCTTATCTCGTTTATTTAAAGCATCGTTTACTAGTTTGATTTGTCCAGGTAGTTCTTGTTTTGATGTTTCATATTCAATAAAGACAGGTATGTTGGCTGATAAGTTATTAATAAGTGCTTTCCAATCAGTTGTTCCGTCATTTAACATGACAGTTTCTTTGTCTTTAATATCCTTTAAATGGAAAACAGTGATCGCGTCAGACAAATTCTTAAAAGCATCGATCGGGTCTTCATCGATCCAGTACCAATTTCCTGAATCAAAGGTATAGCCTAATGGAATGTCTAATTCACGTAATTTAATAATTTGTTGAACAACATTCTTTAAAGTTCCGTTATCGTTAGGTTCGTTTTCGATCGTAACTTTGACATTGTACTGACTGAGTAAGTCTTTTAGGTTATTCAATTGTTCAGCTGAAATATCACTTAAATCGCCAAGACTTATCTTTAGGTTGCCGATATGAAATTTCTCAGCCATTTTTAGATGATCTTCAATATTTGGATTAACTTGATCTGTTTTAAATAGTTGTTCAGGAATTGAATAAAAGAATCCCCAATCTTGTTTTTGGCATAACGAATAAATTGAATTTAATTCTTCATCCTTTGTTTCCTTATTGAATAATTCTCCACGCACTTCGATATTGTCGATAGGTGAGTCAGCTAATTCTTCTAAATAAGAAAGTTGGGATCTGCCTGCTTGAATTTCATTTGCGAATACAGCCGTATTGATAGACGCTTGCATTATTTTTCCACCTCTCAAATAAAAAAACCGTCACTAATATCCACCCATATAGGGCGGCATTAGTAGCGGTTATATTAATTGGATAACTATTACGTGAAAAATATAACATGGTTTAAATGGAATGTAAACGTTTTTTTAATAATAGTTATTGTAAAATACATAAGCGGTAATCATTAACGGTATCTCTACTACTTTATAGACAAAACAGTTTATTTTTTTGGTATTTTTGACTAAAAGTGTTTTTAAATTTATTTTATTGTCTAAGAAAGCCTTTACATCAGAATGAATCGGTTCTTATGGTAATGATTATCGTAAAACGTGGTTGAAATATTAATTATCGTATTGTACATTTATGTCAGCGGTTAACGATTGGAAAACTATTACAAACAAAATCTAAATTTAATCGAGGGTAATTATGAAAAAATTATATTCAGCATTGATGACAGCTTTTAATGACGATGGTTCAATTAATGAAGCCGGCACAAGAGAAATGATTCGTTACAATATCGACGTAAACAAAGTTGATGGATTATACGTTGGTGGTAGTACAGGTGAAAACTTCAATATGAGCCACGAACAAAAAGAACAAGTTTTCAAAATTGCGATCGATGAAGCCAAAAATGATGTTGATTTGATTGCACAAGTAGGTTCACTAGATTTAAACGAAGCAAAATATTTAGCTAAGTTTGTTACAGATTTAGGCTACCCACATATTTCTGCAGTTACACCTTTCTATTACAACTACACATTTGAACAAATCAAAGATTACTATAATGAAATTGTTAAAGATGTTGATAATGAACTTATTATTTATTCAATTCCTGCCTTAACAGGTGTTTCATTGTCACTTGACCAATTCGATGAATTATTTGAAAATCCAAAAATCATTGGTATCAAGTATACAAATGCTGACTTCTTCCTATTAGAAAGAGTACGTAACAGATTCCCTGACAAATTGATCCTTTCAGGATTTGATGAAATGTTACTACCAGCACTTGCACTTGGTGTTGACGGAGCTATTGGTTCAACATATAACTTGAATGCAAAACGTGCTAAAGCAGAAATGAATGCTTTTGATGCTGGAGATATTGATAAGGCTCGTCAATTGCAAAAAGACAGCAACGATTTGATTTCAGCACTTATTGCTAATGACATTTATCCATCAATCAAGCTTGTCTTCAAAGAATTGGGTGTTAATGCTGGTGTTACAAAGAAACCTATGGCACAACCAACACCTGAAATGATTGCTGGAGCAAAGAAAATTTATAATGACTACCTAAAAGAAAATTAAGAAGTGATACTTTTATGAAAAATAATTTTTTAGAAACAGTTAAAGGAAAACTAGTAGTTTCTTGCCAAGCTTTATCCAACGAACCTTTGCATAGCTCATTCATTATGTCTAGAATGGCACGTGCAGCTAAACAAGCCGGTTCAGTAGCAATAAGATGCAACTCGGTGGTTGATATTCAAGCTATCCAAGATGAGACAAACTTGCCAATTATTGGTCTTAATAAAGTCGATTATGACGATTCTCCAGTTTATATAACACCAACAATGAAGGAAATGCGTGCTGTCGCCAGCACGGGTGCTGAAGTAGTTGCTTGTGATGTTACTGGACAAAAAAGACCTCATGGAGAGAAGTTGTCTGATATTGTTACTCAAATGCGTCAAGAATTTCCAGATACACTATTGATGGCTGATACGGCAACAATTGACAATGTACATGAAGCCATGGACCTTGGCTTTGATATAATCGGAACTACAATGCACGGTTATACCCCTGATACAGAGGGGATGAATATTGCTGATGATGACTTCAGTTATTTAAAAGAAGTGCTTGAAGTCGCTGATCGTCCAGTAATAGCTGAAGGAAAAGTTGATACACCTGAAAAAGCTCGTTACTGTATTGATTTAGGTTGTCATGCAGTAGTAGTCGGTGGAGCTATTACACGTCCATTAGAAATAGCTACAAAATTTATTAACGCTGTTAATGCATAAAAAAACGAGCCTGAGATTTTTTCCCGGGCTCGTTTTTTATTAATTATTACTGTGAAATTTATTTTCCATAACCAATTCTACAGTATGGCTAAGTCGTTTGCTAAAGGTTTCATTTTCTAGCAGCATAGTTGTAATGATGTCTAAAGCATATGTTATTGCAAATTGCGAATTGATAAAACGAGTATTATCAACGAAGTTGCTGTTTTTTACCAAAATAGGATAATCACTCAATTCATACAGCTTACTTTTTTCAAAACCGGTGATCCCAACCACTTTGGCACCATTCTTTTGTGCGATTACGGCGGCCTTATTTAGGTCAGTTGTGCTACCTGAAGATGAAAGTGCTAAAACTACATCATCTTTGCCGATGATACCAGATGTAATATACATAATATGGCTTTCAGTCATTGAGAAGGCGGCAATTCCCATACGAATAAGTCGCTGGGTCATTTCTTGGGCGGTGTATCCAGAACTTCCAATACCGAAAATATAAATACGATGACAGTTTGAAATAAGATCAACGACTTTTTTTAATTGATCAGTATCTAAACGTTCCCAAGTATCGCTCAAAACATTGCGATAGAAGCTATAAACTTCGTCAGCAATAGAATTTTTAGTAGAAGGCTTTGACTCTTTTTGACGTTCACTAGCCAGTTGCAATTTGAAATCATAAAAATCATGACAGTTCATTTTCTTAACAAAGCGAGTAATTGTCGCATTACTTACACCAACTTTTGAAGCTAGCGTAGTAATACTCATTTTTTGAACGTCACTAGGGTTTTGAATAACTTGAATAGCGACTTTTCGCTCTTGTCTAGAAAGCATTGGTAATTGTTCTTCAACTAGTTTTAAAATATTCATAAAAGTTCCTCCGTGGACTATAACTCAATAATAAATATCAAATTAATAAAAATCAATAATTGTTAACGAATAGAGAGGCATAATCATGGATGATAAACTATTTCTTGCGTTTGATATCGGTGGTACCACTATTAAATATGGAATTGTAGATAAAGAATTGAATGTCAGTGATTTTGGAAAAGTTGATACTAAACATAATAAAGATGGGTATATTTTGACAGCCCTTCAAGAAATCACTGCTGAATTTCAAAAGAAATATAGGTTGAATGGTATAGGTGTCAGCACTGCTGGAATAGTTAAAGATGGCAGTATTTTATTTGCTGGACCAACTATTCCGGGATATCAAGGTACCAAAATCCAAGAGACATTGGAAAAACAAACTGGTTTAGCAGTGTTTGTCGTTAATGACGTAGATGCAGCACTTTTGGGTGAACAACTAGCTGGAGTCGCTCAAAATAGCGATACAACATATTGTGTGGCATTAGGTACTGGTATCGGCGGAGCTTATCTTAAGAATAATCAGCTTTTGAGCGGAACTCATGCTTATGCTAATTCCATTGGTTATATATTATATGATGAAAAAACTAAAACTAATTATGAGCAACGAGCTTCGACTTTGACCTTGGAACATAATTTAGAAAAATACAATACTAGTGTTATCGATGCCTTTGAATTCGCTAAAAGAAAAGAAGGACCTTATTTACAAATAATTGAAGATTGGGCAGATGAAGTGGCACGCGGACTTGCCGAAATAGTCTTATTATATGATCCAGAGATCTTAATTATCGGTGGAGCAGTTTCTAAACAGGGCCAATATCTAATTGATTTATTGCATCGTCATATGGATAGTAAAATTCCAGATGGCTTGTTTAAAACAGAATTAAGAATTGCCAGATTGACCGACAAAGCTCAAATATACGGAGCTATTTCACCATTCATGAATTAAAAATAGCGTGTCATAAGGGGAGACTGATCATAGCTTAGAAAGATATTTGGTTCGTCCTTCTAGCTAAACGGTCTCTGCCTTGTGACACGCATTTTAAAAACGTGAATCTAAATTCTCTTTTTAACGTTATATTGAACAACACCTGTATCGTCTTTGGCATCGGTTTTAGCGTCTTTAGCAAAGTAAACATAGAACTTCTTATTATCTGCCACATCTTCAGCCACTACCAAGGATGATTCATAAGGATCTTTAGCTTTATAAATTTGTGCCCCTCGAACTGCTTCGCCAAAATCTCTTGAATTGGCAATTGCATCACCAGGGTTAAAAAATACCATTTCGTCCATGATCGACACATCCTTTCATTGCTTCTATTATACAATTATGATATTAATTAAGCGAAGAGAAAGAGGGATGTTATGACTAACGTTGAAGATTATATTAAAAAAAATATCTTTGGCAAGCCACAATTAAAGCCAGACGAAAAAAATAAATTTTTAGGTAATTTTGCTGAAAGAGTTGCGATCGCATTAACGGTTGCACAATTAAAAAATGCTAGTAATATCAAGGTAGTAGAGGGTATTATGAAAAAATATCCTGATTATCATCTTTATTTGAATGGAAAAATTGATTCGTACATACTGGATAATTACATTCAATTAAGTGTAAAATTAGGATATAAGTTTACTATTGTTACGCAGGCACCCATGAGAAAGGGTAAACGAATTTTAAACGATTCTGATATGGCCCTGGTAGTTGCGAACGAGAATAAACCCATCGGACGACCCGTACTTTTATAATTTTGGAGGACAAAAATGTCTCAGTCATTAGATAAACTTGCTTTACTTTCTTTGAATGGAAATAAACCTTTAGCAAAGAGAATTTCAGAATATATGGGAATCCCCTTGTTAGATGCGTCAGTTTCTCATTTTAGTGACGGGGAAATCAACATTCAGATCAACGAGAGTATTCGTGGTAAGGATGTTTATATCATCCACTCTGTATCTGATCCCGTTAATGATAACTTTATGGAATTGATGATTGCGGTTGATGCTTTAAGACGTGCCAGCACACATATGATCACTTGTGTTTTGCCATACTTTGCATATACACGTTCTGACAGGAAGTCACGTTCAAGAGAACCTATTTCCGCAAAACTTTTTGCGAACATGCTTGAAATGGGCAAGGTTGATCGTGTAATTGCTCTTGATATGCATGCTGATCAAATTCAAGGATTCTTTGATATTCCTGTTGATCACTTACGTGCTATGCCGATCTTTGCTCGTTATTTTATGGACACAATGGATAATATGGAAAATGTTGTTTTTGTTGCTCCTGACCATAATTCTACTAAACGTGCCCGTGCTTTGGCAGAGGTATTTGGATCACAAATTGCAATTGTTGATCAGAGATCAACTGAAGATGATGATGTTATTTCTGATGTTATTGGAGATGTTGAGGGCAAGGATTGTGTTATTGTTGATGATTTAGTCGATACAGGTACAAGAATGATCAATAGTGCTAAATCATTGATCAATGCAGGTGCATCTGAAGTTTCTGCAGCTGCAACACATCCAATCTTCTCAAAAAATGCTGCTCAAAAATTACAAGATTCTGAATTGAAACAAATTGTGGTTACAGATTCAATCACTATTCCTGATGAATGTAATTTTGATAAGCTAAAAGTATTGTCAGTTACTGGTTTAGTCGGTGATGCAATTCGTATTATTGAATCTGATGATTCAACAGCGTCATTGTTTACCGTTAGAGATAACTATCGAGAAATTAAATAAGGACTCATCTGGGGGTGTCCCAGAAGAATCCTTTTTTGTAACTAATTAAAAAAACAAAAGGTGGTATATATGAAAAAGAAAGGTCCCATATTTTCCTTAACGATTTTAATTATAACTTTATTGGTTGTAAGTGTGATCCTTTACATCGCTGATCAACAAAGAGCAATTTTAACCCTAATGGAAGTCATTGTGATTTCGGCTGTCTATTTAATGGGCATGGAGAAGAATCACAGGGGACACAACAAGAAACGTAAAACAGTTAAGTTTTAGGTTTCAAGCGTTAAAGAAATTAAGTCAGTAATCCGATTTTGGATTGCTGGCTTATTTTTTTTGATTAAAAATTATAGGCAAATTTTAAATAAATTTCCCATTAATGAATGATTAATCCGTTGTAAGGGATTATCATATAGGTGGGAAAATATAATTATTTTTATTATAAATATGAGAGGAAGACAATAAAATGTCAGGGAGAGCAAAGTTATTGTTGAGGATCAATTTTCAAGTTTGCTTATTTTTGCTTGTCTTTTTTAGTTGTAGTATCAAAGCTTCAGCAGATGTAGTAGGTGAGGAGGCTCCTAAGGGATTGGATTATCCATCAATTCAGAATCTATTTAACAATCCAGTTACAATTTGGGGTACAAATAGTGATACTAATAGATATCGGAATGCATTTGTAATGGCCAATAATGGATTTAGCCCAGTAGATCCTTATTCGGCAATCGGTGGAGTTAGTCAGCCTTTGGATTCTTCAGATAGTACAGGATATATGTGGAGCAAGAGCACAAATATGCTGGATATTACTAAAGCTCAAACTTTTGGATTTTGGGTGGCATTATCACCAGGGAGCTCCGGTAAATCCGATGCTAGTTTGGCATTTGTTTTGCAAAATGATCCTAATACGGATAACGCCAGAGCAACCTTAGGAAATGAAGCTTCAGGTAAACCTATCATGACACCTGCCGAGGGTTTAGGAGTTTGGGCTCCTGATACATCTAATCCAGATGGTGCCATCAAAAATAGTTGGGCGTTAGAATTGGACTCTGGTATTAATAATACTAATGTAAGTAACAATGCCTTTGATATTGGTTTACAAACTGCTAAACCACATATCGCAAGTAATTATCCAGATGAGTCCAGTTCGTATCTCAATACAGGGACTAACACCTATCAGCTTATTCATCAGGGAGTAATGTATCACTATCTTGGAGGTAACACTTCGGGATATTATTGGCATCATTTGAAGATTAAATATAGTCCTAATAGTGATGGTAAAACAGCTGACGTTACTTATACGGTTAATGATAAGAATCAAGATGGGACAAAAAATACTAATACAGGAACAGAGACTCTGACAAATCCCATTGAAGAATCAAAAACAGAAACGATTGATTTGAGTAAATTTCATCTTAACGGTGGGACTAAATTGTATTGGGGATTTACAGGATCGACGGGTTCACTTGGTGGTGCTATGGCGTTGGTTCTTGAATCAGTTCCTACGATTGTGGATGGATCAGTTACTTCTCAATTGATTGACAGTACACAGGATAATCGTGTTTTAGACGATCCCGATGGGAATAATTATATAAATTCAGGCGATAATCTGACATACAAATATCAAGTTAAATATAATAGTGGGACGGTGGATTTAAAGAATATTTTGGCAACGATCAATCTTCCATCATTTTCTATATTCAAAAGTGCTACGGTAACGTTTGCTAATGGGAATACCGAGACAATACCGGCAAGTGAAGTTTCAAAAAATGTACTAACCCATACCATCTCATCTTCATCTAATTATTTGAATGATAATAATAAAACCGCAACAGTAGAAATACATGTTGGAACTGTTAATACAATGCTAGGTGCAACAATGCCAAAAACCTACGCCTCATTTAAGGGTGATACGTATACTGGCGATACTTATTTGCCGGGATTTATAATCAGATATACTAGACCTAGTCATACCTTATCATTAACATCTAAGACAAATTCATCTCAAGAGATCCAACAAGATCAAGATGCAACGATCGATGGTAATTTGAAATATTCAGATGGAGCCAACTTCGATACTAATGGGGCTGATATTCACGTCAATATTGATGGCAAAGATCAAGATAGTGTCAACGTTCGCTCATCAAGTTCTTCACCAAGTCTTGATTTTAATCGAATTTTGTCAGGTACAGATTTAAAAGCCGGAACTCATACGATCACAATTTATGCTTCTGATTCTTACTATATAAAATCAAATTCGATGACATTCACCGTTGTGGTAGATGATAAATATTCTAAGATCAATGCTTCTGATGCTTATAGTTTTAGAACTCTAAATGGAGCTAGCGCTAAGATAATAAAACGTCAAGGAGATTGGCCTTTGAGTGTCACATCTAAAAATTCGTCGTGGGAATTAGATGCGCAGGCAACTCCTTTGATGGATGGCAATAAGCAATTTGCCGGTTATATTATTTATGATGATCAAAATACGACACAAGATATGCAAAATAATTTAGTAAAAATAGGCAATTCTAATGGTGTAGAGACCGGCACAATTTCTATTCCGGAATTATGTGGTTGGACTAATGATACTGGAGTTTTATTACAATCTACTTCTGATGTAACCAGTGGAAATTATGCAGGTCAAATTGCTTGGACTTTGGTTGATAGTGTTGAGTAGTTTACATGACAATTGTCGAATTCTATTTTAAAGGCATAAAAAAAGGTACCTTCGAGAGTGCTATATAAAAGTTTCTCGAGGGTACCTTTTATTTCCAATTAATTTTAGAAAATACTCTGCGGCCTAACACTTCACGCATAAACATGAACAAAGGCCAAATGATAACAAAAATTATTAGATAGATGAAAATGTAGCGCCAGTCTAAGATACTTTGAATGCCAAATAGTGACGTTCCAAAGATGAATAGAACTGCGAAGATGGCAAATGAAACACCGATCATGACTTTTTTACGATTGATCAATGGTTTACTGATGGATAATAGTGCACAGTAGCCGATAAGTCCGATAACAAAGACTGATTGGGTTGATGTGATCGTAAATGGGATGTTCATTTTACCGCCAAAGAAAGCAATTCCACAGATCAATAAAATGTTGCAGATAGCGGCCGGCAAAGCTATTTCCATAACGTTTCTCATGAATCTACCAGCTGGTGGAGTGTAGTTTGGTTCTAATGCCAAAATAAAGGTTGGGATACCAACGGTTAAGGCATTGATTGGTGTCAGTTGTGAAGGTTGGAAAGGATAGCCTGTTCCCAGAATTATGAAGATTATCGCCAAAACGACTGAATAAATTGTTTTGATCAAATATAATGACGCCACACGTTCAACGTTATTAATAACTCTTCGGCCTTCGTTGAGCATAAAAATCATTGAATCAAAATTACGATTTAATAATACAAAATCAGCACTAGCTTCAGCCGCATCACTTTCACCAGCAATCGCAATACTACAGTCAGATTGACGCATTGCCAAGACGTCATTGACCCCATCACCAGTCATACCGACAGTTAGTCCATTTTCTTGCATGGCTTTGATCAGAGAAGACTTTTGACTAGGACGAACTCGACCAAAAATTTTATATTTATCTACTAGATCGTTATAGTCGCACTTTTCAGAAACGGTACTCATATCGATGTAGTTATTACTTGAGTCAATACCTGCTTGTTTGGCAACGTTTGCGACTGTTACAGGATTATCTCCTGAAATGATTTTTAAGTCTATACCTTGATTATTTAAATACTTAAATGTTGCTGGAGCTTGTTTTCTAACTTCATCAGAAATTTTTATTAATCCCATCAAAGTATCCTGTTTTAAAACTGCAATGATACGAAATCCCTCTTTAGCCGCTGTTTGGATAGTATTATCAAGTTCATTAGAAGGATTGTTGATGATAAATTCTGGTGCGCCCATAAGGTATTTATTGCCATTTTGGTCAATGAATCCGGAATATTTAGTTTCAGATGAGAATGGGATGACTTTTTTGATTTCAGTTTCCAGTGGACTGCCGTCTAATTTTTTAATTGCTAGAGCGGTGGCGTTTGTTTCTTTTGTCGCTTCAACAATTTTAAGAGCGGCTTGAATGATCGCTTCTTTTGAAAAGTCATTATAACTCAAAATTTCTTTTACATTTAAATTCCCAGTGGTAATAGTTCCAGTTTTATCTAAACAAAGTGTATCAACTCTAGCCAGCGTTTCTATGGCGCTAAGTGAGCGGACTAAAATGTTCTTCTTGGAAAGATTGTAGGCGCCTGTCGCTAGGGCAACCGATGTTAGTAAAACTAGTCCTTCAGGGATCATACCGATAACGGAAGCCGATGTTCCTAGAATTGATGTCGAGATATTTCCATTTTGAAAATACGAACGGAAAAACAAAAGAAGTCCAATTGGAACGATAGTGTATGTTAAAATTTTAATGATGTTATTAATGATCTTCATTAAAACACTGACTGATCGTTTATCTTTACTAACTGCTGATGATAATTGCGAAACAAAACTGTTTAGTCCAACTTGTGTTAGCTGGACTTTAGCTTGACCGGCGACGACAAAACTTCCTGAGTAAACCGGTTCGCCTACTTCTTTTGTGATCGTATCTGATTCACCGGTAATGCTTGATTCGTTAGTCTGCAAACCATTTGTGGAACAAACAATACCGTCAGCTGGGATGGTATCGCCGCGTTTAAGAATGATTATGTCATCTTGAACTAGATCTTCAATCTTGACGTCATTTTTCACACCATTTCTAATAGCTGAAAAATTGTGAGTATTAACAAGACTTATTTTATCAATTGTTAATTTAGAACGAATTTCTTGAAAACTACCGATGATGATATTAGCAATCACTGGTCCTAAAAAGAAGAGATTGCGATATGATCCGGTCCAAAAAATTAAGATGGCGATCGCCAAATTTAAAAGATTAAACAGTGTAAAAAGATTACTTCCGATGATTTGGGGAATCGATCGAGATAGTTTTTTTATTTGGACATTTGTAAGTCCTTGATTTATTTTAGATTGTACAGCTTCACTTGAAAGACCAGAATCTATGTCAGTATATGAAGCAGGTTTCTTAATTTTTACCATAGATTACCTACGACCATTAGTTATTTTATAGCCAATGCTATATAATTTGCTTTACTACTTAAAATTTAACACAAAAGGATGAATATATTTTGAATAACTTATTTTTCGACTTGGATGGGACAATTATTGACTCGGAAAAGGGGATACTTAACGGCCTGAAGTACATGTATAAGGAAGTTTTAGGCTATGTTCCTCACGATGACGATATTTTGAGAACATACATTGGACCAACTATCAGTTATTCGTTTAAAAAATACGATGACTTGGACGGAAATGACCCTGAAGCTCAGCGTCGTGTAGCTATTTTCCATGATTACTATATGGATCAGGGCTGGAAAGAATTGAGTGTTTATGATGGAGTTTATGATATGCTCAAGGATTTAAATGATTCGGGCAAAGAAGTCTTTATTGCAACTTCTAAACCGGAAAGCATTGCTAAGAAGATAGTTGACCAATTAGATATGAAACCATATATTAGACATGTATTTGGAGCTACTGACGATGAAAAGACTCGTTCTCTAAAAGAAGATGTAATTTCATATGGTATAGCTAAAACTTCCGTAGAACTAGATCCAAAGAATTTAGTCATGGTAGGGGATAGAAGTAGTGATATTGTGGGGGCACATAAAAACAATTTAAAAGCAATCGGTGTTACTTACGGATTTGGAAAACGTCAAGAACTAGCTGACGCCAAATCTGAATGGATTGTAAATAAACCATCCGACATCACTAAAATAGCTATGGAGAAGTAATTATGAGTAAGTCATTATCATATAACAGGCACGGTTTTACCTTATTTTTATTATCAATTTGTCTTATGCTGATCGTATTTTTAGGGATAACTCTGACCACAATTTTAAATGGAGACTATGTAAAAAAAGTCATTTCCAGTGATGAAAATGTTTCGTTGATACGTAGCTACTCCAATCAAAAATTAAATAGACTGGTGAATAGTTATTCATCAGTTGCGAGTGTTTCAACTAGTTTAAGTCGAAATGATGTTAAAAAAATAATTGGAACTTCTGTCGATGAAGTTTATGATGATGATTCTAAATTGACTGTCGGTAGTAGTATTTTAGATACTATTGGTGGCAATTTGAAAAAAGCCTCTAAGAAACAAGGCTTGAATATTAATGCGGAAATAAATCAGACGATCAGTGTTAATAAGGATCTAATGAATCAGATGATCGATGATGATCTAGGACCGATAAACAACCTTTCGATAGGTATTACAAAAGTCCGTGGCATAGTAAAAATGGTTATTCTAGCCTTAGCAATTATTTTTGTATTATTAGCGGTCCGTTTACGTGCAAAAGTTGGTTCTAATATGCTATTTTTCCATCATTTGGGCACTGTGGGGATCTGTACTTCAATCCTATTAGCAATTTTATTGGCGTTTATTTACTTCCCGATACAAAATTTAATATCAAGTAATGTTGAATATAATCTTCATGATGTACTTTATAATGTTCTTAATGGCATATTTTTAAGTTATATATCAATAGTCTTTATGGTCTTTATTCTTAGTCTGATCGATTGGGGAAGTACCATGAAGTATAAGTATTGATCTAAAGTCTATTCTTGAGTGCTGGAAATTTTCCGGCACTCTTTTTTTATTGGTCCAATCTTGTATAATAAGGAATGACGTTTAAAATTTTAGAGGAGTTCAATACTATGCAAAGTAGTTCAAAGGATCATCAAAATAAATATCTTAAATATACTTTGTGGACTGTTGCAACGTTAATTGTTTTTGTAATTGCAAGTTTAGCGACAGTCTATTTTACTGAAATTTATCATGGTCAATTTTGGTCATATTTAGGTACTAGTGATAATCGTTTTCATGCGATGAGAATAGAGGGACTATATGAGTCGATCAAGCATCATCAATATTTCCCTTGGATCAATATGTCGTTTATGGGCGGTTTTGGATATATTGTAAATACTTTTTATTCAGATTTAATGATCTATCCAGCAGCCATTTTTAGACTAATGGGATTCTCGATATCTAAGACATTTATTGCCTTTTATTTCTTATTAAATGTTTTAACATTTTCAACATCATTTTTAAGTTATCTAAAAGTAAGCAAAAAATATTGGAATAGTTTAGTATTCAGCTTTGTTTATACTTTATCCACATATCGTTTACATGACTTGTTATTCCGTCATGACGTTGGTGAGTTGATTGTTTTCGTTTTTCTACCAATTGCCTTTTTGGGGATTTATGAAATTTTCTACGGCAAGCGTCAAAATTGGTGGTATTTAACAATTGGGATGACGGCAATCATCTACTCGCATGCTTTATCACCGATTTTGGTGGCAATAGTGATCGTACTGATAGCATTATGCCAATATAAAGAACTAAAGATACATCCTAAACGAATTTTATCTTTAGTATATGCTGCTATTACTTCGTTGTTACTTTCTCTAGCATACTTTTTACCAATGCTGGAACAGATGAAACATACTGATTTCAACTTGGCACATTCTGCAATCAGTCTTTCTGCTGGAGCACTAGAATTGCAGGATTTGATTGATGCCAGTCTTAATAACGTTGTTACACAGCCGGTAATTGGATTATTGATGATGACTTTGGCAGTTATTATTTTTGCCAGTTATAAGAAAATAGATAATCCAGCAGTTAAGCATTTTTCACTATTAGGTGCTGGACTATTAGTTATGAGTACGAGAATTTTTCCTTGGGGAATATTGGACAAAACGCCATTAAAAGCTTTGCAGTATCCTTGGCGTTTAGATATTGTTATTTCAATCATGATAGCTATTTTCATTGCCTATGATCCACTTCATATTCTTAAAGGCAGATTAGGCAAGATGGGGATGATATTGGTAGTTATGCTGCTGACAGTTTCTGCAAGTAGCAGACTTGGTCATACAGCTGACGCGATCAATACTTATGCTCAATATAATAAATTAGAAACATATAGTATCGGAGCTGGACAAGAGTATCTGCCTGTTGGAACTTCTCCGGCCGCATTGAAGGAAAGAGGCCATAAGCCTGAAGTGAGGTCTGGTAAGGTCAAAATAAGTGATTTCAAACAAGATTGGTCAACTTTGACACTTGATTATAAGAACGCTAAAAATGCTAAAGTGGACCTTCCAATAATTGGTTATTATGGTTATCAAGCAACGACTAAGGGAAATACATCTGCTGTAACAATGGACAAGAATAATCAAAACTTAGCTCAAGTTAATTTGAATGGCAGTGGTAAATTGACCGTTTCCTACGTTCAAACTAATGTTCAAAAGTATAGCCGAATCTTTTCGGTATTGAGTCTTATTGTAATGATAGTTTGGTTTGTTGCAGATAAGTTTGGCTTTAAATTCAAAAAAATAAGTCATAAATAAAAAAACTGTTACAAGCATTATCGCATTCATAAAGTGCTTCATAATTGTTAGACAAAAATCTAACAGTTATGGGGCACTTTTTATGTGTTTCAGTTCAAAGCAAAAAACAAAAGGCATGACTCCCTGTGGATACAGAGAACATGCCTTAGAGGTTTAACCTTTGTAGTTGCATTTTACTATTCCTTCAAATCATCAACATCGGTTAGGGATGCTAAATTATCTTGCTTAGTCACAGCTTTTTTATCAACTGTAACTTTAAACCAGTTTACGAACCCGTGATCAAATTCAGCAACCTTGAAATGGAAATTTAGCATATTGAATTCAAAGTCCTGGTCGATGTTTGGATATTGTTCGATCATAAAACCACCGACAGTAATGATATCTGACTCCTGAAATTCAGGAATATCGGTTTTGAAATAACGTTCAAAGTCATATAGAGTGGTTTTACCAGAAACGTTATAACTGCCATCATCATTTTTAACGATATATTCATCGGAAACATCATCAATTTCATCTTTAACAGTACCAAATAATTCTTCGTAAATATCTTTATCAGTTACGATACCACTTGTACCACCGTATTCGTCGACAACGACTACAATAGGAGTTTGCTTTTTGATCATCTTAGATAGGATATCTTGGATAGGCATAGTTTCAGGAACAGTGTTAACTGATCTTAAAACACGGCTGATCCCAATGTCACCATCAACTTGATTTTGGCGGACGATATCATAAGCATAAACGTAACCTAAAACTTTATCTTTATCATTATCAGCAACAACAGGGAATCTCGAGAATCCTTGTTGCAAGTAATCTTTTAGAACGTCTTTAACTTTATCAGTAATATCTACTACATAAAGGCTAGTCCTATCTACCATAATATCTTTAGCAACTTTATCATTAAGTTCAAAAGCTCTTTGCATAAAGACAACATCATTTTGATCCATATCACCACCATGGATCGATGATTTCGACAATCTTAAAATTTCGGACTGTGAGAAAATTTCGTTTTCAGAATCGGCGGGTTTAAGTCCCATCAACTTGATGATTCCAGTAGCAGAAATATTTAGTAGCCAAACGAATGGATAAACTGCTAAATGGAAGACCCTCATTGGTGTAACAACGATCATTAACATACGCATTGGCATATCAATAGAAACATTTTTTGGAACGATTTCGGTTAAAACAACTTCTAAGTATGTTAGTAATAAAACACCAACAACAGAACCGACAATGTGTAGACCACCATTGCTGCCAGAAAGATGAATTAATCCAAATAAATCGATCAACAAGTATTCGATCGTACTTTCACCGATCCAACCTAAGATGATACCGGCGATACTTGTACCAACTTGTGTTGTTGATAAGTATTCGTTAAGGTTATTGACCATCATTAAAGCACGTTTTAATTTTGTTTGATTACCTTCACCTTTAGAAATGGCATCTTCTAGTTGACTAGGTCTGGTTTGTACTAGGGCAAACTCGGCGGCAACGAAGAAGAAAGCGAAGATAAATGTTATTAGAATAATAATTAAGTTAGCTGTAATTGCAGAACTTGACAATATTTAATTTCCCCTTTTTTCCTATGTAAGATGGATTATAACACTATAACATCAATAAAAGCCGACATTGTCGGCTTTTATTGATTAGCGTAACCATATCCCAATCCATTAGCTGTTTCTGAGAAAGTCTTGAAAGTATAACTATAACTAGGAACGCTTTCAGAATTTAAATTATTAATGGTAACGCGATAAGTTGAATGATTGTTGATCGTAATACTTCTTGGAGGCATGTACGCAATAACATCACTCAAGTAGGCGTAGGATCTGTCCGTTAAAGGAGTAGTCGTCCCAACTGTTCCATCAGTCAAGTTTTCCACCGTGATCGATGTTTGATCAGTAACCATATTTTTATTTTGGTCAGCAAACGTTATTGACCAAGGGATCAGAGCTCCATATTTATTAGTCAATTCCTCAACTGGGAATAGATTATAAGGATATGTGACAACTGATTTTTCAGCTTGATTATAAATATCAGTTGGATTATTAACAAAAATAGTTTCATATTGACGTCCATTATTGGCAATAGAAATACCAACTCCGACCGTTGAAAGTTTAGGTGACAATAACCAAGCACGGTGTCCAGTATCGGAACCTTCAATATCAGTATCATCAAAGATCAATTCCCGAATAGGTTCACCGATCGTTTTAGGATATCCAAAATACAAATTACCGTATCCGGTACCATAAACTGCTTGATACCAATAACGATCAGGAATAAAACTAGATCTAGGCGTATTTACTAGGAAATGTTGATTAATATAAGGACTGGAATTTGAAACTGCCATTACTGAAGAAGCAATTTGAGATGTATTATTAGAAGCTTCTTTAGAAGAGATAGGACTCAAGCCTGACAGTGAACGATAATAATTTATCCAGCTAATCGTGCCATTAAGTGCGTTTCCACTAAGAACACCGGGATCAAATGTTCCATCTGTTGTTAGTTTTGGAGCCGTAGTAAATAAGTTGCTCTTATTGTAAAGATCGTTATCTAAACTTTGATAAGTTTGTTGAAATTGTTTTATTTGAGCGATTTCGCTCGGACTGTAATAAGTTCTATAAAAATCAGAAATGTTAGTCGTTACATTACTGGTTGCTTGTACCGTTGTAGGAGCCGCAACGGAAAAGAATAACAGTAAGGACGCGCAACTGATAAGTAACCGTGACCTCTTCATTTTCATAACCCCATTTGCAAAGTATTTACTACCCACATTATACCCAATTCTAATAATAAAATGTAGTTTGAAGGAAATGGATCTCCAATTAAGTTGATGTTATGTGATATTAGTGGTTGAACTCCGAAATGATTATTTTTATAATGAAAGAATGAATTAATCTGGGGGAAATACTTTTGAGTAATGTAAAGAATGAAAACTTTTTAACGCCTGCACAAGCTGCAAAAGAATTGGGGATCAGTGTTGCAACGCTACGCAAGTATTCTTTGATCGTAGAACATACCACTGATAATGCCAATTATTTTGAACGTAACAGTCAGAATAATCGTTTGTATACTTCTGAAAATTTGGAAGATTTCAAAAAAATGGTTGAGTTAGGTCATGAACCAAAAATGACTTTAGATTTAGCCGCACAAAAAATTTATCCAACAGAATCAACAAAAAAGGATAATAACAATGACTTAGAGAAAGTCGTTGCAGATTTAAAAGCTAAAAATAAGCTACAAGCACAAAAGATTGAAGAATTAGAAGTTAAAATATCTGATTTAACATCAGCTAATGAAGAACTAGCTAAAAAGGATGAAGCTCTTCAAACTGAAGTAGTAAAATCTGAAGAAAAATCAACTGAATTGAAAGAACGCGTCAATGAACAAGTAAAAGATGATAAGAAAGATCATTGGTGGAATAGATTTATGAAATAAGTAGGCTAGGCAAATTGTCATGCCTGCTTTTTTTGCGTATAATTATTGATTGGTAAAAACTTAGGAGGATTCGCTTTGAAACTAGCAATGATCGGACTCGGTAAGATGGGGATCAACTTAACCGAAAATTTAATCAGAAACAATAATGAAGTAGTAGCATTTGATTTAAATGAAGATGCTAAAAAAGATGCACAAAAATTAGGTGCTCAAGTCGCCAGTGATCTACAAGATGTTGTGGACAAATTGCCACAACCTAAAATTGTTTGGGTTATGTTGCCAGCGGGTAAACCTGCAAATATGACAATTGATACTTTGAGTAATATTTTGTCTAAGGATGATATCGTTATTGATGGTGGTAATTCATTTTATGAAGACTCATTAAAACATAATGAGATCCTAAAGGAAAAAGGAATTATTTTCTTTGATGCCGGTACATCTGGTGGTATGTCCGGTGCTAATCATGATGGTAACTTCATGATTGGTGGAGACAACAAAGAAGCTTTCAAAATCATTGAACCTATTTTTGAGGGAATTGCTCAAAAAGATGGTTACTTGTACACAGGAAAAGCCGGAAGCGGTCACTATTTAAAGATGGTCCATAACGGAATCGAATACGGTATGATGCAATCGATTGCCGAAGGATTCGATGTTTTGGAACATAGTAAATTCGATTATGATAACGAAGCAGTTGCTAAAGTATGGTCAAACGGTTCTGTTATTCGAGGCTGGTTGATGGAATTAGCTGAGTCAGCATTCTCCAAAGATCCTAAATTAAATGAAATTCGAGGCGTTATGCACTCATCTGGTGAAGGTAAGTGGACTTTAGAAGAAGCACTCAAGTTGCAAGTCCCAACACCAGTTATTGCAGCTTCACTAATGATGCGTTATCGTTCTCTTGAAAATGATACAGTCACAGGTAAAGTTGTCGCCGCTTTGCGTAATGAGTTCGGCGGTCATGATGTTGATAAAAAGTAAATAAGATAGTTTGATGAAGTTATGAGCTCAGTGATCTGATTTTTGATTACTGGGCTTGTATTGTTTTAAGCATGAAAAAGGATATTCTGATATTATTTATTGAAACGCGTGACATAAGGCAGAGACCTTCTAGGCTATGCTCAGTCTCTAACCGCCTTATGTCAAGCTCTGGGGAAGTGGGAACATCAAACAATTTAAAATATTTGTAATTATATTTGTTGGAGCATTTATTGGTAGTAATCTCCGCTATGTTGAAGGACTACTGTTTACGGCTAATAATGGCTTTCCGTGGGGGACGGTTATTGCTAATCTTTCAGGAGCGCTATTCTTACCGTTTTTGATCCATTATTTACAAGACCGTTATAAGTTGTCATCACAAGTGATTTTATCGCTTAGTACTGGATTATTAGGCTCTTATACGACCTTTTCAACTTTTACGGCTGACGCATATAAATTATTTCAGACGGGTAATTGGAATTACTTGATTTTATATTTACTATTGACCATTATTGGGGGATTTTTATGTGCGTTGATAGGTAATTACTGGGCAGCTTCTCGGGCCTTTTTGGATTTTGCAAGGAGGCAATCATGATTATTAATTCACTACTAGTTGGATTTGGAGCTGCTTTTGGCGCATACATTAGAAATTTTTTGACATTGATTTCTCGTAAAGTGAAAATAGATTTTCCATTCATGACCATGCTGATCAATATAAGCGGATCGTTTGTTTTAGGATATTTGACAGCTTCGGTAACTGATAAAAAAATGTTATTATTTTTAGGTACCGGAATATGTGGTGGTTTTACTACTTTTGGCACATTTAACATGGAATTAAGTCAACTTTGGTTTCAAAGACGCTTTATTAGTTGTCTTATTTATTTTAGTTTGACCTACATTTTTGGTATATTAGGTTTTATTATCGGAATTCACATATAGGAAGTAATTTTAAATGAATGAATCAATTTGGAATGAAAGTACTAAGCCCAATATTTTAAACTCGACTAGATTATATTTTCAAGATATGTTTGTTGGCGCAAAGAGAATGGGACGCGCCGATTTTTGGTGGGGTCTGTTAGGTATGACTTTACTGACAGTCGTTTTAATGACGGTATTCGGATTTCTTATGAACGTTTTGTCGTTGAGAAGTTTCTATTGGAGCGCCGTTATGGGAGTGGCATTCGCCATGACCTTTGGTTATTATTGGATAGCAGTTTTCACCGCTACGATCAGAAGACTTCATGATCGTAATATGCGTGGCTGGTGGACTTTGCTATATGTTATCCCGATCATCGGAGAATTATTATTAGTTATTTTTACAGTCCTACCACAAAAAAATAGTTCTAAATGGCCTAGATTTATAGATTGAAATGTTAAAAGACCTTATTTTCAGCTCGGTTATTTGTTGAAGATAAGGTCTTTTTTTCTTGTAATTATTTTTGAAAAAATATTTTACGATAAATGATACTTTTCTACATTTTTAATTTTATATAATGGAGGTAATGATATTTACAAATAAATCATAAAAAAATAAGTAAGGAATTAATATTTACTGAGGAGTGAATGTTTATGAAAAGAGGATACCAAAAGTCACTTTTTCTGTCCCTTTTCTTTGCTGTTTTTATGTTTTTAAGCGTATTTTCAGGAGCTGAAAATGTTCAAGCGGCTACTATTACAGGGAAAGAAATTGATGATGGGATAACGGATTGGACTAGTCAAGGAAACTCGGTGGTTGGGAGTAAGACCATCAATAGTAAGTTATCGCTTGGTTACACCTTTGGATTAGCTAACGATTCTAGTGGTAATGTAACTAACGGTAATGATACAAGTGTGGTAAATCCAAGTACAGCTAATGGATATAACAATATCAGTTATTCAAAAATGAATGTCTTTTTAAACGATACAGGAAATTATGTGGGATCAGTCTTTCAATCAGGTAGTACTAACAGTACCAATATTAAACCTGAAAATGTTTCATTGACGTCTCCTGATTTTGGAATAGTATTTTCTAAATCAGATAAGGGAACTAATGGTATAAATTCTAAAGATTACTCTGTTTTAATGAATATGACCGGTAAAAAATATTTTACCGGAACGGATGCTAACGGAAATAAGGCTTCAAAAATAGTTGGTAACTATAGTAAAACAGATAGTTATGGAACTCATAATTTTGTGATTGAAATACTTCTTCGAGTCTCGCCAGGTAATGCGGCTTTAGTGCAAAGAGAAATGTATGTAAAAAATACCAGTACATCAGCTCAATCCTTTGGTGTTTTCTTTGGTGAAGATACGAAACTAGGAAAATTTGATACCGTCCGTGTAAAAGATCTTGGAAATAAACATGGTGTATATATTGAAGATGGTTCTTACAAATTAATGGTCAGTAACAGTGTCCCTGATGGATTCACTAAGTATACTGGACAAGATTATACTTCTGCTAGTTCCATGAATTGGTTAGGAAAATTTAGTGATAAAACAATTGCTGGTACTGGTGATGAGTCGTCTAACAATAACTATGGACAAAACTTGTCGACAGGATCTGACAGTGCTTATACGTTAGCTTGGCCTTACGTTACAGATCTGCAAGTAGGAGAAACCGCTCATTTTGGCTCAGGTATGGGCGTTACGGAATCTCCATATTCAGTTCCTACACCCAAAAAGAGTTTTACTAATGAAACTAGCACTGATGGTAAAAATCGTGTTGGAGATAAATTGAAATTTACTTTAGGCATAGGTAATTTTGGATATCAAAGTCAATGGAATTTATCTAATATCAAGGATAAAATCCCTGCTGGTCTACAAATAGATCCTAGCTCTATCAAGAAAATAGATGCTAATGGAACAACTACTTCAATCGATAGTTCAGCTTATGATGCAACGACTAAGACATTAAATGCACCTGTTAATACAGCTTTGACTGATGGTCAAGAAGCAGCAATTACATTTGAAGCTACTATAACTTCGGATGCTGATGGAGCTACTATTAATAATACAGGTGACTTTTTAGGAACTGATCCTAATGAGGATAACGGCGTTATAAAGACATATTCTGCATCAGTTAATATCCCCGTTGAAGGAAATCCATATAAGGATTCATTTACACAAGAGATAAAAAACTCTAAAGATACAAATTGGGGTACAAGTGCCAAAGGTACAAAAGGTGACACTGTCGATTTTAAAAATACCTACACAGTTCTATCTAACAGTACAGATTCATTTCAAGGAAGGACCGCTACATTTAAACCAGATATACCTGCTGGATTAACTGCAAGTGGAGATGCAACCTTTACATTTAGCGATGGTAGTCAGTCATATACTTCTTCTGCCAATGCGGGTACGATCATAATGTACGAACTCAAACCAGGTGATTCAGTCACGGTAACGTATTCCGCAACTATAACGGGAGATGCGGGGTCAACATTATATAACGATGCTACATTATCTAATGGTAAAACTAGTTCAGGTACTAGTTTAGGTACTTTGACGACTAATCAAACAACGGTCAATATTGAAAACTTAATTGGATTCACTTCAATTCCAACCAAAATAGATTTTGGAACTGTCCATATGGCTGGAAAAGAGAAGACTTTATCTAATATAAGTACTGAAGGTCAATTGATCGTCAATAATTCTAGTGAAAAACCATACGATGTTACGGTAAGTTATGATAATAATGATCAAAATACACAACTAAAAGATCCTCTTACTGGTACAGTGTTAGCACCTTCAACAGATTCTGGATTATTGTTCCTCAAACAAAGAACAAGTTCAGATACAGATTCTGGAACTTGGCAATCTGTTGATACAACAGGGACTAAAATTAGAAATGATGCTTTCACTGGAAATCAGGATTTGACTAATTATATTGGAGTTGGAGATTGGCGGCTTAAACTCGCTCCGACTACTAATCCTGGTGGTTATAGCGGTAAAATAACTTGGAATATTTCTGATAGTATTTAACTCCGGATAAAAATAAAAAAAGCCTGCTGTGGGACCGCCTTGAGCCTTGTCTCAAGGCTCGATTTTAAGCTTTGCATAGTACGCAAATCTTAAAATTCGTCCTGATCTGTAAGCGACAAGTCGCTAACAGTTCTTTCACTGCTGGCTTTTTTGATTTTTATCCTCCGATATGTATAAATTTGATTACTAAAAAGGGACCTTACAATCTAAGATTGCAGGATCTCTTTTTTAGTCTACATAAGGAACATTGTCTGGTTCGACGTTTTCGCTATTTAGTAGAATGATATTTTCACCACGTTTTTTGCGGAGTGCAATGTCATGTTCACCCCAAAGGCATAGTGCTTCAAGAATGCGATTTAGGCTTTCTCCATAATCAGTTAATGAATATTCAACTTTTGGTGGAACTTGACTATAAATTTTACGACTTACAATTCCGTCGTCTTCAAGTTCACGTAATTGTTGCGTCAGCATTTTTTGAGTAATATTGGGGATCGCACGTCTTAATTGTCCGGTACGCATGGTTTGATGTTTTAGATGACAGAGAATAATAGGTTTCCACTTTCCACCAATAATATTCATAGTAGCTTCAACGCCAATATTATAAACTGCTTGTTTCATCTATTTCACCGTTCCTTTACTTGAGTAAGGATAATCTTACCATTATTATTTTGTTTGGCAATTTGATTGTAACTTGAGATCTTCACTAGAAACAATATTTTTGTTTCCTAATTTCATTAAGACTACTGTTAGAACAACACTTATTAAAATCATACCAATTCCGATCCAGGGGGTATTAATTAATTGACCGGCACTAACTGCTTGTCCTCCTAGTGTTGATCCAAAAGTAATACCAACGTTAAATGCGGAAATATTTAGAGCAGATGCTAAAGAAATTTCATTTGGAGTAAATTTCTCTGCTAATTGAACGATGTAAAGTTGTAGTCCGGGAACATTCATGAAAGCAAATAACCCCATAACTAATACAGCGACTAATCCCAAGAAGTGCATATTCATTGTAAGTTCCATTAAAATCAATGCGACGCCTAAACCAATGAACATTTTTAAAAGTGCACTTAAAGGATTGCTGTTGGCAAATCTTCCACCAAGAGTATTACCTACGGCAACGGCTAAACCGTAAAATACTAGGATAATAACGATTGCTGCTTGTGACCATTGCATTTGTTTATTCAAAATAGTTGTTAGGTATGTGTAAACTGGGAAAGTAGCACCATATCCTAATGCTGTAATGATCAAGATCAAAAGTAATTGTGGTTGCTTGAGGATCTTCCAGATACCTTTAACACTAGTTGGCCTTGGTAATGGCAAGTCATTTGGTACGAGCATAAAGTTAGTAATTAAGCCGATGAATCCTAAGATAACTAGGAATAGAAATGAAGCGCGCCAACCTAAATTTTGGCCGATAAAAGTTCCTAGCGGAACACCTGTGACTGTGGCAACGGTCAATCCTGTAAACATAATAGCAATTGCTGAAGCACGTTTATTCGGTGCGACAACATCTGCGGCAATCAATGAAGCAATTGCCATAAAGATTCCATGTGACAAGGCTGTGATCACACGTCCTGCTAACAAGATCCAAAAAGTTGGTGCTAGTGCGGCGATTAAATTTCCGAGTACAAAACTGATCATGATACCTACTAATAATTTTTTTCGATTCCATCTATTAGTTAGTAAAGTTAAAATTGGGGCACCAAACATGATCCCCATGGCGTAAATTGAGACGGTCAAGCCTCCGGTTGCTAGTGAAACATTAAAAGTTCTAGTTAAGAGCGGCATAATACCGACACTGATAAATTCGGTTGATCCAATGGCAAATGCGCTGATAGCAAGTGACATTAAAATCCAATTTGATGATACTTTGTTATTCATATTTGATAACTCCTTTGCGTTGAAATATAAGCATGAGTATCATTATATGGGGTTAGGATAAATAAACAATTACGTACTTTAAAGTGCAATAGGTACTAAAAAGTACCTGTAAAATACAAAAAAATTAAATTATTTCAAAACCTTATTCTGATAGTAATTTGAAGCACTTTATATATTAGAAATTTACTCATATTATTAGATTATTTGTTGACAGGTTAATCTGATAATGTTTTACTAGGAAACATAATAAAACAGACATGAAAGGAAGAGGCAATTAATTATGATAGAAAATCAACTTAAACATTTAAATAGTCAATTTGCCTTTAGCTTTTTCTTTAGATAGCGTTTGTATTCAATCTCTTGGATACGGACGCACACGCAGCGTTCGTATCTATTGATTGGCTAAAGTTATTAATCATGTCGCTAAGCCAGATAGATGCGAGTTGAATCTATCTGGAAATAATATTCGGGCCCGATATTAAACCAGATGGATTCTACTAATCTATCTGGTTTTTTATTTTCTCTGGAGGGATAAGAATATGAAAAAATATTTAATGGGATTAGTAACATTAATAATGGCAGTATTAGTTTTGGCAGGTTGTTCTTCAAATGCCAGTTCGGATAAAAAGACTTTAAACGTTGGAATTTTACAAATTGTTCAGCATGGTTCACTTGATGCAGCAAGGGATGGTTTCAAATCGGGATTGAATCAAGAAATTAAGTCACATGATAAAGATATTAAAGTTAAATACGATTATATGAATGCTCAAGGAGATCAATCTAATTTGAACTCAATGAGCCAACAATTAACACAAAAAAAGCATGACCTATTACTAGGAATTGCTACACCAGCAGCTCAAGCGTTAAGTAAGAAAACTAAAGATACACCAATTTTAGTTACAGCCGTTACTGATCCTAAATCAGCTGGATTAGTTAAATCAAACGACAAACCAAAGACAAATGTTTCGGGAACAAGAGATTTAGGACCAGTTACAAAGCAGATCAAATTACTGACAACTTTGACAAAATCAGATAAGCCATTAGGTGTTTTATATAATTCATCTGAAGAGAATTCAGTTTTACAAGTAAAAATGGCAAAGAAATATGCTAAGAAAAACAATATTAAATTAAACGTAGTCAGTGTTACAAGCACAAATGATGTTGCCAGTGCCGTTGACGGTTTGAAAGATAAAGTAGCAGGAATATATCTTCCAACAGATAATTTGATGGCAAGTTCTATGAAAACAATTGGTAAAAAAGCCAAAGAAGCTAAGTTGCCAGTAGTTACTGGATCGATCGAAATGGCTCAAGATGGTGGAACAGCTACTTATGGATTAAACTATCGTGATCTTGGTAAACAAACAGGTAAGATGGCTTATAAAGTTTTAGTTGAAAATAAGAAAATTGAAGATATGCCAGTAGAAAAATCTAAAACATTACACTTGTACATCAACAAAGCTAATGCCAAAGAAATTGGTTTAGATCCAACAAAGATTGAAAAACCTTAAAAAGGAGTGCTAAACAATATGCTAATATCCAGTTTAGGACAAGGATTATTATGGGCACCACTAGTAATTGGTGTGTTTATTACCTTTAGAATTTTAGATATTCCAGATTTAACAACTGAAGGAAGTTTTCCTTTTGGTGCAGCAATGACAATTAGTCTAATGCTAAATGGTCAATCAGCTTTTACAGCAACATTGATGGGATTCTTAGCCGGTTGTTTAGGCGGATTTGTAACGGGGATTCTTGATACTAAGTTACATATTCCATCACTATTAGCCGGAATTTTAACAATGACCGGACTTTATTCAGTCAATATGCACGTCATGGGTAAATCCAATGTACCGTTGTTAACGCAAAAAGTTTTAACAGATTATTTACCTAGTTGGGCAACGGAGATCCAGACAATTGTCCTAGGTGTAATTATTGTTGGATTAGTAATCTTGGTTCTCTATTTATTATTCAAAACTCGTTTAGGATTGTCTTTGATGGCAACGGGAAATAATAAAAATATGAGTGCCGCAAATGGGATCAATACTGATGGGATGATTATTTTTGGCTATACAATTTCCAATGGATTGATTGCTTTGTCAGGTTCGTTGATTGCTCAAAGTAATGGTTATGCCGATATTGGTATGGGAATTGGAACGATCGTTATTGGATTAGCATCTGTTTTAGTAGGTGAAATTTTCCTTCGTGGCAGAAATATTCTAGTTAGACTTTCAGCTATGGTAATAGGTGCGATCTTATACCGTTTCTTACTAACAGTTGCGATGGGATTAGGCTTCCCACCAGATGATCTAAAGATTTTATCAGCGATTATTTTAGTTATCGTTATATGTGTACCAATCGTCAGAAATAAACTTAAAACACGTAAACAATTAAAAATATATCTATCTCAGTTAACGGAAGGTGAACAAGATGAGCAAATCACAAGTGTTAAGCGTACAAAATTTACAAAAGGTGTTCTTTCCGGGGACAGAGAATGAGCGTCATATTTTAAAAAACGTTAGTTTAAAAGTTTATGATGGTGATTTTATTTCAGTGATCGGAAATAATGGTGCTGGTAAGTCTACTTTATTAAATACAATTGCTGGGACTTTATCAGCTGACGCCGGTTCAATTAATTTAGAAAATAAAAATGTTATAAAAAAATCAGTATCGTATCGTTCTCGTTGGATGTCTCGAGTTTTCCAAGATCCTAAAATGGGAACGGCTGGAGAATTAAGTGTGGCTGAAAATTTAGTTTTAGCCCAAAGTCACGTTCGTACAACCAGCCTCAAATGGTATCGTAAAAAGGGACAGTGGGAGACATTCCAAGAGTTGTTGAAACCACTTGATATGGGATTAGAAGATCGTTTAAAGACACAAGTTAAATATCTTTCCGGTGGTCAAAGACAGGCATTATCCTTGTTGATGGCAACTTTAAGTAAGCCCAAGTTATTGCTTTTGGACGAACATACAGCGGCACTTGATCCTAAAACTAGTCGAGATGTAATGAATTTGACTGATGAGATCGTTAATCGGGAGAAATTGACTACTATGATGATCACGCACAAAATGTCTGATGCTTTGAAGTATGGCAATCGTTTGATCATGGTCCAAGATGGTCAGATCACGCTTGATGTTAGTGGAAAAGACAAGCAGGAGCTTGATTCTGAAGAACTTGTTGGGATGTTTGATAATTAATGGTTTGTTGGTTTTCTTCTTCCGATTACGAGTAATTCCACCCGTTGAGCGACCGACTTCAGCCGAGGTCTGAAGTCTCGATTCCAAGCTTTGCTTACGCAAATCTTAGAATCGTCGGTGGAGTAAGAACGGAAAACCGCCGTTCAACTCCACTTTCTCAACGGGTTCCATTACTCGTAATCTCCAGATGTTTTATATCAATATATTGGAATTCATTTTTACTAAGGTTAATTTGATTTATTATTCGTGGCTGTTTATAATAACTTATGAACGAAAAGAACCGAAGGGGGTGCGACCTCTCCGGTTCAACATAAGTATTGATGTTGACTGCAAGACTATCTGTTATGGATAGTCTTTTTTATTTTCCTTATAAAAAATGCTGTTTCCAGCAATGTAGTCTCCTTACTATCAATAATTTCATGTTACTTCACCTCCATAAGTATTTTTGAACGAAGGGCGTGTAACATCTTTAGCTTACTAAATTTACTTAAGTGTAGACAATACGCCAATGAAAAGATATTAAAAAAGCATGATTCCAACAGAACAGCGAAATCATGCTTCTCAATTCATAATCAATTAATAAAACAAGCGGAGGTAAAGAGATGGCACCAGCAGTGATTGGTAGTGTTGGGAGTCGGTTTTACGACCTTACACTACCGGACGTGTTTTGAGATTTACGTACTTTGTAAAGCTCAAAACCGAGGTTCAAGACCGTGACTTGAACCGGTCCCACAGCAGGTGCTATCTCTTTACCGGAGCGTCAAACTACCACCACAATTTTACTAATGCCTGCGTACCATCATTTCCTAAATCTTTTTCGTCTACTAATTTTTCATATAATTCTTTAGCCTGCTTAGTTGCAGGTAAGTTTAGTTTCATCTTTTCGCTTTCATCTATGGCAATTCTTAAGTCTTTCAAGAAATGTTTTGAAAAGAATCCGGGTTTGAAATCGCCGTCTAAAACTCTAGGCGCATAATTTTCCAAACTCCAATTATCGCCAGAGCCACCACTAACTGTCTTTATAATAGAAGGAAGATCCAAACCGGCTGCTTTGGCATAGACTAGCATCTCTGTCATTCCGGTCATAGTACCGGCAATCATGATTTGATTTGCCATTTTGGCATTTTGTCCGGCACCGTATGATCCGAAGTAATGATTTGATTTGCCCATAACTTCAAAGATTGGCTGCAATTGATCAAAGGCTTCTTTTGAGCCACCGACCATGATAGTTAATTTACCATCACGGGCACCAACGTCTCCACCAGAAACAGGGGCGTCCAATGCCAAAGCACCGATTTCTTCAGCTTTTGCTCCGATTTTCTTTGCCAAAGTAGGGGTGCTTGTCGTCATATCAACGATTATTTGACCAGATTTTAGATCTTTGAAGACGCCTTTTTCGGAATTAAAATAAACATCTTCAACATCTTTTGGAAAGCCTACCATTGAGAAAATAATATCAGTATTTTCAACAACATCTTTGGGAGAATTGAACCACTTAGCACCTTTTTTAATTAAGGGTTCAGCCTTAGATTCTGTTCTAGTGTAGATATACACTTGATACTTTTCCTTCAACAGGTTGTTTATGATTCCACTGCCCATGACACCGGTTCCAATAAATCCAATTTTTTGCATTTTTCTACCTCCTGATAATTTGTTTATATATAAAATATAATCTATTTGATTCAAAATTTAAAATATTTGGTGATAATTCAAAAGTATATTGTTTTTTAGAAATTCCTAGGATATAGTGTGTGAGGCTAGCAAAAAAATAGGAGGTGATTTCAAAATGAAATTCAATAATTATCCAAGAGACATCTTTGCAGCAATATTCTTTGGAATAACTTCTGCTATGGGGATTCAATTACTTTTACAACCAGCTAAAATTTATACTGCTGGGGTCATGGGTGCAGGTCAGCTTATATCAAACCTGTTCGCTGAATTTGCTAAAATCAACAGCCCAGTTTATTTGTGGTATTTTATTATAAACGTACCGATTATTTTAATTGCCTGGTTTAAATTGGGCAAAAGATTCACTATTCTATCACTAATTGCCGTTGCATCATCCACTATATTTATTAAATTTATACCGTTAAATCCAATTACAAATGATCCAATGCTAGCTTCCGTTTTCGGTGGGGTCATGGTTGGTGTTGGTACCGGATATTGTTTCCGTTGCGGTTTTTCAACCGGTGGAACTGATATCATCGCTCTTTTAGTTCAGAAGAGTACTGGAAAAAGTGTTGGTGAAATAGGCTTTTATGTTAATGCTATTATTCTTTCTATTGCCGGAGTCGTATTCGGTTGGCAGTTGGCTTTATACAGTATAGTGTCTATTTATGTTACTTACTTATTAGTCGACAAAATGTATATCCAGCAACAGAAAATTACTGTTACAGTTTATTCGCACCATATCGATGATATTGCACAAGAACTTTTGAAAACAGTTCATCGCGGAGTCACACTCGATCACCATTTGGAAGGTGGCTATTCAGGCGAACAAATTGGTTCAGCAACAATGGTCCTAACTAGATATCAATTATTCTTTGTTAGAGATGCAGTTGCTAAAATCGATTCCGATGCCTTCATAAATATTCAACCAACCATGTCTATCATGGGAAACTTTTTTGATAATTAATATATTTGTAGCAAAAAGGGGACGTAATCCAATTTTGGATTGCAGCCCCCTTTTTTAATTTAAACAAATATGTCTGTTTTTACTACTTTATTACATCAGAAATCAATTCGTCACCACTGGCAATATTGTATTCTTTCTTTATTGTAGAAGGATTTTGCAGTATCTCGACTAATGATTTGGCAACATCGATTCTTGGAATACTTCCAGATTCATTTTCACCAAGTGATTTGATCTTACCAGTTGATTCATCATTAGTAAGAGCACCAGGATGGATAATTGTGTAGTCAAGATCTGTCCCACGCAAATGAACGTCAGCATAATGTTTAGCAATCATGTATGGTTTAATACCAGATGCGTCCCATTTATCACGATTGTCGCTAAAGATCGAGCTGACCATGATATAACGTTTTATACCAAGTGCCTCAGCAACCATCATAGTCTTAATAGCACCATCGAGATCGATTTGAATCGTTAAATCATATCCAGCGCCACCAGCTCCAGCAGAGAATAGGAGAACATCAGCTCCAGATTCTTTGACAGATTTAGTAATATCGTCTAAAGATGCTGTTAAATCTAAAAATTGAGTAGGGATGTTATTATCCTGATAGGCCTTGATTTGTTCTTTACTTCTTAAACCAGCTACAAAATCAATGTTTTTTGACTGTAATTCACCAATTAATAAATGCCCAACTTTACCATGAGCCCCGATTATTAATACTTTCATGTGCGATCCTCCTTATTACTCTTACCTTATCAGCAAAAGATTCTTTTTACCAATGAAATGAATTTCATTATAATAGAAGAAAAGGGAGGGGTTATATGAAAGTTCTTGGCATTTTGGCATCTCATCAAGAGCATGGATTAAACGCGCAAATGCTTGATGAGGTCTTAAAGAACGTTGATGAGGGTGTAGAAACTGAAACGATCTATTTAGAAAATTATCAGATCACTCCGCATAAATACCACGAGAAAAACCTTGTATTGGACGAATTGTCCGAAAAGTTGATGGCAAGTGATGTTTGGGTTTTTGCCGCACCAACATATTGGCGTGAATTATCTGGAGTTCTAAAAAACTTTTTTGACTGTATGCGTCCTAAGTTCGTTTATTTTAAAGAAAATGGCGATACTATTCCGGGAAAATTTAAAGATAAGCATTATTTGAGCATTACATCTTGTTATGTAAGTCCGTTAGAAAATTTTGTGACAGGTGTTACTGACGAAAGTTTAAAGACGATCGATCGAGTAATGTCAGCGGCAGGTGTAATTAAAACAGGTGAGATCGTCTTACCCGGTACATTTGGAATGAAAGAAATTCCCGAAGGTAAGAAACGTTTAGCCGCTAAATACGGACACAAAATATCTCTTAAGAAGAGAAAGGATGACTCAACTTTGAAAAGATATATTCAGCTATTTTTCATGATCGCTATTATGGCTTTAATTACTATGGGTATCCAAGTTCCCTTGCAATACGTAATGCCAATTAATAATTTTTGGATCAACTATATAAGTTTTACCGTGATTTTCTTTGTACTATTAGCCTGCATTTTGCATTTTGTTACCTTTGTAAAGCATCGCAGACGTTAAAAATAAAAAGGCAGTAATCCGATTTTTTGGATTACTGCCTTTCTTCTATAAAAATCTAGTTCATTTGATCTAATTGGTCCAATACTTTGTCATAGCTTGGTTCGTTTGTTTGAACTTTTAGTATTTCTGAGTAAAGGATTTGTTTATTCTTGTCGACTACCCAAACTGAACGTGCCAATATGTCTCTGTCCTCGATCCATAATTTACTCTTTTTACCAAAATCATGATTAACGTCAGAAATCATTTGCATGTTTTTAACGCCTTCAGCCGCACACCAATCTGATTGTTGTTCAATTGTGTTTGTTGAAATGGTAATGAAGTTGATCTCTGAATGACCATCGACTTCAGTATTGAAATGTTTCGTTTGAATACTGCATACACGAGTATTAATGTCAGGTACGACACTGATCAAAAGCGGTTTGTCCAAGAAGTCGCTTAATTGAACCGTCTTTCCATCTTTATCCAATACTTTGAAATCTGGGAAGTTTTCACCAACTAGTGGAGGTTGCCCCAAGGTTGTTACTGTTTCTCCTTTGAAATCTAAATCCATACTGTCCACACCTTTCCTATTACAAACGTTATAATCTAATTATAGATGATAATTTTTTAAAAACCTAGGAATTAGGCTGTGCGAAAAGAATAAATGATGTGAAGGAATAAAAATGTATCTAATAGGAAGAAAAGTGATCATTCGAAACTTTATTGAAGAAGATTTCGATGAATTTTATCGCTTAGTAAAAGATCAAAACAATCACCAAAAGGCTGGATTGGAGTACACCGATAATGAAAATTTAGCTAAAACGCTGTTTAAGAAGTATCAGGAGTTACCAAATAGTTATGTAATTGCACTTGAAAATAATTCAATGGTAGGGATAATTGAATTAAATGAGCGGGGAATAACTGCTGATTTAAGGGAAACTAGAGAAATTGGGTTTATTATCGGTCAGGAATATAGAAGAAAAGGACTCGGTAGTGAGGCAATTTCACTATTAATTGACTATGGTTTTAAAGAATTAGGACTACGTGAACTGTGGGCAGCAGTCAAAACTGACAATTTACCCACAAAAAATCTATTAAACAAGCTAAAATTCAAATTTATTTATCAAGTAAATCAGAATTCTCTCTTAACCGACGATGAAGTGCCGTTAGACTTTTATCTAATAAAGCCGTAATTTCCCACTTTTGGAAAAGATTTCTTAAGTAAAACGGAATTTAAAGTAATAGCTTACATGTTAAACTTAATCTTGGTAAGGAGATAATAGACTGATTTTTGATGAGAGGTTTTTGATATGAAAAGAAAAAGAAGATCAAATAAAAATCTTACATTCAAAAAGCGAATGATCGGTTTATTTGCGATTGCCGTTATTGTCTTTGGAGTCGTTGGTGCCTTTGGGGTAAATCAAGTCATCGCCGACTCTGCCAATAATTCTACTGGAAGCTCCGTTGATAGTGCTCAACCAGTTGTCGCTGAAGACAGTGATGACGGCGGAGGACCTTCAAACGCCCACGTACTAGTAACAAGTGATAACACAGGGGATAACACAGACGGGGATTCAAGTAAAACTCAGTCATCAGATAACGTGCCATCAGTAAACATCAATAACTTATCATCATATCCACAAACAGGGGATGCTGATGAAACAGGACTAGTTATTGTCGGTTTATCTATGTTGGTTGGTCTATTCGCTTTTTACATGAAGAGAATTAAACAAGCTTTAAAGAATTAATGGTTACAAAAAAATACCATTTTTAATAAATTTCATTTACAAAAGGTGAAGTTTACAGAAGCAGTTTTATTGGTATTATCAATATGTAATCAAGTTACATCAAAAAAGTAATTCGTATATCAGGGAGGAAACAAACATGAAATTATCAAGAAACGTACTCGTAGGCTAATTAGCAACAGCAGGTATCGTATTAGGAGCATTTGCACCATCACTAACAGCACAAGCTGCTACAACATCAGCAACAGTTAACGAAGATGGTACTATTGCACCAACAGGTACTGAGAATAAAACTGTTAACCCATTGAACGACAAAGACAATCCTGGATTAGCCATTGCTTATGATGATGGTACAGGTACACAAGCTAATATGAAGACAGCAACTGCAGAATCAGATGCAAATGTTAAAATCATCAGTGGTATTTTAACCTTAGACAAGGTTCCTGACTTTGGATTCGGTACAGCCGCAGCTGGATCAACAGTTGATCTTCAAGACAACAGTTCAGTTATCGACAATGATGGTAACCAATCAGGTATCCTTCAAGTAACAGACTCACGTGCAAACGGTACTACTGCTGGCAGTACAGCCGGATTTGATGTTACTGCACAATTAGGTGCATTTACTGATGGAACTAAAAATGCAGACGGTACTGATAAAGCTGTTGAGGGTGCATTTACACTTGCATTGCAACCAGTACAATTGACAACTTCAACAAATTCTAAAGATGTTATTCAAGGTCAAAAATCATTGGCAGCAAGTATGACATCTGGTGGTACTGGATCAGCCAGTGATACAGCACCAGTTCTTAACTTAGCAAAAGATTCATATTCAAATGGTGCTATTATTGCTCAATTTGCAGCACAAACAGGTTCACCTAACGCAGATGCACAATTAACTGTTCCTGGTGAAGCAGCTAATGCAACAAATGCTTCAGTTAAGTCAGTACACTCAATTATTACATGGACATTAACACCAAAAGCTATGGATAAAACAGCAGCTTCAGGTGAATAGAGATTAGTTGTATAAATTAATAATCAATTTAGTAGTTAACAACAATTGATTTAAATAAAACCACTACTATACTTATAGTAGTGGTTTTTGTATGATGTAAGAGAAGTTATATTTAAGATTCTGTGGGAGGAATTTATTATGAAAAGAGTATCTAAACGATCTCTATTCGTTTTTTTTGCAATATTTGGTTTAATAGTTTCAAGTTTTGCAATGATTCAAACTGCACAAGCTGCTTCTGGTGATTATTCAATCAAGCCTGAAGCTAGTGCGGACGAAGTTAATATTGATAATGGTACTTACGTTATTGAGGGTGACCCTGGGCAACAAGTTCAAGTTAAAATAGGTGTTATTAACAAGTCTAATAAGACACGTAAATTTGTCATCAACGCTAATACTGCCTATACAAATAATAGTGGACAGCCAGGCTATGATAAAACTAAAGTCCATGACCCAAGTTTAAAGATTCAAACACGTGATGCCATTACACCTAACAATATCATTGCGACTGTTAAAGGTGGAAAAGAAATGATTATCCCTGTTACTTTAACTATTCCAAAGAAGAGTTTTAAGGGTTATATCATGGGTGGATTTAATGTAAAACCTTATAAAGAAAAAGCTAAGGGAACTGTTAGTGCTAATGGTACTTTGATCAAGAATAAGTTTAGTTATTCTTTACCTATTCAAATTCATCAAAAATCTAGTGCTAATCAAGATCCAAAATATTCAATTAATACTGTAAAACCAGGTTTGGTATCTGATGCAGCTCATCAAAGAGCTGGTGTGAATGCTAACGTTCACAATTCTGCTAATGGTTTTGTTACAGAATTGAGTTCTAAAGCTACTGTCACTAAAAAGGATGATAAAAGTTTTAAAATCACGAAGTCACAAACTGGACAAGCCATTGCTCCAACATCAAATTATGATTACTCAATCTCATGGGGTAAGAAACCTATGAAAGCTGGTAACTATCATTTGAAATTAGTTTATAAGACTAATAATGGTATTAAGAGCTGGACTTTGAACAAAGACTTTACAATTACTAACGCACAAGCTGCTAAGTACAACAAGTTAGCTGGAATCAAGCCTAATTACATGTGGCTATATATTCTTCTTGGTATTCTATTACTTGCTATTATTCTTGGACTAGGTATCTATCTAGGTAGAAGAAATAAGAATAATAATGGAAATAATAATAATGGTAATACACCAAATAAACCAACTAGAAGACGTCGTCGTTAATTTTAAAAAAAAGAAGCTGTTCCAAGACTTGGAGCGGCTTTTTTAGTATTATCATAGGTGTAGAGATTAAAGAATATGGGGCACAATAATGACTAAGAAATTGAAATATATTTTACTATTTCTCACCTGCTTTATTCTGGGGATAATTGTCACTCCCACAACAGTATCCGCGGATATTAAGGGTATAGCTGTAACGCCATTAGTTAATGATTCTGATATTACTGATCGTTTTCAAATCATTAGCAAAGGTGGAGAAACTAGAGACTTAAAAATTTCCATCAGTAATTTTAACAGTGGCTCTATTGATTTAGTTGTGGCGCCAACTAACGCAACTACTTCAGACGATGGTAAATTAGTATTTACTGATGTTGTAAAAAAAGGCGATTATGGATTACAAGATTCTTTCGCCAGTATGACTAAAATGAAAAAAGTTCATATTAAGTCAAATCAAACTAAAGATGTAACCTTCAAGGTTAAATTACCAGATCATAAGATTAATGGTTTAATGATCGGTGGTTTCAATGTTTATGAGAGTACTAGCAATTACAGCGGTAGCGCCAACGTACCAGTCTGGATCACCGGTGATAACAAAGCTGTCGGTGGAATTTTAAAAGCCTACAACTTAACACTGGGTGTTCAAAACTATCAGCCGCACATGTATGTTAACCTACAAAATGATCAACCGGGATTAATGAAGAATGTTGTTGTTCATATGACGGTCAAACGTCAAAGTTGGTTAGACCGCTTTAATTTAGGTCCAAAGAAGATGGTGGCTGATCTTCGTTATCCAAAGATTGCGCCAAATTCCAAAGTGCCAATTGATTTTAATCAAAATCAGACACCTATTGCACCGGGTACTTACAAGATGAAGGGTGTAGCAAGAAGTGGGAAGACTGTTTGGAATTTCCACAAAACTTATAAAATTTCTCAAAGTGATGCTAATAAGATCAACTCAAAATCACGTAATCTGATTTACGATAAGACTTTGACATATATCTTGATTAGTGGTGTTCTAGTAACATTAATAGTCTTCATTTTTTGGGGAATTTGGTATCAGAACAGGAGTTAAACATGAAAAAACTCATAGTATTTTTATCAATGTTCATTTTTGCGATTCCTTTGTTTAATCAGACGACAAAGGTTGAAGCAGCGGGTGACAAGTCATATTCGATCCAATCAGTTTTACCTGATAATCAGATTGACAAAGATGAATCTTATTTTGACTTAAAAGTGGAACCAAATAAGGATCAGACTTTAAAGATAATTATCTTTAACACTGGTAGTAAGAGTATTAAAGTCACTGCTGAAGTAAATAATGCTTATACAGCTGATTCGGCTACGATCGGTTACGACAAATACAATAAATCGACGTATAAGAGTGATTTGCCAGAACTTAGCTCATTAGTCGAAGGTTCTCGTAAACAGACTGTAAACTTAAAAGCAGGCGAATCTAAGGAAGTTAGTTTCAAAGTAAAATCACCTAATAAAGAATATAAAGGGATTATTTTAGGTGGTGTAACGACAATTGCTAATGTTTCGCCAACTAAATCAAAGAACTTAAATATTCAAAATCAAGTCCGCTATGTTAAAGGTGTCGTACTCCGTTCTAAAGATGACGCAGTAAACCCTGATATGCATTTGACCGATGCTTTCCCTAAGGCAGTTTCTGGTAGTAAAGGTATCGCCTTTACAATGGACAATACCGCACCGATCAACATCAATAATGTGAAATTAAAATCTAGGATAAAACATGGTTCAAAAACTTTAAATTATCATGCTAAAAATCTACAAATAGCACCTAATTCCAAGTTCAATTACTTTATACCAATTGATGATTTTACAGCCGGAACTTATAAAGCCAAAATTACTTTAACTGGTAAGAATGGCTTTAAACAGACTTTTACTAAAACGATCAGTGTTTCTAAAACTGATGTAAAAGAAGTTCAAAAACAAACTGAACCAGTTAGACAAAATAATCATCAATGGATCATTATTTTGGTAGGAATTATTATCCTGGTTATCGTTGCAGTTTGGATGTACCTCTATTACTCACAAAGAAATAGTGATTCTAAGCACGGAAAATCAACTCGTCGCAGAAAGTAAATTATGAGAAAAACAAGGAATTCAAATATAGAGTTACTAAGAATAATTAGTATGCTCTTTATCACGTTGCATCATTTTAGTCTTTGGGCGCAGGGTGGAAGAAGTGACTATTTGATCGCTCACAATCATTTGTGGTCGGCATTTTGGTCACTTTTTTATTTACCGCTGGGAGATATTGGGGTGTATATTTTTGTAATGATCTCAGGCTTTTACTTGGGGATAAAAAATATTTCTATTAAACAATCAGTCAAGAAAACGTTGAAAGTATACGCAGAAGTGTATTTTTACAGTATATTATTCTTGATCTTGGCACTTAATTGGCAAAGCCCTGTAAAAACTAATAAATTATGGCAGTCCGTAATGCCAATAACCTTTAATCAATATTGGTTTGTGAGCGGCTATGTAGTTTTGATGCTGTTAGTACCCTTTATTAATCAAGCAGTTAATAAACTAACAAAACGGCAGTTTGCATATTTACTAACAGTTTTGGTAGTAATCTGTGGCATTTTCCCACTTATCAACAATACGATTGCTTCTCAAACAGTTGGCTTAGGAATATTAATAACAGCTTATTTGTTTGGAACGTTCATTGCTAAGTTTATCCACAGAAATAATTGGAATTATCTGATAGGCCTATCGTTATTTGTCGTTAATACAATAATTATCTACATAATTATGTATTATCAAATAATTTTAACTAAAGATCGATTCACAAATATTTACACAGGAATTTTTGCACTGTTGTCAGCATGGGGACTTTTTCTAATTTTTATAAATCTGAAGCCAGTCTTCCATGTCATATTTAATCAAGTAGCAAGACACATGTTTGCAGTATATTTAATAACTCAAAACATATTCGTTTTAAAGCAATTGTGGAGTAATTTTCATTTTAAACAGATCCATGATTTAACAAAATTAAATTTGTATGGTCTAGGAACAGTATTGTTGATCATGCTAGGATGTTACCTGATCGATATTGTAAGATCGGCCATTTTCAAATTAATCAGTTTAATAGCAAAAAAATCAGAAAATCCATAAATTAGAATTTTCTGATTTTTATATTGAATTATACTAGTCGGAGGACAAAAAAATAAAAGTCAGCTGTGGCAGTGCCGTTAGCGATTCATCGCTTACAGCACAGGACGTATTTTTAGATTCACAAAGTGAAGCTAAAAATCGAGTCTTGAGACCGAGGCTCAAGACGTTCCCACAGCAGGCTTTTATTTTTTTGTCCGGAGACGGAAAAGGTAACTATTTAGCCGTCTTACGTTTCTTCTTCATTTTATCGACTTTATTTTTAAGTTTAGCTACATATATCTTATTGAGACGAATCATCAGATAAATATAATCAGATCTAGTAGACGAAATATCCCAAGGCATAACAACCAGATCTTCAGGATATTTCTTTAATTCTTCTTTAGTAGGAAAAACATCCAAAGTCGTAATTAATACATCGACATTCTCGTATTTGGTGATCGGAACAATTTCCGCAAAGTCTAAAGATTTAATATTTCTTGAAATAACTGCCTCGATCGGATTACCCGGATCAGCCAATAATTTAACATGAATAATGTCGCTTTCTTTAATAGTTGAAATATAGCTAGGTAAAACTTTGAACAAGTCTCTAGCAATATTTTCAGCGGCGTTATATACTCCAGGATATTTTTCTGAATCCACATTGTTAAAGAATTCATAGACATCTTGGTAAAGTGACGTGTATTCTTTAGTATCTTCAGGCGAATCATCATAGTGGCTCCATCGAATCACTGAATCTGGCGCCATGATGTAGTAGAAGACAATTTCACGTGTAACGAAGGTCATAATATTAGTTAGGATCCTCTGATTACGATAAACACTCATATCATCGTTATAACGTTCCTTCAAAAAATCAACGAATCGATAGACGATTCCGTAGAATTTAGAATTGATTTTGAAGTCTAGGTTAACCGGTTTATCACTGTCGGTTTCTCCAGCCTCAAAGACTACTCCTTTGAAGAGATTAATAAATTTATTTTCTTCATCCAAAGCATTTATGGGAACGAGTGTGTAAGCTTCTGGATTCAAAATTGGATCGCCAATATCAGCATCTTCAAACACTTCGTTAAATTTACCCATATTTTTAATGTAGCAACGTTTAGTTATTCTAATTTGTGAAATTGCAATTAAATATTCCAGCTGAAGAGTGGCGATAGGATTATCAAAATGAATATTCGCATCGTCAATTATTTTTTTAATATTTTTTTGCTGGATGAATGAAAAAGGCCATTCCAAACCGTGATAGACTTGCCAATAAACGAAATAAGCCATCCAACGAATATTTTTCTCATCACCCTTTATCTCTAGAGTTGAATTAGAAACCTTTAGACCGAAGTTTTTAAGAAAAATACGGAAGTTGGACATTTTACGGTTCAAAGTGGATTTACTAGTGAAGTGATCGTTGCTAAAAGCCTCTAAAGAGGGATTAGGGCTAGTTAAGCCATAGTTAAAAGCTTGAAAGACAATGGCGTTTTTAACTAAGTGCAGACGATATTTATCCACTGAAAGTTTATCGAAATCAATTGATTCAATCTTAGTTACTTTAGGATCTAAGTCTGGAACCAATTCGAGTAAGTCGTTCAGCAAGGCTTGAAAAATGTTGTAAGTCTTTTGATATGAAAATTCCATTCGATTACCAATATTGCTTAAGTTCAGTTCTTGAGGAGGCAATGATTTGATTACGGTAAACATGTTATACTTTTCAACTTCTTGCCTCACTAAAAATACTTGTTCCAACATAATCCGATTCTCCCAAATAAAATGAAGTTAAAACACATGAATTTAATAACCTACTTGATACTATGTTAACATTTATTTATAATGTTTTGTAATCAGATAGAGGTGCATTTTTAATTAGTCACATTTTTCGAGTACATTAGGGTACTTTGACAAAGATGAAAAAGGTAAAAATGCCGAAACGAACTCACCCCTAATGGTGTGTTTTGTTGGGACGTTACTTAATAAGTGGCGGACTGTCGCAGTGAAATGCGTTGAGCTATTGATCATTTGGATACGAAAGTCCTTATTGTCAGTAGTTTCTTCTGGTAATAGGGGCTTTTTTTGGTCCAAAAAGGGGAAACGAATTATATGGAAAACACAGATGTCAACCGGTCGTTGAAGACTCGTCATTTGTCAATGATCGCTTTAGGAGGTTCAATCGGTACTGGATTATTTGTTGCTAGTGGTTCATCTATCTCAACAGCCGGTCCTGGGGGAGCTTTAATAGCCTATGTGGCTATTGGTATTATGGTTTACTTTTTAATGACTAGTCTTGGCGAAATGGCTACTTATATGCCAGTTTCTGGTTCATTTGCAACATATGCTACAAAATTTATCGATCCAGCTATGGGTTTTGCTTTAGGCTGGAATTATTGGTTTAACTGGGCTATTACTTTGGCGGTTGACCTTTCAACAATTTCATTGGTTATCAAGTATTGGTTCCCAAGCTGGTCTTCTTGGAAAATCAGTTTGACGTTCTTAGTTGTTTTATTGGTGATCAATTTAATATCTGTTGGTTCATTTGGTGAAACTGAATATTGGTTATCATCAATTAAAGTTACTGCTGTTATTGTCTTCTTGATCGTTGGTGCTTTAACGATTTTTGGTATTTTAGGTCAAAATGGTGCAGTTGGTTTATCAAATTATACTTATAAAAAAGCTCCAATCGTTGGTGGGATACCGGCAGTATTGAGCGTTTTCGTTGTTGCTGGTTTCTCATTCCAGGGTACTGAATTGATCGGTATTACAGCTGGTGAATCAGCTACACCTGAAAAGAGTATTCCAAAGGCTATCAAGCAAGTTTTCTGGAGAATTCTTTTATTCTACATTTTATCTATCGCTGTTATTGGTGCTTTGATCCCTTATACAAGTCCTAACTTGTTAGGTTCAGAGGCTGGTGATATTGCTATCAGTCCATTTACTATCGTCTTCAAACGTGTTGGTATTCCACTTGCTGCCGGTATTATGAATGCTGTTATCTTAACGTCAGTTATTTCTGCTGCAAATTCCGGTTTGTATGCTGCCAGTCGTATGCTTTGGTCAATGAGTAAACAAGGTATGGCACCAAAGACTTTTGAGAGAACAAATAATCATGGTGTGCCAGTATTTTCATTATTATTGACTGCTCTTGTTGGTGGTGCAGCATTATTTACTAGTTTATACGGTGACTCTTTCTATGAATTACTAGTGGCTGCTAGTGGTTTGACAGGATTTATCGCTTGGCTAGGAATTGCCTTTTCACATTATAGATTTAGAAGAGCTTATCTAAATAAAGGATATAGCTTAGACGATTTGAAATATAAAGCTAAATGGTTCCCATTTGGACCCATTTTGGCGATCGTATTAGGAATTATCATTATTATTGGTCAAGATATTAGATCTCTAGTCAACTTCAATATGGGACGTCTGTTGATCAGTTACAGTGGTCTAATCATTCTCTTTATCTGCTGGTTATATTACAAGCTAAGATATAAGACTAAATTTGTTAAACTTGACGATATTGATGTCGCTGAAACAAAAAAGAATCATCACTTTTAAAATCTAAGAGTTGAAAATAAAATTATTTTCAATTATGATATATTTAAATATTAAAGCTAATAGGATACCTACTCATGAATCTTTCAGAGAAACGATGGTTGGTGTGAATCGTTAAGATTTCTATTCCAGTATCCTGGTGGCGGGTAATTCCGTCCGGATTGATCCGATAAAATCTGAAAGTGCAACGTGAAAACGTTGAAACTGGGTGGTACCGCGAATGGTCGATTCGTCCCTTTATAGGGATGATTCGGCCATTTTTTTGTAGGAGGAAAAATATGTTAGATATTAAGTTGATCAGACAAAACCCAGAATGGGCCAAAGAAAAGTTAGCTGCTCGTAGTATTCCTAATGAGGAAGTTGATGAGTTGTTAGACTTAGATAAGAACCGTCGTGATTTATTAGTACAAACAGAAACTTTGAAGGAAAAACGTAATACTGTTTCTCAAAGTATTGCTCAAAAGAAACGTAACAAGGAAAATGCCGATCAAGAAATTGCCGACATGCAACAAGTTGGTGCTGATATTAAATCATTAGATGCACAACTTGAAGAAGTCGATAAGAAAATGAGATACATTTTAGTTCGTCTCCCTAATTTCCCAGATGATTCAGTTCCAGTTGGACCTGATGAAAGTTACAACAAGGAAATTCGTAAATGGGGTAAAATTCCAGAAGAAGGATTCAAACCAAGACATCACTGGGATATTGGTGAAGACTTAGGAATCCTTGATTTTGACCAAGCTGCTAAAGTTTCAGGTAGCCGTTTTGTTTACTACATTGGTATGGGTGCTAGATTGGAACGTGCTGTTTATAATTTTATGCTCGACCAACATCACGAAGAAGGCTATACAGAAGTTATTCCTCCATACTTGGTAAATAACGAAGCAATGTTTGGTACAAGTCAATTCCCTAAATTTACAGAAGATGTTTATACAGTTATGGTTGATGAAAATCCGCTAACATTGATCCCAACTGCTGAAGTACCATTAACAAACTATTTCGCTGGCAAGATCATTGATGGTAAGGAATTACCTGAAAAGGTTACAGCCTTGTCACCAAGTTTCCGTTCAGAAGCAGGTAGTGCCGGACGTGATACTCGTGGATTGATCAGAATGCACCAATTTAATAAGGTTGAAATGGTTAAAGTTACTGACCAAGAAAGTTCATTTGATGAATTGGAAAGCATGACAGCTAATGCCGAAAATATTCTTAAGAAATTGAACCTTCCATATCATGTGATCGTCCTTTCAAGTGGTGATGCAAGTTTCAGTTCAACTAAGACTTATGACCTTGAAGTTTGGTTACCAGCACAAGATAAGTATCGTGAAGTTTCAAGTTGCTCAAACTGTCTTGATTTCCAAGCTCGTCGTGCCCAAATTCGTTACCGTGATGAAAATGGTAAGACAAAATTAGCTCACACATTAAACGGATCAGGTTTAGCATGTGGTAGAACAGTTGCCGCCATTTTGGAGAATTACCAAAACGAAGACGGTTCAGTTACAATTCCTGATGTTTTAGTACCATATATGGGTGGAGTTACTAAAATTACTAAGGAAAATGCCAAATAGATATTGACCTTTATTTGACAGATTGATAAAATTTAATAGTTGTTGAAAAACAATTATTGAATTATTCCGGATTAGCTCAGTTGGTAGAGCATCTGACTGTTAATCAGGGTGTCGTCAGTTCGAGTCTGACATCCGGAGTATAAAAACTTAGGATCTGCCTAGGTGATAAGATTACATCTAGTAGGTGTAGTCTTTTTATTTTGCCAGTTTAGCTCAGTTGGTAGAGCATCGGTATCGTAAACCGGCGGTCACAGGTTCAAATCCTGCAACTGGCATTTTTAAGACCGGATAGAACAGAGGTTCGCAAATTATGAAATAGGAAAGCTGATATATAGGCTTCCCTATTTTTTTGTTTCTATATCAAACGGATGGGGTAGGAAAGTCCTTTGCACAAAATTTTGCACTTTAGTTAAAAGACAATTTGAAAATAAAAAAAGTGCAAAAAATTTGCACAACGTTTTGCACTTGAGTGCTAAAAATCATCTAGTAAGCCTTCTAGGCGGGCGTCTTCGTCCTGCTGAACGGCACGCATGATGTGGGCATAGATTCTTAACGTTACTTGTGGGTTGGCATGACCAACTCGCTGAGAAACATACAGTAGACTGAAATTATGGGCAAACAAGTAAGATACGTGCGTATGTCTTAACCCGTGAGGTGTTATTACATCTTTTACGCCTGCCTCCTTAAGAAGATCTTTCAACATATCGCTTACGGCTTTATTACTAGGGTTTTCTCTTTTTTTATTTCTAAATACAAAATCGTTATCGTTCGTTATCCCTTTAGCTTTGTAATAATTTTCTTGGTTAGTTTTATGCTTTTTTAAAAGATCCATAGTTTTAGGATTTATAGCGATTGTTCTAGTTGAAGTCGGGTTTTTTGTTTCCTTAATCGTGTTTCCTCCGGAGGGTATCGCGTGTTTGATCGTTACAGTATTATTTTCAAAATGAACATTATTCCAACTCAATGCGTGAGCCTCCTCAAATCTAGCACCAGAATTACCAATAAATATTATTTCAAGAGCTGATGTATTAGACAGGTCATATCTTAATTCAGCTTGATGTAGCAATTTAGCAAAATCATCTAGCTGCAAATATTTATCTTCCGCATTAACGGCTGCCACTCCAAACACTAATTTTACGTTCCTAGTGAAGTTTCGGCGCATGATACCTTCGTCTATCGCCTCGTCACACATTGCCTTCACATACGAATTTAGGCGGCTAACGGTAGATTTTGATCGCTTTGCACCGTATTTATTAATAAATTCTTGATATTCACTTTTTGAAACATCTATAAGTCTTTCATCGCCAAAATATTCCTTTAATTTTTTCCCATAATTCTCATACCGTTTCATACCACCCTGGTTAACGCCAGGAAGGCGGTAAAGTTCAGTCCATTTAGTATAGTAATCTGTAAATGATATGTTGATCTTACTAAAGTCCATTTGCTTTTTATCTAACTGCATTTCTCTTTCAAAATCTATCGCAGCTGACTTACGATCAAAAGTATTACTTTTAGTATGATACTTCCCGTGATTATCCTTATACGAAATTCTAGCTTCCCATTTTCCATTCCTTTTATTAACCGACATTTATCAATTTCTCACTTTCATAAACTAAACTTCGGTTTAGTTCTATTTTTTTGCCGTTTTTTCAACAGAAAATTTACAAATCAAGGGGGTTTAATTAACTAATAGGGGCACGTATGTTCTTTTGACGATAAAAATAAAAAGCCAATTAAGGCTTAATATTTAATTTGCTAGATTAACCGTTATGTCATAAGTTTTATAAGCACTATCGTCCTCGACATCATCGGTATCATAATTAGCGTCCCATTTTAATCTGATGTTCTTGATGTCCTTGGGATTATTTAGTGTTGTTAAAGTATATAGAACATTACCTGATTTTTTTGCATTTTTAGCTATGTCACCGTCAAAATCATCACTAGAATACATATTTGCGTCCACTTGTTGGCCATCACTTGTAACCAGTGTTCCTTGGCTAGGGTAAAAATTAATATCCCTAGAGGCTTCGACGTTAAAATGAACAAGTATAATTCCCTTATAAACGTGGTTATCTTCTTCTTTATCTTTAAATGGTTTAATTTTGGCAACCTTTACGCGATCAATATTGACCTTAGTTCCGGCCCATGATTCGTCGTTATATTTAGGATTGTAACTTATTTCCTTAAGCACGGTAGCTTCATCATTATCGAGTTCTATTGTTTTACTATTATTCTTTGCCGTATTTGAATCGTCAGTATCTTTACTTGTATTAGTTGTTTTTGCGTCTTTAACATCAGAACTATCCGAGCTATCGTTACCAGATCCGCCGATCATTGCCGGTACAATAAAAATAAGAACGATAGCGACGATTAACCAGAACCACCATTTTTTATAAAACGGCTTTTTCTCTTTAACGGAGTATTCCTTTCCGTCTTTCCCCACTATTTTTTTAGACATAATAAACCCCCTAAATTTTCAGCTTTTAAAGTCGTCAGTTTCTGGACGTAATATTACCTAATTTTTTTCATGTTGAAGCCACCGTTTAAATTGAAGCAATATCCTTTATAATCAAATTTTTCTCCGTATTTAAGGCGATAAGCGTCAATAGCCTTCCAAATGTAAGAGACGCTACACTCGAAAAAGTCCGCAAGTTCCCAAGGAGTTTTTATCTCGTTTTTATAGCAAGCTATTAGACTATCTAGGTCAACAAGTAGCATATAACCGTACCTACGCGCCTGTAATTCTTGTCTTCTTTCATTTAAACCGTCTTGACCGGAAATGTCCCCAACGGTTGTTTCGTAATGTCCAATTTCTTCTGCGACATCTTGGAGATTTTGTTGATAAGATCTATTTTCATTAATGTAAACGTGGTCGTTATATATAGTCGCTCCTTGGAAGTCTGCCATACGTCCCGTATAAACAAATTTTAATTCAGAATATTTACTCATTAAATATTCAAGTCTATTCATTAAACATCAGTCCTAATTTTCTTCATTTTGATCTCTAAGAAACTTTATAAAGTTTTTTACTTGTTTTTTTTGATCGTCTGATAGGTCTTTATAATTGATATCCAAATGGTTTGCTAGCAATTCGGGTTCTTCATTATTACCCAGTAAATAGTCAGTCGATACTTTAAAATATTTAGATAATTTTTTTAAATCGTCATTGCTTACATTTCTTCTATTGGATTCCCACATCGCGACTGTACTTTGACTAACATGAAGTATATCCGCCAGTTGTGGTTGTGATAAATTTTTACGCACTCGCAGTTTAGCTATTCTTTGTCCGGTGGTCATAGGATTCAGCTCCTTTAGTAATAAACTATCACATTATGTGATAGTTAGGGTAAAAAATAGGATAATATTACAAATAGTGTTTACAATTACAATTAGTAATAGTATAGTTATCACATAAAGTAATAAGGAGGTGATTTGATGAATAAATTAAAAGAGTATAGGAATATTTTGGGGGAAACACAGCAAGAATCAGCGGAACGCCTTAATATATCTATCTCTAAGTATCAAAAGGCGGAGCAAGGAATCCAAGGTGTGTCAGATTCACTTAAAATTAAAATGGCAAATCACTTTAATACCAGCGTGGGGGTTCTTTTTTTTGGAGAAAACATCACATATAGTGATAAGAAAGTGACTAATTAAAATACACTTAAATTGTATTAACTATTAGGTTTATGACTCTACCAAAAAAGTGCAACTAAAAGGAGGTGATTACATGAATGATGTAAACATATTTCAAGAGTTTCTTAATTTGGAGATCAGGTCAAATATAAAAGATCCAGATATTGCGGCGGCTACCGGAGTTACAGCGGCAGCAGTTGGTAAGTGGATGAAAAAGCGAAAGGTCAAAGACGAATACCTTTGGCCAATAGCTGACAGTTTAGGAGATAACAGATTTAAGTTAGCAGTTTTCTGTTACCAAAATAATCTTCCAACGATAATGTTGGAACTTACTAGTAGGTATAGAAATGATGATCTATCCATGGTAGTCGGAAGTCAGACAGAAGATATGGACAGCGACGAGGCTTTAGAAAAGCTAAAAGTTGAGTTGAGTAAGCCTAACCCGGATATACGTATTATTGAACCCCGCTTAATAGAAATGCTTGAGACAGGCATACAAATGACTTTAGCGACATTCAATATTGCTAAAGATTACGGCGTACCTATTCAAAAAGCCTTGATAGAAAGGAGTTATCATCATGCAAGAAGCTAAATCATTCGAGTTTGAACCGATTGCCGAGAAAAATAATTTAGTGCTTGGCTGGATTGATAAGCGGACCTTAGAAGATCTGCAAAATCCATATGTCGAAGAAAACCGATTAGAAAATTTCAAGTGGGCTATGAAGATTTCAAAACTTTCTGATAAAACACTTAGATCAATATTAGATAAGCCTTTTATCAGAAAACAGCTAGATATAGAGAACGGTGGTTGTGTTTATTATTCAGATGGTCATAGCCATTGGAAGTTTATAGCTCCGGAGTTTGGGAAGTTCGTAATAGATCACCCGCAATATTTTATTAAAGGAGGAATTTAAGAATGTATATATCAGATCCGGAACTGTTTGCGGATTACTTAAACAAAACTGAAAAAATTGGAAAAGAAAAAGCTAAAAGTAGAAAACTTTTAACTGATCTGCAAGAGCAAATTAGCATAGCAAAATTTAATCAAATGAGTAGTATTCAAAAAAGCTATGTAGAACCAATTCCAAACGATGTACTTCAATTTTTGAAAAAAGCAGGAATATCAATCGAGTGTAATTCATATAACCGCAGTTTAACTAATGTCACTAACCAATATATTTTCAGTTTCTAGGAGGTAATAAATATGTTTTGGATATTATTTTTTAGTAGCGTCGCTTTTCTAGTTGGATATTTTTCAAGTGAAGAAGGCGGATTTCTAAATATGTTTGATTTTGATGAAGGGTGGATAAAGAAGCAAAATGAACGTTTTAAAAAAGTTTTTGATTTATTTTTCAAATAAAAGCTATGTTATCGATACATATACAGACAGAACTCCTGATGTAATAAAAAAAGACCTGCTATCCACAAAATAGCAAGTCTCTCAGCAAAATAAAATTTTCAATACACATATTTTACCACAAAAGAGGTAAGTAAAATGAAACAAATCGATTTAGATAACTCGTATCTATATGACGAGGAACGATATAGAGCAGTTAATTCTTACGGATCTGCTCCAACGTTAAATGAAGATTACTTCACAGTCGATGGCGAGATTATTCGGGATTATAAAAATGAAACGCTTGACCCATATAGCAGTGTTCAAGAATTTGATGGCTATTATTTTGACTACGGCGACACAGATAGCTTTATTAGTTGGTTGCTGGATAAACATATATATGGTGTCACAGAACTATTTAACGCTATGACACGACAAGGGCAACACGAATTCTTATTAAATGGATTCAAGCAAGTATCAAATGATTTCGATGACATGCTCCAATTTGAAGATGTCGAAAGAAGCTAGGAGGAATAATTATGGCTAATGAAGTAGCAAAAGATGATAAAGAGTTAATGGCGACCGACTTTGATGTTAATGGTCAAAGCGTAAAACTAACAGCCAATACGGTTAAAAACTTTCTAGTTAATGGTAACGGAAAGATTACTGATCAAGAGGCTTTGATGTTTATCAGTTTATGTAAGTATCAACATTTAAACCCGTTTTTAAATGAAGCGTACTTAATTAAGTTTGGTGACAGTCCAGCTCAAATCATTGTTTCAAAAGATGCGTTTATGAAACGTGCCGAACAAAGTAAAAATTACAATGGTATCAAAGCTGGCTGCATCGTCGTACGTGATAAAGAAGTGATTTACACCGACGGAGCATTTACGTTACCGACAGATGAACTTGTTGGAGGCTGGGCTAACGTATTCAGAGATGATAGAAAAGCACCTATCTATATTGAAATTAGTTATTCAGAGTTTGTAAAAACTAAATATGGGAAACCTACTGCAACTTGGGCGGCTATGCCTGCTAATATGATTCGCAAAACTGCAATAGTAAATGCTTTACGTGAGGCGTTCCCACAAGATTTAGGAGCTATGTACACGGAGGAAGACGCTAATACTCAAGATAGTACCAGCGATGTTAATAAAGCCCCACACAGCCAGCCTAAAAAGAATCTTGATGATCTAGTAGGCGATGTACCAGATAAACCGGAAACGGATAATAAGCCGGTTAAAGATGTAACGCCTGAACCAGTTACTGAAGAAACTGATAACTCAATGAGTGATGAAGAAGCAAAACGAGCTTACGAAGAAATTAAGAATGGGGGTATTGATGAAGATGTTGAGCCAGAAGGAGAATCAAACCCAGAGCCGGACGGGCAAACGGATCTCTTTAAATAGTGAGAACTATTACGATTTAACGACAGATAAGCAATATCAATCACCGACATTCTTTAAGAAGTTCCTAGCTTGCGAAGCGGCGGCCATGGCTGAAATTAATGGCAAATATAAACCTGATTTTAAGAAAGCTTTACTAGTTGGTAATTACTTGCATTCATATTTTGAAAGTCCTGAAGCACATCAGAAATTTATTGATAAGAATCAAGATGAACTTCTTTCTAAGAGAAAGCCTCACGGATTACTTAAAGAATATAAAGATGCTGATAAGATAATTGATACGTTAAAAGATGATGATGGTTTCACTAAATTGTATCAAGGAAGTAAAGAAGTGATTGTTACTGGTCAAATCGATGGGGTCGATTGGAAAGGTAAAGTTGATTGTTTAAATCTTGAAAAAGGATATTTCATTGATTTAAAGACAACCCAGGATATTTTGAAAGTGTACTGGAATTCCGAGACGCGAACTAAAGAATCGTTTGTTGCTAAATGGAACTATCAACTTCAAATGTATGTTTATAAAGAATTGATATATCAAACATTTGGTGTTTGGTGTGATCCTTATATAGCTGCTGTTTCTAAGCAAGACATTCCTGATAAGGCCATTATATCGATTCCTGATGAGCGGTTATATGAAGCGGAGGCACTTATAGATGAGAAACAATCTCATATTGAAGATGTTAAAAATGGAATTGTTGAACCAGAACGTTGTGAGCGATGTGAGTATTGCATATTAACTAAAAAGTTAAATGAAATTGTATCAATGGACGACATAATTAACTAGAAAGGACGGGTAGCGATGGCGAGACCGATAAAATCTGGGCTTGACTACTTTCCCTTCGATGTTGATTTTATAAATAACGAAAAAGTAGAAGCACTAATGGGCGAGTTTGGTAGTAAAGGTGTTCTCATGTTGGTTTATCTGCTGTCTGCGGTGTACAAGAAAGGTTACTACTTGCAGTGGAATAAATTGAGTGAGATGCAGTTGGTCAATAAGATTGATGGTCTTTCATCAACCATGGCTGATCAAATCGTTACCCGCTTAATTGATTACGGAACCTTTGATAAGGAACTGTTCAATTCGGTTAGGGTTTTAACGAGCCAGCGAATCCAAGAAACCTATTTAGATGCTACAAAGCGAAGAAAGCAACAAAAACCCACCTTGTATTGGATTAATGTAGCCAATAACTCTGATTCAAAAGGAGTTAATGTAAACATTAATACACAAAGTAAAGTAAATAAAAGTAAAGTAAATAAAAGTAATAAAGATAGTCACGACTCGAAACCCGCAAAGAGTGTTTACGACCCGGACGATATTAATTTGAAACTAGCCAATTACTTGCTAACTAAGATACGTGAACGTAACTCTAGCATCTATCCGACTGATTCCAAGAACCCACCTGATACACAGAAATGGGCTAATGACATCAGACTAATGCACGAACGTGATGCACGTTCTTACGACGATATCAAACGAATTATTGAATGGTGTCAACAAGACAGTTTTTGGCAGAACAATATCTTATCTGCTTCAAAACTTAGAAAGCAGTTTGGCAAGTTGATAGATAAAGCAGACGCACCAAATAATTTTAATGGCAACAAGGGTGGTAGAAAACCACTCTATGACTTGCCGTACTAGGGGGTAGCTATGGAATCAATGTTTGGATTGGATAAAGTTTCCCGTGAAATAGCCTTAAAACACGGTGTTGACTATTCAGGAATTGACTTCAAAAAAGTTATTTCTGAGCGTGATAAACGAGAACAGCAACGATCTATCGAATTCACTAAAAAAAATATTCAAGTTAAGCGTGAGGGAATATTTAGAAGCTCTTTAGTGAGTGATTTCAGCGACCTACAATACAATTTTGCAGATTTTAGAACTGATACGCCTGAACAAGCAAGTGAGCTTAAACAGGCTAAGAATATTGCTAATAGGATCTATGTCGGTGAAACAGGTAACTTTCTTTTTACTGGTGAGCCAGGACTTGGTAAATCTATGTTGGCTGTTAGCATTTTGAACGGTTTGAATAGCCAAGATACCATATTATCATGCTACTTCTTGAGTTTTGCGATGTTCGTTAATAACTCACAAATGGCGTTTAAAGATCAGTTCTTACAACAAGACAACTACAAGGTTGAAGAGTGTGTTAAGAACTGTGACGTGCTTGTCATTGACGATCTGGGCAGTGAATCATCGTTAAGATCCGAAATGAATGAAGCAACTAACTATGCTCAACGAATCTTATTTCGCTTTGCAGATTATCGAAAAAATAAAACAAATATCATCACCACAAACAATACAGGGCGTGAGCTACAACAGCTTTACGATCCAAAAATTATTAGTCGCTTAATGACAAAAAAAGCCGCTAACACAATTAAATTTAGCGGTAGCGACATGAGAAATAATTAGGAGAAATTAAAATGCTAAAACAAAAAAATATGGAATTAACACCAGAACTAAAAATGCTTCTACTTCCTACAAGTCGAAGCTATTCACGTGACAGCATCGATAACTTGAATCAAACATTGATTGTTGCCAGTGATGTTGCTGAATCAGCTTATAGCCAATTATATGGCACTCTTGAGAATCTAACAGCCTTAGACGATGAATGCTCAATTTATCAAGGTAATATAGAAATTAATAACGATATCATTTTAGCTGCTTCGTTGATTAATCATATTCAAAGACGTATTGATAAAAAACTTGTTGATGCTAATCCACATATTTTGGACGTGCAACTTGACTAATCAACTGAAATTAGTAATTGACGGTGAACCAGTACCCGCCTCACGTCCTCGTTTTAGCTCACTAGGTGGCAAGAAGCGGGGATATACAGACAAAAAATATCGGATTTACAAAAACGGAATCAAAACGCTGTACTGGGATAAGTATCATAACAAACAGCTTTTCAAAAAAGGTGTTCCTCTGGTTGCACATATTCGATTTTACAGAAGAATCCAAAAAGGATTATCCAAAGCAGAGCATAAGAGGCGTGCTAATCATGAGGTAAAGCCGACTGTGAAGCCCGACTTGGACAACTATGAAAAAGCTATTTTTGATGGCTTAGCAAAGGCTTGGTTCGATGATGGGCAAATTTGGAAACACGACACTGAAAAGAATTACGACGAGCACCCACGTACTGAAATTCTGATTGAGGAGTGGACAAAATGAACGATTTAGTAATTATGAAAGATCAACAAGCAGTAACTAGCAGCTTACAAGTAGCAGAAACATTTAATAAAAACCATCGAGATGTATTAAGAGCAGTTGATGATTTAAAAGAGGGGGTTGCGCAAAATTGGGCAGACCTATTTTACGAAGATACATATACTCATCCTCAAAATAAACAGCAATATCGAATTATTTATATGAATCGTGATGGGTTTACGTTATTGGCTATGGGGTTCACCGGCAAAAAAGCAATGAAATTTAAGCTTAAATACATTGAAGCCTTCAACAAAATGGAAAGTCACATTAAAACTGGCGGTTTCAAAGTTCCATCAACAATGGCAGAAGCTTTACGTCTAGCTGCGGATCAGCAAGAACAAATTGAAGCTATGAAACCCAAAGTTAATTACTTTGATCAAATCATGGCTAGTAAATCATTAATCATTACTACGACAATCGCAAAGGATTATGGAATGAGTGCCAAAGCATTTAATGACCTACTTAAAAAGCTTAAGATTCAATACAAATTGGGTGGCATTTGGTATTTATATTCTGAATATCAAGATAACGGTTGGGTTAGCTCATCAACACGAATGATTGATGGCAAGCCACGTACCTTAACCAAATGGACACAAAAAGGTCGTGTAGGACTATACAACCTATTAAAAGCTCACGATATTGTTCCTATGATTGAGAAGCTAGATATTAAGACGGTAACTATTGGAGGTCAACAATGAAGAATAATGATAAAAAAAATGCCAATTCAATTAAGAATTGGCAGAATATAGTGATTGTAAATAATGATTCAGAGCCAATTGCCGTAATTTCAGACAATCAGATAATATTGAAAAATGGTTATAAATATGAGATTGATGTTGGATTAGACAATTAGCCCAAATTATTATTTTTGGATGAGTCGGGTTTAGAAACTGGAGTTGGCTTGTTACCTATATTTTTAACAGTATAGTTGTTATAATTTCCAGCTTTAATCTCATCAACAAATTGAGTTCTAGTCATGTTTTTTCCAGTGTGATTATCATGAAATGCTGTGTTTCTTCCAGATTTAGTTTGCGATGTTACCTTAATTCTTGCCATTATTTTGGCTCCTTACAAAGTTTATTTTGAATAACACGATTAAGAAGTAATCCTGGGGAGGATAAGCAAAACGTGTATTCAATACCGATATTCTAGTGAAAAAATTACAGCATGTCAATATATTGTGCAGAACAAAAGTTCTTATACAAGATGGAGTGTAAAATGTACAAAAATAACTTAAAAAAAATACTCAAATCTAAAAATATTAATCAAAGTGAGTTATCAAGAATTGCCAATGTGCCGCGGACAAATATAGTTTCTATTATTAACGGTAAAATAAAGAATCCAACTATTGGATTGATGATTAAGATTGCTGATGCACTTAACATTAGTTTAGATGAATTTAGAGGTGATAATACAAATGATAAATAGAGTAGTTCTAGTAGGACGACTAACAAAGGATGCCGAGTTGAGATACACACAGTCAGGTACGGCAGTTGCCAGCTTCACATTAGCAGTAAACAGGCAATTTACTAACGCTGAAGGTGAACGAGAAGCCGATTTTATCAACTGTGTTATCTGGAGAAAGGCTGCGGAAAATTTTGCCAATTTCACACACAAAGGCTCGCTCGTTGGGATTGATGGACGTATTCAAACACGTAACTACGAAAATCAACAAGGACAAAAAGTTTATGTCACAGAAATTGTTGTAGAAAATTTCTCATTACTAGAATCGAGATCTGAAAGCGAAGCGTCTAATGACATTTCCACAAAACGGCCAAAAACGCAAATGTCAGGCCAAAATCAAGGTGACATTTCCACAAAACAGCAAAATAATCAAATGTCAGGTCAAAACACGCGACCTATTTCGCCAAATGGCCAAAATAATCAAATGGGAGATCCTTTTGCGGATAACAGTAAACCGATAGATATTAGTGATTCAGACTTACCTTTCTAATTAAGGAGAAGACTAATGGAAGTATTCAAGCCAATACCAGAATATAAAGGAATTTACGAAGTAAGTAATAAAGGAACTATAAAAACGGACAAGGATAAAACTACATACACAAAAGGTGTAGGTGTTAGGCATTGGAAGCAAAGAATTATGAAACTCAAAACTGATAAAGGTGGCTATAAGCGAGTAACTCTTTGGAAAGATGGAAAAAGTAAAGATTTCTTAGTACATAGATTAGTGGCTGCGGCATTTATTCCAAATCCTAAGGGATATGAACTTATTAATCATCGTGACGGCAATCCTTCAAACAATAATGTATCTAACCTTGAATGGACTGATTATTATGGAAATTTAATGCACGCTTATAATCATGATCTTAATAAAGAAGCTCAACCAATTGTTTTGGTTAATAGTAAAACAAAAGAAAGCCATTATTTACGTATTTACACATCACAATAAGCTACCTATGACGTTCACTAACGCAAGAAGAGAGATAACCGATTCTGATAAAAATGATGTGATAAGAGACATTTGTTATCCATTCTAAGGAGGTAAAGAAATGAAGTTTTTAGACTTATTCGCCGGAATCGGTGGTTTCAGACTAGGACTTGAACAAGCAGGACACACTTGTGTTGGATTCGTTGAAATAGACAAATTCGCAAGAAAAAGTTATGAAGCAATTTTTGATACAGAAGGAGAATATACGGAACATGACATTAACAAAGTTAACACAAAAGAATTACCCGAAGCAGACATCTGGTGTTTCGGCTTCCCCTGTCAAGATATTTCTGTCGCAGGAAAACAAAAAGGTTTTGAAGGAAATCGCTCCTCACTATTCTTTGCCGTTACAAGAAAACTTCATGAACTCGAAGACAAAAAGAAACCTTCATATTTACTCATTGAAAATGTTAAAAACTTACTTTCAATTAATTCAGGATGGGACTTTGCAAGCCTCCAAATTGAGTTGGACTCACTCGGGTATGACATCGAGTGGGACGTTCTTAACTCAAAAGAAGTCGTGCCTCAAAACAGGGAAAGAGTATTCATTATTGGACATCTTAGAGGACGACGTACCCAGCAAATATTTCCTATCATCAGACAAAACGGAGAAGCTAATAACACGGTTAAACAAGTAGGAAATCTAACTCCTGATGGATCATTCAGTGGTAATCCACAGGTTGGGCGAGTATACGGCACCGATGGAATTTCACCAACATTAAGCACAATGCAAGGTGGTGGGCAAGAGCCAAAGGTTACTATCCGTGAAGCCACCAAGATCGGGTATGACGTTGCTCAATTGGGAGACAGCATTAACTTTTCTCAGCCTAATAGCAAGACAAGACGCGGACGGGTTGGCCATGGTGTTGCGAACACCTTAACGACGGGTATTGAGCAGGCTACGTTGACTGGTAATTTACGCATTCGCAAGCTGACTCCGTTAGAAACGTGGCGCCTACAAGGATTCCCTGATTGGGCATTTAATTTAGCACGCGAAGCTGGGCTAAGTGATAGTCAACTATACAAGCAGGCTGGAAATAGTGTGACGGTGCCAGTTATTAAGGCAATCGCGGATAGAATGGACTACAACAATCGAGAAAGAAGAGGTGACTGACGATGAGCAATGAGCAAGAGTTCGACGGTGAAGGTTTCGATTGGTTAATTGGACGCCATATTATGAGGGTTGAAGATGCAGTTGCACCAGATGACGCACATATGAATACAGATGGCTACTTGTTGACTTGTGATGATGGTACACAACTGCTGACATATGAGAACGAAGGATGTGGGGGATGTGGAAATGGATGGAGTGATTTGCCAGATTTGTCACTGTTAGCCAACCACGACAACGCAATCACCAACGTTGAAGCAGTGTATGACGAAGATGACACATTTCGCTTGTTTGTCTACTACCATGATGAGCGCTTCGATGTGGGAAGTGGCGATGATGGTTATGGCAATGGGTACTACGGCGGTGGTTTCTACCTACGCGTGATAAAGCCTATTAAGGAGACACACGATGAACAATGAAACGAAACGTGACGTGTTTGAAGTAGCGTTGAGGGAACAGAGAAAGTAAATAGTAATTCACAACTTTATAAATAGGCCGGCAATTCTGTGACAGTCCCAGTTATTTATGAAATTGCTAAAAGAATGAATTGGTTCAAAAATTAGTCAAATACGTTAAAAAAGAAAAGAAATATCAAGGAGTGGAAAATATGAGAGTTCTAAAAGGATATAGCAAGAATCAACAAAAGGAATTAGAATATGCTAGAAAAAATATTAGTTGTAATGACTTTTTACATAACATAACTTATTTTACAGCATACGCCGAATGTGACTCCATCAAGGATAAATACGATAAGGCTAATACAGACGAACGAATTTCCATTATTAGGGATATTTTAGACTTCTATACTGATAAAGCTAAGTTTCCAGATCCTAAAAAATATTATGTGCAACTGATTAAAAATAATGATGGTAGTTACCTCAATAGAAGTAAGTTAAACAATTCCTATATGACAAACAGTTGCCAGTCAGATGACGTTTTTCAAACTGAATTTACTGAACAAGAAATCAAAGATATTGACCCAAGATATATGGCTTTCGCTGTGCCAGTGGAGGATGACGATGAATAAAACAAAAGTAATGCAAATAATAAATTCTATTGATTTAGGATTGAATATTATTGAAGAAGGTAAGCAATTAGATACACAAGCTCTCACAGAGTCTGTTCGTATAGATGTTGAAGATTTAAAAGAAGAACTTAATTCAAAGCCTGTTATGCCCAAAGTGTTTGATGAGTTTGCTAACCAATTTGATTTAACTAAACAGCAAGATGAACAGGGGTTAGATGAAGCGTTAGAAGAGATGTACATGATGTATATGCATGGTGGCAGTAAGTTTGATGATTTAGAAGAATATATGAGAAAACATGGAGATGAAGAATTTTACTTAAAATGTATTGACGCAGTTAAATACGGTTACGAGGTGGAGAAATGAAGGTTAAAGATTTAATTCATGAATTAGAAAAGTTTGATTAGGAAAGTGACGTCGCTATTTACAACAGAAGAATGGGTAATGTATCGATAATTCCTGACTACGAGCCAGAAAATACGATTGCTATGGATCCTGAATTTGCGGAAGAGAATGAAATGGATTCTAGTACTATTTTTATTACGGGAAAGTAGGGAAAAGAGTAGTGGAGGTAGTTTAATGGTAAATAACGGCAATAAAAAAGCCACTCAACGAATGAGTGGTTTCTGTGGTTAGTTAACTTAGCAAACTAATTATATCACAGAGGGGATTGTTTTAAGGTGAGTTTATTTCCAGAAATTGACGAAACAGAAACAATTAATAATGTCGTTGAATATTTTGAGCGTGATTTTCCTAGGCTGATCGCTCAATCACATTTAAATTTATCTTATATCCAATCGCCGAAATTTGATGTAATCGGGGGAGGTGGTGGCACACGGAACAGCCAAGAAGATAAATTAGTAGATCATATCAGTGCGCCAGAGTATGTTAAAGCGACTATGAGACTGATCAACAATTGTCCTGATACATATAGAACGATTCTAAAGTACAAATATGTATATGGTAGGTCATCACTAGAAGTCACTGACATGGTGGGATACGGTCAAACTAGGTACAACGAATTACGAAAGCAAGCACTATTATATTTTGCCGACGCTTTCATGGATTTTGAGGATTTACATATTTATTTAAGCTCAAAAGCGACGTATTAGCGGTGAGGTAGCGATGTTTTAGCGATAATATGGCGACGAAAGAGCGATGGCAAGGCGATGTCAATACGGGTTATATTGGTATCGTTGGAAATTCAAAAAAAGAAAAGAGTTGAAAAGCTCAATCTTTATGGAATAGACAGCCCAAGTTACTCTACTTAAAAAGGAGCACACAATATACGACAAGGAATAAGTCACAAAAACCAGATCAAACGTCTAAAGACAATCAACCGTGAATAAACACGTAAAAATTAGTTTTAACGCTACAAAAGTAAGCTTATTGACCTTACTTTAATTAGTCGCTTATGATAACGGCGACTATCCTGCGGTTACTGGCGTGATATTAGCAGAATACTTAATTAAATTTCCATTAATATCCCCCTTCTACTACTTAAATTCATTCAACAAATGAGCTAATTAGATCGGGTTCGATTCCCGTTAACCGCTTTAAAATTTAATATTATTGCCGTGAAACTTGATCGAACTATTATCGTAAGTTCGGTGGATATTGTGACGATGAGGGGGCAGACGTGCTACCGCCAAGGCAATAAATTATAGATCACTCATTGGGTGGTCTTTTTTTATTGGAGGGGAAATATGAAAAATAAAGTTACACAAAAGCAAATTGATAATATCATTAAACACTCAAGAATTGACGTTAAAACGGTTTTCAACAAAGTAACGTTAGTTACATGTAAATTGCCAAACGGTTTCGTATTAGTCGAATCTAGTGGAGCAGTGGACAAATCCAATTACGATGTGGAAATCGGTAAAGAAACTTGTATGACACGAATAACTAATAAGATTTGGGAACTTGAAGGCTATTCACTAGCAAATCAATTAATCAAAAAAGTTAATTAACAGTCTGATGGCAGAAGACTGATTATAGATTGGAGTGAATTAAGTGGGTAAACTTGGAAGAGATGAGTTTTACAAAATTGCTGGTGTGAAGCAGCATGCAGAGTTTGAACGATATTTAAGAGATATTTTATTTAAACCCAAAAAGCGAGAAGAATTTTATCAAAAGCTGTTAGAAATCGATTCTGATGTTTACGTTGACACTTTTCGACAATATTTTGAAGAATATGCTGCCGAAAGGAAATCGAATCAGCAAGATTATACTCCTGATTCCATATCTCATTTACTATCGAAATTAACACAGTGTGATCCTCAACCGAATTCTATGTGGACTGCATACGATCCGACAGCTGGGACGGGCTCATTACTAATTCAAAATTGGAAGAATGACCAACTACAAGAAAATATTTTCTCATATCAACCACATAACTATATTTATCGGGCTGATGAGCTTGCAGACAATTCAATACCTTACTTGCTTCACAATTTAGCCATTCGTGGAATGAACTGTGTTGTTGTACATGGTGATACGTTAGAAAGGACTGCCAAACAGGTGTATTTTGTTCAAAATGCTAAAGATGATTTCATGAGCTATTCGAGTGTAAATGTGATGCCGCATACGGACGAGATACTTAACTATTTAGGATTAAGCAAATGGGAAGAACCTGCGATAGATCATATTGAAGATGAAATTAGTGATGTGCACTTTAAACCCGCAATTTTACCAATGCAGAAAAGAGCACTTCCGCTTAATAAAGATTATCAAGATGATATAGAACCGTATGAAAGCGAAGAAGACAGATTACAGTTGAAAGATATTGCAACAGTCGAACGTGCGAAAGCAAAAAAAGTATATCCCCGAGGAACAATAGTGATTCAGATATCAGCGACTCGGGGGCAAATAGGCCTGCTGAAATCCAGTGGGCTAGTAGGTAGTCAATATGCTTGTATCGATTCAAAAATCGATTCAGGCTTTTTATTTTATCTAATTCAGACCAAGGCCCCACGTCATTTTAATAGAGTGCAGCAAGGCTTAAATCTAACTATTGAAGATATTGAAACAATACCGGTTGCGATTACTTTTGCTACTAGACCAGAAAAATATGAACAGACGCAATTAAATATTTAAATTATTGGAGGAAACCAGTGGAAGAAATAGAAATTTATTTTAAAAAAGATGATTCGTTAATGATTAAGACCATTTATATCAATCCTAACAGCGTTGAAATAATCGGAATGTATGACGATGGAGAATTTGAAGGCATGTACAGCGTTTCTACTAATTCTGGAGATGAATATATGGTTAATGAAAAAACAGCCATGAAACTTGTTGGAATTTTGTATGATACGCACTAAATTCGGCTATATGACAGCTATGGAAGCCAATTTGATTGGTCAAATTGATAAGGAATTAGCAATTAAGAAGCGAAAGGAGCAAAAAATTGAAAAAAGAACCAATCGCAAAGAAACTTTTAAAAAAGTTAAATCTGCATATAAGTGATGATTTAAAAAATGTAAATACGTCGAATTTCAATTTTAATTACTTAGATGGTCGTTTAAACTATCAAGAACAAAAACAAGATTACTTAGGTAGCAGATTGATAGATCAGCAAATGGATATTAGTAAAATGCAGCGTGAACAAAATTCGCTTAAAAATAAAATTAAAAAATTGAAATCAGAAAACAAGGAGCTTAAACGACGTTTTACAACACAATCAATAATTCTTGGGATTTGGTTGATGTTGATAATTGTAGAGATTATTTCCAAATACTTATTTTAATTAGAGAGTCTAGTCAGTAAAACGGATATGCTATCAAACGATTGGCGATATTGCTAAGGGCAAATTAAAAGACATCTAAAAAAGGTGTCTTAAATAAATAACTATTCTATTTTAAACTTTGTACCGTCATCCAATTCAATAGAGCCATTATTAAGAAAATTTCTTGTATTGATAGAAGTCCCAACGGGTAATTCTTTTATATTAGATTGATCTATACGAAACTCAGTTGGTGCGATTTTACTGAGAGTTAGATTGTGGCCGTTGCATGAGATACTTTGTTTTTTTAGTAAAGTATTTAAAACGTTGCTCATATTAAAAGCTCCCCTTTTCATAATTGATGGTTTTACCGTAGCATAGGACTATTTTATATACAACATTAAAGCTTATTTGTCAAGATATATTTAAAAATAATTAGGAGGTGATTAAGTTGGCTAAGTCAAGCATTGATAAGTGGACAACTCCAGAAGGACTATTAGAAATCGAAGGTTGGGCACGAGACGGCTTAACCGATGAGCAAATCGCACACAACATTGGGATTGTTCCATCTACATTGTATGAGTGGAAAAAGAAGAAATCGGAGATATCGGAGTCCCTAAAAAAGGGAAAATCTGTTGTTGATCGCGAAGTTGAAAATGCATTATTTAAACGTGCTATCGGTTTTAAATCAATGGAAGAACAATATAGAGTTGTCCCTATTGAAGATGAAATAGTTGAGGTAAGACGACGTGACTATGCTAACAAATGGAAACTGAAACACCCAGACGCATCTAGTCAAGAGATTCAAGACGCTGCGGTTAAAGGTGTTAAAACTTCTAAGCGTGTCAAGTTGGGTATTATTGAAAAGGACGTTCCACCAGATACAACGGCAGCTATTTTTTGGTTAAAGAATCGTAAGCCGGACGATTGGCGAGATAAACATGAGACTGAATTATCAGGCGGGTTAAACGTTCACAATCCTTACGCAAATCTGACTGATGAAGAATTGAAGAAATTGGCTAATGAACAGAAGTGACCTAATTGAACGTGGTGCAAAGATTGAATTAGCTAGACGTCACTTTTTTGACTTTTGTCATTTAAGAATGCCAGATTTCTATAAAGCTGATCGTAAATATTTAGTTGATTTATGTAATGATTTAGAAGAGTTTTTATCCAGTGATGACCAGGTGTTAGTTGTTAATGAGCCTCCAAGACATGGTAAGTCATTAACTGCTACTAACTTTGTTGAATGGATATTGGGACGAAATAACTCGTATAGGATTATGACAGGATCATATAATGAAACTTTATCAACGGTATTCAGTAAGTCAGTTAGAAATACAATTCAAGAAGTTAAGGCTGATGAAAATATCTTAGTTTATAACGACATGTTTCCTGATACTCACATTAAATATGGTGATGCTGCTATGAACATGTGGAGTCTTGAAGGTAATCCCGTTAATAATTATCTCGCTACTTCTCCAAGCGGTACAGCTACTGGTTTCGGTGCAGATTTAATTATTATTGATGATGTTATTAAATCAGCTCAAGAGGCCAACAATGCTAATAGACTAGATGATATCTATAAATGGTACGTCGATACAATGCTTTCACGTCTCGAAAAAGGTGGCAAAGTATTAATTATTATGACCCGTTGGGCGTCTGGCGATTTAGCTGGTCGAGTTTTAGAAGAAATGCCGAAAGCTGGTTATAAGGTTAAACATATCAACATGAAAGCTCTACAAGATGATGGCACTATGCTTTGTGATGATGTCCTTTCATATAAGGAATATAAACAGAAAATTTCTGTCATGTCTGCCGAGATAGCAGCAGCCAATTACCAACAGGAACCGATTGATCTAAAGGGTGCTTTGTATCAACGATTTAATACCTATGAAAAAATTCCACAGCAATTTAGTGGTATATATGCGTACTGTGATACTGCTGACGAAGGCTCTGACTATTTAGTTTCTATTGTCTATGGTATTTATCAGAATGAGCCTTATTTAATAGACGTAGTAATGACACAAGAACCGATGGAAGCGACTGAAGTTTTAGTATCTCAAAGCTATTATCGAAACAAGGTCAATCAAGCGCGAATCGAATCCAACAATGGTGGTCGTGGATTTGCTAGACAAATTCAAAGTCGACTTCAAAAAGAATATAGAACTAATAGAACCGTTATTAATTGGTTTCATAATTCGCAAAACAAAGATGCCCGAATTCTATCAAACTCAAGTTGGATAGAAGAACATATGCACTACCCACAAGATTGGAAAGAACGTTTTCCAGTCTTTTTTAATGCGATAAAAAAATATCAGCGTGCTGGAAAAAATAAGCATGATGATGCTTCTGACGCGTTAACTGGTGTTGCTGAATCAGTAATCATGCAGCAGTCGACGAATAATGCTCCAAGTCACGAAGAACAATCAAGTTATTTAGACAGCTTAGGATTTTAGATTAAGAAAGGAGTGAGTTAATGGCTATTGAAGATAATCAAATGGGATATTATTCAAGTGTTCCATACCCAAATAAATATTCAGTACCGATGTTAACTGGTAGGCGATTCAGTTTAGATTCAAACAAACAATATAAAATGCCTAAAGAATTATTTGATGTGGTAAAGCCTGATCCTGATAAGTTAGGCAAGGTAGCGTCCGATTTCATTAGGCAACATCAGCAGTTTCAGGTCCCTAGATTGATGACTCTATATAGATATTATATTGGTGACAATGATATTCATTACTGGGCGAGTGATAAGTCGCCCAATAGAGCCGATAACCGAATAACTAGTAACTTTGGCCACGTTATTACTTCAATTAAAACCGGTTATCGCTTTGGCAATCCTATAAAGTTTCAATATTCGGATAGATCCGACGAAAACGAGAACGATCAGGACGAATTAAACAATATGATTTCAAGTTTTAATTCCAAAAATGATGAATCATATCATGAAAAGATTATGGGTAAGAATCTATCTATCATGGGTAGAGCGTATGAACTTCTATATATTCGCGAGAATACCAACGAAATAGCTTTAAAGCCGGTTGACCCCGTTAATTGTTTCGTTGTTTATGATAATACGATTGAACAGCACTCACTGTTTGCAGTTTACTATTACAATATCAATTACAATCAGCAGGATTATTGGTACACCGTTATTTATACCGATGACACTATTTATTATTACAAGTCATCATCAAGTTACGATTCGACACTTATATTAGATACAAAGGTCAGCCATGATTTTGGAGCGGTTCCAATTACTGAATACATCAATAACGATGAGCGTATGGGAGACTGGGAGTTTAAACTTGATACGATCGATGCGATAGACAAATCTAAGTCCGAAATGGCTAACTCACAGGAAGACTTTAGTAACGCAATCCTATTAATTACTGGAGATTTTGACGTCCCTAAGAAAGTGATGGTTGATAGTGATGGCAACCCGATTCTTGACGAGAACGGACAACCAATCATTAAACAGGAAAGCCCAGATATTAGTACCAAAAAGAATAAGCTATGGTTAAAACCGGCAATTTTAAACGGTGGATTGAATGGTTCACCGACAGCAGTACAACCGGACGCCAGGTACTTAACTAAAGAGTTAAACGCTCAGGGCTGGAAGATATATGTTGACGGTCTTGAAAAGGAAATCCACAAGGACACTAACACGCCAGATACTAGTGATGAGAATTTTGCTTCTAACACGTCCGGCGTTGCTATGACATACAAACTTTGGGGCAACGATCAAGAACGTGCGAATCAAGAATCACTATATACAAGAGGTATTATGCGTCGTTTAAGATTAATGGGTAATTATTGGTTTAAGCTCAATAAGATTAAAGACGTGGACATGATGGAGAATATAACACCTATCTACACACCTAATCTGCCTAAAAATGATAGTGAGATTGTTCAAATTGCCACTGGATTAAAGAATACTGGAGACTTTAGCTCTGAAACTATTAGAAGTTTGGCTGAATCTATTACCGGTGTAGAGCCCGATTCAGAAAAAGAGCGCATTGATCAGGAGAATTCTGAGACTAAAGAAGGAGATCCATTACAAAAAATGTTTAGTAGGAAATCTGATGAACTGGAAGAAGATATTTCTGATGATAAACGGCCTGATGATAGTAAGGTAGATCCTAATGAAACTGACTAGACGAGAAGCTATCAAACTAGCTCAATTAATCTATGGCAAACAAGACGAACGGGTTAAGGAGATAGAACAAGCATATAAGCAACTTCAAACAGATACAATCGACACTATCAACTCTTATATTTCAGATGGTAAGAATTGGAACACTAAGGCTCCTATTGATGATATTAGACAGCTTCTTATTGACGTTAAAAGTCTTTATGATGATTTAGATGATGATGGACAAAATCTAGTTAGAATGGCATTTGAGGATAATAAACTTAGATCAAATGGCGACCTTCTGATTGCTAAACTAACGGCCAATATCGTTGCCGTTTCAATATTTCAACAACGCCATTTAATTGCCTCGACTGGTGACATTTCAAAGGTAGTAAAGTCACATAGTTTTAAAGACGCTAAGAATTTGATTGATAGAATGCCTGATTTTAAAGGTGGTAGACGTCTTAATCACCTATCCGGTGATATTGATGTGATCATGCAGAAAATGGCTAGAAATGCGGTATTAGATCGCCATATTGATATTAATATTGTGGATTCGATTAATAAACAGACACTTGATGTCATTAGAAAGGTTAGATCAATCGCTGAAATTGCTGCTAAAAGTCCAAAAGACTCGCTCAACTGGAAGCACGATGTTGCTAATGTTTTAACCGGCGGTAACAAATCGACCGATGGACAAATGGGACGTGCGGCAGGAATGATTAGGACAGCAACCGCCCAGTCATTAAATAGATCTATGTTAGAAGATTATCAAAAGCGCGGTGTTAAACGGTATAAGTTCATGTCTTTGGAAGCCGTAACTACGTGTCAGCAATGTAATAACCTTGACGGTAGAATATTTAAGGTTAAGGACGCTAAAGAGGGAGTTAATTATCCACTTATACACATAAACTGCCAGTGTTTTACTTGTGAGGTTAACGAATCAGACGATTGGGACACATCGAATCACGATATTACAGATAAATTTAAGGAGTTGACGACCTAACGGCCGTCTTTTTTATGCCTTCAAACGTGTGTCAGGCGTTAAAGAGCCATGGTTATTAGTCGACGGACTTAAAACGGTTGAATAAGTCGACGGACGTTAAACGGGAGGATATTTTATGCACGATGACGATAAGTTAAAGGAAAATATGCAAGCAGATCCAACAACCGAACCAAAAGATGATATTTCTTTTGATGAAAAACAACAATCTAAGGTCGATGAGTTGGTTATTTCAGCCAAAAACAAGGAAAAAGCTAAAGCTAAAATTGAAATCGATAAGTTACGTTCCAAAATTGACGAAATGCCTGACCTCATTAATGCAGCTATTCAAAAGCACGATAAAGAAGAGAACATGACGGATAAGGAAAAAGCGGACGCTGAGAAGGAAGAACTAAAGAAACAAGTGGCTGATCTAACCGCAGAAAAGGCTAAACGTACACGTTTAGAGACCGCTAGACACGCTGCTGATGAAAAGGGTCTACCTCAATCGTTCGCAGAATTATTCGTTGGTTCGACCGATGAAGAAACCCAACTAAATCTCGACAAAGTTAAGAATACTTTTGACAAGGCTGTACAAGATGCGGTTGAAAAACGTCTATCTGGCAAGAAAACACCTCAAGCACCATCAGGAACATCAGTTAACACTAATAAAGCCATTGATGATATGAGCTTAGAAGAGTTAAGTAAGTTAGCTTTAACAAATCCAGACGCGGTCAAAGGCTACCTAGGATAAAAGAAGAAAGAAGGATAATTAAATGCCACAATTTGAAGGTTCAACATTTTTAGGACAATTAGTAGTCCCAGAAATTTGGGCAAAATATATTAATAACGATTCAACTAAAACAAACCGACTTCTAACAAGCGGAGCTATTACTAATGATGATGTAATGGGTTCACATTTAGCAGAGGCCGGAAGACTTATGAATATTCCAGTTCTTAATGATTTGGACGGTGATCCACAAGATTGGAATGATAAAGACGATATTAAAGTTAACGCTGTGGATAGCTCACAACACAATGCTATTAAGTTCTTCCAGGCACAGGCATTCGGGCAATCCGACTTTGGCCAACAAGTTTCAGGTGCGAATGTTCAAGGAAGAATTACATCAAGATTTTCTAGTTACTGGAATAGACAAGATGAACGATTAATTTTAGCTTTGCTAAATAACGCGTACTTAGTACCCGATATGTTGGAAGCTAAATCATTTGGATTTGCTACACCTAAAGACTTATCAGCAGGCGACTTTTTAGCAGCATTAGCACGTATGGGCGATGTTACTAATCCATCATTAACACGTTTGGTAGTCAATTCAGCAACCGTTATGGCTATGCGTGAACAAAACTTAATTAGTGAGGTCCAACCAAGTGTAGCTGGCCTTGACATTCAAACATATAACAACATTCCTATCGTTCAAGATGACGATATTGAACTGGCTGATGACGGTACAACAACAATGTATATCATGTCAGATGGTGCGGTTAGATATTCAACAGCCCCAGCAAGTTTCAATGGTGTTGAGGTTACTCGTGACGCGCTTGGTCATGGTGGTCAATCAGCTATTATCAACCGTCGTATCGTATCAATGCATGTCAATGGATTAGGATATGACGTTACAAAACCATACGAAGGGTTAACGGTTAATAATTTGGAAGCTGCTACTGATCCTTATTACAAATTAGTAACAGATCCACGTAACATTGGAACTGTTGCATACAAATTTAAGGTAGATCCTAAATATGTAGTTCCAAAGATTAATTCTAAGAAGAAAGCCACAGCAGCGTCAGGCTCAACAAGTTCTTCTACAAAATAGATTCTTAAATTAGTTAAGGGGGTGACGGAATGGCAACTAATGACGCTGAAATCACTCAGCAAGTTTTAGATAATATCAAAATTATTAGCAATTTAAAAGATGATGACCCAAGGATTAAAAGTATTAACGTCTATATTCAAAATGCTATTGATGAGATTGAATTATATTTAAATATTGATTCATTAGATAAGAAATTATCCGTTATCGTTCAGAAAATGGCACAAAATGCCGTGATTCAAGAATCGTTTGAGGGTACTAAGTCTGTTAGTGAAGAAGGCTTATCATTAACATTCAACGATACCGACTTAGACCCGTACTTAGATATTTTGAACAGCTATTTAGACGGTCTTAGATCTAATTCGCATAGAGGGGCGGCGCTGTCGTTTGATTAAACCGATTATTTATTTGATTAGTAAATCAAGGCAGAACAACCCTGACCCGCTAAATCACACTGCTAAATTATCTGCGGTTAAATATTATGGTGCAAGAGTTACAGAATTGAACGGTGCACAGGCTCAAAATAATGCCTTTGGTGAACAATATGACAAATCGTGGGTAATTAGGTGCGACGGTACGATTAACGCTGATTACGTAGGATTTGAGAACGAATTTAACGAAAAGACTATGGCACCTAAATATCAAATAAACCAAATCAGGCGTCATATTAACCGGACCACCTTATACGTAGTTAGGACGGTAGCGAAATGAGTTGGAATAATGATCATACGCCAACGGTCAGAATTAAGGCCGATACCGGTTATCAGAATGATATGGAATATATGGCACGGAAGCTGGCTAATAGTGGATTTGATGACTTGGCGGGGGATATTCTACAAGATAAGTCAAGAATGGACGTCAATATAAAAATTGCTGTTAAGAAAGCAGCCAAAGATGAAGTTGAAAGTGCTAAAGATCTAGTCCGTAAGCGTCAGTATCATTCAAAAAGTGGATATGTCGGACATGGTAATTTAGTTAATACCATAAAGGATAGTTATTCAAAGGGTGGCTTAACCGCTGATATAGCACCACACGCCGAATCGAAGGATGGGTATGAGTACGGACAGGCTTTTGAATTCGGTTTAAAGAGCAAAAATTATCCCGCTCAGCACCCAATGCGTGATAGCGGCAGAAGTTTAGATGTTAATAAATACGCCGATGAGGCATTAAAGAATTCAATTAAAAAGTAGGTGATTAATATTATTTCACCACCAAGAGACCTGTTAACCAGCGCTATCAATTCAATGGCTGGTTTAGAGGTCCCAATATTCGATAGTGAATCCAGCGATAGTGAAAGCTACCCACAGATCATTATTTATGTTGAGAACTCAAGCGATAATAACCGGGCCAAGAACGAGGTTAGATCGTCGTACACACTCAATATTGATTATTATGATATTAAGGATAATAACAACAGTGTCATGATTGATAATTGTTATTTCATTCGTAGATTAATGAAGTATTTGAAATTATCAAGTTATTCATGTACATGTGTTGGATATGACGAAAGAACCTTAACAGACAATTCAACGGCTCAAACATTAAGGCGACAAAATATGTCGTTCGATTATGAAATTACGGAAAAGACTCTCTTTTGAGGGTCTATTTTTTTACCCAAAAAAAGTGAAAAGAGGAACATTTAATGACAACAGCAACAAATATCGGCAATGCATTAAAGAAAACTGTTAAAGGCCGTGACGCTGATAAAATCTTATATTTTTATAAGCGCATCGAACACGAGCCAAAAACTAATAAAATTCATCCACTAGGACTACAAGGTGCTACGTCAGGAACTAACACAAGAACAATTCAGTCGACCGCCACAAAGGGAGCAAACATTAAGGGTGTAGGTTCAATCACACAACAACGTACGGTTGATACTATTTTCAGTGATCCTTCAAATAATTCAAAGGATTTATATTGGGACTTATATCAAGCATGGCAAAACGGTGAGCTATTCGGAATTTGGCGTGTTGATTTTAATACCGTTCATGGAAAAGCACCAGCGAGAAAAGTACAAGCACAATTCTCTCAATGCTATTTAGGCAACTTGCCTAATACGGAAGCACTCGGAGGTACTCAAACATCTAACCTTCAATTTGAGGTCAACGGTTCAGAACGTGCCATCAATTCGGAAGGCAACGCGTTTGAATTAGACGAGGCTGACTTTGAAGAAGGTACATTTGACCAGGTTACTAAATTCTATAATTTCTCACACGGTAATGATATTGGCGTTGATGAAAATGGTGAGTTTATCGACGGTACAACAGACGATGAAACCATCCTGGTTCAAGATACTAATACTGGTGAAGATGTATATGGTCCGGCTTATAAAGAGGTAACAGCACCAGCGTCTGATCAGGGGTCCACAACACCGAGCGGACAAACAGACGACAAGACGGGAACTGAATCAGCGTCTAAATAGCTTTAATTAAGAGCATACTCACTCAAATTTGAGCGGTGGTGGCTGGATAAACAATTAAGGGAGATTTTAAAATGACAGTATTAACAATTAAAGGCAAAGACGTAGAACCAGTTTACGACTTCATTTTATACAGAAACATTGTTGGCAAAGATAAGGATATGCAAAACAGTAATTTTAGTGAATTTGTTCAATCACTTTGCGACGATGACCCCGACGTATTAATTGAATTTTATAGAAACGTGTCAGGTCGAGCATTAAGTGAAGAGGCTGTCGCAAAACAATTAGCTGATCAGGGTGTATTTGATGATGTACCTGCTGCTTGCGATGAAATCATTAAAGGAATGCTCGAATCTGGTTTTTTAGCAGCGAAGGTAAAAGCGTTCTTAAGTTCAGAAGAAAAGTCCGTAAAGAGAATGAAAATTGGATTAGAAGTGAAATCAATCGACGAAGAAAGCAAAATGCAAATCGAAATGGAAATGAAACTGAAGGAAGCAGTCAACAAGGAGAACAGCAAGAGACTAAGCATCTAAAACCAATATTTGATTTAGACGAGCTTTTAACAGAGGCACGCCGAACAATAGGAATTGTTAATATTGACGATTTTTATAAATTATCCCCTCAAGAATTTTTAGATTTAAAACAGGGTGCTGATCTAGCTCGCTACGATTCGCTGGTTGATTATCGAATTAAGTCATCAATGATTAAACCAATAGCGTTAGTTGAAGACGTTGAAGGCCAAGACAACACTATTAAACAGATCATTGAAGAGATTAAGAAGTCTATTGATAAGAGTGGCGAAGGTGATCCACACCCTAAAGTTGATATGAAGAAATTTTACTATACGTTCCTGAATAAGGATAAAGAGGAGGGAGGTAAACAATAATTGAGTGATATAGTCGTTAATAAAACAGTTCGTTTCAGTGCTGATGATCAGTTAACGCCTACCGCTATGCGGTTGAAACAAATGATTGACGGTGTGGACAAGAACCATAAAACCAAGTTTGACGCTGATACTTCTGATAAGCAAAAGGTTAAGGAATTTAGTAATTTAGTTGACGCTATGCCCAAAGAAGCCAAAGCTGAGTTAAAGGCGATGGCTCGTGAGGACGGTTTTAGAGATTTTAAACAATATTTCCGTTCAATGCCAAAGGAACTTCAAGCTAAACTAGAGGCCGACGTTAAAAAAGTTGGATTCCAAACCTTTAAAGATGATATGAAGGCTTTACCAACAAGCAAGAAAGCTGAACTTAGGGCAATTGCCAAGGCAGAAGGATTTAAAAACTTTTATGACATGTATAAAAAGGTCCCTAAAGAGGCTAGAACTAAACTAGACGCTATAACCGATAAGCACGAAGTTTCCGAATATATAAACAAAATAAATTCAGTTCCTAAAAATCATAAAACTACCTTGACGGCTGAGAACAAAACTCAGGGTGGCTTCTCTGGTCTATTCGGTAATTTGCATAAAGCCCAAGATGAAACTAAGAAAACGCATAGCCTATTTGGTACAGTGTTCGGTGCTTCAATTATTTCGTCGGCGGCATTAAGCGGATTCGGCGCGTTAAAGAGTGGAATATCGGAAGCCAAAGCGGCAACCGTTGAATACGCTCACGAACAGCAAACCATGAACGCAACTTGGTTAACACTAACTGGTAACGCTGGCAAGGGTAAGAAGATGGTTGACATCACTAACCAAATGGCTAGTGCTGCTAATAACTCTACTAAAATGGTTGATCAACTTAATCAGAAGTTCTATTCGGTTACTGATAATATTGGTTTAACTAAAAATCTAACTAAATCAGTTTTAACGTTGCAAGACGCCTTTGGCTCTACCGATGACGCTGTTATGAATTTCGGTACACAGTGGTCACAAATGCAGGCGAACGGTAAGGTTTCAGCTCAAGATATGATGTCATTCGTGAACGTATTCCCTAAGCTGAGAACCGAACTATTGAAGACTGAACAGAAGATGACCGGCAATAAAGACTTAACCATGAAACAGCTTAACGATATGATTTCGGCTGGTAAGGTTAGTTCAGATACAATGGATAAAGTTCTTGAAGGAATGTCGAACCATTATAAAGACGCTACCAAGAACTTTGGTGCGACCATTGACGGCATGTCTAGAACCATTAAGACACAAGTTCCTTTATTAATGAGTTCATTTTCTGAACCATTCGTTAATGCAGAAAGTCCAGTTTATGACGCTGTTTCAAGTTGGGTCGGAGACCCAAAAACTAAGTCTAAGTTTTCAGAATTAGGTGACACAATTTCTAGTGGAATGTCTAAAGTGATGAAGGCATTTTCTGGGAATGCAAGTTCTAAAGACATATTTAACGGCTTAAATTCCGCAGTTGATAATCTCAACAAGGGCTTTAAGTCGTTTTTTGATTATATTGCAGATCATGCAAAAGATATTAAATCAATTGGTGGAAGCATTGGTAGCATTGCTAAAACTATTGGTAGTGCTGTATTCAAAACTGCTGGGGCTATATTCGGCACATTAGCTAAATCATTAGGTTTAATGAGCGGAAATGCAAAGAGTTCAAAAGACCCATTAAAAGTAATTTCTGATGTTTTAGGCAATATTGCAAAGCATAAGACTGCTATTACAACTATTGTTTCGTCTTTAATTGCTTTAAAGGGTTTTAAGCTGGCTAAAGACGCCTTTAGTCCTGTAATGGCACTTGCCGGATTCGGCAATGCTGAAAAAGGCGGCTTACTGACTAGAGTTCTTGGAAAAGGTGACGGTAAGCAAAAGGTATTTAGATTTGGTATTAAATCATTTAGAGATACTAAAGATAAACTACTAGATGTTATTGACGGCACTAAGACTAAATTTAGTCCTGTTTTTGAAGTCATTGGTAAAGCTGGATCTAGTGTTAAAAAGCTATTTGGCAAGGCTAGTGGTGGTGCAATGAAGTATGTCATAAAGCCGGTAGTGCAAAAGTCTAAAGACCTTGCTTCACTTCTAAAAATTGGTGCTGGTAAGGCTGCCAAATATACGGTTGAAGCTGTTGCTAAGGGTGCAAGCAAAATCAAGGCTCTAGCACTTGCCGGTAAGGATCTAGCTGTTGCATTCGGTATTAAGACAATTGGTGCATTGAAGACTTTCGGTACAACAATGTCCGCACTTGGTAAGACAGCACTTGCTAATCCTTACGTTGATATAGCATTGGCCGTTATTGCTTTAGGGGTCGCATTCTATGAAGCGTATAAGCATATCAAACCATTTAGAGACGCCGTTAACAAAGCCGTTGATGTCTTAAAAGACTTTGGTGGGTCAGTAATTGATAAGGCTAAGCAAGGCGTTAAAGGCTTAGGTAAACTGTTTACCGGCAAATTAGGTTGGGAAAAGTCAATTTCTAAGGAAATGGGCAAAATTAGCAAGAGCGTACAAGGCGGTATGAAAGACTCCACCAAGTGGGTTAAGTCACACAAAGCTGAAATTGTTGCCGGAATTACTAATCCTTTTGCGGCAGCTTCTACTTGGTTCATTAAAGACACTAAGACCGGCAAGAACATGCAAAAATGGTTTAAAGGCATGGAAGACTCGGTTAAGAAAAATACCAAGAATAAAAAGGGAATTGGCAATCAATTAACCGGAATGTTCAAAGGTGTTGGAGACTGGTTCTTAAAAGACAAGTCAAGTAAAAAAGGCTTTGATAAGTGGATGAAAGGACTTACTACGGAAGTTTCTAAATCCACTAAAGGCAAAAAAGGTTTGATGAGCCAGCTTACTGGTACTTTTGAGGGTGTCGGCAAGTGGTTTAAGAAAGATAAAACTACTAAAAAAGCTATGCAAGCGTGGACTAAAACACTTAGTGGTGTATTTGGTGGTAAAAAAGGCTTTGCTGCAAGTTTCAAAAAAGAATTAGACAGCATGGCTACTTCTTTAAAGAAGTCTAAATTTGGTAAGTCTTGGGACAACTTCTGGGACGGAACTAAGAAGACTACGGATAAATGGGATAAGAATTTCGGCAAGTGGTGGTCCAGCTTTTCTAAATCATTTAGTAAGAACTGGTCAAGCACTTGGAAGTCTCGTAAAGAGGACTTTTCAGACGCTTGGGACAATATGTCAGACGCTTATCATGATTTTAATTCCGGCATTTCTAAATGGTGGTCCGGATTCTCTAAAGACTTTAGCAAAACTTGGTCAAACGGCTGGGAAAATGCTAAAACTTCCATGCACGACAAGTGGAGCGGTATGCACACTGCTTACGATAACTTTGCAAGTGGCATGAACAGTTGGTGGTCACAATTCAGTTCTAACTTTAAATCAGGTTGGAAAAACATGTGGCAAGGCGTTTCAGATTTCTTTAAGAAGATTTTTGACGGATTAAAAGGAATCGCAAAAACCGCTTGGAACGGAATTATTGGCGTTATTAATGGTGGTATTGGTGCCATTAATGGTGTTATTAAAATATTCGGTGGTAAAGGATTAGGAACCGTTAAGCAATTACAAGGTGGATCTAATTACCACCCTGGCGGATTAGCTGTCGTCAATGACGCTAAATCTTCCGTTTACCGTGAAATTATCAAAGAGCCGAGTGGTCGTATGTATTCGCCAATGGGGCGCAATGTCGTACTTCCATTAAAACCTGGGTCATCAGTTCTACCAGCTCAACAGGCACGTCCTTATGTAGAATCTGGAATGTTACCAGCTTATGAAGATGGTATCGGTGATACTCTTTCTAACTTTTTTGATAGTGCTAAAGGTGGCTTTGCTGATTCATTAGGTAACGTAGGTTCTTGGGTTAAATCTAAGATCTCTGGAATTGCTGGAGATATTGAGAAAGGTATTAACTTCGCTAAAGAATTTATTTCTGATCCTGTCGGAAATCTAAATAAGGCTTTCGAGTCTATGACTGATGGAAAATGGGGAAAGGAAGAGTTCTCCGCGAAAATGGGACCGGCTACCGGAAAAGGCTTAGTTAAAGGCATAGCCGATAAGGTTAAGCAAATGGCTTCCAGTTTTAAGAAGTCGCTTGAAAGCACTATGAGCGGTAATTATAGTCCTGAAATGATTAGGGCTGCGGCCTCAATGATGAAGGTTAACCCTAGCGATGCGTTTATTAAAATGCTACAAGGCGTAATTCAGTCTGAATCTGGTGGACGTAACATAATCCAACAAATTCATGATATGAATAGCGGTGGTAATGAGGCTCGTGGTATTTTGCAATATACACCACAAACCTTTAAGTATTTTGCCGTTCCTGGACACGGAAACATCATGAATCCGTTTGATCAATTGCTTGCGTTCTTTAACAACAGTGATTGGCAAAATTCAATTGGTGCAACAACAATTTGGGGCACACACAAAATGGACTGGCTACACTCAGGACCACAAGGGCGTCCACGCTTTGCAAATGGTGCGCATGTTTATGGTCCAACTCAAGCGATATTCGGTGAAGATGGCGACGAGTTCGCTATCAATCCAAGCAAGGCAAGTGCCATTCCATTAACAGCTTCATTAATGAGCCGTTTGGGTGACTTCCACCCAGAATTTAAGACTTCAAACAGTCTAAATTCCAACTTAACATCTGATCTAAGCAACAAATTAACAACAGTAATCAACCTATTAGGTTCAATTAATAATAAGGATTTCCAACCTCAATTAAGTTTGAGTACGGCAAATAATAATATTAATCAGCAAAATAGACGTGATACTGATATATACGCGTATCAACAAGGAAGGAGACAATAATATTGACTAACCGAGTCTTTAAAAGTGAAATGGAGTACCCGAAACCGCACGCTTACGGATTTTCTAATGGTCATGATAATGTTTCGAGGCTTGCTTTGGATCCAATCGAGGTGGCGATAAGTGAAGACGGTGTAGACTGGCTATCATATTACGATTATTCAGGATTGCAAGACACGTATTGTTACGACTGGGATTCGGCAATGACTAACCCAATTGAGCAATTTCAAAAGATTAATACTCAAGACGGTCAATATATGACGTCAAGTTCTTTTGATTCTCGAGACATTTCAACGACCTGGTATATCGACGGTAAGTCTGAAGCAGAAATGTTAATGTCGTTACGCCGACTACAAAGCTTCTTTATGTCGCGTAACGGTCTGTGGGTCGTATTCGGTAATGAGCCTTCATATAAATACCGCGTTAAGACTAGGGTGTTCACCCCAACTTATGGTAGTGAGCGTTCGTGCTCGGTGAATATCGTGTTTAATAACTACACGGGTGTTCGTGAGAGCGTCGCTAAGACTACGGAACTCTACGACATGGATAAAGAATTTATATCCCGCGGTATGGGCATTCCTAGGGATAGGCGTGTACCTTGGGAGTTTAATACGAACACGTTTACCGTCTACAATCCTTCCGACGTTGATATTGATCCGCTAGCACAAAAACACTATTTGAAGATTCATATTCGGGGGTCAGGAAACTTGACCCTTACAAATAAAACAACTGGTGAAGTATTCACGTATAGCCGTCCGTTAAAAGACGGTGACGAGTTAATTATTGATGGCGTTGATCCTATATTGAACGGACGACCTGACGGGATTAATTCCAACCACGGAATAATTTCATTAAAAAAAGGCGATAACGAATTTGCTATTTCTGGTTTAACAAATATCGACATCACCTTTGAGTTTTATTTCGTCTATTTCTAATATGGCTGATTTAAATGGTCATAAAATATATGTACGTAGCCAAAATAATCAGAGTGAAGAGTGGCTAACGTGCATAAACGAAGACACCTTTCAAATCGACAAGCAAGTCAGTGATAGCTTTCAAATTAGTTTCACGGCTTGGTTAAGCGACTATGACGGGGTGTCTTTTGATATGCTCAAAAATGACGCCTATATCGTGTTTGACGGTCAATATTATGTTATTAAACAATCATCTCCAAAATATATTGATGATCTAGTAACCAAAGATATAACGGCAACCCACATAGCTTTTGAGGTCCAAAATTTCAGGCAATTCGATATTAATGCGGGTCTACAAAGCTATTCAATTAGTCAGATGTTAGATTACGTTTTTAAAAGCAAATATAATACCGAAGGATTTACTTACAAAGTTAACGGAAGTTTTCCAACAGTTGATATAACTGATTGGGGCAATTGTTCAGGGTTGGACGCTGTTCAAAAGGCTGTGGACAGCTATAATGCTCGTTGGATTCCGGATAATAAGGTCATTCAAATTTACGATGAAAGTAGCTACAAACATACCACTAGCAAGCAATTTATCTGGGCTCACAACACTAACGATATTGAGCTGTCTGTTGATTCTACTTCTATCCAGAATGCTGCGATGCTGTACGGCGCTACGTTGGACGAAGACCATAGTGCCACTAGCGATAATGGTTCAGTTGATGGCTCCGGAGATTCAGACGGTTCAGCAACTTCAACCGGTAATGCTGTTGGGACTATCAATACAATGGAAACCGGTGGCGCACCGGTTATCAATTCGCCGGTTAGTCAAACGCCGACCGGTAGAAAGCTACCTAACGGATCTAAATGGTTGGTAGATAAGCAAATATCTATTGATGGCACGATCTACTTTCATTTAGGCACAAACGAATGGCTGAACGAAAAATATATCGTATTCGATAAGAATGGCGACGTTAAGCCCGAAAGCCACGTTATCGAGAAGGTTATCGGTCAAGGAACGATTAAGGCTGCCGAGCCTGATACAGATAGTAGTTCAGATGATTCAGGCACCGATACGCCAGCACCAACAGAGGCAAATGTATTCGATTCGCCCTGGACACCGCAAAATGTCACTAGGACACTTCCGAATGGTACTCAATGGATAATCGACGGTGAGGTTTCTGACGGAGCAAAAGAGAAGTCTTGGTATCGAGTTTCAACGAGTGAGTGGGTGTGCGCTGATGATTTCGATTTTACGGGCGATACAGACGTTACGCCCCAAACTGATGATGGTGTGGCAGACGGAAATACCACGACCGATGACGATTCGGTTAAGTACGTGTTTGATCCTTTCTTCTATTACAATGCCTCAGCAGTAAATGCTGACGGTGGCAAGATGAGGATTGGTGAGGATATAACTAATGACCAAATCAAAGATGTGGAATCCATGAAGAAGTACGCCGATTCAGTTATGCAGGTAGATCCTATCGTAGAATTAACCGTTAATCTGAACCAACAGGACGATGAGTTAAACATCGGCGATACTATGTTTCTAAATGCTGAACCGCTTGGCTTAAAGCTAATGGTTACGCTCAACGGGATTAGTGGCAATCCGTTAAATAATGACACGCCAATGACGATAAGTTTGGATAATTCAAAGTTGTCACGAAAGAATATTAACTTTGAAAATTCAGATAAACTCCGGTTGGCCAATCGTAATATTGAACTATTAACTAAGACAGTGAGACGTCAAAACGCTAAACTTAGCGATTTAAATAAAAAGCAAAAGGATTTAATAGACCAAATAAATAAAGACAAGGAGGAGTCAAATGGTACAACCTCAAATTAAATTTGTGTCTGGCAACTCAACGCTAGACGGAATTAACAAAACCGTTGATACTGGCAAGTCGATTTTTGATGAAGATAGCAAAATGGCGCTCAAAATTTTGGGTAGAGATCCAGACGGTAATGTTATAGCCAAAAAATATAAGCTAATCGACACTGACCAAACTACGCAATTAAAAGTGCCTGAACTACAAGACATTGAAGGTTTTGACGGTTTAACCGTTAAATTAGATCGTATTACGTCTGAATTATACGGTTCGTCAATGTTCCATTCAGAGAATTTTAATATTGAAAAAATAGAAAAAGCGTTAAATCTAATTTTGAGAGATATGGCAATTATCACCAGCAATCAAAAGTCGATTAACGCTTATTTTAGTGCTTTCGGTAATTCAACTGGTGAAGCATTAGTTTCATCATTATCTGAAATGATAGCCGATGAAGTCAGCGATGAAGTAGGTAAAGAGACAAGTAACTTATCTCAAAGGCTTTCTAATATTGAAAGTCGACTCCGTGATAGTCCAATTTCAAACGGCGTGCATGCTCCTAGTTATACCGGAAACGGTCAACAGTATTCTGACGACGATCTAGAAGTTGACCGTAAGTTAGCTGAAATGAATTCAGAATTAAATAAAGGTGGTGATATTTAATGTCAGATGTACAAATGAAGATGAATATTCCAGCGATAGAACCGCTATTTTTCTGTGTGGATTTAGCAGAAGGATTCCATCTACCAGCGCAGTATACGCAAGACGAGCATGAGCATTTAGGACCAAACGGAATTGAAAACATTCTATTAAATAGTCGAGAGTTTCAACATGCTTGGTTAATTCAAGGTACTTCGAGCGGTAATACATTTGAAATTAATTTCTTAAAATCAAATAAGAACTGGGGTGGGGTATCTTTATATGATCTATCCAACTTTGATATGGACGATAGTACCCTAATTAATAAGTTAATCAGTTTTGAGGGTACCGATTCAACGGGATCTTATGTCAGATCTGATGAAGGATTTGACGGCACACAGGCTTCACTTGGCGTATTAAGTTGGCAACCGGAAGCGGCTATCACTCAAAATGCTGGGCATTATCAATCGGCACACTTCCTTATTGAAAATCCGGAGCGTACTAAAGTAATTCAAACTTTGGATTTCGATTTAGAAATTATCAATAATGACGTGGTTATCCCAGAAAAACACGCTAGCTACATTTCAGAATTAAATAGATTATTAGTTAATTTTGATGAATCAATTAAATCTGGTCAAAAGCAATTAGCGTTCTATCAATCCCTATACGTCGGTATTATGCAGAACAATATTGCTAGTTTGAACGATACCGCCGATAAAGCTATTAAGGATATGAACGATAAAGCGGACGCTGCTGTTAAGGCTAATCAGGACAAGCTAGACGCCGATACCAAAGATAGCCAAGCTAAAATCGATAAGTTGGTTGCCGATAGCAACGCACGTAAAACTGAAATTGATAAGTCACTAGATGATCTTGAAACCAGACAAAATCAGAACGATACCGATATAGCAGCCAACAAAAAAGCGATTGCTGATAATGCAACCGCTGCAGCTTCAAATAAAGTAGTAACACAAGACAACGTTAAAACTGTTATTCAAGATGTTATTGATAATGGTGATTTAATGATCGGTGATAGTGATGCAGAAACTGATTCTAAATTAGATCAAATGGATAAAATGCTGAAGGGAGAAATGTAAATGTCAACAATTAGAGATGCGTGGTTAAGAGACTTTGCAACGCAATTGCCACTTGGAATTGATATTAAAGACGATGACGGAAATGTAATCCATTCGTCAATTGGAGATCGAAAAACACATAAGATTACCTTATATTCCGCCTGGCTCGGTAAGAGTTCAGGCGGTTCAACCGGTGGAAATACCGGCGGTAATACTGGAGATGACGGTGGCGACACCGGCGGAACTACAACCAATCCCGGTCACGAAACTGTTGGAGACGATGTATACCCTGGTGACGTTAACAAGGGCGAAGTTACTAAGCGTTTTAAACTTTGGCAAGGTCCATCTAATACAAACGCCGATACTACCGTTACTTTCAACCAAGATTTAGGTGAGAACCTTGACGGGTTGGGAGATGGGCTTCAAGCCCGATTAAGTATGGTTGAAACACCTTATTTTGATGGTAAGGCAACTAAATCTAAAAAAATTCAAATTACGAATGGTGAATCAGGATTAAATAAATTCTCTACAACTGCTCCTATTCCCATTTCATTAAAAAAGGGAAGACTTGCATCTAAGGACACTTTAAAAGTTGATCTAAACGGTGACGGTTCAAAAGAAACCGTATTTGCTGGTCCCGTATATGACATTCCAAATTTTATTTCTAGAGAAGATGTTTCAGGAAAAAAAATAACACATTATAATTTTGGAAGCGGATTTCAAAATCCACCATCAACTATTTCCACCTCAGTTATAACAAGTAATAGTTTTATAATCGAAAGAAACCAAATAACGGACGAAACCGCCGATCGTACAGGTACGAGATTAGTTGTTTATAAAGACGGTGAAAAGTACGCTGTTGGTCCTATGGATATTAGTATTGTTCAAGTTGAGGGTCTTACACCAGCTACTGTATATAAATCTGGTCAATTTACCGTACAATACGAGGATATTAATGGTAATCCAACATCTAACTCGCTGAGCGTTAAACAGTTTACAACAAAACCAATTGATGATATCGTTCTAAATCCGACTGCACTGCCAACATTCCAAAATACTTCAATTGCTAATTGGACAAATCCGGGTATATTTCCAGCACAATACTATCCAAGTTATGGCAAAAATATAGCTATGATTGGCAGCAAAAGCATAGTTATAAATGCTTTATTTTCTGGTTCAGGATATTCCTTGGCCTTATTAGATGCTGATAACCAGATTGTTGCACTTGGAAATCCAGGAGTTAACTACCTTATTTATGATGGAATACAGCCCAATCATACATACACAGATTTTAAACTTACTCTTATATTTACTCGTAAAGTTTTAGCTGATGATACTAGAATTAACCCTTCAGTTAGTTTTAAATATAACGATGACGGAACCATGAATGTTAACACAACTCAGGGATCAATAAAGGATAAGGATGATAATTTAATATCAACATTTGACTTAACAGTAGATTATGTTAACTCCTACACAAGTCAGAAAGAAGTTTCACAATTAACCGTCGGGAGTTATTTATTTGTTGGTGATTCAACTAGTGCTTCGCTTGTTGGAGTATCAAAAGACTTCAATAATATTGGAGACGGGTTGGAAATACATTTTGTAGATCCGGCTACTTCAACGGATAGTGTTTATAGAACGAGATTGGCATATATGGGTCTACCAAGCGTAGTTAGAATTCCTAAGCAGTACATTCTTAACGGAATTTCTAATTATAGCCTTTTGGATAGTCCCTTAAAGACATATCTTGGTGTGAATGACGTTGAAACTTATTATCAAGGGACATGGAAAAATTATAAAGCGGCTTACCCAAATGGTAGTCTATACTATTACGTCGGATGTACATCGCTTTCATTTTCATTTAGTAATGGGACTGTTGAAGTCGAAGGTAATCTGGCTGCTGGTAAAGGTAGTAGCAGTTTAAACACAGTTGATGAGATTATCGCAGCTATTCCTAAATCGTTGCCACATATAGCATACGTAACTAACTATAAGGAGGGAGAATAATGGTTAAAGTAGCTTTTAAACAAGATGATGATGGAAATATTACTGATATTGCAGAATATCCCTCATCACTTTATCAGGATAAAAACAAAGGTTGGATTGTCGTAGAAGATGACCCAACCTTTTCTATTTCAGAGAAATTCAATTGGACTATTCGCCCCACTGATAATGCTTTGGTTCATAAATCAACAAATATGACACCAGACGAAGAATACAACGATGTATTAACTAAGTTAACTCTTCAAAATTTGCAACTAACTAAAATTATCGAAGATTTGAAGACAGCTTTAACAACAAGTACCAAGCAGAATTTGAGCTTGATGGCTGATAACGCTGATCAAAAGAATATTAGTGATGAACTTCAATCAGCAGTTACACAATTGACTAAAGAAGTCATTGGAATTAAGGCGGCACAAGAACCAGATACGACAAGTGCTGATACAGATACATCAACTGCAACAGAAAATGGAGGAAATTAATATGATAGGATTACTTAAAATGGAATTCGGCTGGGGAACACTAAAAAAGGAAGATATTATCGGGTATGTTCCATTAATTATCTCAAAAGATGACTTCAAGGATATTACAGGCGAAGAATATACAAGTGATGCAGGATAGCCGAGAGGCTATCTTTTTTTGTATAAAAAGAGGGTGATTTAATTGGGTAATCCAAAAGCAAAATTAAAAAGAACAAAGTGGCTTTACTTTAGGCTTAACCGAGCTTGGTTTATCAACGGGCTAGAGACTTTAGCATTAGGAATTACCATGATTTTATCCAATAATTTTATTGATCGTCCGCCAGATTTTGTAATGCACATTGATGAACCAATATTTTCGATTCCGGTTGTAACTGTGGGGTTGTATGTAATTATTTCTTCCTTCCATTATTTACGAGGACTTAATCAAAAGTTAGTTACATTTCTACCACTTTTCATTTGGGCGTTCTATTTTTTAATGTTTCTATTCCATGACATAGCTATGATGCAAGTTATTGGAATCGTTCATTTTAGTCCTAATTTCACTACCATGATTTCGCTTATTATCATTATTAAGATTTTGCTAGAAGCCTTATGGAGTAATCCAGATTGGTAGATAATTTTAAATTTGTTATATCTGCAATTGGTGGTGCATTTGTAACGGGATTCTTTGGATTATGGCTTCAAAAAATGAAAAATAGTGGTGATCATTACATTGAAAATGTAGATAAAATCAATGCTTTGGTTAGTGAACGTTCAGACTTAATAAAAAATAATACAGCGTTGGAAATTAAATTGAAGCACGTTCAAGATGATTTAAGAACTCAAAGGAAAGTAACTGACGGGTTGACGAAGCAAATTGGTGAACTAAAGAGAGAAATGAACCAGGAGGAAAAATAAGTGGATATAATTCAAAATTTAAATTTGATAAATGCAAGTGAGCTATTGTTAATCGCAATATGCTGCTACGTTTTAACTAGTGGTATTAAAAAAACAAGAATTAAAAATGCCTACATGCCGTTTATTTCAATGGCAGTAGGTATTTTAATTGGAGTTATTGTTGCGCTTGCATATCACGATGTAAATATCGTAAAGGCTGGTATTGCAGGTTTCTTAGTCGGTGGTTGGACATCAGGTCTATTCACCGGTATTAAAGGGGCCTTCGGAGGTTATGAAGTAGATAACAAAACGTCTAATTCTAAATCATCTGGACCGGTCGAAGTCTCAACACCTAAATACGATACTAAAATCAACACGAGGAGGAACTAAAATGGCTAAATATTTTGCTGATATCTCTAGTTATCAACGTTCAGATTTACAATTTTTTCAAAACTTTGTAAGTCATGGAGTAGGTAGTGTTTTCATTAAAACTACGCAAGGTAGTGCAGACGGATCTAACTATTTGAATCCAAAAGCCAGAACTCAAGCTAAAAATGCTTTAGCAGCTGGAATGAATGTAGGTTTTTACCATTACTTTTTAGCTACTGGGATTTCGGATGCAATTAAAGAAGCTAAATTCTTTGATCAGTCAGTGGCTAACTTAGGATTTGGCAAAAATACGCCGCTATGCGTAGACGTTGAGGATCCAAGTTTAAATAAATCTAACGTATCTGGTTACGTCGATACGTTTATTAATTACTTGAAAGAACACGGATATACTAATATCGTTCAATATGCTATGGCTAGTTGGTTCTGGGGAAACAATCCCGTGTTAAACGCTTCTAAGCACCCTACCTGGGTAGCGAATTACGGAGTTAACGCGGTGGGAGTTTCCGGAAACGTAATTGGTTGGCAGTATACCTCAAGTTGGAGCAGTGGTGGTCAAGACATGTCATATGATTGGGGTATCTTTGATAAAGAAATTGATATTGATCCTCCTGAAGTGGCAACTGCACCACCTAAGCCAAAAGTTGAAAATGTAATTAAGTTAATTGAAGACGTCCACCCAGTCGATTCATTGGGATCTACACGACCTATTGAATATAAGAAAGATTCAATGTGGGAGAGTGATCAAATTAAATTAATTAACGATGAACCACATTATCGAATTTCAACTAATGTGTATATTCCTATTAGTAAGACAGAATTTAGTAATGTAGTAATTGTTAATTATTTGGAAGGTCAACCAGCGCCATTATTTAATAAAGACGGCAAGCGGGTTGTTAACGATGGCGTAACTATCGGTAAGGCGTTCAAATACGATCAAATCAATATAATAAATGGGATACCTATGGCCAGAGTATCAACTAATGAATATTTACCGTTTGAATATACTTCTGGTTCAGATTTTGTATAAAGGTGAGTGATCACTTTAGACACTTTTGCAAAACTGACGATATCTATTTAAGAGACAATTAGATATAATTAAGGAGTTCAGCAGGCATGTTGAACCGTAGTTATTAAAAATGAAAAATCGTTTAATTTTGATATGCTGCTCCGCTATCAAATTATTAAAGCCCTCTACCTAATATAGGCAGGGGGCTTTTTTTCGTGTCCGTATTATTTTAAATTTAGTTCCTGCTTTCTGTTGGCCAGCAACTTAGTTAGTTCTTCAATATCGTCTGCGGTAGCCTTGTTTTTAATGAAGCCTCGTGCAGCGGATCTGCTATTTAAATATCTTTTACGTTCTCTATTTTCGTCGTCCCATTTCTTGTTTGCCTTGATTCTTGCAGCACTTAATTTTTCTGTCATAGTAAGAGCTCCTTATTTATAAGATACATGTAAATTATCATTTAAATAATATGGTTAACTTTAATATTATTGATATTAGCAATACGACTATGAGAATCGTTAGAAGTACAATAAGTGTCTTTTTCATAATATTTGAAATGAAAGGTATGATATAATTTAGTGTACACAAAGCAAGAGGTCTCGCCCCTTACTTTGTACCTTTATATAAGTCTTGATATTAAATCAAGTATGTGGTCGATTAAGTCTAAGATTGCTGTTACCAATCCTAAGATGACTAATACTTTGTTAATGTCAGGCTTTTTTTGATGCTTACCTTTCATCATTTACCTCCCTTCTTTTCTTTTGTTCCTCCTCTCTACATCTATTATATTACACTCTCGAGCGTACAAAGTCAACACAATTAGCAAATAAAGATAGAAAAAAACACCGCTAAGTTTGCAGTGTCAAATTTAAAACTTTATTTATCTACACAATAGATTTTGTGGAAACCGTCCATATATTTTGAAGTCTTTTGATTAGCTGCGTCAGCGAGTACTGATCTGATGTGAGTTTTCTCTCGATAATCTTTAACATGAGCCAGGGAAATAACAATCCCACAAATTGACATGTGACGCATACCTTTTTTGGTAAATAGAGGGTTTAACATTTTAAACTCTTTTACATTGTTGCGTTCGTATTCAAATTGTTCATCAGTAATCATAGTTGATCCTCCTAATTTAGCGAGATGAATTTCTAGCCTTTCAAATCGCTATGAATTAAATTACGAGATTACCAGAGGATATTTCTTTTAATTTCAAAACGATCTAAAGTTGGTGATATAATATAGAAGAAATAGGACAAATAATCGCTTAAAAAGTTGGTCAAAAAACTAAATATTATTTATAAAAAAAAGATAATTTAAAACAGTTTGCACGTATTTCCCACCGACATGCTATAAACGTTGTCATATCAAGCATGGTAAATCCTGCAACTGGCATAGAGAGTGGAGTTTTAATATTTTTTAGATGTAGTAGTTATAAATAAAACCGAGGTAAAACAGTGTCGGTAGATTAAGATCATACTAGAAGTGCATCGTAAGATGTGCTTCTTTTTTATTTGAATCTTTATGAAGAAATGATTTAAGCTCCTAAAATTTATAGTGGCTTTTTCCTAACTGCTTTATTCTTATGTTAGTACCTCGAATAGTTAGAGAATATATATCTTATACTAGTTTCAATGTACTTCAGATTCAATTTAGGAGTGGTAATATTCATAGCAGATCATTGGAATGGTAATCTATGATGGTTGGTCTTATTCTTTAACACTTATGTGTTTTGGAAATTACGTTTTATAAAATGCAAATCTTGTATCAAGAAGTTTAGACTATATTTTTTTAATATGTATTTTGAACCGATTAAATTTGTTAAAGGCTACAAAAATAAAACTACCTATTCCGTTGTGATTTTTATTAACTATATATATAAATTCTGATTAATATTTAACTATTAATTTTGAAATTACACTGTTTTATAACAAGTACATTTTTAGTTTAAAAACGTATATATATTTAGAGCCAGGTCTATATAAATTTTATACAGAGTTGTGCTAAAATACGTTTAACTGTAAAAGGAGTATGATGCCTAAATGAAAACTACGAGGGACTTAATAAATAAGTACGATATTACACGGCAAACACTAAATAATTGGATAAAAAAAGAAAAAATACCTGCTCCTAAAAGTAAAATAGGGCATCAAAATGTCTGGACAGATGATCAAGCCGTATTAATTGATAAAAATTTGGTCGAACAAAGTGTAGAGCAATTATCATTATTTTCGAATGATGAATCTACATTACATATAAAAAATAGGAGATATCTTGGTAGTAAGCAGAGGATGCTAGATTTTATTTATAAAATTGTTGATGAAAATACCACAAGTATTAACACCGTCGCAGATATATTTGGAGGTACAGGGGTAGTAGCTGACTTATTTAGAGAGAAAGGGAAAAGAATTATAGTCAATGATATTTTGACATCTAATTATATTTCTTATCAAACATGGTTTGGTAATGAAAAAGTAAATAAAACTAAAATTTCAAATATATTAAAGAAATTAAATAATATAAATGGAATTAATGGATATGTCACTAAAAATTTTGGTAATAAATACTTTTCACTTGAGAATGCAAAAAAAATTGATGCAATACGTGAAAAAATTGAATTGCTTAATAATGTTAATAAAAGAGAAAAATCGTTTCTTTTAACATCTCTTCTATATGCCATGGATAAAGTAGCAAATACAGTAGGACATTTCGATGCTTATAGAAAACACATGGACAGTTTTAAATCTATTTATCTAAAAATGCCAGATGTGAATAATAATACTTGTAATGAAATTTACAATATGGATGCAAATAAATTAGTTAGAAAAATAAAATCCGATTTGGTTTATATAGATACTCCATATAATTCGAGAGGATATGAAAGCGCATATCATGTATTAGAGAACGTCATGGAATGGAAAAAGCCAGAGGTAGAGGGTGTCGCCATGAAGGCCGTGAATAGGAAAGAAAAATCATCTGATTATACGAAATCTAAAGCACCTATTGCATTTGATGACTTAATTATGCACATTAATGCTAAGTATATACTGGTTTCCTATAGTAATATGGCTAAGAAGGGAAATTCACGTTCAAATGCAAAGATATCAAATGATGAAATACTTTTTAGCTTAAAGAAAAGAGGGAATGTAAGGGTATTTGAAACAGATTTTAACGCATTTACAACAGGACAATCTAATATTAATAATCATAAAGAACTGCTATATTTATGTGAAGTTAAAAAAAAATACATAGAAAAAAATGATATAATCCAATCTGCATTAAACTATACTGGATCAAAATACAAGCTATTGCCTCAAATAAAACCATTGTTTCCTAATGATTATAAAAATTTTATTGATTTGTTTGCAGGTGGTGGTAGCGTTACTGTAAATTTGATACACGATAATATAGCCAATTCATACTTGATGAATGATATTGAATATCATGTGATTGATTTATTTGAATTTTTATCTACTAATTCCATTGAAGATACTATTTGTAAAATAGAGGACAAAATAGAAGCTTATGGACTATCCAATACTAGTAAAAATGGATATAGTTTTTATGGATGCAATAGTATGAAAGGATTAGGAAATTATAATAAAGAAAAGTTTTTAAAACTTCGTAAGGATTACAATGAATCCCCAAATCCTATTTTATTTTATTTGTTAATAGTATTTGGATTTAATAACCAAATTAGATTTAACTCTAAGGGACAGTATAATCTTCCGGTGGGAAAAAGAGATTTCAATAACAAAATGAAGTCAAAATTAGTGGAATTTTCACAGATTATTTCAAATTATAAAATAAGATTTAGTTCCAAAGATTATAAAGAAGTATCCTTTCAAAAAGGTGACTTTTTATATGCAGATCCTCCTTATTTGATTTCTACTGCTTCCTACAATGAAAATGGAATGTGGACTAAGAAAAATGAATACGAACTATATAAATACTTGGATGAGGTTGACAAATGTGGGGCAAAGTTTGCATTATCTAATGTAATTTTGCATAAAGGTCAGGAAAATGAGATATTAAAGGAGTGGTCAAATAAATATAATCTACATGTACTAAACTATCAGTATAATAATAGTAATTATCATTCCCAAGCTAAACAGAATGAGACGATAGAGGTACTTGTAACAAATTACTATTAGGAGATTAAAAATGCAGTTAACAAAATCTTCAAAAACATTTAATCTGGGAGATACAAGTTTTCGTCGTAAAATATTAATAGATGATTACAAAACTCTACTACCTTACTTAATGGAAACAAATGATAAATTTGAGTCTTGGAATAAGAAATCACAGGCAGATTTTTACTCTAGAGTTTTGTCAAAGTCGGATTTGTTTTCGAGAAATAATACAGAAGACTTTGCAAAACGTGGTAGAACTTTAACCAGTGCTCTTGTAAAGATTGGATTAGTAAACGATAAAAGGGAATTATCTGAAGTATCTAGAAATTGGATCAATAATAAATTAAAGTCAGCTGACAAAATTGAAAGATTGCTAGGTATTGATTTAAATAATATTTTGTTTCTAAGGCAGTTGCTGAAATTAAGAGTTTATTCCCATGATGGCAAAAATTTCTTTTATCCTTTTCGTGTGGCTTTGAGACTTTTATCTGAATATAAAAATGTACCTCAAGTAGACTTTTTAACATTAATTCATCTTATTAAGCCAGAAACAAAAAATTCTAAAGTTGAGTCTATAATCAGTGACTACGCGGAAGTTTCAAATAATAATAAAGTATTTGCTGAGTTTGTCGAGGAGAAATTTCCAGACAAGATAATAGATTACGATATTAATGATTTGTTTTCTGGTGAATCTATTGATGAAGAAAAGTTTAATGAAATATTTGTAAACAGGAAATCATCAAATACTCAAGGATTATACTATAAATTTGTAACTGATTTGCTAAAATTTAAAAATGAACCAGATGATAGTAATTTATCAAATTTATTAGATTATGTATCTAATGATAAGATTAAAAAAGCTTTTGCTTTTGGAAAATCAGTTTTTAATAAAAAAAGTAACGTAGAAGAATTTTTGGAAGCTAACGAAGATAATTTGTTGTTATCTGACGATAATATAGATATTTATAGGCAATTTGTTTTGTCCAAAAAAGAGTATATAGTTGACGAATATCGTGACATGACAAAGCGTACATTTAATTTAACAGGAATTATTGATTTTTCAAATGGATTGGTCAATGTAACTAATCAACAACTGATTAAAGAAATTTTTTATAATATAAAAATATCTGGTGAAGATTTATATGAAAATTATGAATCTAACTTAACGTTTTCATTTTATAGGGATATAAATACTGAAGAAATATTAAGCATCTCTGAAGATGATTTATTAAGTAAAATTAAAAAGATATTTGATTCTACGGATATTACTGACTTAGAAGACACTGTTATTAATAAAAGAGAAATGGATTTTAGAAAATTTATTAAAAAAGAGTTTCCTAAAAAAAAGATTATTTCATTGTTACCATTATTCTCTGTTCGTGATGATGTTGAAATAAAAAAACAGGTTTCTGAGTCAGCAACTGTTCCAACCATTTATGAATATATTATGGCCATTGCATGGTACTATATATCAGATGCAAAGTTTTATATAACAAAAAGTATGAACTTGACATTAGATGGTAATATGCTTCCCTTATCACATGCAGCTGGTGGAGCTGGAGACATTGTAATCGATTACGATAATCTTACTTTAATGCTTGAAGTTACATTGATGAACAGTCAAGCTCAAAAACGTGGTGAATGGGAGCCAGTACTACGACACGCAACTAATTTAACAATTGAAAAATCACCTAAGAATGTTATTACTTTATTCATTGCAAATGAAATGGATGAAAATACTATTAATATTTGGAGAGCAATTGCTGGAGTACCCTTAAAAGATTCTAATATGGATGCTTATACTGATTTAGTGAAAATATTTCCTTTAATGAATGAAGAAGTTATTTTTCTTCTTGAAAATAAACAGAATGACTTTAAATTGTTGCAATCTATTAATGATTCGTATAACAAAATTAATAATAATTTTAATCTTGGATGGAGACAGGAAATTCTGGAAAAATTGAATTTTAAATAATGATCAACAATATGTACTTAATGTGATCGTTTTTAGTTTCCATCACATTGCTTGTTTAAACGTTTTATGTTAAGCTACCCCAATATGTCAATTAAAAAATAAGCTGAAATCAACGTCGCCGTTTCCTTGACACGTTGTTTTTTTATGCGGAAAAAGGTGGTATTGTTCATGTTAACCGTCAATAATGTCAGTATGCAATTTTCAGATAGAAAGCTATACGATGACGTCAATCTTAAATTTACTCCGGGAAATTGTTACGGAATTATCGGAGCTAATGGTGCTGGTAAATCAACGTTTTTAAAAATAATCGAAGGTAATCTTCAACCAACAACAGGTACTGTTTCGATGGGACCTAACGAGCGTATGTCCAGTTTGAATCAGGACCATTTTGCGTTTGAAGATAATTTAGTGATGGATACAGTGATCCGTGGTCACGAAAAACTCTACGAGATCATGACTGAAAAAAATGCCATCTATTTAAAACCAGATTTTAGTGATGCTGATGGTATTCGTGCCGCTGAATTAGAAACAGAATTTGGTGAGATGGGCGGATGGGAAGCAGAAGCAGAAGCTAGCCAAATGTTGCAAGCACTAGGTATTGATGAATCACTTCACCAAGTTCCTATGAGTGAGTTGACTGAACCCCAAAAAGTTAAGGTGTTATTAGGTCAAGCCTTGTTTGGCAAACCTGACGTATTGCTACTAGATGAGCCAACTAATGGTCTTGATGTTAAGTCGATCAGTTGGCTAGAAAACTTCTTAGCTGATTACGAAAATACAGTCATTGTCGTATCCCACGATAGACATTTCTTAAACCAAGTTTGTACACATATGTGTGATGTTGACCGTGGAAAGATCACTCTATTTGTTGGTAACTATGATTTTTGGATGGAATCAAGTGAATTAGCCGCTCAACTACAAGCAAACGCTAATGCTAAAAAAGCTGATCAAATTAAACAATTGCAAGAGTTCGTTGCTCGATTTAGTGCTAATGCTTCAAAATCAAAACAAGCTACTTCTCGTAAAAAACAATTAGAGAAAATTACTTTAGATGATATTAAGCCATCTTCTCGTAAATATCCGTTCATTAAATTCAATCCAGAACGTGAATTAGGTAAAGATCTAGTTCAATTAAAAGGTGTATCAAAATCAATTGATGGTGTAAAAATTCTCGATGATATTAATTTGACACTTCGTCCAGACGAAAAAGTCGCCTTTATTAGTAGAAACGATTTAACAACTACTGTTTTAATGCAAGTTATTTCTGGTGAATTAGAACCCGATAGCGGCGAAGTAATTTGGGGACAAACAGCCAGCACGACTTATTTACCAAAGAACGTCAATGATTACTTCGCAGAAAATAAGATGTCAGTAATTGACTGGTTACGTCAATTTGCCTCAAAAGAAGAAAATGATAATACTTTCTTACGTGGATTTTTAGGTAAGATGCTATTCTCAGGTGATGATGTTAATCGTGAAGTTGACGTTATGTCTGGTGGGGAAAAAGTTCGTGCCATGCTATCTAAGATGATGTTGAGTAAAGCCAATGTCCTCTTACTAGATGATCCAACAAATCATTTGGATCTGGAATCTATCACGGCTCTAAATGATAGTTTAGTCGGATTTAAAGGTAGTATTTTATTCACATCCCATGATCATGAGTTTATTCAAACGATTGCCAATCGAATCATAGAAGTTAGTCCTAAAGGTATCGTTGACCGTGCGGATACAACTTATGATGAATTTCTGGCACATGAAACTGTTCAAGAACAAGTTGCAAAATTATACGAATAAGATTTTTAAAACAAATGAAGCCAGCAGTCCAAATCGGATTGCTGGCTTCATTTATTTTATTTAAAATTTAAGGTTCGATCAATTCAATTAAACGATTGACTAAATCGGTAATTCTTCTGGTATCCATGGCAATATTTTCGCTAGAACGACCATTGATCATTGTATGGTTAACTTGTAACAGGCTGACAGAATCAGTTTGATCACTAAAACTGGCAATTGGTAAAACAAGTTGGTGATCATACATCGGAACTTCTCCAGCGGTTACTTTAATAATTTTTTTACCCTCAGGCATACTTAAAATATATGTTTTGATCCGCTTTAAACTAAATTTATCTTGATAGAAATCATAAATGATCCCAAGCTCATCTGTAATATACTTAATTTCATTATTCATTTGTCCTTACCACCTCTTGAAACACTTACCTAATTGTATCATTAGAGGCCAAAAATAATCGAAGGCAAAAAAATAAACCCATTTCTTGGGATAATGGGTTTATTCGGCGTATTACCAGTAGTGTCCAGGACAAGTGTGTGAGTGTATGTGAGGTTTCCATGTGTCAAAATAGAGAGGGATTTTATTAATGAATGAAAGCATTCTATTAATAAACTTTGGAATGGGAAATGGGAACTGACAAAATCTTTTACATTAATAGGAAAATTGTTTGAGGGGGGCAATTTTCTGTTTATGGTGATTGAGAAATATTTAATGATATTGAGGATGATATCATTGATATTCTTTTTTAATAAAAGGAAGGAATTGCATTGACACTCACTGTCTTATCCCTTTCACAAATACAGTATATAACATTTGTTTAAACAATTACAGTCATTTTTGATAAAAATATTTATTTGTTTTTAAAATCACAAATGAGACTTTTTATAGCATAATATAACTAGGTCTGACTTAAAAATTATAACAATTATATTAATCCTGAAAACAATAATTTTACAAATAAATTTATTTAATCTAAAGAAGAGAATGCTGTTATATCAGTGTTCTCTTCTTTATGTTTCATTGGAATAAAAAATATAACTTTTTTAGGTATTCCCCTTGTAAAGCGCTTTCTAATGAGGTAGACTTTTTATTAATCAATTAGTTAATATTGTCACAAAGGATGGTAGATAAACATGAAAGTAAGTATTATTGGTTGTACACACGCAGGGACATTTTCAGCAATGAATATTTTAAAGGATCACCCAGACTGGGAAGTATCAGTTTTTGAACGTAATGATAATTTATCTTTCCTATCTTGCGGTATCGCACTTTGGGTAAGTGACCGTGTTTCAGATCCTAACAAGATGTTTTATTCAAGCCCAGACGATTTAGCTAAATTGGGTGCACATATGAATATGAAACATGATGTAACTAATATTGATTTTGATAATAAGAAACTAGCCGTTAAGAATCTTGAATCTGGTGAAACATTTGAACAAGATTACGACAAACTAGTTATTACAACGGGATCTGCTCCAATTGTTCCAAATATTCCTGGAATTGATTCAGATAAGGTTAAACTATGTAAGAACTGGACTAATGCTAACGAACTTAAAGAAAATGCCAGTGATATTAAGAGTGCTATTGTTATTGGTGCTGGATACATTGGTGCCGAACTTGCAGAAGGATATGCAACTCTTGGCAAAGAGACAACTTTGATCGATGCACTTCCAGACGTTTTGGCTAAAAACTTAGATCCAAACATGTCTAAAGTTGCTGAACAAGATTACAAAGATAACAACGTAACTTTAGGATTAAGTGAAAAGGTTCAGTCATTTGAAGATACTGCAGATGGTGTGATCGTTAAAACTGACAAGAACGAATATAAAGCTGACATTGCTGTTATGTGTGTAGGTTTCCGTCCTAACACTGATATGTTCAAAGATGAATTTGAAACACTTCCAAATGGTGCTTTGATCGTTGACGAATATATGCACACAAGTAAACCAGATGTATTCTCAGCCGGAGATGCTGCATCTGTACATTACAACCCAACAAATGATAATCAATATATTCCTTTAGCAACTAATTCAGTACGTCAAGGTATTTTAGTAGGTGCTAATATTGAAAAAGACACTGCTAAATATATGGGTACACAAGCTAGTTCAGCTGTTGAATTGTTTGGTAGAACATATGCTGCTAGTGGTTTGACAGCAGTTCATGCTAAAGCTTTAGGTAAAGAAGTTGAATCAGTAAGCCTTGAAGATAATTATCGTCCTGAATTTATGCTTACAACAACTCCTGTATTAATGAACCTAGTTTGGGACCCAGAAACACGTGTTGTTTTAGGTGGAGCTTTGACAAGTATGTATGATGTTTCTCAATCAGCTAACTTACTTTCATTAGCTATTCAAAAAGAAGTTACAATTGATGAATTATCAATGGTCGACTTCTTGTTCCAACCAAACTTCGACAAACCTGTTAACTATGTAAGTGCATTAGCCGGTGCCGCTGTTGCTAAAGCAGATAGTAAAGTTAGTGAATAAAGAAAAATCTCGCCTAGAGGCGGGATTTTTTTCTTCAAACTTTTTTCAAACTTTCCAACTTTTTCTTTCATACATTGGCGCTAATATGTATACATAGTCAATTGAGGCTATTGAGGAAGAGGTGATGTTGCTTATGAAAAAACATCCGATTTTAGTTCTTACCAGTTTATCGGCGGTCGCAGCTGTTTGCGGTAAGATGATTAAATCTCATAACGACAAAAAATTATTCAATTAAAATAAAAAAGTAAATTAAAAGAGGTAGTTAATATGAAAAAAATTATGTTTGGTGGCTTGCGTATGCAAGCCTTTTTTTGTTGAGAGTGTGACGAAGCATGTTCAGCTTTCGATCGGAAAAAGCTATGCTTTGTCACACGTTTATGCCATATATCAATAAAACATAAAATTCCAAGAGACTGTTATCAGCCTCTTTTTTTGTTGCCTTTATTTACATTTTTCCCTATGATTTGGAGGGGCAATTCACTAGGAGAGTTTTTTTATGAGAAAACACAATGTTCTATATTATTTAATGGCTTTTTTTATTAATTTGATCATAATATCAGGAATTTTTTATTACGTTGGTTTAGTTCCCTTTGGGGATGGCAATTTTTTAACTAGTGATTTAGGTACACAATATATTGCTTTTTTGACTGAATTACGTCGGCAATTAGTTACTGGAAATATTCACTTGTACTTATTCAGTCAATCATTGGGAGATAATTTCTTTCCAATAATAAGCTACTATTTATTGTCACCGTTTAATTTGTTGTTAGTGTTATTTACTAGTTCGACAGTCCCTATTGCGGCGGATGTCATAATTATGTTAAAAATATCTGCTATGGGCTTAACGATGGCCTACTTTTTGGCCAAGTATTTTAAAAATACTCGCTATTCTAATTATTTATTTACAGTTGCGTATTCATTTTGTGGATTTGTGGCGTCATATTTTTATGACTTAATGTGGTTGGATGCTTTGATCATGCTGCCATTAGTGGCGTGTGGATTATTGAAATTGATCGACCATAATAAAGTTGTCCTCTATTATATTTCGCTATTTTTAGCAATCGTATTTAATTACTATTTAGGATACATGCTCTGTATTTTTTCAGTTTGCTTTTTTATTTATTTAGCATTAGAAAAAAATCTCCTCAAGCAAAAAAATCGTTTTGTAATTATTCGTAATTTTATTATATCTTCGGTATTAGCCGGAATGAGTGCTGCGTTTGTTTTAATTCCAACATTTTCCGGGATGATGAAGACGGCCAAAACTTCGTTTGATATTTTTAATTATTTACCGTCGGCTAGATTTGGTTTTGAAGCTTTCACACAATTGGGTATTGGTGGTAATACTTTTGCTCAGAGATTGCATCATGGACCATCAGTTTTCATGACCTCAACAGCTTTGATCCTATTATTAGGGTATTTCTTTAGTAAACGTGTAACTAAGCAGGATAAAGAACATGCTTTCTTTTTGATTGGTGTTTTGTTATTGAGCATGTTTGTGACGACTTTTAATACTGTTTGGCACATGTTCCAAAATCCAGCAGGATTTCCTTTTAGAAATAGTTTTATTTTTTCATTTATTTGTATTTTTATTGCTCACAAAGCGTTTTCTGCAGGAGTATTTAAGGATGCTAATACTGTTATCTCGGCTAGTTGTACAGCAGGGATTTTAATTTGTATCGGTTATTTAACAGAATGGATGATACCAAAACTTATCCAACAGATGGGATTTGGAACACCTTACAACGAGTATAATATTTATTATTTTGCACTGACGTTATTATGTATAACGATTACGGGAATATTTATTTATCTTTATGGTAGAAACAAGTATTTCGGAATCGTTTTGATGTTAATGGTTATTTTTGAAGTTGGTGCCAATTTTGTTTCTGTTATAGATACGGCCGGATTTGGTAGTCAGAGTATTTATCAAAAGCAGTATAAATTGGAATCTGAAGTTTTAACCGATGTCAAAAAAGAAAGTGAGATCGGTCATCGTATTATTGTTTCAAAATCGGGACTAAATAAGGCGTTTCCAGAGCAGTATAATAACTATAATGATCCTATTTTGTTCAATATTAATGGATTGAGTTTATATAGTTCTACGTTGAGTCAAGATACTTTGGAAACTATGAATAAATTAGGTTATTTTAGCCGCAACGTACGACGGATCAGTTATATTGGCGGAACTTCTTTAACCAATACTTTGTTTGGAGTTGACTATGATATTGGTCAATGGAATCATTCATATGAAGTGGAAGCTGATTATAATTCGCCTAGTTTGGGATTCTTAGCCAGTCCTGATATTTATGATTTTCAAATGATGTCGAATCGAGCTTTGGATAATCAAAATCGACTTTGGCAAGCGATTAATGGCGACAATAAGCAGTATTTTAAGAATGCTAAGATAGACGATTGGACGAAAACTAAGTTAGGCAAAAAGAACCTTTATGAATATAAATTGACGACCACTGCTAATGGAGAACTTTATTTGTACACGGCACCGATAAATTATGTTCGTTCAAAAGTTTATATTAATGGTAAAAAAGTAAAAATGCCGAGCTTGATCAATAGTTCGATTGTAATTGATCTAGGCGATTACGATGCTGGAGAAAAGTTAAGTGTTGGCATAAAGACAAGAAAACCACTTGAATACGATCCAGGGTATTTTAAGACTTTAGATTCAGCTGAATTTAACCAATCAAAGAATACTATTAGGCAAAATTCCTTAAATATCACATCTCGATTGAACCACGATACAGTACGAGGCAAGATCAATGTTAAAAAAGCTTCGCCAATGCTATTTACCATTCCTTATGATAAAGGTTGGAAGGCTTTTGATAATGGTAAAGAAGTTAAGACATATAAGGTAGTAAACAATTTAACGGCCATTGATTTGGATAAGGGATATCACAAGATAATATTGAAATATGAAGTTCCCGGCTTGAAAATTGGCTGGATCATATCAATTATTTCGGTAGTATTATTTGGAGTATTTTTGATTGTTAAAAGAAAAATCGATCCAAAAGAGGAAAGTTAATCATATAATTTTGTAAAATTCATAAAATGTTATAATATTTTGTTATGAAACGCTTACAATAATAATTCGAGGTAGATTGATGACAGATTACATTATGGCGATAGATGAAGGAACAACTAGTACGAGGGCAATTATTTTTGATAAGAAAGGCTCAAAAGTTGCCGATGCACAACGGGAGTTTACACAACATTTCCCAGAACCAGGTTGGGTAGAGCATGATGCTAATGAAATTTGGAATGCCGTTCAGTCAACAATAGCTAACGTTTTTATTGAATCAGGTATTAAACCTCATCAAATATCTGGTATTGGGATCACTAATCAACGTGAAACTACTGTTATTTGGGATAAAAATACAGGTTTGCCGATATATAACGCAATTGTTTGGCAAAGTCGTCAAACTACAAGTATTGCTGACAAACTAAAATCAGATGGTTATGATCAAATGATCCACGAAAAAACAGGTCTTTTGATCGACTCATATTTTTCAGCTACAAAAATTCGTTGGATATTAGATCATGTTGATGGTGCCCAAGAACGTGCTGAAAAGGGTGAACTATTATTTGGTACGATCGATAGCTGGTTATTATGGAAGCTATCAGGTGGAAATGCGCATGTAACTGACTACTCTAATGCCAGTCGAACAATGTTATTTAATATCCATGAATTAAAGTGGGATGACGAAATATTAAAGGTTTTAAATATCCCTAAAGCAATGCTTCCAGAGGTTCGTCCTAATTCTGAAGTTTACGCAAAAACAAAGGACTATCATTTTTATGGTTCAGAAGTTCCCATTTCAGGTATGGTTGGGGACCAGCAAGCAGCATTATTTGGACAAATGGCTTTTGAACCCGGTATGGTTAAAAATACCTATGGTACAGGTGCCTTTATTGTGATGAATACTGGTGAAAAACCACAAATTTCTGATAATAATTTATTAACGACTATTGGATATGGAATTAATGGTAAGGTTTATTATGCCCTAGAGGGTAGTATTTTCGTAGCCGGATCGGCAATTCAATGGTTACGTGATGCTATGAAATTAGTAGATTCAGCACCTGATTCTGAAGATGCGGCAATGTCTTCAAATGATGATGACGAAGTTTATGTTGTACCAGCATTTACAGGTCTTGGTGCACCTTATTGGGATTCAAATGCTCGAGGCGCTGTTTTTGGTTTAACTAGAGGTACAAGCAGAGAAGATTTTATTAAAGCAACCTTGCAATCACTTGCATATCAATCTCGTGATGTTATTGATACGATGAAAAAAGATACAGGAATTGATATTCCAACCTTGAAAGTTGATGGCGGAGCAGCTAATAATAAATATTTAATGCAATTTCAAGCTGATGTTTTACAGACACCCGTTCAAAGAGCTAAAGATCTTGAAACAACAGCTCTAGGGGCAGCCTTTTTAGCTGGTTTAGCCGTAGGATATTGGAAAGATATTGACGAAATTAAAAAAGAATATGCAACTGGTGCTACTTTCAAACCGGAAATGAAAAAAGAACGTGCTGATTATTTATACGAAGGTTGGCAAGAAGCAGTTAGTGCTACAAGAAAATTTAAGCATAAGCCAATGTAGCTGATGGTTATTTGGAGGGAATCATGATGGACGAACAGTATATTTTAGCAATTGATGAGGGGACAACTACAACTAGAGCTATGATTTTTGATCATAGTGGAAAAAAGGTTGCAGCGGCACGTCATCCGATTCGCCAAATTTTACCCAATCCCGGTTGGGTAGAACATGATGCTTCTGAAATTTGGAATGCAGTTCAGACGACTATTGCGACTGTCTTGATCGAGTCAGGAATTAAACCTAGACAAATTAAATCTATTGGAATTGCCAGTCAGCGTGAAACTACAGTAGTTTGGGATAAAAATACGGGATTGCCGATTCATAACGCTATTGTTTGGCAGTCTAGACAGACGGTTAACTTGGCTAATAAAATAATTGATGAAGGTCATAAAGATGAAATTCATCAAAAAACAGGTTTGATCGTTAGTCCATATTTTTCAGCTACCAAAGTTCGCTGGATCTTGGATCATGTTAAGGGTGCCCAGGAACGTGCTGAAAAAGGCGAATTATTGTTTGGAACGATCAATACTTGGTTGTTGTGGCAATTAACTGATGGAGAAAGTTTCTTAACTGATTACGCTAATGCTAGTCGAACAATGCTGTTCAACATCAATGATCTTAAATGGGATGATGATTTATTAGAGTTGTTCAATATCCCTAAAGTTATGCTTCCTGAAGTTAAATCAAACGCTGAATTATTTGGAGTAACTAAGAGCTATCATTTTTATGGATCAGAAATTCCGATTACAGGAATGACGGGTTCACAACAAGCTTCGTTGATCGGACAAATGGCTTTTGATAAAGGTATGGTAAAAAATACTTACGGAACAGGCGCTTTTGTTGTTATGAATACAGGAGAAGTTCCCGCTTTATCAGATAATAACTTGCTGACAACGATAGCTTATGGTATAAATGGTAAAATAAATTACGCTCTTGAAGGTAGTGTCTTTGTTGCGGGTGCCGCTTTGCAGTGGTTGCGAGATGATTTGAGAATAATCAAAAGAACCCCAGATACACAACAAGCTGCCATGAGGTCGACTAGTCGTGATGAAGTTTATGTAGTGCCGGCATTTTCTGGACTTGGCGCACCTTATTGGGATGATAAAGCCCATGGGACCGTCTTTGGTCTGACTCGTGGTACTAATAAAGATGATTTTATCAAGGCAACATTACAGGCAATTGCTTATCAAACTAAAGATATTGTCGAAACTATGAGTTCTGATTCAAAAACTCCGATCAATATTTTAAAAGTTGATGGAGCAGCTACTGCGAATGAATATTTGATGCAATTTCAAGCTGACATTTTAAATATTCCATTGCAGCGAGCAGCAGAATTAGAAACAACTTCACTTGGAGCTGCATTTTTATCTGGATTAGGGTCAGGTTACTGGAAAGATATTGATGATATTAAGAAAAATTATCAATCTGGTAATACCTATAAACCGAAAATGGATAATGAAATGCGTGAGAATCTTTATGACGGTTGGAAAGAAGCTGTAAATGCAACAATGGCTTTTAAACATAGAAAATAATTAACAAAATAAGAGTCGCAAGTTAGAAGACTCTTATTTTTTTTTGCCTTTATATAGGCAATTTAAAGGAATATATTAAAAAACTTTTGACATTAAACAAAGTTGGGTTTAATATTTAGTACATCATTGTTGTAATGTAAGGAGAATTTCTAATGGAAGAAAAGAAGAATCGAGGTTTCTTCGGACAACCTCTTGGCTTGAGAACGCTATTCCTTACTGAATTTTGGGAGAGATTCAGTTACTACGGTATGCGTGCCATCTTGCTATTCTATATGTATTATGCAATAGATAAGGGTGGACTTGGTATGAACCAAGTTACTGCCGCATCTGTTATGTCGATCTATGGTTCACTTGTCTACATGTCCAGTGTTGTAGGTGGAATTATCAGTGATAGATTTATGGGACCTAGAAAGACAGTATTCTGGGGTGGTGTTTTGATCATGTTTGGTCACATCGCCTTATCACTACCATTTGGTCAAACTGGACTATTCGTTTCTATCGGTCTTATTACAATTGGTACCGGTCTATTGAAGCCAAACGTATCCGAAATGGTTGGTGGATTATATACCGAACAAGATACTCGTCGTGATGCTGGTTTCAGTATTTTCGTTATGGGTATTAACCTTGGTTCATTAATTGCACCACAAGCAGTTAATATGATGTGGCATCATTATAATTTCCATGCCGGTTTCTCATTGGCTGCTATTGGTATGTTCTTTGGACTTATCGTTTATTGGTTCGATGGTCGTAAATACTTACCAAAAGAAAGTTTCCAAGCTCCAGATCCACTTCGAGGCGAAGAACGTACTAAGTTCATCAGAAGAGCTATTTACGTAATCGTTGCTGTTGTTATTATCGTTGTTATTATGGCATTTACAAATTCATTAACAGTTAATAATTTTATCAATATTCTTAGTGCCTTAGGTATTCTATTACCAGTAGGTTACTTCGTAGTAATGTTAACAAGTAAAAAAGTTACAAAAGTTGAAAGATCTCGTGTTATTGCTTATATCCCATTATTCATTGCCGCAGCTATTTTCTGGGCAATTGAAGAACAAGGTTCAGTTGTTTTAGCACTATTTGCTGCTGAACAAACACAATTGAACTTTGCCGGATTGCAACTTTCAGCTCCACAATTCCAGATGCTTAACCCATTCTTCATCATCATCTACTCACCAATCTTTGCTTGGTTATGGTTGAAGTTAGGTAAGAGACAACCATCATCACCATCTAAGTTCTGGATCGGACTTGTCTTTACAGCCGTTTCATATTTTGTAATTATCATTCCATTGATGGGACTAAGTCCAGCCGGAAAAGTTAGCCCACTTTGGTTAGTATTAAGTTGGGGAATCATTGAAATTGGTGAAATGTTAATTTCTCCAGTTGGTTTGTCAGCTACAACAAAACTAGCTCCCAAAGCATTCGCATCTCAAATGATGGGAATGTGGTTCTTAGCCGATTCAGCCGGACAAGCAGCTAATGCTCAATTAGTTAAGTTGTTTGAACCAGGAAATCCAGCTAATGAAATTATGTTCTTTGGGATCACAGGTGCAGTAACATTAGTAGCCGGAATTATTTTGGCATTGTTGGTACCTAAGATTAAGCCATTGATGCAAGGAGTTAATTAGAGAGCGTTGTTAAACACGTTCAGCTTTCGAGTATTAACCACAAAAGGCTCGTACCTGCGCAAGCAGGTGCGAGCCTTTTGTAGTTAAACGGAAAAAGCTGTGTTTAACAACGCGTTTAAAAAAAGCAAAGGAAATAAAAGTAAAACAGTAAAGTATAGAACAAGCAGGT